>NZ_FNMV01000043.1 GCF_900106645.1 Flavobacterium degerlachei
ATACTTCGCAGATCGTATAGTCTACTGTGTATTCTCCTGCTTTTGTGTTCTCTGCTACCGTTACGGTTCCGTCTGTGTTTACTGTTAATGGTCCGTTTGGAGTAGAAGTGATTTTTACATCTGATGGAGTTACTTTAACACCATTCAATAAATCATTATCCAATACATTGATTCCTGCATCTCCGCCAACTATTCCGTTGATTGGTCCTGCAACATCATTTACTGCTTTGATTGGTGCTGCAACTACTGTTACCGTTACTGTCGCTGTTGAACAGTTCTCTGCATTTAATACTTCGCAGATCGTATAGTCTACTGTGTATTCTCCTGCTTTTGTGTTCTCTGCTACCGTTACGGTTCCGTCTGTGTTTACTGTTAATGGTCCGTTTGGAGTAGAAGTGATTTTTACATCTGATGGAGTTACTTTAACACCATTCAATAAATCATTATCCAATACATTGATTCCTGCATCTCCGCCAACTATTCCGTTGATTGGTCCTGCAACATCATTTACTGCTTTGATTGGTGCTGCAACTACTGTTACCGTTACTGTCGCTGTTGAACAGTTGTCGGCATTTAATACTTCGCAGATTTGGTATACTAAACTATAGTTTCCTGCTGGAGTTCCCGCTTTTACAACTACATTAGTTCCTAATAAAGTAATTCCTCCATTGGTAGATGACACAAAAGTGGTTGTAACATCGCTAGCTACTACTGCAACTCCATTTAAGGTGTCATTTGATAATACATTTGTGAATGCTGTTCCCCCTACAAGTCCATTTACACTTGATCCTGCATCATCAACTGCGCAAATATAATTTCCAACTTTTACATCTCTTGCAGAAGATACACAAGTGTTATCTGAAATACGTCTTGTTGTAAAGGTATGTGATCCCGCTGTTAATCCTGAAAAAGTTACCGAACTTTGGTAAGTTCCACCATCAACATTATATTGAAAGTCAGCTCCTATTGGCGCAGATATTGTAACGGTTCCTGTTGCTACTGCACAAGTAGGCTGCGTTGTTGCGCTAGCTGTTGG
>NZ_FNMV01000038.1 GCF_900106645.1 Flavobacterium degerlachei
TTTTAAAAGCTCGAATGAATCCATTTATTATTGTTTTGCTCTGCAAATATCTATATTTTTATTAAATCCTCCCCAGGTTTTGTTCCTGATCCATACTAAGTACTAATCTAGGATCACGGAATTGCCAAGATTCCGATGGCTCGATCCTTATATGCTACAAAAAGGAAGCTGCATTTTAGCAAGGAAGAATAAATGGAGCTGTGTTCTAAAATAAAAGCGCAGCAAATCCCCGAGAATTAGCTTTGGTTAAATTCATTCTCCATCAAATAAGACGGCAAGAACCTGAAGCCTCCTTGTTTAATTAGGACTCTAAATGTCCGTAGTGCGTTTTCAATGCGAAAGATTGGCGGATGCTTTTTGATTTATTCGGAGACGTGCTCTGGTTTTTCCCAGATACAATGAAAAAAAGATATCTCCAGGGGTTTAGGCGGTTCTCCCTGGAACTGGAACTGAAGGATGTCACCTAAAGTTAATTCTTCAATCTCAATTTACATTCTTTAAAAGTGACATCTTTTAGATAAACAGTCAATGTAGCATTGATTTGTAGCGGCAATGAAGCGCGATTTTGGTGTTGACTGGAGTTGGTTGCCGAGAATTTAAGGACTTGCTTTCCTTTAAGGAGTCACTGCTGTCTGTTTTTGGTTTTTGATTTGGGGTTGATTCGACTTTAAAAGGGCGTGGGCATATCTCATATAGTCATTCTGTTTTTTTTAGAATAGCTTTTTTTGGGAACATCTGGGATAAAATGCAATTGGAAGGCTGGAGTTGGGCTGCCTTGTTGGACCGACGGTAGTGTTCTTGGAGAAGGTTAGATTTTGCGACGACAGTTCAAACCGCTTCATTAAAGCCTCCCTCTCCTTCGAATCGGGTCGGGCGGAGAAAAAACTTTCACTTTCAAAAGGCTGGTTTTCAATAATTTAAACCCGAAGTAGAAAAAACATCAAAAAAAGGCGAATAAAAAGCTTGAATTACTCAATAAAGGTGGTACTTTTGCACCCGCAACAACGAATAAGTTCTTTAATATATTGAGTAAGTGAAACACGGGAAACCGGGTTTTTTTAGAAGAAAAGCAGAAACGAAAGTTTCTTAAAAAACTTTTAAAAAACACTTGCGAGATTAAAAAGAAGTTGTACTTTTGCACCCGCTTCGAGAAACAC
>NZ_FNMV01000040.1 GCF_900106645.1 Flavobacterium degerlachei
TCTACTGTGTATTCTCCTGCTTTTGTGTTCTCTGCTACCGTTACGGTTCCGTCTGTGTTTACTGTTAATGGTCCGTTTGGAGTAGAAGTGATTGTTACATCTGAGGCTACTACTTTAACGCCATTCAATAAATCATTATCCAATACATTGATTCCTGCATCTCCGCCAACTATGCCGTTGATTGGTCCTGCAACATCATTTACTGCTTTGATTGGTGCTGCAACTACTGTTACCGTTACTGTCGCTGTATCGCAATTGTTTGGATTCAACACTTCACAGATTGTATAATCCACCGTATAAGTTCCTGCTTTTGTGTTTTCTGCTACCGTTACGGTTCCGTCTGTGTTTACTGTTAATGGTCCGTTTGGTGTAGAAGTAATTTTTACATCTGAGGCTACTACTTTAACGCCATTCAATAAATCGTTATCCAATACATTGATTCCTGCATCTCCGCCAACTATTCCGTTGATTGGTCCTGCAACATCATTTACTGCTTTGATTGCTGCTGCAACTACTGTTATCGTTACTGTCGCTGTTGAACAGTTGTCGGCATTTAATACTTCGCAGATTGTATAATCTACTGTGTATTCTCCTGCTTTTGTGTTCTCTGCTACCGTTACGGTTCCGTCTGTGTTTACCGTTAATGGTCCGTTTGGAGTAGAAGTGATTTTTACATCTGATGGAGTTACTTTAACGCCATTCAATAAATCATTATCCAATACATTGATTCCTGCATCTCCTCCAACTATTCCGTTGATTGGTCCTGCAACATCATTTACTGCTTTGATTGCTGCTGCAACTACTGTTACCGTTACTGTCGCTGTTGAACAGTTGTCGGCATTTAATACTTCGCAGATTGTATAATCTACTGTGTATTCTCCTGCTTTTGTGTTTTCTGCTACCGTTACGGTTCCGTCTGTGTTTACCGTTAATGGTCCGTTTGGAGTAGAAGTGATTTTTACATCTGATGGAGTTACTTTAACGCCATTCAATAAATCATTATCCAATACATTGATTCCTGCATCTCCGCCAACTATTCCGTTGATTGGTCCTGCAACATCATTTACTGCTTTGATTGGTGCTGCAACTACTGTTACCGTTACTGTCGCTGTTGAACAGTTGTC
>NZ_FNMV01000036.1 GCF_900106645.1 Flavobacterium degerlachei
CAATAGCAGTAGCATTTGCAGATTCTGCAGCTCTCGCCGTTGAAGCTTCTATAGTTAGGTTACTTGCTAAAATTGCTTCTGCAGTAGCACGGTTAGTAGTTTCTGTTGCAATAGCTGTAGCGTTTGCAGATTCTGCAGCTCTCGCCGTTGATGCTTCCAAAGCCAAGTTACTTTCTAAAGTTGCATCTGCAATAGTACGATTAGTAGTTTCTGTTGCAATTGTAGAAGCATTAGTAGCTTCTGCCCCAGTAGCTCTTGAAATTTCTGCTGTTAATGCTGATGAACTTGAAGTTGAACTAGCATCAACATAGCTTTTTACCGATTTTACTGTTGGGTATTTTGTATCAGAAGTTCCATCTGTTGAAACATCAGTGCTTTTATTAACTAAATCTTCTTTTAATGCATCTACAGTAGTACGATTAGTAGTTTCTGTTGCAATAGCTGCAACATTTGCAGATTCTGCAGCTCTCGCTGTTGACGCTTCCAAAGCCAAGTTACTTGCTAAAGTTGCATCGGCAGTAGTACGGTTAGTAGTTTCCGTTGCAATAGCATCTGCATTCGCAATTTCTGCTGTTTTAGCTCTTGAAATTTCTGCAGTTAATGCTGATGAACTTGAAGTTGAACTAGCATCAACATAGGTTTTTACCGATTTTACTGTTGGGTATTTCGTGTCAGAAGTTCCGTCAGTACTTACATCAGTACTTTTATTTACTAGGTCTTCTTTTAATAAATCCGCGTTCGTTCTATTGGTTATTTCTGTAGTCAGGTTGCTTGTCAAATTTGCATTTGCAGTAGTACGATTAGTAGTTTCAGTTGCAATTGCTGTAGCATTTGCAGTTTCTGCAGCTCTCGCTGTTGACGCCTCCGAAGCTAAGTTAGTTGCCAAAGTTGCATCTGAAGTAGTACGGTTAGTAGTTTCCGTTGCAATAGCTGTAGCGTTTGCAGATTCTGCAGCTCTCGCTGTTGATGCTTCCGAAGCTAAGTTGATAGTCAAAGTTGCATCTGCAGCAGTACGATTAGTAGTTTCCGTAGCGATTGTAGAAGCATTAGTAGCTTCTGCCCCAGTAGCTCTTGAAGTTTCTGCTGTTAATGCTGTTGAACCTGAAGTTGAACTGGCATCGACATAAGTTTTAACTGACTTTACTGTTGGGTATTTTGTATCAGAAGTTCCATCAGTAGTTACATCAGTACTTTTGTTTACTAAGTCTTCTTTTAATAAATCCGCAGCAGTACGATTAGTAGTTTC
>NZ_FNMV01000035.1 GCF_900106645.1 Flavobacterium degerlachei
CCAACTATTCCGTTGATTGGTCCTGCAACATCATTTACTGCTTTGATTGGTGCTGCAACTACTGTTACCGTTACTGTCGCTGTTGAACAGTTGTCGGCATTTAATACTTCGCAGATCGTATAGTCTACTGTGTATTCTCCTGCTTTTGTGTTCTCTGCTACCGTTACGGTTCCGTCTGTGTTTACTGTTAATGGTCCGTTTGGAGTAGAAGTGATTTTTACATCTGATGGAGTTACTTTAACACCATTCAATAAATCATTATCCAATACATTGATTCCTGCATCTCCGCCAACTATTCCGTTGATTGGTCCTGCAACATCATTTACTGCTTTGATTGGTGCTGCAACTACTGTTACCGTTACTGTCGCTGTTGAACAGTTGTCGGCATTTAATACTTCGCAGATCGTATAGTCTACTGTGTATTCTCCTGCTTTTGTGTTCTCTGCTACCGTTACGGTTCCGTCTGTGTTTACTGTTAATGGTCCGTTTGGAGTAGAAGTGATTTTTACATCTGATGGAGTTACTTTAACACCATTCAATAAATCATTATCCAATACATTGATTCCTGCATCTCCGCCAACTATTCCGTTGATTGGTCCTGCAACATCATTTACTGCTTTGATTGGTGCTGCAACTACTGTTACCGTTACTGTCGCTGTTGAACAGTTGTCGGCATTTAATACTTCGCAGATTTGGTATACTAAACTATAGTTTCCTGCTGGAGTTCCCGCTTTTACAACTACATTAGTTCCTAATAAAGTAATTCCTCCATTGGTAGATGACACAAAAGTGGTTGTAACATCGCTAGCTACTACTGCAACTCCATTTAAGGTGTCATTTGATAATACATTTGTGAATGCTGTTCCCCCTACAAGTCCATTTACACTTGATCCTGCATCATCAACTGCGCAAATATAATTTCCAACTTTTACATCTCTTGCAGAAGATACACAAGTGTTATCTGAAATACGTCTTGTTGTAAAGGTATGTGATCCCGCTGTTAATCCTGAAAAAGTTACCGAACTTTGGTAAGTTCCACCATCAACATTATATTGAAAGTCCGCTCCTATTGGCGCAGATATTGTAACGGTTCCTGTTGCTACTGCACAAGTAGGCTGCGTTGTTGCGCTAGCTGTTGGCGCCGCAGGAGCTGTGGGTTGTGCGTTGATTGTTATTGAAGTTGCCGAGGATACACAAGTGTTATCTGAAATACGTCTTGTTGTAAAGGCATGTGGCCCCGCTGTTAATCCTGAAAAAGTTAC
>NZ_FNMV01000029.1 GCF_900106645.1 Flavobacterium degerlachei
TGGGAACGATTAAATCATATAACGAAGAGTACGGACTGAATTGAATTTTTTGTTGTTGAACTAACATCTAAAAGCCTTTTGGGTACCATTAAAAACACGAAAAAAGGAGCAAAAAACTATAGTTTTCTACTCCTTTTTATTAACAATTAATTCCTAAAAAGACTTTTTCAGTGCCCTCCTTGATGGACTTGCGGTTTTTTCATTTATCGAAAGAGGAAAGGCTATTTTTCCAAAATCATCTTTAGATTATCTAATCCAGTTTGTAGGTCATTTCCAATGACTTTGTCCATTTGTAAAAAGGGCAACATTAAATTCATAGGATAATCCATTACTCCATTAAAGCCCCATTTTACTGTTGTTTCTGTGGCAGAAATTGCTTCAGTACTCATGTAAGCATCCGCAGTTGATTCAAAAGGACTCTTAAATCGTAATTCAAAATCAATACGATCTCCCTCTGTAATTTTTATGATTTCCTGTTCACCCACACCTACATTTTCATCAGTACTTTCCCATGCAGAAATGGCACCTACTGTTCCGTCAACTCCCGTAAAAGTTTTCTTCATGTTCGGGTCCGTTTTTGCCCATACACTAAAATTATCTTGATTTTTCAGGTGTTTTACATAGTTGAAAACACTGTCTTTGGGTTGATTGATGATGACTTCCCTTTCCACGGAATATTCTTTAGGCATAAAAAGAGCCAAGATAAGTGCCAACGCAATGATTCCTAAAATCGAAAATAAAATCGCTTTAATAATTTTCATATTGATGTATTTAAAGGTTATTGGTTATTATTTCTTCTTTACCATAGATTCGTACATATTTATCCACTCTTCAATGGATACTTTTTGTACTAATTCTGCAATTAAATCAAATGGAATTTGGTCCATTTTTTTAAATCGAATACAACTTTTTCCCATATCTAGTTTCTGATTAGAGTGTTTTGGAAACTCATCGGTGAACCATTTTAGCAATTCTGGATTTGCATATATTCCCATATGATATAAAGCAATGAAATTTTTCTGCGAAGCAATATTGATGAAGGGTAAAGGTAGTTTTGGGTTGCAGTGATAGCCGTCAGGATATAAAGTATGTGGGACCACATATCCAATCATACCATAACTCATTGTTTCGACGAAAGTTGCAGGAATATTGTCAAGGATCGTTGTCCGAAGTTTATTCATGGGGCTTTTCCTGTCATCAGGAAGGTCTATTAAATACTCTTCAACCGTTTCTGCTTTTGATTGCATTGATAGGAATTTTAAGATATAAATTTAATAAAAAAAACCGCAATTCAAAATTCGAATCGCGGTTTTTAAGTTCCTATAGCGGCGGTATTAGTCGCTGATTCTATTTAAAATAAGAATAGGTTTCATTATTTTCTAATTTCAATAAAGTCTCATATATTAGTTTAATGACATTTTCAACATCATCACGATGCACCATTTCAACCGTAGTATGCATATAACGCAACGGAAGCGAAATCAAAGCCGATGCCACACCACCATTACTGTAAGCAAAAGCATCAGTGTCAGTTCCGGTTACGCGAGAAGATGCTAGACGTTGAAAAGGAATTTTCTTTTCCTCAGCAGTATCCAAGATTAATTCTCTAAGATTATTTTGGACAGCTGGTGCATAAGTAACAACAGGTCCTTTTCCTATTTTTGTTTCTCCTTCAATTTTCTTCTCAATCATTGGAGTAGTAGAATCATGACATACATCAGTCACAATTGCTACATTTGGCCTAATGGTTTTAGTGATCATTTCGGCTCCGCGTAGTCCCACTTCTTCTTGAACAGAATTAGTGATGTACAATCCAAATGGAAGTTTTACTTTGTTCTCATGAAGCAAGCGGGCCACTTCAGCAATCATGAAACCACCCATACGGTTATCAATCGCACGACAAACAAATTTGTTTTCATTTAGAATCATGAATTCATCAGGATAAGTAACAACACAACCTACATGAACTCCTGTTTTCTCCACTTCTTCTTTAGTTTCGCAACCAAGGTCAATGAATATATTACTGATTTTTGGAGTTTCTTCTTTTTCTCCTTTTCGTGTATGAATGGCTGGCCAGCCAAATACGCCTTTTACAATTCCTTTTTTAGTATGAATATTAACGCGTTTAGAAGGAGCGATTTGGTGATCAGAACCACCATTTCTGATAACATAGATTAATCCATCATCAGTGATATAATTTACATACCACGAAATTTCATCTGCATGCCCTTCAATCACTACCTTATAAGGAGCGTCTGGATTGATAACCCCAACTGCTGTTCCATAAGTATCAGTTATAAATGTGTCAACATAAGGTTTCAAATAGTCCATCCATAATTTCTGACCTTCGGCTTCAAATCCAGTTGGTGATGCATTATTTAAATATTGCTCTAAAAATGTAAGGGAGGATTTTTTTAATATCGATTTTGTGCTCATAAAATATATTTTTTGCTAAATTATAAATTTGGCATTACAGTTGCGCATATAATGTATAATTTTACACTTAAATTATGCCTTATGAAGTTTATTGCGTTTCTATTTTTATTTCTATCCATTTCAGTTAATGCACAAGTCGTGACCCCAGAACCAGTAAAAATGGGATATGAGCTGACGGAAAGAGATGATATTCTTAATGACACGATAGCGCTAGAAGAAATAGTGGTTTCTAGAGAAAAACTAGATCCTGATGCCAGGAAACAATTCCTGATTCTGCAAAGTAGGGTTTATAGAACTTATCCTTACGCCAAACTGGCTTCTGAAAGGTTGACACTTTTGAATAAAGGGATGGAACGCCTGTCAACGAACAAGGAGAAGAAAAAGTATTTTAAGATAGTTGAGGATTACCTTAATAATGAATTCGAGGCTAAACTCAAGAAATTGTCACGCAGTCAGGGGCGGATTTTGGTAAAATTGATTCATCGCCAAACGGGAACCACGACTTTTGAATTAGTGAAAACTTTAAAAAGCGGCTGGAAAGCCTTTTGGTCGAATACAGCAGCGAGCATGTTTGATATTAATTTGAAAACGGAATATGCGCCTTATGAAGTAAATGAAGACTTTTTAATCGAAACCATATTAAGTAGAGCCTTTCAATCAGGGAGACTACAAAACCAAACGCCCGCGAAACCAGTTGATATTGATCATCTCAATGATTTTTGGGAATCAAAATCTAAAAATCAAAATCTATAATACCAGTGCTATATAAAGACTCTACATTATATATAGTAGTCGAATGGTTTTTATTAGGAGCTATTTCCTGCTATTCATTACAATCTTATATGCCGAACACCGGCATATAAGGATTTCCACTGCTATCAGGGCTAGGGGAGTCGCTTTCAAAAAGTTGTTTAAGCTTTTTGATTTACAGAAAAGGCCCTCTATATATAGGAGAAAGTTTAAAAGGACGGTGATATTCACAAAGCTTCCCTTTCCTTCGGAGAGTCCCGTTCCGAACCTTCGTAATCGGGATGTAAAAGGAAAAAGTGTAGCGTTAATATAAAATATACGACCAAACCACTTCCGCAAAGTCTCCCTTTCCTTCGGAGAGTCCCGGGGAGAGAAAAAACTTTCACGTTCAAAACTCAGAATTCCAGCAACTTAAAATAAAGGTAAAGAAAAAGTCGAAAAAAGGTTAGTAAAAAGATTGATTTACTCAATAAAGGTGGTACTTTTGCACCCGCAACAACGCAGACGTTCTTACTTATTTAATGGAAAGCAAAACTTAAAAATTAGAGTAATTTAATTAAAAAAAGTGTTGTGAGAAATAAAAGAAGTAATTATCTTTGCCGACCCGAAAGGGATCAAGTTCTTTCATTTATTGAGTAAGTGAAGCACGGGAAACCGGGTTTATTTAGAAGAAAAAGAGAAACGAAAGTTTCTTAAAAAACTTTAAAAAAAACACTTGCGAGATTAAAAAGAAGTTGTACTTTTGCACCCGCTTCGAGAAACACGCTAAGTGTTGAAACGAAACGAGAAACAAGATAAGACACGTTCCTAGACATATTGAATTGACAGCCGTTTTGAAAGAGATTTCAAAACAAAAGAATAAAGAGTAATA
>NZ_FNMV01000027.1 GCF_900106645.1 Flavobacterium degerlachei
AAAAAAAATTGTTGAAGGAAAACCAAAAGGGGAATCAAATTCAAGCCAATTATGAAAACAAAAAAACAAAAGAAAGAAAAAAAAAGAACACACCAAGGGGGGCGGGAGGATCGAAATTTGGCGCTTTTTAAAGCCTTGGATCACTCTTATTTGCTCTAACGTGTAAATTTGAATAAAAACAAAAATAACGTCTTAAAACGCTTTATTTTAAGTAATGACCAAAAGCGGTTAAAACTAGGACTGTTATAATTTCGTCTTGAACTTTATAAACTAAACGATGCTCTTTGTTTATTCTCCTGGAAAGGATTTCTTCGTTGTAGTGTTTTAATTGCTCAACTTGTCCAGTTCCAGTGCGTGGATGTTCTTGAAGTTCTATAAAAAAAGAAGCGAGTTTCTTTAATACTCGTTTGTCTCCACTTTTCTTTAGGCGTTCGATATCTCTTAAAGCTTCATCGGTAAAGTTGATTTTATAAATCATAGCCCAAGTAAGGTTTTAAAATCTTCAGAACTTTTTATTTCTGTTATTTTACCTTGCTGACTTTCTTTCAAGGAATGGTTTATTTTAGCATAAAATTCCGCTTCGGTTAACAGAGTTTCCTCCCTCTGAACAGCTACTAATTTATAGCTCTGATTCTTTCCTCTTTGAACAATTACTTGCTCATTTTTATCTATTAAATCAAAATATTTTTTTTGATTATCTCGAAATTCTCTACTACTGATCACTATCATAATTTTTATTTTTTAAGTGTACCATTTAGGTACAAAGTTAGTGAAAAATATTTTAAAAATCGATAAGATCATTATACCAATAATTTTCTGACGGGTTTTTTATGGCGGGGAATAACTTAAAAACTTGGTCAGTCATTTCGTAGGTAACTAGTAGTTTCATTAAATCCTCAATTTAACCACCAGTTCCATTTTCAATTGCTTTTAAATCTTGCTCAGAACCCCCCACTTCTTTTAAAATATCGTTTGGGCTTAGGTTCATTTCTTTTTAATTTAAGATGACATCCTAAAATTCGCATCAATTCCTCTAAATTTCTTGTGTTTTTCATACTGCTAATTTTTAGTATTTAAAGATACGCTTTTTTGAAAGTAACCAAAAGGGGAAAAATTATTGTCTAAATCTTTTGTTTTTGGAATTTTTCAGCTCTTTTAAGTTTAAATCTAATGTTGCAGTTTTAGCGTATTTTTTTATCATTTGAGTTTTTTGAGCTGCTGGAATTAATTGAATTCTATCTAAATCTAAATTTTCAACTTCTTTTCTAGTTTTCTCCAGTTCGTCATAGAATTCTTTGGTGGTAACATGATTGTTTTTTGAGTTTTCTTCTCCTCGCTCGAGTCCAAAAGCCTTCATTTTTTCAGAATATCTATCCTGAAATGCTTTCAATTTATTTCTGTCTCCTACCACTTCCTTAGCAGAAAGACGGCCATCCTTGGTTAATGGAACTACAATTGCATGAAAATGAGGTGTTTTTTCATCTCGGTGTAACTCTAATTTTACAATGTTTTCTTTACCAAATTCTTCTTGCAAAAAGGCTTCATTGGCACGAAGCCAAGGAGTGTATAATTCCGCACTTTGATTAATTTTCATTATCTGGTCATGAGTGCCGGACAAAATCAAAGAAAGAAATTTAACGGCATCTTTTCGTATGGCAGTTTTCCCAGTATAACCTTTCTCAATTCTCTTTAAAACGGCCTTACCTAAGCTCATTCCTTCATACCCTGTTTTAAATGATTTGTTATGTTTTTTCATTTCAGGGTTAGCATGTGGGTAGGTGTGTTTCATTCCTTCAGCTCTCTCGATATGATTACCTAAATTCCCTCCAGTGGAAGAATGTTTTTGTACATGTAAAACAGCGTATTGTTTTCCCATAGGGCATAAAAAATTAAATTGAAAATTTCATTTTTTCGGGTTTCAAAAGGGTGTCCCTTTTGCCTATGACTTCGGCACGAAGTCTAATAGGCTATACCACGCAATTATAAATACAAATATAATCTTAAATTTTGTTTCATTTTCATTTATCAAAAAAACGTGTCCTTTTTTAAGATGAGTCAGAATATTAGTTTTGAAAAAAATTAAAAAAAAATATTTTTTTTCAGACTTGGTAGATATTTATAAATAAAGCTGGGGAACATACTAAATTTTATGTCACAGATTCTTTTTTGAAGAAACATAACCTTTGATTTAAACTATTTGAAAAACGATATATAGTAAACAGCGAATAAAAAAATAAGACCTAAAGGGCATAATAATATTAAAAACAAAAACTATGAATTTTAAGAAAAAAACAAAACAAAAAATTAAAAAAATTTTGCTAAAAATTGCTGAAATTTTAATAAATTTAATCACCACAATAATCATTGAATGGTTAAAAATGAAATTAGGAATTTAGTTATATTCTTAATTTACTATTGTACATTTATCTTGCTTTCCTTCCCTTTTGTTAATCAAAAAGGGAGGAGAAAAAGCATGAAATATTTATAAAAAGTATGGAATATTTTCACCCCTTTTCAAATGAATTATTTGAGCGAAAATGGAAAGCTAAAACCAATAAAGAACGGTTTAAAGGCGGTGCATTTATTGACCCAGAGGACGAACAATGGAAGCAGAACAGCAAAGATTTATATTTTAAATCGATTTTAGAGTTTGATCCGTGGGAAGAACCACACGGAGCAAAGCGCAAAATACAACTAATAGCACAATCCTTTTTTGATTAAATTTAAGCTTGTAATTTACTTGCTTCTTCTAAATCATAAGTCGCTTGTAGGCGCATAAAAAACGCTGCTGAAACTCCAAAAACAGCCTCAATTTTTAATGCCATATTATGCGAAATTGATGCATAACCGTTTAAAATTTTTGAGATATTGGTTTCTGTAGTATCTAACATTTTAGAAATTTCACTTACGCTTAATTTTCTACCCTCAACCAGTTCCATTTTTAATATTGCCCCTGGGTGGACATTTCTCATTTTTGGTATCATAATAAAAATTTATTAGGTTCTTCTCTAAATCGTTAGGGTTATCTTCAAATTTAAACAGTACTCTGTAATTTACTTCCCAATAGGACTACCTATTTATTACGATTCTAATAAATAGGTAGTCCTATTGGGAAGTAAAACTCTTTTTTTAAGTCATGCCGTAAAATAAAAGTTATAAAAATAAAAAACCCAGTAAATATGGGATTTAACGTGCTTATATTTCCCGAAATAAATACTTCTTTCTTCCCCTAATACTTTTAGCTAAAAACACTATATTTTTCATTACTACAGCATAATTATATAGATTTATTTTTATCTTTTTCAAAATGTAAATTGCGAATATAATTCATTTTAATACTTCTATAAATAGTTACTTAGTAATAAAGATAAACATAAATTACTAAGTAAACATAAATTACTATCTTTGTTAAGAAACTAAAAAACAGCTTAATGGGAAAAGTAATAAGTATAAGCAATCATAAAGGCGGAGTGGGAAAAACTACATCTGCAATTAATATTGGAGCAGGTTTAAATAAATTAGGAAAAAAAGTACTGCTTATTGATTTAGACCCGCAAGCCAACTTAACGCAAAGTTTAGGGTTGACAAATCAAGAGAGAACTATTTACGGTTCTTTGAAAGGCGAATATAAATTAGAGCCAATTTCCATTCTTAAAGATTTGGATATTGTACCCTCGACTTTGGATTTATCTGGAGCAGAAATCGAATTGAGCTCAGAACCTGGAAGAGAATATATCTTGAAAGAATTAATAGAGAATGTGCGCAGCGAGTACGATTATATAATTATCGATTCTCCGCCCTCTTTAGGACTTTTAACCATCAATTCGTTTACTGCAGCTGACGAAATTATTATTCCTTTGCAAGCGCAATTTTTAGCGATGCAAGGACTCTCAAAATTGGTAGAAGTAGTCGAAAAAATCAAAAGCAGATTAAACAAATCTTTGAAAGTTGGAGGTGTTTTTATCACGCAATACGATGGAAGAAAAGTATTGAATCGTGATGTATTTGAAACAATCAACGAGCATTTTAAAAGCGAAGTTTTCAAAACTAAAATTAGAGATAACATTGCATTAGCAGAAGCGCCGGCACAAGGCTTAGACATCTTCCGTTATAATTCTAAAAGTAATGGAGCAGAGGATTATTTAGCATTATCTAAGGAAATATTAAAACGAAAGTAAACATAGTAATATAAATAAACATATATTATTAAGTAAACACAAACATATAAAGTTATGGCAAAGAAAAGTTTTTCAGGCGGTTTAAATTCGTTGCTTGGCGATACCAAACCAAGCGAACCAAGCGAACCAACCGCAGAACCGAAAGAACCAAAAGCAGCTAAAAAAGAAATTACGAAGAGTTCTCAAATTGGAACTAAAGCAAAAGAAACGAGAGCTACTTTTATTGTAAATGAAGATTTATTAGAGAAATTGAAAGCTTTAGCTTATTGGGATAGGGTTTTAATTAAAGATATAATTAATCAAGCATTGGAGGAACATATTTCTCGTTACGAGAAAAAGAACGGTGAGATTAAAGAAATGCCTAAAAAGTAGTTTTATATTTACAATAAATATAAGTGTTTTTTTATATTTAAGTTAACAAACATTTGTAGAGTTTTAAAAATTGTTAAAAAATTAATTATTTTTTAACAGATAAAAACCTATATTTGAAATTAAAATTAATACTTAACCTTAAATTAGAAAAATGAAAAAAATAATTATTTTTGCCTTGGTCTTTAGTTCTTTATTATCTTGTACTAATGATAAGGAAGATTTATCATCTAATTTAGACGCAGGTCTAAAAAAAAATGTAGATGTTCAAAATGTTATAAATTTCACATATGCTGGTAAATCATACTCTTCTACGTATACTTTTAGTAAAGATTCATCTTTGGTATTAGAAAGTCAAATAGCCAACAATGTGTATGCTAAATTACAAACAAATAAAGAGTTAGCAACTTATGTAAATAAAGATCAAAGTATTCAATTTTATGATAATTATAAAAATTTAGAAGAAAATTTAAATTTAAGACAAAATTCTTCATCTTCAAGTTCCCTTACAGCAAAATCCTCTATGATAAATGATGGTGAAATTATTTTTTATCAAAACAATAGAGATAATGGAGGTAATATTTTTACCTATCCGGTGTATGATAATGGCATATCTGATTCGGATGTGGGGGTTTCTTATGGATACAACGATCAGGCAAGTGCATTTTATATTCAAGTTGGTACTTATAATAAATATACGGTCACTCTATTTAGAGACCCAAACTATGGTGGAAGATCAATAAGCTTCGCAGTTCCTTTAGAAAGGTATGAGGGAAATTTAAAAGGCTATAGATGTGGACCAGGAAATACTTGGAATGACCAAATGTCTTCCTTTAAAGTAACGGTTAATAATTAATCGGACATTAGTTATAAATTGAAAGAGGCTGTCTGAAAAGATAGCCTCTTTTTTTTTAAAATATGATTGGATTCCTAAGTAATTAATAATATAACAAAATCAATATTAATCTCTACTAAATTCCTTTTAAATACGACTTTTTTCTTACAAAGTAATTTGTGATTTGAGACATGGTTGTACACATAAAAGCCATGTAAAATGAAGTTTTAAGAAGTATTATACCTTTAAGTGACTTGAAACTTAATCCTTTTTATAAGGCTAAATAATTTTAACTATTTATAACTTTATTTGCTTGTTTTTAATTGACTTTGCAGTTGAAATACCACTCAAAAGTAAAAATAAATAACCTCGGTTTTTTTTACTGAAAGGACTTTTAATTAGAAAAATAAATAAGTGTAGAATATAAAAAAAGGAGTATTTTATAAAACCTAAATTTTTTTGTATGCTATAAAATTGAGAAATTTTCAGCTCATTATATAAGCTTTGTGAGGTTTTGGTACTTTTTCCCTTTAAATGAATGTACTGTGCCTTCGGAATCAAAACCACCTGTTTTTTTAAATAGTTTTTTACCCGAAAGGCTAAATCTTTTTCTTCGTAATAAAGGAACATATTAGTATCAAATCCACCAATTTTCACAAAGTCTGTTGCCACACAAGTAAATAATGAACCTGCGACGGCATCTACAACCATAGGTTCATTTGAATTTACAATTCTAGAGGGGTACTTTTTTTTATTAATGAATTGCAATAATGAATTACTGAAAATTTCACTTTTAAGACTCAAGCCATAATCGAATCCTTTGAATTTTTCATTATTTTCATTTACGGCTTGGCATCCAACTATACTCGTATGCTTGTTCTTATTTAAGAATTCAATCATTGTTGTGATACAATCTTCTTTTAAGATTACATCACTATTCATAAATACATAATATTCACTATTTGCGTATTGAACGCCAAGCGTATTGCCTCCACCAAAGCCTAAGTTAAATTTGCTTTTTAATAACGTTAAGTTTAAGTTTTTAATTTTATCAATACTATTTTTTAATTCTAGATAATCAGAATTTTCACTTGAATTATCAACAATTATTATTTCAAAATTTTCTAAAGAAATAACGTGTTTTTCAATTGATTTAATTGCTTGAATGGTTAATGGTGCTGTATTGAAGTTAATTATAATAATAGAAGCGACAATCATTTTATTTTTCTTATTAGTTAATTTATTAGTAGATCAAAATATAAATCCAAGAATGTGTTTTGGAATTAATTTAAGGGGTATAGGCTTAATATATAGCAATAGGACAAAGTTTATTACTCTAATAGTCTTTCTATTCGTATGACATTTATAATTGTGGATTAAACATGCCCTTTCTTTTTAAAAACACCAGCTAAATAGGCTGCTTTATTTTCAATCGCCTTACCTTTTTGCATTTGTTCAATTAGGTTGTTTTTTTCGGATACAAACTCTTTCCAATATTTAACTGCCCACAGCTCCGCTAAATCATCACGTATTCCGATAGCTTTAATATTTTCAATTTTCTGAAGTAATTCAGCATTTTTCTTCTGCTTTTCTATATCTCCTCTAAAATCAATTTCCATCTGAGCAAGATTAGGCTTAGTAGCTCCACAATAAATTATAATTGTATCAAATGCTCGTCCTCTTATTTTCTTTAATTCATAATCAAAGGTAATATTAGTATTCTCATTAATTTGTTTTTTTGCTCGATCTAAAACCTCACTTTTAAACATACTAACTTTAGAGTATTGTTCAGCTTGCTTACCTTTTGGATCTTTTAGTCCGAGCATTTCTTTAAATTCTCCTAAATCAAATCGCTGACCACCTGTTCCTCTCCATTGACAACACAAACTATAGATGCGTTTTGCGTGTTTTGAAGTACATGAAAGGACAGATTTCAATTCTAAGAGTGTGAAATTATTCTTTAAATCAAAAAAATACGGACGAGCCGATTCGTTTATTTTCATATAAAAACTTCCTGTACCATCAAGGTATTGAACTTCATTAAAAAGCACAATTTGTTTTAACCCTTTAGGCATTTGAATTTCAAAAACTCTGGACAATAGATTTTCATTTCCATCTTTTAATTGTTGGTAATTCCATTTTCTACCTGTAATTAGCTCAATATCCTTTACTCGAATATGATATTCTTTTCCCATTTCGTCCTCTTCATTTAAAGTAGCTAAAAGCATAAAAAGGACATCTAATTGACAAGCTGAAAAATCATAACGGCCTGACGTTATTGTATTATGTTGTTTTACTAATGCTTCATCAGTAACTCTTGAAAGTTCCATAGCTTTAAATTTGTAAGTTTTTTCAAAGATATAAAAAGAAAAGTATTAAAAGAAACACTTTATTTAAAACTTTCTTTTCGCTTATAAAAACTTTCCTTTCGCTTATAAAAACTTTCCTTTCGCTTATAAAAACTTTCCTTTCGCTTATAAAAACTTTCCTTTCAAGCTGTAAAGCACTGGTTTTATTGGGGTTCCCGAGAGGTCAAAGTATTTAAAGCTTTTAAAGTATTCAAACAGTAGCGCATATGAGGAAAATTTGTTTTGTTTTTGGAATTTTATTTGGTTGTACCGCTAAAAAAAATTGTTGAAGGAAAACCAAAAGGGGAATCAAATTCAAGCCAATTATGAAAACAAAAAAACAAAAGAAAGAAAAAAAAAGAACACACCA
>NZ_FNMV01000025.1 GCF_900106645.1 Flavobacterium degerlachei
AGATTTGTTATTATTTAGTAAACAACAATTCTCTGTATTTAGTTAATGTCCATAATTCATTGTCAACCAAAAGCTCTAGTTTATCACAGTGCTCACGAATGATTTCAAAATAAGGTTTAACATTATTACAATATGCTTCAGCCATCTCTTGACCGTCAGTCAAAACATTAGCTTTCTTTCTTTCATTTGTCATCTCAAGTACCTTAGAGTTGATTCCTTCAATATGTCTTGAAATATCTTTGATCAAAATGATTTGTTCTTTTGCGATAGTTTCAAAATCAGTTCCGAAGATATCTTTCAATCCTTTTACGTTTTCAATCAAAGTATTTTGGTAACGAATAGCAGTAGGAATTACGTGATTTGTTGAAATATCCCCTAAAACTCTACCTTCAATTTGAATTTTCTTAGTGTACTCTTCCAATTCAATTTCGTAACGTGCCTCAACTTCAACATGGTTCATGATGCCCAATCCAGAAAACAAATCTAAAGCTTGTTTAGAAGCTCTTGCTTTTAATGCTTCAGGAGTAGTTTTAAAGTTACTTAAACCTCTTTTTTCAGCTTCTTTTTCCCATGCTTCACTGTAACCGTCCCCTTCAAAAAGGATTTTCTTAGAGTGCTTGATGTATTCTCTCAACACATTAAAGATGGCGTCATCTTTTTTCATGTCTTTAGTTTCAATCAAAGCATCAACTTCAACTTTAAAGTCTCTTAATTGCTTCGCAACGATAGCATTCAAAGTAGTCATTGAGTTAGAACAGTTTGAATTAGAACCTACAGCTCTAAACTCAAATTTATTTCCTGTGAAAGCAAAAGGTGATGTTCTGTTTCTATCTGTATTGTCTAAAAGAACGTCTGGAATTTTACCAACAACATTTAATTTTAGATCTGTTTTTTCTTCTGGAGATAATTTCCCTGGAGTAACCCCTTCTAATTCAGCCAAAACTTTTGTCAATTGCTCCCCAATAAATACGGAGATAATTGCTGGTGGCGCTTCATTTGCCCCTAACCTATGGTCATTTCCTGCAGTTGCAATAGCCCCTCTCAATAATGACTCATTATCATGTACTGCTTTTATCGTATTGATAAAGAAAGTTAAGAATTGTAAATTGCTCATTGGAGTTTTACTTGGACTCAACAAGTTAACCCCTGTATCTGTAGCCAATGACCAGTTATTATGCTTACCTGAACCATTTACTCCTTTGAAAGGTTTTTCATGGAATAATACTTTTAAGTCATGACGCTCAGCTACTTTTTCCATTACATCCATCAACAGACAGTTGTGATCAACAGCTAAGTTAGTCTCTTCAAAAATAGGTGCAAATTCAAATTGATTTGGTGCTACTTCATTGTGACGTGTTTTTACTGGTATTCCAAGTAACATACATTCTTGTTCCAAATCTCTCATGTATACTAAAGCACGAGTAGGAATAGAACCAAAATAATGGTCATCTAATTGCTGTCCTTTAGCCGAAGTATGTCCTAACAAAGTTCTTCCAGTCATCATAAGATCTGGACGAGAATTAGCCAATGCTCTATCAATCAAGAAATATTCTTGCTCCCAACCTAGGGTTGCAGTTACTTTCTTTACATTTTTATCAAAATATTTACACACTTCAGTAGCAGCTTCATCCATAACTTGCAAAGCTCTTAATAAAGGTGTTTTATAATCTAGTGCTTCTCCAGTATAAGAAATAAATACTGTTGGAATACATAAAGTAGTACCAAGTATAAATGCTGGAGATGTAGGATCCCATGCAGTATACCCTCTTGCTTCAAATGTATTTCTAATTCCTCCATTTGGAAAACTAGATGCATCTGGTTCTTGTTGAATCAATTGTGCACCACCAAATTTTTCAACTGGATCACTACCGTCGTAAGATGTTTCAAAGAAAGCATCATGTTTTTCGGCAGTTGCTCCCGTAAGAGGTTGAAACCAGTGTGTATAATGAGTTACTCCTTTAGACAGAGCCCATTCTTTCATACCCATTGCGATATAATCCGCTAATTTTCTATCTATTTTAGTTCCATGTTGAACAGCGCCCTGTACTCCTTTAAAAGCATCTGAAGTCAAATATTGCTTCATTGCTTTATCATTAAACACATTTGAACCGAAAATAACTGATTTTCTACCCGATTCTTCAAATTTAACTGGCTTTCTAGTTGATGCTTCTCTCAAAGCTTGGAAACGTATTGTTGACATAAAAACTTATTTTATAGATTAAACCCCTATTATTTCGGTACAAATATATAGCTATTATTACTTTTATAAAATTTTACCTCTATTTTTTATGGGTAATACCCTTAAAATAATAGAATTCGTAAAAATATCCTTCTATAATAACAACATGCTAATTTTAAGGCTCTATTTTTTTAAATTCCCAATTGTGACAAATTAGGAATACAAATTTCATCTATAAATTAACTTTATTAGAATAAATGGCGCGGATTAAAATCAAAAAGTATCTTTGTTAAACTTTAAAAAAAACTATTTATGGTTGTTTGGATTTCATTTTTTGTTGTCGTTCTAATAATCTTAGCATTAGACTTGGGGGTTTTTAACAAAACGCCACACATTATTAGTACTAAAGAAGCTTCAAAGTGGACTGCTATTTGGGTAACACTTTCTTTTTTATTTTCTGGCGTGATCTATTGGATTTATGCCAACAACTACATAGCAAACCCAGATGGGTTGAAACCACTTGCCGCGTCTATTAAATTCATCACTGGTTATCTAATAGAACTATCCTTAAGTGTGGATAATATATTTGTTATCGCCATTATTTTTTCGGCATTCAAAATTCCGCAAAAATACCAGCATCGAGTTTTGTTTTGGGGTATTCTAGGTGCAATTATATTTAGGGGCTTGATGATCTTCTTTGGAGTGTTGCTTATCCATAAATTTTTCTGGGCAACATATCTTTTTGGTTTCTTCTTGATTTTCACAGCCATGAAAATGCTATTTACCAGTGAAGATGCAAAATTTGAACCTAAAAAATCGTTTGTATATAAAGGTCTTAAGAAGCTGATGCCTATATCAAATCATATCGACCATGAGCATTTCTTCGTAAAAAGACGACATATAACTGCAGCAACTCCGCTTTTTGTAGCATTGGTAGTCATTGAAGTCATGGATGTCGTTTTTGCCATTGATAGTGTACCTGCAATTTTAGCTATCACTAGCGATCCTTTTTTAGTACTCAGCTCAAACATTTTTGCCATATTGGGATTGCGATCCATGTATTTTTTCTTGGCCAATATGCTAGAAAAATTCAGCTATTTAGAATTTAGCCTCATTGCAATCTTAAGTTTTGTGGGACTCAAAATGCTGCTACATGAATTTATAGAGATTCCTGAGTGGGTATCCTTGCTTTTTATTGCACTATCGCTTTTGGCAGGGATAGTAGTTTCATTACGAATGAGTAAACAGAATAATAACAACACAGAAATTTAATAACCACACCACTATATATCAAAAAAAAAGGAACCCAAAGGTTCCTTTTTTTGATGCCAATTTAAATTCCTTAAAAATTTATGCTCTGGATTTGAGTTTCTTTCATATTCAAAGCCGCCATTACATCTGCATAACTATTTTTATTTATCGAAGCAGAAAAGCTTCCTGGAACGATTACAATACGAAAGGTCTGATTATTTATATATTGCGGAGTTAAGCTTAAGTCGTAAGTACCTCCTGCATAAATCGTAAAATCTTCCTTACTAAAATCAAAGTCATAATCTAACTCCCCTTGAGATAAGAAAAGAGTTCTTGGAATTAACTGCCAAATGGGGGTACTCGAATCAATAGTTCCAGTCATTCTATAAATCAAGACCACATCCGAAGCGAATATTTTAGGAGTTAACAACTGGGAAATAGTATATCCATCAGTTGCGTTATAGCTAAAATTAATATTTTTAAGTTCAAACACTTCTGCTATCAACCCATCTTGACCATCTAAACCATCATATCCGGGAGGCCCTTCTGGTCCTTCGCAACTTGAAATAACAATCATTACAATAACTGCTAACAACGTACTAATCTTTTTCATATCTGTATTTTTTAAAAGGTTGTTTTAATAAATTCACGACTCATCAACAACAGAATAGTTGCCTTTTTCACCAATGAATGTCTGACAATTAATTCGGTATTTATAAAGTTACAAAAAAAAGGAAACCTATCGGCTCCCTTTTTTAAGATTCATTATTATAACTTAATTTTTTGAATTTGACTGTCCTTTAAGTCCAAGGCTGTAATGACATCTGAATAACTATTTTTATTTATTGTTTTAGCATAATTTGCTGGTACTATCACAATTCGTAATACCTGATTCAATCTAAATGCAGCAGTAACAGATTGCAAATCATTACCAATCATATATATATCAACATCTCTATTGGTATAATCAAATTTATATCCAAAATCTAGTGCTCCATTATTGAAATAATAGCTTTCTGGCAATAATTCCCATACATCCCCTTGGCTATTTGAACCAGATAATCGGTAGACTAAAACTATATCCGATGAATAAATAGGTGGATTAAACGTTACCAACCTACCGTAATTATTGTTTGAATTGAACGAAGTGGTAACTTCGAAAACTTCATTTCTCGCAATAGGCGCAATTTCAAAACTACCTGATGTAGTACAGCTTTGCAAAACAAATAATCCTGCAATGGCTAAAAGTGTAATTATTTTTTTCATGATTTTAATTTTATTGGTTTCTTTGTTTCCATATATTCATTAACTATGCCAAAGTTTATTTTGAATAATTAATCTAGCTTCTAAAGATGGAAAAAGAATTGAAATTATTTATGGTTATGCTAGGCTGTACACCGCCCGGCCGACTTACAGAGCAACATGATATTTTTTTTGGAATTGGAACTTCCTTAAAAGGTTTGATCCCAGAAATGAAATCTTTTTGGCCCGAGGCCAAAGGAAGAATCCATATCGATGCCTGGCGTGAAGTTTCAGTCGTGGACAATTTTTCGATTGAAATTATAACTAAAGATACCGTTGAAAACAATAATTTAGACCATTTGTTTTTTATCAACTTGGGCGGTTATAAGGAAAATGAGTTTGAAGAGTATCATTACAAAATGCTAACCGTTGCTACAACTTTAGGACTCGCCACCAAGAAGTCTAAAAGAACCACATTTTACAAGCATTGTGGTTTTAAGGGTGCTGGCGTCTCGCATATCGACGATAAATACGGAATCGATATTGACGACATTTATAAGGTAACTGACATCTTGGATAGTCAGCTCAAAGAAAAATATTCCATAAAAATAACCAAGTCAGAAACGGAACTACAAGAAGACATTTTGCATATTGGGTATTTAAAAATATCCGGAATTAAGTAAATTATTCCATTAAAGGACAGCTTCTATCAAAACAGCTTGAACAAAATTATGTTTATTTTAATACCTGTTTATGAATTGTCCCCTACTATAATTTGTAATTTTATACTGTTAACAGAAATTACAAAATTATGGAAAAGAGAATAGCCATTTTGGCCACAAACGGATTTGAAGAAGTTGAATTAAGCTCACCTAAAGAATATTTAGAAAAACAAGGTTGGAAAGCAGAAATCGTGAGTCCAGAAAGCGGAAGCATAAGATCATGGGCTTCTACTGACTGGGGGAAAGATTATAAAGTTGATCAAGAATTAAAGAATGTTAAAGCTGCTGATTATGATGCTTTAGTTCTACCTGGGGGCGTTATTAATCCAGATAAATTGCGAACAAATGAAAATGCTTTAGCTTTTATAAAAGATTTTTTTAAAGCTGGGAAGCCTGTAGCAGCAATTTGCCATGGTCCACAAATTTTAATTAGTGCTGGACTAGTTAAAGGACGAATAATGACTTCCTATCCTTCCATAAAAATTGATTTAATAAATGCTGGAGCCGATTGGCATGATCAAGAAGTTGTTGTAGACAAAGGATTAGTTACAAGTAGAAATCCTAATGACTTACCTGCTTTCAATAAAAAATTAGTAGAAGAAATTAAAGAAGGGAAACACCAGCAAGTAATTTAATTTTTTCATTTAATCTTCTTTTAAAGAAATCAGCTCTTTTGGTTAAAATAATGCCGAGAAAGAATTAGTCACTATTTCTGCTTTGTAGCATAACCTTTTTTTAAATATTGAATGTATTTTAACTTAATAGTAGAAATGAAAAAACCTTCCACAAACGGAAGGTTTTATCAGTAGCAAGATCCCGATAAAAATCGGGATAAGCGATTCACACACTTTTTTGCAAAAGCAAAAAAGTGGTTCTCTGCTTACATATTTCTTCTATATTGACCACCTACTTCAAATAAAGCAGCTGTGATTTGTCCCAATGTACATACTTTAGTAGCTTCCATCAAGTGATCAAATAAATTCTCATTCTTAATCGCTGCATCCTGAATAGCATCCAGTTGCACTTTTACTTGTTCTGCATTGGCCTTATGAAGATTTTCCAAAGTCTGAATCTGGAATTGCTTCTCTTGTTCCGTTGCACGAATCACCTCAGCAGGAATAACAGTTGGAGAACCTTTTGAACTCAAGAATGTATTCACCCCAATAATTGGAAATTCACCTGAATGCTTCAAGGTTTCATAATACAAGCTTTCTTCTTGAATTTTAGAGCGTTGGTACATCGTTTCCATCGCTCCTAGAACTCCTCCTCTTTCTGTAATTCTGTCGAATTCCATCAAAACAGCCTCTTCTACTAAGTCAGTCAATTCTTCGATTATGAAAGAACCTTGAATTGGATTTTCATTTTTAGACAAGCCCATTTCTTTATTGATAATCAACTGAATGGCCATCGCACGACGAACTGATTCTTCAGTTGGCGTTGTGATTGCCTCATCATACGCATTGGTATGCAAAGAGTTACAGTTGTCATTTATAGCATATAAAGCTTGTAATGTCGTACGGATATCATTAAAATCAATCTCTTGGGCGTGCAATGAACGTCCTGAAGTTTGAATATGGTATTTCAACATTTGAGCTCTTTCGTTAGCTCCGTATTTGGTTTTCATGGCTTTCGCCCAAATTTTACGTGCTACACGACCGATCACCGCATATTCTGGATCGACTCCATTCGAAAAGAAGAAAGATAAGTTAGGTCCAAAATCATTGATATCCATTCCGCGGCTTAAATAATACTCCACATAAGTGAAACCATTAGAAAGTGTAAATGCCAATTGCGTAATAGGATTAGCTCCCGCTTCAGCGATATGATATCCTGAAATTGAAACTGAATAAAAGTTTCTTACGTTATTAGTGATGAAATATTCCTGAACATCACCCATTAATCGTAAAGCAAATTCAGTAGAGAAAATACAGGTGTTTTGGGCCTGATCTTCTTTTAAAATATCGGCTTGAACCGTTCCACGAACTTGGGACAGCGTTCTAACTTTGATTGCATTATAAACATCCAAAGGCAACACCAAATCTCCAGTAACTCCCAGAAGCATCAATCCTAATCCATTATTTCCAGCTGGTAAATCGCCATTATAACGAGGACGCTCTACTCCTTTCTCTTTATATATTTTGTTGATTTTTGCCTCAACATCTTTTTCTAAATTGTTTTCTTTGATATAAAGCTCACATTGTTGATCAATGGCAGCATTCATAAAAAACCCAAGTAACATAGGTGCTGGACCATTAATAGTCATACTCACTGAAGTTAAAGCATGAACCAAGTCGAAACCAGAATACAGTTTTTTAGCATCATCCAAACAACAAATAGAAACACCAGCATTACCAATTTTCCCATAAATATCAGGACGAAGATGTGGGTCATTCCCGTACAATGTCACACTATCAAAAGCGGTAGACAAACGTTTAGCAGGTAAATCAGCACTTACATAATGAAAACGCTTGTTGGTTCTTTCTGGTCCACCTTCTCCAGCAAACATACGAGAAGGATCTTCTCCCTCTCTTTTGAAAGGATATAATCCAGATGCAAAAGGAAATTCTCCCGGAACATTTTCTTGCAGACACCAACGTAAAATATCTCCCCAAGCCTCGTACTTAGGCAAGGCGATTTTTGGAATCTGAGAATGAGATAATGATTCTGAATGCGTATTGATTTCAATTACCCTGTCTCTTACCTTAAAGGAATAAATTGGGTTTTTATATTTGTTTACTTTTTCGTCCCAAGTCAGGATAACTTCCCAGTTGTAGGGATCTAAATCCATTTTTACTTTATCGAACTGATTCAGTAAAAGGTTTAGAAAAATATTATTTTCGTCTTGCTCTTTGATCGCACTTGGATATACCGAGCTATCGTCAATCCCAACTTTAGTGATTATAGGAACATTTCCTGAAACAGATTCAATGGTTTTGAAAATACCATATAACTTTTGAGCTACTTTTTGTTGGCTCAAAACGGTGTCATCGTATTTTCTATTGCTTTCAGCAATTTCAGACAAATAACGTGTTCTGTGTGGTGGAATAACGAAAATTTTCTCGCTCATTTCACGAGTCACTGTAAAAGTCGACTTTAGATCAGAATCGGTTTTTTCAACGATTTTATCCATGATCGCTTTATAAAGCGTGTTCATCCCTGGATCATTAAACTGTGAAGCAATGGTCCCAAAAATAGGCATTTCATCCGTATTCGCATCCCATAAATTATGGTTGCGTTGGTATTGTTTTTTAACATCACGAATAGCGTCTAAAGCGCCACGTTTGTCAAATTTATTAAGTGCTACTAGATCAGCAAAATCAAGCATATCGATTTTCTCTAATTGCGTTGCTGCTCCAAATTCTGGTGTCATTACATATAATGAAACATCTGAATGGTCCATGATTTCAGTGTCAGATTGACCAATTCCTGAAGTTTCAAGGATAATGATATCGTATTTTGCTGCTTTGATAACCTGAATTGCATCAGCCACATATTTTGACAAAGCCAAATTAGATTGACGTGTTGCCAATGAGCGCATATAAACTCTAGGGTTATTGATGGCATTCATACGGATTCTATCTCCTAAAAGTGCTCCTCCCGTTTTACGTTTAGATGGATCTACCGAGATCAAACCTATAGTTTTCTCAGGAAAATCAACTAGAAAACGACGAACTAATTCATCGACTAGAGAAGATTTACCAGATCCTCCTGTACCTGTGATACCTAAAACTGGCGTTTTGCAGTTTTCGTTCATTTTATGAATTGCGTCCATCGCTGGTTTTGCGATTTCAGGATAATTCTCAGCCGCAGAAATGATTCTTGCAATGGCTGTTGGATTTTTCGACTCTAATTGACTCACTTCATCCGTCAGTTTATTTCCCGTAGGAAAATCAGAACGTTCCACCAAGTCATTTATCATTCCTTGTAACCCCATCGAGCGCCCATCATCTGGTGCATAGATTCGTGTGATTCCGTAGGCTTGTAATTCAGCGATTTCAGTAGGCAAAATAACCCCACCTCCACCACCAAAAATCTTGATGTGGCCTGCTCCTTTTTCTTTAAGCAAGTCATACATGTATTTGAAATACTCGTTATGACCACCTTGATAAGATGTCAAAGCAATTGCATTAGCGTCTTCTTGAATGGCTGTATTCACCACTTCTTCAACACTTCTATCATGACCTAGATGGATTACCTCAACACCAGTGGCTTGGATAATTCTTCTCATGATGTTTATAGCTGCATCGTGACCGTCAAAAAGAGAGGCTGCAGTAACAATTCTTACTTTATTCGTAGGGATATACGGTGTTTGTGGTTTCATTTTGAGAATATGATAATTTTAGTACCGCAATTTACAAAATTTTTTACTGATTGCTCGCCGTTCCTCGCAGATGTTGATAAAAAAGCAAAACCTTCTTTAATAGCCCCGATGGGAGTGGCATCCCTTCTCGTTTTTTAACGAGAAGGATATAACGGACAGCGGGACAACTGTTCCTATAAATGACCCAAATAATGTGCTCCTGAAAATAAATGGCGTTGTTTTTGAATTAAGTGGTATTTTTACATCGAGCTTCAAAACGAATAGCCGAAGAAACCCATAAAACAATAAATATGAAAAAATTTTTAATTTTAATAACAATGTTCTCTCTTTTTGGTTGTGCTGAAATGCAACAAGTTATGAATCAGTTTCCACAAACTGATGGAACGGGATTAGTCGATATTTCAGGAGGACTGAAAGAAGCGTTGAATAACGGAATTTCTAAACAAGTAACTAAATTGACTACAACGGATGGTTTTTACAGAAATGAAGCTGTAAAAATATTATTGCCAGAAGAATTGAGAAAAGTAGATGCTGGTTTGAGAAGCGTTGGCTTGAGCTCACTAGCAGATGAAGGTTTGAAAGTACTGAATCGTGCTGCCGAAGATGCAGTAAAAGAAGCGACTCCTATTTTTGTTGATGCTGTAAAAAACATGAGCTTTGCTGATGCAAGAGGAATCTTGATGGGAGATGATAGTTCAGCCACTAATTATTTACAAAATAGCACCTCAACTGCCTTGTACGGGAAATTCAATCCAGTAATCAAAAATTCGTTTACTAAAGTGGGCGCTGATAAAGTATGGGCAAATATCATCACTAAATACAACAGTATTCCTTTAGTGAATAAAGTAAACCCTGATTTAACTGATTATGTAACTAATCAAGCAATGAACGGCGTTTTTAAAATGGTAGCTGTTGAAGAAAAAAATATCAGAACGAACTTAAGCTCTAGAACTTCTGTTTTACTTCAAAGAGTGTTTTCATTGCAAGACAAGAAAATATAATTAGACTTAGTATATCTAGGTTTATTAATACTAGCCTTGAAAATCACATTAGCAGCAATTTGACTTAAAAATTGTTGTTGATGTGATTTTTTTTATTCTCTTTTGTCAAAAAACCGTCCTTAATCTTTTGGTAATTACACAAAATAACATCCCTACACTAAATAAAAAACATCCGTTTTTTGTTTGTTTTTGAAAAATTGGCTTAGTTTTGAATTCTATTGTGAGCTCTATTACAAATAGCAAAACAGGAATAAAAATTTAATACGATGCGCATCAGCAATTCGAAAACAACCAATAATATGCAGAAGATTACCCTACTTATTCATTGCAAGGACCAAAAAGGCATTATTGCTGCCGTGACCAATTTTATAGTAAAGGTAGAAGGAAACATTACCTACTTAGACCAGCACGTTGATGTAGAGCAAAACGTGTTCTTTATGCGACTGGAAAGTGAACTTACTAACCCTTCGATTACAGTGGCGTCTATCAAATCTGATTTTGAACAAAGCATTGCGCATGACTTTAATATGTCATGGGATTTATATAACAAAGAAGTTAAACCAAAAATGGCCTTGTTTGTCTCAAAATACAACCATTGTTTGTATGACATTCTGGGACGATATAGTGCAGGAGAATTGAATGTGGAAATTCCACTGATCATTAGCAATCATTTAGATTTAAAACCAATTGCCGATCAGTTTAACATTCCGTTTTTTCATGTACCATTTACCAAGGACAATAAGATTGAAGGAGAGCAACAACAAATCGAATTGTTAAAAAAATACGAAATCAATTTTATCGTATTGGCGCGTTATATGCAAATTATTACGCCAAAGTTAATATCACTTTACGAAAATAAAATCATCAATATTCACCATTCTTTCTTACCTGCATTTCCTGGAGCAAAACCGTACCATTCCGCTTTTAAAAGAGGGGTAAAAATCATAGGCGCAACCAGTCATTATGTTACTGAAGAATTAGACGAGGGTCCGATTATGGAACAAGATATTGCCCGAGTTTCACATATCAATTCAGTTGAAGATTTCATTATGAAAGGAAGAGATCTCGAAAGATTAGTTTTAGCAAGAGCCATAAAACTTCATGCCGACAGGAAAGTGATGGTTTATTCAAACAAAACGGTTGTATTTAATTAAAACCTAAGCACTGTGCTCTCACGAGGAGCTAGCCAAATTCAAATAAGATA
>NZ_FNMV01000024.1 GCF_900106645.1 Flavobacterium degerlachei
AAAAAAAGGGGTAAAAAAGTAACCTAAATTTTAAGGCTGTTTTCAAACAAAAAAAAAAGCTGTCTTTCGAATGCTCCATGTTTTTAGATGAATATTAACAAAACTTAACTATTTGATAATCAATAGATTACAAAAATCGCCGCGGGGCCCGGTTTTCTCTTTTTTTTAGTACCTTTTTTTTTCTTTTTGGGATTTCATTTTTTTTGGTTTTCCAGCTTCGACCTATATATAAATCCATTAAAAAACCTCTTTTTTTCTCAATTTATGCAAAAAAGTAATTTTCGGGTTCTTTTTGGTACCTTTTTAGCATCCGTTAAGTACTGTATTTACTGGGGTTAACACGTTTTTAAGTTACTTTTTTACCCCCTTAAGTTACTTTTTTACCTCTATATGTTACTTTTTTACCCTTTTTTCAGCTCTTTTGTTACTATATTTTTGTTACATTGCTTTAATAATGTTACATTTGATTTTTTAAAACTCAAAAGTATGAAAGAAATCGTCATCGCGCAAGATAACCGGCTTACTACTTCCAGATATGAATTGACACTTATCGAAAAGCGGATTTTCTACTACATCATTAAAGAAGTTCGCAGCAAATATAACACCGGACAACGTGATTTATTTGATGATTTGATTTTAAATATTAGAGTTTCTGATCTTTGTAAAGAAGTGAACCAGGAGGACAATAAAAAAGAAACCCGGAAAGCGTTGGAAAAATTTAGATCTCGAAATTTCACATATGCAAACGAGGAAGAAGATGATTGGTTAACCTGTGGTTTTATCAACTATGCCCAAATCAAAAAAGGAATTGCAGAAATTCAAGTTTCCCATAAATTAATGCCGTTCCTAGTGGAACTATCAAGCCAATACACTACGTATTCTTTGCACGTGGCAATGTCTTTAAAAAGTAAATGGTCGCAACGTATGTACGAACTTTGCCAAAAATGGCAAGGTACCGACGGCTTTAGAATCTCGGTTGACGAATTACGAAAGTCTTTTATCTTGGAAGAAAAATACAACCGCTACGCACTTTTAAATGAGCGTGTTCTCCAGGTTGCAAAACGAGAATTAAAAGAGCTGTACGATCTCGGCCAATGTGATGTGTATTTTGAATTTACGGAAGAGCGCAACGGTAGAACCGTTGAAATGTTACGTTTCAAACTATTCCGTAAAAATGCCATGAACGTCAAAACTACCAATGATTTACTTTTGGAATTAATTCCACTTTTCCAACAGCTATACGATACAAATACAAAGCCTAAAAATGACGCTTTTATAAAAGAGGTCATTCTGCAGCTGCAGAAATTCCCGAACCTCGTAGAACCACTAAATAAAAGAATCAAAGAAATTTTAGCGGAAGGAATGAAAAGCGACACGCCGAGATACATTCGTTTTATTTTGAATGAAGATATTATTGCATACAATCCAAAAGCCGATAAAACGAAAAAAGCTGCAGCTAAACCAAAAGAACAAAAAGAAGAAGAAGCGCCGGATCCAATGGAGGCGATTTTGAAATTGAGTAAAACAATGACAACAGAGAAATAAATGTGCAATATATTGCACATTTATAAAATTTTATTATATCTTTGACTTAATAATAATTTGATAGCGGGGGCAACGCAATAAATTCTGCACCATCAAAATGAAACCAAATAAAAAAGGACAAGTAGCCAAATTTCATACTCCTTTAACAGACGAAAATCCAAATCAAATTTATGTCGTTTTAGACATCATTGAGGATGAGATCAGACCAAGAGCAGAAATTAAAGCATTAAACACGGGTTTAGCATTCCCTCCCATTAACACTGTTTTATTAAATGACTTAGAAGTTGTTGAAGTTGATACTTCGGATTTAATTGGTCATAACGTCACTATAAACAAATTCGATTATTCACAAGTAACCGGTAAAGTAATATCAGTAAATGAACAAAAAATTTCCCTTAATCTTACTACTGGTATTAATGGTGTAGAGACAAATGTTTGGCTCACCATACAAGATAAAAATGGTACTGAGCATACCGGAAGTCTATTTGTAAATTAATCTTTACTACTATGATCAACGACATAACAACAATAGATTATCAAGTAAAAGATTATCGTTTTAAACTTGGTGATAAGATAAAATTAATCCGTGAACAGAAAGGCTATAGTCAAAAACAATTAGCAGAATTAATGGATATAAATAGAACAACAATTTCAAAAATTGAAAACGGAAAATTTAGTATCACAATAGATTATTTAGTTCGATTCTCAATTTTTCTTGATTATGAATTTAAAGTTATTGAAAAGGAAAAACTTATTTATGGCAATATATATTAGTGAAGAGGAAAAAGCAAGACATCCATATTATACAATAATGGCTTTGAAAAATGATAATTTATTAAATGAATTAAACACCTGGTCCCGTTTAGAATTAATCAAATGGTTGTCCTGGAATGATAAAAATGGAGTTTACAAAGATGAAGATTCTTTAGCTGAATTTGATAATATTCTAAGCAAAGAAGAAGCTATAGAAATAATGGCGAGACAAATTAAAGAAGCATAAATTCAATGAATTTTAAAATAAAACGCTTCATTAAAAGTATATTTGCGAGTATATCAAAAATTTTAAAGAAAAAGCAAAATATGGAAAAACAATATGACTATCAGTTAGACTTTATTGACAGTATGGATTTATTTAATCATGTAAAAGCTACTGTTTTGGGATATAGTTTTAACATGAATTTGAAAAAATTTAATAGTAATCTAATTGATCCTATTAAATTAACTTTCGATTCAATAGTTTATAATCAAGGCATAGAACAGACAATTGAAAATGAAGTTTTAAGACAACTGGATAAAACAAATTCAAATCTAATCGGATATTTTCATCAAAACATTTTTCACTATATAGGCAGTGGATGGACAGTTCCAAAGACTGGTTATGATATAGCTTCTGATGAGCAAAAAATATTTGTTGAAATGAAAAATAAACATAATACTATGAACTCTTCTTCATCTGCTAAAACATTTATGAGAATGCAGAGTACAATAATAAAAGATCCCGAAGCACAATGCTTACTAGTAGAAGTTATAGCTAATCGTAGTCAAAATATCCCTTGGATCATCACTTTAGATGGTCAACGACAATCATCAAATAAACAAATTAGGAGAGTTTCAATTGATAAGTTTTATGAGTTAGTTACTGGTAACAAAAATGCTTTTTCTGAATTATGTAAAGTAATGCCATCGGTAATTAATGATGTTGTATCTAATATTAAAATTTCCGAAAAAGAAAACACTGTGTTTTCAGAATTAAATGAAATTTCCGACGACTTACTATCAAGTATATATCTACTATCATTTGAAAGATATGAGGGATTTTCAAAATTTAAGTTTTAATAAAAATGAAGAATACTTTTAATATTCATGAAGTAAGTAATTTACTTGATGTCTCGATCCCTAAATTATTATTATGGGAGAAAAAAAACAAATTAGTACCCACCGAAAAGGATACTAATGGCATCAATATTTATTTAAAAAATCAATTAGTAGACTTCCCTATTGCTAAAGATGTTTTTGAAAGTAAATGGGATGAAGAAATTAAAATAAAACCTCTAGGCTCTTATAATTCTATCGAATTATTTGCTGGTGCAGGCGGTATGGCATTGGGTTTCGAAAAAGCAGGAATTCATCATGTATTATTAAATGAAATAGATAAATTTAGCTGTAGCACGTTAAGAAAAAACCGCCCGGAATGGAATGTTATTGAAGATGATATAAAGAATCTGGATTTTAAAAAATATGCAAATAAAGTTGAGATAGTTACTGGTGGTTTCCCTTGCCAATCATTTTCAGCTGCTGGTAAAAAACTAGGTTTTGAAGATACTAGAGGTACATTATTCTTTGAATTTGCTAGATGTATAAAGGAAGTTCAACCAAAAATATTTGTAGGTGAAAACGTCAAAGGTTTATTCCATCATGATAAAGGCAGAACATTACAGGTTATTAAGGATACTATTCATGAGTTAGGATACACCCTTATAGAACCACGCGTTCTAAAAGCAATGTATTACAAAGTTCCTCAAAAACGTGAACGTTTATTCCTTATTGGTATTCGTAACGATTTGGCTGAGAAAAACAATGATTTTAAATTTCCAGCCCCTTACAAAAAAGTATTGACTCTAACAGATGCTTTTAAAAAAGGAGACCTATTCGATAATGATGTCCCTGAATCTATCGGTGATATGTATCCCGCTAGAAAAAAAGAAATACTTGACTTCGTGCCACAAGGCGGTTATTGGAAAGATCTACCTGATGATTTGCAAAGAGAGTTCATGCAAAGAAGCTATTTCTTAGGTGGAGGTAAAACTGGGTTAGCACGTAGATTATCCATGACAGCTCCTAGTTTAACTCTTGTCTGCTCTCCTTCAATGAAACAAACAGAAAGATGCCACCCTTTAGAAACAAGACCATTAACCATTCGTGAATCAGCAAGAATTCAAACCTTTCCAGATGAATGGGAATTTGTAGGCCCAAAATCACAAGCTTATAAGCAAATTGGGAATGCTGTACCAGTTAATTTAGCTTGGTCAGTAGCTAGAAGCATTATAGATTATTTGAACAAAATAAATGTGGATAATCGTAAAAACACTAAAACCATCTTACAATCTGAATCTGTATAATTTTATTCATTTGTCAGAATACAAAGCCCTAGACTATCGTCTAGGGCTTCTTTTATTCCTACTCACCAACCTCATTAATCTGGTCAAGTATATTGGTCTGATTTGGGCAAATATAGTTCTTACCCTCGCTTATATTTTCTTTCCTGAAGAGTAAATCTAAAGCAGCATATAATTTCAATAATACATCCCTATCCTCGGGATCCATTACTACAGCTTTATTGAAATCAAAAACATAATTATTTGTGTTTCTAACTTCAATTTTGATCGTTTTAGAAGTTACTTTAAATTTGACTATATCCACAGCTTTATTTTTTAAATTCTTTCAACAGTAAAATCTTGAATTGGCAAATATTCATATTCTATATAGTATTCCGCAAGTATTATATGTATTTCACTACCCGCATGAACAATTATATTTCTAACATATTCATTATTGTTTTTCATCACAATATTTCCTTCAAAAACTTTCTCTAGTATTTTACTATCATCTTTATTTAAAGCAAAAATTCCTTTAAAATTTGTTGTCGACAAAGTATTCTTCCCTTTTGATGAATTATAAAACTCATCATAACCATTAAAAAACAAACCGCTTTTTTTATGTACTATTCTAAAATTTTCTAATGAAACTTCTGGTAATTTTATACCCATTTTATCCATAAAAGCTACTTTTTAGGCATCTCTTTTACTTCACCGTTCTTTTTTTCGTAACGTGAAATATAATCTTCAAAAGCAGTATTTACAATGTCTTTGATTAGAACTCGATCCCAATAAGCTAACGATTTCATTTTCTCCAATAAATCTTCATTTACTATAAAAGTTGCTCTCGTTTCTTTTGTTTTCGTACCAATTTGAGAAGTCTTTGTAATTTCTTTCTTTGCTGCTTTCGGTTCTGCAGCTTGTTCCGGTTGATTGGTATCTCCAAGCAATGAACTTAATCCACCCGAAAAACTTTTCTTTGCCATAACTTATTTTTTAATGTTTACCAAGTAATATATGTTTACTTATATTACTATGTTTACTTTCTTTTTATAATTTCCTTAGATAGAGCCAAATAGTCCTCTGCTCCATTACTTTTAGCGTTATATCTGAATATATCTTGTCCTTGTGCCGGTGCTTCCGCTAAAGCAATATTATCTCTAATCTTGGTTTTAAAAACTTCGCTTTTAAAGTGCTCGTTTATCGTTTCAAAAACATCACGATTTAAAACTTTTCTACCATCATATTGAGTAATAAAAACGCCACCTACTTTCAATCCTTTGTTTAATCTGCTTTTAATTTTTTCCACCACTTCGACCAATTTAGCCAAACCTTGCATCGCTAAAAATTGCGCTTGCAATGGGATTAAAATTTCATCAGCTGCAGTAAATGAATTTATGGTAAGAAGTCCTAAAGATGGTGGACTATCAATAATTATATAATCGTAGTCTTTTCTGATATCGTCTATTAATTCTTTTAAAATATATTCTCTTCCTGGTTCTGAACTCAATTCAATTTCTGCTCCAGATAAATCCAATGTTGAAGGAATCACATCCAATCCTTTTAGAAACGAAACAGGATCTAATTTATATTCGCCTTTCAAAGCTCCATAAATTGTTTTCTCTTGATTAATCAATCCTAAACTTTGACTAAGGTTGGCTTGTGGATCCAAATCTATTAAAAGTACTTTTTTACCTAACTTATTTAAACCTGCTCCAATATTAATTGCGGAAGTTGTTTTTCCAACTCCTCCCTTATGATTACTAATACTTAATACTTTTCCCATTTGGTAGCTTTTTTTCGTTATCACAAATATACTATTTAATGTTTACTTAGTAATACTTGTTTACTGTGATTACTTAATTAAAAAACACTGATGATTGTTTTTTTTATTTTAAGCATTGATTATTAATTATATAAGAGTACTTTTAAATTTGATTATTTAATATTTTGATTAGATGAAACCTCTAAAAATAATTTTATTTAACCTTGTGCTGTTCCAATACAGCACTTTTTGTTTTGGACAAAACAAAAATTCATTCCTTTCAGAGATTGAAAAAAACAAAACCCGGAAGATCGATTCTTTAGTTAGTTTCAATACCGATAAAAATAAACTTCAATACTTAGCCCTTCTACCTTCGGTTAATTACAATTTTTTAGATAATAATTTTAATGTTGGAATATCAATTTCAAACCTTTCTAATTTTTACCAAAACAAACAACGCAACAAAATAGAACTTGAAAAATTAAGGTTTCAACTCATTGAAAAAAAAGAAAACGATCTTCTTAAATTAGAAGAAGAATACGAATTAATCAAAGACACGTACGATATCTTAAAACTAGAAATAGAGAATACCACACTGACTACAGAAATTTTTAATCTTAAAAAAAAGCAGTATGAAAACAACAAGATCACCTTAGAGGATTGGCTAAACGTCCAGAAGAATTATCAAGACAGAAACTTAGTTGTTTTTACCAAACGTAAAAGCCTTATTTCAAAGATGAAACATTACGAAGGAAAAATAAAAAACAACTGTTTTAAAAAAGAAATTGATTACTTATCAATTAATTCCAATCAATAATAGTTTGATTATGAGTTTTTTTACAAAAATACTAGACAACTATTTCAATGCTTTTTTTGACAAAAAAACAATACAAATAATGTGTTGGGATTCTGAAACGGACGGCGATATTAATTTTTGTATAAAACTACAATCATACCCTCCAATTGGAGCATTAATTAATCTGGAAACTAACTCTAAACTTTTTAAAATTGAATCTCTTGAAATTCAAAGTTATAAAGGTTCTTTTTGCATCGCAAAAGGCATTTTTATAGATTAAATTATTTTGTATAAAGAAGTAATTCCGTTCATGTTTCCCTGCGAGCACCAGCCAAACGCAAGCGCCCCGATGGGGTTGGCGGCTGGCACCTGCAGGTAAACATTCTCTACATAGGAAAAACGTTAACCCTCAAATTAAGCTATGCTAGTAAAACAATTCCATTACATAAGCAAAGAAGAATCTCAAACGGTTCTCGAGTCAATCAAATATGTAAAGCACAAAGTAATTGTGCTTTTAATGTTGGATGCAGGATTGCGTATTTCAGAAGCGTGCAGCATTAAATGCAAAAATTTTGATTTTAAAAATCGAAATATCACAATCCAATCAGCGAAAAAAAGAGGCGAAAAACACTTGCGAACTATTCCAATATCAAACCGACTTTATCAGGCAATCGGCGAGTATTTAAAACAGAATGAAATTTCAATTGAAAGTAACTCTTATCTATTCCCTTCCAAAACATCTTCTTTAGGACATATTTCAAGAAAAACGATGTGGGAAGCCATCAACCTTATTAGTAAAAAAACGAATATTCCTGCGCTGCATCCGCATGCCTTACGGCATTCGTTTGCAACACATCATCTTTCTGCAGGTTCTTCATTAGCAGAAATAAAAACGATGCTCGGTCATCAAAATTATAATACTACTTTAATTTATGCCGAAATTCCAACCGAGGAACTTCGGCAGCGTGTGAATGCTGTCACGGCTTCGCCTACAAAATGGTATAAAAAAATCTATTTGTTCCTGGTCCCGAATCCTCGGGAGCAGCTTATAAATATTGATTTTACTGAATCTTATTTTACCGTAGGGAGAAATACCGAATTAACAAACATCAACCAAAACATAAACCGGAACATCAATACTCTAGTAATTGGCTCCATTGGTTCTGGTAAATCACACCTCCTTAAAAACATTACAACAGATAAGAAAGTCCTACGATTGGACGATACAGACAATATCAAAAAATCATTAGCGCAGATTTTACTTTATCTTTTTAAAGAAAAAGAAACCGTTTTGGCGATGCTCTGGAAGGATTTTACAACTGATGAAATCAATAAAAAAATACAACGTGAAAACGTTATTCATCTTTGTGATACTATTATTGCGTCCGTTCCGGCTTTCGAATATTGTTTGATTATTGATGATATTTCATCAATAACACCAACGACGAAGAAAGTAATTGAACGCTTGAAAGATACTTTCGTAATCGTCGCCGGAGCGCGCGAAATCAAAGCGGTAAACACTTCTTTTATTTGGAACTTCGAGAAAATCGAAGTTAAAAATTTGGCGCGCCGCGAAGCGATGATGCTTATTAATCAATTAGCTAATAATTTGGAGGTCCAGGATCGAGAAATGTTTTGGAATCATATTTTCGACCAAACGGTCGGAAATCCGCGCGCCATAACGGAACTGATTAATAGATATCGAAAAGAGCCATTTTTGGACACGCAAACAATTAGAGAAATTCGGCATTCGGGCGCGCTGCCCGAAATCGACATGACGTGGATTGTAATTGTTTCACTCGGTTTGCTCACTTCCCTCCGGTTTTTGTCGCGCGAAATGGACGAACCCGCTTTGCGTTTCATTGGCTCTATAGCCATGATTTTACTGTTTTTGATCCGCCCGATGATGGCCAGTTTCAAGAAAAAATTTATATAGTTTTTTTGTCCAAAATTGGTACAAACTAAAACCCGTCAATATCATTATTTTGTCGGGTGCGCGCCTTTCTGAATATATATATATTACACAATAACATCTGTTTAATGTGTTTTTTATGTTTACTATGTTTATCCTGTTTATTATATTTACTGTGTATATTTATATTACTGAATTTATATATTAATATTATGAAAAAATTATATTTTAAAGTATTGATTATCAGTGTTTTATGTTTATTTGTAGGGAGTTGTAAATCTAAATCAAATACTACTAAAAAGACTAAAATAGAAAGAACTGATACAACAGATGATGTTAGAGATGATCAAATGGATGATTATGAAGAAGAAATGAGGCAACAGAATAATTAATTAGAAGAATATGACAGCACCAAATCATATAACAGGAGGAATTGTTTTTACAGGTCTATTTTGTAGTTTTTTCTCGATTAATATTTTTGCAAATCCTGTGTTTATTTCAGTAACTGTTATCGGTTCTTTATTACCAGATATTGATCATACTAAATCTTGGATAGGAAAATCAGTTTATCCAATTGCTAAATGGTTATCACGAAATTATGGACATCGAACAATTACACATTCCTTATTATTTTTAGTAGGTGTATTTTTAATTAGTTTATTTATTGAAAAGAATTTTAGAGCTAATTATAGTATTTCTATTATTCTATTTTTTTCTATTCTATCACATTTTATTTTTGATATGGTTACTCTTGCAGGTATTCCTTTATTTTATCCGTTTTATAAAAATCCTTGTGTTCTTCCTGCTAATCCTGAAATGAGAATAAGATCCGGTAATATTCGTCAAGAAGGTATTATTCTCTTTATGTTTTGTTTTCTAACTTTCTTTATGCAAGATTTATTTGCGAATGGATTTTGGTCCACAGTAAATAATAATTTCAATGATGTAAAACACCAAATTAAAGAATATCAAAAATCTCCAAATGTTTTAAATATAGATTACGATTATACCATATATCAGAAGGAATACAAAGGAAAAGGAACTTATATACAAGCTTCAGAAAGTGAAATATTTATTTTATCTCAAGGCAAAATTTTAACCTTGAAAAAAGACACTCCTGGATTGAGAATAAAACTTTTAAAAACTTCAAAAACAAAAGATAAAATTCACGAATCAACAGTTGAAATCAATAATTTAAAAGAATCCGAATTAAATAATATTCTGAAAAATAAATTCATAGCTGCAGGAATAATCTATTCTAATTTCGGAACTACATTAGCAAATAATCCTTTAGAAATAAAGAAGAAATTTGAAATTGAAAATAAATATAATTTGGCTTTCATATCGCACATACAAGACACACTTTTAGTAAAAAAAGAAAAGGTAATTGCAGATTTAGAATTGAAGCTTAAAACCGAAGAAAATCAACTTATAAACGATAATAAAAACTATTACTTAGAATTAGCCGAATTACAAGAAGAAAAAAACAAACTAAATTCAGATTTACCAAACTATGAACTGAATGAAGTTAAAAAGAAAATCATTGAATTAGAAAAACAAATTGAGAATTATAAGCCTAAAACAAATTTGATGATCTCTGAATATAAAAGACTTTTGGAAACAATTAAAAACAACCATATTGTAAATAATACTTATTCCGGGAATATAACTTATATAGAAATTCGAAAATAAAATTATCTCTATTTTTAGCAGCAGAAACACCATGTTTTTAAGACGATATGTCCCGCTATCCGCTATATCTTTGCTTTTTTCAAAAAAAGCAAAGGATACCGCTTCTATCGGGGCTAATAATCACAATCTTTATTTTTTAATAACATTTTAAAAAAAATTACTTTTGTTGTTTATTTTTCTTTTTCGTGAAAATTTTACTTAATGGAATTTTTGGTAATACTTTTTCAAAAAAATCAGCCATAAGAGGAATCCTGTCTTTTTCTACAAAATTTAGAACGATCGTCATTAGAAAAATGAATACTAAAATAAATATTAGAGATAGTAATAATGAGTTCATAATATAGTGATTTATGAGTTTAAAGTTCGTTTTAAAAAAATGTAACAATGTTTTGTTTTTTTTTGTTTTAAATTTTCATTTGCAAGATATTTATAGCCTTCAAAATAAAAAAGGACACAAAAAATCGTGTTTTCAAAATCTTGTTTTTTATAACTTTTCCAAAGGACAGAAGATTATTTTAAATACGTTGTGACATGAAATTATTGACAATATTATTTAAAGTCATTTTATAAAGTGCTGCAAAAAAAGCAGCACCTTATAAAAACCAAAAGCGGTAGCAAGCACACAATTTTTTGAGCGTTGGGGAAAAAGCTCCCCAACACAACAATAAAATTGTAAGCTTGTTTTTTTTAGTGTTTTTCTAGAGTGGCTTAGAACGAAAGTGCAACATCCAAAATTATTTCAAGCCACACTAGAAAAATAAAAGTAAGCGGTAGCAAGGACATTACATTTTCCTGCGAAAATGCAGTAAAATGCAATAACCTTGTTTTTTAGTAACTCCCTCCGGTCGTTAATCCGTTTCCACAAGAACATTTATTTCTACGATGAAAATCCCAAAGGAACATTCTAACAACGAAAGTTGGAAAAAGGATATTATCTGCTATCATTAGCACAATAGGAAGCGCGCCCCAACCCTATCTACGCCACAAAAAGAGCAATAAAGCGGTTTACGATTTTACATTTAAAAAGAATGTAGGTAAACCGCTTTATTGCTCGTGGCTGTGAGGCGCGCCGTAGTTTATGTTCCGTCGCAGGCAATTTTTTATACTGCCAGTAAGTTTGGTATAAATAGGATTACTTTCGTTGGCAGTATAAAAAATAAGCGCCGGACGCCCCGTTGCATTAACAGGACTAAACAATATTTATTATATAAAATTTGGTTTTGTTCAGTCCTGTTAATGCCCTCGGCTAGTGCTTTTGTTTTGAGATAAATACCTTTTTCTTAAACCGAATTACATCCGAAAAGCGACCAAAAGAAGCCGAAGGAAATCTACATAATTCAAACAAAACAGACCGCTTCGCTATTTTAAAAAAATCTCCACCCTATCGGGTAGTATTTTTTTAAAATTCTGTTTTTTATTGAATTATTCCGTTAATTTTTTGGCTTTCTTTTTTTCCCTTTTTTCTTTTGAAAAAAATTTGTTTAAAAAAGGAATCGAACATATTTTACAATAATCAAATAATACCCTTTTTACTATCTTTAACCCTTTAAACTTATTTTTATGACAACAAATGAAGATTTAATCAAGAAGTACAAAATGAAAGCTTCATCCAAAAAAATAACCTTTGTCACAACAAAGGATATTTCAAAAAAGATAATTGCAACATTAGTAACACATCCAAACAGCTACGAAAACATCTGGAGCGGTTGGGATAATTTTGATACAGAAATTACGATTGACTTAAATTACACAGCCAATCTTGATAATTTCCTAACTATCCATGATATTAGAACTGTTTTCACAGAAAATTTTTCGAGTTTTTAAAACATAATTATAATCCAATTGGAAAAAGAAACCAAAAACCCCTATAAATGTTACCGAAATCATCAAAAAAGCAGAAAATAATTAGATGATCCTATATTTTAAAAAAAACAGAATTCAGAAGATGTTGAAAGACAAAGCGTTACAAAAACCAATCATAAAAAAGTACTTGTTAAAATAAAAAATCAGAACAAACATAGTAAAATCAAGGCTTCACAAAAAAAGGGGTAAAAAAGTAACCTAAATTTTAAGGCTGTTTTCAAACAAAAAAAAAAGCTGTCTTTCGAATGCTCCATGTTTTTAGATGAATAT
>NZ_FNMV01000023.1 GCF_900106645.1 Flavobacterium degerlachei
CTAGATTGCAGATATTCTTTAGGAATCGAATTAACCTCTTTTAAGTAAAGGTGGAGGATTTCATCTCCCTTTTTATAGGAAGTAAGTTCGAAATAATCAACTATAATTTCTGGTAATAATAACTTGAGAAGGTCGACAAAAGAATCTTGCATTGAGATATATTTTATAAATGCAAAAGTCGTTATTTATATATTTCCCCACAACATTTAGACTTGATCCAAAGAAGCTATTTGTAGAACTTACATTGAAATATGATGTCTATAGATCCTTTAAATTTAGGCTTTCTTAATTTTTAATAGTAAAATTTCAAATAATTTCGCAGCAATCCTTAAGCTGGCGGAGCTGTAAAAATGTAGTGAAATTCTATGCGGAAATATTAGTTAAGTATTCGAGCAAAAGATTGGAGCTTAGTTGATATTGTTGCTATATTATAAGAATGGAATTAACGGACTTTAAGTAAAGATAGAGTTTATAGGAAGTCATTTGAATAGACATAACTGTAGTTTTATGAACTACTCAGTCTCCTAAGATTATTGACATACTATGTGGAATTTGAATGTGATTTTAAAGTAGTAAAAGCGGTTTTTTGTATATGGATAACACTTTTAGATGAGATCGGTTTGTAGTTATAAAATGGACTAAAGAATTAACTGTAGTGCATAGCAATTTTTAGTATCTTTTGTAATGCTGAAAAGGATAGAGTCTTCAGAATAATTTTCGTGTATTATCACTTTGTCATTAAGGGACAGCTCTTTTAAAAAATTCATTTCAAAACTTTTTATTTTTTGTTTGAGAATCAAATCTACTTCAAGATGATCCAAACACCATTCTAGATACTTAACATTGTTTACATGATTTACGATATCCAAATCAGATAAATACACTGATTTTTCAAACACATCTTCCTTTTCAGAATTGATATTTATTTTTGAAAAACTTTCTTCTGTGGCTTTTAGCTCTGGATACAATTCAAAATGCTCGTATGGCAATGCTAATCCTTCTGGACGCCTTCTTTGAGTATTGAAAACGGCCCAAAAAGTTTCTGATCCAACTATTTTTTCGCCATTGACATACATTTCTAAGGCACGCACTGATCGCGAGTTCTCTAGTGTGTTTATCCAAGTTTTTACTGTTACAATATCTCTCCATTTTGGTAGTGCTGTGATCTCAACACGCATTCTACTCAAAACCCAAGCCTGATTGAATTGCTGCATATCTGAAAAGCTGATGCCTCCCATATCAGAATGTGCTGCAGCAGTCAGTTGCAAAATATTGCACAAATCAGTGTATTTTAAGTAACCGTTGGGCATGCATTGCGTAAAATTGATTTCCCAATCCTTACTTAAAACGGAAGTGAAATTTGGAGCTATTGGCATATAAATAATTATGAATTATGAATTTTAGTTTTTATATAATCGAAAATAATTTGATAAGGAGTTTCGTAGTCAAACCATTTTGTATTTTCATCTCTTTTGAACCAAGTAAGTTGTCGTTTAGCAAATCGTCTTGTATTTTTCTTGATTTCTTCAATGGCAAATTCTAATGTAAAGTCTCCATCGAAATAACTAAATAATTCTCGATATCCTACCGTTTGCAAGGCGTTCATTTCCTTGTTTGGATATAGTACTTTCGCTTCCGCCAAAAGACCTTCGTTCATCATGATATCTACTCGTTTATTGATTCGATTGTACATGACACTTCTTTCGGCTTCAAGGCCAATGAGGATAGGAGTGAAGTTACGACTATTTTTTTTCTGATTCAGGAAAGAGGAGTATGGTTTTCCAGAACCAATACATACTTCGACAAAGCGCATCATCCGTTGCGGGTTTTGCAAAGTTTGGGGGTTTTCATTTGTTATTGTTTTAAAATAATCAAAATCTAGTTTTTCTAATTGCTGTTGCAAGTACACGATTCCCAATTTTTCATAATTCGTATTAACGCTTTCCCGAACAGCTGGATCTATTTCTGGAAACTCATCAAAACCTTTTAAAACGGCATTGACATACAATCCAGAACCACCAACTAGGACAGCATAATCGTTATTTAGAAATAATTCTTCGATTTTAGCAATGGCTTCCTTCTCAAAATCACCTACGGTATAATTAGCTAAAATGGATTTGTTCTGAATAAAATGATGTGGGGCAGCAGCTAGTTCTGATGTACTTGGAACTGCTGTTCCAGTAGTCATTTCCTTGAAAAATTGGCGACTATCGCAGGATACAATTTCGCATTTGAAATGATTTGCCACAAGGATACTTAAGGAAGTTTTTCCTATGGCTGTGGGGCCGACAATGGTAATTAGGTATTTCATAGTTTATTTTAGCCCAGATAGAAACGTAAACCCCGGACGAGTGCAAGTTAATATTTCTTGATGTAAAAGAGCGACTTTAGAAGCTCCTTTTATGTCTTAGAAATACAACTAGCAAGAGGAGGAGTTGAAGTGGATAGCTGGAAATAGCTTCCGCGGCGAATTATTTTAAAAGAGAACTGCCGCAGCTATGACAAAATTTGGCATTATCATGATGTTCTTCGGCACCACAATCTTTACATGGAATGTGAGAGTGGTTTGAATCTCGTTGAACTGTTTTGGCTATTTCTGCGGTGACAATTCCCGTAGGTACGGCAATGATACCATATCCTAAAATCATTACAAAGGAGGCGATAAATTGCCCTAGTGGCGTTACTGGAGAGATATCTCCATAGCCCACGGTTGTTAGTGTAACAATGGTCCAATAGATTCCTGCAGGGATACTAGTAAAACCGCTTTGCTTTCCTTCGACAACATACATCACGGATCCTATTATGATGGTAATTATGAGTACAAAATAGATAAAAACGACTATTTTTCCTCGGCTAGCGTTGATTGCTTTTCTAAGTTGGACAGACTGGCTGCTAAATTGCGGATGATTTAATATTTTAAACAAACGCAATAGACGCAATGATCTTACTACGCTTAATATACTGGTACCTATAAAGAAAAACGATAAATACATGGGTAAAATAGCGAGCAAGTCAATGATTCCATAAAAGCTTAAGATGTATTTCCAGGGCTTATTGATGGAAATGATGCGTAAAAAATATTCAATGGTAAAAAATCCAGTGATGATCCATTCAAGAAGAACAAGTTCAGCGTGGTATTTAAAATCAAATTCGGTTACGGTTTCCATCATTACTAAAAGTATGCTTAGCAAGATGAGAGCTAAAAGAATTAGATCAAAGTAACGCCCAGCTTTAGTGCTTGTACCATAGATAATGATATGGGCTTTTTGTTTAAAAATGTCGTATTTCGATTTGATTTTGTGCATATACAAGAAATGAAATTTTTGATTTGCACTAAAAGTTTATAATCTTAAAGCCTTTGTTTTTTCGAAGATGTCCTTGTATTATATTTCGAGTATCACGGTTGCTTTGCATGGGGATTATGATATTTTTCAGAATTTCGATATTGTGTATCTGATAATTCAAATCATAAAAAGTATAGCCTTTATAAACTCCGTTTTCAACTAGAACGGCGCTGCGTTCATTGATGTTACGGCCTTTGTCTATGATGACCATGTTTGTGTTATCGAAACTGTTTTTTTCTATGAAAACCAGAACCCGTTTGTTGTATTCAGTAACTGATATCTTACCAATGCAAGCGCCATCACATTCGTTGACAGTATGTTGGAAACAACTTGTTTTTGACTGAGATAAACCAGTTAACTTTTGACATAAATTAAATTCAGAAGTGATTTGTATTAAGGCATTTTTGCCCTCAAGTGCATTTACATAGGATAAAACCTCTTTTTTTCTGCCGTCAGCTTTTTGCAATTTAAGATTTAAAAAACCATTAGCATCCTTTTCAGTATAAATGGCCCAGGAATAATTACTCTTGCGCGACATTCTGTTATATAAGGGTCTATTAATTTTAATCTCTTCGGTTTCTTTCAAAAGAGCGATTAGTTCAGTCCCTGTTTCCTCATATGTAACCGTAAAAACTTCGGTTTGGATCTTTTTTGCACTTGTCGTTATTCCCGTAAAATGCTGATTTACCCTTTTTTTAATGTTTCTACTTTTGCCAATAAAAATTATTTTACCTGCTTCATTATGAATGTAATAAGTGCCTGTTCTAGAAGGTAAGTTTTCTATAATATCTTGTAATTTTGGCGCTATTCCTTTTTGGATTTCAGTCTTAATTAAATCTTTGACAATTTCTTTTTCTAAGTCTTTGTCCAGAAGCATCTTGAATAATTTCACGGTTGCCATGGCATCTCCGCTGGCTCTGTGTCTGTCAGCCATTGGAATTCCTAAAGCACGAACTAATTTTCCCAAACTGTGCGAAGGCTGTTCCGGAAGTAGTTTTTTTGATAATTCAACTGTGCAAAGTGTTTTTTGGTTGAAATCATAACCCAAACGTCTAAATTCCGTTCGTAATATGCGATAGTCAAAATCAGCATTGTGCGCAACAAGAACACAATCATTAGTCATTTCGATGATGCGTTTTGCAACTTCAAAAAACTTAGGTGCTGAAGTTAACATGGCATTATTTATACCGGTCAGCTTAACAACAAATGGTTGGATTGGAATTTCAGGATTGATTAAACTGATGAATTGGTCCACGATTTCATGACCATCAAATTTATATATGGCGATTTCGGTGATTCCTTCTTCGTTGAATTGTCCTCCTGTGGTTTCTATGTCGAGTATTGCGTACAATTTTGTATTCAGTTTATTGTTTTTATTAATCAGTTTTCAAATTTGATTCAACGGTTGTTGATCAGAGTTCAAAAATCATTATCGTGTGCCAAAGATACTACTTCCTATGCGAACCATGGTGCTGCCACATTCGATGGCAAGTTTATAATCTCCAGACATTCCCATTGATAAGATTGAGCAGTGCTTCAGTATGTCTTTATGTGATTGCAACTTCTTAAAAATAGAATTTAAATGCATGAATTCTTTTTTGATTTGGTCTTGATTGTCTGTAAAAGTCGCCATTCCCATTAATCCTACAATTCGTATATTTTTTAATTCCAGATAATCACTTGAAGTCAATAGCGTGTCAAGTTCCTTTTCATCAAGGCCAAATTTAGTCTCCTCTTCGGCAATATGCATCTGTAACAAACAATCAATAACTCGGTTGTTTTTAGCCGCTTGTTTGTTGATCTCTTTTAATAATTTGAAACTGTCGACTCCATGAATTAAGCTCACAAATGGTGCCATAAATTTAACTTTATTCGTCTGAACGTGTCCAATCATGTGCCATTGTATATCTTTAGGCATTTGTTCCCATTTCTCAGCCATTTCTTGGATTTTATTTTCTCCAAAAATACGTTGACCAGCTTCATAGGCTTCCATCAAATCAGCAACGGGTTTAGTTTTTGAAACAGCAACGAGCGTAACCTGTTCTGGTAGATTATTTTTTATCGAAAGTAAATTTTTAGCTATTGACATTTTTTTCTTTTTTTAGAATAATTTTATCGAATTTAAAGTTCGTAAATGACAATGCCACTTCTGAATTTTGTCTCGATCTAAGTGCTTTTTGGACGTATAATTAACTTGTATTCAGTCAAAAAATAATCTCTGTGGGTTGAGAGGGATAAGAATAGGCTGGTGTAAAATCTGTGTATTCAGACTATTTCAAAGGAATTTTTATAAAGCTAACCTTGTTTATAATTTAACTGTAAATTAGATTTCGAATAGTTGTTTTGACGGTCACAATTGATTGTTGTTTTTTATTCGAGACAATATTAAGTTCATTTTAATTATTGATGAACTTATCTATTTTGTAAATTTATGTCAGAATTCTGTTGCAGTTTTCAGCCGTAAACTGCAACGTAAATACTGTGTCTTTTATATAAATTGTTTAGAGATTTTCTCTGCTTTTTTGCTTTCAGAGTAATCGTAGAAACCTTCACCAGACTTCACGCCTAATTTACCGGCGCGAACCATATTTACCAATAATGGACATGGTGCATATTTTGGGTTTTTAAAGCCATCATACATCACGTTTAATATAGCTAAGCATACATCAAGCCCAATAAAATCAGCTAATTGTAAAGGTCCCATCGGGTGTCCCATACCCAGTTTCATCACAGTATCAATTTCATAAACGCCAGCTACTTTGTTGTATAAAGTTTCGATGGCTTCATTAATCATTGGCATCAAAATTCTATTAGCCACAAAACCGGGATAATCATTAACCTCTACAGGTGTTTTTCCTAGTTTTTCTGATAATGACATTATGGTTTTAGTCACCTCGTCACTGGTATTGTAACCACGAATGATTTCGACTAATTTCATAATAGGCACTGGATTCATAAAATGCATCCCGATAACGCGTTCTGGGTGTGCAACTACTGCTCCAATTTGCGTAATAGAAATTGAAGAAGTGTTAGTAGCAAGAATAGTATTATGAGAACAGGCATCGTTCAATTGCTTGAAAATATTTAGTTTCAACTCTACATTTTCTGTAGCTGCTTCTACAACTAAATCAGCCCCTACAACACCATCTTTGATGTCAGTGTAGGTTATTATATTTGTTATTGTTTTTGCTTTATCTTCTTGTGTAATTGTTCCTTTTGTTACCATTCTATCTAAATTGGCAGCTATTGTAGCCATCCCTTTATCGAGTGATTTCTCAGAAACATCAATTAATTTTACGGTAAAACCACTTTGGGCAAAAGTGTGGGCAATTCCGTTACCCATTGTTCCTGCTCCGATTACTGCTATAACTTTCATTTATTTTGTATTTTTATTTTAAAGTTTTCTCGTTTAACTTTTAAATCCGAATCGTAATTCTATTTTTTAAAACAATCTATAATTTGGTAAGCTACTCTTAAGGCTTCTGTGGCTTGTTCCAAAGTTACAATAGGAGTGGAGTTAGTATTTATTGCATCAGCAAAAGTTTCTAACTCTTCAAGGATTGCGTTATTTTGTTCCACATCAGGGTTCGAAAAATAGATTTGCTTTTTGACACCTTCAGCATTTTGTAAAATCATATCAAAATCCCCAGGAACTTCTGGAGCATCTTTCATTTTAACTACCTCGCATTTTTTCTCCAAGAAATCTACAGAGATGTAGGCGTCCTTTTGAAAGAAACGAGTTTTGCGCATGTTTTTCATCGAAATTCGGCTGGCTGTTAAATTAGCAACGCAACCATTTTCAAATTCGATTCGGGCATTTGCAATGTCTGGAGTATCACTGATAACAGAAACACCACTGGCGCTAATGTTTTTTACTTTAGATTTTACTACACTTAAAATAACATCTATGTCATGAATCATTAAATCCAATACTACCGGAACATCTGTTCCTCTAGGGTTGAATTCTGCTAGACGATGCGTTTCAATAAACATAGGATTTTCAATCATGTTTTTAGTAGCAATAAATGCCGGATTGAAACGCTCCACATGTCCCACTTGACCTTTAACATTATATTCATTAGCTAAAGCAATGATTTCCTCGGCTTCCGCCAATGTATTTGAAATAGGTTTTTCTATAAAAACGTGTTTGCCTGATTTGATGGCAACTTTAGCACATTTGTAGTGGGAAAGTGTAGGGGTAACAATGTCAATAACGTCTACCGCATGTATAAGGGTAGCGATTGTACTAAAGTGTTTATAGCCAAATTCTTTTGATATTCTATCGGCGTTCTCTTGATTAGGGTCATAAAAACCAACTAATTCATATTTTTCAGATTGTTGTAATAAACGTAAATGTATTTTCCCTAGATGGCCAGCACCTAGTACTCCAATTTTCAGCATAATGATGTTGTTTCTACAAAAATAGCAATTAAATGATTAAACCCTTAAGGATAAGGGACAATTATTTGATGATTTAAAAATTAAAATTTGGCAATCAAAATTAGATTTTGTTTTCTATTTTTGCGGAAATAAAACAATAAACTTTGAAAGACACAGCTAAACACCAAGGACTTCGTAATCAATTAGTTAATGTTTTACAGCAAAAAGGAATTACCGATGTAAATGTTTTGGATGCCATAAAAAAGATTCCGAGACATTTGTTTTTGAACTCTAGTTTTGAAGATTATGCCTATCAAGATAAAGCGTTCCCCATTGGTGCGGGTCAGACTATTTCGCAGCCTTATACTGTTGCTTTTCAGTCCCAATTATTGGAAATAAAAAAGGAACATAAAATTTTAGAAATAGGAACAGGTTCAGGATATCAAACAGCTGTTTTGTGTTTGATGGGGGCCAAAGTTTTTAGTGTAGAACGTCAAAATGAATTATTTAAGCAGACTTCAGTATTACTGCCTAAATTGGGAATTCGTCCTAAACATCTTTCTTTTGGGGATGGATACAAAGGATTACCAAGCTATGCTCCCTTTGATAGTATAATTGTTACCGCTGGTGCGCCTTTTATACCAAAACCACTAATGGCACAATTAAAAATAGGAGGTAGGCTTATTATTCCATTGGGAAGTGATGTGCAAATAATGACTTTATTGATTCGGAAAAACGAAACTCAATTTGAGAAACATGAATTGGGCGAATTTCGATTCGTTCCTCTGTTGGAAGATAAAAATTAAAGACAAACCCATTCATATTTCTGAATGGGTTTTTTATTGGGACAAGAAAGTGATATAGCGTGCTATATTTTCTTTCTCAATTTGGGCAATAAATAGTATAAAGTCTTCTTTATTTTTCCCTGTTAGTGCATTTTCAAGCTTTTGGTAGTATTGCATTCTAGTTTCAGAATCCCCTTTTATGTTAGCAATCAGATAGCCATTTTGTAATAATACGAGATTCATAATTAATCTGGAAACCTTTCCATTTCCATTTGTGAAAGGATAAATAGCCAATATGCGTTGCTGCATTTCCGTGGCTAAAATGATAGGATGCAAAGTGCTTCGGTTCATTTCATACCAGTTAAAGAGAGCCTCCATTTCTTTTTGAATTTTTGAAGGTTCTGAGGGAGTAAAGCTATTTTCTTTTACAGTAAATGGAATTTTGCGGTATTGTCCTGCTTCTTTGGGAAGAACTCCTCTTAGAATAAGACTGTGAATGGCGGTAAATTCTTTTTCGTTAAGCGGAAGATTCTTGTCAATTAAATTTTTGATAAAGGCTATGGCTTCAATATGATTTAGCGCTTCCATATGTTCTCGCATGTTCTTGCCTGTAATGGTTTGACCTTCATTGACAACCAAATCAGTTTCTGATAGCGTCAAGGTGTTTCCTTCTAGGCGATTACTTTCAAATGTATATTCTAGCTCTAATGTTTGAATAAATTGAGTATTCTCAATTGGGCTAAAAGGTTCAGTTTTTAACTTTAATACATCAATTTCATCTAACAGTTTTTGAAGCTGGGGCGAAATTTTATTGGCAGAGGAAATTCTTAGGGTTATAATTTCAGCTTCGGCATCCTTGAGTGCTTGCAAAGCAAATTCCTCTTGACCAATTTCGTGAATTATTTTCTCTTTTAACCAAACGATCATCAATGTTTCAAAATTAATCTCAAGTAGAGCTGCCAATTTTGTTATTTGATCCTTGGTAGGTTTTCTTGTTCCACTTTCAAATTTACTTACTAAAGCCTGATCTATACTTAATAGCTGAGCGACTTCTCTTGTTTTTAGTCCTTTTTGTTCTCGTGCATTTTTAAGTAAACTTTTCATTTTAAATAAATAAATTTATATTGTCTTGACAATTTAAGTCATTAAATCAGCCGTAAAAAAAGGCCAGTTATGTTGGCCTTTATTATACTTTAAAACTCTTTTTTGATTCTAGCAAGATCACGCTTAGTGTCTTGCTCTTTAAGAGATTCTCGTTTGTCATAAGTTTTCTTACCTCTACAAAGTCCAATTTCGAGTTTAGCTAACCCTTTTTCATTAGTAAATAACTTCAAAGGAACAATAGTCAATCCTTTTGCTTGAACACTTTTTGCCAAACTCTTTAGTTCTTTCTTATTCAGCAAAAGTTTTCTTTCGCTTCTTGCTTTATGATTGAATTGGTTTCCAAAAGTATATTCTTCAATATAAGTATTTATTGCAAAGAGTTCCGTACCGCTAAATTCACAAAAGCTTTCGGTAATATTGGCTTTCCCCAAACGAATTGATTTAATTTCAGTTCCTGCCAAAACAATTCCAGCAGTGAATTTTTCGATTATTTCGTAATCGTATCGGGCTCTTTTATTAAGTATGTTTATTGTTTTTAGCATAGGATTACAAATGTAGGAACAAATCAATTAATCCACACTATTTTTTGAAAAATTGATATAAATTTGCAATATGGAAAAGCAGCAATCAAAAGACCCTCTTCACGGGATTACTCTTAAAACAATTTTGGAAAAACTAGTAGACCATTACGGATTTGATACCTTAGGTGAAATAGTAAACATTAAATGTTTTAATGAAAACCCAAGTATTAAATCGAGTTTGACTTTTTTACGCAAAACGGAATGGGCACGAAAAAAAGTGGAAGAATTATACTTAAATACTCAATCTAAGTTTAAGAATTAATTCAATTTATAAGAAACCATAACTCCACCTCTATAAGGCAACCATTCCCCGCTTTTGTTATAATTTTCGGCGCCATCATAACGCTCTCCACTACTTATAAGGTAGCCTTTGTAGAATCCTTGTTGATTTCCTCCCCCAAGAAAAACATCCAGCATAAACTTGTCGTTTATTTTCGTTTGGTACCCTATTGTTGCTCCCATTATGTAGCCAAAACCTTTTTCATATTGATCGGTATTCAAATAATTCCATTTCTGGAAATTAAATAGAGTGGCGCCAATATGTGCCCCAACATAAAATCCATTGTTTTTTTCATGGAAGTGGTAGCGGTATTCTGGTATAAACGTGTAAAATTGTTTAGGCTTTCCGTTGATAGATTTCCATGGTGATGCTAGAATATCAAATTGAAAGGTTGATTTTTTACCAATACTAGTTTCAATTCCTATATTTGGAACAGTCAGTAGAGTGGTTAAAGCATTTACTTTTATGTAGGTCTGGCTTTGTGATTGAATTGAAAATAAGATGATAAGTAATAAGAAATTTTTTTTCATGATAAGGTTGATGGTCGATATAAAAGTGTTTTTATTCTTTATTTGAATGTAAATATAAAACATCAGTTAATACAATTGTAATATATTTATTATAGTTTACGCTATGGTTTATTTAGTAGTGAATAAATAACAGTGTCCAAAAAGCGTCCCTCAAAATATTCGTTTTCTATTAAATGAGCTTCTTTTGTGAATCCACTTTTTTGCAATACTTTCTCTGACGCTAAATTAGCGGGATCTATAACTGCTTCGATAGAATGTAATCCCATTTTTTCAAAACCATATTTTAGGACTGCCTTTATGGCTTCCGGAATAATCCCTTTACCATGAAATTGCGGTAGTAACATATAGCCCACTTCTGCTCTAAAATGTTCTGGTCGTATTCTATAATGGCCAATTACTCCAATTAGTTTTGGACTGTCTTTTAAAGTAATAGCCCAATTAATTCCTTCCTGAGTTTCTATTTTGTCATCGATGTTAGCAATATGCTCTAAAGCATCTTCCTCGGTTTTTAGCAATGGCCTAGGAATATATTTCATGGTTTCGGCATTCGAACGCAATTCGAGAATCTCTTTTGTATCAGTAGCAATGACGCGCCTTAAAAGCAAACGTTCCGTTTCAAGATTAGGAAATGGTTCAAAATTAAGCTGTAACATATTATATTGATTAGAGGATTTCGATACTAAATTTTGATTTGAAAGTTTCATTGGAGTCCAATATTTGAATGCCTTCTTTTTCCATAATCTTACCAGAACTTTCAACAGAATCTGAATAGCCAAACCAAGGCTCGATACAGAGAAATGGCGCATCTTTTTTTGTCCAAATACCAAGGTGCGGAAAGTCATCGTAACGTACTCTCAAAATTGGATTCCCAGTCTCTAATATGGTTAGATAATTAGATTGTAGGGATTTAAAGATCAAGGCATCATTTTCGAACAATTGATAGTCTAATGGAACTACATTGTTTGTAGTCGCTAATATTCTAGTTTTATTTGAAATTAAATCATTTTCCAGCAGATTGTAGACCAGAGGTTCCTCTTTTTCAAATTGGAGACTATAATTGTCGAAATTTCCAGCTAAAGAGAAAGCAGGATGCGCTCCTATTGAAAATGGCATTTTGGATTCTCCCTTATTGATAACCTTGTAATTAATGTTTAGACTTTTATCTTCAAGGGTATAGCTAATTTGCAATTCAAAATCAAAGGGATATACTTTTAATGTCTCTTCTGAGGACTGTATTGAAAAAGTGACGCTATTTTCTTTTTTTGCAATTAATTGAAAAACTCCATCTCTGGCAAAACCATGTCTAGATAAGTGGTATAATACATTGTTATGAGTATAGCTATTGTCTTTCAAGGTCCCTACAATTGGGAATAGAATAGGGGAGTGCTTGCCCCAAAATTCCGGATTTCCTTCCCAGATATATTCTTTATTATTGCCATTAGCTTTAAGTGAAAATAGTTCCGCACCAGAATGATTAATTTCTACTGTCAAATACGAGTTGGTTATTATTGTAGTCAAAATGATAGATTGTTTTAATATAGTATTGAAATTGTAAATATATTTCTTAATTTTTATTTTAAACAAAGAATAGTAACTAATTCCTTTTTTAATAAGATTCGCATAATTTTTAATATAATGCCTCAATTAATTTTATTATTCTGCTTCTTTTCATTAATTTGCTGAACAAACAGTGAAAAACATGAAAAACATTCGGTTCAAAGCCTTACTACATTTGGCTTTATTGTTGGGAGTATCTTCCCTATGGGCACAACAACTTCCTGCTGACGCAAAGGTTGCACCAACTACAAATTACAATTACCATGATGCTTTTGCACCATTTTTTTATTCGAAAAACGGAACGGCGACTCGTTCTGCAAGTGGCCAGCCTGGTGCAGAATATTGGCAAAACAGGGCTGATTATCTTCTGACTGTAAAGCTAAATGAGTCTAATAATGAGATTGTGGGTACTGATATTATTACCTACACTAATAATAGTCCAGATAAAATGTCTTTTGTATGGATGAATGTAGAGCAAAATTTATTCAAATCAGATTCACGTGGTAACGCGGTCGTTCCTTTAACAGGAAGTCGTAATGGAGCTCAGGGACAAAATTTTGATGGAGGGAGTAAAATAAAATCCGTTAAGGTTATTACCGCAACTAAAGGTAAAGTTACTGAGGTTGATACTAAATATGTAATTACTGATACTAGAATGCAGGTTATGCTTCCTCAGGAATTAAAGGCCAAAGGGGGGTCAGTAAAAATTAAAATTGAATATTCCTATATTTCTCCTTTGGAAGGATCGGACCGTACAGGAGTTCTTGACACTAAAAACGGGAAAATTTTTACCATTGCACAGTGGTACCCGCGTATGTGCGTATATGATGATGTACAAGGTTGGAATGTCAATCCATATTTAGGAGCATCTGAATTTTACTTGGAATACGGTGATTTTGACGTAAACATTACTGCGCCATCTAATCATATTGTTGTTTGTTCAGGAGAATTGATGAATCCAACAGCTGTCTACAGTACAGTAGAACAAAGTAGATTAGCACAAGCCAAGAAAAGCGATAAAACAGTTTTTATACGCACAGCAGATGAAGTGTCAGCTGCAGCAAACACTAGCGTTGCGACTACTAAAACATGGCATTATAAATTAATAAATGCTAGGGATATGTCGTGGGCATCTTCAGCAGCATTTATATTAGACGGTGCTGCAATCAATTTACCAAGTGGTAAAAAGTCTTTGGCATTGTCAGCTTATCCAGTAGAAAGTGCAGGTAATGAAGCTTGGGGTCGCTCGACAGAGTTTACTAAGGCTTCTATTGAGAACTATTCAAAAAGATGGTTTGAATATTCTTATCCAGTGGCGACAAATGTTGCAGGAAATGAAGGCGGAATGGAATATCCAGGAATCGTTTTTTGTGGATGGGAATCTAAAGGAGAAGATTTATGGGGAGTTACTGATCATGAATTTGGACATAACTGGTTTCCTATGATTGTAGGTTCAAATGAACGTTTATTTGGATGGATGGATGAAGGCTTCAATACCTTTATTAATTCATTAAGTTCAGTTGACTTCAACAATGGAGAATACAAATCAGAAGCCGTTGATTTTCATAAAATGGCAGAAGCGTTCACCAGACCTGAATTAGAAACTGTGATGAGTTCTCCAGATAATATGAAGGAGGCAAATATTGGTCTTTTGTGTTATTTTAAACCAAGTTCAGCACTGATTGTTTTACGTGAGCAAGTATTAGGTGAAGAGCGTTTTGATTTGGCTTTTCGTACTTATGTAGAACGCTGGGCTTTTAAACATCCTACTCCGGATGACTTTTTCAGAACAATGGAAAATGTAGCTGGTGAGGATTTAAGCTGGTTTTGGAGAAGTTGGTTTGTAAACAACTGGCGTTTAGACCAAGGAATCAACTCAATCAAATATGTAAAAAATGATCCTAAACAAGGTGTTGTTATTACAGTTGAGAATTTCGACAAAATGGCTATGCCAATAGTTTTAGATGTAAAAACTACAAGCGGAAAAGTGAGTCGTGTAAATTTACCGGTTGAAGTTTGGCAAAGAAATAAGGTATGGTCGTTTAAGCATGATTCTACCGAAGAAATTGAAAGTATCACTTTAGATCCAGATCACGCTTTTCCAGACAATAATGAAGGAAATAATATTTGGACTCCAGCTAAAGGTGTAATTGAAAAGGACCTTATTTTAGACGGTTATTTGGGTACTTATTCTAATGATAAAGCTCCTATAAAGATTGTTTTCAGTGAAAAAAACAGCGTTCTTAATGTAGAGATAACTGGTTATCCTAAATTTAGCGTTGAACCAATAGGCAAGGACTTTTTCGAATCAAAAAGAGCAGGACTTAAATTTCAATTTAATGAAGCCCAAAACGGATTTGATATGATTGTCAATGATAGTCAAAAGATACCTTTTACAAAGGACAAATAGTTACTTCAATACTATAAACAAAAACACCATTTGCCGCGGCGAGGGCACTGAAAAAGTCTTTTTAGGAATTAATTGTTAATAAAAAGGAGTAGAAAACTATAGTTTTTTGCTCCTTTTTTCGTATTTTTAATGGTA
>NZ_FNMV01000039.1 GCF_900106645.1 Flavobacterium degerlachei
GACAACTGTTCAACAGCGACAGTAACGGTAACAGTAGTTGCAGCACCAATCAAAGCAGTAAATGATGTTGCAGGACCAATCAACGGAATAGTTGGCGGAGATGCAGGAATCAATGTATTGGATAATGATTTATTGAATGGTGTTAAAGTAACTCCATCAGATGTAAAAATCACTTCTACTCCAAACGGACCATTAACAGTAAACACAGACGGAACCGTAACGGTAGCAGAGAACACAAAAGCAGGAGAATACACAGTAGACTATACGATCTGCGAAGTATTAAATGCCGACAACTGTTCAACAGCGACAGTAACGGTAACAGTAGTTGCAGCACCAATCAAAGCAGTAAATGATGTTGCAGGACCAATCAACGGAATAGTTGGAGGAGATGCAGGAATCAATGTATTGGATAATGATTTATTGAATGGCGTTAAAGTAACTCCATCAGATGTAACAATCACTTCTACTCCAAGCGGACCATTAACAGTAAACACAGACGGAACCGTAACGGTAGCAGAGAACACAAAAGCAGGAGAATACACAGTAGACTATACGATCTGCGAAGTATTAAATGCCGACAACTGTTCAACAGCGACAGTAACGGTAACAGTAGTTGCAGCACCAATCAAAGCAGTAAATGATGTTGCAGGGCCGATCAATGGAACAACGGGAGGAGATGCAGGAATCAATGTATTGGATAATGATTTATTGAATGGCGTTAAAGTAGTAGCCTCAGATGTAAAAATTACTTCTACACCAAACGGACCATTAACAGTAAACACAGACGGAACCGTAACGGTAGCAGAAAACACAAAAGCAGGAACTTATACGGTGGATTATACAATCTGTGAAGTGTTGAATCCAAACAATTGCGATACAGCGACAGTAACGGTAACAGTAGTTGCAGCACCAATCAAAGCAGTAAATGATGTTGCAGGACCAATCAACGGCATAGTTGGCGGAGATGCAGGAATCAATGTATTGGATAATGATTTATTGAATGGCGTTAAAGTAGTAGCCTCAGATGTAACAATCACTTCTACTCCAAACGGACCATTAACAGTAAACACAGACGGAACCGTAACGGTAGCAGAGAACACAAAAGCAGGAGAATACACAGTAGA
>NZ_FNMV01000010.1 GCF_900106645.1 Flavobacterium degerlachei
TTCAATGCAAAAATTAAAGCTTTTAGATCGCAATTTAGAGGCGTTAGAAAAATTGATTTCTTCTTGTTTAGATTATCTAATCTTTTTGCTTAATCCCCAACTTTTGAACTTGATCCATTATAGCTTTGCAATTTTCGCTAAAAAGCATAAAAAAACCCCAACATCTGTTGGGGTTTTGTGACCTTGACTGGATTCAAACCAGTAACCTCTTGAGCCGTAATCAAGTGCGCTATTCAGTTGCGCCACAAGGCCTTTTTATTTGCAAACCTTTATTTTCATAAACGTTGTGTCAACGTGTTTGCGGGTGCAAAGATAAGGATAAATGTGTAAATTGCAAGTCTAATTTAATATAAAAATCAAAAAAAATGCAGTTAGCAAATTATATACGTGATATTCAGGGATTTCCAAAAGAAGGAATTTTGTTTAAAGACATTACACCCTTGTTAATTGACCAAAAAGCGAGAAAAGAATGTCTGGAAATTTTAGTTTCATCGCTAAGAGATAAAAAAATAGACAAAGTTATAGGGGTAGAGAGTCGTGGTTTTTTCTTCGGGATGCTAATCGCACAAGAATTGAACGTAGGCTTCGTTCCGGTTAGAAAACCCAATAAGTTACCTTATGATACTATTTCGGCTTCCTATGAACTAGAATATGGTTCGGATAGGCTAGAGATTCATACTGATGCTATCTGTAAAGGCGATAGAGTGCTTATTCATGATGATGTTCTTGCCACTGGAGGTACGGCCAAAGCAGTTTGCGAATTGGTGGAGCAATTAGGCGGAGAAATTGTCCAATTCAATTTCCTGATGGAGCTAAGTTTCCTCAATGGAAGGGACAGAATTAAGGGGTATGATATTTTTGCGGCAATAACATATTAGCGCAATGCACGAGTAGTTACATAATAACGGTAGCCAATGATTGCCATTTGCCATTTTTTGGCTTTGGCTAGATCCATTCGCTGTTTGCTGAAACTCGGTAAGAGCACTTTATTTATCTGAGCTAAAATTTTGAACATAAGTATATTATTTGGTGCAAAGGTATAAAAAAAGACGGTCTAGTGGTAGACCGTCTTTTTTAGATTTATTGAGTTACTATTTTTCTTTTTTAGTGATTACTTTAATTATTTTTTCACCGGTACTGGATTTATTTACATCCATTCTTTCGATTATGCCTGGATCAATTTTATCTAATTCCGTTTTGTCCGATTTTATACCATCGATATAAATTTCAGTTTCATAAGGAATTCCGTCTTTTTGCTTGGCAATTACTTTAATAGTTCTAGTTGTTTTACTAGTTTGTAGGTTATTGATGTTTTTGGGATCAATTTTCTCTAAGTTTAATTCGGTCATATTAACTCCGCCTATCATCAATTGCGAGCTATTAGAAATATCATTATAATTTTTAGTAATTATTTTAATTGTTGGTTCTTTTCCATTTTTACTGACGTCCATGCTTTCAATTAAATTAGGATCCAATTCATCTAATTCTTTTTTGCTTGTTTTTTTTCCGTTAATAAAAATTTCAGTGTTATCTGGAACCTCATTTGAGTTTTTAGTAACTATTTTTATACTTGAAGTTTTTCCGTTTTTATTAACGTTCATGGACTTAATTACTTCTGGATCCATAGCATCCAACTCTGCTTGGCTTGCTTTTTCACCATTAATATAGATAGTGGTTACTTCATCATTATCACCGTCTTTTGTTGAGTGTACTGTGATTGTTTTAGTTTTTTTAATAGTATCACCTCTGTTTTCGCTAAGTTCTGTAGTCAATTCTTTATCAGAACTTTCTTTGACTGTAGTCATCGTTTTATTTACTTTCTCTTGAGCAATTACTTCAATTTGGAATAATAGAATAAAAGCTATTAATGCCGGAAGTATTGATAAGTACTTCCAGGAATTCCTTTTTTTAGATTGATTTTTGTTTAACATAACGATTCGTTTTTTGATTAATGATTGATAAAAATGATTGGATAAGGCAACACAATTTTCATGGGTTGTTATTTTTAAAAGCGTGATTTGATAGGCTTTTTTGTCTGAAATTTTCAATAAGGCTTCACTATCAGCGATGAATTCCAAATTTTGAAGAATGGCTTTCTGGTAAAGCCAAATTATTGGGTTGAACCAAAATAGGATGCTAAATATTCGAGTTACTAAAACATCTATCGTGTGATTTTGTTCGGAGTGTACTTTTTCATGCTCAATGATATTTTCTAGTTCAGCTTCGCTATATAAAGCTGAATTGTATACAATAGTATTAAAAAATGAAAATGGAGCTAGTTTTTCATTGACATCAATAAACTTAAAATCGGCTTGCTTTTGAATAGTTTGGCCTTTAAATACTTTAGTTAAACTGTAATAATCCAATCCAAATTTGATTAAAAAAACGACTATTCCCAAAGCATAACCAATTCCTACAGTCAAAAACCAATCTATTTCAAAAGTGCTTTTTTCGAGTGAATCAGCGGCAGAAATTTGCGACCAATCAATCCTTGTGGGACTTGCTTCTACCCAAATCGTCTTCGTGAAAACCAGTAATGGAAGTAGGACGGAAGTGATTAAACCGGCCAACAGAAACCAACGGTTACTGATGAAAAAGGTTTCTTTTCGCAATAAAACATAGTATGCCAGAAAGAACAAAGTAACTAAGCCACTTGATTTTATGAGGTAAATAAATAGTATTTCCATTGTTTGAATTTTTAAATACACAATTATTATTACTTAGAAAAAGTCTATTTTTCGTCTTTCGGATTTTCTATCATCGCTAAAATTTCACGAAGTTCTTTGGCTGATATTTTCTCTTCTTTGGCAAAAAAGGACACCATATTTTTATACGAACTATTAAAATAATTATCAATTGCCGTATTCATAAAACCTTTTCTGTAGTCTTCAATCGCAATGATTGGGTAGTATTGATGCGTGTTTCCATAGGCATTATGTGCAACATATCCTTTCTCCTCCAGGTTGCGTACAATGGTCGATAAGGTGTTGTAGTGAGGTTGGTCCTCTGTGATTTCCGCCATGACTTCCTTTACGAATGCTTTTTTCAGCTTCCATAATATGTGCATGATTTCTTCTTCTTTGTTGGTCAATTTTTGCATAGCTCAGATTTATTTGGGCGTTACCCGCAAGGGCGGGTCAGGCTTTCGGCTATATCTCTTCGTTTCACTACGAGGATACCGCCTCAATCCTTAACGCAATTCAAACTTACAACTATATTTATAGTTACGCAACTATAAAAGCAGTTAATTAACTATTTTTCAAGTTTAATGGTTTAAATCAACTAAAAAAGAGAGTTTTTAAGAAATAAAAAAATAGTATTAGATAGTTTGGTTTTCAAGTTTCAACAGCTTTTGTATCCAGATACAACAAACGGCAGCTGCAATACCTAAAGTCCCCATAACAACCCAATTTACTTGGTATCCAAAACGGGCAATGACTTCTAAACCCACTTTAGAACTTACAATATGTGCTAAACTAAAGCTCATCGTGTACAGAGCCATATAACGACCTTCATGTCCTTTAGGTGCTCTGCTCATGGCAAAAGTATTCGAGAACGGAAAAGCAAATATTTCGCCTATTGATATAAAAATCATGGCTATAATTAAAATTCCCGCCCAAACATTGAAAAGTAATAAATAAAAACTGCTTCCCATTAGTAGCGATCCCCAAAGAATAATTTTGAGTTTCTGCACTTTTTTCCTTTCAAAATAACCAACAAAAGGCATTTCTAAAGCAAAAATCAACAAACCATTTAGGGTCATCAACAATCCAGTTTGTAACTCACTCAACCCAAATTGTTCACTATGGTATAAAGGTAGCGTAGTAAATAGTTGAAAGAAAATCATGGCTGTGGCGAAACTTACAAATAAGAAAACCCAGAATATTTTATCTTTAAATACTGAAGCAGCTTCTAAAATAGTCGCATGTGGATCCTGATGAGAACCTTTTTTCTTTTCTTTTACCAATACAGCAAAAATCAAAATTGCGACAATGCAAGAGGTTCCATCAACCCAAAATAAGCCCTGATATCCCATTCCCATAATTATCAAACCACCCAAAGCAGGTCCGGCAGCAAAACCAAGGTTTACGGCTAATCGAACTAAAGTTAAGGATCGTGTTCTGTTTTCGGGTTTTGCATAGGCACCAAGGGAAACAAACATCGCTGGTCGAAACATATCGGCGAGCGTCATAATACTGAACATTCCCAAGCATAAGCCCCAAAAACTCGTTATATATTGTAGTGCAAAAAAGAATAGTCCACTACTGAACAAACTAAAAACCATTACTTTATAAAAACCTATTTTGTCGGATAGTTTCCCGCCCAGCCAGGAACCCAACATGGATCCCATACCAAAAGCAACCATAATCCAACCCACCTCACCGTAGCTAAACTGTAAATCTTCCTTTAAATATTTAGATAAAAAGGGAAGAACCATCGTTCCAGCACGATTAATAAAGGTAATGAGGGTAAGTATCCAAATTTCTCTCGAAACCCCCTTGAAATTGTTAATATATCGATTGAAAGCAGTTGTAAGCATTATAATTAGGTTCTTTTTCGTAAAGGTAAAAAACTTTGTAACTTTCAGTCTTTGTGGCTTTGTAACTTTTAAACTATTTTTGCTAAAATTAAAAAAATGAAAAAGATTCTAATTCTGGTGTTTTTGATACAATTCAGCTTTGGCTTTGCCCAAGGGAAATTTGATAGCAAGACCGCAGAAAAATTTCAAAAGGAAATCAATTCTGAGTATGCTGATGCCAAGACCAGTCCACTAATGGCAGCTGATTTGGCTACATTCAAGTCGCTGGATTTTTACCCTATAAATGAAAAATACTTCGTGACGGCTACTTTTGTAAGAACAGCTAAAGAGAAGCCATTTGGAATGAAAACATCGACAGAAAGAACACCAACTTATATTAAATACGGAGAAGTACATTTCAATATTGATGGCAAAGCATTAAAACTAAATGTTTATAAGAACATCGAGCTTTCAAAAAAGAAAGAATATAGAGATTATCTTTTTCTACCTTATTCAGATCTTACTTCGGGCAAAGAAAGTTACATAGGAGGGAAATATATCGATTTAAAAATACCAAAAGGCAACACCATTGCGATTGATTTCAACACTTCTTACAACCCGTATTGTGCCTATAATCACAAATATTCGTGTCCAAGAGTACCTTTAGAAAACGATTTAAATATCGAAATAAAAGCGGGCGTTAAAAAATTTCACGACTAATGAAATTATTTAATTTGCATACGCACAGCTTCACCAATCAAACGGATGTGTTGGAATTGGTGAATCAATATCCACAAGAATTTGATGCCTCGATTCCTTTTTATTCCATTGGGATTCATCCTTGGTATATTGTGGAGGAACGACTGGAAACCGATTTGGAAGTAATAGAAAACAAGTTAAAGGAGATCAATTGCCTTGCCATAGGCGAATGCGGTCTCGACAAAAGAGTTGAAATGCCAATGGATTTACAGCAAGTGGTTTTTGAAAAACAATTGCTTTTGGCACAAAAATACAACAAGCCCGTTGTGATACATTGTGTGGCTGCTTTTCAAGAAATAATAGCCATAAAGAAAAAATTGAACATCAGCGTTCCCATGATTATTCACGGTTTCTCTAAAAATGAGCAAACGGCAAAGCAACTAGTAGACAACGGATTTTATATTTCGTTTGGGAAATATCTATTAAGAAATCCAGAACTAGAATCTGTTTTTAAAAGTGTTCCCAACAATAGGTTTTTTCTGGAAACGGATACTATTGCAGAAAATATAGATGTTGTATATGCTTTAGCAGCAAAATACAAGGACGTAAATTTGGAGGAAATCCAAAAACAAATAAGCAGTAATTTTCAAGTCGTTTTTAAAACAACCTTGATTTAGAATAATAAATATTCAGAAGGAGAAGTTTTTTTTGAACTTTAAACCTTAAACCTTAAACTTTTAAACAAAAAATAGCAATGGCAGAATGGACAGAAAGAGCGGAACTTTTATTTAAAAAAGAAGGATTAAATAAATTGCAAAATGCTAACGTTTTAGTCGTTGGATTGGGTGGAGTAGGATCATTTGCGGCTGAATTTTTGGCAAGAGCAGGAGTAGGGTCTATGACAATTGTAGACGGCGATGTGGTAGATATTACCAATATTAACCGACAATTACCAGCCTTGCATTCCACCGTAGGACAACCCAAAATTAAAATTGTAGGAGATCGCTTGATGGATATTAATCCAATGTTGAAATTGACCCAAGTACAAGAATTTCTTTCGCCAGAGCGCGCTTTCGAAATCGTTACTGAGGAATTTGATTACGTTTTGGATTGTATCGATAGCGTGACACCCAAATTAAATTTGATTATTGGCGCCAAGCGTAAAAGAGTTAAAATTATATCAAGCATGGGCGCTGGTGGAAAAATGGAAGCTGCAAAAGTGAAAGTTTCTGATATTAATAATACAGAAAATTGCTTTTTGGCAAAAACCATTCGAAAAAGATTAAAAGAGCATAAAATTGATAAGTTGAAAGTCGTTTTTTCATCAGAAATTCAAGATGATGCTAGTTTGAAAATGACAGATGGATCTAACTATAAAAAATCATTTTACGGAACTAACAGCTATATGCCAGGATTGTTTGGTTTATATGCCGCAGAAACAGTAATCCGATACTTGCTTAAAAAGTAGTATCCCGATTTGGTAAACTAAAACTAAAAATTTAAAATCATAATATGATACAAACCGTAATTTTTGACATGGATGGTGTAATTGTAGACACTGAACCGGTACACCGTTATGCTTATTTTCAGCAATTTAGTGAACTTAAAATTGATGTTACCGAAGAGATGTTTACTTCTTTTACCGGAAATTCGACTCGAAATACGTTTCAGAAAGTGAAAGATATTTTTCAGCTTGATCACGATGTTGAAGATTTAATTCAGAGAAAAAGAACTATTTTTAATGATGCTTTTGATAAAAAAGCAGATTTAGAATTGTTAAGTGGTGTCGAAATCTTGATCAAAGATTTTTATCAAAAAGGGATGCAGTTAATTTTAGCATCATCAGCTTCAAAAGTAACAATTGAGCGTGTTTTTAACCGATTCAAATTACACGATTATTTTACCCATATTGTTAGTGGGGAGGATTTTCCTAAATCAAAACCGCACCCTGCCATATTTGAACATGCGGCATCTTTATCGATAGCTCCTAAAGAAAATTGTATCGTTATTGAAGACAGTACAAATGGTATCAAAGCAGCAAAAGCAGCGGGGATATTTTGTGTAGCGTACAATAGCTTTCATTCAAAGGACCAGGATTTATCAGAAGCAGATGTGGTAATCAACCATTTTAATGAAATTGATTATGAAAAAGTGGCGCGCTATAGATTAGATATTAATAAATAATTAACAGCATCATTGGCTGTATTTTGTAAATTTGGAAAAACATATAAATTTTAGAAAATGAAAAAAATACTTATTGCATTAGCGATCATCATTACTCAATTTACAATTGAGGCACAGGTTCAAACGCCACAGGCAAGTCCTAAGGCGACAATAAATCAAGTCGTAGGCTTGACTGATGTAGAAGTTGTTTATTCTAGACCTTCGGCTAGAGGAAGAGCTGTTTTTGGCAATTTAGTTCCTTTTGGTAAACTTTGGAGAACTGGAGCAAATGAAAATACAACCGTTTCTTTTAGTGATGATGTAATCATTGGTGGTAAAACGCTGAAGAAAGGGAAATATGCATTATATACCATTCCAAATATTCAAAGTTGGGAAGTACTATTTTATTCGACTACTGATAACTGGGGAACTCCGCAAGAATTTAAAGAGTCAAATGTGGCATTAAGAACTACTGTAAAAGAAGAAGCAATGCCAAAAGCAACTGATACATTTACCATAGGAATAAATGGTTTAAGCAGTGATTTTGCCTTTCTTGAAATATCTTGGGAGAATTCTTACGTGGCTATAAAATTTGAAGTACCTACCCAAAAGACGGCTATCGCAAATGTAGAAAAAGCTTTGGCTGGTCCTTCATCTGGTGATTATTTTTCAGCAGCACAGTATTTTTATCAGTCGAATGGCGATATTAGTAAAACAAGATCTTATGTTGATAAAGCATTAGAATTGAATAGCGAGCAACCCTTCTTTTACTTGAGATTAAAATCATTAGTACAAGCTAAGCAAGGAGATAAAAAAGGAGCTATTGAAACAGCTAAATTATCATTAGCAGCTTCTGAAGCAGCAGGTAATCAAGACTACGCTAAAATGAATAAAGACAGTATTTCTGAATGGAGTAAATAATCAGTTCTATTTTCTTAATACTATAAATCCCGTTTCAAATAATTGAAACGGGATTTATTTTTTATAATATATTTATCATTTAGCTTTTTTCTTTTCTGAAAATAGACAGTTGCATTAGGGAAGATAATACAATGGTAAGCATTGCTCCAATGAAATTCAGCCATAAATAACCCAGTTTCTCTTCGCCAGCTGGATATATATAAATAGCGTAATAGTATATGATGAAAATGGTAATTTGGCTCACAAGAGCACTATAAAATATGGCTTTCGCTTTTACAAATTTGATGTAAAATCCGACCAAGAAAATTCCCAATACGGTTCCGTAAAAAATAGAACCAATGATGTTTACCAATTGGATTAGGTTTTCAAATAGGGTACCAATACTTGCAAACAATATAGCTACAATTCCCCAAAATAAAGTAAAGAATTTTGTAGCATTGAGATAATGCTTTTCGGATTTTTCTTCCTTTAAATTACGTTTGTATATGTCGATAGCCGTTGTAGAGGCTAATGCATTTAGTCCAGAAGCTGTTGAAGACATGGCTGCCGATATAATTACTGCCAGCAATAATCCGATTAATCCTTTAGGCAGATAATTCAAAATAAAATGGAAAAACACATAATCTTTATCATTTGTTTCGCTGCCACTATCTGCTTTTAATATGATTTCTTTGGCACGGTCTCTCAGGTCCTTTTCTTTGGCTGACAAGCCTATCAATTCCTTGCGTAGAATTGGATTGTCATAATCTTGGTTGAGTTGGTCGATATACAATAGATTAATTACTTTTTTATCTTCTGAAAGGGCATCCAGTTTCTTTTCTAATGCATGGTACTCGTTTTTATATTGCGATTTTTCTATCGTTACTTTATTGTTTGGATTAAAGTTTAAAGGAACGGGGTTAAATTGGAAAAAGACAAAAACCATTACTCCCGTAAGCAAGATGAAGAATTGCATTGGCACTTTCAACAAACCATTCATAATTAGTCCCATCTGGCTTTCACGAACCGATTTCCCAGATAGATAACGGCCCACTTGTGACTGATCTGTTCCAAAATAAGCCAAAGCTAGGAAAAAACCACCCGTTATACCACTCCAAAAAGTGTATTTTTCTTCGGGATCAACAGAGAAATTAACGATGTTCATTTTGTCGTTGGCACCAGCAATATGCAATGCATTACTAAATGTCATTTCATTGGGTAGAAAATGTAGAATGAGGAAAAAAGTAATCAACATTCCAGACATGATTACAAACATTTGCTGCTTTTGTGTAACGTTCACCGCTTTTGTACCTCCTGAAAAGGTATAAATAATAACGAGAACCCCTATGGCAATGGTCATATAATTAAGATTCCATCCTAATATTGCCGATAAGATGATTGCAGGGGCATAAATGGTGATACCGGTTCCCAAACCTCTCTGGAACAAGAAAAGAATGGCGGCGAGGGAACGCGTTTTCAAATCAAACCTTTTTTCTAGATATTCATAGGCCGTATAGACTTTATATTTATGATAAATGGGAATAAAGGTCAAACAGATAACGACCATGGCAATGGGTAAACCAAAGTAGAATTGCACAAAACCCATTCCGTCATGATACGCCTGTCCAGGTGTGGATAGAAAGGTTATCGCGCTGGCTTGTGTTGCCATTACGGATAGCCCTACAGTATACCAGGGTGTTTCGTTTCCGCCAAGAATATAATCTTCAACATTTTTACTTCCCTTGGTTTTCCAAGCGCCGTAAATTACTATAAATAGTAAGGTTACAATAAGTACAATCCAATCAAATAGCTGCATAATTTATGAATATAATTTCATTATTATATAAAATATCAAAATGTAAATCGCATTGGCGACCAGAACCCAAGTATAGTTCTTTTTCCAATTCTTTGTTTTTTCTTGTTCCATATTGCTTGTGTTATGGTTTTATTTTTTGGGAAGGTAATGTTGTAGCAGCCTTTAACGAAATGATGTTTGCTAATATACGGTATGCACCAGATACGCCTTCGGGCAATTCTCTAAATAAACTTAAACCGGTATAAATATAATATCCCTTTCCGTACGGAGCAACTAATAAGGCTCCATTTTTTGGACTCTCGCCCTGGTCATTGGAAGATATAATAGGAGTGAAGGCTTTATCAAATTCATTGGGATAGTATAATCCTTGTTCTTGTTTCCAGCCCACAAAATCCTTAGCAGTAATTTTATTTGGATAGTTTAAAACGGGATGATTAGGTGCTAAAAATCGAACTTCTGCATTTTCTTCTGTAACTCTGTCTCGAGAAATTTGTAATGGATAAGGAGCAATATCCGTCGTCTGAAATTGATCTGGCGTATTGTATTGCACTAACATCGTTCCTCCTGCTTTTACAAAATCAAACAATATATTTTGTTTGTTAGCCAATGTTTCCACCGTATTGTAAGCACGTATTCCAGTAATTACAACATCAAATGATTCTAGTTTTTCAGGTGTTATTTCCTCTGGATTTATTATACTTACGCTGTAACCCATTTGAGCCAAACTTTCAGGAACTTCGTCACCGGCTCCCATGATATAAGCAATTTTTTGTCCGTCAGTCTTCAAATCCAGTTTAATGAATGTGGCTTCTGAAGGTTCTAAAACTTGCTGTTTCGTAATATGATTGTAGTCAATTATTACTTGGTCTTTATCATATTTTACAGTATTGACAGTAGCGATACTTTTAGCAATAACTTCAGAAGATTCTGTTGGAGGAGTAACGTCAAAGTATAGTACTTGTTCCATTCCCTTTTTAGCTAAGTCGAAAGGAATTAATTTTGGGGAAACTGTCCAATTCTTTGGTAAGTCCAATTGCAAATCACCTTTGACATTGTCTTTTCCTGATTTAATTTTAACGGCTATTGATTTATGGGCACCATTATTAAAAAGTGCAACTTTGTTAAGTATACTTGTCGTTATTTCTGGAACAATATCAAGATAGTTGTACATTTCTCCTTTTACACTGTCGTTGTATTTGTAAACTACAGTTCGTTCAAAAGGGATTTCGATTCCGTTAATAGTGATGTTGAAAATAACCTTTATATCTCTAATAACATCTGGAATCCCAATGTTTTTTTGATCCTCTACCGTGTACATTCCCACAGTTCCTTTTTCTTTTAACCAATACGGTTGCGTGTATTCTATGGTCGATGGAATTTGCAAATCAAGTGCTATATTTTGCAAATCGTTGTTTTTAAGAGCTATATTCTGAGCAATATTTTGTTGATTTGGTAGCATGGTTACGCTTTTCAATTCCATAGACGTAGAACTTCTATTTATTGCTTCGAGACTAAGTATTAAGCGGCTTCCAGGAGTTAATTCTTGAGTGTGAGTAACAGCTTCAAGATACAAGCCAGCACATGAAGCAATAATTTGCTTTATTTCTTCGGTTTTTATTTGTTTCCAATGACTTTCGTCCAAAGACTGAATCATTTGATATGCTTTTACCAAATTAGGGATACTAGCGGAAGGATTTGTGAAATCAAATTTCGAAGTAATTTCGGTAATTAATTCGCCGATAGGTTTTCCGCCTTTTACTCGGTTCCAACTGGTGTCAATTCCTTCAAAAATATTGGATTTGTCTTTTAATGGTTCACCATTAATAAATTCAAGGTACTCAGTGTCTTCACCGCGACTTCCTGTGCTACCAAAGCCTTGTGACTGATGGCTACTTCTACTCAAGGCGGCAATTTCTTGGTTTGATTTCCCTAAATTTGGATAGTAAACTCCAGTTTTAATTGTTGATAAATTAGATTTGTCAGCAGCATCAAATTTTTCTTTACTACCATAAAACCACCAAGAGGTATTAAAGAACTGGCGTTTTGGTTGCCAATTCTGCACTAATTTTAACTGATCGGGAAAAGCGGTTGGATTATTTGTCAAATGAAAACTTTCTGTGCTCAAAAGAGCCGAAGCCGTATGATGACCATGCGTTGTGCCCGCAGTTCGATGGTCGAACCTATTTATGATCACATCAGGCTGAAATTTTCTGATGGCCCATACCACGTCGGACAAAACCTTTTCTTTGTCCCAGATTTGCAATGTTTCCTCGGGATTTTTTGAGTATCCAAAATCATTGGCTCTTGAGAAAAACTGTTCTCCACCATCTATTTTTCTGGCTTCGATTAGTTCTTGAGTACGAATTACACCTAAGAGTTCCCGTAATTGCGGCCCTATTAAATTCTGGCCTCCGTCACCTCTAGTCAAAGACAAGTAGCCAGTTCTGGCCTTTACATCATTAGATAAATAGGAAATTAAACGTGTGTTCTCATCGTCTGGATGTGCAGCTATGTAAAGAACGGAACCTAAGAAATTAAGCTTCTGAATTTGATTGTATATTTCTGCTGAATTCAGTTTTTGTGGCTTTTGGGCCAATAGTATTTGAAAAGAAAAAATAAATAGTAGTAAATACTGAATTTTGTTTTTGTACATTTTTTTTTGATTTTTTGTGCAATTAGTTCAAATGTAGTAATTAAATATTTTTCTGTAAAATGATTCTTATTTTCTTTAGCAAAAAGGAGTATTATGGCAACAAAAAAAGAGCCCCATTGTGGAGCTCTTTTAATTTTCAATCAATGATCAGGAATTAACGTTTCCCGTGACCTCTATTTTCTTTTTTGTTTTTATTTCCATGGTCGTTGTTTCTGTTGTGACCTCTCTTGCTATAATACTTAGCATGATTGTTTGAAGATTTACGGTTATCAGCATATCTACGATTTGTCGAATTTTTATGATTGTTTGAATATTTACGGTTTTCAGCGTATCTGCGAGAATCATATTTTCTATGATTTACAGCGTTTCTGTTGTTAGAATATCTGTGATTATCATGTCTTTGTCCTATTGCTCTTTGGTTCCCACCTCTATATCCCTTGTAATATGTTTTTCTATCATTATGGAAATTTGCGTAAGGTCTATTACCATGGTAATTATTTAATACTACTTTATACCCACGATTCAAATCATAGTCTCTATATTGTCTTGGTAAATATCTTGATCTTACCCATCTTCCGCTTCCAAAATAGATAAATTGAGAAGCCCTAATATCGTAGTAAGCTTGAACATCAGGTAAATAATAGTAATCTACATTTGCATATCCTGAAGGCCCCCATGATGGTGCTGTTCCTATATTTAAACTTACTGATAATTGAGCTTGTATTGAACTTGATACGAGTAGAATTATTCCAACGGCGAGTAGTTTTAATGTTTTCATCTTTTCTAATTTTTACAATTATTATATTAATTTTTTATTCCTTTTGTATATACTTTCAAGCTAAATCCAACAACTGTGCCACAATGGCTTTATAGATGTTTAATTAGGGGTATGCTTAGAAAAAGAAGGATAGCTTTTCAATATGTCTTATTGTGGTAACAGCTAGTTTCACTGAAGCTATATCGTTTTTATTCTTTTTACGCTAGGGTGATTATTGCTTTGGTTAAGCTCTTACTGGTATTGTCTTTGTTTATATAGTTTAGTTAACTTGCTCTTCCATAGTAAATTAAAGTAATGACCTTGAGAAATAATAAGCTTCTAAATAGGGCAAATAGTGCTATTGTTTGAGAACACTATACTTTATTTTTTCCCTTTGTAAAAAAAAAATCAGTTCACTATTGTGCAATGTTGAATTTCTTATAATATAAAGAAGCTTATGTCGCAAAAAAAAAGAAACGCAATTAGCGTTTCTTTTTTTAATTTTTAATATTTGAGAATTAATGTTTCCCTTTTCCATGACCTTTATCTTCATGACCACTCTTGCCATTTCCTTTTTTATGATGATCGTTTCCTTTTTTAGAATAGTTATTATGTTTATAATTTCTGTTACCTATGGATTTTTGTGGTTTACCTTTATATCCTTTGTAATATTTAACTTTATGTTGTTTATAATGGGTATAAGGTGTTTTACCGTGATAATCGTTTAATACCACTTTGTATCCATTATATAAGTTATAGTTACGGTATTGTCCGGGTAAATATCTTGATCTTACCCAATTTCCGCTACCTAAATAAATAAATTGAGAGGCTCTGATATCATAATAGGCTTGAACATCAGGTAAATAATAATAGTCGACATTAGAATAGCCTGCTGGACCCCATGAAGGAGCAGTACCAATATTTACGTTAACTGAAACCTGAGATTGCATGGAAGTCGATACAAAAAGTACAATTCCTAAAGCAAGTAATTTTAATGTTTTCATTTTGGTTTTTTATTTAAATCATTTTTGAGGCAAGGATAATATCAATGCTTTATAGTGTAGTTCAACTATTGTGCCACAGTATTAAATTAACGTTTAATTGTATTTCATTTTTGGCAAAAAAAAAGAAACGCAAAAAGCGCTTCTTTCTAACTTTCAATACTATTGAAATTTATTATAATAATAAAATCAATAGTAGGATAATGATAATTATAGCACCAACTGAAAAGTAAACACCATTTCCAGTGGATCTTAATTCCGATTTAAGTTCGCGAACTTCTTTGCGCAATTCTTTCTTTTCAGAAGAATTTAAAGAGGATTTGTCCATCGCTTTTATTTCCTCTAAGCGATTAAGCATAGTCTTTACTTCAGCAGGAATTTCCTTTGGTTCTGGTTCGACTGCAACTCCATTTTTTTCAGCAGCAAACAATGTGGTTGGAAAAGCACCTAATGATAATACCATTACCATTAAGTAGAATGTTAATTTTTTCATCTTTTATTTGGTTTTAAGTTAGTACGGTTAATGGTATAAAGATAATAACAAATTAGCTATTAGGATTATATAATTGATTATAAAACTTACAAAATTTACACTTCTTTAAAAAATAAACAGGACGGTGCTATAACTATGACTCTATAAAAAGGTTTGTTTTTTATTTGAACAGTACAGTTTTTGGTTTTGCCAACTCAAAATCCTGTAGGCCAAAATCACCAGTTTCAAAAGCATTAGTCCTGAAAATATTATCACCATCAAAAGGTATTGTAGGATAGTACGAAAGAGATAGCTGGAAAGAACTAAATACTAAGTAATCATTAGTAATAATAACTCCTATTCCTACTTTTGAATACGCTTTTGTCACTTTTCCTCCATTTTCTTTTTGCCCCAATAAAGCTATAGAATAGTTAAAATAGGGATTCAATCTAAACCCCCAAACGTCATGTGGAGCGTAGGCTTGTGTTTGTAATGTGAGCACCATTTTATTAGTACCATATACTGCACTATTAAAACCCTGAATTCCATAGTTGCCATTAATACTCAATTCATCTCCTATCGAATTTTGGCGGTTTATTCCAACAACAACTTGAGGTTTGATGAATTGCCTTAGTTTCCATTTTCCAAATTCAGTGAGATTAGTAAAATAATTAGCTTGAAAGGAAAAAACGGTCTGTTCTGTTACTGATTTATTAAAGAAAGTGCCTAGTTCAAAGTTGGTGCTTAAGAAACCCCATTTATGATAACTTCCAAAGGAAACTTGGGCTCCCAAATAAGGTCTCCAGTTGTTGTTTTTGTATTGATAACCTAGGGTTAGTCCATATATTCTCCCTATAGGAACATCTTCAACGACTCCATTTTTAAAAATATACTGGTCTTGAATAAAGTTACGTGTATTAATACCAATTCCAGAAAGTATGAATTTTTCATTGGAATAAAAATCGATGGGGTCGTAAGCTGCAGTTGGACTTTCGACATAATTTATATTTAAGAATCTTCCAGAAATAATTAAATTTGTGGTCTTCGAATTTACAGCACTGCCTTTAAAAATTGGAACGGATTTTCCAATCCAGAAATCATGTGAACTATATTTGAAGTTTTGGTTTTCGTATTTTGAATCTATTCCCTGTAAAGTGTCTTTTCTAAATTGTTGTGCTAAAGAAATACCTCCTGCCCATTTAGTTAAAGGAGAGTAAAAAGGGCGTTCTAATGAGATGCTTTTTTCATAATAATTATCTAGATCTATTTGGTATTTAAGCTTTGTTTTAATGAATGTGTTTCTAATGTTTGGGATAGTATATGCTAAATTATTTGCAGTTTTCCCATCGCTTGACCTATTGGTAAACTTATAATCAAATTGGTGACCTATTCCAAAAAAGTTTCTTTCATTTAACCCTACAGAATTTTGCGAACCAGAAACAGAAATTTTTGGTATTGTACTCCATGAATCGAGTACGCGTATGGTAATATCAACGGAATCAGCTTTTGTACTAGTGAATTCCTCGCTAATTGTTACTCGGTTAACAAACTTTTGTGCTCTAATAATACGCTCAGATTCCTGTATTTTTAATAAACTATATGCCGTGTTTTTTTTGAAGAGTAACAAGTCTTTAATTGCGAGTTTTTTTGTTTTAAGATGAAATCTGTTTCCAGTTCTTTCTCCCCAATTTCCAGGCCTCCTCAAGGTATCTGTATCAGAATACCCAAAAGGATCTAGTGTTATGATCTTGATGTTTCTAATTATTTTGTCCTCAGCGGCTATTCTTTTTATGGGCTTAACAACAGGAAGTGGCTTTTTTGACTTTATGGGTTTAAAAATCAAGCCGTGCATGAACTTAGTAAATTTATTTTTTTTAGAATAGGTATGAATTTGCTTATACACTTCGGTACTATCTTTCTCTTGTTTTGTGATTTGTGAAAAAGAGTTCTGAACGCCCAAAAGCATCAAAATTAGTAGTGCTATTTTTTGATTTTTAGACATTTAGATGTTAATTTTCGACAAAATAAAAAAAGTCGCTTTGGTTCAAACTATTGAACAGTAAATTTAATAATAATAGTATTATACTACTCCGTTTTGGTTAAAATCAGAAGAATTGATATCATTGTCAAGTGGATCATAAGTAATTCCTTCATTTGTCTCAATTGTTGTTTTTTTAATAGTTTTTTGAGATTTTAAATGTTTCCAAATGAATGTTTTAGGCATATTATCTCCCATGAGATAGCCCCAAGGTTCTAAGCTTTCGATTCGGTCAAAAATTATTTTTAAGATTGCCAATATTGGAATAGCTAAAAACATCCCTGCAACTCCCGCAATACCACCTCCGATAATAATCCCTACAATTGATACGAATGCATTTATCTGAACTTTTGTGTTTATTATAAGAGGAACCAGTATATTATTGTCAATTACCTGAACAACGATGTTTACACCTATTACCCCCAAAATTATGGATAGATCAGGAGCCCCTGTCAGTGAAGACAAGATAGTTAAAACACCTGCGACAAGTATACCTACGTAAGGGATAAGATTAAGAATTCCCGTTATAATTCCCAGTAAAATTGCATATTTTACACCAATAAAATAGAGTCCAGCACTTGTCAAAACAGACACAAAAATCATTTCTATAATCAAACCTACGATGTAGCTTTGCACAGATCCTTTGATTTGCGTTAAAATTTCTTGCAATTTTGGATGATGTTCTTTTCTAAATAGTTTGGCAAAAAACAAAATAAAGTGAGTTCTGTAAAGCAGAATTAAGAATGTATAGATAGGCACTAATATAATATTAGTTATCGTGTCTGAAACTGATATTAATGTGGTTGCCATGCTTTCTTTCCCCTTTTTAACAGAGTCCTGAGTAACATCTTCTATGTATTTTCTTTGTTCCCAAATACTAACATTAAAACTAGTTCGGATGTATCGTTGAATATCGGTTATAAAAATATTGATGTTTTTCCTGATAGTATCAAAGTCATCCGCAATATCACTAATCTGATAAGATATAAATGCTAAAATTACAATAATGCAAAAAACAAATAAAATAACAGTGATGAACACCGCTAACCCTTGCGGAAAACGCAGTTTTGAATTTAAAAAATTAACTACTGGCAATAATAGAACAGCAAATAAAAAAGCCATTAATACTGGGACTAATACACTCTTACCAAGATAGAAAATATAGGTAATACTTATTAAACATATTAAAGAAAAACCGAGTCTTATATAAAACGGATATTTGGTAGTGGTTTCCATAGAACTTTCGGAATTTAGTGAGACGGTAAATTTATTTTGCAATCATCTATTATTTAGTAAACAAATATGATGTTTTTTTACTTTTAAAAATTATAGTGTTTTTAATATTTTTTATATAATTACCACTTAAAATGGATAAAGATAAAGCGAAGAATCGGGGCTTTTTATAACAATATATTAGTCGACGAACTCAGTTTCAGGGAAATGATCTTTCATGATAGATATCCCTTTTTGAAACAGTAAATTATTAGGGTATACAATTCTCTCGCCATCTTTTGTTTTTAAGGCAACGTGAAAAGCACGAATATCTTCGATTTCTGCGACTATGGGGAAATCTTTATCGTGAATTCTGATAACGTCCCCAATTTTAAAAGGAAATGAAAAGAACAGTATTATTCCAGATGTTATGTTACTTAAAATAGACCATTGTGCAAACATGGCAACCCCAACTACTGTCGTAATGGAAGAAATAGCTATTATAATGTCTTTGGGTTGAACGCCCCAAATTATAATTAAAGCAATTATTGACAAAATATTAGTTAACAAATGAATGTATTTGATTACCAGATTTGTTCGATGTTCAATTCTATGTGTTGTTTTTGCAAAGCGCCTCACTAATTTTGAGACTATAATTCGCAATGTTACCATCAAAATTATCAAAACTCCAGTTGCAATTGCTTCTTTGAAAAAATCATTAATAAAAGTCATCTTTTTCCTTTTTATGCTAATTTACTTAAATATTCGTAAACTTTGTCAACAGGTAATCCCATAACATTAGCATAAGAACCTTCAATTTTTGAAACTCCAATAAACCCAATCCATTCCTGTATTCCATATGCACCCGCTTTGTCATAAGGTTTGTATTTGTCTATGTAATAAAGAATTGATTCGTCACTTAATTCGTTAAAGGTGACTTTTGTTGTCTCTGATATAATGTCTGTTTTTAAATTGGTTTTAAAACAAACAGATGTTATTACATCGTGAGTTGAATTTGACAGTGATTTGATGATTTCAAAGGCATCTTGTTTGTCTTTTGGCTTACCTAAGGCTTTTTCATTGTGCCAAACTATAGTGTCGCTGGTAATTAGGATCTCATTGTCCTTCAAGTCGCCTTCAAATGCATTGGCTTTTAATTCAGCAAGAAAGTTCGTGATTTCAGCCGCTTTTAATTCTGGTGGAAAAATTTCTTCTATATCTTTTAATCTTATTTCAAAATCTAATTCTAAATCTTTAAAAAACTGCTGTCTTCTAGGTGAACCGGAAGCAAGGATTAGTTTGTACTGTTTTAATTTATTTTGAAGCATTGTATTTTATATTTAAAGTAATGATTGCAATGGATATAATTCCGAAAAACAGAATCCATTTTAGTAGTAAACTAAATTTCTGGAACTCCTTCTTTGTTTTGGCTGGCCAGACTTTTATACTGAAATAAAGCAATGGTGCTACCACAAAAATAAAAGCGTAGATTGTTGTTGCGAGCAAATTGTTAGCAACAAAATAATTGTTGATGTACACCAAAAGGAATACTGTAGGGATTAATCCTAAAGTAGCGGCTAATTTTGATGTGTTTTCAACTCCTAAAACAATTGCTAAGGTTTTCATTCCTTGATTAGAATCTCCTTTTATATCTTCTAAATCCTTCACAATTTCCCGTATAAAATTGATCATAAATGCAAATACAGCAAAGTCCAATAGAATTGAAAAAAGGTTTGCCATTACTGGCTGATTATTTTGATTAATAACAGGAAATAAATCAAAAATACCGATGATGATAACGCTAAAGGAAAGTAATAAAGCAACAATTAAGTTTCCTAGAATCAGCATTTGCTTTAAGCTTGTCGCGTAAATATAAAGTGTCGCTGCAATTAAGATAAAAATGGCAGCAAAACCAGGTTTTAATATCACATTCGACAAATAAAAACCAATCACAACTCCTGTAATGTTTAAAGCAATATAAATGTTGTATGCTTGCGTTTCAGTGATTTTATTACCTACAATAAGTTGTTTTGGTTTGTTTTCAATATCAGTATCCTGATCAAAAATATCGTTGATTACATATCCTGCTGCGGCTAATAAAACAGTACTTAAAACTAATAAGCCGTATTGCCAGTCTGCTAAAGCCAAAGGGACATTTTGCAACTTCAAAAAACCATATCTGAAAATCAATTGCATGAAAGCCAGCATCAGTAGATTTTGATATCGAATCAATTTAAGAAAATTCATAGATGAGTTTTACGTTAACGGTTTACTGTTTTGTATTATTTGGTAGCTACTGACTGTTCGCTAGTCAAGTTTTCCGTCAAAATGTGCCATCCACTTTCCTTGTACTTTCATTACTTGTTCTATAACATCACGTGCAGCACCTTTTCCACCATTTTTATTGGAAATGTAAGTAGAAATAGCTTTAATCTCAGGGCTGGAATCTTGTGGGCAAGTAGGTAATCCAACTAATTTCATAACATGATAATCGGGTATGTCATCACCCATATAAAGAACTTGTTCAGGATTGATATTGTATAGTTCGGTGTATTCTTTAAACGTTTCCACTTTATCAGGTGTTCCTAAATGGATGTCAGTAATCCCTAAATTTCTTAAACGTACACGAACTCCCTCGTTACTTCCTCCTGAGATGATACATACGTTATATCCACTTTCTACTGCTGCTTTCATGGCATAACCATCACGAATATTCATTGTTCTTAAAATTTCGCCTTCGGTGGTTACAAATACTGAGCTGTCTGTAAGTACGCCGTCAACATCAAAAATAAAAGTAGTGATGTCATTCATTAATTCTTTATAACTTTTTGCCATTATCTTGTATTGATTGTGTTAGTATTTTATAAATGTTTGATTGATTGCTGTTGGTCAAAAATAATTGATGTGCTTCAATTGTTTGCTGATCATTACGTTTTGCAGGCCCTGTTTGAGCATCTTCTGGAGAAAGCGTCGTTATTTTTTGAGCTGTTTCTTGAATCAAAGGCTTTAAGATGTCAAAAGGGACTTGATGATCCTTACAAATTTCATTACCTAAATGGTATAGATGATTGGTGAAATTATTGACAAAAACCGCAGCCACATGCAAAGCTTTTCGTTGTTGAGAGTTTATAGCAAAAACCTTGTCAGAAATTGATTTCGCCACTTTCTCTAATAGTCGAAAATCAGTACTATTTTCACTTTCTAAACAAATAGGGATATTCTTAAAATTGACTTCCTTGTTTTTAGTAAAAGTTTGAAGCGGATAAAAAACCCCTTTTCGGTTGTTATTATTCAAGGAGTCTAGTGCAACACTACCTGATGTGTGAACAACTAATCTGTTTTTGAAAGGGAGTTGGTCAGAAACACTAGCTATAGCATCGTCAGAAACGGCTATTATATAGAGATCAGCTTCTACTAGATCATTAAAATCGGTTACAATTTTGCTAGAATCTAGTAGGGCAGTAATGGATTCTCTTTTTCTAGAATACACTTGAACTAATTCAATTTCGTTCCCAGTATTTTGGTTTTTTTGTAGGGCAGCTATCAAATGTTGCGAAACATTTCCAGAGCCAATGATAGTAACTTTAAGCATTCGACAAAATTAGCATTTTTTTTTAAAGTGTTTACAACTATTCGTACTATACATTTTCGATAAAAAAACCAATAAATCCAATTGATTGACTGACAATAAAAGGCTTAATTTTAGATTAAATTAACAATTATACAAATATAGAAGTCAACATTTTTAAGTACTTTTGTCGGACTTTTATAAAACGTAATTACTTACAAATGAATAAAAAATATTTTTCCTTTTTATTTTCTACACGCTTAATGGCTCTTCTTTTCTTGACTTTTGCAATAGCAATGGGTGCAGGAACCTTCATCGAAAGTAAATACAATACAGATACCGCTAGAATTTTAATATATAACTCTTGGTGGTTTGAAGCAATAATGGTGTTTTTTATGATCAATTTCATTGGGAATATAAAACGTTATCAATTGCTAAAAAAAGAGAAATGGGCTACATTAATGCTTCATTTGGCTTTTGTTTTGATTCTGTTAGGTGCTTTTGTAACACGATACATAAGTTATGAAGGAATGATGCCAATACGTGAAGGGGCGGCTGAAAACCAATTCTATTCTGATAAAACTTTCCTTACTGTCTTTGTTGATGGTGAATATAAGGGAGAAATGAAACGTAGAGTCTTTGAGAAACCATTACTACTTTCTCCAGTAACCAATAATAATTTTTCTATTTCTGAAAAGTTCGCTGATACTCCATTTAAAGTCGAGTACAAGGACTTTATCATGGGAGCTAAGGAATATGTGAAAGCAGATGATAAAGGTGTTTTCTATTTAAAATTAGTGGAAGCAGGTGATGGAGGTCGTGAAGAACATTTCTTGAAAGAGGGAGAAGTTCAAAATATTCACAATGTTCTTTTTGCTTTAAATAAACCTACTGAAGGCGCTATAAATATCAATACAACAGGAACTGAATATACCATTCAAACTCCTTTTGAAGGAAATTTTATGAGAATGGCAGACAAACTGGAAGGCGCAGTTACTAAAGATATTGTGCAACCGTTAATGATGCGCTCGCTTTATACCATTGGAGAAAAACGTTTTGTATTTCCTGATCCAGCCGTAAAAGGAGTAATTGCTTATGAGTCTAATAATGATTTTAAAGCTAAAACTCATGATGATGCTCTAATATTGAAGGTAACAGCGGACGGACAAGAAAAAGAAGTTACCGTTGTGGGTTCAAAAGGTAAAATAGGACAGTTTCAAACAGTTAAAATAGGGGCTATTGATTATACTTTTTTCTTTGGAAGCAAAGCCTATGTTTTGCCATTCAAAATTAAACTGAATGATTTTATTGCTGAAAAGTATCCTGGTACAGAAAAAAGTTATTCTTCGTTTGAAAGTAAAGTTACTGTACAAGATACGACTGAAACTTTTGATGCCAGAATATTTATGAATAATGTATTGGATTATAAAGGATATCGCTTCTTTCAATCTTCATTTGATCCAGATGAAAAAGGGACTGTGTTATCAGTAAATCATGATTTTTGGGGTACTGGTATAACTTATGCAGGATATTTCATGTTGTTTTTTGCCATGATGGCTATTATGTTTACGAAGCACTCTCGATTTACTGATATAAAAAGAAAATTAGAAGTGGTAAAAGATAAAAAATCAAAACTAATCACCGTTTTAGTATTATTGTTAAGTTTTAATGGATTTGCTCAAACCCATAATCATGATCATGATGCTGATGGCAATCATGCAGACCATACGGAAAGTGCAACTCATACGCGTGTAGCTCCAACTGAGAAGCAATTGGATTCTTTGCTAAATAAATTTAAAGTTAAAGAAGAGCATGCGTCTAAATTTGGTAGATTAATTATTCAAGATGCGGGCGGAAGGATGAAGCCAATTAATACTTTCTCGTCAGAGTTATTAAGAAAGGTAAGCCATTCGAATGATTACGAAGGGATGAATTCTGATCAGGTTTTCTTATCGATGTCTCAATATGCACAATTATGGATTGAAATTCCGTTGATTCATTTAAGAAGCGGGAATGATAGTATCCGTAAATTAATAGGAGTAGATGTAAAAGCTGAAAAAGCGCCATTTATCGCTTTCTTTGATGAAAAGGGGAATTATAAATTATCACCTTATTTAGATGCTGCCTATAAAGCTGCAAATCCAAATCAGTTTGAAAAAGACTTTATCGAGACAGATAAAAAAGTAAATTTAATGGAATCTGCCTTGAGCGGTAGAATATTAAAGATTTTCCCAATTCCGAATGATCCAAATAATAAATGGGTTTCTTCATTAGAATTAGGTGAAGCAGGATTAAAGGGAATGGATTCTACTTATACTAAGAGTGTTTTGCCTTTGTATTTTGGATCATTAAATAATGCTTCAGTCTCCAATGATTATAAAAATGCAGATGATTTAGTTGAAAGTTTGAATGGTTTCCAAAAGAAATTTGGAGAAAAAGTAAGACCTAGTGAAGATAAAATTTCAATGGAGATTTTGTACAACAAGTATGATTTACTTCAAAAGTTGCCATTTGCATATTTATTCGCTTCAATTTTAATGTTAGCTTTTACTATACTTCAAATTTTTAAAGAAACGAAGCTAATGCGGACTCTGGTTAATACCATGCATATTGTAATTGCGGTATTCTTTACACTACATACTTTAACATTAGCTGCTCGTTGGTATATTTCAGGTCATGCTCCTTGGAGTAATGCGTATGAAGCCATTGTATATGTGGCTTGGGCAACGATGTTCTTTGGTTTGGCTTTCGATGTTAAATCAAAATTAACAGTTGCTTCTGCGGCATTTGTTACGTCTATGATTTTATCAGCAGCGTACATGAACTGGATCGATCCAGAAATAGCTAATTTACAACCTGTGCTTAATTCGTACTGGTTAATGATTCACGTGGCTGTAATTGTTGCGAGTTACGGACCATTTGCATTAGGAATGATATTAGGTTTTGTATCCTTATTGCTTATCTTTTTTACCAATGAAAAGAACAAAGCGAAAATGGATTTGAATATTCAAGAGATTACGTATATTAATGAAATGGCTTTAACTATTGGATTGATAATGCTAACTATAGGTAACTTCCTTGGAGGGCAATGGGCCAATGAAAGTTGGGGACGTTATTGGGGATGGGATCCAAAAGAGACTTGGGCACTAATTAGTATCATGGTTTATGCTTTTGTGATTCATGCTCGATTTGTACCTTCATTAAGAGGGAAATGGATATTTAACCTGATGAGTATGTTTGCTTTTGTATCTATTTTATTTACCTATTATGGAGTAAACTTTCACTTAGTAGGATTGCATTCATATGCGAGTGGAGAAGCACATTCATTAAGTTGGATATGGTATTCACTGGGGACAATAACATTTATAGGTGCTATTACGTATCCAAAATATAAAAAGTATTATAAGAAATAAGAGTAATTAGTTTATTTCAAAAAATAGTAAAGGCTCAACTGAAAAGTTGGGCCTTTTTTTGTTTCGTACATTCTTTGTAAAGTATTATTTGAAAGTAATTTTATAAGTATTGTTTTACATAAATTTATGTTAAAATGTATTTTACCGTTTTTTATTGTATTTCATCGTGTATTTATGAATAATAGGTTACATTTATTCATGATATATTTGTAAACATTTAATTAAAAAGAATTCGCATGAAATTTTTGGTGTTGTTTTTTTCTTCTTTCACTTTTTATGGCCAAGTACTACATCACCAAATGATCTCTTCACAGGGAGGTTCTGTAAAGTTGCCTAGGGGTTTAATTGTGAATCAAACTATTGGTCAACAAAGTAGTATTGGTAATTCAAATAAGAACTATATTATCATGCAAGGTTTTCAACAAAGCCTATGGAGTACTTTTATATCTTCTAATATTGTGGATGTTATTTCTACGAAAACCTATCCAAATCCAGTTACAAGTATTGTTAATTTTCAGTTTTCTCAATTAATTTTGGAAGCCATAGATATTCATATCTATGATGCAAGTGGACGTTTAGTTTTTAAGGGGAAGAAAAGTGCAACAGATGCAATTCTAAGCGTTGATTTATCAAATTTGCCTACAACACAATATTTAGTTCACCTACATACAAACAGTTTCAGTTATTATACCCAAATTATTAAAATATGATAAAAAACTACTCTTCATCTACTTTTATTATTATAAATCACTCACTTTTTCTCAAGGACTATATTTCTATTCTTGTGAAAATTCCGCAAAGTATATTTATAAAAAATCAAATCGTCAACCTGATTTAAACCTTCATAGTAAATTTTATAATTACTGCGAAATCGTTTATTAAGGGAGGAAGTATATTGTTTCCTCGTATTTATACTATACTGAAATGGTGTAGCCAAAATTTAATTTTTACCAAAAGATTTATAATCGAAAGGTCCATTCAATACTAATTCATTTCCACATGAAAAAAATAATTATATTATTACTGTTTTTTACAGTAGCTAAAAATTTTGCACAAACTAATGGAATTACTTATCAAGCAGTAATTATGAATGCGCGAGGAAACCAGTTGCCTAGTGTTGCTGTGCCAAATATTCCTTTAGTTGAAAAAGATGTTTGCATGATTTTTAAATTCATTGATGAGTTTTCAAATATTGAATACCAAGAAAGTATTCAAACCAAAACAGATCAATTTGGGATGGTTAATTTAATCATTGGTACTGGAACACAAACGGCAGGATATGCTGAATCTTTTAAATCTATAGTTTGGAGTTCTTTAAGTAAAAATTTAGTCGTTGGCATTAATACCGATGGTAATTGTTCTAGTTATACTGAGATTAGTAATCAGCCTTTTAGTTATGTTCCGTTAGCTTTTTCGGCACTAAATGCTGAAAATGTTACGGGTGTTGTAGCAATTGAAAATGGAGGTACAAATGCTATTACGGTTTTGGGAGCAAAAACTAATTTTGAAATTCAAAATGTAGACAATACAAGAGATATAGATAAACCTATAAGTGCTTTGACTCAATCTGGTTTAAACCGCAAAGAGGACTTGGTAAATAAAAGCATCAATCTAACAATTGATAGTGAATCCGACACGAAATATCCAACAGTAAAAGCAGTTAAAACCTATGTTGATGCCAGCCTTAATTTAGGATCTACAGCAGTAGTAGCAGAAGTTGAAAGAGCTACAGCTGCAGAAAATGCTATTACAGCGAATTTGGTAGCAGAAAGTAATGCAAGATCTACAGCAGATGGAGTCTTGACAACCAACTTGAATTCAGAAGTTACTAACCGTACTGCAGCAGTTGCCTTAAAAGAAGATTTAGCTAATAAAAGCACAGATGTTTCAACAGATGGAACTTCTGATACCAAATACCCAACAGTAAAATCAGTAAAAAACTATGTTGATGCTAGTTCAACTTCAAGTTCATCAGCATTAACAGCAGAGATTTCGCGAGCTAAAACAGCAGAAATTGCTAATGCAGATGCTATCGCAACGGAAACCACTAACCGTACTTCAGCAGATGCAACTTTAACAAGCAACTTAGCTTTGGAATCGTTAACAGCTAGAGCAGCAGAATCAGCAAACGCTACAGCAATTGCAACGGAAACTACTAATCGAATTTCTGCAGTTGCCTTAAAAGAAGATTTAGCTAATAAAAGCACAGATGTTTCAACAGATGGAACTTCTGATACCAAATACCCAACAGTAAAATCAGTAAAAAACTATGTTGATGCTAGTTCAACTTCAAGTTCATCAGCATTAACAGCAGAGATTTCGAGAGCTAAAACAGCAGAAATTGCTAATGCAGATGCTATCGCAACAGAAACTACTAACCGTATTTCAGCAGATGTAACTTTAACAAGCAACTTGGCTTTGGAAGTATCAACGGCGAGAGCTGCAGAATCTGCAAACGCTACAGCTATTGCAACAGAAGCTACTAATCGTACTACTGCAGTTGCCTTAAAAGAAGATTTAGCAAATAAAAGCACTAATGTTTCAATAGATGGAACTTCTGATACAAAATACCCAACAGTAAAATCTGTAAAAAGCTATGTTGACGCTAGTTCAACTTCAAGTTCATCAGCATTATCAACAGAGATTTCGAGAGCTACAGCAGCAGAAACAGCCAATGCTACAGCAATAGCAACAGAAACTACTAACCGTACTGCAGCAGATGCAACTTTAGCAAGTAATTTAGCTTTGGAAGCATCAACGGCGAGAGCTGCAGAATCTGCAAATGCTACAGCTATTGCAACAGAAAACACTAACCGTACTACTGCAGATGCAACTTTAGCAAGTAACCTAACTTTAGAAGCGTCAACAGCGAGAGCTGCAGAATCCGCAAACGCTACAGCTATTGCAACAGAAACTTCTAACCGTACTACTGCAGATGCAACTTTAGCAAGTAACTTGGCTTTAGAATCGTCAATGGCGAGAGCTGCAGAATCTGCAAATGCTACAGCTATTGCAACAGAAACTTCTAACCGTAGTACTGCTGATTTATTAAAAGAAGATTTAGCTAATAAAAGCACTGATATTTTAACAGATGGAGCATCTGATACCAAATACCCATCAGTAAAATCAGTTAAAACTTATGTTGATGCTAGTTCAACTTCAAGTTCATCAGCATTAGCAGCAGAAATTTCGAGAGCAAAAACAGCAGAAATCGCTAATGCAGATGCTATTGCAACGGAAAATACTAACCGTACTGCAGCAGATGCAACTTTAGCAAGTAACCTAACTTTAGAAGGGTCAACTGCGAGAGCTGCAGAATCTGCAAATGTTGCAGCTATTGCTACAGAAACTACTAATCGTACTACTGCAGATGCATTAAAAGAAGATTTAGCTAATAAAAGTACTGATGTTTCAACAGATGGGGCATCTGATACCAAATACCCAACAGTGAAATCGGTAAAAAGCTATGTTGATGCTAGTTCAACTTCAAGTTCATCAGCATTAACAGCAGAAATTTCAAGAGCTACTGGGGCAGAAGCTACTAATGCTTCTACAATTGCAACAGAAACTACTAATCGTACTATTGCAGATGCAACTTTAGAAAGTAACTTGGCTTTGGAAGCGTCAACAGCGAGAGCTGCAGAATCTGCAAATGTTGCAGCTATTGCAACAGAAACTACTAATCGTACTACTGCAGATGCATTAAAAGAAGATTTAGTTAATAAAAGCACTGATGTTTCAACAGATGGAACTTCTGATACAAAATACCCAACAGTAAAATCGGTAAAAAGCTATGTTGATGCTAGTTCAACTTCAAGTTCATCAGCATTAACAGCAGAAATTTCAAGAGCTACTGGGGCAGAAGCTACTAATGCTTCTACAATTGCAACAGAAACTGCTAATCGTACTATTGCAGATGCAACTTTAGAAAGTAACTTGGCTTTGGAAGCATCAACGGCGAGAGCTGCAGAATCTGCAAACGCTACAGCTATTGCAACAGAAACTACTAACCGTGCTACTGCAGAAGCAATTTTAGCAAGTAACCTAACTATAGAAGCTTCAACGGCGAGAGCTGCAGAATCTGCAAATGCTACTGCTATTGTAGCAGAAACTACTAATCGTACTGCTGCAGATTTATTAAAAGAAGATTTAGCTAATAAAAGCACTGATGTTTCAACGGATGGAGCTTCTGATACAAAATACCCAACAGTAAAATCAGTAAAAAGCTATGTTGATGCTAGTTCAACTTCAAGTTCATCAGCATTAACAGCAGAAATTTCAAGAGCTAAAACAGCAGAAATTGCGAATGCAGATACTATTGCAACGGAAACTACTAATCGTACTACTGCAGATTTATTAAAAGAAGATCTAGCAAATAAAAGTAACGATGTAACTACTGACGGAGCATCTGATACAAAATACCCAACTGTAAAATCAGTTAAAACTTATGTCGATGCCAGTTCAACTTCAGGTTCAACAGCATTAACAGCAGAGATTTCGAGAGCTAAAACAGCAGAAATTGCGAATGCAGATGCTATTGCAACGGAAACTACTAACCGTACTACTGCCGATGCAACTTTAGCAAGTAACTTAGCTTCGGAAGCGTTAACGGCGAGAGCTGCAGAATCTGCAAATGCTACAGCAATTGCAACAGAAACTACTAATCGTAATACTGCTGATTTATTAAAAGAAAATTTAACTAATAAAAGCACTGATGTTTCAACAGATGGAACTTCTGATACAAAATACCCAACAGTAAAATCGGTAAAAAACTATGTTGATGCTAGTTCAACTTCAAGTTCATCAGCATTAACAGCAGAAATTTCAAGAGCTAAAACATCAGAAATTGCGAATGCAGATACTATTGCAACGGAAACTACTAATCGTACTACTGCAGATTTATTAAAAGAAAATCTAGCAAATAAAAGTAACGATGTAACTACTGACGGAGCATCTGATACAAAATACCCAACCGTAAAATCGGTAAAAACCTATGTTGATGTTAGTTCAACTTCAAGTTCAACCGCATTAACAGCAGAGATTTCGAGAGCGAAAACAGCAGAAATTGCTAATGCAGATGCTATCGCAAATGAAACTACTGACCGTACTACTGCAGATGCAACGTTAGCAAGTAACCTAACTTTAGAAGCGTCAACGGCGAGAGCTGCAGAATCTGCAAACGCTACAGCTATTGCAACAGAAACTACTAACCGTGCTACTGCAGAAGCAATTTTAGCAAGTAACCTAACTATAGAAGCTTCAACGGCGAGAGCTGCAGAATCTGCAAATGCTACTACTATTGCAGCAGAAACTACTAATCGTACTGCTGCGGATTTATTAAAAGAAGACTTAGTAAACAAAAGTACTGATGTAACTACTGATGGAACTTCTGATACAAAATATCCAACTGTAAAATCGGTTAAAACTTATGTTGATGCCAGTTCAACTTCAGGTTCAACAGCATTAAGTACAGAGATTTCAAGAGCTACTTCAGCAGAAGCTACTAACGCTTCAGCAATATCCACAGAAACTACTAATCGTACTGCTGCAGATGCAACTTTGACATCTAACTTAGCTTCGGAAGCATTAACTGCTAGAACTTCGGAAGCTGCAAACGCAACTGCAATTACTACAGAAATAACCAATAGAACGAATGTGGATTTATTAAAAGAAGACTTAGTAAATAAAAGTACTGATGTAACTACTGACGGAGCATCTGATACCAAATACCCAACAGTAAAATCAGTTAAAACCTATGTTGATGCAAGTTCAGCAACAAGTTCTACAGCATTAACAGCAGAGATTTCAAGAGCTAAAACAGCAGAAATTGCGAATGCAGATGCTATTGTAACAGAAACTACTAACCGTATTTCGGCAGATGCAAGTTTAGCAAGTAACCTAACTTTAGAAGCGTCAACAGCGAGAGCTGCAGAATCTGCAAACGCTACAGCTATCGCAACGGAAACTACTAACCGTACTACTGCAGATGCAACTTTAGTAAGTAACTTAGCTTTGGAAGCGTCAACGGCGAGAGCTGCAGAATCTGCAAACGCTACAGCAATTGCAACGGAAACTACTAATCGTAGTACTGCAGATGCATTAAAGGAAGATTTAGCTAATAAAAGCACTGATGTTTCAACAGATGGAGCATCTGATTCAAAATATCCAACAGTAAAATCAGTAAAAAGCTATGTTGATGCAAGTTCAACTTCAAATTCATCAGCATTAACTGCAGAGATTTTGAGAGCTAAAACAGCAGAAAGCACTAATGCGGATGCTATTGCAACGGAAACTACTAACCGTACAACTGCAGATGCAACTTTAGCAAGTAACTTAGCTTTGGAAGCGTCAACAGCGAGAGCTGCAGAATCTGCAAATACTACAGCTATTGCAACAGAAACTTCTAACCGTAGTACTGCTGATTTATTAAAAGAAGATTTAGCTAATAAAAGTACTGATGTTTCAACGGATGGAACTTCTGATACAAAATACCCAACTGTAAAATCAGTTAAAAGCTATGTTGATGCAAGTTCAACTTCAAGTTCATCAGCATTAACAGCAGAAATTTCAAGAGCTAAAACAGCAGAAATTGCGAATGCAGATACTATTGCAACGGAAACTATTAACCGTATTTCAGCAGATGGAACTTTAACAACAAGTTTGGCTACGGAAGCGTCAACAGCGAGAGCAGCAGAATCAGCAAACGCTACAGCAATTGCTACTGAATCTACTAATCGAATTTCTGCAGATGTCTTAAAAGAAGATTTAGCTAATAAAAGCACAGATGTTTCAGCAGATGGAACTTCTGATACAAAATACCCAACAGTAAAATCAGTAAAAAACTATGTTGATGCTAGTTCAACTTCAAGTTCATCAGCATTAACAGCAGAGATTTCGAGAGCTAAAACATCAGAAATTGCGAATGCAGATGCTATCGCAACAGAAACTACTAACCGTACTACTGCAGATGGAATTTTGACAACCAATTTAGCTTTAAAAGCGAATTTGGCTTCGCCAACATTTACAGGAACAGTTTCTGGGATATCCGCTACAATGGTTGGTTTAGGAGATGTAGACAATACTTCGGATGAAAACAAACCAGTTTCAACAGCTACACAAACGGCTATTGATTTGAAAGCCAATCTGGATTCACCAACATTAACGGGAACTCCATTGGCTCCAACAGCGACAGCTGAAACGAATTCGACACAAATTGCTACAACTGAATATGTAACAACTGCAATTGCCACTTCTGGTAGTAATTTTTTACCGATAACTGGTGGAACTTTAAGCGGATCCTTAAGCGGTACAACGGGAGATTTTTCTTCAAATTTTAGTGTTTCTTCTTTAACTTTAGCAGGAGCTAGTATTTGGGAATTTGGAATTTCAGGTACAAGTATGAATCTAATGCAAGGGGGGTGTTGCAGAAGACTAACCATTGATGAAGAAGGTAGATTTGGTATAGGTGCAAATTATGATCCTTTATATCAACTAGATGTTCAAGGTGACGGTCGATTTACAAGTGCAGTTACAGCAACATCCTTTAAAGTGTTAGATGGAACAGCTTCTCAATTTTTAAAAGCGGATGGTACAGTAGACGCTACTAATTATTTGACGTCAACTGATGCAACAAACTTTGTAGACTTAACTTCAAATCAACTTGTAGCTGGTGCTAAATCCTTTAGTTCAAATGTATGGGTAAATGGTATTTCTTTTGGTAAAAATGGTTCTCAAAGTTTATTTATTGGTGAATCAGTTAATGACGGTTCAGCCGAAAACGCTACTGCCATTGGATTTATGACCTTAGATGGTAATAGTGGGTCAGGTAATACAGCCATTGGAACAAATTCCATGCGAAATTCGGGTGCTACTTCAAATAATACTGCAGTAGGAGAAAATGCTGGATCTGGTTCCAATACCGGTGGTTATAACACATTAATTGGAAAGAATGCAAATGTAGATTACAATACCCCTTCCATCACAAATGCTAGTGCGATAGGGGCTGGTGCTGTAGTGTTAGCGAGTAATACAATTCAGCTTGGTAATACAGCTATTACAGATGTAATTGCTTCAGGAGTCTATACAGGCTCTAGTTTTAAAACTCCGACAGGTACATCGTCTGAATTTTTAAAAGCTGATGGTAGCGTGGATTCTAATACCTATTTAACACAGAGTTCAGCTGGAACAAATTTTGTTAATTTAACGGCTAATCAAACTATCGATGGAACTAAAACTTTTAGTTCTGATGTAAATATAAACGGACTAACAATTGGTCGAGGTAATTTTAATGAAAATTCAAATACTGCAATTGGTCTTGGTGCTTTGGGGAACAACGCAGGGTATGCAAATACAGCGATAGGTAGGGGAGCTTTAGCAGCTAATGATACAAACGGTGGAAATACCGCTCTTGGTTATATTGCATTGGCGAATAATATTTCTGGCGCTGATAATGTCGCAGTTGGAACTCAATCATTAGAAACAAACATTTCAGGTTCAGAAAATACAGCAATTGGTAAAAATGCAGATGTAGCTTCTGATGGAATTTCAAATTCTGTCGCTATTGGCGCAAATGCAATCGTAACAGCTTCTAATACAATTCAGCTTGGTTCTGACGGAACCGGTTCTCATACTGCCATTACAAACGTAAAAACCAGTGGAGCAATTACCGCAGCATCTTACATCAAATCAGGAGGGACTGCTATTCAGTATTTAATGGCAGATGGAAGTGTTTCGACAGGAGCTGCTCCTGTTCGTGAAGTTGCCGATGAATTTTCGGCAGCAGCTAATCAGACTGATTTCACTTTGACACAAACACCTTCTGTAAATAGTAAAGTAAAACTGTATTTGAATGGAATAAGGATAAGTAATACAGCATATAATTGGACAGGAAAAGCTTTAATTTATGTTCCTGCAAATAATGGAGGATATGATTTATCTGCAGATGATAGAATTCAGTTTGACTATTTTTATTAAAGTATAGATTCCAAAACAGATTTACCATGAAGTTTTATAAAAAAATACTTTGCTTTTTCTTTCTATTTGTCACGTTTCAAGGCTATTCTCAAAATACCTTAAATAATATCGGATTGACAAGTTCTACACCTTCAGTAGGAGCATATAGTTTGAGAAAATTAAGCAGCTCTTACGTTGGTAGTGCGATACGAGTTCGACGTAGCTCCGACAATACGACTCAAGATATCGGATTTGCAGTCAATGGTGATTTAGATACTGATTTTCTAACATCTTTCGTTGGTTCAGGAAATGGTTTTGTGACTGTTTGGTATGATCAAAGTGGTAATAATATCAATGCAGTTCAAAATACACTTTTAAATCAACCAAAGATTGTAACGTCGGGAGTTATTGAGAGAGCGAATGGATTAGCCAGTATTATTTTTTCAGGTTCGCAATTTTTAGTTGTAACATCCACTGCATTTAATAATGATTTAACGGGTTGTCTTGTTCATAAAGCCTCGAGTTTGAATACACGTAGTGGCGGTAGCGGTAGCTGGTATAATATGAATGGTATATTTGGTTCTGAACAGCCTGGAGGAACTAGAGATTTTGCATTTGGAATTTATAATAATAAATTTACTGCGGGAAATGGTCCTTCGGATAATTCTGTTGGAGGAAATACAGTTGTAAACGATAATAGTATGCGACAAAATTCTTGGACTAGAAATAAAGCAACAGGGCAAATAACTTTATATAGCAATGGTGCTAGTGATGGTAATGCAAATCTTAACACTGGAACTTCTTCAGCAGTGACATCGGTCGCAATAGGGGCAAATCAAACTTTTAGCGGGGGACAAGTATTTTATAATGGAAATATAAGTGAGTTAGTGCTATTTTCGGCAGTATTAGCCAGCCAACGCCAAACAATTGAAAAAAACCATGGTCTATATTATGGTATTTGTATACTAGCCAGCCAACCTAGTTCAAATAATCAGTCTGTTATTTTAGGGGGAACTCCTTCAGGTTTAAGTGTCTTATCTAGTGATCCTACAGCAACTTATCAGTGGTATAGTAACACTGTAAATTCTAACTCTGGTGGAACTTTACTCTCTGGGGAAACAAATGGTAATTATATGCCAAGTACATCGGTAGAAGGGACTTTGTATTATTATGCAGTTGTTACTACCGCAACAGAGACTTGTTCAAGTAAAGTATCTGGCTCGGTTAGAGTAGGAATTGAAATTACTACTCAGCCTTCAAATAGTAATCAAACAGTAATTCAAAATAATCCTGTAAATAGCTTAAATGTTGTTGCAACAGGAAGTAGTATTACTTTCCAATGGTATAAAAACGGAACTAAAAGTAATACAGGAGGAACGTTAATAAGTGGAGCTACGACTAATTCTTATACACCACCAAGCACTGTTTTAGGTACGACTTATTACTATGTAGTTGTGTCTGGAAACAACACTGTTTTAATAACTAATCCTTCTGGAGCTATTAAAATAACCACAACTCCCGTAATTTGGAACGGGCCAACTATAACTTTTCAAAAAGTGGACTATGCAAATTACAATCAAGTTCAGAATCAAGATATCATTACTAATCTAGTAAAGATTACTAGAGCAAATAGTCAAGGCTTATTCAACATTGCTACAGAAAGTGGTTTTGGTGGGGCCTCTCCTTCAGATACTGAGTGGGCATTGGGGACATTGTCAAACTATGCGAACTTAACTTATAGAAACTGGCAACAAGCGGTTTCATATTCTCCTCCTACTAGTGTAAATAAAACTTATGTAGTTCATTTAATTTCTGAGAATATTTATTTAGAATTAAAAGTACTTTCATGGACTGACAATGCGAATGGAGGTGGATTTTCATATTCTAGAAGTACTTGTTCACCACCTTCAGAACCCACTGCAAATAATCAAAGTTTTAATTCGCCAGCAACAGTAGCTGATTTAGCAGCAACAGGAACAAATATCAAATGGTATTTAGCAAGTACAGGAGGAAGTGCTTTGCCAACTTCAACCAATTTAGCTACGGGGACTTACTATGTAACACAAACTGTTAATAGCTGTGAAAGTGCCAGAACACCAATTGCAGTCACTATAATTAGCTGTTCCACACCAACTTTAAGTAATTTTAATAATAGGACTAAAACTTATTTTGACATCAATTATACGATTACCCCTCCTTCGAGTAATAGTGCTGGACTTTTTACTTATACGAGTAGTAATTTAGCAGTAGCAACAATAAGCGGAACCACAGTAACTATTGTTGGTCCAGGTAGTACGACGATTACTGCTACTCAGGATGCTGATGGAAGTTATTGCAGCGGCACTTTTGCCTCTACCTTAACTGTAAATAATGTTTCAGTTGTTACTAAAAACGGCCAAGTTTCAACTACGGATTTTAATTTTATTAATAAAAATGGCGCTATAGGCGCTAGTTTTGGTGTCAACAATAATGGAATGAATTTGCAAACAAAAACATTAGACGTAATAACAGCTGGTTTAGTCATGCATTTAGATGCTGGTAATGCAGCCAGTTATTCAGGATCTGGTACTACTTGGACAGATATAAGTGGATTTGGAAATAATGGAACCATAAAAAACGGAGTTACATTCAATAGTACTAGCAACGGCTCTATGGTTTTTGATGGTGTAAATGATTATTTTGTAACAGATAACAATTTGAATTTGTCTGATACGGATAAATTAACCATTCAACTCATTTTAAAAACGGCATCTACTGCTACAGCAATGGTTTTAGAACATAGCGTTAATTGGAATAGTAATAATGCGTTTGGCATTCTTTCAATAAACAATAAAATGCAAATTACAGATCATAATCAATATTATAATGTATACAATTCAGTTACTTCCATAAATGATAATAATTGGCATCTTTTGTCAACAACTATGGATAGAAGTTTAGGTGCTAACGATCAATCTTTAATTTATATTGATGGTAACGCTCCAAATAAGGTAAACGTCCCTGGACTTAATAATGACAACAACGGAAACTTCACGAGTCATAAGCTGTTCATATCGTCACGAGCTGGAGCTGTAGATAATTTATTTTTTAACGGAAACATTGCTCAAGTATTAATTTATAAAAGAGTACTTTCTGCCGCAGAAATTCAACACAATTTTAATGCAGTAAAATTAAAATATGGTCTTTAAAATTAACAAACAGGAATATTTTAACCCTTGTAAAAAATGAAGTTTAAAAGTGTTTTAACGAGTACAATAAATAAAAGTAGAAAGCTAATTTTTAATGGAATGAGCTCGATACAATCAACATCGAGGTCATTCCATTATTAAAAATTTGTATAAAATTGTGGGGGCAGTCAAATAGGCTTAACCTTTTGATTTTAAGATGATTTAAGATTTCAGTGAATATTATCCCGCTTTTACGATTTCCGCAACAGCCTGCTCATAATTCCGGATACTCTTTGCTTTTTTTATCTTTTTATGCACTTTGTGTGGATTTGAAAAGATAACCGAAAAGTACTCCCATAAATGATGCATTTTCAAAAGAATGTGAGTGGATCCAGATAGGGACTCGGAGTATCCTTCATATAAGGTATCATGAAATTCACTAAATAATTCCATTTTGTTTTTAGGATATTCAAACGAATCATTTTTAATCATACTGGGCAAAAACGGATCGGCTATTAAGCCTCTTCCTATCATCCAATGGTCTATCGTAGGAAATCGCGCTTGCATTTCCTTGAATTTAGCTACTGAAGTAATATCACCGTTATAATACAATTTCAATTTGGTGTTGTCAACGCAAGCCTGAAAGGCATCTAAGTGAACTCCGCCTTTATATAATTGCTTTCCTATACGCGCATGTATGGCAACATTCTTTATAGGATACTTTTCTAGAATAGGAAAAACATCCAGAATCTCTTCGGTAGTATCATATCCCAAACGCATTTTCATGGAAACGATAATATCAGATTCGTTATGCACTTTATGTAGAATCTGGTTGATTTTTTCGGTGTTACTAATCAATCCTGAACCCATACCGCATTTGGTAACCATAGGGTAGGGACAACCTAAATTCCAGTTTAATTCTTTATATCCTAATTCCTGAACATACTTAGAAACAAACAAAAACTCATCGGCATCGTTTGTGATTATTTGCGGAATTACTTCAAGGGTATTATTGTTCTCTGGTAACAAATCACGTTGATATGAGGATTTTATAACTAGTTTTCCATTTAAACGAATATAAGGAGCGTAGTAAGTATCAATACCACCAAAAATCTTGTTTTGGGCATTTCTAAAACGAAAATCAGTAAATCCTTGTAAAGGAGAAGAAAGTAAGGTGTAGTCCATGTAATATTTAAAAATGCAAATATAACACACTTTAAACGGTTATGGTTTTCATTTAACAGTTATGTTAATTAAAGTCATTTTTATCTATTAGAGATAGAATTAATAGGATAAAAAAAAACCAGACTTTCATGTGAAAGTCTGGTTGTAAGATGAATTGAAATTGTATATTTTAAGACTTAAATTAAACCTTTCCTAAGGTATATAATTGTTCCATTGTAGGAGTTAAACTTCCGCCAGCAGGCTCAAGTGTAATTCCAAATGCTTCTGCGTCTGCAGTACTGTTTCCAGCAAACATGCGCTGGTCATTTTTATCGAAATCATCCAATAATCCAATACTCGTAGGTGTCAAAGGGTTTAGTTTTAATGACCAAACTTGATATACCATTCCTTTTGGAGGCTCTGGTAATCCAGCTGCATCAATATAAACCAATTGAGTTTCCTTGTTCCAATATACTTTTGCAGAAGATTGTGGTGCAACAGCTTGTCCAGCTAACGCCACGACTGTGTTAGATGGATCTCTTACAACCGCTAAACTGATTTCACTTGCTCTGTTTTTTAGCTGTAGCTGGTTCAGCTCTTGCTCCATTTTTACTTTCTCAGTATTAGCATTTACAACCTCGTTGTTTGTTAGCTCTAACTGATTGTATTGGTAACCAATACCTACTAACAATAAGATTGCAGCGGCCCAACCGATGTATTGTGACCAATTTCTTGTTGGTTCCATTTCAATCACCTTTGTGGGCGTTAGTTCTAGTTTGGCTTTAATCTTCTCATAATTTTCCACCGAGTGAAAAGGTGCAAAACTAGAAGATAAAGACACAATTGCTTTTTCAATTGCAATTATTTCGGCGTTTATCTCAGGGTTATTCTTTGCCATAGAGGCAACTTCTTCACTTTCAGTTTCACTAAGTAAACCATAAACGTAGAGTTCTAAAATACCTGATTCTATATATTCTTTGTTTTCCATTATACTTTCAAATAATTTCGTAAATCATTAATACAATTTCTATTATGCGTTTTTACGGTTCCTAAAGGAATTTCCAACTCATCCGAAGCTTCTTGTTGGGTATAACCTTTAAAAAATAATAAATCTATTATTTGGATGCATTTAGGTTTCAATCTTTTGACAAATTCTTGAATTCCTATTGTATCCACTTTGCTCGTCAGTTTGTTACTGTCGTCTAATAGATGTACGAAATTATCTGAGGAAAGGTTTTTTTGGCTGTTGTTAAAGTTTTTCGAACGTAGCTTATCGATAGAGGTATTGCGAGCAATATTTAATATCCATGTATAGAAGCGACCTTTGCTTTCATGGTAAGAATCAATGTTCTTCCATATTTTTACAAATACCTCTTGAAGGACATCTTCAGCTTCTTCTCTATTTCTTACTAGGACGTTAATCACTGAAAAGAGGCTTTTTGAATACATATCATATAGATGTGTAAATGCTCTTTCGTCCTTTTTGTAAATTAATACTAATAACTCGTCTTGGGTCATATGGTTTAGTTTTCAATCACAAATCTATAAAAACTTATTTACAAATAGATTTATTTATTCCTTAGGAACTCTTGATATGTATAGTTTCAAAATAATTGTATTTTTTTTAATCATTTAAAGTGTTGTTAATAAGTACATTATGATTTTTGTTAACTTTTTTTTAATTTTTTTAAAACCAAAAGCAATCCAATCGCGTAAATGCTTTTATAACCTTTTAAATCATAACAAAATGAAAAAGACAAAAATGATGTTGGGTCTATCGCTTCTTGCGGTTTCAGGCTTAATCTTAGTAGCAGCGGATCACGTAGATGCTCCATCAGTAACAGGTAATGCAGCAGACATTACTGATATGTACACATTTCAAGGACAAGAGACTTCTAATTTAGTATTTGCAGTTAATACCCAAGGGTTATTAAGTCCAAATGCTACAGCAGCGGCAAGCTTTAATGAAAATGTGATGATCGAAATTAACATTGATAACACTGGTGACAATGTAGAAGACCTAGTAATACAAGCTATCAAAAAAGGAGACAAAATGTATTTCTTCGGACCATACGCTCCATCTACAACTGGAACATCTAGTTCAATTAAAACAAGTGCAGCTTCTGGAAGTGTAGCCATTTCTAAATACGGAGCTACTCCTGTAACTTCTACAGAAAACGGAATGAAATTTTTCGCTGGACCAAGAGACGATCCGTTCTTTTTTGACTTAGGTCAATTCCAAGCGATCCTGGGAGGAACTGCTTCAGGGTTTAATAATCCAGGTACAGATACTTTTGCTGGATCAAATGTACTATCAGTAGTTGTTGAAGTTCCAAAATCAATGTTAGGTACCGCAGCTTCTTTAAACGTATGGGCTGAAACAAAGAAAAAACAATAATAAATTTTAATCTGAAAAACTCAAAATTATGAAGACAAATAAATTCAAAATCATAACTCTAGCACTTGTATGTGCAATAACTACAGTAAGCTGTAATGATGACGACAATAATAATGATTCTATGGCAAGTGCAGACTTCTCTGGAACTTATGTACAACAAGATCAAATGGCAAGACCTGCAATAAATACTGTTTTTATTGCTTCAGGACAACCTAAAGACGATTTTAATGCAGCGATTCCTTCTGCAATGGGAGCAAAATACCAATCTATTTTTCAATCTAGACTTTTGGCTTTAAATCCTGCATTTACAACTAATGCACTGGGACAAACAGCTGCTCAATTTACAGGATTGTTAGCAACGGATGTATTGAATGTAAAAACTTCAGGTAAAACGACTTTCTTCGACGGAACAAATGTTTTAACTGGTAGAGCTTTGGCTGATGATGTTATTGATGTGGAATTACTATTAATCTTTGGAGGTACAAATGGTGCGGCTAACCCTGGACTTACTTCTGACCACGTTGATGCAAATGATAAAGCATTCACTACTTCTTTTCCATACTTAGCAGCAGCTTGGTAATATATTTTATATAAAAAAAAACAGAGCTCTGTCAGAATTAGTGAGCTCTGTTTTTTTTCTAACAATAAAACAACAACAAACAAAAAATACAGATTATGAAACCTTATAAACTTATCCCCGCCCTGGTTTTTACAATCCTTTTTATTTTCGCTTGCGATAATAGACCAAATCAGATAACAAATACTTCTGATTATGATAAATACTTGCATGTAGCAGGAAATGAATCGGTAGATTTTGCAAACAAGGAAATTGAATTCTGGCAGTCTAAATATGATGCCGCTCCTAACCAAAAGACTTATTTGGGCGTAATTGCGTCTAAATATGCTACTCTTTTTGAATATTCAGGAAATATAAAAAACTTATATAAAACAGAAGAGTTATTAAAGCAATCAAATGAAGCTAGTAATTATTCTAAAGTATCAACATTACGTTCTTTGGGACGAAATTATATCGCACAACATCGATTTAAAGAGGCTTTGGTATTAGCTAATAAAGCACTTGCTATAGGTGAAGGACGAAAAGAAACTCAAAAATTGCTTTTTGATGTCCAAATGGAATTAGGTAATTTTGCGGAAGCGGAAACAAATTTGAACGCCATAAAAGACATGAAGGATTTTGATTATTTGATACGTTTGGCAAAATGGAACGATCATAAAGGCGATTTAGAAACAGCAATCACTTTTATGGAAAAGGCAAGAGACATTGCTGAAAAAGAAGATAATAAAACACTAAAAATATGGTCTTACTCGAATCTAGGTGATTTTTACGGTCACGCTGGAATGATACAAGAATCGTACGATAGTTATTTAAAAACATTAGCAATAGATCCCAATTATTCCTATGCTTTAAAAGGAATTGCTTGGATTGTTTTTTCTCATGAGAGAAATACAAAAGAAGCAAAAAGAATTGTGGAAGCGATTGAAGTTACGCACAACACTCCAGATTTCTTTTTGTTGAAATCGCAAATCGCACAATTTGAAGGCAATAAAGAAGAGGCTGAAGCCAATGAAAAAGCCTATTTCACAATGTTAAATGCAAATAATTATGGTGCGATGTATAATAAATACAATACTTTAATTTATGCAGATGAAAAAACAAATGCTACAAAAGCACTTGAAATTGCAAAAATTGAAGTAGATCATAGACCTACTCCAGATTCTTATAATCTATTGGCCTGGTCGTATTTAAATGTAGGTCAGCCTAAAAAAGCGTTAGAAATTGCTAAAGCACATGTAATAGGGAAATCTTTTGAACCTACAGTGCAGTATCATTTGGCTATGATTTACAAAGCGAATAAAGAGACTCAGAAAGTTGCACCTATTAAAGAAGAGTTGCTTGGGAGTATCTATGAATTAGGACCAAATTTCGAGAAAAAGGTAAATCAATTATAAAATACAGATGAGATATTTTTTAACTATACTACTGTTCTTAATAGGATTAGTAACGCACAGTCAAGCCCAGAAGGGAATTATCGTAGATGAATTTGGTAACGCAATCGAAAATGCCTATTTAGTAAACACAAGTTCAGACAGTCATGCACATACTAATGATTTAGGTATGTTCAGTATTGATAAAACAAATATTGGAGATGTTGTAAAAGTAAGTGCTTTAGGATATAAGAAATCTAATTATACTATCACTGAAACTGAAAATAGAATTGTTATGGAAGATGATATTTTTAGATTGAATGAAATTGTCATTCAACAAAAACTATCGGCTATGAATGTAATTTCAAAAATTGATTTGGAAACCGCTCCCGTAAATTCTTCGCAGGAAATTCTAAGGAAAGTACCGGGCTTGTTCATAGGACAGCACGCTGGTGGTGGTAAAGCAGAACAAATATTCTTGAGAGGTTTTGATATCGACCATGGTACAGACATTGCCATTTCAGTAGATGGAATGCCAGTGAATATGGTTTCACATGCACATGGACAAGGTTATGCCGACTTACATTTTGTGATTCCGGAGACTGTAGAAAAGATAGATTTTGGAAAAGGCGCGTATTATGCGGACAAAGGGGATTTTGCAACCGCAGGGTACGTTGCCTTCCAAACTATCGAAAAATTAAATAAGAGTAGTATCAGTGTTGAAGCTGGTCAATTTAATACAGTAAGAACAGTGGGTTTATTTGACCTATTGGGAAAACAAAAAAAACAATCGGCATATATCGCCACAGAATATATCTTAACAGATGGGCCATTTGATTCTCCCCAAAATTTCAATAGAGTCAATCTGTTGGGAAAATATTCAGCTATTTTAGATGACAACAGTAAGTTTTCAATTTCTGCCTCTCGTTTTTCCAGTAAGTGGGATGCTTCTGGTCAAATACCACAACGCTTGGTCGATAATGGAACCATTTCTAGATTTGGATCTGTTGATGATACAGAAGGTGGAAATACCTCAAGAACTAATATAAATGCTAGTTTAAGCAAACCTATAGATGAGAATACATTCTTTAAAGCGAATGCTTTTTATTCGAAGTATGAATTTGAATTGTATTCTAACTTTACTTTTTTCTTAGAAGATCCTATTAACGGAGATCAGATAAAACAAAAAGAAAGTAGAGATATATACGGAATGAATGCGGAGCTAAACAAGAAAATAAAAAATAACGATTGGGACGTATTGTTTCAGTTGGGTGTTGGTTTTCGTGCCGATGCAACTATAGATACTGAACTTTCTCATACTTTGAATAGAAGTACAACATTAGAAAGAATTAAGTTAGGAGATATCGATGAAACTAATGGTTTTACTTATTTAGATTCAGAAATTAAGTTTGGTAAACTGCTAATTAATCCTGCTATCAGATTGGATTATTTTAAATTTAATTACCAAGATAAATTAGCTCCTATATATAGTACACAATCAGAAACTGAAGTGAAGGTTTCACCAAAGTTGAATTTTATCTATTCCCAAAATAACGATCTTCAGTTTTTTGTAAAATCGGGAATGGGTTTTCATTCTAATGATGCTAGGGTAGTGGTTCAAAATAATGGAAAACAAATTTTGCCAACAGCTATCGGTGCCGATGTAGGAACGATCTGGAAACCATTTCCTAAATTAATTGTGAATTCGGCTTTATGGTATTTGTACTTAGAACAAGAATTTGTTTATGTAGGAGACGCTGGAATCATTGAACCTAGCGGAAAATCAAAACGCATGGGAATTGATTTGGGTTTGCGTTACCAACTAAATGACTATTTGTACTTTGATGCTGACGCCAATTATACGTATGCGAGAAGCATTGATGAACCTACTGGTCAAAATTACATTCCTCTAGCTCCAGATTTCACTTCGACTGGCGGATTGAGTTTCCAGAAATGGAATGGATTCTCAGGAGGATTGCGCTACCGTTATTTAAAAAGTCGCCCTGCTAATGAAGATAACTCAATTGTAGCCAAAGGATATGCGATAGCTGATTTCAATGTGAATTATACTTATAGTAAAGTCACTTTTGGAGTATCAGTTGAGAATTTATTGAATACGGAATGGAACGAAACTCAATTTGCTACAGAATCGAGATTGCAAAACGAGCCCAATAGTGTTGAAGAAATTCATTTTACGCCAGGAACTCCTTTTTATATGAAAGGAAAGATTACCTATACATTTTAAAAGATTAATTTTGAATTCGAGCCTAACGTTATTTGTTTGACGTTAGGTTCTTTTTTTTTAACAACTGTTCAATTAAAAAATAAAATTTATACGAAGTATAAGTATTCCGATTTGTTTAATTTTATCAAAAATATAAATATGAAAAACCTATTATTTGTAGCTTGCACAGCACTACTGCTTTTTAGTTGCCAGAATCAGGCACAAAACAAAAAGGCGGATAAAAACAAAACTGAAATAGCTATGACAAAACAAAACATCTACCAATTTAAAGTAGAAGATTTATCAGGAAACACTTTTGACTTTGCTAGCCTGAAAGGCAAGAAAGTGATGATTGTAAATACGGCTTCAAAATGCGGACTAACACCACAATACAAAGATCTGGAAGCCATTTATAAAGAATACCAAGACAAAGGTTTTGTGATAGTGGGATTCCCTGCCAATAATTTTGCTTCACAAGAACCGGGTACAAACGAAGAAATCGCTTCTTTTTGCCAAATGAATTATGGAGTAACTTTCCCCATGATGGACAAAGTATCCGTAAAAGGAGATGATATGTGTGAAATATATCAGTTTTTGACTCAAAAATCTAAAAATGGATTGCAAGATTCCGATGTGGAATGGAATTTTCAAAAATACCTGATTAATGAAAATGGAGAATTGGCAAAAGTGATTTCTCCACAAACATTGCCTACGGACCCTGAGGTTATAAACTGGATTAAAGCTTAATATATTGCAAGGATATAGTACCGCTAATTCACTATTCTATTTGGATATCAAATAAGTAGTGAATTAGCGTTTTTTTTTACTCTAAAATCAATTGCACAAAAACAGAGTGCAACCAGCGGTCAAATTTAAACCCTGAATCCTTAATGGTTCCAACGGTTTTGAATCCAAATTTTTCATGAAAATCGATGCTACTTTGATTTTCGGCATCAATCACACCTACCATAGTGTGCAATCCTTGGTTTTTTGCTAGTTCAATCAATTCAAGTAGTAATAGTTTACCAATTCCTTTTCCATGAAAATCATTATTCACGTAGACAGAATGCTCTACGGTGAATTTGTAGGCTTCGCGGAATCTAAATTCACTATACATTCCAAAACCAGCAACAACTCCATCCAATTCCGCTACAATAACAGGGAAGTTTTTGGCTATTTTTTCTTCTAAAATTGCTTTTTGTTGCTCATAACTTCTAATGTTATAATCATACAAAGCAGTTGAATTTAAAATATTGTAATTGATAATATCTAATATCGCTTGTGTATCCTCAGCGTGGTATGGTCGAATTTTGATTTCCATTTTGATAAGTAAATTTTGTTGTCAAATTTAATAAAAATCAGTTAAAATGAGGCGAAAAGAGGGAGCAAGTTTGTAACTTTGCTTGGCTTGAGGTTTCGAACAACTTTAAACTTTTAAACCTTGAACTTTAAATTAAAATTGAATGATTTACCCCAAAATACCTTTAGCACAAAGCATAATTCAAACTTGTTTGGCCAAAGGAATCACTACCATAATAATTTCTCCAGGTTCACGTAATGCACCACTAACAATTGGTTTTGCAAATAACCCTGCTTTTCAATGCTACAGTATTGCTGACGAGCGTTCGGCAGCTTTTTTTGGTTTAGGAATTGCACAGCAAACGAAACAGCCAGTTGCTCTAGTTTGTAGCTCTGGTTCGGCATTGTTGAATTACTATCCCGCTTTTGCGGAAGCATTTTACAGCCAGATTCCATTGATTGTAATTTCTGCTGACCGCCCGCAAAGCAAGATTGATATTGGCGATGGGCAAACGATTCGTCAGGAAAATGTATTTGCTAATCACTCTCTGTTTAACGCTAATCTTAAAGAAGAGGATAGTGCTGAAAATGAAGGTAAAATTAATGAGGCCATAAACAGAGCAATTGATAAAAAAGGCCCGGTACATATCAATGCGCCATTTGAAGAACCTTTATATGAAACGGTTTCTGAACTCTCTGTTGTCGTCAATACTATCGCTTCCGCAAATGATGATCAGACGATTTCCATTGATGATTTGACCGAATTCGCTAGTATTTGGAATAATTCAACTAGAAAAATGGTTTTGGTGGGAGTAAATGATCCTAATGTTGTTAGCGATAGAACAATTGAAGCATTGGCTGATGATAACTCGGTTGTTGTTATGACTGAAACGACTTCCAACTTACATCATCCTACTTTTATTAATAATATAGACACCATAATTACTCCTTTTACAAACGAAGATTTCGAAGAGTTCTGTCCAGATATTTTGGTGACTTTTGGTGGAATGATTGTCTCTAAACGAATAAAGGCTTTTTTACGAAAATACAAACCCAAACAGCATTGGCATATTGACACTTTAAGAGCTTACGACACTTTTGGAATCTTAACGAAGCATTTTGAAATGGATACCAATACGTTCTTTGATGCTTTCTTGCCACTTACTAAAACGCTTACTAGTAATTATTTTGAAAAAGTCCAAGCAGTAAAACATTTGCGCAAGCAAAAAAGCGATGTTTATTTGGACAAAATTCCATTCTCTGATTTTAAAGTTTTTGAGAAAGTGATTGAGTCTTTACCTAATAATAGCCAATTGCAAATTAGTAACAGTTCGGCCATACGGTACGCACAATTGATTGATATTGATCCATCGGTTGAGGTGTATTGCAATCGAGGAACCAGTGGTATAGATGGAAGTACGTCTACAGCTGTGGGAGCGGCTGTTGCCAATGGAAAACAGACTGTTTTTATAACTGGTGATATTAGTTTTTTATATGACAGCAACGCTTTATGGAATAATTATATCCCTAAGAACTTCAAGATTATTCTAATTAATAATGGAGGAGGAGGGATCTTTAGAATCTTACCAGGCCATGAAGAAACGCCTGTTTTTAATACTTTCTTTGAAACGGCACACTGTCTTACAGCAGAACACTTAGCTAAAATGTATGGATTTGGATATAGTATTGCAAGTGATGAAAGTACTCTCGAAAAGGGTTTAACATCCTTTTATTCCAAGAATGAAAAGCCGTGTATATTTGAGATTTTTACGCCAACATTAAATAACGATGCTATTCTATTAAAATACTTTAAGGAATTAGTATAGTTTTATTCGAAAGCATAAGTGTTTTATGGAAGGCATTGCATGTATTTTGCTTTATTGAGTTGAAAAGTGCTTGGTTTATAAATTTAATTCTTAAATTTGAGAATGTAAGAATTTAATAATCAACATTTAAAACTATTATTTATGAGTGCAAGAGACGAATTAATTGTAAAGTATGCTGCTGATTTGAAGGACAAATGTGGTATAACCCCTGACATGGATTTATTGACTAAAGTAACTATTGGTTGTGGTCCATCAATTTATAATAAGGATTCCTCAACAGTTGCAGGTAGCCAGCAATCAGAATTAGATACGGTAAAAAACAACTTTTTAATTAAAAAATTAGGACTTGCAGACGGACCAAGTTTAGATGCTGGAATTGATGCTGTTATTGAAAAGTATGGTCGCTCAAATGCAAATAAATACAGAGCTGTTGTTTATTATCTATTAGCTATTCATTTTAAAAAGGAAAGTGTTTACAATTAGTAAATTATTGATATAAAATTAAAAGCGCCTTATGGGCGCTTTTTTTTTAAGGTGATTTCTTTGAATTTAATTATCAAAAAAACAAGTTCTAATGAATAATAATTATACGATATACTTACTTTTACTAAAAAATAATAAGATTTAAAAATATGTCTGCAAAGAAATTTATAATTGATCAGCTAAAAACATTAGACAAACCTGAATTTGATAAAATTGTAAAAGTTTATTTAAAAGAAATTTATAATAAAAAAAGGATAATTAATACTGATGGAAAGGGAGATGTTGGTATGGATATTAAAATATTTGATTTTGGGGATGAAAAAGCTCAATATCAATTAACTGTACAAGAATCAAATTCAAAATCTAAATTAACCGCTCTAAAAAAGAAAATCATTGAGGACTTAGATAAAGCATGTTTAAATTATAAAAAATATGGTTATTCGAATAAACTTTTCTTTTTTTATTCAAAAGAACTGACTAATCAACAAATAAGAGAATTTGAAAAGGAGGCCTTAAATAGAGATATTTATTTGACTTTTATTGAGGCAAAAGTTATTGCTGAAGATGCTGAGAATAGTTCAGATTTAAAACGTGCTATTTTTGATATTAATGATCTAGAAAACATAATTAAAGAAAGTAAGATATTTCCAAATTCCGATAAAAACTTAATAATGGATTTGGTAAGTTTTGGAAGTGCTTCGGATTTTAAATTACACATAATCGAAGCATATATTCTTGAATTGATATACAATGAAAAAATTATAAATAAAGATAAAATTGTTGAAAAATGTGAAATGAATTTTAAATCAGGTGATAATCTTATTTTTTATGAAAAATTATTAAATAGACTTTTAAGTAGTAAAAAAGTGTTATTAAATCAGAAAGATTATACATTAGAAGAAAGTGAACTAAAGAGAATTTATAGTTTAAAAGAAAACTTTATATTAAAAGAAAATGAATTTTTAAGTGAAATTGAAGAAATTTTAGGGTTGTTTAATCAAAAGTCATTTAAAGAAGAATATATTGAATATTTAAGAACAATTTATACAGACAATTTTCATTCAGAGTTGTTTGCTTTTGAAAAAGAAATTGAGGAAGAAAATATTAGTACTATTGCTACAGCTTTTTTGAAGTTTGCAACGGACAAATTGAACAAAGTTGAAGAAGCGACTAAATTAGTTTTAAAATTATTGAATTATTGTAAAAGCAACAAGTTTATTCAAAAATACAGTGCTAGTATTATTTTTAGTAAACACACAAGTTTGTCAGATTGTCAGAATTATTTAGACCATAAAAAAAAGATTTTTATTGATACACAGATAGCAATTCATGCATTATGCTATTTTTATAATTCTGAAATAGAATTTGAAAATTATTATTATAACACAACTCGGTCTTTAATTGAATTTTCAAAAAAGAACAACGTAAAGTTATTTCTTACAGATAAATATTTGAGTGAGACGCAGAGTCATATAAAAGAAGCTTTGAATTTAATTCCATTTACGAGACTAGAAAGTTTTAAAAGTTTAGGTAGATCAAGAAATGTTCTGTACAATTTTTATTTAAGAATAAATGAATATGAAAATAATCTTAGCTTTGAAGAGTTTATGAATAAATTTAAATTCAAAGCTGATGATGGCTATAGAACTCATTTACAATATATAGAGACTTATCTTGATGAATTAAATATAGAGAAAGAAACTATTTCAAAAAATTATGATTTAGAACAATCAAAGAAACTTATATGGAATTATCTTTCTGCAAGTAAAAAATTTAAACCAATACATGCAACAGAAAATGATGCGAGTATGATGGAGTTTTTAGGAGATGATGACATTAATATTCATCAATTAACTCCTGTATTTATAACGTGGGACAATGCTTTTTTTAATATTAAAAAAGAATATTTTTTAAAAAATCCAAAAGCTCAGAAATGGCACTTGTTTAGACCTGGAAAATTTATCGATTTATTTTCTTTAGTTCAATTTTCTGTTGAATCAGAAACTTTAACGAATACCATTATTGCTCATATTTCTGATGAAATAATTGATTCTGCACATGCTTTGATTGATTCGATTACTACTATATTAAATCCAAATAATGAGGTGGGGATAGAATATACAAGTAAACTAGCTGATATAAAGAATAATGAAATACATAAAATTCAGGATAAAGAAATAATACCTCCCGATGAAATTGAAAACGAGACGGTAATTGATGATGTTTTGTATAAGCTAATTAAATATTATAATGATAAAAATAAGCTAGATGATCTTAAGTTATTATTTCAAGAAAAAAAATATGTTAATAAGGTAATTAGTTTAATTTCTGATTCATGTAAGGAGTTTTATAGAACAAAAAAAATGAATGATAATATTTTTACCGAGTTTGATAATTTAATTTGTGAGATTAAGACATCTAGTTAAATCAAATTATACGGTTTTTTATTTATTAGCTATTCATTTTAAAAAGGAAAGTGTTTACAATTAGTAAATTGACATAAAAATATTAAAGCGCCTTTTGGGCGCTTTTTTTATGAGTAATAGTATGGGTTTTTAGCGAATTGGTATTGGAAACACAGCTAAACTTGCATGTCCTAATTGATCAATTGATTGCACCGCAAAAAGAAAATTATCTTTTGAATATGGTATCGTTGTTTTTGTATCTGATACAAAAATTGATTTTTGCCAATTGGTATCCGAAGTTTCTCTTACTAATACTTGGTAACCATATACTTTTTTACCTTCTGGAGCTTTCCATACCAAGGTCGAAAAGTTAGTAAGGTCTTTTACTTCAATACCCACATTTGTTGGGGCTTTAGGGGCTGAAGCTAAATTAGCCAATGTGGCCAAATTTGAAGCCGCTATTTTTCTGAGGTATTCAAAATCCATAAATTCAGGAAGATCACCATATTTAATCTCATTTTCTGTTCTTAAATCTTGATGCTGGTGGTCGTGATTTTCATTCATTTCGCAAAAACGAATCGCTGTAAAACCATTTTGACTAAAAGGAGTGTGGTCCCCCCCGCGTAAAAAACGATCATTTCTATAAACAAGATTTATTTCTAGCTGGTCTACGTATTGATCAGTAGTTGTTTTGAATAACGTGCTAATAATCTTGATGGGCTATCATTATCTCTGTTGATTAGCTTTCGCATTTTAGCTTCGTCTTCTGTTTCCAGATAAGGAGTAGCTTCGCTAAAAACTCTGACTTTAGTATTGTCTCTTAAATTAGTTCCGCTTGATAAACTGTTTCCTATCATATCATTGTTTAGCATGGCAATAATATTCCAATTTTCTTTTTTAGCTAGTTCGGCTAAATGTCTTGCACCATATAATCCTTGTTCTTCTCCTGTAACGGCAACAAAAAGGATTGTATAAGGAAAGGCTCTTTTGCTCATAATCTTGGCAAGTTCCATCATGGCGGCTACTCCTGAACCATCATCATTTGCACCTGGCGCATCTGATTTAGCATCCATAACATCAGAAACTCTAGAATCTAAATGACCACTAATGATAAGTACACGATTATCTGTTGGGTCCGTTCCTTTTAAAGTAGCTATAACATTTCCTAGTTGGCTATCAACTGCAATGCGTCTTCCATCTGCTTTTATGGTGAAATAATCAATGACTGAAGTTAGTCTGCCGCTGGATTGCAAGGCGTATTTATCAAACTCTGATTTGACCCACTGCTGTGCAGCGCCAATGCCTCGCGTTTTACTTTTGGTATCGCTTAAGGTATGTCTTGTTCCAAAAGAGACTAATTTTTTAACTGTGTTTTCAAGGCTTTCTGCTTTGATTTCAGTAATCATCTTTTTAATTTCAGGATCGTCATTAATAATTTGTGCGCCAGAAATTTGCGAAAAAAACAGAAATACAAAGAGATAGCTAATAGGATTTGGTTTCATTTAAATTGGTTGATTATTTTAGACTTTAAAAATAAATAAAAATAAATAAAAATTATATAGGAGTGTTGATTAATAACCGACTATTTTAAAGACAAAAATGTCTTTGATAGCCCTGATGGGAGCAAGTATCCTTTTTTGGCTGGGGTTCAGCCAAAAAGATACTGCGTACAGCGGGACGATTTATGATTTGGAAAATGAAATTTTTGCTACTAAAATGTAAAATATTTGGGAATTCTAAGAAGTCATGAGTTTACTATTTTCAAACTTCGTACCTTTGCGCCTTAGAAAATAGAATATAATGATTGAAATAGGAAAATACAATACGCTTACCATATTACGTGATACCAAAGTTGGTTTGTTTTTAGGAACGCCAGAAACGGATCCTGAAGGATTACATGACATACTTTTACCTAATAAGTATGTGCCAAATGAATTTGAAATAGGTGAGGAGCTTATTGTTTTTGTTTATTTAGATCACGAAGAACGCCCAGTTGCTACCACATTAGAGCCTTATATTTTGTTGAATGAATTTGCGCTTTTACGTGTGAATTATGTCAATCAAATAGGTGCTTTTATGGATTGGGGAATGGAAAAAGATATTTTGGTTCCGTTTAAAGAGCAAGCTCGTCCTATGGAAAAAGGAAAACGCTACTTGGTTTATCTCTATATGGATGAAAAAACTAACCGTTTAGTTGCTTCAAGTAAGACGAATCAATTTCTTAAAAATGATGAGGTTACTGTTGAAAAAGGAGAAGAGGTTGATTTGATTGTTTCGCATATTACGGAACTTGGAATCAATGTTATCATAAATGAACGACATAAAGGTTTGTTGTATAAAGATGAGGTTTATGATGATGCTATTCGTACCGGAGATCGTATGCGTGGTTATATTAAAGCGATTCGTCCTGATAATAAAATTGATGTTGCGCTTCAAATTCAAGGATATCAAAGTATCGAACCTAATGCAGATATTATTCTGGATGAACTTAGAGCGAGTCGTGGTTTCTTGCGATTAACTGATAGTTCGCATCCTGAGGATATTAAAACGGTTTTGAAAATGAGTAAGAAAACCTTTAAAAAGGCGATTGGAGCTTTATACAGAGAGAAATTAATTGAAATTAAGGAAGACGGGATTTATCTCGTTAAGGAATAAAAAAAAAGAAAGACTAATCGAGATGATTAGTCTTTCTCTTTTTAGTTTGTTTCGAATGAATCGAAGTACAAAACTAAAAATAATCTAGGTGAAACATTTACTTACAAGCTAGACTTATTTATAATAAAAACCATTTGGTTTCTTTTTATTGTATAAAGACAGTTATTCCAAAGTTTTGCTGCTATGTAACTTTATAATTGCAGCGATTTGGTTCTCAAATCTTTTATTTTAACCGTAGGTGTTACTATAGTCCTTTCACAATTTCGGTAAATTGCTTTCCCGTTTTCTCCCTTTTTGGGTTCTTATTTAAAACCATAAAATCAAGAGAGACAAAATTTTTAAATTTAATCAAGGTATTCTTTTTTTAGGTTAATAAATCAGTGAAATTCGGGCTAAATCAGTGTGATTTGTTTCCAATTAGCTGATTATCATTGTCTAAAATTAATAATTATTTCTTAAGTGGACTGTTAATATTTTATTTTATTTAAAATTTTAACACTTTGAGGTCATTGATTAATGACCTATTGCTAAAGCTTCCCTTGATAGAATAGTATAAACTGCAAAAAATGATTTATTTTTACAGTTAAATAATTTAAATCAATTATAATGGATTGGATTACCGCCAAAGAATACGAAGATATCACATATAAAAAATGCAACGGAGTAGCCAGAATAGCGTTCAACAGACCTGATGTACGAAATGCATTTCGTCCTAAAACTACTGCTGAATTGTATAATGCGTTTTATGATGCACAAGAAGATACTTCAATAGGAGTTGTTTTACTGTCTGCTGAAGGACCTTCGTCTAAAGATGGGGTATATTCTTTTTGTAGCGGTGGCGATCAAAATGCGCGCGGTCATCAGGGCTATGTGGGAGAAGATGGGCAACATCGTTTAAACATACTTGAAGTACAGCGTTTGATTCGTTTTATGCCTAAGGTAGTTATTGCTGTGGTTCCAGGATGGGCTGTAGGAGGTGGACATAGTTTACACGTAGTTTGTGATCTTACTTTAGCTAGTAAAGAACATGCTATATTCAAACAAACAGATGCTGATGTTACCAGTTTTGATGGCGGATACGGTTCTGCTTATTTAGCAAAAATGGTAGGTCAGAAAAAAGCACGTGAGATTTTCTTCTTAGGTCGCAATTATTCGGCGCAAGATGCAATGGATATGGGAATGGTAAATGCTGTTATTCCTCATGCTGAATTAGAAGATACTGCTTATGAATGGGCCCAGGAAATTTTAGGAAAGTCACCTATGGCTATCAAAATGTTGAAATTTGCGATGAATCTTACTGACGACGGAATGGTAGGACAACAGGTTTTTGCTGGTGAAGCTACTAGACTTGCTTATATGACCGAAGAAGCTAAAGAAGGAAGGAATGCATTCTTAGAAAAGAGAAAGCCAAACTTTGAGAAAAAATGGTTGCCATAAAAGGTTTAAAGTTTTTTAAAGTTGTCTCGAGTACTTTAAATTTTTAAACATTAAACTTTAAACCTGAAAAATGGAGAATTTTACAAATGAAATAATTGATACGACACAGCTTCCTAGGTTTGAAGAAGTAGAATTTTCAGTTTTGCATTCCAATTACTGGAAGGTGACTTTGATTAATGCCTTTTTCTTTTTTTTAATTTTGGCTGTTGGTCTAGGGGCGCTATTGTTTTTCAACCAAGGTCTATTAGTGTTTCTAATGGAAATTTTAGTCATTTATTCTGTTCTGTTAATTGCGGTTCTGCTGCTGTCCAGAATAGGTTTTAAGAAAAAAGGATTTGCTTTTAGAACTCATGATGTGTTGTATAGATACGGAATAATAGCTACGAATACAATTGTAATTCCTTATAATAGAGTGCAACACGTGGCGTTACATGAAGGTTTTGTTTCCCGTTTTTTTGGGCTGGCTAAAATAGAGGTTTTTACTGCTGGTGGTAGTTCAAGCGATATTCAGATTCCTGGAATCGAAATGGAACAGGCGGAAAATATCAAACAGTTGTTGATGGGTAAAATTCAAAAAGAACTGTAATGGAGGACGGATTTAAACAACCGCAGCGGCAATCTTCCATAGGTGTTTTATTGATGTTTGTTAATACTTTGCAGCAATGGGGAAGGGCTTTGTGGCCTATAGCGCTGGTGTATGTTTTTAAGATAGATGAACTGAATAAAGCCTATCTATTTACTGGCATTACTTTTTTTTTGATTGTTATTGGGATTATAGCCTACCTGAAATACTTGAATTTCACCTTTTATTTGGATGATGAAAATAAGGAGTTTGTTATAAATGAAGGGATTTTGAATAAAACAAAAACCATCATTCAACTTAATAAAATACAACAGGTAAATATTAATCAGTCCTTGATTCAAAGGTTTATAGGAGTTTACGAACTCGATGTCGATACTGCAGGGAGCAGTAAAAAAGAAGGGAGAATAAAAGCGATTTCGCATCCATCGGCTTTAAGTTTAAAAGCTAGCTTATTGGAAAATGAAAAAGTAGAGGCTGACTCTGAAAAGCTAGAAATGGCATTGCGGTCAGAAACGGCGGAAGAACGTCCTTTTATGGAAATCAGTTTTTTGAGTTTGTTGAAAGTAGGGATCACGTCTAATTATGTAAAAAGCCTTGGTTTAATAGTGGCTTTCGTTGCAACAGTTTTTGAAAATAGTAAGAACTTTATAAATCAATATGATTTCGACGATGAAAAGATAGACGCTTATTTAGATAAAACTAGGATCATTCAGTCCGTAGCTATTATTGCTTTTTTGTTAATTTCAGCCATTTTGATTATCAATTTAATTCGGGTTGTTTTTAGGTATTTTGATTATAAAATTACCAGACAAAACGGTTCGCTATTGCTGTCATTTGGGTTGATGAGTACAAAAAGCACGATTATTAAGCCCGAAAAGGTGCAGATAGTGACCATTACTAGAAATTTTTTCCAAAAAAAAATGAATATTCTGGAGCTTAAAATAAAACAGGCAACCAGTGGCGAGAAAGAAGAACGCAAATCAGTTATTGAAATTCCGGGTTGTAACGAAACGGAAAGTGTTGAAATACTTAAATTACTATTTCTTAAAGCACCTGAAAAGGGAATAATGTTAAAGCCAAATTATCGCAAATTAGTTTTTTCGATATTTCTGTCGATAGTATTACCTTTAACTGCTTATTTTACTTTTGCGAAGTACATCGAGCCTCGATTTTGGGATTATGCATACCTAGCGCCTTTATATGTGTTTTTTGTCGGGAGTATTGTGTTTTTCGGGTTTAAAAATAATAGGCTTTTTATTAATGATGACTTTATCATTAAGCAAAGTGGCGCTTGGGATGTCGATAATATGATAATTGAGCCGGGGAAGATACAAGCTATTACAACCTCGCAATTGTTTTGGCATAAAAGCGCTGATATTGGGTCAATAACGATACATACTGCTGGGGGTAATATTGCCTTTCAATTGGGAGATTATTCTAAAATTAAGCAGTACGTCAATCTTTGGCTTTTTGAATTGGAGACTTCAAACAGTAATTGGATGTAGTCTTTTGAAGAAATGAAATAATTAATAATACAAAAATAAAATAAAATGAAGCATTGGATAGAAGCCGCACGATTAAGAACACTACCCTTATCGGTTTCCGGTATTATTGTGGGTAGTATGTATGCGCTGGCAAACCCAACAGATAATATATTGACACCAACAGACGTTTTTAACTGGAGACTATTTGGTTTTGCAATGTTAACCACTCTTGGATTACAGATTTTATCCAATTTCGCTAATGATTATGGCGATGGGGTAAAAGGAACAGATAATGAAGATCGAGTAGGGCCAAAACGCGCTATTCAAAGTGGTGTAATTACCCCAGAGGCGATGAAAAAAGCTATAATAATTACCTCAGGGCTTACTTTGCTTTCGGCAATGCTATTGATTTATTTCGCATTTGGGGACTCAAATTTTTTCTATTCATTTTTCTATTTAGTATTGGGAATTTTAGCAATCGCATCAGCGATACGTTATACAATAGGAAGCAAAGCTTACGGATACCGTGGTTTTGGCGATATTTTTGTGTTTGTATTTTTTGGATTAGTAAGTACTTTAGGTGTGAACTTTTTGTATTCAAAACAATTGGATTTGGAACTCTTTTTACCGGCAATGGCGATTGGATTTTTAAGTGTTGGTGTTTTGAATTTAAACAATATGCGTGATGAGGAGTCTGATAGAAAAGTAGGGAAGAATACATTAGTAGTTCAAATTGGAGGTAAAAAAGCAAAGTTGTACCATTATTTTGTAGTCACTTTTGGAATGGCTTTGGTTGTGATTTTTGCTTTATTAAACAGCTTTAGGTTGGATCAATACTTGTTTTTACTGGCTTTTATTCCTTTAAGTGCTCATTTAGTTAGAGTCTATAAAAATAAAGATGCCAGACTATTAGATCCTGAATTAAAAAAACTAGCTCTTAGTACATTTGCTCTTTCGGTATTGCTTGCTTTAGGGATGGTATCGTTAATTTCGGATATTATTGTGAATCTGTTTTTAGGAGGAAGATAAAAATTTAAAAATATATAATTATGAAAATTACATTTTACGGACACGCGTCTCTTGGGATTAAAGTAGGAGGAAAACATGTATTAGTGGATCCATTTATATCTGAAAATCCATTGGCGGCACATATTGATATTGACAGTTTAAAAGCGGATTATATTTTATTGACTCATGCACATGGAGATCATATTCTAGATGTAGAGGCAATTGCAAAACGCACTAATGCCGTTATTGTCTCAAATGCTGAGATTGCGGGTTATTACTCTGCTAAGGGGTTTCAGGCACATCCTATGAATCATGGCGGAAGCTGGAATTTTGACTTCGGGAAAGTGAAATACGTAAATGCAATTCATTCTAGTTCATTTCCTGATGGGACATATGGAGGGAATGCAGGTGGGTTTGTGATAGAAGGCGAACATAAAAATATATATGTCGCTGGCGATACGGCTCTTACAATGGATATGAAGTTAATTCCTATGCGAACTAAGTTGGATTTAGCAATTCTTCCTATTGGTGATAATTTCACTATGGATGTTGAAGATGCGATCCTTGCGTCAGATTTCGTTGATTGTGACAAAGTATTAGGTTACCACTATGACACCTTTGGATATATAAAAATAGATCATAAAGAAGCTATCCAAAAGTTTTTTGATAAAGGGAAGGATTTGATGTTATTAGCAATTGGTGACAGTATCGAATTGTAATTTTTTTTAGGAGCTATTTCCAGCTGTTTGTTGCAATCTTATGTGCCGTCCCGGGGTTTCGGTACCAGCACATAAGGATTTCCACTTCCATCTGGGCTAGGGGTATATCAGTAATTAAGAAAACACAGGTGAAGAAAATAGTTGTATTGCTATTCATTAGCATTTTTTATCAGTCGGCTTTTGCTCAAAAAGACGGCTACTGGGACAAAGACAGGGCTGCCACAAAAGAAATTATCGTTTCTGCCCGAGATAGAATTGTTGTGAAAACCGACGATTTCCCCATCGGAACTACTGAATTGATTTATAGAATCACCTTACTTGATGACAATCAGCAGTTGGCTGGAAGTTTAGTTTCGGTGTTGAAATCAATTCCTGATCCTACAGGAATTAGTCAGGGTTCAGCGGGAGCGGTATTTTTAATGTCAAAAATTTCAGGAGACGACAAGTGCAAGTATGCTGTTTTTTCGTCAAATGAATTGGCTTCAGATTATCAAAAAACAGGTGCAATGTTTAAGGCGTGTTTGGCTCAGGAGAGTCCAGTAAGCAAAGATGCTAAGCGACTTTCGTTAGATAAATCTGCTTGTATGCAATCTGGTCTAGGGAATTTGTGGTTTGGTTTTGAAAGTACAAATTGGATGATGAAGCAAAAAATCATTCTTGAAGTAGTGCCGTGGGTAGACACGAAACTCAGCAGAGGATGGACCTTAGAAAACCGAAAATTCATCATTAATCAATGTAAAACTTCAGCATTAGCAAGTAAAATGGTGAGTTCAGACGATTTTTGTATTTGTCTAGAAGAGAAAATCCAAAAGCAATACAAGTTTCAGGAATTTCAAAAGTTGCTTCTAATAGAGCAAACAAAAGCGTATAAGGACTTTGGTAATAGCTGTATTAATGAAGCGGGAGTTTCTAAGGGTATAAATGATGATTTACGTATACAAGCATTAAATTTCAGTAAAAAAGGCGATTACGGCAGTGTTATTACTCAATACACAAGGTTAATCAACAATGGAAAGGCAAAGGCTTTAGATTATAATGCGATTGGATTTAATTATATTTTAACGAAACAATACGGGAAAGCCATCAAATTTTTGCAAGAAGGTGAGAAGTTAGATGATACAGAATTGTTGATAAAGCTCAATTTGGCACACGTCTATTTGCTTAATGATGACTTTAGAAAAGCAAAATCAATTTACAAGGAGTGGCAGTCTCAAAACGTCAATGATAGCTTGAGTTGGGGTCAAAAAATAAAACAAGATTTTGCACTGTTTAAAAAGGTAGGGATTCAGAATGATGATTTTGAGAGAGTTTTAAAGCTAGTAACAAATTAGAAAATATGAAAAAAGCAATTGGTATTATGCGACTATTAGGTTTGATTTTTCTTTTTGTAGGGGTGATTTTAAATCTCCAAATGTATATTTATGAAGGATGGCCAACTTATTTATACCTGGTATTGTGTCTTTTCGGAGTTTTATTAATTGGATTGTCCTATTTAATGAAACCTAAATCATAATTAAATATTAGTATTTCTGATGCAATCACCAACACTTCAACTAACGAAACGAACCTTGTAAAAGAACTTAATGGCTTAAACTGTTAAAGAATATATGAAAGCAACTTATCATAAATATATACTCGATTTTAAACGCCCTTCAGGAACCTCCCGTGGTGTAATGACTGAAAAAGAAACTTGGTTTATCGTACTTGAAAAAGGCGGAAAATACGGAATAGGTGAGTGTGGGATTCTACGAGGTTTGAGTGTTGATGACCGTCCTGATTATGAAGTCAAATTGCAGTGGACTTGTGAGAATATCCATTTGGGAAAAGACCTGCTTTGGGATGCTTTAATCGAGTTCCCTTCAATACAGTTTGGAGTAGAAATGGCCTTTCAATCTCTGGGTAGTGAATCACCATTTTTGTTGTTTCCTTCAGAGTTCACTGAGGGGGTAAAATCGATCCAGATTAATGGTCTTGTGTGGATGGGTGAAGCCGCTTTTATGAAGCAGCAAATTGAAGAAAAATTAGCTCAAGGTTTTAACTGTATAAAACTAAAAATAGGAGCGATTGATTTCGATAAAGAATTGCAATTATTGCGTTATATTCGGGAATATTTCGATCCAGAACAGATTGAAATCAGGGTCGATGCTAATGGTGCTTTTAGTTCAAATGAAGCTTTAATTAAAATATCACAACTATCTGAATTTAAATTACATAGTATAGAACAGCCGATACAAAAAAATCATACTGACAGGATGGCAGAGCTGTGTAAAACGACTCCTCTGCCTATTGCGCTTGACGAAGAGCTAATTGGTGTGTTTGGCTTAGAAGAAAAAGAGGAATTGTTAGTAAAAATTAAGCCACAATATATCATTTTGAAGCCTAGTTTTATAGGTGGTTTTCGTGGAACTCAAGAGTGGATTTATTTGGCTGAGAAATACCAAATTGGCTGGTGGGTCACATCTGCTTTAGAGAGTAATATTGGATTAAATGCGATAGCACAATGGACTTTTTTACAGCATAATTTAATGCCTCAGGGACTAGGTACTGGAGCGCTTTACACCAATAATTTTGAATGCCCTCTAGATGTATCTGAAGGGCAACTTTGGTATAAAAAAGGCACTGACTGGAAGTTTAGTTTAACTGATATTATGGAGTTGTCTTAGCTTTGGATTTTGATTTTGAAGCGAGGATTTGTTTTTTGATATGGTCAATTAATTGGTTTTTATTAATTGGTTTTGAGATATAGCCATTGCCGCCAACTTCAATTGCTTTTTCAGCTTCATCTGTAAATACGAAAGCACTTTGGGTAATTATAATTACCTCTTCATTAAACTCTCTTATTTTTTTAATGGCTTCATAACCATTCATCACAGGCATCTGAATGTCCATTAGAATGATATCGATATCTGGATTGTTTTTGCAAAGATTTACTGCTTCAAATCCATTTCTAGCTATTAATAAGTTTTCTCCAAATATCTTTAAAATTTTAGAAATGAACTTTAGTGAAATACTATCATCTTCAGCAACGAGTATTTTTAATTTTTGAGTCTCATGAGGAATTATTGATAGCTGGATTTCTTTATCAATTTCATTAGGTTTTATAAAAGGGATTTGAAAATAGAAAACAGCACCATAATCGGCATTGTTCGCTGCCCAAATTTTACCTCCTAAGAGGTTCACATAGGACTTTGCAATATATAAGCCCAAACCGGCACCTTCATAATTTCTGTTTAAAGAATCATCTTCTTGAGTGAACCTTTCAAACATAATGTCTGTCTTATCAGAATTAATTCCAATCCCTGTGTCCTTTACATAAAAAGTGATTGTATTATTGTTTTTAAAGCATCCTATTTCAATTGATCCTTGTTCAGTAAATTTTATGGCATTTTTAAGCAAATGTGATAGTACAGAAGAAACTTTTTCTTCGTCAGTTCGTATTAAATTTTCTTCTTCGCTTAAAGAATTACTTATTTTAAGTTCAATATTTTTTTGCTTGGCTTCTAATTTAAAAAAGTCATATATGATATCAATTTGATCTTTAATTGAAGTTTCCTTATAAGAAAGATTCATTTGTCCAGATTCTATTTTAGAGATGCTTACTATATCATTTATAATATTAAGCATTCTGCTACCGCTCTTTTCGATTACTTTGATATATTCCTGTTGTTCCTCCCCAGTTAGCTTTGGTTCCTTTAGAAGTTCTGTGAAGCCTAAAATGCCATTCATTGGAGTGCGAATTTCATGACTCATGTTAGCTAAAAATGAAGATTTTAAACGATCGCTCTCTTCTGCTTTCTCTTTTGCGCTAATTAATTCAGTATTAATTTTTTGAATTTGGATAATGCTCTCGTATAATTCTCTATTTCGTATTTTTAGTTTCGTGTTAAGGTCTTGTAATTTATTTTCAGCTAATTTTCGTTCCGTTATATCCTGAAAAAAAATAACTAGTCCTTCTTTGCTAGGTATGACACGATTTTCAAACCAGCGATCCCATGGAGCATAATAATCTTCAAAAACTATTTGCTTTTTGGTTTTCATTGCTTTGTAATAGATTTTGTAGTACGGTTGTCCAATAGCTTCCGGAAATATAACCCAGGCATTTTTGCCAACGAGGTCTTCGGGTTGCTTTCCAAACATTATAGCTGCTTTTTGGTTTACAAAAGTGTATTTCCAATCGTTGTCTATAGCAACAAAAGCATCCGACATGTTTTCTAAGGATTCTGTGAGCTTTTCATTAATGTGCTCAATTTTATTTTCATTAAATTGATTCTTGTCATTAATTGTATCAAAAAGTTGTTTTAATGAGTTGTAATCTTGCTGTAAAGTATAAAAATCAGTACTTGCTGTACTGGTATTTGAATTCTTATATTCCATTTCCAATAAATTAAAGTTAGGAATACACATAAATGTATCCCGTAGTAATTTTTAAAAATATATAAGTCTAATATATAGCAGATTATGGGTTTATAAATTTAATAAAAAAATAACACAAACTTCAAAATTAGTGTCTTTTTTTTAGTAATTAAATGCCTTTTAATTTGTTGGTAAAAAACTGATCTTGAATTACTGCATTCTTTTAGCAAATTTGCCAATCGTCATTCCTTGTACCAAAATGGAAAAGCAAACAATAACATAAGTGATTGTTACCCAGATGTCTTTACTAAATTCCGGATCAATTGATAGCGCAAGAGCGATGGAAATTCCGCCTCGTAAACCTCCCCAAGTTAAGATGAGTAGCGTTTTTTGGCTGATTCGTTCTTTTAAACGAACCGCTATTGAAGGGATATAAACCGAAATGTATCTTGTAATCAGCGTTATAAATAAAATGAGTATGGCTGCAAAAAGGATTTTTTGGTTGGTTTGTATTATAAGTAATTCTAACCCTATTAAAACAAAGAGCAACGCATTTAAAATTTCATCGATTAATTCCCAAAATTTATCAACGTATTCTGCCGTAATATCTGACATTCCTAGGCTTTTGCTTTGGTTTCCAGTAATTAAACCCGCGGCAACCATGGCAAGTGGCCCAGAAACATGAGTGTAATGTGCAAAGGTATAGCCTCCCATAACGATAGCTAAGGTAATTAGAACTTCTACCTGATAGTTGTCAATACTGGCAATTAGCTTATATCCAATATAACCAATTAATATGCCTAGCAATAGTCCCCCTATAGCCTCTTGACCAAATAGCATAAGAATACTACTAATATTTAAGTCGGCACCTGGTTTTGCTAATTTTAAAATAGTGATAAATACTACAACAGCTACACCGTCATTAAATAATGATTCTCCGGCGATTTTAGTTTCCAAAGATTTAGAAACCCCAGCCGTTTTTAGGATGCTTAAAACCGCAATAGGATCGGTAGGGGATATAAGGGCGCCAAATAACATTGCGTGAATGAGATTTACATTAACTCCCATGAAATTCAGTAAATAATAAGTCGTAAAACCTATAATAAATGTACTGATGAGTACACTAATAGTGGAAAACAGAAGAATACTAAGTTTTTCGTTATTTAAATCTTTAAATTTTATATGAATTGCTCCCGCAAAAAGCATGAAACTTAACATTCCTTCAAGAAGTAACTCACTGAAGTTAATACTATTCATTTTTATAGCTACACTATCTTTAAAAGAAGGAAAGTAATAACCCATTACTAAAATAAAAAAGGAAAATAGTAATGAAACTAACATCAGTCCAATTGCATTAGGTAGTTTTAATATCCTAAAGTTAATATAAGCAAAGCCAGCTGACAATACTATTAGTATAGAGAAAAGATGAAATAAATCCATAGCTATTTTTTTATGTTGACATTGAAGTCGGGGGCCTGTACCAATTGGAAAGTTGCCGAAGCCATTTTTACTTCTCCATTGGTTGCTTCTATTTTTGTAAGGATTTTTGAGAATAATATGGTTTTTGTAGTCCTCCTTTTTTTGTAATCAACAACATAGCGCAAGGTGTATTCTGCCCAGTTATCATTGGCAATCAAGGAAATCATTGGAGCTGTTTGCGCATCTTCTAAACGGTATTTATATTGCAGTGATTTCCATTTATCTTTCGATTTTTCAGTTAAATCTCCTGCAACTTCAACACCAGCATTTAGTATTATTTCTTGGGCTTTTTCATAGTTACTTCCAAACTGAATGGGGATTTTGATTTCATCCCATAAAAAGGGAAAATCGCCAGAATAGTTGAATACAGGCTCTTTGAAAACGTAACTATTGGCTATTAATACGATCCTACCGTTGTATAAGTCACCATCAACCCATTGTCCTGTTTCCATGATTGTGGTCCTTAAAACACCAATATCCATAACATCTCCTTTTATTCCGCCTAGCTGAACGCGGTCTCCCGAATTGTAAAAACCACCGAACATGATAGCCAGCCAGCCAGCAAACGAAGCGATAACTTCTTGTAATGCAAAAGCAATACCGGCTCCAGCAACACCTAAGGCAACAGTGAGACCTCCCAGTTTTTCGCTAAAAATTACTGTTAAAAAAATCACGGTCGCTAAATAACCAACGAAAGTGCTTATTTTTTTTGCTTTGTACCGATTGTCATTGTCTTTAATTTTTGAAAAGAGATTCTTTTGGACAGCCTTAATTAACATCCAAATTACTGCAACTCCAATAAGGAAGGTTACAATTTTACCAACTGTTGGATTGTATAAGTATTTTTGGATCTCTTCTTCCATTTTTTTTAGTTGTTGATGTGAACTACCCTTTGTGGAAATGGTATTGTGATATTATTCTCTTTGAATAATTCAAATATTTTTATTCTCAGGTCACTTTTAGTGGTTTCAATACGAAATAACTCTTCAGACCAAAATATTACGGAGAAATTGAGAGAGGAATCCCCGAAATCTGTAAATCGGATAAATGGACTTGGCTCTTTTAAAACATTATTTTGACGGTCTACAGCTTCTTTTAAAATTTGGATGACTTGTTGAATGTCTGACGAGTAATCAACCCCCACGGTAACTTCAAAACGGGATGCAAGGTCATTATGAGTCCAGTTGATTAACTGGTTTTTTGTCAGGTCAGAATTTGGTAAAATAATATATTTGTCATCCCTAGTCAGCACTGTAGTAGTTCGTAAATTGATGTCTTGAACGGTACAAACCAATCCATTTAATTCTATAACATCATTTACTTTTACAGAAGAATCAACTAAAAGTATAATTCCTGATACAAAATCGCTAAAAAGATTTTGTAACCCCAAACCAATACCTACCAATAATGCGGCAGAACCTGCCACTAGAACTGATAGATTAAAACCAAACATCTGCAGTCCAGAAATGATTGAAATAACTATAACCAGATACCTAACCAAGCTATAGATTGAGTACTTTTTAGCAATGTCAATTTTATCGACCCTGAAAATTGCTTTACGGATAATTTTCAATAAAAGAGTAACCACAACTAAAAAAGCAAACACCTTTAAAATGTTAATTACTTTAATATTAAAATCACCATCTTGAAAAAGCGTGTAGTCGATAATTTTTTTCATGTATTTTTATTTTTCCAGTTGTAATCTTAAAAGGACAGCATATGAACAAATTAAAGTTACATAATTAAACGTACTCCTCCTAATTCAGATACCCTGTAGGAAAATCGATCTCCCGGTGAACCAATGAACATGAAATTTTTTGGAATTCCCCATTTTTTTGATAATTCATCGATGATAGTAGGGCCAAAAACACCATCCATCTCAATAAATTCAATGTCAATCTCAGGGTAGGCACGATCTAGAACCCTTATGTCTGTGATAAGAAGAGAGTTGTTTTCGCCTTCGCGCTTTATATTTACAATCTTTAATTTTTTAGTTGTTTCATTATTCTGAACGTATTGCATTACCTTATTTATAATGGCAACATCATCCCCTTTAGTAAAGAAAACAAGCTCTTGAGAACTTATTTTCAAATTCATTTTTAGTAAATAACGATTGCTGAATATAACCATTCTTCTTAACGGTTTGTAAAAATACTCCAAAGCATCTATTAACACTTTTATTAAAAATGATCGATTTAGCATTATTGAAATAAACAGCAATGAAGGAACCAGATATTTTATAAAAGTATAAAAGGAATCTACGTTTAGTTGAACATTTCCTATAAATGCAGCAATGATTAGTGATACGGCAAAGACAACGGCTATTCCTCTAGCTTTCTCAGGTCTTGGAAGTTTTTTACGTTTAAATTTCAATAAAAGATTTCCAATACCAAATAACCCCATTACCGCTAAGAATGAGAATGTATACACTCCAGCCAATGCTATAAGATTTCCTGATGTTACGAATAAAACTGATACACATAAAATTAAGAAGCTAATGATTATTCGATAATTAGACCCACGTTTGTTTTGCTTCAAAAAGTAATTAGGCAAAATCCTGTCTAAAGTCATACGATTTAATAATCCAGAAACCCCAACAAACGAAGTTAAGACAGCACCACATAATACTAAGACAGCGTCGATAGAAATAAGGTAAGCTAGCCAAGAACCTCCTGTTGTATGTCCTAAATAGGCTAATAAGGATTCTTGATGTTCTCCCACTTGTGCAAGGGGAATGATGCAAATTAATAGTAAGGCAATTACGGGATTAAAGAAACTTACAATAGCCCACATATTACGAAGTGTTTTCGGGAAAACACCTTGCTCTTGTTCTTCAACAAAGTTTGCAGAACTTTCAAAACCTGAAATTCCCAACATAGCCGCTGAAAACCCTAAGAAAAGAGCATTTATTATTCCGCCTGCCGAGATAGGAAGGCTCCAATTGATATTAAAAGTATCTAGTCCGTTATTGAAAATAAACCAAGAAGAAGCTAGGACTAGTAAGGTTAAAGTTGACAAGTGAATAATAAAAATCACTACTGCAACAATAGCTGATTCTCCAATTCCTAAAATAGCTAGTCCAGTAAACGTAAGTAAAACAACAATTGTTGCTATTGTTATATTGATTCCAGGAGCTATTCCATGTAGATAGTGCATTCCTTCAGAAGCTGATATTACTGCGGTGGCCATATACGATAGTACCGTTAAAGTTGCTGCTAGGGAAGCTAGTCTTTTGGAAGAGGTATTTAATAATACATTGTAAGCACCTCCATTAAGGGGAATTGCACCTACAACTTCTCCGTATATTTTTCTAAACAAAAACAATACTACAGCTACTAACAGTAGTGAAATCCAAGCATACTGTCCCGCATACATAATTGTAAGGGCTGATACGTAAAGACAAGAGGAACTAATGTCATTTCCACAAATTGCCGTTGCTTGTAATTCGTTTAATTTTTTGTGCAATACTTTTTTCATTATATTTTTAGATTTAACTCAATATTTGTTTTTAAACATGGTGCGCAAGATAATCATTTGAGATAAATAGCCAAATAAGAAATTAATTCCTTTTTTTTATCACTAATTCGAGATAAGTAGGCATTAATGCAAAAACAATTAGCTGTTTTTAAACTGCTTGTTGAAATGAAATAACATGTAAAAATACGTTTTTAAACAATTGATTTTAAATTATTTATATCGTTTTTAGTTTTTGATTTTTTTTCGATGCTAGGAGTTGATACTAACTATTAAAATCATTAAAAGTGAAAAAATATTGGAAAATTTTATTGATTGATGACAGTTGTATTGATGATTTTTGCTAACGCTAAAGTGCAGAAAATTGCTAAAATGATGTTAAAAGATAATAATAAGTAAAAAAAAAGAAATATTGTGATTATTTGAAATTCCATTCAAACCAGACAATTTAAGTAAAAGTCAAAAAAAAATGATCCATAAAAGAGCCCCTATAATGTAGCTAATGGAAAATGTCACTGTTCTAATATGATGTACTCATTTTGAATAAGGCTGGGGAAACAAAATAGTGGGAGGCAATGAGTATTTAGTAATAATTAGAGGAAAAGGAAAAATAACTAACTTAGATCATTTATTATTTGCCAATAGCGTATAATCTAATCATTCAATAAACGCCTGTGGTAGTTTATTTGTCCAAGATGATAGTTTAGGTGAGTTGTCAAGTGGATTAGCAGAAACTCAGTTGACGTTTTTTCTGCCAATACCAAGATAGGGTATTCCATTTTTAATTCCTTTTCAGACACCATATCTAAAGAAATATTAACGACGATAATGGTTTCCTCGATTTTTTTTATCAGTTCTGATTTAGAGATATCTTTTGAAGAAAATTCAAGTTCTCTGTTTCTGATATAATTTGTTTTTCCAATAACGTTTCCTATGTAGGTATTAAGATTTCCTATCAAATGCAAACAAAGGTTTCCTGCGGAATTAGATATTCCTTTCTGCGTTTTCCAAATGTCATTTTCATTGGGGTACAATTCAATTTCAGTCTTTAGCCTAGTCAAATCTCGATAAAAAAGTGCTTTTAAAGTTTCAATCATTAGGTATTAGATTCTTTATATTTTTTAAGGGACGAAACGGCCTTTTCGTGTATTTTCTTATGCATATAACCAGTCCAGCCAAATAAAAATCCCTTTAGCCCAAAAGCTTGTTTAGACCATTTCCAAAGATCAAAATCATCTGTATGTTTTATAATTAATCCGTCTTGAAAATGAAAATGAGCCTGAATTACATTTACAACTTTCCTATTGGTCTTGCTGAAGGTATAGGATGCTGTCCACTGGGCTGAGCCAATGTATTCATCTGCTTTTATGTCTGAAACATTAATTGTTAAAGCTCCTTTACTGCTTGCAATTAACATTTTCCACATTTTGGAAACATTATCTCCTTTAAGTAATCCAAAAACAGGATCACGAAAAGCAACGTTCGAATGGTAGCATTCACTCATCGTTGAAGCATCATTACTCGCAAAAGCAGAGTAGAATTTGACAAGGGTTTTTTCGTTTTCCGTCATATTTACATAAAATGAAATGTAAATTTAAGGTTTTTTTTTGATTGAATAATTTTTATTTAAAAAATAATACGTAAGAAAATTATTACTATAATAGAAATATTGAATAATTATCACCGATTAAGTTAATGTAAACTATGGTTTAAATGCAATTGGGTTATTATTTTTTGCTTTTGTACAAAATAGTTAATAGAGCCGCGATAGGAGTATGGTAAATTAGTATGGTAGGTCACATTACAGGCACAATTTAGCAAATTGTCCTTTTTTACTAGCTGTTAAACCTGACAAGAAGAGTTAATTTTCCAAATTAAACTTACTTTGGATGAATCTGGTAATGTGTTAAGAAAGTAGTTTAAATCAAGGTTTGTAAAAGGGATAGTCTGTGTATCCTTTTTCATCAGCAGTGTAGAATAAATCAGCATTCAAATCTTTTGCTAAAGGCCAGTCATTTTTAAATCGTTCGACAAGATCAGGATTGTTGATAAAGGGTCTTCCAAATGCTACTAAATCAGTGATTCCGCTTTCAATTGCTTTTTCAGCAGTTTCTTTGTCAAAACCACCGCACTGAATAATTGTATTTTTAAAATTCTTACGGATCAATTGTTTCATTGCTACTGGAACGGGAGGTGCGCCCATAGCAGAATGATCTACAAGATGTATGTATGCTATATCCAGGGCATCGAGTTGCTTTGATAAATAATCGTAAGTGTCATCTATTTCTGGATAATGTGGCATATCACTCGCTACTCCGTAAGGCGATAACCGGATAGCTGTTTTTTCCTTTCCAATGACCTGAGCTACTGCCTTGGTCACTTCAAGTACAAAACGGCAACGGTTTTCAATACTTCCTCCATAGTTGTCGTCACGAATATTGCTTATGGGTGAAAGAAATTCTTCTAATAAATAACCATTTGCTGAATGCAATTCGACTCCGTCAAATCCTGCAAATAAGGCGTTTTCTGCAGCACTTATAAATTCAGTTTTTGCATGGATTATATCCTGCTGTGTCATTTCTTTTGGGGTTTCAAAATCTTGAAAATCTTTATAGTCAGTCCACATTTGCCCACTAGCTTTTACAGCTGAAGGAGCAAGAATTTTTGATCCGGCTGGCATGTTGAGTGGATGACTGATTCTTCCTGAGTGCATTAATTGAACAAATATTTTGCCTCCATTTTTATGCACTGCTTCCGTAACGTTTTTCCATCCTTCAACCTGTTTTTTACTAAAGATCCCTGGAATTCGAGCATAACCCAATCCGTTAGCTGATGGTGATGTCCCTTCTGTGATAATCAAGCCTGCACTTGAACGTTGTTTGTAATATTCAATCATACATTCATTAGGAATGTTTTTAATGGCTCTACATCGAGTCATTGGAGCCATAACAATTCGATTTCTTAATTCTATGGAGCCAATTTTTGCAGGTTGGAATAATTGATCTTTTTTCATGTGATTTAGACTTAAGTTGTTGTTATAAAGATAATTATATTTATTGACTTAAATGTCTGAATTGACTATGGAATTGAATTTTCTATTCAATAACTTTATTTTTATAATTTGAATATATTTTAATTTTTACTGTTAACTAAGTGATTTCTGGACATGCTTAGGATTTATTTTGGATATATTAGGAAACAAAAAAAGAGGATAGACTTTTAAGTTTCTATCCTCTTTTTAAAATTGTAAAAATGTATTCTCTATTCTTGACTTATTTTTTTGCAGGAATAATATCGATTATTACAGTTCTGTTATAAGCACGTTCTTCAGGAGTATTGTTCTCAAAAGGCGCTTTGTTAGCATCCTCTCCAAATCCATTTAACTCAAACTTAACGTCATTTCTTCCTGTTTTAGCAAGACCATTTTCAATAATGTTTTTCACATCGTTAGCACGAGCCAAAGACAAATCTTGGTTATGAACTTCTTCACCAATTGCATCTGTGTGACCGTGAATAATTACGGTTGCTCCAGCAGGAATTTTTGGAGTTATTACATCAGTAAGGTATTTTTCATAGATAGTAATCGCTTTAGATTTATTAAATTCATAAATGATACTGTATCTAATACCTTCTTCAACCTTAGCTGGTGTCCAAAGGACAACATGCATATTACTTTCTTTCTCTACAATCGCACCGCTTTTAGTTTGACCAATCATTTTTACTCTGTAATCTCCTTCTGGACGACTTCCTAAAATTGATTTTCCAGGAATACTAACTACATCTTGAGTATAAGGACCAAAAGACTGTATTTTTCCTTGTTGATTTGCAAGTTGCAATGACCATGAAGAAAAAGCTTCTGTAGCACCTTTATTATCAAATGTTACATAACTTTCAGCAGGAGCTTCTTGAAGAGCAACAATTTTTACAGGTTTTAACTGAGCATCAGGTCCACTTTGAAATTCCATCAATAAATCTGGAGAAGTACTTTCAACAGAAACTCTACGGTCACCTTCACTAAGAAGTTCCAATTCTAATGTTCCACCAGGTTGTAAAGAAGGGACGTTAGGTTTGTTTTGACCTTTAGTTTTTATTCTTGACTCGTCTATAGCAAATACATTAACTAAATATGTTTTAACTGATTCAGCCATTACTAAGCCATCTTGAGGTCCTTGTTCTGACGAACCTACTAAGGAAATTGTCGCTGATGGATTTTTTTGCATACGGTCACCTAGAATGTTTAATACATTATAATAAACAGTCATTTGTCGTTTTGAACGATCAGATAAGTTTTTTGGAGCATAGGCTTCCAACTGGTCTTCTTTAAAATCTTTCACTTGATCGTTGGTCAATAGAACGTAACGATTTGGTATTTCAGTAGATCCTGCATTAAAATAAACATAGTTTCTAAGAGGGAATATTTCATTATATCTAGCTTCACCAGGTGCATTACTTGGAGAATTGATAGAAAATTGAACTTCAGCATCTTTTAACATATCAGTAGACTGTTGGACATTTTGTCCTTGTCCAAATTTAAGTGCAACACCTGCTCTAATAGTTGTGTTATTCCATGTTTCAGTTGAACGTGGGTTTTGACCAAAATACGGTTGGAAAGAAACGAAAGGAGACAGTACAAATTGTGTCTTATTGCTGTCAGTTGAAAGTGGGATATCATATCCTGCTCCAATTTGCATAGAAACAATCGTTTTATTAACGTTGTCAAAATCACCTTTTACTGCAGGGTTTGCAGTTTGTTCTGGATATGCTGGATTAGTACCTAATTGGTAAGTAAATGATTTATCCATGTTGAAAGCCAAACGTGGTCCTCCATATAAGTAGAAATCAGATTTAAAAGGTGCAAAACGCAAACTTGGTTCTATAGTGATATAGCTTACGTTAGCTTTCAAATCAGCAGGGCAGTCACAATCAGTAATTACTTGATCGAATTTCCCTTTACGATTATCATATCCAGCTTGTAACATAACTCCCCATCTTGAATCAGCAGGACGGTATTCTAAAAGTGGTGCAATAAAAAGTCCAGTACCAAATCCATCATGAAATGTTTTTGGAGAAGTGAAACTTGCATTCATTTGTTGCGTTGAACCACGGTAAAAATTAAAATTAGCACCACCCGCTAAACCGAAGTACCAAGAAGGTTTTGTGTATTTAACTTCAAGGGTTTCCTGTGCCTGTACAGAAGTTTGAAAGCTTAACATTGATAAAGCGATTATTGCAGCGCTTTTGGTAAGATTATTAGGAGACCATGCAGCAGATGGTTTCTCATTATATTTAGTTTTTGATCTCATTTTTGTGTCTTTTATTATTAGGTTTGATTTAAATGAATCCCGCCCAAAGACGGGATATTTAAATCTTATGTTAGTTACTTAGTTAGCAGGGATATTAATGATAGTATTTACCATAGTTACCGAAGAAACTAATGAAATTACTCTACCGTTTAATACAGTTTCTTGGCCAGGTAAAGTTGTGCTATTACCAGGAGAAGACAATGTCACGCCATTATTGGCAAGAACGTTTCCAGTCATTACACCACCACCTGCGTAGTTGATAACAGCTGTGCTACCTACATACCAGTAAACATTTTTAGCTAGAGCTCCACCTGTCAATTTAACATTTCTGACAGCTGCTGGAGAACCTACTGTTAAGGAAGACTCTGCTTGGAAAATCCATACATCAGTTGCACTTCCTGATAAAGTTAAATCTCCATTTGTGATTTTGTAAGTACCACTGGCTGATTTATAAACTCCTGCGGCCAATGTTAATCCACCTAGCTCACCTGATCCTTGATCACTTCCTCCTGGTTTGTTAGTTGGAGAAATACTGTTATAAAGTGCTCTTGCTTCATTCAATCCTTCAAGTGCTTTTTGTGCTTTCGTTGCATTACCTGGAGCAGGTGCTGCAGCGAATATTCCACCAGATACAAGTCCGTTATTAAGTGGCGTAACTGTATAAACTTCAAAAGGAGTAGCTAAAATATCAGTGAATCCAGTTACTAATGTAGAAGCGGCAGTTGTTCCGATACCTCCATTATTAATCCTTGTATTCAGACCTTGATTAGTGATTCCAGCGTTTCCACCAAATACTCCGAAGAATAAACCTGCAGTAGGAGCGGGAGTATTAACAACTAATGTTGTAAAGTTCCATGTATAGTCATTTGCTAAAGGTGTTCCTGCAATATTTTTTGCAGCGATTGTAATTTTAGCTGTATAAACTTTACCTTCTAGTAAAGCATTTGTAGGATTGAAAGAAACTGTAGTTCCAGTATATGTTACTGCTCCTGCAATAACTGTTGTACCTTGTGTTAATGTGAAAGTTGTTCCATTAATAGTTAATGGATCCATGATCATACTAAAGTTAGCAGTAATAGTTTTAGTAAGACTAACTCCAGTTGTATTGTTGATAGGGTCTGTAGAAGTTACAGTAGGAGCAATCAATGCACCTGTTGTGAATTTCCATACATAATCATTTAGTAAAGCATTGTTATCTAAATTAGTCGCTGCCTTAGAAACAGTCGCTGTATAAACAGTATTAGGTAGCAAAGGTGCCGTTGGAGTAAAGATTGCTGTTGTACCACTGTAAGATACAGTTCCCGCTACTGTTGTAGCTCCTTGTTTTAAAGTATAGGTAGTCTCAGTAATAGTTGAAGCCTTCATTGCCATATTGAAGTTAACAGTTACTAATTTATTTAAAACCACATTATTAGTGTTGTTTTCTGGATCAGTAGCTGCAACCATTGGAGTAACTGTTAAACCTGTACTAAAAGTCCAAATTGTTTCAGTTTGTAAAGCATTACCTGTAAGGTCTTTTATTGTTCTCGTTATTCTAGCAGTATAAGTTGTGTTAGGAGAAAGTAAAGCCGATGGAGTAAATGTGGCAGTTTTGTTACTGTATGAAACTACACCTGCTACCTGTGAGCTACCATTTAAAGTAAATGAAGACTGATTTATTGTTTCAGGATTCATTTCTTCATTAAAGGTTACGGTGATTAGTTGATCTATTGAAACATTAGTAGCTCCATTTATTGGGCTAGTAATTTCCACAATAGGACAAACGCCGTCTACTTCTTCAAAATCGTCTTTCGCGCAACCGGAAATTAATGCAATAAATAGCATTGCAAAGGTTAATAGTAAATTTTTAGTTTTCATTTTACTGATTTTAGGGGATTGATTATTATATCGGTCAAAGATGCGTCTCTTAATAGGGCATAGAGTTACACAATAAAGAGCATTAGTTGTATAATTCACTTATAAAAAACGCGTTAAATGTGTTAAGTGTTTATTAATGAAAGATTTATTGTGTTTTGTCTTATTTTTTGGTTTAATATAAAATCAAGAATATTGGCTGTGTTACACTTAATTATGTGTACAGATAGGGTAATTGTTCAAGCCAGATTATTGTTTTTTTTTTCCGCAAAGACCAAGAAGGTTTGTATAGGTAATGGAGGTTAACTTAGGTATAAAAAAAAATCGAGAATATATTTCTCGATTTTTTAATAATTAGTTTTTTAGGTACTAATTTAAGTCCATTTTTTATTTGTCATTTCAAAAGTGAAATCATAATTATAGGTTGCTCTACCAGCGGATCGAAAGATATATTAGATTGAAGTATCTGCTACTCATCGCTATAATTATCCGATTTCCAAAAATCTAAATTAATTAGGCTACAAAACTAAAAGGATAGCCATGCAATAGTTTTTATATTTTTAATTTTTTCTTCAGATATAAAACGTGCGCATTTAATTCTCTCGTCACAATATCTAGCGATAAAGCAGATTTTTTAATGTGGTCTATAGATTGTGTAATATCCTCTTTGGAATCATTAAGCAAATCTAACATCACTGCTAAACCTAAAATATTTGCAATTGGTTGTCGGACTTTATGTGAAGTCAAATACATAATTTGTTCTAATCCTCGAATGTATTCTTTTTGAGATTCTTCGGCAGACTTAAGTTCTAGATTTGTCAACATGAGTTCAGCAGCTCTTTTTTCTTTTTCGTCATTTTGAAAAGCAAGTTCCGTATTGGCAATAATTAATTCAGCTGCTCTTTTTTCTTTTTCATCATTTTGAAAGGCAAGCTCTTTGTTAGCAATAATTAATTCAGCTGCTCTTTTTTCTTTTTCATCATTTTGAAAGGCGAGCTCTTTGTTGGCAATAATTAATTCAGCTGCTCTTTTTTCTTTTTCATCATTTTGAAAAGCAAGCTCTTTATTTGCAATAATTAATTCAGCTGCTCTTTTTTCTTTTTCATTATTTTGAAAAGTAAGTTCTTCATTGAATATAATAAACTCAAATGTTCTTTTTTGCTTTTCAATATTTTGATTAGATGGGGCTCTTTTTGCAATCTCTAACTGAGATTTAAGTTTTGCAATTTCTTGCTGTTTACTCTGAAGTTCTAGATTGAAGGACTTTAATTGTATTGTATTTCCTAGCTCTTTATTTTGAAAACAAAGGTTTATATTGCAGTAAACTAAATTATTTTTCTTTGGGGTAACCATAATCTTTTTTTCAAAATTATTAAATAAATATAACTTATAAGATACAGTTTTTGAATCTTGTTTGTTTCAATATTCCCCTGCTAAGATATTAAATATGATTTTAAAAAAATAATAATAGTTACAACTGTAGAATGTTGTAACTTTCTATTATAGCAATTCCTAAGACTTTACAGGATCAGTATGTTTAGTGACTACATTTGTGATGACAAATTGTAAGACAGTCCCTAAAATTCGCCTCACAGGATTGTGACTTGATCCTAGCAAAAGTTTCTTAGAAATGTAACCTGTTGACATACCTATAATATTATTAATGATATTTCCTTTTAAGTCTGATGCAGTTGACATTTCTTTAAACGCACCTTTTATGATGTTTAAAGGTTTTAAACTGTCATAAGTTAATTCAAATTGTTCTTTGAGGATCCTTAGTTCTTGCTTTTGCCTATTTTGTAATAAAGCGATAGTCTCATTTAAAGTGTCCGTTTCGTTTACCTTTTTCATACTATCTGTTTTTTAACAGTTTAGAAATAATTAGATTACTCACTGGCATTTTTAGCCATTGATCTTTAAAATTGTTCATTAAGATCGCCAAAATTAAGTAAGCGCATGCAACTGCAAAATAGCCATAGTACGGTTTGCCGAGAAGTTCGCCAATCCATATAGATAGCCCAATGTTAAAAATTAGGGCAAACATTGCAACAACAATAAGAATAGTTATTCTCGAAAATAGGGAAGACAGAACGTCAGCAGACTTATCAATGGCATTTAGCTTTGCTAATTCTACAGTTGTTCTAGTATAATCCTCTGCTTTTTCAAAAAGCATTTCTATTGTTGTTGCCTTGTTGTCCATAGTTTTTTTATTATAATTGAAGTTTAGAAAATATTAGATATCTAAATTTCTAACTTCATTTTTCGTTTTTTCAAATTTTGATTTTTCTTCAGCTAGGAAATCTTTTCCTTCTTCTTTAAGGCTGTCAAATTTTGATTTTCCCTCTTTAAGTAGAGATTTTCCTTCTTCTCTAAGGGTATCATATTTCTTTGAAAGGCTATTTGCCGTTTCTCCGTATTGATATTTTAGCTCGTCAGCATAATCAATTCCTTTGTTTTTGATTTTTTTTCTTGTTTTTTCACCTTTATCTGGTGCAAACAATATTCCTAGTATTGCTCCGGCAGCTAAACCACCTAAAAGTCCTAATATTACTTTATCTGTTTTCATAATTAATTTTTTAATTCTATTTAAATTTTATTTTATAATCTTCTTCCTTGGATAAGTCTTAATAGCACTGCTATTACTGCTATAATTAGTAGAACATGGATAATTCCTCCTGCACTAAATGCGAAGAATCCAATTGCCCAAAAAATGATTAAAATTACTGCTAATGTGTAAAGAAGGTTGCTCATGATTTCTATTGTTTATGATTAATATTAAATTATATGTATGTTAAAAAAAATGTAATTAAACTGCTGTCGTCATTTTCAAAATGCTAAAGAGTTTAATATTTGTTGATCAATTTTGTACTACTACAAATATCTATAACAATGTGAGGCAAAGTGTTATAGAAATTTCAGTAAATGTTGTAATATTTACAGTTTTAAGAAATTAATGTTTTTAAAACCTCATACTTCTCCAAAAAAATAAAAGTATGTTCAGCAATTAATTTCATTTTCTTCATAATCTGTTACAATAAAAAGACAGTCTATAATGCTCTATATTTTAGGATTTTAGAAATAAACTTAATTAAATAGCTTTAATTATTTTGTAGACTTCCTCTTTGGTTTTACCTAGCTTAAGCGCGAGTTTAGTAACCATTTCATTTTCCATCCCCTCTAAATATAGCAAATCATTATCCGTCAAAGCAGCAAATTTTTGTTTCAATTTTGCTTTTTGCTCTTCCCAAGCTTTATGTTCGTCTTGTGCTCTCATTTCGGTTGTATTGTAAATGTGTATTTGATTCTTTTACAAAGATGATTAGATTAACACTTAAATGTATTACATAACTAAATTGGAAATTTATGTAATTCACTTATTTATAAGTTTATTGCCCATTTTAAAAATTTGCATAAAAAAACATCTCAAATTTGAAATTGGAGATGTTTTTAAAATTATTTTCGTTTTAATTGTACAAAGTTTAAATCCTGAGTAGCAAGTCTTATTTTTTAATTTCAGAATCTGCTTTTTCCTCTTTTATTTTTTGCATTTCTTCAATTTTTTTAGCCTCTGCTTTTTTCTTTTTATTAAAGTATCCTTTCAAAAGAATATTATGTTTTGCAGCTTCCATATTTTCACTCAGCCCTTTTGATCCAGTTTGAAGGTTCGTAAGCGTTTTTGTCATACTGTTTGCAAATTTTTCATCAGTAATTAACTTAGATAAGGCACCATTTCCATGATTCATATTATAAGTAAATTGGGCTAGTTCAGCAGTAATGATACTGGCATTATCCATACTGACTTTAACACTTCTCATTATTTCATCCATTTCTATGGCCTTTATTGAGGCTATATTGTCATTATCTTTCACCATTTTTTTAGAGGATGTTCCCGCTGAGATTGACAGTACTTTATCACCCATTAATCCATCTGAGCCTATACTTGCCATAGCATCGCTTTTGATAAATTGTTGGACGTCTTCTTTAATTAATAATCGGACAACAACAGAGGTATCCGTAATCAATTGAATCTCACTGACTGTTCCTACATTTATCCCTGAAAAAAGCACATTATTACCAACTTCTAAGCCGCTTACATTGGCAAAGTGCGAGTTAAGACGAAATGTAGAACCAAACAAATTCTTTTGTTTTCCAACAAAATAAATGGTGGTCGTAAAAGCTACCAATCCCATTATAACAAACATTCCTAACTTCCAAGAGGATCCAGATTCCTTATTCATAGCTAAATTCTTAAATTAAATAATTATATAAAGAAGGAACGAACCCATTCGTCCTTACTATTTTCCAATTCCGTATAACTTCCTTCGGCGTGAATTACACCATCTTTTAAAATTACAATACGGTCGGCAGTAAGTTTAGCACATGCCATATCATGGGTAATGATGATTGAAGTGGTATTGTTTTTTTTCTTGATGTTCAAAATCAACTCACTAATTTCTCGAGATGTAATTGTGTCTAATCCCGTTGTAGGTTCATCATAAAGAATAATTTCCGGTTTTAGGATTAGAGTGCGAGCAAGGGCAATTCTTTTGCGCATACCACCAGAAAGCTCTGAGGGCATTTTGTGAATTGCTTCTGCTAAACCAACACTTTCCAGGACTTCAATGATTTCTTTTTCGACTTCTTCATCATTCAAATCTTTCGCATGACGTTGCAACGTAAAAGCAAGGTTTTGCCTAACGGTCATAGAGTCGTATAAGGCTGAGTTTTGAAATAAAAATCCAATTCGAACTCTAATTTCATTAAGTTGGCCCGTATTCATATCAAGTATTTCTTGACCAAATACTTTTATTTCTCCTTTGTCCGCCTGAACCAAGCCCACAATACATTTTATGGTTATTGATTTACCTGAACCTGATTTTCCTAAAACCACCACATCTTCTCCTTTGTGTACACTAAGGTTAACTCCCTTTAGAATGGGATTGTTTTTTCCAAATGCTTTAAACAGGCCCTTTATTTCTATAATGGGTGCTTGTAAATGCTGAGCAACGGGGATTTCTAAATTTATTAGTTCTTGCATCATTTAAAAAAATAAATCGGTTAATTGAACAGCTAACATGTCTATAATAAAAATAGTAAGCGATGCAGTCACTACGGCTGAATTTGCGGCTTTACCCACACTTTCAGTTCCGTTTTCTGCAGTAAACCCTTTATAACAGCCAATCATTCCTATAAAAAAACCAAAGAAAAAAGTTTTGATTGTCGCAGGCACAATATCTAAAAAAGACAATGATTCGAAAACTTTGGATATATAGCGTACAAGCGTGATATCACCGTGCATATTGACGCCTATAAATCCACCTAAGATGCCAATTCCATCTGCAAAAATCACCAATAATGGTATCATAAGCGTTGTTGCTAAAATACGTGTCACTACAAGGTATTTGAATGGGTTTATTGCTGCTACTTCCATTGCGTCAATTTGTTCCGTAACTTTCATGGAACCTAGTTCAGCTCCTATTCCGGATGAGATTTTTCCGGCGCAAATTAAAGCGGTTATAACTGGTGCTATTTCCCTGATTAGAGAGAGTGCTACCATTCCTGGCAACCATGATTCTGCGCCAAATTTAGCTAGGGTAGGGCGTGACTGGAGTGTAAGTACCAAGCCCATTATAAAACCAGTAATGGCTACTAAGGGTAAAGATTTGTATCCAATAACGTAACACTGTTTTATGAACTCTTTAAATTCATAAGGTGGTGTAAAAACTTCTTTAAAAAATTTAGATGCAAACTCGGTTACCGTACCCACATCATTAAAAACATTTTTAAAATATATGATCAAAATTTCAGGTGTTATAAAGATTAATGTTTTTCCGTTGAAAATGTTTTTTGTTTAATATAAAAATGTAAGTGGTAGGAGTTGCTTTAATAGTTTGTTAGACTATATTTTTAATGATTTCATCATATCGTGATCATCATTTATTAAATAATATTGGTCATTCAGCATCGCCTTTTGTTTGTTGCTCAGATAGCCTAAATTATTATAAATAGCCTCATAATAAGTTTGTATGATGATATTGTCATTTCGGTTACAAGAATAAATGATGTCTTCTGAATCTTTAGAAATAAATACTTTAGCTATCTTTAGCCAGTACTCATGAAATAAGCCTTCAGTGTTTTTTACTTCTACTGGAGTTCCCCCCAATTTTATAATTTCTGCACTCAGTTGCCTTTTACAGGCTTGACTTGTTTTTTGAAAATTCGTGAATATTTTTTTTAAAAACGATTCCTCGGTGTCTGTTGAAGCAGTTTTATATCGTTTGATTCTAGCATCATTGATTATAATAAATGAATTCAATACGCTAATTGTCATTTCAGTATTCATTTTATTTAATTTTTAAAGTTTAGTAATCAGGATAATATAAAGGGCAAATATCATTATTATAAGTAGTACTAAAGTTGCATAACTTTTGAATAAATTTACATTTTTCACAGTTTTAGAATGTGACAGAATCATTATTCTTTTTTATGATTTTGTATACAAAAGTCATACTTTAAATTAGCTAATAACAGTTTTTTTTAATCAATGAATCCATCAGTTTTTTGCAAAGTATTCCAAAATGAAATCGTGTTGCTGATGCATACTCATTTTATCGGTTTCTCTAATTTCAAATTTTATTTTTACAAAACGTTCGTCTTCACTTAAAACATCAAAGAACTCCATTTTTGCATCAGATGGTCCAAATAGCACTATTTGCTTATAGTTTTTTATAGCCTCGCCTATTTTGTTATAATAATCATATAGAACATGCCTTTCCTTATTAATCAAATCTGCCGCCAATTTTGATGATTTTAACTTTTTTTCATCAATTGAAAATTTTGATTCAATCGTTTTTATTTCAAAAGGATTGTTTGTGAACTCCATTAAATACGCAATGGAATGATCCATCCATATTCCTAATTTTTTTACTGTTTTCATGGTATTTATTTTTTTAATAAAATGATATAAATCGTAATGTACTTTGATGATTTATAAAGATCTAAAATTCAGTAATTTAAAAGAAAAATATGTTATATAACTTTCTGGTAATATTATATAATTTACATATCGAGTGTCTAGGAAGGTGTTTTTATAAAGTTATTAAGCGCTCTAGTTATAAAAATGTAGAAGTGCTTTCCAACCTTAGCTTCAATTGGAATACCAAGTAAAAACGAATCTCAATTTAATAAGTAAATAATGGTTTGCGCAAACTGAAGCGTAGCATTAAAATAATAGTCTTAAATATTTTTTTTTATAGAAGTATCAACTTTCGCAATTTCTGTGGGAGGTACCACTCCGGAATAGATTTTGGCATAACTGGCAGTAAATTCAGCGCCAAAAAAGAGAATCATAGAAGAGTATGAAACCCACAATAAAATTAATATGACCGATCCCGCAACTCCATAAACTGATGCAGGATTTGCAGTGCTAAAATAAAAGGCCAGAATGGTTTGGCCAATAGTAAATAAAATACCGGTTACAACTGATCCTAGCCATACATGTTTCCATTTAATTTTAGCGTCGGGTAATATTTTGAACATTAGCGCAAAAAGGATCGATATTATTGCTAATGAAAAGACGAAATTAAAAACATTAAAAAACGAAATCATGTATCCGTAAGTATATGTTCTCATCCAATTACCCATGCTCGATAGGCCTGTAGAGACGGCTAATGAAACCATAAGTAAAAAGGCGATGGCCAGTATTAATCCAAAAGAAAAGAGTCTTGCCTTTAGTATTTTTAATATTCCTTTTTTGGGGATTACCTCGACCTGCCAGATTAAATTCAATGTTGTTTGCAGTTCAACAAATACAGCGGTAGATCCTACTAACAGGATTATAATCCCAATTACTGAGCCCCAAAAGGTGGTTTTTGATTGCGTGGATTTGATCAATATTTCACTGATTTGGTCAGCCGTTTCTGATCCCATCGTGCTTGAAATTTGTTCCAGAATATTTTGATTTACACTGTCATTTCCAAAGAAATAGCCAGCAATTGATATCACTAGAACTAATAAACCAGGTATGCTAAAAACAGCATAATAGGCTATTACGGCACTTTGTCTAAACGGATCCTTATCACTCCATTCATTAAAAGTCATTTTTAATAGTTTACCGATATCTTTAGTTTGAAATTGCATTTTTGGGCTATTTTGTTTCATTTAATAAGGCGTATTTTAGTTTTTGCGATTCGAATATTTTAAAAAATGGCAATTTAAAATATAAAAGGGCTGTCTTTTACAACAGCCCTTCACCAAACCAAACCAAACTAATTTTTTGAAGTACTATCGCTACAATTTTAATTGGGACAGGTTCAATAACGTATATAGATCAATGCTTTTTAAATTTATTCTTTTTCCTTTTTTTAGATAGGAAAAGGAATTAAAATCTTTTTGTTTCCATGATCAATTGTTTACCAGGAAATTGAACGTCAGCGTCATCTTCCGCGGTAATGTATATTTTTGATGGTTTTACGGGTGTTACCGTTTCAAACGAAGCTTTAAGCTTTGAAGATAAAAATTTTGAGTCACTTCTTATTTGACCTATGTTTTTTACCATTGAATCCTCACTTTCCATCCAAACTACGTAAGCATTTTTTGATGGTTCTAATCGGCTTACTTCAGCTAGGTTTTCCAATTCAACTTGAATTAAATAATTCTTATTTTCGTCTTGCTTTATTTTGACATCTCCACGAGCAGCAGGAACAATACTTGAGGTTTGGAAAGTTATTTTTTTAGCACATGAAGTAAATGACATTGATATCATTAATACCAAAAGTCCTATCGATATATTTTTTAAAATTAATTTCACTTTTTTATTATTAAATGGGTTATTAAAACGCTATTATTTGAATTAGTAGAAAGAAATAATAGCTTCGAGATTGATAGTACAGATTCGTATAATTGAAATAGCCTTAAAAATGATTAATTTAAATTGGATATTTAACTTAAATACCTTCTTAAAATCCACGCAATTGTTTCATGCTGTGCCATTAAACCTGTAAGGAAATCAGCAGTACCAATATCTTTGTTTTCTTCTTCACTAATATCGATATCCTTACGTAATTCGACTATAACTTTTTCATGATCGTCTAGTAATTCTTTCAACATTTCCTTTTGCGAAGGATACTTGTTTGGAGATTCTGTTAGGTTCGTCAATTCTGAAAATTCAGACATAGTTCCAATGGTCTTACCGCCTAATTTATTGATGCGTTCTGCAACTTCATCAATACTTTCTTCTAGTTGTTTGTATTGGTCTTCAAATAATTTATGAATTTCCATAAAACTTTCACCAGCAACGTTCCAGTGAAACTTTCTTGTTTTGACATATAAAGTCATTTCATCTGCCAAAACAGTTGAAAGTAAGCTAACACTATTTTTTAAATTTTTTTCTGTAATTCCTATTTGAGGTTTCATAATCTATGTTTTATTTTAATTTGTAATTTTTATGACATAAAAAACACTTTTCTTAGCGAAAGATGCTCTGTTAAGTTCTATCCTTAAAAGTAATTTAAGATTGCAGTTTATTTCTTTTTGTCAGTTACTACTAATACGACACCACCTATAACTAATATTACACCAACAATTGGTGACCATTGAACAGGATGTGACTGCTCTTTATTTATTTCTATTGGACCTATATCAACTACTTTTTCTTTTGTTACATAATTAAAGCCTGTATAAAAAATCATGATTGCTCCAATAATTATTGTTACTATTCCTAAAGTTTTTGTGTTCATAATATTAGTTTTAATGTTGTAATTTAAAATAAGACTCCTTCATCTTAATAGTATTCTGCATTGATATCAACTGCGACTTTTAGCCTCATAATCTTATATCAAATGTAGCTTTAGCTATGACTCATCTTTTGTTGTGCGAACTAAACTAATTCCCGAAGTGAAAAAGATTAAACCAAGGATCCCGTAAATGATTAGAGATTTAATATCTTGATTACTTCCAGATGTGTTCGTAAATAATACAGCTGCATAAATAAGAGCACCTATTCCAAGAGCTGTAAGTAATGCGCCAAAGATTCTTTTAAGATTCATAATTTTGTTTTTTAAGATTTATAATTTGAGTATTGGTTTTTATCAGTATGCCCAATAAATCAGGGATGTTGATAGTGTATTTATCCATAACAGCGATTCGCTAAAGCGTTGAGCTGTTGGATAATTGTAGTATCAAAGGTAAATAACTAACTCCTGATATGTTTTATATTATTTATATAAAAAGTTACATCATTTACGTATTAGACTTCATTTAAAACACTCTTTTTGAATTATAAATCAATATTAGGTGCTTCAGAAAAAAAATCAATTTTGTTTTTTCAGTGAAGCACCATTTTTTATTTAAGTGACTCTAATTAATTTTTTATTTACAAACTCAGTTATACCTAGTTCTGATAGTTCACGGCCATATCCTGACCCCTTTGTTCCTCCAAAAGGTAAATCTGGACTTGTAGAGGTAGGTTGATTAATGAACACCATTCCGGTATCAATTTGATCTGCTATTTTAATAGCTCTTTTTATGTCCTTGGTATATATTGAGCCTCCTAATCCAAATGGGGTATCATTAGCTAACTCAATTGCTTCTTGCTCATCTTTTACTTTATAAAAGGACGCTACTGGACCAAATAACTCCTCGTAAAAAGTAGGTTCGCCTCTCTTTAGGTTAGTTAAAATGGTAGGCTGCATGTATGCACCAATGTCTGAAGCTCTTTTTCCTCCAACTAAAACTGTAGCCCCTGCTTTTTCAAATCGTTTTACTTGGTCTAAAATATTTAGTAATGCATCTTCACTACTTAGTGGACCAACTTGAGTTTCTGGATCCATTGGATCACCTACTTTAAGAGCGGCAACTTTTTTCGAGAATTTATCTAAAAATTCATCTGCAATGGCTGCTACGGCAATAAACCTCTTGGATGCAACACAGCTTTCCCCATTGTTATTCATTCGACCTACAATAGCCATTTCGACTGCTTTATCAATATCTGCATCTTCTAAAACAATAAAGGCATCACTACCACCTAGTTCAAGAACTGATTTCTTTAGGTTTCTACCTGCGGCTTCCGCTACGCTTGCACCAGCAGCTTCACTTCCTGTCAATGATACTCCTTTGATTCTGTTATCGCTGATTAACGCAGAACTTCTTTTACCAGAGATCATTAGGTTAGTGTAAAGTCCCTCTGCTGCTCCAGCTTCTAAAAATATTTTTTCTATAGCTATAGCGCATTGCGGTACTATGGATGCATGTTTTAGCAGAATTGTATTTCCTACCATAATATTTGGAGCTGCAAATCGAACTACTTGGTAAAAAGGAAAGTTCCAAGGCATAACACCAAATAAAACACCTATTGGACTATTTCGAATAAAAGCTTCGCCTGATTCGGGATTTAATTTTGTATCCGCTAAAAAGCTAGCGCCATTATCAGCATAATAGTCGAGAATATTTGCGCTTAAATCAATTTCACCTTCCGATTGTGAAATTATTTTTCCCATTTCCAGTGTAATTAATGTAGCAAGTTCCGTTTTTCTATCGCGCATTATTTTAGCGACTTTATGGAGTAGGGTAGCACGTTGTTCGAAACTGGTATTCTTCCATTCATTGTAAGTTTTGTCAGAAAGAGCAATGGCATCTTGTACTTGCTTGTCAGTCATTTCATCAAATGATTTTACGACTTTATTTGTTGCTGGATTTGTTGTTTGAATTGACATAGTATGTAATTTTAATTAATATAATTGAAAATCGACGGTGGACTTAATTTACTAATGGTCAGTTAGTCGATAGCCATATCATCAAAGATAAAGGACTTATCTGGAGTTCGTTTTATATTGTTTTATGAAAAACTTTCATGATTCCCACATTTGTTAATGTTGCTATTCGTTTGAGCACAAAAAAACGCTGTAAGTCAAATGACGAACAGCGTTTTTTTTAAGTTTCTAAAACTACTTGTTATCTATTGTGGTATCGTAACAGTATTCATTTGTAGAGTGACTGCAGTTTGTGCCATCATTCTTCCGTTTATTGAAGCGCCTGTTTTTAAATTAATACCAGTTTGGCTTAATATATTCCCTTCAAAATGACTGGATGTATCAAGCGTAACTGCTCCAGATGTTTGCCAAAAAATATTTTTGGCTTGTGCTCCTCCAGCTAAAGTTATTTTAACTGCAGAACTCATATTAAGGTTTCCTGCAACCTGGAAAATCCAAACATCCGTAGGGCTACCTGAAATAGTAATGTCTGTAGGGATATTTAATGTACTTGTCCATTTATATAAACCTGGCGTAAGTGTTTTTCCACCGATGCTTCCAGCTCCTAAGTTTAGGAAATCTGGGTTAACACGTCCTGCGGCATTTGTGTAGGCTATCTGCATATCACCTACGGCAGTAGTTAAACGAGTCGCATCAGTTATTTTGCAGGCAGGTCCTGCAGCATCAACTGAAAATATTGTGCCGGTAACTTCATCACATTTTAAAAGAATAGCGGCTCCTGTAATTGGACTTGCACCAACATCTCCCGTAACAGCAGATTTATATACATCAGTTATTCCTGTCTTTGACAGTATCGCAAAGTTAGCAGCAACTCCAAGGTTCACTGCTTGCAAGGTTTTGCTACTTGACAAATCAGAATTGGGCTGACTAGTTGAAGAATCATTTGAATTTAGAGCTGTTGTTTCGTAAATGGAATTTGCAGCTATTGGTGCGCTTGATTCCGTATCATTACTACAACTCGTCATTAAACCTACTAAAAGCACTGCTAAGACTGGAATTCTTTTTAATATCCTCATAATTTTTTATTTGAAATGTGATTTATTTATCACATTTCAAAGTTGAGGCGTTTATATGCGTAACTATTGTTGTATTGTCCTTTAAAGTTATGACATTGACACTTCTTAGTGTTAATGGTGTTTTTATTCAATAAAAAAGAGCGATTTTTATCTATTGATAAAAATCACTCTTTTTAGCTATCTGATTTCTCAGTATTAAGATAGGCAGAAGTTTACATTCTAGCCATATACCAATTTAATTCTTTTTCGATTCTTTCAAAATGAAAAAAGGCTGTGATATTTTTCTGAAGACGTAAAAAAGCCGTTTCACTTTTTACAACGTAATCAAAAGCTTTGTGGTGCATACAGCTGATAGCTACATCTATTTTGTCTTGAGAGGATAGCATTACAACAGGAATATCAGGATTAAACTCCTTAATTTTATCTAATGTTTCAATGCCATTCATTGCGTTTTTGTCAATGCCATCTAAATGGTAATCGAGAATGATTACATCTGGTTTTTTCCCTAAATTAGCTATGCATAGTTCGCCAGTTGCGTATGTTTCAACTATAAAATCAGTGTGATGTAGAAATTCTATTTCTAATGATTTTAAAAAAACGGCATCATCATCGACTAAAAAGAGTTTTATTTTGTTATCGTTTTTCATTAGTTTGTGTTTTTTATATTATTAAATTCAATTTCTAATTCTTTACAGGCTTGATTACAGATGTTTTCAAGCTGCAGAACTAAATTATTTATTTCGTCCATGTTTTCATGGGCTGTGGCGGAATCTTGTACTTTTTTGGCCATATCTTCAAATTCTGAGCTTAATCCCATTATTGAAAAGGAAGGGATCATCTTATGAACGGATGATTTTAGTAAGGCCCAATCTTTATTTTGCAAACTTTGTCTCATTGCATTTATTAATGGAGGTGTCTGCTGTAAATATGCAGCTATCATTTCCATCATTAATTTTGGATTTGATTTCGTTCTAACGGACAAGTACTCTAAGTCGATACATTTTTGCTTTTTCGGCATATCTTTTCTTTTATGTTGAGCTGATTTTATAATGGAAGTCTTTCTAACTGTGCTTACGATTTTACTATACAATAGTCGTTCATCAACTGGTTTTGCAATATAATCGTTCATGCCAACGGCCTTACACTTTGCTAAGTCAACCGTTGTTACATCAGCCGTTAAAGCAATAATAGGAATCTGCGAATTTAAGGTTTTTCTAATATATTCAGTAGTTTCAAATCCATTCATTACCGGCATTTGTAAATCCATCAAAATGACATCATATTCTTTTTCTTTTAGCTTTTCAATAGCTATTTTTCCATTCTCAGCAATATCACGTTCAAACCCAAAATCATCCAAAAGCGTTTTCATCAACAACTGATTTAAGGCAATGTCTTCAACAACTAAAACTTTGATGTTGTTTATATCAGAGTCCAATTCAAGAATTTCTGTATCTAATTCCGCATCAAGATTTGTTTTTTGAAAGTTCAACCTAAAACTAAATGTAGTTCCCACACCAACTTCACTTTCAACATTGATAGTACCTCCTTGAGGCTCTACTAATTGTTTTACAATTGCCAGTCCCAATCCAGTACCGCCATAAATTCTAGAAGTTCCACTGGAAGCTTGTTGAAAATTATCAAATATTCTAGCTATTTTCTCTTTTGGAACGCCAATACCAGTATCTGTAATAGCAAATTCTACGGTTGTATTTTCATTGTCCTCATCTATCAAACGTACACTAACGGTAATTTTCCCTTTAGAGGTAAATTTAACTGCATTACTTACTAAGTTTAAAATGATTTGGTGCAAACGAACAGGATCTCCTACTATAACTGCAGGAATATTCGGGTCGTATTCTGTTATTAATTTTAAATTTTTCTCTTGTATTTTTGTCTCAAACAAATGAAGCATCGACATAATAGAAGATTTTAGTTTGAAAGGTATTTTTTCAAAAGTCATCTTCCCAGCATCTACTTTTGCTAAATCAAGAATGTCATTAATCAGCACAATTAGAGCATCACCACTCATTTTTATAGCGCTTAAATATTCTTTTTGTTTATCTGTTAAATCTGTTTTTAATACCACTTTTGTAAAACCAATAATGGCATTCATAGGAGTTCTTATTTCATGACTCATATTTGACAAGAATTGCTGTTTTGCTTTAACGGCATTTTCAGCAATTAGAGCTGCATACTCAGCATTTCTTTTTTCCTCTTCTGCAATCCCTGTAGCTAACTCGGCAAATACTTTTGCTTCGATTAGCTCTGTCTCAATCATTTTTTGATCTGTAATATCTCTGGCTACAACAACAACACCAAGCACATTTCCATGTTCGTCTTTATAAACTGATCCATTAAATAAAACATCTGTCAATTTACCGTCCTTATGTCTTAAGGTTAGAGGGGAATCGGCCACTGACCCTTTTGCGAATACTTCTTGGTATACTTCACGCGCCTTTTGTGGCTCAGTAAAATAGGTAAAGAAATCAGAGTTTAGCAGTTTTTCTCGTTCTAATCCTGTAATTTTTACAGTAGCCTCATTCATGTCGGTGATTTTCCCTTCAATACTGATTGTGACTAATGGATCACGGCTAGCCTCTATCAAACTCAAGGAATATTGTGATGCTAATTTTGCAGATTTACTAAGAGACTCAAGTTCTCTATTTACGATTTCTCTTTTTTCTTTTTCTTTGGTCTGAAAGTCAAGTTCGATGTCAGCAATTACTAATTCAGCCGCTCTTTTCTCTTTTTCTCCAGTTTGAAATATAAGTTCTTCGTTGGCTACATATAATTCTGCAGCCCTTTTTTCTTTTTCGTTATTTAGAAACAAGAGTTCTTCATTAGCAATTACTAATTCAGCAGCTCTTTTTTCTTTGACTGTATTCTGAAAAGCAAGCTCGTGATTTGCGATAACCAACTCAGCAGCTCTTTTTTCTTTTTCGTTATTTTGAAAAGCGAGTTCCCTGTTAGCAATTCGTAAATCTAATGCCCATTTTTGCTCAGCAATATCACGGGCTACAATCACAATCCCTAATACGACTCCCTTATCATCTTTATAAATTGATCCATTAAACAATACATCAGTTAATTTTCCTTCTTTATGGCGAATCGTGAGTGGCGAATCTGAAACGGATCCTTTTGCAAATACTTCTTGGTAAACTTCTTGGGCCATTTGTGGCTCAGTGAAATAATCTAAGAAATCTGAACCTATTAGTTTTTCACGTTCTACACCAGTAATCCTAACTGTTGCTTCATTCATACCGGTAATCTTACCGTTTATATTTATGGTTACCAATGGATCTTGGCTAGCTTCTATAAGACTATGGGAGTAATTGGAAAGTAATTTTTGTGAAGCGGTATAAGCTTCTAATTCATCATTTCTAATTTTTAGGTTTTTTACAATAACAAAAACTAGAGTAAAAATTACAAAAATCAATATTAAGAGTATGAAGAATAATATTTCCGCATTTTGGATATTATTTTCATTTTCAACTTTCCTTTGTTTTAGAGAATTATACTCATCATAGTTAATTTCTGAAATTATATCCTTTATTTCGTCAGTAATAATTTTACCACTCTTAAGAATAGCTGTTTTTTCACTCTCTTGTAATAAATTTTCATTCCGGTCATCTATCAGTTTTCTAATTAGAACTAATTTTTCGGCTGTTTTTATTTTTAAGGAAGCAACCTGCTCAGCTTGCTCAGGGTTGTTTTTGGTAAGAACTGACAATGAAGCTAAGTTCTTATTCATAGCCAGTACAGCATTGTTGAAAGTTTCTAAGAAAAGGTTGTTTTCCGAGATGATATAACCCCTTGTACCTGTTTCAATATCAAGAATATCCAAAAGAACATTGTCGTTTTTACGTAATATTTCTTGTGCTAGCTCCGCAGAATCGCTGGTTGATTTTACTTTTAAGTTATTGTAATAAAAAATCGCCAAAACACATGCCAATATAATAGCAACGAGAATATAGTAAAGTTGAAATTTTTTTTCTGAGATTAATTTCATGATAGATAGAGAACTTTAATTCTCGTTATTTCTGTTGATGTTATTTTCGATTCCTATTTCTTCAATAGGACATCTTCTTTTGTCTTTCATGTTTTTGAAGTGGGAGGGAGACAGGCCAGTAACTTTTTTAAACTGACTTGACAAATGTGCTACGCTACTGTATCCCATTTTCCACGCTATTTCAGTGATATTGTGTTCCCCGTAAATAATTAACTCCTTTACTCGTTCTGTTTTATGAGAAATGATAAACCGTTCGATTGTAGTTCCTTGAACTTCAGAAAATAAATTGGATAAATAGGTATAATCGTGATTTAGCTTTTCACTTAAATGAATGGAAAAATTTACTTTGATTACTTCATCAGAATGATGAACCATTTCAATAATTACATTTTTAATCTTTTCAATAAGCATGGATTTTTTATCATCCATTAGCTCAAAACCTGAGTTTAGAAGTCCAGCTTTAAGCTCTTGTCGCTGGTCTAGAGTGATGTTTTCCATGACATCAACTTCTCCTAAATCAACAACAATAAAATGCAATCCGAGTTTTTTTAACTCTTCTTTCACTGCCATTTTGCAGCGATTGCTTACCATGTATTTAATATATAATTTCAAATTATTTCTTTTTAAATAGATTATGTAAAAGTTGTGCTATTTTCATTAGTATGGCTTATATAATAGGAGATAAAACTTGTATAATTTACAGTTTCAAAAATATGCCAATTAAATTTATTTAGTTGTAAAAAAGTTAATTGGCAGCTTTTTAGAACTTAGAATCAATTTTTTAATAATTTAGCTTAGTAAATTTATGATGTAATGTTAGTCATTTTAGGTATAAGTGTCCAAGGGATGTGTATGATAAGAAATAGGAATGTAATTGATACGAATATCAATGCTTTCCTAGATATTATAGTCTTATAATCAACGATTTACTTATTATCATAAGTATCAACCCAGTCCATTGTTTTTATCGAAGAAAGCTTGTTTTCATCATTCATAAATAAACGAAGTTCCTTATTAGCTACTTTTTTAGTGTACAACGCCTTATAGCGAAAAATGGTTGTTTTATCATCATTGTTTTTAAAGACTTCAATTAATTGAAGGTCTATAAATGTGCCATATCGTTGTCTGTAAATACCACATGTTTTAGATAATTTCTTCTCTGTAATGTTGTTGATTACTGATGCTGTGGCTTCGCTATTGTTATAAGGTTTGAATTTTGATGTATTACAGGTCATCAACATTCTTTTTCCAAGTTCGTAGGCCTTATTTTTTAGGTTGTAATTAACCGCTGAAAGGGCTAATTTTTCTACTCTTGGCACTGCAGGTTCGATTACCTCTATTTTTTTTGCTTTACATCCCGCAAGGATTATTATAGCTAATATCAATACTACTTTTTTCATTTTTTTATGCTGTTATTTTTAATAATAGGTTAGGATCTGGACAGTTTTCTAAATAAAAGGGTAATTCTTTTTTGCTACAGACACCAGGATAATCGCCAAATTTTTCCGCAATGTTTTTTATGATTTGAAAATGTAAATGCGGTGAGTAATCGCCATTAACCGCTGCATTACCTAAAGTTGCAAATTGCTCTCCCTTTTTGAACACAGTTCCAATTTCGAGATCTTTTAAACTATCTAACGATAAGTGGCCGTAAAGTGTATAAAAAATTTGGTTTTCGAGTTGATGCTCTAAAATTATGGTGGGACCATAATCTCCAAAACCTGCATTGAAATTAAAACTATGTACTTTTCCATCAAGAGCTGATAGTACCGGAGTTCTGGCTTTTATCCATAAGTCTAAACCAATATGTATATTTCGTTCCTCTGTTTTCTCATCCTTAAAAACAGTACTACGTTGATAGAGATTTCTTTGTTCATTGTAGCCTCCAAAAGCTACTTTGGCATCATTTAAAGTCAAATGTTTCTCAATAAATTCTTCAAAGCTTACCGCACATTTAATATCAAATTTTGATAATTCAGGGTTGAAAGCTGATAAGTCAAGCGGAATATATTCGTTATAGTCTATCGATCGATCTATTACTTTAACGTCTTGGGTATTTCTCAAGAGTGTTTCTAAACTAGTCATCAAGGGATTGTTTTTTATTGGAATCTAAAATAAAAAAATAAAGCCAACATAAAAACTTATGTTGGCTTTATAACTTTTAATTAAGAAAAATGGTCTTATTTCTTAACTTCAACTTGTGCATCACCTCCACCAACGTTTACATTGGTTTCATTTGATCCGTTTTTAGTGCTAACATCCACACCATCATTACCAACACTTATTGAAGTACCATCAGCTTCCTCTTCAACTTCTGGAGCTGGAGCATTTACTTCAATAGTAGTTTCGCTTGGTTGTGGAGCTTCTTCTTTCTTTTTACAGGAAACAATAGCTAAGATTGAAAGCATTCCTATTAACATTGATATTTTTTTCATATTTGTTATATTAAATTATACATTAATTAGCTGACAAGATACTATTTTTATTAATACAAAAAAAAATCCCAAGCTTTTTAAGGATGGGATTTTACTTTATTGAAAAGTTTTTTAATACAAACTTGGAAATTGCGAAGGATTAACTTCATTCATCATAGTGTATACTTTTTCAAATATGTCTTCGATTGACGGTTTCGAGAAGTAATCTCCATCCGTTCCATAAGAAGGTCTATGTGCTTTAGCAGTCAAAGTTTGTGGTTTGCTGTCCAAATAATTATATCCATCTTGTTGCTCAACTATTTGTTGTAAAATATAAGCCGATGCTCCACCAGGTACATCCTCATCTATTACTAACAGACGATTGGTCTTAGTGATACTTTTTACAAGATCATGGTTGATGTCAAAAGGGAGTAAAGATTGAATATCAATCACCTCACAGTCGATACCAACTTCCTGTAGCTCTTTTGCCGCTTGTTCTACCAATCTTAAAGTCGAACCGTAAGAAACTAAAGTGATGTCAGTCCCTGTTTTTATGGTTTCCACAACTCCAATAGGTGTTTTGAATTCACCGTAATTCAAGGGCATTTTTTCTTTCAATCGGTAACCGTTCAAGCATTCGATTACTAACGCTGGTTCGTCACATTCTAATAGAGAATTGTAAAAACCTGCTGCTTTGGTCATATTTCTTGGAACTAAAACATGAATACCTCTTACGGCATTTATGATCATTCCCATCGGAGATCCAGAGTGCCATATGCCTTCTAATCGATGTCCTCTTGTACGTATGATTAGCGGTGCTTTTTGCTTTCCGCCTGTTCTGTATTGTAAGGTTGCTAAATCGTCGCTGATAATCTGAATAGCGTACAATAAATAATCCAAGTATTGAATTTCGGCGATAGGGCGTAAGCCTCTTAATGCCATTCCAATTCCTTGACCTAAAATAGTTGCTTCGCGAATACCTACATCGGCAACACGTAGCTCACCGTATTTTTCCTGCATTCCTTCTAAACCTTGGTTTACATCACCAATGTTTCCTGAATCTTCACCAAATATTAATGCTTCAGGATATTTTGTGAAAATAGCATCAAAATTATCCCTTAGAATCATTCTACCGTCCGTATCTTCTTTGGCATTTTCTGGATAAGTAGGTAAAACTTGATCTACAGAAAACACATTCATATCAGAATCCGAATATAAATGGCTACTAAATTTTTCTTGGCCAATCTCTGTATATGATTTAATCCAATTTGACAATTCGACTTTACCAGTTTCATTTAGGACAAGACGCAAGGTTTTACGTGCAGCAACAAGGATTTCCTTTCTTAATGGGTCTTTTATGCCGTTTAAGGTGGTAGCAATTTTCTTGATTTTATCTTTGTTGGCGCTTGAATTAGCAACTTTTTCTAACAAAGTAACTAGCTCTTTTTTATCAGCAACAATTGGGTCAATAAATTCGCTCCATGCTGCTTTTTTCCCTTCAAGAACTTCTTTTTTAGCAGTTGCATCAATTTCAGCAATTTCTTCTGAAGATGCAATGTTAATTGCAATCATCCATAGCCTCATCTGTCTGATACAGTCATAATCTCTTTCCCATGCAAGGCGATCTGCATCTTTATACCTTTCATGCGAACCTGAACTTGAATGCCCTTGTGGTTGCGTTAGTTCATCAACGTGTATCAGTACGGGAACATGTTTTTCACGAGCAATAGCAGAAGCTTTTTCGTAGGTAGCTATCAAATCAGAATAATCCCAACCTTTTACTTTAAGTATTTCGAAACCATTGGTGTTTTTTTCCTTTTGGTATCCTTTTAAAATTTCAGAAATATTTTCTTTGGTGGTTTGATGTTTTGCATGAACAGAAATTCCATATTCATCATCCCAAACACTTATAATCATAGGTACTTGTAAAACACCAGCTGCATTTATAGTTTCAAAAAACAAACCTTCTGAAGTACTTGCATTTCCAATGGTTCCCCAGGCAACTTCATTTCCATCAATTGAAAATTTAGTTTTATCAGTTAATCCAGAAACTTGTCTGTATATTTTTGATGCTTGCGCAAGTCCCAATAATCGAGGCATTTGTCCAGCTGTTGGAGAAATATCAGCACTTGAATTTTTTTGCTTAGTCAAGTCTTTCCAAGAACCATCTTCATTCAAACTATGGGTGGCAAAATGACCTCCCATTTGTCTACCTGCAGACATTGGTTCTTGTTCAATATTTGTATTACCGTATAATCCGGCAAAAAACTGTTGTACTGTCAATTGACCAATCGCCATCATGAATGTTTGATCGCGATAGTAACCAGAACGGAAGTCACCGTTTTTAAAAAATTTAGCCATAGCTAATTGAGGAACTTCTTTTCCGTCTCCGAAAATTCCAAATTTAGCCTTACCGGTCAACACTTCCCTACGTCCCAATAGACTGCATTCTCGGCTAGTTATAGCGATTTTGTAGTCGTTCAACACTTCGGTTTTAAAATCTTCAAATGTTAATGTAGTATTGCTTTTTTCTTTTATCATAGTTGAAAGGTATAACTTAGTGTTGCAAATTTAATTAAAAACTAGCGATTATCATAATTCATTGAAATAAATATAATTTAATTATTGATAGTCAAACACGGTTAAAGATATTTATTTTTTAATTATTCGTAATTTAATAGTTATTTTATTGTAAATAACTCAATACTAAATCGGTAATTCTTACTATTAAAACCATTTTCGATTAAATAAATTGATTAATATTTTAGGTGATAAAGTGATAACAAACCGTATTTTTTCATTGTAATTTTTCTGACCTATTTCCCAACCGTTTGAGGAATACACAGGAAGGTATAATTCAAAATAGTCAGGAACTAAATTTAAACGGATCCCACTGTCGTATAAAAAACGTGCGCTAAGCTGTTTGTTTTTAATTAAACCTAAATCTCCATATACTTCTATCCAATTCCATATGTTGTATCCACCATTCAAAGTGGTCATCCATTGGTTAGCATATGGGTTGTCTAATTTCGATTTAAAACCACCCTCGGCCACAATCAACTGTTGACTAAAAAAACCACTGCTTTCGGAGCGTCCGTAATAACTATAGTCAAAAAGATAATCAGTAGGGCGGTCTAAGGCGAAACTAAAAAAGTCAGAATTGGTGTTATTATAAAGAAAGCTACCGGCATACAAACGAAGGTTTACCTGACGGTTGTTTTCGAAAAGTTTTCTGTACTCAAATTCCGCTGCCACTTTCCCAAATTTCCCCGAAAATTGAACATCGCCCATAAAGCTCAAATGTCCAGTAATTTCAGTATTGGTATTGAAATATTTTGCATTAAATACGGAATAATTTTGAGCAATATTGTCTGTTACAATTTCACTTTTTTCCCTATTCACTATAACCTGGCGCAAGAGGATTAATTGTTTCCGATTATCTCTAAAGTCACTTTCCCGAAATCTAAACTGAACCATAGGGTTGATTTTTAGATAGGTTGCATCTGGTGCATAATGAAAATAGTTACCCGAAAGGGAATATTTCATGTTGTATAGAGAGCTATTTCTGTAATTCTGATTAACCACAAAAGCCGCTGAACCTGAGAAAGTTTGCGCTTTTGTGGAATACGAAGGGTTAATATCAAAAATAAAAGGTTTGTCTAATATTGTCTTATTATGCAGTCGTAATCCTGGAGACAAACCATCATATAAGTTATAAGTAAGGGTAGGAACATACAATACCTGATTGTAATAGGGATCCTCGAGATCCTTCATAAAAACAAATTTTACAGGACGATTGTTTGGAAAAAAGCCTTTTAAGGATTTCCAATTATTTCTTAAATTGTACTCTGGAACTTCATTTTTATAGTTTAAAACAATTTTGTCGGCATCTTTTCTTTCCAAAGTAAAGATGCTGTCTTTTACTGCTGGATCTACCCATTTTTTAAATACGATTTCACCATTCTTAATTCCATAAATAGGAACAGGGACTATGACATTTGTCTTATTTTTAAGTGAAAAAGAAACGGAATCTTTCGTTTTGGACACCTCCGAAAATTTAAAATCAATTATGTCTCTTGAATTGATAACGGTGTTGAAAAACCAATTGATATCCTTATTGGTGTTTGATTTTAATACAGATTCAAAATCTACTGCTGAAAGCTGATTATCTTTGTTATTTAAATAGAATTGGCGCATACTATTGATTACAACATGGTCTCCAAGATAATTGTCGAGATATCTCAAGCTTAATCCTGCACGATATTTACTGGCAATCTGTTCATTAAACTTTATAAGAGAATTTTTGGGAGCACCAAGTGGCTGGTCTAAATTCTTTCGAGCCATTAACATATAAAAATAGCTGTATTGCTCGTTGAAGTCCAAATTGGTTAAATTATAACTTTTCAATAACTTAAAAGAGGAAGCGCTCCCCAGCATTTTAGTATTCGGATGATTTTCTTCTATATATTTCATCATCGCAAAGACTTGAATACCATCATAGATCCAAGCATCTTTCCTATTGTCTAAGCGTAGGCTGTTTTTTAGGTAAGTATGTAAATACGTTTTAAGGAATTTAATTTCATAAGTGAATTCATCCGAAAAAGGACTGATGAAAGAGGGCAATTGATTTAAGCCATAAAAAGGATTTCGTTCATAATCAGCCTGGGAAATGACAATCTTATCAAATGGATATTTTCCAATTAAATCATTTACAAAATGAACAATGCAATCAATAGCTAAGGCTTGTTGCACGGTACTGATTTTTTCCTCTTTCAAATTGGTGATTACTTCAAGAGGTTTAATGTTGAAGCTGTTAAAACTGGATTTTGGTTCTATAAAAAGACTAAAACTTGTTCGGTTCTTTCCAGACAAGCTGAAGATAGAAAAATCTCCTTTTTGTACGGATCCTGCATTGTTTAAATCAGAGCTTACTTCAAGACCCTTTGAAAGCTTAATATCGATATCAAAATCAGAAACGCCATTGGCAATATCATCCAGATTGTCATTATTGTATTTGATGAATTGATGATTTTCATATCGAGCAGGAGTGAGGAACCATGTTTTTAAGTTCATTCCGCCAATAGCATCATAGCCGTATTTGGTGAATTTGTCACTTGGTATTTTTACAATATAAGTAAGATGTAACTTTAATTTCTGGTGTGGAGCCAGTTTTTCCCTTAATTGAACGGTGATAATATCTGGATTTTTGTCAGTTCTTGCCGAGCTAAGGAATAATTTATTGTCATCAATAATGGTTAAATTAGTAGTGCTACCGCGTTCTTCTTCGTTTGCCAAATGGAAACCACGATAAAACTCATCAGAAAACCTTTTGGCAAGAGGTGAGTTGACATTGGAATAGGCATTATTCCAGTCATTTAAAACTATCGAACTCAAATAATCATCCGACTCATTATAAAAAGTGATTTCCTGTTGAATATTCAATGTATTAGTATCAGAATTCACTTCAACGAACATTTGGGAATGATGTTGAGCATATTGCTTTATTGATGCCAATAAAAACAGAACACAAAATATAAGTCTATAAAATGGTTTCAATTGTAGGTTCAAATTTAGTACTGCACTAATTTACATTTATTTGGTCAAAAACACCAAAAAACAGTAGTTAAATTAGTAAAAAAAAAAGCCGTTTAAAAAACGGCTTTACTTTTAAAAATTGGGTTTTAAATTGTATTTCTTATAGAAATTATCCAAAACATCTACGACTTCATCTTCGGTGTCTACAATTTTAATTAGTTTCAAATCGTCTGGACTTACCGTTTGTTCTCCTTCTATCAATACTGTCTTTACCCAGTCAATCAATCCTGACCAAAAGCTTCTTCCTACTAATATAATAGGGAATCGTGCTATTTTCTTTGTTTGTATCAAGGTCATTGCCTCAAACAATTCATCCATAGTTCCAAAACCACCTGGCATTACTACAAAACCTTGTGAGTATTTTACAAACATTACTTTTCGAACAAAGAAATAATCAAAATTCAAGTTTTTGTCCCCATCAATATAAGGGTTAAAATGCTGCTCAAATGGTAAAACGATGTTTAAACCCACAGAAGTTCCACCACCTAGATGTGCACCCTTGTTACCGGCTTCCATGATTCCAGGTCCTCCACCAGTAATCACACCATAACCAGCTTTACTGATTTTATATGCAATACTTTCAGCAAGTTTATAATATCTATCCTCTGGTTTTGTTCGTGCTGATCCAAAAATCGATACACATGGACCTATTCGCCCCATATTTTCATAACCATTTACAAATTCGGCCATAATTTTAAAAATCGCCCAACTGTCATTGGTACGTATCTCATTCCAAGTTTTTTGTTTTAATCGATCTTGGATTATTTTATCCTCATCATTATCGAAATCTTCTAATCTCATATTTTGTGTCTTTTAACTATTATATTTTTGGAGCTTTTTCCTGCTGTCCGCTATATCTTTTACTTGTTGAAAAGAACAAGTAAAAGGATACCGCTACCATCAGGGCTAAGGATCCAGAATACTAAAGTAATTCTTTTTTCAAAAACTGTGCTGTATAGCTTTTCTTATTTTTAATTATTTCTTCTGGAGTACCCTTGGCAACTACTTGTCCGCCGCCTTTTCCTCCTTCGGGACCAATGTCTATAATATAATCAGCTAGTTTAATCACGTCCATATTATGTTCGATAATTAATATCGTATTCCCTTTATCTACCAGTCTATTGATGACGCCCATTAAGACTCTAATATCCTCAAAATGCAAACCGGTTGTAGGTTCGTCAAGTATATAAAAAGTGTTTCCTGTGTCTCTTTTTGATAATTCGCCAGCTAATTTAATTCGCTGTGCCTCACCACCAGAAAGGGTTGTGCTTTGCTGACCTAATGTGATGTATCCTAAACCAACATCTTGTATGGTTTTTACTTTGCGGTATATCTTTGGTATCATTTCAAAAAATGGAACCGCTTCATCCACAGTCATATTCAGTACATCTGAAATTGATTTTCCTTTGAATCGAATTTCTAAAGTTTCCCTGTTAAAACGTTTCCCTTGACAGGTTTCACATTCGACATAAACATCTGGTAAAAAGTTCATTTCAATTGTGCGTACACCTGATCCTTGACAAGTTTCGCAGCGTCCGCCTTTTACATTAAAGCTAAAACGTCCCGCTTTGTAACCCCTAATCATACTTTCTGAAGTCTTGGTAAACAAATTCCTGATTTCAGTAAATACCTCAGTATATGTCGCCGGATTAGAACGCGGTGTGCGCCCAATAGGGCTTTGATCTATATTAATCACTTTATCGATAAGGTCTAAACCTTCTATTTTTTTGTAAGGCTGTGGTTTTTTTACGCCATTAAAGTAATAAGCGTTCAAAATAGGGTAGAGGGTTCCATTTATCAAAGTCGATTTACCGCTACCTGAAACTCCCGTTACGCAAATCATTTTTCCTAAAGGCAATTCAATGGATACATTTTTCAGGTTATTCCCTGTCGCACCAGTTAGTTTCATGAATTTACCATTACCTTCACGGCGTTTTTCAGGAATTTCGAGTTTCATCGTCCCATTTAAATATTGAGCAGTAATGGTATTTGATTTTAGGGTTTCGGCAGGAGTTCCTTTGCTGATAATTTCACCACCAAATTTTCCCGCTTTAGGACCTATGTCAATCACATAATCGGCACGTTCAATCATGTCCTTATCATGCTCAACCACAATAACTGAATTCCCAATATCACGTAATTGCTCTAAAGAATGTATTAATTTATCGTTGTCTCTTTGGTGTAAACCAATGCTTGGTTCATCAAGAATATAAAGTACTCCAACTAATTGAGATCCAATTTGCGTGGCTAATCTAATGCGTTGAGCCTCTCCACCAGAAAGGGATTTTGAACTTCGGCTTAATGATAGATATTCCAATCCTACATTCATCAAAAAGTTCAATCGGTCGTTTATTTCTTTGATGACTTCAGTTGCTATGCGCTTTTGTTTATCAGACAAATGACTGTCCAAATCTAGGAACCAAGCCGTCAAATCAGAAATATCCATGCTGCATAATTCCGAAATGTTTTGTTCGTTGATTTTGAAAAATAGTGCTTCTTTTTTCAATCTGGAACCATCGCAAACCGGGCAATTTATCTCGTCCATAAACTCCTTAGCCCAGCGTTTGATTGTGGTAGAACCGCTTTCATCATGTTGGTTTTTTATGAAATGGGAGATTCCTTCAAAATCAATTTTATAATCGCGAGCGACTCCTAAATCTTTAGAGTTGATTGTGAATTTTTCCTTTCCGCCATTCAAAATCATTTCCATGGCTTCCTCTGGAATTTTCTCGATAGCATCGGTAAGTTTGAACCCATATTTTTCACCAATGATTTCCAATTGCTTGAAAATCCAAGAAGATTTATATTCGCCCAAAGGCGCAAAACCACCGTTTTTGATTGACAATTTGGGATTTGGGATAATCTTTTTAGTATTGATTTCGTTTACCGTTCCTAGTCCGTTACAATGGTCACAAGCTCCTTTTGGGGAGTTAAAAGAAAATAAATTTGGTTCTGGATTTTGGTAGGAAATTCCAGTTGTGGGGCACATAAGATTTCTACTAAAATAGCGCACTTCATTCGAATCCTGATCTAAAACCATTAATACATTTTCACCATGATGCATTGCCGTATTGATGCTTTCGCTCAAACGTTTTTCATTGTCGGGAGTAGCTTCAATAACCATTCTATCAACGACAATCTCAATATCATGCGTTTTATAACGATCCAGTTTCATTCCAGTCGTGATGTCTCGTACTTCGCCATTCACACGAACTTTCAAGAAACCTTGTTTGGCGATTTGCTGGAACAACTCCCCGTAATGTCCTTTTCTAGCTCTAATTACTGGAGCAAGGATATTTATTCGCTTTCCAGTGAAATCATCAATAATCAGGTCTTTGATTTGTTCATCAGAGTAGCTGACCATTTTCTCGCCCGTATTGTAACTGTAAGCGTCAGCAGCACGTGCATAAAGTAATCTTAGGAAATCATATATTTCAGTAATGGTTCCCACTGTGGAGCGGGGACTTTTGCTGGTTGTTTTTTGTTCAATCGCGATAACGGGTGATAGTCCATCTATTTTATCCACATCTGGACGCTCTAAGCCTCCAAGAAACTGTCTGGCATAAGCCGAAAATGTTTCCACATAACGGCGTTGTCCTTCGGCATAAATCGTGTCGAAAGCTAGGGATGATTTACCAGAACCTGAAAGACCAGTAATAACTACCAGTTTTTCACGAGGAATGGATATATCTATATTTTTAAGGTTGTGAACACGAGCTCCTTGAACGTCAATAGTATTGTCTTTGTCTAACATAATTTTTGCAAAAAAGCAAAGTTAACCTTTTGGTTTATTCTTTCAATAGAACACTTTAGAAGTTTATGTTAAAATGAGAGATAAAAAACGCCAATCGAAGTTAGCGTTTTCTCTTTCTTGTGCTGATATAGTTCTCAACTGCTTCTCTTGTGGTAAGCCAGTTTCTACCTTCTTTGTAGGCATCAATTTTTCCTTGTCGAGCTAATAAACTGATGTATTCTTGGCCGTAAGGCATATTAGGTTCTTGAACTAAATTTGAAATTTCGATGTATTCTTTATCGTTACCAGGAAGCGCATTAATGTAAATATTAAGCGTACGCTCTAGCGCCTGGCACATCAAAAGAGTAAGTTTTTGATAGTTGCCAGCATTAGCTTGATTGAGTGCTTCATAGTATTTCTTTCTGTCATTTTTTAGAATGATAGCGGGAGGAAAGCCACAACGCATCAATAATAAATTCATTACTAATCTTACGGTACGACCGTTACCATCAAAAAAAGGATGGATCCAAACAAGTTTGTGATGAAAAACAGTCGCTAGTTCAATATCGTTAAGCTGTAACGGATTTGTATTTATGAAATCGATCAATTCATCTAATAAATCCGAAACTTTATTGGCATTTGGTGGGACAAAATTAGCTCCTGAAATACGGACACCGCCATTGCGTAAACGCCCAGCAAAATCTTCTTCGATAGAGCGTAAAACCAGGGCATGTAAAGAAAGAATATCGATGCTTCGTAAAACATATTGATCATTTACTACTGTAAACAAAAAATCAATGGCTTTGTCGTGGTTGTAGGTTTCAAAATGCTCCCGTAATGATTTTCCTTTTATAGTAATTCCCTCTTGAATGACCATTTGTGTTTCTCGTAAAGTCAGTGAGTTTCCTTCAATACTATTAGAGTTATAGGTCCATTCTATAGAAAGACTTTCCTTGATTTTATTCAAAGCGATTGTAGGCAAAGGTCTGCTGGATTGCAAAATTTGCTTTTTTTCATACAATCTGTCAAAGGTTGTTTGAAACTCTTCTCGATAGTTTAGGTCTATGTTCCACATAACCACAAAGATACTATATTATCGGGGAATATTAAAATATAATCTATCCGATATTAACTTACTCTATTGTCATCGATTTCAGTTTGGTACGATAGGCTTCAAGAGCTACAGATTTTGAGATAAAACCAAAATATTTGTCATCCTTGATAACTGGCAGGAATGCCACTTTTGATCGTTCAAACTTATTCATAACCGTTTCCATACTGTTGAATGGGTAGATTATCTCAGTAGGTTCAGCCATTATGTTTTTGACCAAAGTGTACTTTACTCTATATGTATTAAAGATGATTTCTCTAATATTATTGAAATGAACAATACCTAATAAATGCTTGTCTTTGTCCACAACGGCAAAAATAACCTGATTGGAATGGGATATTAAATCGACCAATTTTTCTAGATTTTCATCTGGAGAAAGGGTTAAATAATCCGTTTGAATGATGGAAGTAGTATCTAATGTTGCAAGTACATTGGTATCTTTATTACTTGTAAAAGCATGCCCTTTTTGAGCCAATTCTTTTACGTCCATGGAGTGTTTTTCAAATCGTTTTGAAATGGCAAAACTGATAGATGCGACAATCATTAGCGGAAGCATTAAACTATATCCTCCAGTAATTTCGGCAATAAGGAAAATCGCGGTTAGTGGCGCATGGAATAATCCACTCAAAATACCTGCCATTCCTACTAGGGTGAAATTGCTGACAGGCAAACGCGTAAGTCCAGTTAAATTTATAAATTTTGAAAAGAAATAGCCAACATAAGACCCCATGAATAGAGCGGGGGCAAAGTTTCCTCCATTTCCTCCAGAGCCTAATGTAATTCCAGTTGCGAAAACCTTTAACATCATAGTACAACCCACAAATGCTAAAAGAACCCAGGGGTTATTTCTAAAATCGCTAAAAAGGGTGTTTTCTAATAATTTACCAGGATCACTATCTGATAATACTTTTATACTTTCATAACCTTCACCAAATAAAGTAGGAAAAATGAAAATTAGCACAGCCAAAATTGAAGCTCCTAAAAATGCTTTCTTGTAAGGGTTTAATTTTAATTTATGAAAAAAGTGTTCTGTCCTTTGAAAGTTCCTAGTGTAATAAATGGAAATAAAACCGGTGAATATTCCCAAAAGAATATAAAAAGGTATTTTATGATAATCAAAAACTTGTTGTTGTCTGAAATTTAATAAGATCGTTTCATCTAATACAATTTCAGAAACAAGTGCTCCCGTTGCAGCGGCAATCATAATAGGTGTAAAAGCGGAGATGCTTACATCGACCAATAAAAATTCCACAGCAAACAATACTCCAGCTATTGGAGCGTTAAAAGCAGCAGCAATTCCAGCAGCTACACCACAACCAATAAGTAAAGTCCGGTCTTTATAGCTTAGTTTATATTTTTGGGCATAATTAGATCCAAAAGCTGCTCCGGTAACTACAATTGGACTCTCTAAACCCGCTGAACCTCCAAGACCAACAGTTAGAGAACTGGTGATAATCTGGGCATACATTTGTTTTTTTGGTATGATACTAGCTTTCTTTGCGACACCATATAAAATTTGAGAAGTTCCTTTTTCAATAGAGCCCGCAAGAACTCTTTTAACAACAAAAACGGTAAGTAAAAGTCCCGCAATTGGTAAAACACTGTTTATAAAACTCAGTTTTAAAATTCCATTGATGTAGGTGGCAAATGAAAAAACCCAGTGAGCAAATGTTTTTAAAACAATTACGGCCAATGCTGAAGTGATTCCAACAAGTACGCTAGATAAGAAAATAAATTGCTTTTCTGTCAAAATGGATTGTGACCAAGCTATTATGCTTTCTAATCTATTTCTAATTTTTTTAAACATTTATCTTTTTTTAAAAATGCTAAATTACTATTAATTTAAGCATTACTTAAGTTTTTCAAGGCTTCTTTTTTGCTCAATGGTTTTAAGTTATTAACGGCTACAAAATTTTTTACCGCTTCTGAATTTGTTTTGGCGTATTCACGTAAAGACCATCCAATTGCTTTCTGAATAAAAAATTCTGTTGAATTTTGATGCTTTAGGCAAATCTCTTTCAAAATCTCAAAATCCGTCTTTTCTTTATATCCCAATTGGAATAAAATGGAGCTTCTATTCAACCACATATTATCGGAACTAGAAAACTCAGAAATAGTTACTTCAATAACGTTTGGGAATTCAATTAAATATTGACCTAAAATGTTTTTGGCAATCGTATCAACACTGTCCCACCAAGAATGGGTTGTGATTAATTTTTCAATCAGTTCAATATCTTCAGAATGATATTTCCCGTTGAGTTCTTTAATTAAAATTTCAATCGCACAATAATGAAATTCACGTTGTTTTTTTTCAAATAAAACCACCGCTAGTGCTCTTGCATTTGCGGTGACTTCTATTTCATTTTTTTTCAAAATAGCTTTGAAAAGTTGCCTTCTTTCAGGAGTTTTTATTCCAAAAAAGATAAATTTATTTTTGAGGTATTTTGCCATAGCAAAAGCATTTTCAGCATTGCTGTTTTCTTGAAAAGCATTTTCTAATTCGACAATAAATCCCATAATATTAAAACCCTACTGCTTTGTCATCGCCTCTAAAGTCGGCGCCACCTTCTAGTTTTCCGTTTGGCAGCGCAAGAATAGCATCTACTTTTCCTATTACTGGTGTCGTTTTTTCATTAATCAAATAGCCTTTTGATTTTAAGCTTTCTAATGTTTTAACATCAAAAGCATTGGGCTCAAAAGTAATTAGATCAGGTAACCATTGGTGATGAAAACGAGGTGCATTTACCGCTGCTTGCATGCTTAATTGGTATTCATATACATTCAAAACAGTTTGTAATACTGATGTAATTATGGTAGAACCTCCTGGAGATCCAACAGACATAAAAAACTTTCCGTTTTTTTCTACAATTGTAGGAGTCATTGAACTCAACATTCTCTTTTCGGGTGCAATACTATTTGCTTCATTTCCAACCAATCCAAACATATTAGGTACTCCTGGTTTTGCACTGAAATCATCCATTTCATTATTCAACATAAAGCCCAATTCGTCACAGTAATACTTAGAACCATATCCTGCATTTAAAGTTGTAGTTGCAGAAATAGCATTTCCAAACTGATCTACAATAGAGTAGTGGGTTGTTTCCATGCTTTCGTTATAAACTACTTTACCTTCTTTGATATCAGAAGACAGTGTTGCTTTATTAAAACTGAAAGTGCTCATTCTTCCTTTTAGATAAGTGTCGTCCATCAAGGCTTTCAAAGGAATTTTTACGAAATCAGGATCTCCAAGAAAGTAACTTCTATCCGCATAAGCTCTTCTTTCAGCCTCAACTATAACTTGGATTCCTTGAGCCGAATTGTGACCCATTTTAGCCAAATCAAAAGGTTCAACCATTTTCATGATTTGTGCCAAACAAATTCCTCCGCTACTTGGTGGAGCCATTGAAATAATGTTCAAATCTTTGTATTTAAAAGTAATAGGGTTTCTCCATTTGGCCTCATATTTGGCCAAATCTTCCATAGTAATGATTCCTCCTTTATCTTGTAGATATGCGACTAATTTTTTTGCTGTTTCTCCTTTATAAAATTCATCTCTACCGTTTTTCGAAATTCTTTTTAGAGTATTAGCCAGTGCTGGATATTTAATGATATCATTTTCCTTATAAACTTTAGAAAGTACGGAGTTGGCTCCGTTTATTTTTGTCAGTTCATCACGATAGTCATTTAATCGTTCTTCTTGTTTGTGAGTCACTACAACTCCACGTTCTGCCAATTCGATTACGGGTTTAAGGATTTCAGCTATGGGCAGGGAGCCAAATTTTTTATGAGCTGCAAAAACCCCTGCAATGGTTCCGGGGATTCCTATTGCCAGTGGCGTTTTTGTGCTTTTTCCAGGAATTACATTTCCATCCTTATCAAGATACATATCTTTTGTTGCAGCTAGTGGTGCTTTTTCACGATAATCTAATGTACCAGTATCTCCATTGGCTTTTCTATAGACCATAAATCCGCCACCGCCAATATTTCCTGCGTATGGATAGGCAACAGCGAGAGCTAACTCTGTACCAACCATGGCATCAAAAGCATTCCCACCTTTTTTCATGATGTCAGCGCCAATTTTGGAAGCTTCTTCTCTTGCCGAGACAACCATGGCTTTATTAGCAATAAGGCCTGTAGGTTGAACTGTAGTAGTTTGGGCTTTACAGCCAAAACAAATAGCACATAATAGAATAGTGATTTTTTTCATTTCCAAGGTATTTATAATATTGATTTGAATAGAATTTTTAAGAACATATTTTTAGAAACCAACAGCTTTATTGTCTTCTCTTTTATCGGCTCCGCCTTCTAATTTTCCATTTGATAAGACTAAAATTGCGTCAACTTGACCTACAATTTCTTTACTCGTTTCGTTGACTTTATATCCTTTGTCTTTTACTTTTTCCAATAGTTCTTTGTCAAATGAAGCAGGCTCAAAAGTAATTTCATCTGGCAACCATTGATGATGGAATCGAGGTGCATTTACCGCTTCTTGCATGCTCATATTAAATTCATATACATTTAGAATGGTTTGTAATACTGATGTAATAATAGTAGAGCCACCTGGAGTTCCTAAGACCATGAATAATTTTTTGTCATTTTCAACTATAGTTGGAGTCATAGAACTCAACATTCTTTTGCCTGGAGCAATGCTATTGGCTTCTGTACCAGTAAGTCCATAAAGGTTTGGAACACCCGGTTTAGCACTAAAATCATCCATTTGATTGTTTAGAAAAAAGCCTAGTTCATCACAGTATATTTTAGAACCATAGTTATCATTTAAAGTAGTTGTGGCAGACACAGCATTTCCTTCTGAATCCACAATAGAGTAGTGTGTGGTTTGATTACTTTCATATCCAGGAATTTGTCCTTTACCAATTTCAGAAGATTTTGAGGCTTTATCGAATGAAAAATCACTCATTCGGTTTTTGATGTAAATAGAATCTAATAATTCATTTACAGGAAGTTTTACAAAATCAGGATCTCCCAAGAACGAGTTTCTATCAGCATAAGCTCTTCGTTCTGCTTCTGTAATTACTTGAATTGCTTTCACACTGTTGTGTCCCATTTCGGACAAATCAAAAGGTTCAATCATTTTCATGATTTGGTTCAAACAAATACCTCCACTGCTAGGTGGCGACATAGAAGTGATTGTTAATTCTTTGTATTTAAAAGTGATTGGCGCTCTCCACTTGGCTTCGTAAGCATTCAAATCTTTGACCGTCATATTGCCGCCTTTTTGAGTCAAAAAAGCAATCAGTTTGTGAGCAGTTTCGCCGTTGTAAAATTCATCACGTCCGTTATCAGAAACGCGTTGTAATGTAGCCGCGAGAGCTGGGTATTTAATAGTGTCACCCGCTTTATATACTTGCGAAAACAAACTATTTGGGCCGTTTGTTTTGATGAAAGTAGCTCTGTAATCAGATAAGCTTTTCGCTTGATGTTCAGTCACAACAACTCCTTTTTTTGCCAAAGCTATTACGGGAGCTAGGATTTCTGCGATAGCAAGAGAACCATATTTTTTGTGTACAGCAAATAAACCTGCTAGGGTTCCAGGAACTCCTGATGCAAATGCGGTTGCAGTACTTTTTCCTTCAATCACATTTCCGTCTTTATCCAGAAACATATCTTTGCTTGCAGCTAATGGTGCTTTTTCCCTATAATCAATTGCGCCAGTTTCTCCATTGGCTTTCCTGAAAACCATAAAGCCTCCTCCACCTATGTTTCCCGCTTGAGGATAAGATACTGCCAAAGCCAATTCAGTTGCTACCATGGCATCAAATGCATTTCCGCCTTTTTTTATGATCGCGACACCTATTTCTGAAGCTTCCTCACGTGCCGAAACGACCATCGCTTTATCTGTTAGTAAACCTGTTGGAGCAATTGCTTTTTCATTCGATTTACATCCTATAATACTTAGGCATAGTAGTACTATTATTTTTTTCATGGTTGGAGCTGGTTTATAGTATTGGTTCATTATAAAATTTATGGCAAAGAGATTAATTTTTCGTTGGCATGTTCTCTTAAATCCTCAAAGAAAAGCGTAAAATCCTGCTCAAATTCTGTATAAAATTCTTTGAGTTCATCAGTAGCGTAACGCATTTTTGATTTGTTTTTTGTTCGGCTATCCATTTGAGTTAAGATGGTATTTATTCCCTCAATTGTTTGATAACTCGACAACCAATTTTGTTGAAACATATAAGGCATAATTCCTATTGTTCGTTCGGTTAAAATTGGGCGGTTGTCTTCTAGTGACTTATAAAAGAATTGAATGTATTCTTCCAAATTTTCATTAGAATAAATACTCCAGTTTTTAGCTAAAAAATGATCGTAAAAAACATCGACAATTACACCAGCATAATGGTGGTATCTGCTGTGTAGCTTTTTGGTACTTTGTCTAAAAACAGGATGTGCATCTGTAAAAGTATCTATGGCTCGGTGAAGGACGATTCCTTTTTGAATTTCCATCGGAAAAGTTTCAAAATGTTTCCCCCTAATCCCATCTGCCATAAAATTGCCAATTTTGATTAAATCATTGTCGCCGGAAAGATAGATGTGTGCTAGAAAGTTCATTCGCCTAAATTATGAATTCTAAATGACTTTATTAAACTGTCAATTATTATATTTGTGGAAATTATAAAGAACTAAATCAAAATTTAAAAACATAAGAATGACTTTAATAAAATCAATATCTGGAATTCGTGGAACTATTGGAGGCAAAGTTGGGGATAACCTTACGCCAGTTGATGCTGTAAAATTTGCTTCGGCATATGGAACTTGGTTGAAAAACAACACAGCTTCAAGAAGTAATGCTGATGAAAAACTAAAAGTAGTTGTAGGTCGCGATGCCCGTATTTCTGGACCTATGATTCATAATTTAGTGGTAAACACTTTAATAGGTTTAGGAATTGATGTAATTGATTTAGGATTGTCTACAACTCCTACTGTAGAGGTTGCAGTTCCTTTGGAAAAAGCTAATGGAGGAATTATCCTTACAGCTTCTCACAATCCAAAACAATGGAATGCTTTGAAATTATTGAATGGAAAAGGAGAATTCTTGAATGGTATCGAAGGAGAAAAAATACTTGTAATTGCTGAAGCCGAAGCTTTTGATTTTTCAGATGTGGACAGTTTAGGAGAGATTACAGAGAATGATGCTTATATGGATATTCATATCGATGAAGTTTTGAACCTTCCTTTAGTGGATGTTGAAGCTGTAAAAGCGGCTAAATTTAAAGTTGTTGTAGATGGAGTGAATTCATCTGGAGGAATTATTATTCCAAAGTTACTTGAATTGATGGGAGTAGAGGTAGTGAAATTATACTGTGAACCTAATGGACAATTTCCTCACAATCCAGAACCCTTAAAAGAACACTTGACTGATATATCAGAATTGGTAGTGAAAGAGAAAGCCGATTTAGGTGTTGTGGTTGATCCAGATGTGGACCGTTTGGCCTTCATTTGCGAAGACGGTGAAATGTTTGGTGAAGAATATACTCTTGTTGCTTGTGCGGATTATGTTTTAGGTAAAACTCCAGGAAATACAGTTTCGAATATGTCATCTTCTCGAGCTTTGCGTGATGTGACAAACAAACACAACGGAACTTATGAAGCATCTGCTGTAGGTGAAGTGAATGTAGTTGACTTGATGAAGAAAAACAATGCAATTATAGGTGGTGAAGGAAATGGCGGAATCATTTACCCAGAGTCTCATTATGGTCGCGATAGTTTGGTGGGTGTGGCTTTGTTTTTAACGCACTTGGCTAACAAGAAAATGACTGTTTCTGCGTTGCGTGCTTCGTATCCAGAATATTACATGAGTAAAAACAAGATTGAGTTGACACCACAAATTGATGTTGATGCCATTCTTGTTGCTATGACTGAGAAGTACAAAAATGAAGATATCACAACAATTGACGGGGTTAAAATTGACTTTGCTACTGAATGGGTACATTTAAGAAAATCGAATACAGAACCAATTATTCGTATTTATACAGAAGCGCCTTCACAAGCACAGGCAGATACTTTGGCCTTGCGCATTATTGATGAAATTAAAGCGGTGGCAGGAATTTAAAATTGGCACTTTCTAAATATATAAAACCCTTTCAAATTTGATTTTGAAAGGGTTTTTGTTTTTATGATTAAAATAGAATAATCGTCATTTAAATAAATGAGTCGACTTTAATTTAATCCCAATTATTTGTTGTTGAAGCGGCATATTTTCCGCTACCAGTAAAGAATAAGCATAAAGCTCCTAAAAGAAACAAACCTATTAGTTCTAATTCCCAGCCACCATTCTGATTTAAAGAAAAGATATCTGCTGAGTGCACAAGTGCCGTAGCAAACAATAAACCAAAGATAAAGGCTAGAGAAGCTAACCTAGTTCTGTATCCGATAAGGATTAGAATAGGTGCAACAATCTCGGTGATGTAAACACCGTAGGCTAGGAAGGAAGGCAAACCTTTTCCTTCTAACATCCCTTCAATAAAAGAGACACCGGATAGTTTAGCGATTCCGTGGAATAACATCAAAGCCCCTACAGAAATACGAAGGATTAGTAATCCAAGATCAGTGTTTTTATTCATCGTTTTAAATAATTGAGAAATTCGTATTAATGATTTTTGGCGTAGTAATGGCGTTTTTTAGCAGTGCCATTTGTCTGTATTGTACTTCTTTATCTTCTGATTATTGCATGACATCTTGAGGCAGACGATCAAATATTTTTCTTCTGTTTTCACACCACGCATTCATGCCTTCAGAAAAATGTGTAAGCTCTTGCGTTTCTCTCAATGCTATTCTATGTTCTTCATCGCCTTTGTCAATCATTTCCAAAGCGTGTTTTTTACTTAAATCTACCATTTCCTCAAAAGTTTCAGCATGAAATTCTGTATCACATGATCCGCCTAATTGTTTACAAGTCATTGTTTTCATAAATGTCGTTTTTAATAGAATAATAGCAATAAAAGCATGATTTACGTTAAATAAACAGCTATTATGGTCGTTATTCTGCGTTATTTATTATTTGATATATGGTAAATATAAAGGAATTAAACTACAATTTGAAAGGTTTTTAGAAAAAAGTGTTCAGAATACTCTGGATGACATTAAATTTTAAAGCTCCATTTTAAGCCTGTTATTATAAAGATATCGAGTGTTTTGATAGGGAAAGTTACATTGTTTTTTTTCATAGTTTATTAGAGCGAATTGGCGTTTTACGATGTTTTTATTGGGGTAATACAAAGTTGAAAGTTGGCTTGTTATTTAGTTTTCTTTCTTAAACGGGCTATTTCATTATCTAAAGCGGATTTAAGTCACAATTTCCCATTTAGAATTTATGTTCTCATTTCCCATTTTTTTTTTTTTTTTTGATTTAGAGCTTGCGGTTTTGGCGCTCTAGTTGCGGAACTATTACTGTAAAGATTTTTGTCTTAAAAACTCACTCTAAAACTGACGTTCGGAGTCAAACCAAGGGATTTGTTATCCACTCTTATTGTTTTATCAGAATCGTTTGGGTCCACTTTGTAATAGCGGTTAATCACATTGTCTTCATTTGTAGTATTAAGTACTCCTGCACGAAGAACCCCTTTTATAGCCGGCGAAAATTTGAAGCTATAACTGAGCGAAGCATCTAGACGCATAAAGTCATCTAGGTTTTCACTGTTTGGCGAATCATAATTGACCATAATAGTATTGCCGTTTTGTACTGTTTCGTTTCCTGCAAGAGGAATTGTGTAAGGTTGGCCGTTTCTCCAAATACCACCCACAGAAACCTTGAAGTTACTGTTGATGTCATAATTGATCCCCAAAGAAGCAGAATGTCTTATATCAGTATTATTTGGGAATGTAGAAGGAGTAAAGCTATCAAAATGATAATCGTTTACGCTAAAGGTATAACTGATCCATGTGCTGAATTGGCCCGAAGTTTTATTAGTTAAAAATTCAACTCCTTTGGCGGTATAACTTCCATGTGCTTTCTTGTATTGAAAATTATTGTAAAAACCTTGATTAGATGCTGTTATTCCGTCCACAATTTTGTAGAAACCCGTAATGTCAATATTGAGTTTGTTTTTGTTGAATTCTACTCCAAACGATGCTTGCTTGCTAGTAGCTATAGGAATACTTTCGTTATTTACCAGAACCCAACGTCTTTTTTCGACACCGAGGAAATCATCTTCAAAATCGATAATTTGAATTGCGGTTTGGTTTTTAAATTCGCCTTCCAGTTTTAACGCAAATGCGTTTGATAGTTGTTGTCTGATGTTTATCCTTGGTTCAAGCAGTAATTTTTCAAACTTTTGAAAATAATTCAAGCGAACGCCAATTCTCAAATAGCTATTGTTTTTATTGTACTCGGCTTCGGTAAAAAGTCCGTGATTGTCTAATACGTCTTTCTTAGTACTAGAGTAGGATGGAGAGCTAACGGTAGTCTGGTTCAGCATTCCAGTTTCATTAAACTCATATCCTGCCAATATATTGAAGTATGGGGTAGCCTTGTAATGCGCATTCAATTTTATAGCTGTTTCTAACACCTCATTGGCTTCTGTTAGCAGTTGATCCGTTTCTATTCTGTAATCAGTAGCATCGATATTGTATTTTGAAAAGTAGCTGATAAGGTTGGTACTAAATTTAGAATTCCATTGTGCTTTCCAGTTTCCTCCGTATCCAATATTCTTTTGCGATAGCGTACTTGCCTTGGTTTCTGAATTGGAACCGTTTGTACTGAACTCTGTATAATCTAAAGCATTATTGATACCAATAAGATTCGCTCTAAATTGATGTTTATCGTTCAGGTCAAAAAGAATTTTGGCCGTATAATCGTAGAAATAAAAATCTGATTTGGTGTTGTTTTGATTGCTGTCGGCATTGATCTCACTATCCTGAAAACTACGTTTGTAGTAATTGGTAAATGTGGGTGTATTAAAAATATCTGTTACAGAACGCCTGCCTGAAATATCAATTTCCAAATTCTTGGCTATAGGAATGGCCAAAAAAGCATCGGCATTGATACCATTAATTCCTGCACCGCCTGAAAAAGTATTGCTCACTTGATCATTAGTAAACATATTAATCGTACTGGAAACCCCATCGCTATATTCCGCACTGGTTCCGTTTTTAGTGACAATTACTTTATTAGTAAGATTAGGATTATAAGCTGATATGAGACCGAAAAAATGACCCGAATGGTACATTTTAATATTGTCCCAAATCATAAGATTCTGATCGTTTGTACCACCGCGAACATTGATATTAGCAATGCTTTCATTCGTACTTTCCACACCTGGCAATGCTTGTATAGATTGTAATATATCGGGCTCAATTAGTCCGGGTAAGATGCCGAATTTCTTGGTGTTTAAAACGGTACTTCCGTCCAAGTATTTTTGTAAACCTGGAGTCAAATACACATTAATCAGCACTTGATTGAGCTCTTCATTACTTGTTTTTAAAAAGAGCTTCTTACAGTTATTTTGGTCTGAGAATAATTGATTGGCTGTATATTGTTTTCCTTCATATCCTAGATATGAAATTGAAATTGTTTCTGTTATTGGAACATTGGGAATGTTAAAAAAACCATTTTTATTGGTAATGGTAGCTGCGTTTCCCACAAGTACCGTTGCGCCGTCAAGTGGTGTTTTTAATTCTTCTGAAAGGACAGTACCACAAACGGGAAGCGTTTTGTTAAGTATCGAAACTGTAACATAGCGGTTGTCTAAAGCTTTGAAATTTAAAAGTACTTTAGAGTTTAAATAATCCATAGTTTCTTGTAGCGACAGTGTAGTGGCTGGCTTCTCAATAGAAATGCCTGCAACATCTTCAACAGCATACGAGAACTTTACATTAAACTGTTGCTCAATGGAATTTATGATTCCTGATAACGGGATTTTTTCATTTGGTTTTTGCGCATGGCAAATACTTCCTGCGCATAACAAGATATAAAGTATCCATTTATTGCACTTCATAGTTGTAAAATATAATGGTTTTGCCTTCTATTTTATAACTTAGTTTAAGCGGAATAGTAATAGCTTCTAATGCTATTTTTTGATCTTTATGAGTGAAACTTCCAGTAAATAATTTTGAAGTGTCAACGCCTTCAGTTTTGATTTTAATATCGTATTGACGCTCTAATTCGGCTATTACCTGATCTAACGGAATGCGGTCAAAACTAGATTCCTGTTGCATCCACGAAGGATTTTGTGCGTTAAAATCAGGAACATCTTCAATAGTATTATTAATTAATCTAAATGTTTTTCCCGGAGGTAATTTTATTGTTTCATTATTATGTGTTACGCTAACTAAACCTTCGAAACAACTCACTTCAAAATAGTTCTTGCGTTGTTTTACGTTAAAATGAGTTCCCAATACCTTAACGACACCATCGGCAGTATTTACACTAAAGGTTTGCCCTTTTTTTACTTGAAAGTAGGCTTCTCCTTCTAAAGTCAAATCGCGGTTTTTATCCCATTTTTTTTCATTGAATGTGATTTTTGAAGCAGCATTTAATAAGACTTCGGAATCATCTGGAAGATGGAACGTTTTAGTTTGTGCTATTTGAGTTTCAAATGAAGTCGTAGTGTTGTAAAACAAGAAATACGCTGACGTTAACAGTACGACTATCACTGCAGCTGCCCTATACATCATTTTGAAGTTTAGGGTTCTGACTTTAGTTTCCTTTTTGGATTTATTTCTCGATTTAAAATGGTCTAAAGCTTTTTGCGCATCGACTTTTGGAGTTTCCAAGTTGGATGAGTAATGAGCGATTTTTTCCAATGTCTCTAAACCTTCAGATTTTTTTAAATCCTCGATTTCTTGACTTGAAAGGTCTCCATTTAGCCATTTTAGTATTTCTTTTTCATTTTTCATTTTGCTCCTCTATAATAGTAAGACAACCCAATAGCGGTTTTCCCTACTACGAATCAGTTATTTATATGTTTTCGATTTGCTCTTTTAATGTTTTTAGAGCTGCAGACATTCTTTTTTCTACTGCTTTTTGAGATATTTCCAAGATTTCGGCAATCTCTCTGTATTTTTTTCCGTCGATGCGATTCATCAAAAACACTTCGCGCTGAGCTTCTGTTAAAGAGTAAATAGCATTTTGTAGTTTTAGTTTGAATTCCTCTTCTTCTAATAAGTATTCTGGACTTTGATTGTTCGTGTCGAGGTTAGGAGTCTCTTTGGCGTAAGCCAGAACCACCTTATTATGCTTTATAGTGTTTAAAAAAAGATTATTTACAGTGGTAAGTAAATAGGTTTTCACTTTGGTGAAATCAATTTTAGAACAATTCTCCCATATTTTAGTAAAGGCATCTTGAACCAAATCTAAAGCAGCATCGGCATCACCACATTTGTAATAGGCGAAATTCGTAGCCGATTGCACATTTTTTATATAAAAGTGATTGAAGTGATTTTCGTCACAAAGGTTATTTTTGTCGTCGCTCATTTAATACCTATTCATTTTTAGTAGGTAGTAAAAGTAAAAATTATTTTTAATAAAGTATGGACGATAATTTAATTAGTCCTTCTGTAAGTTATTTGTAGAACTGCCCATTTTTAATGGTTATTACTATTTCAAATGTAAATTTTGTAATAAATGGGGTTAATTGTATAACTGAAAGGAGACCGTTTATAAATAATTTTGGCTTTTTAATTAGAAGGTTCGCTTTCGCATTCGGAAAAAAAAATTTTTTATTTTAAAATGAGGGTAGGGTAAAAAGAAACTTGGTTGTCTTACTATCAGAAAGGCGTTTATAGCATCGCTTAAAAAAGATAAAAAAATATAAAATATGAAAAAGTTAAGAACTATTACAGGAATTGCATTGATGTCAATATTAGGTTTCACATCTTGCCAAAGTGAAGTGGATGATGTACAAGGACAAAATCCAAATACGAATGCTGCAAACTCAACAACTGCCAATAATTTGAAACGTACTTCAATGTATGATGGTTCATTTGATGATTTTCTTGATGGTGCTTCTTGTTCTTCGATTGTATTGCCTGCAACAGCAACGATAAACGGAACGAAGATTACATTGATCAGCCAACTAGATTACACACAAGTAATTTCTATTTTAGGTCAGTTTAATAATGATCAAGATTCAGTTACGCTTCAATTTCCATTGAAAGTGAAAATGAGTAACTATACTGAAGTTACTGTTAACAATCAAACAGAATACAATGCAATTGTAAACGTTTGTTCATCTGCACAGTCTTCAGGTCAAAGTGCCATTTCATCTGTAAACATAACTTTTCCTATTACGATTTTAACTTATAATGTGAGTTTAGAACAAACAGGAAGTGTTGTTATCACATCTGAACAACAATTATATACGTATATGTCTAATGTAAGCAGCACAGAATTATTCTCGGTTAAATATCCGATGAATGTGACACTTATTGATGGTACAAAAACATCTGTTTCTAGTGATGTTGAATTTCAGGCAGCAATTGATGCTTCTATTAAAACTGAAGCTACGATGTCAGAAGCAGTTCAAAATTCTAAAAAATTAGAAACTATTTTAGTGAATGGTGCTTTTAGAGTTCAATCTTTTATTAGTGCAGGAGTTGATTCAGCTAATAATTATAAGGATTTTACAATAGATTTTGCAAATGACAAGTCAATAAAAGTGGTAAATACACTTAGTACAGCTGCAACTGGTACTTACGCAGTAAGTTCAGAATTAGATGTATTGTTGAAGTTAACTTTTTCAGGAAATGCTTCATTTAGTTTGTTAAATAACACTTGGAAAGTAACAAGTTTTAGTTCATCATCAATCTCATTACAAAGTACAACAAACGCCGCTATAACGGTAGTGTTGAAACAAATATAAATTGAATGGTTTGATTTATGGTTTGGTTTGTTTAGTGTCCAGCGACTAGCAATGGTTGCTGTACTTTAAATATTAATTTAGAATAAAAAAATAAAATGAAAAAAGGAATTGCATTATTAACATTAGCTATAGCATTACTAGTTTCCTGTTCACAGGAGGACAGTACAAACCAAACATCTGCTGAGGGGAATTTAATCAGTAATAACCAAAAAGCGACAGGAAGCTCTGCTAATGATTTATTATCGGATGCTGCTTTCAAAAGCATGGTTATCGAAGTAGTTTATGTTAAAGGATTTGAACCGTCAGCTTCATCGATAAGTAATTTTGTTGCTTTTTTGAATGCCAGAACTTACAAACCAGGAGGAATTACTGTTTTAAAAAGAGAAATTGCCTCACCAGGAAAAGAGTCTTATACAAATCAAGATATTGTGGACATTGAAGATGCTAATAGAATTAAATACAATACCTCAGATCAGATTGCGGTTTGGGCATTCTTTGCAGATGCTAAGTCTGTTAGTAGTACTGATACAGCAGTTGTTCTAGGAACAGCTTATAGAAATACTTCATTTGTAATTTATGAAAAAACAATTCAAGGTTTAAGCGATAGTCCTTTTGAGCCTAATAGAAGTCTTCTGGAATCAACGGTAATCACACATGAGTTTGGACATATTTTGGGCTTGACCAATTTAGGAACTGCATTACAGAGCAACCATGAAGATCCGGAACATACAAAACATTGTAATGTGTCGAGTTGTTTGATGTATTGGTCAGCTGAATCAGGAAGCGGAATTGCTAACATGGTTTCAGGCGGATCTGCACCACAATTAGATGCTCAATGTATTGCAGATCTTCGTGCAAACGGAGGAAAATAAGTATAAATTAAATCTAATATAAAAACAAAATTATGAAAATTAAATATTTAACACTCGCTTTACTTTTTGGTGTAATGTCAACAATGAATGCACAGGATGGTGCAGTCCGTAAATCAAATATGGGAATAAAAGGGGGGTACAATTTAGCTGCGGTTAATTACGAAGGTAGTGGAGAAACAGGACAACGCCACGGATTTCACGTAGGTGTTTATGGAGAATCATTCATTAGCGAAAGCTTTTCTATTCAACCTGAATTGATGTATTCACAACAAGGATTTGAGGAAAAATATGCAAATGGTGGGACATTTACCCAAAAACTGGATTACATCAACTTACCAGTGATGCTTAAAGCCTATCCTTCTAAAAACGTGTTTTTGGAAGCAGGTCCGCAAATAGGATTGGCAGTATCTCATAAAGAAGAGTATAATGGTGTCATCAGTGGCTCAACAGAAAGAGATCCAAACAGTTTTGATTGGGGAATGAATTTTGGAGGTGGTTTTAAAACTAATTCTGGAATAAGCTTAGGAGTACGTTATCATTTAGGCCTAGGGGATTTGTATGATAATGACAAAGCACATAATCGTGTTTGGCAATTCTCAGTAGGATTCGATTTGTAGTCCCACTAGCTTTTATATTTAAACCCTCACAAAGTACGCTTTGGGAGGGTTTTTCTATTTAATCCGTTTTAGTATTTTTGAAGGTGTTGCCCCAGCAGTTTATTTTCTTTTCCTCGAATTTCCATTTGGACAGTATGGGTATCAAAATCGAATTTTAAAATTCCGAAATTCAATTCTTTGACAACTTCTCCTTCTAAATAGGGGTTTTCTTCTCCTGGGAAAGAGGTATAAGTATGTGTGAGTCCACTTGAAGTGAAATCTACTAAGTCGTAAGGAAGTTGAGGTACTCTCTTAGTTGAAAACAATGCAATATGGCGATCTCCAGAAACTATAAAAGTCCCTTGGGCTTTAGAAGAAACAATCAATTTTTCTAATTTCTCAACTTCATGAGGAAAATTCCCCCAACATTCAAAGCCATGCTTGTTAGATAAAAATTGAATACTACTGACAATCACATTGAATTCTGCTTTAGAGGAGTTTAGTTCTTTCGTCAGCCATTGCCATTGTTCTTTTCCTAAAATAGTTCCCTCGCCGTAAGTATTGGGCTGGAATCGCTTGTTAGAGTCTTGCGATTTGGTTAACTCAGTTCTAAAATAGCGGGTATCCAGAATGATAATCTTTATTTGATGGTTGTTTACTGTTATTGTTTTCGAATTATAAACACCATCTCGTTTTCTTTCAGCTGCATTTTTAGGAGTATCCAAAAAATCAAATAAGTAGTTTTGACTTTCTTTTTTAAAGCGGTATTCATGTCCGCCATCATTTAGTCCATAATCATGGTCATCCCAAGTCCCAAGTATAATTTTGTTTTTTATAAAATGCTGATAAGCTGAATCTTGTTTTTGAAGGTCAAAATTTGCTTTTAAAACTTGCATGTCATTAGTATCTGAATAAACATTGTCACCACCCCAAATCCAAACTGAAGGATGGTTGGTATCAATTGATTCCCAAAGTTCATTTTTTATTTTTTGATTATCGCAGGACCCAAAAGCAATAGTGTATTGATTTTGAGTAGGCTTTAAGTCTAAGTTAGACGTGCTTTTACAATTGATGAATAGAAGAATACTAAAAGCTAAAATGATTTTTTTCATGTGTAATAAGGGACTTAATTATAAGTTATAAAATTAGAGTTTTATTTTTTTACGGAATTTATTTTATTGTCAAATTAACTTTAAATTTTTCCCGGATTTTCTTGATTGATGGAATAAATAATTTAAGAATATGGAATGTAATAAAAGTTCAAATTTTTAAATCGATAAAAATCAATATCTTTGGTACTTAATAAAAGAATGTCATGACCGTTAAAGAATCTCCAACTCAGTTAGAACAATATTTTCAACAGTTTCGTAAGAATATCATAGGAATAGATCAAAATTTCGTTTCTCCTTATGGAGATCAAAAAATTATCTATACTGACTGGACAGCCAGTGGTAGGCTCTATCGCCCTATAGAGGAAAAATTGATGAATGAATTTGGACCTTTTGTGGCTAATACACATACCGAAACGACTATTTCCGGTACTGCCATGACTAAGGCATATCATAAGGCGAGACATATTATCAAGCATCATGTAAATGCAGATGTAAATGATATCCTAATTACTGATGGAACAGGAATGACCGGTGTAGTCAATAAGTTCCAACGTATTTTAGGATTAAAAGTACCAGAAAATCTTAAAGACTTTATTACTATTCCAGCTGAAAAAAGACCAATCGTTTTTATTTCGCACATGGAGCATCATTCAAACCAAACTTCTTGGTTAGAAACGATTGCTGACGTTGAGGTTATACCTTCTACTGAAGATGGCTTATTCAGCATCGAAAATCTTAAGATAGTTTTGGAAAAGTATAAAGACAGGACTTTCAAGATTGCATCAATTACCTCTTGTTCTAATGTAACAGGTATTAAAACGCCGTACCATGAAGCCGCAAAAATAATGCATCAACACAACGGACTTTGTTTTGTTGATTTTGCTTGTTCTGGTCCTTATGTAGAAATAGATATGCATCCTGAAGATCCGGAAAGTTATTTGGACGCCATTTTCTTTTCGCCTCATAAATTCCTTGGCGGACCAGGAACTCCTGGTGTATTGGTTTTTAATAAAAAATTATATCAAAATTTAGTTCCAGATAATCCAGGTGGAGGAACCGTTTCTTGGACAAATCCTTGGGGCGAACATAAATTCATTGATAACATTGAAGATAGAGAAGATGGTGGAACACCGGGTTTCCTGCAGGTTATTAAAACTGCACTTGTTATTCAGTTAAAAGAAAAAATGGGAATTGAAAACATCCTAAAACGAGAACATGAAGTCGTTGATTATGTTTTTGCAGAATTAGGTAATGTAGACAATATTAAGATTTTAGCAGGGCAACATCAAGATAGGCTAGGAGTAATTTCCTTTTATGTAGATGACTTGCATTTTAATTTAGGCGTGAAATTATTGAACGATAAATTCGGAATCCAAACCCGTGGAGGTTGTAGTTGTGCCGGTACTTACGGGCATTTTTTACTACATGTGGATCAAGAAACTTCGCATAAATTGATAGATGAAATTACCTTGGGTGATTTGATCAGAAAACCGGGTTGGATCAGAATGTCTATTCATCCTACAACGACCACTGCTGAAATTGAATCTGTGTGTAATAGCATTAAAGCATTGGCCGAAAACCACAAAACTTGGGCTTTGGATTATGATTATAACAGAGATACTAATGAGTTTGTACATAAACAAGCACAGCCATTAGAGGATAAATTGGTAAATAACTGGTTTTCATTATAATCGAAAGAGCTTCTAATAATAAATAAATTCTATGTTGTCTGCTAAGAACTGCAAGACAACATAGAACTTCCAATTTTTTCTCTGGCCCAATCAGGTCGTTTGACAAACCATTTTTCAGATTGCGGTTGTTCCTGATATGGATTTTTTAATAAAAGATGTAATTCTTCTATTAACGAATAATCGTCTTTGTCAGCGGCTTCAATAGCTAATTGTGCCATGTAATTTCGTAAAACATATTTCGGGTTTACAGCATTCATTGCTACTTTTCTATCTTCATCAGTTTGTTCTTCCTGTCTCAAACGATTCAAATATTGGGTAAACCAATACAACCAAGTTTCTTTTAGCTGATCTTTAACTTCATTTATTTTATAGAAAGAATCAGCTATTAGTGAAAAAGCCTCTTCTTCAGATTGCACTTTCTTTATTTTACTTAAATTTCTAAAGAAAATAGTCATATCTGTTTCTGTCTGCTGCAAATTTTCGGTAAGTAAATGAATCAGTTGATTGTCATTTTCATCTTTGGTAACAAGACCTAATTTACTGCGCATCATATTGGCATAATCGGCTTCATATTTACTCTGAAAACTATTTAAAATAGCTTCTAACGGAGCAGCCTCTTCAATCAATGGATATAATGCGTTGGCCAATTGGTATAGATTCCAAAGTACAATTTCGGGTTGGTTACCAAAACGATACCTGCAGTTTTCACGATCCGTTGTATTTGGGGTCCAGTCTGGATTATAATCTTCTAACCAGCCGTAAGGTCCATAATCTATGGTAAGTCCAAGAATGGACATGTTATCAGTATTCATTACGCCGTGGACAAACCCTACACGTTGCCAGTGTACGACCATTTCAAGGTTTTTGTTTGCAACCTCTTGGAAGAACTGAATGTAGCTTTCTTTTCCTGTCACTTTTATTTCTGGGAAATGATATTTAATGGTAAAATCAGCTAGTGATTTCAATGTTTTTAGGTCATTTTGCGAGGAAAAAAGTTCAAAATTCCCAAAACGTATAAAAGATGGTGCTACTCTGCAAACCACGGCCCCTTTTTCATAATCGGGATGACCGTCATACATTACGTCACGTAATACCTGATCGCCTGTAAGTAGTAATGAAAGTGAGCGAGTAGTAGGAACGCCTAAATGGAACATAGCTTCGCTGCATAAATGCTCCCGAATAGAAGAACGCAATACTGCCAGTCCATCTGCTCCACGAGAGTAGGGAGTAAGCCCAGCTCCCTTTAATTGTAAGGTATATGTTCGTTGATTGTTTTCAATTTCTGTCAGAATGATGGCTCTCCCATCGCCCAATTGTCCAGCCCAGTTGCCAAACTGATGTCCGGCATAACTCATGGAATAAGGACGGGTATTGGGAAGCAATTCTTTTCCGGAAAATATATTTGTAAACTCTTCTGATTGAGCTTCTTCTTTAGTGATACCAAGTAATTCTAAAACTTCTTCCGTAACATGAATTAATTTAGGATCAGAAGGAATTCTGGGTTTAACATAGGAAAAACAAGCGTTTTTAACCTGACGCGTAACATTTGTTTCATTAGTATCTGCAGGAAGTTCCGTACTAAACCTATTGTTGATTTTTAAATTCATTTTATAGTGTATTAGTACCAAAATTAATAAAATATTTTGGTAACAGTAGTTAATTAAAACCCAATGTAGTTTGATTTATTGGCGACGGTGTTTCCATCTTTTATGAGTCCAGAAGTAATACTCAGGGGCCTCATAAATTTGATTTTCAACTTCCTTGATGAAGGCATGTGTAATTCCGAAATCGGGTACAGACCTAGGATCGTCGCTCAAAGGAATTAAAGTCGCTTCATAATATCCTCTTTTTACCTTTTTTACTTTTGCAAAAATAACATTCAAATCATGTTTTTTAGCTAGCATTTCAGCACCGGTGTGAACTGGAACTTCTACTCCCATGAAGCTGTCCCAATGAAAGATTCGGTCCGATTTTGGAGATTGGTCACTGGCTAAACCGTATATAGAAAGAATGCCGTTTTTTTGATTGTGAGCAATTAGGGGAATCGTTTTACTGGTGGTAACTAATTCAGTGTTGTATTTTGAACGAATGTCCCTAATGAGTTTGTCAAAATATTTGTTGCTGATTTTTTTATAAACACCTATGCCTTGGTAGCTAACTTTTTGATTTAAGGTAATTAACCATTCCCAACTTGCGTAGTGGGATGCTAAAAGCATTATGCTTTTTTCTTTTTGCTCATATTCTTTCATGACTTCAAGATTTGTTATTACGAATCTTTTATTCATCTCTTGGGATGAAATGGTCATGGTTTTTGTCATTTCCATAAACATGTCGCATAAGTGGCGGTATGATTTTTTTTCTATTGAGAGACGTTCTTCTTGGCTAAGATAAGGTAGAGCTAAAGCTATATTTGCCCTAACGGTTTTTTTGCGATAGCCTATGACATAGTAAACTAAGAAATATACCGCATCTGATAATAAATAAAAAATTCGGAAAGGGAGAATAGATATTATCCAAAGAAAAGGGTAAGCTATTATAAATATAAGAAATTGCATGCAGTAATTTTTCTTGCAAAGATAAGTCAAAAATGGATAAACATATAAATTATACGAAGGTACTAATGAAGTATTGGAGAATCACTACATTTACAATTCACAATAAACATACTTTATGAATTTAATATTAATTGCAATAATCGTTGCAAATGTGCTTTTCAGTTACAAAGGATTTAATGATCAATCGTTCTTTAGAAAATATGAATTTCACATGGGAAGGGTTCGTTCAGGAGAACAAATCAGAATTTTATCGTCAGGTTTCCTTCATGCTGATATAGCGCATTTGGCTTTTAATATGTTTACGCTTTATTTTTTCGCCCCAGTTGTTATTGATTATTTGGGTGAATTTTTATTTGTTGTAGTTTATTTTGGTAGTTTGATTTTTGGAAGTCTATTGACTATTGTATTTCATAAAGATGATTATAATTATAGGGCTATAGGAGCTTCTGGTGCCGTAACTGGTGTATTATACTCGGCAATATTATTGCGACCAGATATGATGCTGGGAATCTTTTTTATTATTCCTATGCCTGCCTATCTTTTTGGAATATTATATTTATTATATTCAATCTACGGAATGAAAGCTAAGAACGACAATATAGGTCATACGGCGCATTTTGGAGGTGCTATTGGCGGTTATTTGATAACTCTTATCACCAATCCCAATTTAGTTGTAGAACACACCTTTATGGTGGTTTTGTTAACGATTCCTATTATCATCCTTTTTGCTATGGCTAAAATGGGGAAACTATAATGGCATAGATATTGAAAGAGAATACACCAATAAACAATTCAAAAAACACAATATGAAAAAAGCAGCAGTAATTATAGCAATGTTATTTATGGGCATGTCATATGCACAGGAAGTTAAACAAATTCCTCAAATCAGTTTATCGGGTGTAGGTGAGATCAAAGTTGTTCCTGATCAAGCTAGTATTATGGCGACTGTCGAGACAAAAGGAAATAATGCTAAAGACGTAAAAAAGGAAAATGATAAGCAAATGGAGGCAGTGCTAAAGATGATAAAAAGAATGAATTTGGCGCCAGCAGATTATAGAACACAACGCGTTTCCTTAAATCCAATTTTTGATTACGAAAAAAAGAAGACTACGTATAAAGCTACTCAAACCGTTGAAATTTTATTAAAGGACTTATCGAAATATGATGAATTAATGGAAGGTCTAGTGGATCAAGGGATCAACCGAATTGATAATGTGGTTTTTCAGTCGTCAAAAGTAGCGCAGTACCAATCAGATGCCAGAAAAATGGCTATGAAGGATGCGAAGCTTAAAGCCGAGGACTATGTATCTGTTTTAGGGCAAAAAGTAGGTAAAGCGATGACTATTACTGATAACTCACAAAACTATCAGCCACAGCCCGTTTATGCACGTATGAAAACAATGGCAATGGACGAAAGCGCAACAACTCGTGAAACGCTTGCTGAAGGAGAAATTACAATAACTGCAAATGTAAGTGTGAGTTTTATTTTAGAATAGTAACGCCACTAGTTAAAACCTCAAAATCCCCTCTCTTTGGAAAAAGAGAAGGGATTTTTTTTTGGGGATATATATTTTATGACAAACTGATTGTCTGCCGCTTTCTAGAAAACCAAAAAGAATAAAATTTGGTTAAATATAAGTGCAAAAAAAAACGCTGCAATTGCTTGCAGCGTTTTGGTGGGGAGAGTAGGATTCGAACCTACGAAGACGTAGTCAGCAGATTTACAGTCTGCCCTCGTTGGCCGCTTGAGTATCTCCCCGAGGCCTTTGCTTGCAACACTTTCGTTGTTGTTAGCGGTGGCAAATATAGTAACACTTTTCGTTTCTGCAAACATTTTTTGCACTTAATTTCACTATTATTTTTAACGTATTGGTATTGAATAAAATAAAAAAATCTCCACAAGGGAGATTTTTTTATTTTGTTCTAAAAAACGGATTATTTAGCCAAAAGTTCGATGATTTTTGCTCTAAGTTCAGCGCCTCTTAAATCTCTTGCCACAATTTTACCTGAAGCATCAAGTATGAAGGTTGCAGGAATGGCTTCAACACCATATTGAGCTGCAATAGGCTCGTCCCAAAATTTTAAATTAGATACTTGATTCCAAGTTAACTTATCTTTCGCAATAGCTTCTTTCCATTTAGCAGCATCTTTATCTAAAGAAACGCCAATGATGTTTAGCCCCTTTGGATGTAACTCTTTATAGATAGCAACCACATTTGGGTTTTCTTGTCTACAAGGACCACACCATGAAGCCCAAAAATCAACAATTGTAACCTTACCTAAGCTTTCTTTAAGAGAAATAACTTTTCCCTCTGGATTAGGTGCAGAAAAATTTGAAGTTCAGTTAGCGTCTCCAACTGGAGCAGCGTTTGCACCAACAGCAGGAGAGTTTATTTCAGTTAGTCTTGCTTTTACAGCGATACCAGCTTTAGTCTTTTTCAAAGACTCTTCTAAACTGTTAAAAATTGTTTCAGTTTTTTTAATGTCAGCACTTGGATCGTTAGCCATACCTTGTACAATTAAAACACTAATGTAAGATTTAGGATGTGTTTCAGCATAAGTTGTGTATTTTGCTTTAGATGCAACACCTACTTCTTCTTGTAATTTTGAAAAACCTTGCATTAATTTGTTGATTACAGCAGTATCTTTAGTTTGTTGTGCTGTATTCATTGCTTGCATGTTTTGAGTTTGAAAATCCATTAGTTTCTTTTGAACTACTTTGATCTCCTCATTAAATTTCGCGTACTCATCATTGCTGTATGTACCTGAAACTTTAGTTTTTTGAATACTGTCTTTGTCAATTGCAATGATGATTTCACCATTTTCCAATATAAAAGGAATCTTAGTGTAAGGCGCTTTTCCAGCTACTGCTTCTAATTGAATAGTATGGAAAGATGGTTCTGTAACTTTTCCTTTAATTTCAAATTTACCATTTTCTACCTTTACAGTATCTAAAGCAGTTATTGCACCTGTAGTAGGATCTTGAGTTTCTAGGATTATAGTTTTACCATTTTCAATACCAGTTGCAGTACCAGTGATAAGGAATTCGTCTTTTCCGACTTTGTTGCAAGAAAATAAAACGACAGCAACAGAAAGTAATAAAATTATTTTTTTCATTGTTAATTAGTTAATTGAGTTAAGTGTGCAAAAGTATCTAAAATAATTAAAGTATAATTAATTTTATTACCTAAAATTTTGTTATTTTTTAATTAATTTCTTTATATTTAAATGCAGTATTTGAGTCGTTTATTACTGTATTTGAGATAGTATTTATGTTAATTTCAAATTTGTATTACTTGGGGGAATAATGTTTACAATATGACTTTGTGAACTTCTAGAAAAAGGAATTTTGCTAGAGTTAAATTTTGAAGTGCTTAGTTGTGCTTTTTAATCATGTATGGGTTTGTAAACGAGTAAATTAAGTTATGATTAGCTCCGTTTAATATTAATTGTACCCATTGTTGTTGTCTAAAATAGGGTGTCAAGTATCCAGAAAATATGAGGCAAAAAAAAAGCACTCTTAAAAAGAGTGCTTTTTTGTTTTTATATAAAAACTTAATCTTGGTTTAATGTTTTTCTCCAAGTAAAAGAATTTAGAATATGTCTTTTTGCAAATCTTCCAGGAGAAGAAGCGTTCACCATCTTCACGTAAGTAGCTTTAGGAACACTAATGTATTCGTAAACACTTCCATTTGAAAAATTGATTATTAACCTACCTTCAACAAACTTATAATCAGTTATTGTAGCTGTGTTAATTGTTTCAGTATATTCTGGTAAATTTTGTTTAATAGTTTCAGGATTGATGCTAACCAAAAAATGATAAGCTTCAATGATTTTCTTACTATTCTCTTCTGCAGCTTTCAGTCCAGTTTCATCACCTTGAAATTTATCAGGATGTGCCTCTTTCATCGCATTACGATAAATTGTTTTTAGATCTTTTAGCTCTGCAGTTTTTTCTACATTTAGTAGTTTGCGGTATTCAACTATTTTTTTCATATAATATGGTAACTACTTGTCTTTTAATAAGAATTCAATATAATTTGATTTCTATCCCCGACAAATTTTTTGCAAAGGTACACTTTTTTTTTACTCTTTAGTTGGAGACCAATAAATATTCTAAAAAAAGCTGTTTACCTCTTTGTTTGCGGGGATTTTATTCTAAAAGGGTACTATTGTTGTGGCTTGTTATTTGCTTTATCGAAATTTTTTGATTTTTTCGGATACTTGTTATGACTGATGTCACTTGGATTTTCGATAATTGTTTTTATCGTAATCATATCACCAACAACATGTTTAGCCATAACCATTTTATAATCTAAAAGAAATTCACCACAAAAGAAATTGTTGTTTTCATCTTTTTCAATTGTTCCAGTATAAACTCCTTTTTGTAACATTCTTTCTTCAGCACCTTTGGTCATAATCTATTTGTTTTAAAAAATTCAAGTTGCAAAGTTAATCAAATATTAGTTGTCTAGCTACGTTCTGCACATTCTGATTATATTTGCGCATGCAAAAAATATTTCGTCCTAGTCCCAAGTCCTTTAAAAACACTTTTTGCGTGTTTCAAGAAATGCCAATAAAAGAAATTGAAGGGCTAGTGGTACAATATGCAAGTAAATCGGGCAGTAGTTATTATTATACTAAGGTAGGAATGTATCGATTGTCAAATCATTGGGGAAGATTAGCCAATAGCAAATGGCGTTTGGAGCCTTTGGAACCCGAATCAGAATCAAAATTTAAATTGGGTTTTGCTCCTTGGACTAGTTTTTACCCAGATAATGCCCTAGATGAATTGTACTATATTGAGATGAATTATGTCAAGAATACCGTAAACTATCAGCATAGAAACAATCCGGATTATGATAAAAAGGCAATCCTCAGAACCAGTTTTGAAACTACTAAAAAAATCAAGCAAATTAGGAATCTCCTTAATTTAACATCATGGGCAAAGTATTTTGAATATGATGATTTGGATCTTTTGAGAAAAGAAATTATAGACGAATTAATTTTTACCAATAAAACATTGGAGGAAATAAAGAGGGAATTAGCTTAGGATTTTCTATTTGTAATGTCGCTTTAATCGTTAGAAGCAATTAATAATAAATCGTTTATGGAAATCGGTTTCGATAGATAACCTAAGATATTTGGATATGTTTTTGATTTATTTTTGTCTTCAACTGCGATGGATGAGCTTACGATATAAACACTGATTGGTTTTTCAATTAGCGATTTTATTAGAGCGAATGCTTCCATAAATTCCCATCCATTCATCACGGGCATGTTGATGTCTAATAGAATTAAATCTGGTAGCGAGTCCATATTTTTTAATGAATCGTTCAACGCATTAATAGCTTCTTCTCCATTTTTAAAAGAAGAGAATGAAGAAAAAACTTCTGCTTTTTTGATTATTTTATCAATAAGAATTTGATAAATAGGATCATCATCAATTACCCAAATATTTTTTTTTGTCATTGTATATAAATTTTAAAAGTAGTTCCCATATTTGGTTGGCTTTCTACGGTTATGCTTCCACCCATAGCTTCAATTTGATTTTTCGTTATAAATAAACCGATTCCTTTGGAATCTGGGTTATTACTGAATGTTTTGTACATCCCAAAAATTTTATCAGCATTTTTCACAAGGTCAATTCCAACACCATTATCTGAAATTTGGAGTACATTCATATCGTTTTCTAAAAACCAATCTATTGAAATTTCTGGTTTTCGTTCTGGATGTCTGTATCGAATAGAATTAGAGATAATATTATAGAGTATACTTTCTAGATAAGCCGGATTATAATTAACCATTACATTCTTAGGGATAGTAGTGGTTATTGATACATCATTTAACGCTATTTGTTCGGTTAGGACATTTTGAGCTGTATCTATATATTGTTTTAGATCTATTGATTGAGACACTAAGCCAATGTTTGTTCTTATATTGATTACTTCATTTAAGTGAACCATCGTATCATTTAAGGATTCAGAAACTGTTTTTAACAATTGAACCATCTCGTCTCTTTCTTCCTGCGTCTCTGAGATTTCTATTAAGTTTACAATTGATGAGATGTTACTGGTATGAGATCTTAGGTTATGAGATACTATATAAGAAAAATTTAGTAGTCTTTGATTTTGTTCAGTAACCAAATTAAAGGAGTTATTCAGTTCTTTTTCTGCTTTTTTGGTTTCTGTAATGTCAATCATTATGCCACGCATACTTGTTGCTCTGCCGTTTTCAATTATTATATTCACAATGTCTCTAAGCCATACCGAAGCACCGCTTTTTGCAATCATTCGGTATTCAAAATCATGATTTAAGTTTGCATCGGTATTTGTTTTACAGAATTGTTGAACCCATTGACTGTCATCTGGATGAATATGATCTTTCCAGAAATTTGGATTTGAGGTCCATTCCTCAGGATTATAACCTAATATGTCTTTTACTTTTTTACTAATGAAAGAAAAATGTAATGTTTCAACATCACATTCCCATACAATACCATCAACTGTATTGATTAGAGATTCTATTTTTTGTTGCGTATTTAATGCTTTTTTTTCAGCCGATTTACGCTCAGTGATATCCTCTGTTGCAATAATTACTCTTTCTAATGTGTCTTCATATCCTTTTACTACACTATAAATAAGATGAATATCCCTTATTTCATTTTTAGGGTTTTTTATCTGAGCTTCTATATTTAAATGATTATTCCCTTGGCAAATAGCCACAAGGTGTTTGATAAAATAATGGGGTAATTCTTTCCCAAACAAAATATCTGTATTACTAAGATGTTCAAGTTTTGTTTTTGGTGCATATTCAATCAAGCATTGATTGTTGACATTGAGAACTTTAATCAAAGAAAAACATTTTTGCATTATTTCTGGATGGCTCTGTAAAAATGCGGTTACGATTTGTGGATCTTCATTGATCAGATTTAATTCGGCAAGATACTTTTTTACTGCTGAATAGTCTTCTTCCCATAGGGCTAAAGGGGAGTCGTCAAACAAACTTTTGAATCGTACTTCACTTTTTTTAAGTAACTCTTCACCTTCTTTTTTTGCAGAGATATCTTCAACAATTGCAATATGAGTTGTCACGGTTTCATTAATTTGCCACATGGGAGAAACGGTAATGTTTACCCAAATTATTTCTCCTAATTTCGTAATGTATCTTTTTTCCATCGAATACTCACGTATTTCACCTTGCCTAAGCTTTTCTAAATTAGATAAATCGGCGGCGAGATCTTCAGCGTAAGTTACGGATTGAAAATTTTTATTTTTAATTTCCTCCAAAGTATATCCCAGTAAATCGCGATGTTTTTCGTTAACTTCCATGAAATAACCTGTGTAGGAATCAATACGTGCAATTCCTACTGAGGCTTGATCAAAAATAGTCTTGAATTTTATTTCGCTATTGAATAACTTAGTGGCCTGCTCATTTACTAAAAGTTGTAATTCAGCTGGTTTTCTAAAAATCAAGAGAATAAAAACACCAAAAAACAAAGCCAAAATAAACCCTAAAACAGTTGGAACGATTAGCTGGGCATAAACATCATTTGGATTTTTACTTATCAAATATATTTTCCAGTCTCCATCGGATATCGTTTTGGAAACATAATTTTTTGTAGAAAAGTCTCCAACCATGGGTAAGAAAAACTCTTCCTTTGAAGTATTAGGATTAATTTTCGAAAGTTGGAAATAGTATTTTGATGTGTCTATCGTACTTATCCCAGAAGTTTTAAATAAAGTTTCCAGCCTTATTACAACGGCCGAAAATCCCCAAAATTTATTTTCATTATAAACGGGAAATCGGCCCACAATTCCTGTACCACCCTGTACGAGTTCAAATGGTCCAGCAAAATACATCTTTTTGTTGGCGACGGACTGCAAAGCTTCTTTTCTGAGGTTTTTAGATTTCAGTATGTTTAAGCCCATCGCGGCTTCATTCCCTTTCATGGGATAGATATACCTAATTATTCCATCAGGTACTAATTGAACAGAATTGATGCTGCTGTTCGAAGCCAATAATTGGCTGGCAATTTTGTCAAAATTTTGAGGTACGCCATTATCATCATTAATGATAAGGGCCAGTGTCAATGTTGTTGCATAACAATTTTTTAAAGACTGTCCAATATTCTGCTGCACTGCCGAGAGGATATTCTCCATTTCTTTCTCTTTGTTTTCCTTCACGATTTGATAACGCTGAGAAACAACATAGAATAGGACTATACATAAGATTAGTGAAACTAAAAGTCCCGCAATTTTTGGTCTTTTTAAAAACCAACCGATTAAATTAGACCTCTTATTTATAGACTTCATTGGTTTTATTTGGACAATTTGGGATTGCTAATATGACTAACATTCAAATATTAGAATGAATCGCGTACTATAATGGAAGGCAAATTAATTAAAAAATCTTATAGAAATAGATTTAAACTTCTTTTTTATCAATTACTTTTAAATAGCCAAGGAATTTTATGTTTTATTGTGAATTATACATACCAAAATTACCTTTTGCAATTTTTTAAATTAGTTTTTTATCAAAAGTAATTTTAATAAATGCACATAGGAAAGCAAACCAATATCTTAATATCAGACCAAAAGCCACTAACTCAGTTTTCTCATTTCGGAATAATTTTTTATTGAATTAAAAATGCCGAACTTTACACAAAATATAAATAGAGTCCCTTTAAGCGCATTTTAGTTTTGATAGAAAATCCGATAGATTCTTGCGATGAATGAGGAAAGGCGAGATTTAAAGAGCAATTTAAGAAAAAGTATTATGAGCAGAAATAACGAGAAAAACATTAAAAAGCATAACGATAAGTTGCATAAGGCCCAAGATAGGGTGAAGCAGTCTGCAATTACTCGTAAGGAACAATTGAAACAGATTGTTAAGAAATTTAATGAAGCGAATGAGTCAGGAACTAAATAAAAGCAAATCCCATGGAAAACAATAAATTTACCGACTTGAAAAAGGGTGTTCAGGAAATAATTGATTTAATTGCCAATAGAAACGCCAAAGAAGCTAATAATAAATTAGTTGAAGTAAGCGAGGTATTGGATGAATTGCTGGACTATTCAGAAGATGACCAAGACTTAATTGAAATTAGCAAATACCAAGTATTGCTAAATCAATTGCACCAATCTATTATTTCGCTTAATGGGCAAGCTAATTAGTACAATGAAAGAGTTAGCATGCCATTGTGGTTCCCAAATAAATTTTGATGATTGTTGTAAACAGTATCTTGATGGTACGCAAAATGTGCCTACTGCAGTGGCGTTAATGCGTTCTCGTTATTCAGCCTATGCGACACATAATGCTGATTATCTAGTGGCAACTACTCATATTTCAACTAGAAAGGACCATAATAAGAATGACATACTTGATTGGTCCCAAAGCAATCAATGGATGAAGTTAGAGGTGTTACAGGCAACAGACAATACTGTTGAGTTTAAGGCTTTTTATCTGGATAATATGATGCAGATGCAAATGCACCATGAGTATTCTACTTTTAAGATGGAAAGTGGGAAATGGTTTTATGTGGATGGCACTTTTAATTAATTTCAAAACAAAATACTATCCTATCCCAAGGTTGCGTGAGTGATGGAAGTGGAAATCCCACGCTTTTTTTGCGTGGATTGAGAACGGACAGCACGACCCTTGTGGTCACGCCCAAATCATTAATAAATCAATTTACAATTGTACCAATAGATCCTGTGACTTGAGGGCTTAACTGATAAATGGCTTTTGGCTTAATATTGGGCTCTACTCGATGGGACACGTATAAAATTGCCATATCTGTTTTTTGCGATAAAAGGGTAATCAATTGAGTAACCAAAGCAGCATTTTCATCATCTAGACCTTCAAGGGGTTCATCCAGAATCAATAAGGGTGGGTGTTTAAGTACCGCTCGTACAATCAAGACTAGTCTTTGTTGACCTATAGAAAGTTGGTTGAAAGTACTGTTTTTTAAATGATTCATGTCAATTAATTCGAGCCATTGTGTTACGGTCTTTTTCTGCAAATTAGTGGGGCGCGTATACAAGCCGATGGAGTCAAAGAAGCCAGATAAAATCATTTGCTCTACAGTATCTCTTTTTTGAAACAAATCAGTCATGGCGGTCGAAAAATAACCAATGTTCTTTTTTATGTCCCAAATGCTTTCGCCGCTTCCTTTCTTTTTTCCAAAAAGGTGTATGTCTTGACCATATCCTTTTGCATTTTCTCCAGTGATTAATGATAGTAAAGTACTTTTTCCAGAGCCATTAGGACCTAATAAATGCCAAAAATCACCTTTTTTAATTGTCCAATCGATATTTTTTAAAATTGGTTTTTCAAGGTAGCTTACGCAAACTTGGTTCATTTGAATTAAAACGGAATCATTGAAGATAATGGGTTCAAATGCATCCGGTATAACATTGAAGTTTACTGCGGGATTTTCTTTAATTGATATTAATTCCTCTAAAATAAAGGAGTTGTTTAGTACATGACCTTTGTTTGGGATGAAGGAATGTAAGTCGCTATTCCGGTTTACAATCTGGATTAGCGGTACTTTTTGAGATAATTCCTCTAATGCAATTGTTATTGATTTTCTAGAATTAACATCCAAATGATCCAATGGATTGTCAAGAATTATAAAATCAGGCTGTTGTTTGATGCAATAGGTTAAAAAAACTTTTTTTCGTTCACCTGACGAGAATGTGCTTAGCTTTCTTGTGCTTTCTGGGGATGCTTCAATAGAATCATACTGGTATTCTTTTTTTATAAAATTATCAATGGCGATGTCTGAGAAAAGAATCCCACTTTTAGTATTAAAAGTACTTAGTTTTCCAATGGATTTACCTAAAAGAATGGTTTCGATAAACGTTTTTTTATCTACTTGATTGGATAGAAGAATATCCCAATGTTCGTGTTTTTGCATTTTTAATTTTTAAAAATATAAAATTAAACTTATTTCATTTAATAGGGTAGAATAAAAATGGAATGTTGTCAAAAGTTCATTTTAACTAAATATTAATAATCGTTTGTCAAGGCCTTGTTTTAAAATGATGTAATTTTATTGTCTATGGAAAATGATAATAAAAAAGGTTTTTATTTCAAGCAATATGAGGCTCCAAATCAATCGCCGTTTGATAAACTCTTTGGAATTTTCAAGGAATTAATCACGCATACTTCAGGGGATTTTGATGAGGCAATTGATTGGTTGCGCGAATTAGACAAGGAATATAAACTCACCGATGAACACTATACAATTGATGATTTTATCGAAGATTTAAAGAAAAAAGGCTACATCCGTGATGAGCTCAAAGAGGACGGGACATCAGGTATTGGCATTACAGCCAAAACAGAACGGGCGATAAGGCAACAAGCATTAGATCAAATTTTCGGGAATTTAAAACGTTCTGGAAGCGGTAATCACAAAACCAAGCATTCTGGAAACGGAGATGAACATACCGGGGAATTCAGGGAGTTTCATTTTGGGGATGGTTTAGAACGAATTTCATTGACAGAAAGTTTACGAAATGCCCAAATCAATAATGGGATGGAAGATTTCATGTTAACCGAGAATGATTTGGTTGTAGAAGAAACCCAATACAAATCGCAAATGAGTACTGTCCTGATGATTGACATTAGCCACAGTATGATTTTGTATGGTGAAGATAGAATTACTCCTGCCAAAAAAGTAGCAATGGCTCTTGCAGAGTTAATTACAACCCGATATCCAAAAGACACTTTAGATATTTTAGTTTTTGGAAATGATGCCTGGACTATTGCAATCAAAGATTTGCCTTATCTAAAAGTGGGTCCATTTCATACTAATACTGTTGCTGGCTTACAACTAGCAATGGATTTATTACGTAGAAAGCGGAATACCAATAAGCAAATATTTATGATTACTGATGGTAAGCCAAGTTGTGTGCGTGAGCGCGATGGTTCCTATTATATGAACAGTAATGGCCTTGATGAGTATATTGTAGATAAATGTTACAGTCAAGCGCAACAAGCGAGAAAACTACATATTCCCATCACCACCTTTATGATTGCTAATGATCCTTATTTACAACAGTTTGTCAATAAATTCACCGAAGCCAATCAAGGGAAAGCATTTTACACAGGACTTAAAGGCTTAGGCGAAATGATTTTTGAAGATTATGAGACAAATAGGAAGAAAAGGGTGAAGTAGGTTTGAAGTGGTAAAGAGAAAAGAGAATAAAGAGAAAAGACACAAGATAGAAAGACAATTGAAAAAGATGAAAATAGAAAATATAAATACTTTAGGCGAATTGAAAGCATCAGGATATGAAAGTAAAAGTATCAAAGATGAATTAAGGAATAATTTGAGAGATAGAATTAAATCAGGAAAACCAGCTTTTGAGGGGGTTCATGGTTTTGAGAATACTGTAATTCCAGAGATGGAACGCGCTATTTTATCGCGTCATAATATAAATTTATTAGGTCTTCGTGGTCAAGCCAAAACAAGATTGGCGCGCAAAATGGTCGATTTGTTAGACGAATACATTCCATTTGTTACAGGTTCAGAGATAAATGATGATCCTTTAAATCCTATTTCTCGTTTTGCTAAAGATTTAATTGCAATCAATGGAGATGCGACACCAATTTCGTGGTTGCATAGAAGCGAACGTTTTTCAGAAAAATTGGCTACACCAGATGTTACCGTAGCAGATTTAATAGGGGATGTTGATCCGATAAAAGCTGCAAATTTAAAGTTGTCGTATGCAGATGATCGTGTCATTCATTTTGGAATGATTCCGCGCGCAAACCGTTGCATTTTTGTAATTAATGAATTGCCCGATTTACAAGCCCGTATTCAAGTGGCTTTGTTCAATATTTTGCAGGAAGGGGATATTCAGATTCGTGGTTTTAAATTACGTATGCCACTAGATATGCAGTTCATCTTCACGGCAAACCCGGAAGATTATACGAATAGAGGAAGTATCGTAACGCCTCTTAAAGACCGTATAGGTTCTCAAATATTGACTCACTATCCTGAAACTGTAAAAATTGCAAGAACGATTACAGAACAGGAAGCTAGACTAGATGCAGTTCAAAATGATATGGTTCACGTACCTTCATTAGCAAGAGATCTTTTAGAACAAATTAGTTTTGAAGCTCGTGATAGTGAATACATTGATAATAAAAGTGGAGTTAGTGCAAGGTTGAGCATTACTGCTTTTGAGAATTTATTGAGTACAGCCGAAAGACGAGCATTGAAATCTGGAGATGATAAGACGACTGTGCGATTATCTGATTTTATGGGTATTATCCCCTCTATAACCGGAAAAGTAGAGCTAGTTTATGAAGGAGAGCAGGAGGGAGCTGCTGCCGTGGCTCAAAATTTACTAGGATCTGCCATTCACACCTTTTTTCCAGGTTATTTCCCGAAAATTGAAAAACTAGAAAAGCCTAATGAACCAACAGAATATACAGATTTAATTGAATGGTTTTTTGCCGAAAGTGGTTTTGAATTATTAGATGATGCCAGTGATGAAGAGTATGAAAGAATTTTGGGAGCTATTGTTCCACTCGAAATTTTAATCAAGAAATACCAACCTGAATTAGCCAAGGAAGATAGGCTTTTTATGAAGGAATTTATTCTTTGGGCTTTAGTAGAGTACAATAAGTTGAGTAAAGATCGTATATCCGAAGGCTATCAGTTTAAAGATATTTATGGAAGTTATATTAGTAAGCTTTAGAATAAACTATTAGTTATTAGATAGCGCTTAGAAAATATTTTCTAAGCGCTATTTTTATTATACCTATAATACAGTCAGCATGTTATATCTGATGGAATATATACTACCTTACAAAGGTTAGCCGTCCTTGCGGTTAGTGAAAAACTAATGGAAAATAGCTTTGAAGCTTTGATTACCACTTATATTGATAATAGAGTAGGTATATCTGAAAATTTTTTAAGTGATGATTTGGCGAACAACTTAAAGCAAAATTTACTAGCCTTAAACCAACAAGATTTATTGATTGCTGCCGGAACAGGAAATTCACAAGCTATTGTTTATGATAGTGCTGTCCGCAGTGATTCTATTTTTTGGCTTGATAAAAAGAATAACAATGCCTTCGAAAATGCTTTTTTTGAGCAAATAGAAGCATTTATCAGTTATTTAAATGAGAGTTGTTTTACGGGTATTACGGGCTATGAATTTCATTATTCATTGTATGAAAAAGGCGATTTCTATTTGCAACATTTTGACCAATTTCACAATAATCCCAGTCGCAAATATTCGATGATTAGTTACTTAAACAGTAATTGGCAACCTAGTGATGGAGGAGAACTGTTAATTCATCAAGATAATTACAACCAGAAAATCTCACCAATACAAGGGAAAACAGTTTTCTTTAAAAGTGATGAATTACTTCACGAAGTCTTAGTAACTCAAAACACCCGAATGAGCATTACAGGTTGGTTAAAGTGCGATTAGTTTTATTGTAAAAATGTATTTAATGTATTGTTTCTAATTCTAGATATAACCTATTGGCTTCATTTTCCAGATGATCAATTTCCCTTTTCCAATTTGCAATGTCATTTTGGATTAAGCGAATCTGCTCTTCTGAGGTATTTTCTGACTGTAACTGTTGAAAATTTTCGAGATTTGATAAATTATTTTTTGCTTCAGCTAACTGATTTTCATCTTCTATTAGAAATTTTTTGATTTCAGAAAGTCGAATATTAATTGAATCTTTTCTTCTTTTATTATTATTTTCTGATGCTATTCTTTTTTGTATTTCTTGTTGAATAAGTTCCTCGTTGGACTCTTTCTGTTCTAACTCAGTTTGTGCGTTACCAAACTCAGTTTGCTTATTTTTTACATCTAATTCATTTCTTTTATTATCCTGAATAATATTAAGAACCAGAATTGCAATCAATATTACTAAAAAGCCTAACGCCAAAAAGAAATAACTTTTTTTAAGGCCTAAAATAGTTTGCTCCGTTTTTGTTATATCCTTTGTTGGAGGGGGAGCAGATTGTTTTAAAGGGGAGAGTGTGGCTGTGAAAAAAGGAGAAAACTCCACTAAGTCCACTGCATGTTTCCATTCGTCCATTCCTTGAGACCAGACTAATGTATTTTCTTTTATTTGATGGTTTTTTAATTCCTCCAGTGTAAAAGGACCGGCATTTTCACTACCGTTATTAATATAATATTTTCTCATTTTATGATGCTATTTTCTATGCAAAAGTATCGCGAAATTTCACAATAAAAAAGTATCTGAATTTAATCTCTTTAGGTTTAATTTCTCCAAGCTCTGTTTCGGTTTTTTTGACGCAGATTATCACAGATTCAAACGGATTTTTTATCCGTGTAAATTTGTGTAATCGGTGTTTTACTTTAACAATAAATGGTGGGCTAGAGCGAGTCTTTGCTTGGGAATTGAAAACTGCGCACAGCTTACTTAAAGTCTGATGTTGAATTGCCTTGGAATATAAACGTATCGGTAATGATATACTGTTTTATGTTTTTGTCAAATTTTCTTAAAACAATAGTATCGCATACAAAATTGATATCTATTATTTTGAAAAATGATTTTGCCCTTCGTAGCTTATGAGGCGATAAGCCGCGAGCAATGGAAAGATGTGGGTCTTCATTTATTTGCAAATCGGGAATAAAATTTAATGATTCATGGACTTGTTTCATTATGGGTATCAACCGCTTTTTGGAAATGGAGTCAGGAGCGATATAAAAAGCACCGTTGGGATAGGAGCCAAATTCATTCAGGCAGACTGGAACCGGCTCGAGACCACTGCAAAGTTTTTGTACTTTATCTTTAACGGTTTTGACTGTCGGATCCATTGCAGTGAATAAACAGATGGTAATATGTCCCACCGAATTTTTACTATGGAACCAACCCACTTCATTGGCCAATGCCTCTTTCATGGACTTGATTAAAGAAATAACAGGTTCCGAAGGATGTATTACAATTGAATATTTTTCCATGGTCTGGAATTATCTCTTGTTTTGTTATATCAAATTTTAAAAACAAGGGTTAAATTTTGCCTTTATTTTTTACAGTGTTTCGTTTTTCCCGTAAACGCGGGAAACATAAATGCCATTTAAAAAACGTTTAGGGTCTATTTGGCTTTGTAATAACACTCCAGCATGGGAATTTTCTAGAAGCAGTTGGGCTGCTTGTGCTAAAGGGGCCGCTGTGGTTGTTTGTATGGCTCTCAATTGATGGTTCCCCACTTTTTGAGGAAGTATGCGCTTTGCAATTTCTCTTCTACGCAAAACTCCTGTTACATCTTTTCCTTGTACGGCAGCATACAATACAATTTGATCATCTTCTATATGTGGTATTGCATCTTCCATTTTTTTCTGGAGATCCTTGATGGCGTTAATTGGATTTCCCAATTCAGGAAGTTGCTCTTGTACCCAATCATAGTGCCCTGGATGGCGCAAAGTCTTGTAATCGAGTGAGCGTACTTTTCCAGACAGTGCATCAGGCAAGTCAGCCGCACCTCCCGAAGTAAGATCTTCATCGTAGGTTATGCCGTCAATAATGATGGAAGCTCTTTCGGACAAAGCAGCTAAGGTTGTTTTTTTATAATCGCGAAGGACTATGGCATCTTTAAGGTATTCGGTAGCTACACCTACAGGACTCCAAGTGAATCCGTAAAAATGAGGGGCTACAGCATGGTTCGTCAATGCACCTACTTTAAATTCCAGTTTGTCTACTTTATGTACATCAAAGTCATTGCAAAATTCTTGAAAAAGTCCGTGGGCGAGTAGATCTATATAGCCTGGCGCAAGACCAGTCTGAAGTACGAAACCGGTTTTGGCATCAGACGCCAATGCCATTATTTTTTCAGTTTCGGCGACATATTCAGTAAGGTTAGCGTAATGCATTCCAAAATCTTTGGCAAACTGGGCCATTTTTGGTGCCTGACTACCAGGAAGACAGTCAAGAATGATGTCAGCCTTGAAGAACAGCTTTTGCATTTCGTCAGTATGGCCGTTTTCCGGTAGAAGGAAGGCTTTTATCTCACCCTTTTTGGTACTGCCTTCTTCAATCCACTGGGCCACTTTTTCGGCCTTTGAAAGGGTTCGGTTCCCGATGAAAAGGCTAGGGGTAACCTCGCTCCATTCCATCAACAATAAGCCAACGGCTTCGGCAATGCCGCCCGCTCCGGCGATAATAATATTGAAGTGTTTTTTCATATCTTAAAGATAGTAAAAAAAAGTTTAAACAATTGGTTGTTATGTAGTTATGTGTAAATTTATCAAGCGACGCCATAACAGCCCAATCTTCTGTCGGGAACGGCGAAGGAATCCCGAAAAGCTGGTGGCATAACAAAGCAAATCCCGAAACAGCGATCGTAGGAAGTTGGTTTCGGGATTATGTTTCTTTAATACCAGACGGATAACTTAAAATTAGCCTCTTTACTTTTGGAATGAATAACGTATAACTTCATTTCGGCCACCAATTAAGATTACCTTTTTGTCGTTTGAAGGCACTGCAGTAATACTCTGGAAAGAATCTACAATTATCTCTTTATAGACAAGTTCCCCAGTTGCCGAAAATACATATAGAATACTTCGGTGCCATCCGCCTCTGCCCTTATATAGGGCAGCAAATGGTGCATCTGGCCCGTTGCCAATAAATGTAGCGGCCACAACATGCATTTTAGATCCGGCCCCAGCCGCTTTGTATTTTTTCACGATTTTCAATTTAGAATCATAGACTTCCAATATTTCTTCTGCAGAGATTACCACTAAAGGCAGAGCGGATGATGTAAGCACGGGCTCGTACCAGTAGTCGTCCGACAATGTTAATCTAGAGATTTCTTGGGCTTTGCCATTGAAAACGGCAAAATCTGTTTCTCCGTTTGCGGCCAGAAGCTCATAATGGCCATCTCCGGTAAAATCGGCCGAGCCAATTATCCTTTTAGCAGATCCTTTGCGAGCAACTTCTCCTGTTTCAAAGTTTAAATAAAGAAGTTCTTGATTCTTATTTTCCAAAACAACAAATCGTTCTTCACCATCATCGAGTACTGCGGTCTTTCCCATTGCATCAAAACCAGACTCTTTCTTCCACTTTAATTGCCCGTTAATATCAAACACGGCTGCAGATGGCTTACCCCATATTCCGCCCCCGACGATATACGATGGTTCCTCTGAGGTATTTCTAACAATAGAAAGATCCGATAACTCGGGAGTTAAAATTATGCATTCTTTGTTCAACTTATTATTTGAAAGCTTGCAAATTTGTTTGTCACTTACTATCAGGAATTCGGTTGAGTCTTGTAATAGCACTATAGCTTTTACCAAATTTAGACCGTCTTTTTTCAAGACAACTTCTTTTGTTGGTGTCCATTTGGAAACATCGACTCTTGGCTCGCTTAAATACTTTGGAGTAGTTCCTCCGCCACATGAAATTAAAAATAGGGAAGCGGTGATTGCACAAATGCATGTTTTAAAATGAGTATTGCAGGGAATTAATTTAGAACGAAATATCGGAAGTATTATGAATATAACCCTGAGTATTGATACTACTATTAAAGCTGATACATTTTTTAATTTCATGATTTTAAATTTAGTTGGTTAATTGTTTTTTTCTAAGTTGAAGTTCATTTTCTGTTAAACCCGTTGTTTTTCAACTCTAGTCATTTTTTAAAATACCTTGTTGCAGCCTTGACAAAACTTTTAATAAGTTGAGAGGTATATGCTCCTGCTAGAGCGGGAATTGTATAAAGGGCATAGCCTATGAATTCAAATGGAAACATAGTATGGGAAGTAGGATCGGCAATCATTTCACAGATAGCAGCTAATGGAAATAAAACCATACTCATTAATCCAATTTTCCAAGAGGGAGCATCACTAAATAACTTGACAATAAAACCAGACAAAAGAAGGAACAGAAAACTGTATTTGGAAATGCCTTCAATTCCGGTTCTTAGTAAGGGGAATAATGGGGATTCATAGGGCTTTAAATTACCCAAAATAAATACAGGAAGTATTATGGATATAATACCGAGTATTGATACGACTATTAAAGGGGATGCGTTTTTTAATTTCATGGTTTTAAATTTAGTTGGTTAATTGTTTATTTCTATGGGTCAAAATTGTAACAATTAACCGAACTATTGAAATCAATATTTCAAATATACTTACGATATAAATTTAAAATACACCCATTTTTTATACTAAAATCGGTATATTTGGTTTAATTAACTTACGATATAAATGAGTAATATACATGCGATTATTGCAAGTTTGTCTAACGATAACAAGAAAGAGTTTGTGCGAAACTTAAGGGAGCGCAACAAAAGAAACGATACTAAGAATGTAGAATTGTTTCGCCTTTTAGACAATGCAAACATGCCGTCTGACATAGATGTGATTTTATACGGAAAGCCTTCGAAAGGAGCGTATCATGCCCTTAGTAAGAGATTACACGATTTATTGATTGATTTTGTTGCCACTAAAGGTTTTGACAAGGAATCTTCTGAAGAAATGAATGCCTTAAAATTGTTATTGGCAAGCAGGATATTTTTCCAGCAAAAACAGCCTTTCATCGCTTTCAAAACATTGGCAAAAGCAGAAATAATTGCGGGTAAACATTCCTTATTCAATATCTTGAATGAAATATACCAAACGCTACTATTGCACGCCCATCTAAATACAACTCTAGATTTACAAAATGTAATTGACAAGTATCAGACAAATAAATTAAACATAGGTCTGGAGGAAAATTTAAATTTATTTTACGCTACCATACAAGCGGAGTTAAGCCATGGTAATCCGGGAATTTCGGATACTATCAATAGGAACTTGGTTAAATTTAATATTTCAATCACTAAAAGTTTAAGTTACCAATCGCTTTTCAAGATTTTACAAATTACCAACCAAGTAGCATATGTTACAAGAGACTACCAAGCGATTTTACCATTTATTGAAGACGCTTGCAAAAAAATAGAGGCGACAGAACGAACAAAAGACAAGCATTTATACGATCATTTACAGGTTTTGTACTATTTGGCAAACACTTATTTCAGGATTAAAAACTTTGAGCTTTCGGCTGCTTATTTGGATACAATGCATTCAAATATGAGTTTGGAAAATAAAAAATACAGTTCCGTTTTTTATCCACAATACGTATTGTTAAAAAATTTAGTACTTATCTTTAAGGGGCAAAATGACGAAGCTGTTAGAGAAATAACATTGTTTGACTTTGAAAAGTATAAAAACAAAACAGATTATACACTTGATTTAAAACTCACATTGGTTGTCGCCTTATTTTTTAAAAACAACTATAAAGAGGCTTTAAAAACCCTGCAGGGTTTCTATCATAGTAATTATTGGTATATTGAAAAGATGGGGTATATATGGGTAATTCAAAAAAACCTGATTGAAATATTGTTACTCATAGAATTGGATTATATGGATTTAGCGGAGTCTCGATTAAGTAGCTTTAGAAGAAAGTATACAGCCCATATCCAGGCACATAATGGATCTGTAGTTTTGGATTTTTTTAAACTAATTACAATTTTTTACTATAAAACGGAAGATATCTATTCGGAAAATTTTAGAAAAAAAGCGGATAATTTGCTGAATATAAATAGTAAAGACACAGATGTCTTCACGATTAGTTTTTACGCTTGGATTAGAGCTAAAATTGATAAAGCTGATTTTTATGCGACATGCCTCAGTCATATTAAGATGCTGTCTCATATGTCTGGCGTGAATAAAATAACTGAATAAAACCGTCAAATTATTTTTGCAAAAATAATATGTTTTGCTTTCGAAAAACGGATTTGATTTATAATGAGATTACTTGGGTTATAGCAATTAGAAGGGATTAACTTCATGATAAGCGTGAATAAAGACCAGTATTACTGCTTCGCTCTTTGCAGGTAGCGGGTGAATCGAATTTAAAATTGCATTACACAACAATATTAAGACAAGGCCATCTTTTGTTGAGGCTAATATTAGTTTACAAGCTCTTTAGAGCCTATTCTGAAACAACGTTCACTTCCTAAATACTCAGGATTTCCGTGTTTTTCAGACCAAAAGCCTTCGAGAATGTCTTTGTTAATGCATTTGTAAACTGCTACACCTTTGTAAATGTAATCGTCTTCGCCGCGGTAGTTAAAATTAATTACTAGGATATTATCTTTGAAAAAACCACTACCGTTTTGTACTTGATCACTGATTAACCAATGGGCTATAATTCGGTTGTTTTAATCAAGAGATAAGGTAAGAGTACCTTTGTAACTGATGTCGCTAACGGCATCTTGATTGCTTCCTTCAATGGAATAGGTACCAACTAAATCTTCGATTGTCATTATTGTTATTTAAGGTAAAATGAATTGTTAATGTTCGAAAGTAGAGGTTTATTACTGAATACTACTTTACTTTCCGATGCAGAAATTAGCAAATATATTACCCAATAATTCATCGTTTGTCACTTGCCCTGTAATGGTACCAAAATGATATAAAGCCTCCTTGATATCGATGGCCATCAGATCACTCGAAAGCTCTGTTTCGAGTCCGTATTTTACCTTTTGAATCTCGTTTAACGCTTTTAATAAGGAATCGTAATGTCTTGTGTTAGTTACAATTGTTTCGTTATTTCTTAATGCTCCAGTATTGACAAAGGACAGTAGTTGATTCTTTAATTCTTCTATACCGATGTTTTGTTTAGCAGAGATCATTTCGAGAATAACGTTTAGCGGCTGGAGTTGATTTTTGATTTCGGCAACTTCATCTTCTGTCAGTAATTCGGTTTTGTTGATCACCACAACTAATGGTTTTAGCGGAAATTGATTTTTGACCTTTTCAATTTCTAGAATATATTCAGAACTTTGAACTTTAAACTTTAAACTTTCAAACAGATAAAGAACGACCTGTGACTGCTCGATTTTCTCAAAAGTTTTACGAATACCTATACTTTCTACCACATCTTGCGTTTCACGTATACCTGCCGTATCGATAAATCGAAAACCAATTCCGCCAATGACTAGTTCATCTTCAATCGTATCGCGGGTCGTTCCGGCAATTTCGGATACGATCGCGCGTTCTTCGTTTAATAAAGCATTTAATAAAGTCGATTTTCCCACATTGGGTTCACCCACAATGGCAACGGGAATACCGTTTTTGATTACATTTCCTACCGCAAAGGAATCGATAAGTCGTTTGAGGACAAACTCGATTCTGTTTAATAATTCATGAAACTGTGTACGATCTGCAAATTCCACATCTTCCTCTGCAAAGTCTAGCTCCAATTCGATAAGCGAAGCGAAATTCAATAACTCCTCACGCAACTTAGCAATTTCATTAGAGAAACCACCACGCATTTGTTGCATGGCAATTTGATGTGAAGCTTCGTTATCTGACGAAATCAAATCGGCTACTGCTTCCGCCTGAGATAAATCGAGTTTTCCGTTAAGGAAAGCCCTAAGAGTAAACTCACCAGGGTCAGCCATACGGCAACCTTTTCGTAGCAATAACTGGATTATTTGTTGCTGAATATAAGTTGAACCGTGGCAAGAGATTTCGATAGTATTCTCACCAGTATAAGAGTTTGGGCCCTTAAAAATGGAAACCAATACTTCATCCAGCGTTTTAGTATCATCTATAATGTGGCCCAGATGTAAAGTGTGTGTTTTTTGTTTTAGTAAATCTTTGTTTTTAATGGACTTAAAAACACTGTTGCCAATAGTAATTGCTTCATTTCCGGAAATTCTGATTACCGCTATGGCTCCCGCTCCTGAAGGTGTAGCCAATGCTACTATGGAATCGTTGTATAACATATTTTTTATTCTAGGTTGCAAAGGTAGTAAATCTTAAGAAGTATCTATTTTTTTATGGAAGGGCTTTTTTACTATGAAAAAAACAACTGTAAATTGCTGGATATTATGGTTTTATTGTCGTAACTTTAAGAATCTCTTTATAAATAAATACTCACTTTAAGCTTTTATAAAATGAAACGTATCCTCTTCCCAACTGATTTTTCTGAAATTGCGACTAACGCTTTTATTCATGTGCTACAATTTGCTAAAGTCATGCAAGCTGAGATTATTGTATTGCATTCTTATGAATTACTGGAGTTTGACGAACACTTTTTTCATGAAAATTACTCTATGATATATGATGCTGTTGAATTGTCACAATTTGATATGTTTAAAGAAGAAGTGCCTAAAATGCATAAAATGGCTGAGGACTTAAATGCCGATCAAATAAAGATGACTCATCGCCTGATGGAAGGGACATTAGTTGATAATGTTAAAAAGGCAATCGTGGAGGATAAAATTGATTTTGTGATAATGGGCACTTCGGGCATAACGAGCTGGGATGCCTTTTTTGTGGGCTCAAATTCGGGTTCCGTACTTATAGGAATTGAAGTTCCTATGCTTTGTGTACCCTTAGCTGCAAAATACAGACCAATCAAAAACATTGGGTTTACAACTCGATATAGAAGCAAGGATAAAAAACCGCTGAGTAGCGTATTGGAAATTGCCAAAAAATTGAATGCAAAAGTAAAATGCCTATATGTAAAATCCAGTACTTCAGATGTGTCTTCTGAGACTATTGATTATTGGGGAAAAGAATATAGCAGTGAGCCCGTATCTTTTGATATCGTTAATAGTGATGACATTAAAAAAACTGTTTTAGATTTTGTCTCCGTGAGTAATATTGATGTATTAACCATGCTCACTTACAAAAGAGGCTTTTTTGAAGGTTTATTTGTGCCTAGCTATGGTGAAAAATCACAAGATGATATAGACATACCTGTTTTAGCAATTCACAGTGATTAAGGCAAATATGTTATAAAATGGTCTATATATCTAGAAATGAACTTAATAAACGTAATAAATTAACTCTAATCAGCTGATAATTATCATATTAATAGCGTAACTTTATGTCTATATTTGATAAACGAATCACATAAAATTTTTATAAGATGAAAAGAATATTATTCCCAACCGATTTTTCCGAAGTAGCGACAAACGCATTTGTACACGCATTAGAATTTGCGAAAATAGTTCAAGGGGAGCTTATATTGTTACATACATTTGATTTGCCTGTATTTGACAATCAGTTCTTTCCAGAAAATTATCTGGTTATATATGAATCTGTTGAGTTGTCGCAATTTGAAATGTTTAAGGATGAAATTCCCAAATTGAGAGCCATTGCCGAGAAACATAATTTGGGCAAGATCAAAATGACACATCGATTGATGGATGGTGGTTTGATTTATAATATCAACAAGGCAATCAAAGAGGATAAAATCGATTATGTTGTTATGGGAACCGAAGGTGCTTCAGGTTGGTCAGCCTTTTTTTCAGGCACTAATACAGGAGCTGTTCTTTCAGATGTTGAAGTACCGCTTTTGTGTATTCCGATTGAAGCCGAATTCAAAAAAATAAAAACGATTGGTTTTACAACTAGATTCAGGTCTAAAGATAAAAAAGCCTTGAAAAAGGTAGTGGAAATAGCAAAATTATCTGGAGCACAGATAAAGTGTCTTTACGTTAAAACAGACAAATCTGACGTTAGCAAGGACATTATTAAAAAGTGGGAAAAAGATTTTGAAGATGAACCTGTTGAGTTTTTTGTAATTACTAGTGACGAGGTAAAAGAAACCATTTTGGATTTTATTTTATATCAAGAAATCGATGTTTTAACCATGCTGACTTATAAAAGAAGCTTTTTTGAGGGAATATTTCACCCTAGTTTAACTAAGAAATTTGCTAATAGTTTTGATATCCCAGTTTTGGCGATTCCCATAGAATAAGTTGGGTTTTTTTTAACTTTTTTGGAATGTATTATACTAGCTAATCTAATAGCTTATTTATGCGGGTAGCGCTATATTTGTTTTTCATTAAATCAAGATATGGAAATATATAGCGCTAAGAGCAAAAGTCATTCGCAGGAGTTAAATAGCATCAATAAAAAATACAATAGTGTCAGTTTCTTAAGACTCATAAGCGTTCTGCTTTTTCTGGGTTCTCTTTATTTTTACATAAGGGATAGCAAAATAATCTTTCTTATTCTTGCTGTAGTCCTTTTTATGAGCTTTGTGTTATTAATGCGAATTCATTCCAAATTACTTTTCAAAAGGAAAATAAAAGAGGCATTGGTGAAAGTCAATGAGGAGGAGATTTCCTATCTAGAAAAAAAATCAATTCCATTTGAAAACGGAATCGAATTTAATGACTTTCAGCATCCTTACGCCTATGACCTTGATATCTTTGGTGAGCATTCTTTATTTCAAAATTTAAATAGAACTGCTACTTTTATTGGTAAAAAAATCATGGCAAAACAGTTACTTATGTTGTCAGCTGCAGAGGAAATTTTAAATAATCAAGCGGCTATAAAAGAGCTTTCTAGAAAGTTAGATTGGCGTCAGGAATTCATGGCTCTTGCCAAAATCACAAATGATAGCCAAACTAGTTATGAGGCATTATTAAAATGGAGTAAATTCCCAATTACTCGATTACCAAAATGGGCAATCATCGCCTCTTATGTTACTCCAGTTTTATTTTTCGGGACATTAGTGGCCTATTTATTCACTACAAATTCAGTTTTTCTGAGCTATTTGTCTTATTTGTTTGTTGCCAATTTAATCATTTTTGGAAAATTCCATCAACGTATTCAAATAGAAATTGCCAATGCCGAAAACATTGACGAAATAATTAGTCAATATAGCTTGATTCTTAGAAAAATTGAAGACGAAACGTTTCATTCTACAAAATTAACGGCATTACAACAAAAGTTAAAATTCAAAGATGAGAATGCAAGTGAACATCTTAAGAAATTATCTGGGTTATTTTCTAATATGGATACTGTAGGGAACCTTGTTGCAGCATCATTATTCAATGGAACCTTCCTTTTTAACCTTCATGTTTTAAAACGTTTGTTAGATTGGAAAGAGAAACATGCTACAGTTTTAGAAGAGTGGTTGGAGGTAATTGGTGAATTTGAAATGTTAAATAGCTTAGCCAATTTTTCTTATAACAATCCAGAGTTTGTTTATCCAAAATTAAATGCTGATTTCAAAGTTGATTTTTCAAGTTTAGGACACCCGTTATTAAATGCAAACACGAGAGTAAATAACGAGGTCAGTTTTCATCCGCAGTCGTTTATGATACTTACGGGCTCAAATATGTCTGGTAAAAGTACATTTCTGCGCAGCTTAGGGGTTAATATGGTTTTATCAGCCATGGGTTCAGTAGTTTGTGCAAGTAGCGCTAACGTGCATCCTTTGCCTATTTTGGTTTCCATGCGATTATCTGATTCCCTGTCAGACAGTGAATCCTATTTCTTTGCTGAAATTAAACGCTTGAAGCAAATAATGGACGAATTGGAAAAAAATCCCGCGTTTGTTTTGTTAGATGAAATTTTGAGAGGTACCAATTCTGATGATAAAAGAAACGGTACGATTGAAGTAGTTAAAAAAGTGATAGCAAAAAAGGCTATAGGAGCAATAGCAACACACGATATAGAAGTTTGTTTAACAACAAATGAATATCCAGATGTTTTGACTAACAAATGCTTTGAAGTCGAAATAGTTAATGATGAATTGAATTTTGATTATAAGCTTCGCGATGGTATCTGTAAAAATAAAAGCGCTACTTTCCTAATGAAAAAAATGGGGGTTATTTAAGAAGTTTTTTATTTGTCGAAAAAAATAAAAGAAAACAAATTGCTTGGATTTAAATTTACTACTTTAACTATTCTTAAAAAGAAGAATTTATGAAAAGGAATATATTTATACTCTTATTGGCTTTGTCTTATTCTTTGACTTTTTCACAACATACGCAATCGCCTACTGCTAGTATTGCAACGTACATGAAGTATAATGATTATAAAGCTTTGAAAAAAAGCAGCAATAATGTTATTGATTCCATTGGTTTTAAAATTATGGATAGTGATACATTAATAAATATAGGAGGATACCAACAGAAAGGTGTTAGAGTACAATATGAGGAAAAAGATGATGTTTTTTTGGAACGGTACAAAGGATTAGTTTATAATAAAAAGTATCAAAAAAAGGAAGAAAAACTAACACCTACAATGAAAACTTGGAAGGATACTATTAAGGTTTATTTTGACAAGTCTGTTAGTAAAAAAAAATAGCAAGGAACTTAGTATGCTAATTCATTTTCTGGATAAAGAAGTAGACTCCTTGAATATTAATGTTGTTAAGGACAAAGAAAAATCAAATTATTTTATTTATTCAGTCAATACCCCTACGGAACTCAATTTAGACCTAAGAATTAGAGCAGATGATGGTTATTACCTTTTATGGAATAGTAAACAAAATATCTATAATTGTTCGCTCAAAATTGATGGGAAAAACACAAATAAAGAAAATGTAGCGACTACGATGAAAATTAACTTTGTAAGATCGTTAGGCTATTTCTATCTTGAATTTGATAATTCAAATTGCAGTAGTTATTTTTCCTACTGTAAATCCGATAAAAAAGAATTTGGTTTAAAAGATCTAGAAATAGTAAAGTATCACTATTCTTATGGTATTTGTAAAGGAACTAACATTGATACATTTGAAAAAAATCATAAAGATGCTAAAGAATCTTTGAAAAAGAACCATTCAAAGTTTTATTTCCTTCATACTAATTAAGCGCTACTTTCCTAATGAAAAAAATGGGGGTTATTTAAGAAATAAATTTCCCTTGAAAGTAGTGCTAATTGACTAAAAGCAAAAGAACCGCAATTTCTAAATGAAATTGCGGTTCTTTTTAAATATAAAAATGGTTTGGTTAATAGCGTATTGAAGTACAATGATAAGGCTTTATATTTGATTATCAAAAGTCAAATACAACAAAATCATAATTTAATGTTAACTATTTAGCATTACTGGCATCACTAACATCGTTACTGTTTCACCATCCTCTAACCCGTCAACAGGAGTAAGGATTCCGGCTCTGTTAGGTAAAGACATTTCAAGCATGATCATATCAGACTGAAGATTAGTCAACATTTCAGTAAGAAAACGTGAGTTATATCCTATTTGCATATCGTCTCCTTGATAATCACAAGTCAATCTTTCTTCTGCTTTATTAGAATAATCGATATCCTCTGCAGAAACATTCAATTCAGCTCCAGCAATTTTCAAACGAATTTGGTGCGTAGTTTTATTAGAAAAGATAGCCACACGACGCACAGAACTCAAGAATTGAGAACGGTCTATCATTAACTTGTTAGGGTTCTCTTTTGGAATAACCGCTTCGTAATTTGGATATTTTCCATCAATCAAACGACACATTAAAATATAATTGTCAAATGAGAACGTAGCGTTAGAGTCGTTATATTCAATTTTTACCTCTGCATCTGAAGCAGAAAGTATATTCTTTAAAATTGTCAAAGGTTTCTTTGGCATGATAAAATCAGCAACCTGAGATGCAGTAACATCTGTACGAGCATATTTTACCAATTTATGTGCATCAGTTGCTACAAAAGTTAACCCTTCTGGAGAGAACTGAAAAAACACTCCTGACATTACTGGACGTAAATCATCATTACCAGCAGCAAAAATGGTTTTGCTTATGGCTGTTGCCAAAACATCAGCAGGAACTAAAGTTACAGATGGCTCCTCTAAGTTTACCGCTTTAGGAAACTCATCACCAGGAGCATATGCTAATGCATATTTACCAGAGTTAGAGCTAATTTCAATTGTACTGTTCTCCTCAACCGTAAATGTCAAAGGCTGCTCAGGAAAAGTTTTAAGTATTTCTAAAAGCAATTTTGCAGGTACTGCAACACTTCCTTGGCTAGTGGAATCAATAGCTAAGTTTGCCGACATTGTTGTCTCTAAATCGGATGCTGAAACCGTTAATTCATTATTATTTAATTCAAATAGGAAGTTGTCCAAAATAGGCAAAGTATTGCTGCTGTTGATAACATTACCTAAAACTTGTAATTGTTTTAATAAGTACGAACTCGATACTATAAATTTCATCTGTTTTATTTTATTTTTTTGAGGTATCTATTTTAGTTTGATTTTAAAATACAATACATTTTACAAATATATCGTAAACTATTCTAGTATTGAAACTTTTTTATTAACATCTACTTACTGTATTTTCTTTTGCGGAGGTAGGTAAATAGAAGTCCAAAAAGTGCCAAAATTAGAATTGGAAGCCCGATAGTTATGACTTGCGTCGAGGTATAGTTTTCGTAAACTTTTTCTTTATCCAATAAAGGCAGATCAAGATCCTTGCTTCGAATGTTAATAAGTCCAGTATCGTCTAGTAAATAATTCACGCAATTCAATAGGAAATCCTTGTTGTCATATAAATTCCCTGACCTTTGGTCATAACCTAATTCTACGGGCTGGTAGTTTTTATCCAATTGGTTTTTTACCAAATCACCGTCAGAAATCACGATCATTTTGTTAGTGGTTCCTGTCGTTTCAAAAGTCTTTTGATCAAACGGCAATACCCTGTTTTCAAAAACGGAATGAAAAGCACCTTCAAGCAAAATGGCTAGCGGAATATTTCCCGTATTGATATAGTGATTCGGGCTCGTTTCTTCGGCTACAATTTCCAAATTAACTTCTACCGGTGTGCCTATTTTTTTTGAATATCTTGATGATTTTAATAAAACGGTTTTCTTAATTCCGTTTTTTAAAGTGTCAATTGGATTTGCAAAATCGAATTTAATACCACCAAGATTTTTTACTATTGGATGTTTATTATCTGGATAAGCCAAAGGGGCAAATTTCCAGTTGAATTCCTGAAATTGAGTTGCACTGCCTTGTTCTCCAGTAGCCAATTTTATAGGAGTTCCTTGCTCGTCCTTAACAATGTCAGGATTAATACGGAAACCGTACTTGAAGAACATATCGTTCAAGTTCAAATCTCTAGGAAAGGCCAAGGTGGATCCTGAAGGATTATAGAGACTGTCCATCTCTACAGCTACTTGATCTATCAGCCACAGCGTTTTTCCACCATTAATTATAAATTGATCTAAAACTTGTTTTTCGGTATCTGTGAAAGTTTCCGTTGGTTTGGCTATAATTGCCAAGTCATATTTCTGTAAAGCTTCTAAACTTTCCGTTGGGCTTTTAGCAACTGAATCTAAGGTAAAAGGCCCAATGTGGTAACTTTCTCTTATTTGTAGCAGGAATTTAGCCATCAAAACATCCTGTAGCTCCCCATTTCCTTTAATTACCGCAATCTTCTTTTGTTTGTCTTTGGTGATTTTGTTTAAAGCGTCGGCGATAGAATATTCAAGGTTTTGAACGGAACCAATCACTTGCTCAGTTGTTGAAGCACCCATCTTATTTTTCAATAAAGGGATGTTGACTTCTCTGTTATTATAGGTTGCAATAGCCCATGGAAAAACCATTGCCTGAGATTGTTTTCCTTTATCATCCACAGTTATATTTACAGGTGTTAGTCCTTTTCGATACAGCTCTTTAATATTATCCATGCTGCTATCTTCATTTTCCAGTGGATCTACAAATGTAAAAACGATATTTTTATTGTAAGCTTGGAATTCTTCTAGCAATTGCTGTGTTTCCTGCTGTAATCGCTTGAATTCAGCTGGTAATTCACCTTGTATGTATATTTTTACCGACAACGGTTCTTTGACCTGCTTGATGATGTTTAAAGAAGTTTCAGAAAGCGTATATCTTTTATCAGAAGTTAAGTCGAAACGGTGGAAAAACATATTCCCAATTCCGTTAGCGATCAATAAAAGGCCAATTATTACGACTAAGTTTTTTAAATTACTTTTCTTTATTGGTACCATTATAATTTCAAAGATTTAAGTTTATAAACGGTAAGCGAAAGAAACAAAACCGTCAGACTTACAAAATAAAGGATGTCTCTTGTGTCGATTACACCGCGACCCATGCTTTTAAAATGATCTTGCATTCCTAATGCAGAAATTATAGTAGAGAAAGTTGGTGTCATTGATGCTAATCCTTCGAAACCAAAATAGAAAAAGAAGCATACAAATACGGAAATGATAAAAGCCACGATTTGATTGTCAGATAGGGTTGAAGTGAATATTCCAATTGCGGAATAAGCTGCAATCAGGAACACTAATCCAAAATAGGATCCAATCGTGCTTCCCATGTCGATATTTCCTTCGGGCATGCCCAGTTTCGAAATCACTACAACATAGATAAACGTGGGAATGATAGCCATGATGATCAACAAAAGTGCTCCTAGAAATTTCCCGTTTACGATTTGCCAAATACTCAAAGGTTTCGTTAGTAATAATTCAAGAGTTCCTTGTTTTTTTTCATCAGAAAAACTGCGCATAGTAACTGCTGGAATCAAGAAAATCAGAATCCACGGCGATAATGTGAAAAATGGAGTCATATCAGCAAATCCAGTATTCATTAAGTTGTATTCCCCATCAAAAACCCAAAGAAAAAGTCCGTTGAGGATAAGAAAAAGCGCAATGACCAAATAACCTATTGGAGAACCAAAAAACGATTTGATTTCGCGTAATAAAATGGCTTTCATATTTATTGTTTAATGTTTAAAATGTTTAAAGTTGCTAAATAATATAACTTTAAAACTTACTTCATAAATTGATTTTTTTATTCTAAACTGGCTAATTTATCCACGCTCCAAGCTTCAGGCTTATCATTAAATAATTTTTTGGTGAATGACCAAACAGAAGTAAAGAGTTCTGATTTTCGATAATTTTCTAAATCTTCTTCCGTTTCCCAATAACTGTAAGTAAAAAATATACTTTTATTGTTTTTGTCTTGGTATAATTCTAGAAAACGATTTCCTGGAGCATTTCTTATTTTTTCTTTTACCGATTCGAAATTCTCTAGGAAAGCAGGGATGTTTTCTTCGTGAAAACTCAATTTTACTATTCGTACAAACATTATATAATTTTTTAACCGCAAAGTTCGCAAGGCTTGTCGCAAAGTTCGCAAGACGATTTGTTGTTTAATCTATATCTTAATTCTTAAATTGTATGGAAACTACGTCTTGGTAATTCAATCCTAATAAACTATTTGCTGATCCTACCTTTGAAGGGTTACTTCTAAAAATGGCAATTTCGAGAAAACCGGCTTCATTGAAAATCGCCAATTTTTCCCCTTCATAATTCTTAATCGGATATTTTTCAGAACTGGCTATTGCAGAATAATTAGGCAAAATGGTTTTGATGTTTTTTGTTTTCATCAGGATCTCATACGGACGTCCTTTAGCAACCTCCAAGAATTGTTTTTTAGTGATATTGGTAACTACATTTCCAAAATGATCAATATAAATAACATAGCCTTTTAATGTATTATTATCAACGGAAGTCACTGCTTTTAGTTCAAATACTTGCTTAATGCTACTTATTTCTCTACCAATGACGTTCAGTAAACCGCCCTTGGCAATATGACAAGCTACCATTACAAAAACATCCATGCCAGAAGCATCACTTTGCAGACGATCATGAATATTTATGGCAACTAATTTTTGAGGAACGATTTTTTGTGACAACATGCTTAGAATCCCATTATCTGCGGCAATAAAGTAGGAATCATTCCACTGCATGACGATATGCTGATTCTCTTTGTTCAGTTCCATATCTACTCCAATCAGGTGAACTGTTCCTTTTGGAAAACTTGAATAGGCCGCTGCAATAATGTAACTTGCTTCAACAGTGTTGAATGGGTCAATATGATGCGAAATATCAATGATTGTAGCTTCAGAATATTCAGATAAAATTTTCCCTTTCAATGCACCTACAAAGTGATCTTTCAAGCCGTAATCGGTCGTAAGGGTAATTATTGACATAAATTTTTTTATAATTATTGGTGTAATCTAAAACTAATTTTCATTAAATTTGAGAAATGCAAATCTAATAATAGTAAATTCAAAAAAGCAAAAAACAAAAAACAAATTCCAAATAAGTAAGACAAAAAATATTGTGGTTTAAAGCCAAAATGCCTTAGACGTATTTATTGATTAATTTTATATAAAACTACAACATTTGAACGAAAGAATAATCGAGCTCATAGACATCGCTCCAAAAGAATTTTGGGGCGCTCAAGACACTCATCTTGAAACAATTAAAAAATACTATCCAAAACTTAAGATTGTTGCTAGAGGAACTACATTAAAAGCTTTTGGAGAAAAAGAAATTCTGGACGAGTTCGAAAAACGTTTTCAACGGTTAATGCTTCATTTTACCCGCTATAACACAATAGATAACAATGTAATTGAGCGGGTTATTTTAGGTGACAGTCAAGACGACAGGAGAACTCTCGTTAATGATAAGATTCTTGTGCATGGAGTAGGTGGCAAAATAATAAAAGCCATGACTCCTAACCAACAATTGTTAGTTGATGCCATAAATAAAAATGATATGGTTTTTGCTGTTGGTCCTGCGGGAACAGGAAAAACCTATACAGGAGTTGCCATGGCTATCAAGGCACTGAAAGAAAAACAAGTTAAACGCATTATATTAACACGTCCTGCTGTTGAAGCCGGAGAGAATCTTGGTTTTCTTCCAGGTGATATGAAAGAGAAACTAGATCCCTATATGCAACCCCTTTATGACGCTTTGCGCGACATGTTGCCTAATGAAAAATTAGAAGATTATATTTTAAAAGGAATCATTCAAATTGCTCCATTGGCTTTCATGCGTGGAAGAACATTAGATAATGCATTTGTAATTTTGGATGAAGCCCAAAACACAACACATTCGCAAATGAAAATGTTCTTGACCCGTATGGGAAAAAGTGCGAAATTTATGGTTACTGGTGACCCAGGGCAGATTGATTTACCTAGAAGAACCATATCAGGACTTAAGGAAGCGCTGTTGATTTTGAAAGATATTGAGGGAATTGGAATTGTATATCTTGATGATAAAGACATAGTGCGTCATAGATTAGTCAAAAAAGTAATTGACGCATACAAATACACGGAAAACCCTGATTAAAGAGCATTTGCTTTTTAATGATAATCAAATTAAAATGGGGTATTAAAGCAATTATATTTAAAATACTGGTTAATAACAAAGTACAATTAACGGCCCCTTTAGGGGTCGTTCTTTATTAATAAATTATCCAATTTTTTAGGATTGTTTGCAATCGAAGTTGGATGGATACAGTTAAAAAAATTATATTAGCAAAAAATTATAATATTGAAGAGTGTAATCATAACAGGTGCTTCGGGTGGAATAGGAAAAGAGATTGCTTTGCACTTTGCCAATAATGGATGGAATGTCATTGCAACAATGCTTTGTCTGGAACATGGCAAGGAATTGCAAGGGATAAAGAACATTAGTTGCTATGTGCTTGATGTAACTTCAACAGAAAGTATACAAGCTGCCAAGAAAGAAATAATGGAAGATTTTAAAACTATAGATCTTGTCATTAACAATGCTGGTGTAGGCTATCGAAGTTTTGTTGAATTGGCTGAAGATGAGCAAATCAATAACATTGTAGATATAAATTGGCTTGGAGTAGTCAAAGTATGCCGAGCGTTCATCCCCGTATTTAGGGCTCAAAAAATGGGTCACTTCATAAATATCTCTTCCATTGCGGGACTGGTAAATTTGCCGTTAGGGAGTTTTTACCATTCAACAAAACATGCTGTAGAAAGTTTTTCTGAGTGTATGGCCTATGAGTTAATAGATTTTAATATTAGTGTTTCAACCATGCAATTTGGGAATACGCCATCCAATTTTCAAAAAAACGTGGTTAAGTCTGAATGCTCATCTTTTGGGTCTTACAATGTTTTGATGGAGAAAATTAATTTAATATTGAAAAATAAGACTGCTAAAAACACAGATTTAAAGCCTCTTATTATTCGAGAATTACTAAAAGTCGCTGAAAATCCAGCCAAAAATTTTAAGAGATATACCATAGGTTTTGATGCCAACAGTCTAAGTATGCTTAGGTCAAAAATGGGGTATCGTTTATTTGGAAGATTGATCAGACAGTCCGTTTTGAAATAGAAGTCATCTTATGAAAATTGGGTTTGACAAATTGTATTTCAGTACTTTTATAAAAAAGAATGAGATTATTAATTACGGTATTTTACTGCACTTCACTATTTTTATTTTTATGGAAAAAAGGAAGTATATAAAGATTAAATACACTGGCTATAGTAGCAGCAATTATCCACGACCTAGTCCATACCATTACAAAATCAATCGTGTTTTTTGTAGGTATATTTAATGCTGTGAGTGTAAAAGTGATAAATGCAGTTACAATGACACTGCCAAGAATAGTTTTACGCATTTGGGTTATTTTCAAAAATTGAATTCCAGTCGGTAAATTCAAGATCTGACAGATTAGCTTCGTTTAAACTATCAATAAAGGCAATATATGCTTTATTGAACAATGATTTTAATTTGCAATTATGTGATTTAAAAATGCAGGGTTTAGCATCGCAATTGATAACTGGATTTTCGTCCTGCTCCAGAAGATGGATTAAATCCCCTAAACGAATTTCTTTGGCCTTCTCAGATATTAAAATCCCTCCATTTTTTCCTCGTTTTGTCAAAACTAATTGATTTGCCGATAAAAATTGAACCACTTTAACGAGATGGTTTCGTGAGATTTTGAATTTTTCAGCTAAATCGTCCAAAGAACTTTGAGGAGTATCTTTTTTTTGATTTAGATAAATCAATACACGCATACTAAAATCGGTAAAGTGGTTTAATTTCATAAGTGTTATTTATTAATTTAAAGCTAATGATTGGGGGCCAAATTCTTCATAAAATATCGCGTCTCTAGTTACACCTAGCTCAATCAAAGATTGGAATTGTTTTTTGATAAAAAGTTCTGGCCCGCAAATATAATATTTTGCGCCATCAATAATGATTTCTTCTTTGTAAGTATGCAAATCTACTCTTCCTTCAATAGCATTGGTTTTATACTCGGGTAAGGTTTCGTAAAATACATAAGATGTCAACCAGTTTTCCTGACTATTTAATTCTTCGATAGTGTCTTTAAAAGCATGTACGTTTTCATTTCTACAACTGTGAACCCATACCGTTTTGTTTTTCTGTAGCGATACTTTATTGGCTTCGACCATACTCATCAATGGAGTCGCACCAACACCTCCACTAATAAGAACTAACGGGTTTATCGATTCTGGATCAGCGTAAAAAACACCCGCTGGAGCACTAACGTCTATCGTTTCTCCTACTTTTTTAGTGTGTAACACATTAGAAAATATTCCATCAGGAATGGCATTGATACCTTTCTCTTTTTTTACTGAAATACGGTAATACTCATTGTTAAAAGAAGTTGATATGCTATATTGTCTAGGTTGCTCGTAACCAAGTTCTGGAATAAATGTTTTAACAGAAAGATACTGTCCAGGGAAAAAATCAGCAATATCTTTTCCGTCTTCTGGCTGTAGATAAAATGATTTTACTTCGTCACTTTCTTCAACAATTTTAGCAATTGTGAATTTTCTCCAACCAAGCCAACTCCCTTTTTTTAGGCTGTCTTTTTTATACATTTCAGCTTCTATACCTATCATAATCTGTGCTAGTTCTGTATAAGCACAAGTCCAAGCTTCTAACAACTCCTCTGTTGCTGCATCAGCTAGTACTTCTTTAATAGATGCGATAAGATGGTTTCCTACGATGTCATATTGTTCTGGAGCGATGTTTAAACTGACATGCTTGTTCCCAATTGATTTTAGAACATTTATTAAAACACTAGGGTCTTCGATGTTTTCTGCATAAGCTAGTACCGCGGCTGTCAAAGCATTCTGTTGCTTTCCGCTGGCTTGGTTAGCCATATTGAATATGTTCTTTAACTCAGGATTATTGCTTAGCATTCTTTGGTAAAAATAAGTGATCAAATCATTACCATTTGATTTTAGTACAGGAACAGTCGCTTTTATTAATTCTTTTTGAATTGCATTCATGTTTATGATATTTAATTTTGACAAAGGTAGCGCAAAAAACTATATGTTATATTTTAAATACAACAATTAAAATGTTTTTATCTTTTGTTGATTTAAATTAAATACAGTTTTAGAACGAACAGTACTATAACTAGTTGATATTTACGTTTTAAATCGAATTGTTTCTGTTATGCATACTATATTTTGATTAGATTTTTTTTCTTAAACTATTCCCTAATTTTTGGGATTCTGTTCAAAATTGGATATTTTTGGGTTTATTAAAAATGACAGAGAAACCGATTAAAGTGAAAGATAAAGTAAAAGTAGTAATTAGCGATTTAGATGGTACGTTGCTAAACAAGGAACATAGAATATCAGATTATACAAAAACAGTTTTTCAGGAGCTTCACGATCAAAACTATTTAATAGTTGTAGCCACAGGACGTCACCATCTTGATGCGATGCCTATTGTAGATGGCTTGGGCTTTCCCCTTTATTTAGTTACATCAAATGGTGCGAGAATTCATTCGCCACAGAAAGAGCTTCTTTTTTCCCATGACATAGATAGTGACTCTATAAAATCAGTATTGGATTTGGGGATTGACTCAGAAATTACCACAGTATTGTTTAAGGAAAATGTTTGGCAGACCAATAGACACAATGAGGTTTTAAATAATTTTCAGACTGAATTGAATTATTTGCCAGAAGTGGTAGATTTTGCCACGGTGGAAGATTTTAGCGCTATTAAAATGTTTTTCACACATGATAGACATTCAAAATTGATGGAGTTGAGAGATCAAATTCTAAGTAAATATCCGGATCTTTTTAGTCACGCATTCAGTTTGCCGTTGTGTTTAGAATTTATGGACAAATCAGTGGATAAAAGTGTAGCGATTTCCAAGATCTTAGAAATTGAAAATTTTAATTTTGAACAAGCGATTTCCTTTGGCGATGGATATAATGATGAAAAAATGTTGAATGCGACTGCAAAAGGACTTTTGATGGGGAACTCTCCTGATAGTCTAAAAAACAAACTATTCAATCTTGAAGTGATTGCAATGAATTACGATGATGGTGTAGCAAATTATTTGGCACAAAAATTATTAAGCAAGGATATCTTGTTGGCAAAATAAGTTGTTTAACAGCTTTTTAAATATTATTTTGTTACGACTGTTATTTATTACGGCTACGATGAATGATTCTTTGCATTTCTTTCTAAAATAGTTCTAAATTTGCAGATAGAAAACAACAACACAACACAACACAACAACTATAATGAGTAATACAATTACAACCACCGACTTTAATTTTCCTAATCAAAAATCTGTTTATCGCGGTAAGGTAAGGGAAGTATACAATATCGATGATGAATTATTGGTAATGGTTGCTACTGACAGGCTTTCTGCTTTTGACGTGGTGCTACCAAAGGGGATTCCTTACAAAGGGCAAATTTTGAACCAGATTGCAACTAAATTTATGGAATTGACTGCCGACATAGTTCCAAATTGGTTAATTGCAACTCCAGATCCAAGTGTTGCAGTAGGTCATTTGTGTACTCCTTTTAAAGTTGAAATGGTAATACGTGGATATCTTTCAGGACATGCCGCTCGTGAATATGCCCTTGGGAAAAGAACAATTTGTGGAGTTTCAATGCCTGAAGGTTTAAAAGAAAATGATAAATTCCCAACACCAATTATAACTCCTACTACAAAAGCAGATAATGGAGAACATGATGCTGATATTTCTCGTGAAGATATTCTTGCAAAAGGGATAGTTTCTGAGGAAGATTATTTGGTTCTAGAAAAATATACTCGCGCTTTGTTTCAAAGAGGAACTGAAATTGCAGCAAGTCGTGGATTGATATTGGTTGATACTAAATATGAATTTGGTAAAACTAAAGAAGGAGTTATTGTTTTAATTGATGAAATTCACACCCCAGATTCTTCTCGCTATTTTTATTCAGAAGGATATCAAGAGCGTCAAGATAAAGGAGAAGAGCAAAAGCAATTGTCAAAAGAATTCGTCCGTCGTTGGTTAATTCAAAATGGCTTTCAAGGTTTAGAAGGACAACAAATTCCTGATATGAGTGATGAATATATTGAAACTGTTTCAGAACGATATATTGAGTTGTATGAAAAAATCCTTGGCGAAAAATTCGTAAAAGCAGATATTTCAAACATCAATGAACGAATTGAGAAGAATGTTCTAGCTTATCTACAAAATAGATAAATACAAAACAGATCTATATAGTAAAAAACCGCAAGCCTTGATGGGAGGGCACTGAAAAACTTCACTTATTTTGATTAGAGTCGTTTTTTAGACAATAAAAAAACGCTTATAACAGGATTTTAAAGATCCTTTATGAGCG
>NZ_FNMV01000031.1 GCF_900106645.1 Flavobacterium degerlachei
AGTTTAGAGGCGTTAGAAATGTGGAATTCTTTCTTTTTAGACTAACTAATATTTATGCGTGATTTTTATCGCTCCACAGGTTTTGGACATGATCCTTCAAAAGTTGGGGATTAAGCAAAAAGATTAGATAATCTAAACAAGAAGAAATCAATTTTTCTAACGCCTCTAAATTGCGATCTAAAAGCTTTAATTTTTGCATTAAAAGATTCTGCAGAAGCATTTGTACTTCGATTGTCAAAATAGTTTAGTATGGATTGATAATTAACTGTTATCGAATTTAGAACTACATTGAAGTTCTTAAATCCTGATTCCTCTACTTTTCGATACCAATGCGCTAATTTCAACAGAGCTACATTTTTATCATTATTTGTATCGTAAATACTTCGTAATTGCTGGGATAAAGCGTGAGCTGTTTTTACATCAGGATATAGCTCAAATAATAACTTGGCTCTTTCTTCTTGGTTAACGGTCCACTTTCCTCTGGGTTTATAAAGTAAATAGCGGCTTCTGGCTAATAATTGTTTTACGGTATCGCCGTTGCTTAAAAGTTGGGGAGTATGCGCTTTGTTTTCTGATTTAGCTTGTAGTATGGATTGATTCTCTATATCCATAGCTTCCCATCGGTGCTTGATTCTAATTTCTTGTAAAGCTTCTAAGGCTAGTTTTTGTACATGGAAACGATCTGTTACTTGTATGGCTTTTGGAAAACATTTTTTAGCTATCAACTTCATAGAATTAGCCATATCTAATGTGATTTCTATAACGGCTTGTCTTTTTTTAGAGTCAATTTTACTCACGTGCTCAATGACTTGTTCTGTCTTAGTGCCAGCAACAATTGCCACTAAGGAACCTTTCTTGCCTTTAGCGTTTTTATTGGTGACAATAGTGTACAGTTCTCCTTGAGATAAGGCTACTTCGTCAATAGCTAAATGAGTCCCTATATTTTGGGGGTAAATAATCCATTGATGGGCATGCTCTCTGGGTTCCCAAGCACTAAAAGAACTAAGATGTTTTTTATATTGCCTTTGCAGTTTTTTACCATTAACACCAAAGAAACCTCCAATTACATGACAATTAATGGGTGTGTTATCTATTAATTTCTTTTAAAAAAGCCGCAAATTCTTGCGTCATACGAGTTCCTTTAGCTACTAACTGCCAATCTCTTTGAATGATTTCTCCATTGGTTTTATTGGTCCAACGACGACGTTTAATGTGCAAATAGACAAACTTACCTCTAAGAGGAAAATCCTGAATCGTTATTTCATCTAGAAAGCCTTTGGATACTAATTCTAAAACATCAAACTCTTTTGGAGGCTTTACTTTTTCTTCAAAATAAAGGTGCAAGTTTTCTTCAGAATTGGCAGCAGAAACTATTTCGAAGTTCTCTATTAAAAAATCAGGAAGTATAAATTTTAAAAGGTCTATAGAAGTCATATTTCAAAGTTAATTATGCAAAAACATTCATTTTTGCAAAACTTCTCCCCAGGTTTTGTTCCTGATCCAAAATAATGGATCAGGAACAAAACGGATCAGGAACAAAACCTGGGGAGGATTTAATAAAAATATAGATATTTGCAGAGCAAAACAATAATAAATGGATTCATTCGAGCTTTTAAAATTT
>NZ_FNMV01000008.1 GCF_900106645.1 Flavobacterium degerlachei
TTTCCCGTGTTTCACTTACTCAATATATTAAAGAACTTATTCGTTGTTGCGGGTGCAAAAGTACCACCTTTATTGACTAATTCAAGCTTTTTATTGATGTTTTTTTTATTTTTTCTTAACTTTAATTTTAACACGCTGAAAACCCGTGTTTTGAAAGTATTTTTTTTCTCCCGAAACTAATCGAGACTCTTAGAAGAGAAAAAGAACTTAATGGAAGTGATTTGACCATATAATGTAGTATCAGCTAATAACTATCTTTAATACGTATGATTTCTTTACTGGTTGACCTAAATTCAACTTTGACCACTACTCCCTAGCCCTGATAGTAACGGAAATCCTTATATGCCGGCGTTCGGCATTTAAGATTGCAGTGAATAGCAGGAAATAGCTCCTAATAAAAAATGAGAGTTCAACACGACATACAAGTCACAAATCAGCAGCATGACTTTTATAAAAAAATAACTAAATGTCTACCTATATATGAGCATTAAAGAAACCCATATATAGTGAGCCGTTAATCCTCCTATTCTTAAAAAGAATAAATCAAAACGAACAGTTAATCAACTTTACTCTCTAACTACATTTTTAAAATATTACCCTCAAACTAAAAAAGCCTTTGACATACCTATAGACTTATAAAACATAGAGTTCTTCCTTTTTACACTAATAAATAACTATGCTTGATTTTAGCTAACAATATGTTTAAAGATACATCCCAATAATTCGAGAAGTAGTGTAGCTTGTTTACAAATTCAACAAAAAAAAAGGCTCCGATTTCTCGAAGCCTTATGTGATTTTATTTCTCAACTTTGTTTTTAACAACTAGTCTAAATCCTTCACCGTGTATATTAAGAATTTCAACATCCTCATCTAATTTAAGATATTTTCTTAGCTTAGCGATGTAAACATCCATACTTCTAGATGTGAAATAATTGTCGTCTCTCCATATTTTAGTCAACGCCAATTCTCTTGGCATTAAATCATTTTCATGCAGAATCAACATTTTCAACAATTCATTCTCCTTTGGAGACAATTTAATAGGTTCTTCACCATTGAAAGTCAAGAATCTCAATTTTGAATTAAGATGAAACTTTCCAATATTAAATTCATGTTGTACTTGTTCCGTTTTAGTATCAGAAGATTTTCTTTGAATGATAGCTTTTATTTTCATCAGTAACACTTCAGAATCAAAAGGTTTATTCAAATAATCATCAGCACCAGCTTTATATCCTTTTAACACATCCTCTTTCATAGATTTTGCGGTAAGAAAGATGATTGGCACTTCACTATTTTTTTCTCTTATTTCCTTTGCTAATGTATATCCATCTTTATACGGCATCATGACATCTAGAATGCATAAATCGTATGTATCTTTTTTAAATTTTTCAAAGCCTTCCATACCATTTTTGGCAAGAGTAACATCAAAATCGTTAAGCATTAAATAATCTTTAAGCACCGCACCAAAATTAAGGTCGTCTTCTACTAAAAGTATTTTTTTATTTATATTTTCCATATCTAATTTATTAATGGTATTTTTATTATGAAGGTACTTCCTTTTCCCTTTTCACTTTCTACATAAACCTGACCATTATGGTCTTCTACTATTCTTTTCACATAGGCCAAACCTAAACCATGCCCTTTTACATTATGTATATTCCCTGTATGCTCTCTATAAAATTTTTCAAAAACTCTTTTTTGAGCTATTTTACTCATTCCTAAACCATTATCAGTCACCTTTATCAGAATCATGTCTTTAACGTTCTCAGTAACTACTTCAATTTCTGGAGTGTCTGGAGAATACTTTATGGCATTTTCTAAAACATTCACAATTACATTTGTAAAATGAACTTCGTTTATTAAAACTGTTGTTCTAGTAGCATCAAAATGAGTTGTTATCTTTCCTCCTCTGTCTTCCAAAATTAAGTTAACATGTTCAATCGCATCATTAATAACTTCTTCTACATCACTTGACTCTTTTTCGATATCAAGCTCTTTTTTCTCCAATTTAGAAATCCTTAAAACATTTTCAACCTGAGCATGCATTCGCTTGTTTTCATCACGAATCATCTGTAAGTATTTAAAAACCTTTTCCTTATCATCAATTATCTTTGGATTCTTAATCGCATCTAAAGCTAAGTTAATTGTAGCAATAGGTGTTTTAAACTCATGAGTCATATTATTAATGAAATCTGTCTTGATTTCAGAAATCTGACGTTGACGTATCAGCTGATTTAATGCACTTGTATAGGCCACTAAAATGATTAACGTAAAAATAATTGACAGAACTGTGATACTTACCAATTCAGATAATAAAAACTTTTTCTTGTGTGGAAAACTAACTAATAATTTATACTTTTCATTCCCCTCATTATCAGCATAAACAGGTATTGAATAGGTTAATTCCTTATCATATTTAAAATCAGCAGATTTAACGTTTGTAGCTATACCATTACTGTAAATTCCGAATTCAAATTTTGTTTTTACACCTGATTGCTCTAATTCTTTTTTGATTAATTTTTGTAGTGTCTCTTTTGAAACTCTTTCTTCCAAAGGCATTGCGGCTGCAATATCCTTATAAGATATCTCAAATTGCACTTTATCTAATACATCCAGATTTCCAGATTTTTCAATCGTCACATCAGGAAGTAAACTTTGTTGTAAATTTGACTTATCAACTGTGTTATTATTATAAACTTCAGTTACACGTTTTGAACTGAAATTTTTAAATTTATCATTATTTAATTTTTTATTAAATAATGATGATGAAATATCATAATCTTCAGAAATAATACTATTTGAGTAAACAATAGTTTTATTTGTTTTCGTGTTTCTTTGAAAGTAATAAACTTCTAATAAATCTTCTTTCTGTGGAATTTTTCCTGTACTATCTTTTATTCGATTATATTTATCGTAAAATCTATATGCTTCTTGTTTTTGAAGTTTATCAGCTACGTTTCCAATAACTTGAGTTACATGAAACTTAAACTGCTCATCATTGTTTTTAAATGAAGTATTAAACCAATACACCTGGACAAGAATTATTCCTATTAAGGATAAGCTCATCAACAAAACTAGTAATCTAAAAAAAAGTTTATTCATCGGAACAAAATTAACATTTTAACAGTATGGATGATAATCTATTAACCAAACATTAACATTTAAGAGTCCTTTTGTTTTATCTTCAAAATTTTAAGAATTTCTTCTGTTTCTTTTTTAGCAATTTCTGAATTTATGTTTTCAATTACAAAATCACTTTTTGAAATACGCTGTTCATCAGTCCATTGCGAATTAATTCTTTTCAAAACTTGTTCCCGAGTTACTCCATCCCTTTTCATTACTCGTTCAATTCTCGATTCCAATGGCGCAGATATTGTTATTATCCAGTCAAAATTTTTGTAGTTGCCGTTTTCAAATAAAATTGCAGCTTCATAAACAACTAAAGGAAAGTTTTTATGCTCTAATAACCACTCTTTAAAATTTTTTTTTACTGCAGGATGCACAATTGCATTGAGAAGTTCCAATTTAGCTGGATTGCCAAAAACAATTTCAGCAAGAGCCGCCCTATTCAAAATATCATTATCAAAAATTGAGTTCCCAAACGTTTCTTTAATGGCAGTTATTATCTCAGCTGATTGCATTATGTTTCTTGCCTCGTCATCAGCAATATAAACAGGAATCCCTAAGGATCTAAAATGATTAGCAATAGTGGTTTTACCACTTCCAATTCCGCCCGTTAAACCAATAATTTTTGTCATATCAAATTTTAAAAAACAATTCAGGAAAAGCGTCTTGAGGTTTCTGCTTCAATACAATAACCTTCAAAAATGATTCCATAAAACCAATTCCATATCCATAAAACTGCTTCCAAACAGCGATTAAAGACAAATACCCAATTTTAATACTCTTATTCTGATAGCTAGAAACTAGAAATAAGACTAAAAAATATATAAAATACAACTGCAGCAATAAGTCAAAATTAAAAACCACCAATAATAAAGCCACCGCAAATCCGCTAATAAAAACGGAAGGAAAAAAGAAAGTTAACTTATTATATTTGGGATACCAGCTATTAAGAATTGGTCTCGCTTTACCAAATTTATTAACCTGAACCGAAAATTTATCCCAATCTATCCTTCTCTTATGATATACATACGCATTTGCGAACAGTTTGGTTTCAAAACCAAGATTCCAAAGTCGGATCGATAAATCAGGATCTTCACCTGGATGGATATTCCCAAAGCCATTAGAAGCTTCATAAGCTTTTCGAGACAAACCCATATTAAAACTTCTAGGTTGAAATTTATCAATCTTTTCAGAACCACCTCTAATTCCACCAGTAGTAAGAAACGAAGTCATTGCAAAATTGATTGCCTTTTGAATATCCGAAAAACTATCAAGAGCCTTATCCGGTCCGCCAAAACAATCCACATAATTTCCCTTCAAAGCTTTGTCAACTTCGCTCAAGTATTGCGCAGGAATAATACAATCAGAATCAAATATGATAAAATAATCTCCTTTGGCTTTTTTCATTCCATAGTTCCTAGAATCACCAGGCCCTGAATTTTCCTTATAATAATAAGAAATGGATAATTTAGCTTGGTATTTATGCACTACCTCCTCACATTTTATCGAGGAGCCATCTTCTACTATTACTATCTCAAAATCTTCTTTATAATCACTTTTTGACAAACTTTCTAAAAGCTCATCTACTTCATCTGGACGGTTGTAAACTGGAACAATTAACGAAAAAAACATATTCTTATCAGAGGTATTAATTATAAAATACTGGGCAAATTTTCAACAAAGATATACTTTATCAATAAAAAAACCATCAATTAATAATTGATGGTTTTTATAAATATTTTGATATAAAAATCGCTCTTATTCAAACATTTCCATAACTTCTTGACTGACTCCCATATTTGAAAATCCCCCGTCGTGAAGCAAGTTTTGTAGTGTCACCATTTTAGTTAAATCTGAAAACATGGACACGGTATAATTTGCACAATCTAAAGCGGTTGCATTACCTAACGGAGACATTTTATCAGCAAATGCTGTAAAACCTCCAAAACCTTTCACTCCTTGACCTGCTTTTGTAGCTGTTGGCGATTGTGAAATTGTATTTACTCTCACTTTTTTATCTCTACCAAAGAAATATCCAAAACTTCGAGCTATAGATTCTAAATACGCTTTATTGTCCGCCATATCGTTATAGTCTGGAAAAACACGTTGCGCAGCCATATAAGATAGCGCCACAATACTCCCCCATTCATTCATAGCATCTTTTTTATACAATACCTGCATTACTTTGTGAAAAGAAACAGCTGATACATTCCATCCCTTTTCTGTATAATCATAATTTTGATTAGTATAATGATTCCCTTTTCGAACATTTACAGACATTCCTATAGAATGCAAAACAAAATCAATCTTACCACCCAAAACTTCTACTGCTTTGTCCACCAAAATTTCTAAATCAGCTACAGAAGTTGCATCAGCAGGAATTACTTGGGAACCCGTTTTTTGTGCTAATTCATCAATTGTCCCCATACGAATTGAGGCTGGCGCATTCGAAAGTACAAAAACACCACCTTCTTCATGAACTCTTTCCGCAGTTTTCCAGGCAATTGAATTTTCATCCAACGCTCCAAATATGATTCCTCTTTTTCCTTTTAATAAATTGTACATAATGAATTAATTTAAAGTCAATAAAAAAATGCATCTTAATTTCTAAATGAATAAAACCATTATGAAATTAAGATGCATTATATAAAATTTTAATCTGTTAAAACCAGATTATACTATACTTGAAACATTTACCATTTCATCTGCTTCTGCTTTGTAGTCTACACCTTCAACATCAAAACCAAATAAATTGTAGAAATCCTTTCTATATCCTTCTAAATCTGATATCTCAGATAAGTTTTCGGTAACCGCCTCATTCCACAACTGTGCTACTTTTTCCTGAACATCAGGGCGCATCTCTAAATCATCAATGCGAATACGTCCTTTTTCATCTGTAGCAACTTCTGCACCTGAAAACAGTCTGTCTTGATACAAACGTTGAATTTGCTCAATACATCCTTCATGAATTCCTTCTTCTTTCATTATTTTATACAATAAAGAAATATACAATGGAATAACCGGAATTGCTGAACTAGCTTGAGTAACTAATGCTTTATTTACTGAAACATACGCTTTCCCGTTAATGTCAGCTAAGCTATCAGTAATGCTAAAAGCAGTAGCTTCTAGATGATCTTTAGCTCTACCAATAGTACCTTTTCTATATACTGCCTCAGTTAATGACGGCCCAATATAAGAATAAGCAACTGTTGTAGCGCCTGGAGCCAACAAGTTTTCAGCTTTCAAAGCTTCAATCCACATTGACCAATCTTCACCTCCCATTACAGCAACCGTGTTTACGATATCCTCATCATTGCAAGGTTGTATCGAAATTTCAGAAACTTTTCCAGAATGAAAATCTACAGTCTTATTAGTAAAAACGCCTCCAATAGGTTTTAATACTGAACGATGTAAAACACCAGTAGTTGGATGCATACGCACAGGCGAAGCCAAACTATAAATGATTAAATCTACTTGTCCTAAGTCCTTTTTTACAAGGTCTAAAGTTTGTTTTTTTACTTCATTAGAAAAAGCATCTCCATTGATACTTTTTGCATATAAACCAGCTTCATGAGCTTCCTTTTCAAAAGCTGCAGAGTTATACCAACCTGGAGAAGCTGTTTTTCCTTCACTAGGAGGTTTTTCAAAAAACACACCAATAGTTGATGCATTAGATCCAAAAGCACTTGTTATTCTTGATGCTAAACCAAAACCAGTTGAAGCTCCGATAACCAATACTTTTTTGGCTCCATCGATAGCTCCTTTTGACTTGACATATTCAATTTGATTTTTAACATTTTGCGCGCATCCGTCTGGGTGAGATGTCGTGCAAATAAATCCTCTCATTCTAGGTTCTATTATCATAATATCTAAAATATATTTTTATTTTTCTTTAATGTAAAATGTAACTAAAACTGTGATTCTATCTCGTAAAATTCACTATTTTGATTGACAAATATAAGCCATTTATTTAGTTCAACAACGCTTTTGCATGATTTAAGGCCGAATCTGAGATGACTGTCCCGGATAACATTTGAGCAATTTCAACGATGCGTTCTTCATCCGATAAAAGTTTCAGCTCTGATTGTGTATCATCTCCTACCGTTGATTTAAATACTTTGAAATGTGCGTCCCCTTTTGCAGCAATCTGAGGTAAATGGGTGATAGCAAAGATTTGCATATCTTGACTCATCTCTTTCATAATCTCTCCCATTTTGATTGCTATTTCTCCAGAAACACCCGTGTCAATTTCATCAAAAATCAAAGTAGGTAATTTTGAATATCGAGCTAATATTGCCTTTACGGCTAACATAATTCTCGACATCTCACCTCCAGAAGCCACTTTTTTAAGCAAGCCAAAATCAGTTCCTTTATTAGCTGAGAATAAAAACTGCAATTCATCTTTTCCATTATTGAAATACGTTGCCGTTTTATTCACTTCAATATTAAAACGCACATTAGGCATTCCTAAGGTTTCTAATATCGTTACTAATTTTTCCGATAAAACAGGAATCGAATCAACTCTGTTGTTATGAATAGTCCCCGAAAGTATATCTAATGCAGCTGCTTTTTCTTCTATCGCATTTGCTATTTTTGAAATTTCACCTTCTAAGTTACCCAATTCCATAACTGAGTTTTCTAAATTAGTTTGGATTTCCAATAATTCCTCAACAGAAGAAACCTGATGCTTCTTTTGCAGATTATAAATCAACTGTAATTTCTGGCTGATCAAATCCAACTGTTCAGGGTCGTTAATCAGCTTATCTGAACATCTATTCAATTCGTCTGAAATATCATCAAACTCTATTGCCAAGCTTGCTGTTCTTTCTAATAAAGAACTGTAATCTGTAGAAAAGGAAGCTATTTTTTGCAACGCAACTTTAATTTCCTTCAAATTATGCAAAACACCAATTTGCTCCTCATTAGCAATAGCTAAAGATTTATCAATTGACTCTTTAATAATCTCAACATTATTCAATTTTTCGAAATCAGCCTCAAGAAGCTCTTGCTCACCTGATTTCAATTGCGCCTCAACCAACTCGTTTAACAAAAATGTATTGTACTCCTGTTCTTTGATTGATTCATTTTGTCTTTTGACCAGCGCATTCATTTTAGCCTTATCCGCTTTATAACTTTTTAAAAGTGATTGGTACTCTAAAACTACTTCGTTATTACTACAAACAGCATCTATAATTTTGAACTGAACATTTTCATCTGAAAGCTCTTGTGTTTGTTGTTGTGAATGGATATCAATCAAGAACAAACCCAGCTCTTGTAGTACTTGAAGATTCACAGGACTATCATTAATAAAAGCTCTTGATTTTCCAGAAGGAAGTATTTCTCGTCGAATGATAGTATCACCTTCATAGTCCAAATCATTAGCCTCAAAAAAAGGAGCTAGATTATATTTGGAAATTTCAAAATGAGCTTCAATGATACACTTTTCTTCTTTATTTTTTAAAGAAGTTAAGTCGGCTCTTTTCCCTAAAACTAATCCCAATGCACCTAATATTATCGATTTACCTGCGCCGGTTTCCCCTGTAATAATTGAAAAACCTTTGGAAAAATCAATGGATAATTTTTCTATTAAAGCATAGTTTTTTATCGATAGTGTGGTTATCATCTATATTTTTTTATAATGAAGATTTAAATTTGGTATTGAATTGAATGGGTAATCTAATATTTAATCAATTCCCATTTACCTGAGTTCAAAGGAGAAGTTTTATTCAAACTCTCTATTAGATCAGCTACGGTAATACTTGGACCACCAGAAAAAACGGAAAGAATTTCATCTGATTTCGCATCAAAAAATACCCGAGTCAAAAAAGCATTGGGTTTTGATGCATGTAATTTATTCAAATTCAATAAGGCAGACTTTATTTTTTCTTTAGCAGATTTCAAATCCTTGGCCATTACATCAAGGCCCGAGTGGTATTCAAATGATGTTTTACGTATTTCTGAATATGAAGGAGACATAATGTCGCTTATAAGAAAATACCTGTTTTGGTTTCCATCAATTTGACTCCAACCTTTATAGCCACTTTGTTGTGCCACATTTGAAATGTTTTGAGCCACTTCAAAATTTGCATTTCCTGATTCCAATACAAAGCTATCATCATCCATTCCCAATATCATATAACTATAAAAGGAGATAACAGAAACCAGATTTGATTCGAATGCTGTAGGGTTGAAAAGCAAATTTTCAAATTCAGTATATCTAAAACTAAAATCTTTGTCGTTGTAGTTTAAAACTGGTGAGCTATACGATGAGTTATAAATGGGTCTTGAGGATTGCACTTGAATCGTACATGAAAATTGATCTGAATTATTTGATAACACAGTGATATACATCGAACAATTTACCTTTTCATTTTGCTTGTAATTTTCCCCTGTCCAATCTGTCTTATTGACAAATTCAGTTAGCGAGTTTTCAAGAGTTTTAAAAACCTGCTGATTTGCATTAGTCAATTTATCTGAATTTACCGTAACCGTACAGTTTAGCTGTTGCGCTTGCGTAAGCCCAAAAGTCAATAGTAGGAAAAATGTAATTATCTTATTCATTAAAATGCGCTATTACTTTATTTAAGATATCATCAGCAACTGCTTCTTTCGATTTCAGTTCCATAGGTTCAATATTGAAATCCTTATCAATAAAGGTCACTTTATTGGTTGGTTCCCCAAAACCAGCTCCTTTATCTTGCAAAGAATTTAGAACTATCAAATCTAAGTTTTTTTTCTGGATTTTACCTTTTGCATTTTCAATTTCATTTTCAGTTTCCAAAGCAAACCCTATTAAAAATTGATTCTTCTTAATGATTCCCAAAGAAGCCAGGATATCTTTCGTTTTTTCGAGTTCAATCACAAAATTATCTGGGGCTTTTTTTATCTTTTGCGTAGCAACATGCTTTGGTTTATAATCCGCAACAGCTGCTGCTGCAATCGCAACATCTACTTGATCAAAATACTGGTGACAAGCGTCATACATTTCCTGACCTGAAACTACATTAATGACTTTAATCAAAGAATGATCTGCCTTAAAAATAGTAGGACCTGAAACTAATATAACTGAAGCACCAAGATTAGCAGCGCTCTTAGCAATATCAAATCCCATTTTTCCAGATGAATGATTTCCTATAAAACGAACAGGATCGATTGCTTCATAGGTAGGTCCAGCAGTAATTAGAATTTTTTTTCCTTTTAGTGGTAATCTACTTTCTAAGTCCTCTTCAAGAAAAGAAACTATATTTTCAGGTTCAGCCATTCTTCCTTCACCGGAAAGACCACTTGCTAATTCTCCGCTTTCTGCAGGAATTATGGTGTTCCCAAAATTATGCAAAGCAGTAAAACTTGCAATTGTTGAAGGATGTTTGTACATATCCAAGTCCATTGCAGGTGCAAAATAAACAGGACATTTTGCTGATAGATAAGTGGCAATAAGAAGATTGTCGCAAGTTCCATTCGCCATTTTTGACAAGGTATTTGCTGTCGCAGGCGCTATAACCATAAGGTCAGCCCACAGTCCCAACTCTACGTGATTGTTCCATTTTTCATTTTCTTCATCTTGATTGTAAAAACTGGAATGTACTGGATTTTTAGATAAAGTAGATAAGGTGAGCGGGGTTACAAAATCCTTAGAAGCAGGTGTCATTATCACTTGGACATGTGCACCTGCTTTTATGAAAAGTCGTACTAAAGACGCTGTTTTATAGGCGGCAATTCCACCAGAAATTCCTAGTAAAATATTCTTACCCCTTAAAACTGACATATAGTATTATTTAGTTGAATCTCTGTGGTATATTTTACCATCTAACCATTCTTGAACAGCTAAAGCGTGTGGCTTTGGCAATTTTTCGTAGAATTTTGAAACCTCAATTTGTTCTTTATTTTCAAAAACTTCTTCAAGACTGTCATTATATGTAGCAAATTCTTCCAGTTTTTCAGTCAATTCTTTTTTGATTTCAGAATTGATTTGGTTTGCTCTTTTAGCCATAATGGTTATCGCTTCATACACATTACCAGTAGGTTCTTCAATAACAGTTTTATTATATGTTATTGTATTTACTGGAGCATTCGTCTTTTTTAAATCCATGACTTTATTTATTTAGTAAAATTTTGTAAATCTTTTTCAACACGAGCTAACATTTCAGCTGCTTTCTCTTTATACTTAGTATCCGCATTAAACTTCACAAGGTTAGAATGAGCAGCTAATGCAACATTTAAACGTTCTTCCATTTTTCCGGGAACACTATTTATGGCTAATTGATATGCTGAATCAAACTTGTAGAACAACGCATCCTCTTTGAATGGAGTTCCCGGATAATCAGCTATGAAATTATCTAAAGCCACTAATGCCGATTTGAAATCTGATATTGTATTATATCCTTTGGCATTTTCGTAAACTTTCTTTTCAATTTTTTCGCTCAAAACTCTTACAGCTTCATTCGCTTCGCCCAAATACTCTGAATTTGGATATGTATCTATAAATACTTGTAATTTGTCGATTGCTTTAAAAGTATCTGTTTGATCTAAACTAAACACTGGTGAAAGCATTGAATAACTTTTAGCTCCTAAATAAGCAGCTTCCTGTACTTTTTCACTTTTTGGATATCCAGACACAAAACTTTCAAATTGATAACCTGCTAAGTAATATTGTTTCGTTTTGTAATACGATTGTGCAAACATGTAGAATAATTTCTCTGCTTGTGGCTTCCCTCTGTATGCCGGTGCAATTTGCTCAAAAAGACGTATTGCCTTTGTATAGTTGCCAGCATCATATAATTTAGTTCCCATTTCAAACTTTACAGCAACATCATCATTTTTTAATGCTTTTTGATATTCACTACATGAGCTAAAAAGAATCACGAAAAATAATAGAGATACAATTTTCTTCATTTTTTTTTATTTTTTTTAATCTTTTGGATTGCATACAATCCACAAAAAATCATACCACAGTTTCGGTGGCAAATTTAGTTATTAATTTAGCTACTACAAAATATTTCTTCCTTTAAAAAAAAGCAAGATTTTGCGGCCTTATTTGTCAATTTTTTTCACAAATTGATTTATTCTTTCGCGTAATGATTCATCAACGCTAACTAATGGTAAACGCACAAAATTCTCCGCTATTCCAAGGGATTGAAACACTTGTTTAATTCCTGCAGGGTTTCCTTGTTCGAAAATCATGTCAATACAATCATCTATTACGTATTGAATTTTATAGGCGGCATCGACCTTACGGTTTAAGCCTAATCGTATCATTTCAGAAAATTCTTTAGGAAAACCTTGTCCAATCACAGAAATAACACCCGCGCCACCTGCTAAAACCATAGGTAAAGCAATAATATCATCACCAGATATCACTAAAAAACCCTCTGGTTTATTTTTTATTAACTTCATCGCTTGCACGATGTCCCCAGCTGCTTCTTTAATAGCAACAATATTTTTAAAATCATTAGCCAAACGAAAAACTGTTGCCGGTAACATATTACTTGCCGTTCTTCCTGGCACGTTGTACAAAATTACTGGAATTGGAGATGCTTCGGCCACCATCTTAAAATGCTGATATATCCCTTCCTGTGTAGGCTTATTATAAAATGGGGAAACTGAAAGTATCGCAACAAAAGGCGAAAAGTCTCTCGTTTTCAACTCGGCAACAATTTTCATAGTGTCATTACCACCAACTCCAAGCACTAGTGGTAATCGACCATTATTACTTTCTATAACCGTCTTTATAACCAACTCTTTCTCGTCTTGAGTCAAAGTGGCGTTTTCTGCTGTTGTTCCTAAGATGACAAGATACTCAATTCCTCCATCGACAGAAAAATTAACGATACTTTTTAATGCTTCCGTATCAACTGAAAAATCTTCCTTAAATGGGGTTACAACTGCAACTCCAGTTCCTATTAATGATTGCATGTTAAATTATATTTTATTTAATATTTTTAAGTACCTAAATAATTCGTGAGTAAAAACTTTATAATTCTCAGCATTAGTATTGATCATCAAGTCATTTAATCTTTTATCAATTGCAGCAAAACCAACTTTGAAATGTGCTTTTGAATTATGTGTTACTACTAATAAAATAGCCTTTTCTACATCATAGTAACTGATCAACAAATCAAATTCCTTTGCGATAAAATCATTTACAGCCGCACTTTTTATTTCAGAATTCCAGTTTAACTGACTAGAACTAAAACTCGCTCTCACGGTGCTTTTGTTCTTTTTAAACTTATCCTTATAAATAATAACAGATATATCCTCTTCTAAAATACCTTTTTCAATAAGTTCGTGTATCAATAATGGAGTTTCTGAAAAATAACTTTGGTCTACAAGTAAACCAACCGTTTTAATAGGACCAGAAACTGAATTGCTTTTTACATTATGCAAACTGTTTTTTAATATTTTTTTTACCGAAAAATCTTTTATAAAACTTAAAAACATACTATTTTTACTCGTTTACAAAATTAAATTAATTAAGTCACATTATAAATGGTAAATCTAAAAAAGTATAACGATGTTTTCAAACTTTTTGTTATATTCTTAACATTGTTTTTCATTGTTTCCTGTGGGAATAAAATCCTCACAGTTACTAAAGTTGAAGGAAAGCAACTTCCAATCACCGAAAAAATAGACCAAAAGTCTGAAATAGAAAGTTTTATAAAACCTTATCGTGAACATATCGACAAAGATCTAGATAGCGTTTTAGCCTATTGCCCCGAAACATTAGATAAAACTGCTAATAATTGGCAATCGACTATTGGTAACATGATGGCCGATGTAATACTCGGTCGTGGTAATACTGTTTTTCAAGCTCGTGAAAACAAAACTATAGACATCTGTTTCCTAAATCACGGCGGTATTCGTGCTATTCTGCCAAAGGGAAATGTAACTGCTAGAAATGCCTACGAAATTATGCCTTTTGAAAACAGCCTTGTCGTTGTTTCTTTAAAAGGAGAGCAGGTCTTGGAAATTGTCAGCTACTTCATAAAAGAAAAACAGCCCCACCCACTTTCAGGAATGACATTTACAATTGACAAAAACAATCAACCAAAAAACATTTTAGTTCAAGGTAAACCCCTCGATATTAACAAAATTTATTATGTAAGTACTAATGATTATCTTGCTAATGGCGGAGATAATATGTCTTTTTTCAAGAAAGGAATCCATACTTATGATTTAGATTACAAGTTAAGAAACATACTAATTGATTATTTTAAAGAAACCGACACCATTAAGTCCATTCAAGACAATAGGATTACTGTTGAGTAAATTAAAAATGATTTAATACCAATACGCCTTTAGCCCCGATTGAAATGGAAATCCTTTTAATTTTTTCTTTAAAAATTAAAAGATTGTAATAGAAAGCGGGAAAAAGCTCCAAAAATAGACAAATGAAAAGAAGAGAATTTATAGAGAAAACAGCCGTGAGTACTGCAATGGTAGGTTTTGGTTTATCATTAAGTAGTTTCAGCAAACCTGATGTAAAACAAATTACTATTTTACACACTAATGACGTACACAGTCATATTGATCCTTTTCCTGCCGATGACCCAAGAAACCCAAATATGGGCGGTGTAGCGAGAAGAGCTTCATTAATTGAAGCGATTAGGAAAGAGAATCCTAATGTGTTACTACTGGATGCAGGAGATATTTTTCAAGGAACTCCGTATTTTAACTATTATGGAGGCGAACTTGAATTTAAATTAATGAGCATGATGCAGTATGATGCCTCCACAATAGGTAATCATGATTTTGATAATGGTGTTGACGGATTATATGCACAGATGCCATTTGCAAAATTCGAATTCCTTTCGGCCAATTATGACTTTAAAAACACCATGATGGACGGCCTGGTAAAACCTTATAAAATTTTTAATAAGAATGGTATTAAGATTGGCGTTTTTGGAATCGGGATTGAACTAGATGGCTTAGTTGACAAGAGAAATTATAAAGAAACTGTTTATAATGATCCCGTTGAAACGTCTCAAGAAATGGTTCGAATATTAAAAAAAGAGCAAAAATGCGACTTGATTATTTGTCTTTCCCATCTGGGTTATAACTATAAGAATGAACCTAATACAATTTCCGATTTAAAACTAGCCGCGCTTACTGAAGATATCGACTTAATAATAGGTGGGCATACCCATACTTTTCTTGATAAACCAACGGTTACTAAAAATCGAATAGGTGAGGAAGTCTTAGTAAACCAAGTAGGCTGCTACGGGATAAATCTAGGTCGAATTGATTTCTTCCTTGACCATAACAAAGCAAAATCATCTATGGGAAAATCAATCGTTGTCTAGACTCTCTACGGCAATCACAAACTTGTAAAAAGAGAAACAAACCATCGTGTTTAAAAACAAACTTATTGGTCTAAGACTGATTATCATAATACCTTGAAAATAAAACTTCTCAATCAATACTATAAAAGTCTGCATCAACGACATCAGTCCAAAAACGGATAACCAAATGTTTTTTTTGCTAAAACTTAACAAGTACTGAGATAATATAATTCCGCTTAGAGCAGAAATTAAGACGATTTGAGCAACTAAAATAACATAGCTTTTTACCCAAACATTTTCAGGAATAGATACCAAATACAAGAAAAACATCAAAAAAGGTATTGAAGCTAAAATTGAAGGGATAAAATCTTTGAGTTTTATTAACTTCGTTATATAGTATATCTGAATGATACGATGAAAGAATAGCGCAATTAAAGCATAAATAAGTATATTTCTATCGTCAGGAATAAAATACATTCTACCGATTAGCAAAAAAAACATATTAATAAAAAAAAGCGGATTTTTCTCCGTGGAAGAGTACCAATACAAAACCAACAGTATCATTGTATGTAACGGCTTAATAAAATATTGAATTCTAGAATCTGTAAAAATCTCGATTACAACCTCAATCAACCCTATTAAAAAAAACAATAGGATTAAGCCTATTTCAAGATTACTTTCTTTCCGAAAATCCTTCATCATTTTCCTTTATATATTTTAACTAATCAACTTCATGAACTCAGTTTCTGATAGTATTGGAATATTAAGTTTATTAGCTTTTTCTAATTTAGCTGGTCCCATATTATCACCGGCAACAACATAATCCGTTTTCGAAGATATGGAACTGCCTACTTTCCCACCGTTGTCTTCAATGGATTTTTTTAAATCATCCCTGGAAAATAGCTCAAAAACACCTGAAACTACAAATGTTTTACCAGCCAATTTAACAGTGGCGTTGGGATTTATTTTTTCAATAACTTCAAATTGGACACCATAACTTTTTAGCCTTTCGATGATAATTACATTTTCATTATTTTCGAAAAAATCAATAACGCTTTTTGCAATTCGTTCCCCTATTTCGTCTACCAAAACTAAATCCATCAAGGTCGCTTGACGCAATGCGTCAATACTCTTATAATGCTTGGCTAGTTTCTTTGCCACCGTCTCACCTACGAAACGAATTCCTAACGCATACAAAACACGCTCAAATGGAATTTCTTTAGAGTCAGCAACTCCTTTAACTAAATTTTCGGCTGATTTTTGCGCCATCCTTTCCAAAGGAAGAATTTGTTCAACTGTAAGTTCATATAGATCCGCATAATTGTGAACTAATCCATTATTGAAAAGTAACGCCACTGTTTCTCCACCAAGACCTTCTATATCCATCGCTTTTCTGGAAATAAAATGCTGGATTCGTCCAATAATCTGAGGAGGACAACCATAAAAATTAGGACAATAATGATTAGCTTCTCCTTCTCCTCTTACCAACTCTGTATGGCATTCAGGACAATGAGTAATATATTTCGTCGGTTCTGAATTCTCAGGTCGTTTACTTAAGTCTACTGCTATAATTTTAGGAATTATCTCGCCTCCTTTTTCCACAAAAACAGTATCTCCAACTCTAATATCCAGCTTTTCTATTTGATCAGCATTGTGCAAGGAAGCTCTTTTTACAATAGTCCCTGCTAATTGCACTGGTGATAAATTGGCCACTGGTGTAATTGCCCCAGTTCTTCCTACCTGGTAGCTAATCGAGTTTAATTTTGTAGAAACCTGTTCTGATTTAAATTTATAGGCCATTGCCCAACGAGGCGACTTAGCGGTAAAACCCAATTCATCTTGATAATGAAAGCTGTCTACTTTAACCACTACCCCATCCGTTTCATAAGGTAATTCATGTCGATGCACATTCCAATAATCTATAAATTGAAAAACTTCATCTAAATTACACGCTAGCTTAGCCTCTTTAGGTACTTTAAATCCCCAATTTCTAGCCGCTTTTAAACCTTCATACTGTGAATTAAATGGCAATTCATTCCCTATTAAAAAATAAAGCAAGCAATCTAATGGTCTTTTAGCCACTTCAGCGCTTTCTTTTAATTTTAAACTACCTGAAGCAGTATTTCTAGGATTAGAATAAGGCGTTTCTCCAATTTCGATTAAGTCTTGGTTCATTTTTTCGAAACCTGCAAAAGGCAAAATAATCTCTCCCCTAACAGCAAATTTAGCTGGATAATTTCCCTTTAATTGTAAAGGAATTGAACGTATCGTTTTAATATTGTTAGTAACATCATCACCTTGAAATCCATCCCCACGAGTAACGGCACGACTAAGTTTACCATTTTCATAAGTAATGCTAATGGATGCCCCGTCATATTTTAATTCACAAGTATATTCTAACGGCAGTTCTCCCAATACCTTTTGAATCCGCTTTTCCCATTCTACTAAATCCTCTTTTGAATAAGAGTTGTCAAGAGAATACATGCGGTATTCATGGGGAACTGTTTTGAAATTCTTCGTAATCGTTCCTCCCACTCTTTGAGTTGGGGAACTTTCATCATAATATTCAGGATATTGATTTTCTAAATCTTGTAGCTGCTTTAATTTCAAATCAAAATCATAATCAGATATGGTTGGATTATCCAGAACATAATAATTATAATTATGAAGATTAAGCTCTTCCCTTAGTTTTTGAATCGTATTTTGAATGTCCATAGAAAATAAAAATTGGCTATTTTAGTACTTGAAAATCGCGTACTAAAATAGCCAATTAAAAATAAATAACAACTGAATTACGATTCAATAATCGAATTTATTTGCTTGTATAGCTGACCGTCACTCAAGAAAGCACCTTGTTGTATTAATGCAAAAAGAGAACTATTACGTTCTTCAGAGAACTCTTTTTTACCTACCTTCATTTCGATGGTATCTGTAAACATATTATCACTAAGCCATTGTAATCCCTCTTTAGTTAAAAAATCAACTTCAGGAACTAATGATTTTAGAACTATAGACTGAACATGGGTATCGAAACTTTGGAAAAGAAAAATATGGCTTTTTGAAAAATGTTCTAAGTACTCCGCTCTTGTAAGTACACCTTCCCAAACTAAATCAGAAAAAACATCCAATTCTTGCTCTGCAACTTCTGGTTTTTCAGCTTTTATGGTATCCCATTCGGCTTTATCAATAGCCTGCGTAGCCAAAAATGTACTAAACTCCTGAGTTAACTCTTCAAATTGTTCTTTTGTTAATCTTGTATATTTCATGCTGATTTTAAATTTTAGAACCCCCTAAAAGAATTTATATTAATTCTTTATTTATGTGAATTCAACTTAGGTTAATTATATTCTCAATATGTAAATTCCATTGAAAATTCGACTGCAAATTTAAAATTTTTAAATAAAAAAAGCCTTCTTTTTCAAGAAGGCTTTTAAATTTATTAATTCCTTGGATCTAGAAAATATATCTAATTCCAAATTGCGCTTGCCATCTTGACAATAAACTAGCGTCGTAATTGAATGTTTTAGTTTGGGTACCACTAAAAGTATACGTTGGTATTTTTGTTGTTTGATCAACAGAAACTCCAATAGGTTGCACACTTGTAGGGTTTTGAACTAGTCCCCAATCAGAATTAAGAAGGTTTCCGATATTCAATACATCAACACTAAATTGAATTGTATTGGTTTTATCTCCTGAAACTTTGAAGTTATAGTCTTGCATTAATTTGACATCCCATTTTCCTCTCCATGGAGCTAAAGCACCATAACGCTCAGCATATTGCCCTCTTCTTCCACTCATGTACTCATCTTGACTAATGAATTTATCAAATGCCTCGCCTTGTCCAGCACCAGAAAAAATCATAGTGCTAATTTCAGTAGTTGTAGGTATATAAATTAAATCATTTCCACTTGCTCCATCATTATTAATATCTCCACCATAAGTATAGTTAAAACGACCTCCTTGTGCGTACTCGAAGAAAGTAGAAACAGTAGTAGACCATTTATCATTAGCATACTTCCATTTTTTTGAAGCTACACCTATGAAACGGTTTTTATCACCGTATTTAGAATTAGATAAAGTCGCATCATTTACATTTCCTAAAGCAGGATTAAAAGCAAATGCGTCACCAGCAATTTCTGCCTCTATAGAGTTTACATCTAATGATTTTAAATAGTTGTAACCTAAACTCGCAAACAAACCATTATCAAAATTCTTTTGTATTTTAATCGAAGTGTTAAATGCACTTCCTTTATTTGTGTTAGTCATTACATAACCATTTGTAGGAGCTGGAAAACCATAATCATTCCAAGTTCCTTGGTCATTAGTACCATAAATAGCTCTGTTATCAGCACCAGCTAATTGACTTGTTGGTTTTTTTAACCCCCAATTTTGAACTTGAACTCCATTTATATCCTTATTATACGATGCATCAACCGTCACAATATAGTTATTATCAAATTTGTGATCGTATCCTAAACTTGTTCTCCAAACCTGTGGAAATTTAAACTCTGGATCCACTACTTGGTAGAAAAAAGGATCTGAACCACCTACTTGATTTCCAATCCAAACAAAAGGAAGTCTTCCAGTAAAGATTCCTGTTCCTCCACGAAGTTGTTTTGTTTTATCTCCTGTGATATCCCAGTTAAAACCAGCTCGAGGTGACCATAGTATATTATTGTTTGGCATTCTTGTAGAGTCAAAATTAACTACACTACCATCTTTAGGATTGTAATAGTCAATATTTGGTACATACCCTTCTGAATTTTGAGTATCAATAAATTTTTGCGCTAAGTCTGAAGTATTAAAGTACAATGGCTTATCAGCTCTTAATCCGTAGATTAATTTAAAGTTGTCATTGATATTCCATTCATCCTGAACATATAATGCTAATTGACCAACATTTAATTCTGATAGGTTCCAACCTCCGTCTACACCGTCAGCTAAAGCATTTTTAGTATTAAAGGTGTTTTGTGCATCTGCAATTGCTTGAGCATAATAGCCATTTGCAATTTTAGTATCAAATCCAGCTAAGTCAGTACTGCCAAAAACATCAAATCCATAACCTTTAAGATTAAATGAGTTTTTGAACATGAATTTTTCGAATGAAACACCAGCTGTATAGGCGTGATTTCCCTTTACAATATTTAAATTATCAGTAATTTGAATTACTTTTTGATCTAGTTTATTATTAATAGAGAACGGCTCATGCCCTGCAATAATATAAGGAGAACCATCTTTGGTGATATTTATTACAGGAGCTGGTGCAGAAAATGGTCTTCTGTAATCATCAAAATGAGTATAACCAGCTTGTAATTTATTAGTTACTACTTCACTGAATTTTGAGTTTAACTCAACTAAGAACGAACTAATTTTATTATTTATTTGGTACCCAGAATTAGCGAATTGTAATGTAGTAGCATCTGGACCTCTACGAAGAATTGCTGTAGGGTGTGCAGGCTTATCTTTTGAAGCATCAAGGAAATTATAAATCACAGCCAATTTATGATTGTCATTTATATTCCAGTCAAATTTAATAATACCTTTATTAGAATCAGAATTATGTGTAAACCCTTGGTAAGCACCAGTATCGTAACCTAACTTCCCTAATTCAGTCGAAACATGCATTAAGTCAGTAGCTAAAACTCTAGATTCATTTACGTCTGTTGTTCCATTTCCGTCGTTTGCAACAAAGTTCGAACCTGAATCGCTTCTTTTATCGACTTCAAAATTAGCAAAAAAGAATAATTTGTTTTTTACAATTGGACCTCCAATACTTACACCTGCTTGAGTTTGTTCTAATGCAGGTACAAATATTTTCTCGCCTCTTACCTTACTACCAGTTAAGTCTTGATTTCTAAAGAAAGCATAAGCAGTTCCATGAAATTCATTCGTACCTGATTTTGTTACCGCATTTACAGAAGCACCAGTAAACCCTGATAATGTAACATCATAAGGAGCAGTAGCAACCTGAATTTGGTCTATTGCATCTAAAGAAATTGGCTGAGAACCAGTTTGTCCACCTGGAGTAGCTGCATCTAATCCAAAAGGATTATTAAAAACAGCTCCATTTAATGAATAACTGTTGTATTGATCATTTCTACCACCAAAAGAACCACCACTAGCTGAAGGCTCTAAACGTGTGAAATCTTCGGCAGATCTAGAAATTGTAGGCAAAGCCGTCAATTCTCTTCTTCCAATTGTAGTTTCAGCACCTGTTCTTCCACTTTGGAAAACTTTGTTTTTTGAACTGGTAATTGTAACTTCCTTTAATTGTTGACTTTCATCCTTCAACAAAACGTCTAAATTAAAAGCTTTCCCTAATTCAAGGTACACTTCATTGAATACCTGTGTTTGAAACCCAACATAAGTCACAGTAACTTTGTATGGCCCACCAACTCTCATATTCAACATGTTGTATCTACCATCAGCATTAGATGATGCTGAATAATTAGACCCTGTTGGAGTATGAGTTGCGTAAATAGTCGCTCCTGGAAGCGATTCCGAATCTGAACCTTTTACAGTTCCTTTGATACTGGATGTTGTCGTTTGAGCCATCATTGAGGTCAGACCAAAAACAATAAACAATAAAACAATAATTTTTTTCATTTCTTTGGATATGAGTTTATATCCGCGAAATTAGACAAAAAAAAATCACCCCTAAGGGTGATTTTAATATAGTTTTAACAAATTGTTAACATACTGTTATTATTCAGCAACAATTTCGTAAGGTAATTCGATAATTACATCTCTGTGTAAACGAACGCTAGCAGCGTATTTACCAGTACGTTTAACGATACCGCTAGTGATGAATTTTCTGTCAATTACTTGACCACCTTTTGCTAAAGCATCAGCGATATCAATATTCGTGATTGAACCGAATAATTTTTCTCCACCTGCTTTTGCAGTAATTTTAATTTCGATAGCTTTTAAAGTTTCAGCTAATGCATTTGCATCTGCTACAACTTTAGCTTCTTTGTGTGCTCTTTGTTTAAGGTTTTCAGCTAATACTTTCTTTGCAGAAGAAGTAGCTAAATGTGCATGTCCTTGTGGAATTAAAAAGTTACGACCGTAACCATTTTTCACAGTAACCACATCATCTTTAAATCCTAAATTTTGAACGTCTTGTCTTAGTATAAGTTCCATGTTGTTGTCCTTTTTTATAGAAGTTAGGTTTCATCTTTCAGAAAACCAACAACTGAGTTAAAATATTATTTAAGTAAATCCGCCACGTATGGCATTAAAGCTAAGTGACGCGCTCTTTTCACAGCTACAGACACTTTTCTTTGGAATTTCAATGAAGTTCCTGTTAAACGACGAGGAAGAATTTTCCCTTGTTCGTTTACAAATTTCAATAAGAAATCAGCATCTTTATAATCAATATATTTGATACCTGATTTTTTGAAACGACAGTACTTTTTAGTTTTGTTAGTTTCTATATTTAAAGGAGTAAGATATCTGATATCTCCGTCTTTTTTTCCTGAAGCAGATTGTTGTAATGTTGCCATGATTTAAGCTTTTTGAGATTTTAATTTTGTTCTTCTTCTTTCAGCCCAAGAAATAGCATGTTTGTCTAAACTTACAGTTAAGAAACGCATAACTCTTTCGTCACGTCTAAATTCTGTTTCAAAAGCAATAAGAACTTCTGCAGCTACTTTGAATTCGAATAAGTGATAAAAACCACTTTTTTTATTTTGGATTTCGTAAGCCATTTTTTTTAGGCCCCAGTCCTCTTTCGATACCATTTCGGCTCCTCTAGTAGTAAGAAAATCTTCAAATTTGCTTACTGTTTCCTTTACCTGAACATCAGATAAAACGGGATTTAAAATGAAAACAGTTTCATAATGATTCATAAATATTTATTTATTTGTTAATTTGGGTGCAAAAATACTCAAAAAAATTTAATAACCAATATTTTTTTCCAATTAATCGTTGAACTACAAAAACTCATTATAATATTTTGTTAAATTGAAAAATTAGCAATATATTTACTATTCCAAATCTTAAATGATATTGTCATGAAACTAAACTGTGTCGTAGTCGATGATAGTTCGATACAAAGAATGATTATCGCAAAGTTAGTTAACAACCATCCAAATTTGCATTTAATAGGCGATTTTTCGAACGCTATTGAAGCTAAAAGCTGTATGTCTATACATAATGTAGACTTAATCTTTCTTGATATTGAGATGCCTGTTATTAGTGGATTTGATTTCTTAGATGGATTAAAAATAAAACCTCAAATTATTTTTATTACCTCTAAGGCAGAATATGCAATGAAAGCATTTGATTATGACGCTACTGATTATCTTCAAAAACCAATAGCAATTGATAGATTTAATTCTTCCGTAAAAAGAGCGATTGATCTATACCTTTTAAAGAAAGACACCAAAGAAGAAGAAGGAGAACATATTTTTATCAAAAGCAATTTAAAAAAATTGAAGATTTTTACTTCTAAAATCAAATGGATTGAAGCTTTTGGTGACTACGTAAGAGTTGTTACGGATGATGATAGTAATCTAGTCCTTTCAACAATGAAATCTTTTGAAAATGATTTGTCGAAAAAGAAGTTTGTAAGGGTACACAAGTCGTATATTATAAACGTCGACAAAGTGGAACGCTTCAACAGCAAATTTGCAGAAATTGGAGTTACAAAAATACCTTTAAGTAGAAATAAAAAAGAAGATCTAGTTAAAGCCTTATCATTTGCATAAAAAACTACTTTTAATAAAAATCAACATTTACCGATACCTTAATAGCTCTATATTGAGCAACCGAATCAAAACTATTCAACATTTTCTGAATAGTTTTTTTTGTACCTGCCACTGAGATATTGTGCGGAATTTTAATTATAATGATTCTTATATATTCATTTCTAATTCGGCTTATAGCTGGTTCCTCAGGACCAAGCACTGGCATATTCAAGTTTAAATTCATTACTTGATACAACCACATTGCACCTTCCTTTAACTTGTTAAAATCACGCTGTTTAAGCGTCAGTTTTATTATCCTAAAATAAGGAGGGTATTTATAGATTTGTCTGTCGTATAATTGCTCATTATACATACCTAGATAATCATTGTTTGTAACTTGTTGTATTGTATTGTGATTTGGATTATAGGTTTGAATAATTACTTTCCCTTGTTTTTCAGAACGTCCAGAACGTCCAGATACCTGCACCATCATCTGAAAACTTCTTTCAAAAGCTCTAAAATCGGGATGATACAACATATTATCTGCATTCATAATACCTACCAAACTTACATTACCAAAGTCAAGTCCTTTGGCGAGCATCTGGGTTCCTACTAAAATATCGACTTCTCTATTTTTAAAACTGTCAATTATTTTCTCAAACCCAAATTTACCACGAGTAGTATCCTGATCCATTCTCCCTATTTTATTATCAGGAAAAAGTTCCATCAATTCCTGTTGGATTTGCTCTGTACCGAAGCCTTTGGTCGTCAAATCTACACTAGAACAACTGTGACAATTTGTAGGTTTAGCGACTGAATAACCGCAATAATGGCAACGCAATTGATTTTTATGCTTATGATAAGTCAAACTCACGTCACATTGTTGACAATGTGGAACGTGCCCACAAGTCATACATTCGAGTAAAGGTGAATAGCCCCTTCTATTTTGAAACAGAATAACCTGCTCCCCTAATGATATAGCTGTAGCAATACCTTCAATTAAAGTGTCGCTAAAATGACCCTTCATTCTTTTGCGAAAATATTTATCCTTTAAATCCACTAGTTCAATTTCAGGCATCATCACTTTGCCATAACGTTCACTAATTTCAACCAAGCCATATTTATCTGATTTGGCATTAAAGTAAGTTTCAATACTTGGAGTAGCTGAGCCTAAAAGCACTTTTGCCTTATGAAAATTAGCCAAAACTATAGAAGCGTCGCGGGCATGATAACGTGGTGCAGGATCAACTTGTTTAAAAGTCTGCTCGTGCTCTTCATCAACAATTATAAATCCAAGGTTATGGAAAGGTAAAAACAAAGCCGACCTCGCTCCTATTATAATTTGTGCTTTCTCAGAGTTTTTCAACACTTGCGTCCATACTTCAACACGCTCGTTATTATTGTATTTTGAATGAAAAACAGCAACTTTATTTCCAAAATAAGCACTTAATCTTGATACTAACTGGGTTGTGAGTGCGATTTCAGGTAATAAATACAGCACTTGTTTACCACTAGCAAGATATTCTTCAATCAACCTAATATATATCTCAGTCTTACCACTTGATGTCACCCCGTGCAAAAGGCAAACTTCTTTCTCGATAAAACTATCATTAATTGCATTAAAAGCTTTTTGCTGTGCATCGCTTAATTGCAAATGATCTTCCCTTGCTTCTCTGGTAAAATTGACTCTGTCTTCTTGTATAAAATAATCTTCAAATACTTCCTTCTCTATCAAAGCTTTTAAGGTTGCCGAAGTAGAATTAGCAGCCTCTACCAACTTTTTTACGCTGATAGGCTTTTTTTCAGAAGCATTCAATTGAAAAAATGCCAATACAATTTCTTTTTGCTTGTTGGCACTTTTTAACCTTTCCAACAATTCGCCTAATCCTTCATTTGATTCATATTTAGAATGCAAACGAATGTATCTGACTAATTTAGGTTTATAGCTTTCCAACATTTCTTCCTGAAGAATCAATATATTCTTGTCGATCAATTTTTGAATGACAGGAAAAATATTCTTCTTATTTAGAATAGCTACTATTTCTTGTATTTTAAGTGAAGATTGTTGCTGTAGCGCTTGATAAATCAAATACTCGTCATCAGAAAGCAGACTTTCATCAACGAAAACATCTGTTTTTTGAGAGATTACGGTTTCGCTTTCGAGTAATAGTGCACTTGGCATAGCGCCACGGTAGACATCACCAATTGCACACATATAATAGGATGCAATCCATTGCCAATGGGCAATCTGAATTTCGGTTACAATAGGATTTTCATCAAGAATTTGATGAATTTCCTTAGCTTCATATAATGTGGGTTGATTTTGATGCGTATCAATAACTAATGCCGTATAAACTTTACTTTTTCCAAAAGGTACTGCTACACGCATTCCCTTTTTGATGTAATTATACTCGGCTTCCGAAACGCTATAAGTGAATGTTTTAGCAAGGGACAGCGGTAAAATTACTTCGGCAAAAAAAGGCATTCTCTGAGTATTGTGTGAATAGGATTAGTTTTTTGAACAACAGAAAAAAATTATTTAACTCTGTACCAGTATTGAGTCCTACCCAATATTGCGAACCCAATATATCCGCGAACTTTAAGTTTATCTTTAGATTGTAAAACGATTGTACATCTGTAATGACGACCGTTTTTAGGGTCCATGATTTCCCCTGAATTATATTCATTACCATCCTTAGAAAGTCCTTTTATAATAGTCAACCCAAGAATTGGTTTATTAGCATCTTCTCCAGAACAGTCGTTGCATAAATCCTTTTTATGATTAACGTCAAAAATCTCCATTACTCTCCCGTAAATTTTACCGGATTTCTCGTAAATCTCAACAATTGACTTAGCTTGTCCAGTTTCATCATCTATGGTTTTCCATTTACCAGTCACCCCAGTATTTTGTGCATAGAATATTGAGGATATTAGTAAAACTGCGACCGTGATTATATTTTTCATGTTTTATTTTTTTTTAGCCCTGATGGCAGCGGCATCCCACGCATTTTTTTTGCATGGATACAGCGAACAGCAGGAAATAGCTCCTAATTTTTACCAAACATAGCATAAAATTAATGAAACCATTTATATTAAACCAATTTTATTTTTCTTTTTCAAGTTGGTTACTGCTAAATTTAATTCAAAACCGAGCAGCAAAATCATACAGTTTATCCAAATGTAAAACATCACTATCAACAGCGTCCCGATGGAACCATAAAGTTGATTGTATTGAGAAAACCGCAGTACCCAAATCCCAAAGAAATAGGAAATAATTATTGTTAAAATCGTTGTAAAGACAGAACCTATAGAGATAAAAGACCTGCTTTTGTCATGTTTAGTTCCAAACTTAAAAAGTATAGAAGTGGTAACGAGAATCATTAACAACAAAAACACATATCGACCAATTACAATAAAAGAAATTTGGTCATTTAGCACATTATGAACAGCGAATTTTTGAATAAAAACTTCAAATACAACAATTATAGCTACGGTTAAAATAAGCAAAAAGCTCAAAATTATAGACATTCCTATTGCTACAAAGTACTGCTGAAAAAAACCTCTCTTTACCAAAACATGTCGTGAGGTTTCAAAACCTCCCAAAATAGCATTTAATCCGTTTGCCATTAACAAAATAGACAGTAAAAATCCAGAAGACAGCAATCCTGAATGACTATTATGCAGAATATCATCTACAATATTCTCGATGGCATAATAGGTATTTGGCGGAACACCTTCGGATACAAATTTCAAAAAATCCTGTTGAAAACCTTCTATTGGAATATAAGGAATAAGGTTAAGGATAAACAGCGCAAAGGGAAACAATGCCATAAAAAAACTGAATGCAATCGAGCCAGCTCTATTTGACAGGGCACCTTCGGCAATACCAATAACGTATAATTCCAATAAATCGTAAAGAGACAATCCTTCTAACCATTGTAATTTTATCCCTTTTAGAAAACGGGCCAAATCCCTCAAAATTGGAATTTTCGCGATTCTTTCTTCTATTTCTGCTGACATTGATTACACATTTTCATTAAGGCATCCATTTTTTTACCGCAAAGTGTATAGCTTTGCCCGTAAATTAATACAAAGATAATGTAAGTTAAATCGCTTTCAGACTTAAATCCATATTATAAATAGAATGAGTCAAGGCTCCTGATGAAATATAATTGACACCACATTCCGCATAATTACGTACTGTTTCTTCGTTGATGTTCCCAGACGATTCAGTCAAACATTTGTCACCAATTAAATCTACTGCTTCTTTTGTAGTCTCGTAATCGAAATTATCCAAAAGGATTCTATAGACGCCTTCACATGCTAAAATTTCATTGACTTCATTAATGTCTCTGGCTTCAACAATAATTTTTAAATCCCGATTTTGTTCTTGAAGATACTTTTTTGTTTTAGATATGGCCAAAGTAATTCCTCCCGCAAAATCAATGTGGTTGTCTTTAAGCATAATCATATCATATAAAGCAAAACGGTGGTTTTCGCCTCCGCCCAGTTTTACTGCCCATTTTTCAGCGACACGAAAACCAGGAGTCGTTTTTCGAGTATCTAATATTTTTGTGTTAGTTCCTTCTAGCAGTTTGACATAACTGTTGGTTTTTGTAGCTATCGCTGACATGCGTTGCATTGAGTTCAACACTAACCTTTCAGCCTTTAAAATCGATTGTGAACTTCCCGACATATGAAAAACAATATCGCCATACTTCACTGCTGCTCCATCCTCAATAAAAGTTTCAACTTGAAGTTTGGGATCCACATAATTAAAAATCATTTTAGCAAATTCCACTCCAGCAATAATCCCTTCGTCTTTGACCAAAAGTTTTGCCTTCCCCTGAGCCGAAACCGGTATACAGGCGAGAGAGCTATGATCACCATCACCTACATCTTCGCGGATAGCATTTGAAATTAAAATTTGTAACTCGTTTTGAAACTGGGCTTCGCTTATCATTTTTACATGGGTTTATCTACTGCTAAAGTAGGGTATATTTTGTGTATTTGAAAATTTGTTTCTCGTAGAATTCGGGACTTTATGATTATATTCGCTTATAAAAAAGAAAATTTTCTTAATAGAACCGAACACTTTTTCTATAAAAACCTAAATAACATATCGTTTTAGACAAATGTGTTCTTATAAAATAGTAGTGCAAAAATACAACACGAGTAAAAATATAATGAAGACACCGTGACTTTATTATTAAATTAAAAAACAAAATCTCACAGTTAGCCTAATAACTGAGGGTATTCCTTTACAACAATCTAAGAAATAAACATTAATTTAGTTCCAAACTACAATCCTATGACCCAAAATATCGTTTTTGCTTTGAATCGCCTGAAAGAAAAACTTTGGCTCAGACCATTAATTTTTTGTGTACTATCCGTTTTTGGAGCACTACTTGCCAGCATAGCTGATAATAATAGACATCTTAACGAAATAGTTCCACAAATTAAAACAGAATCACTTGAACAGCTGTTAAGTACCATTTCGGGAAGTATGTTAGTGATTGCAATTTTTGCGGTAGGTTCCATGATATCTGCATTTTCGGCAGCAAGTAATACAGCCACTCCACGTTCGTTTAAACTAATTACAGCTGATGATGTTTCGCAAAATGCGCTTTCCGTTTTCATAGGATCTTTTATCTACAGTATTGTAGCAATGGTTGCATTAAATAATGGTTATTACGGCAAAGCGGGACACTTCATATTATTTTTATTCACCTTGCTCTTTTTTGCTTTAGTAATCCTGACTTTTTTGCGTTGGGTTGAGCGTATATCAAAGCTTGGGAGAATGGGACATACTATCAAGTTAGTTGAAGATGCCACTACCAATGCACTTAAAATCCGGCTTGAATTTCCAACCTTAAACGGAATTGCTATAAACTCCAATCAAGAAAAAGGCTTAGCCATATATAGCGATACTACAGCCTATGTGCAACAAATAAATATTTCCAGATTACAAAAAATTGCTGAAACACTTGATGCAATCATAACGGTAAATGCAATTCCTGGGAGCTTTGCAACATTAGATAAACCGTTATTTTATATTCTGTTTAAGAGTACAGTTTCGGAAAAACTAGATTATAAAGAACTAAAAAAAGCCTTTACAATGGGCGATATGCGCTATTTTGACGAAGATCCCCGTTTTGGACTGATAACATTGAGTGAGATTGCCAGTAGAGCTTTATCACCTGCAGTCAATGATCCTGGAACGGCTATACAAATCATTGGCAGCTACGTTCGTCTGTTTTCATTATGGGATAAAATCTCTGCAGATAAAAATCCTAAAAAAGATATTTATGATCGTATAGCCGTCCCTAAGATTAGTATTGATGATTTATTTATAGATGCTTTTAGACCTATTTCCAGAGACGGCGCAGGAAACATTGAAGTAATGATACGTCTACAAAAAGCATTCAATTCCATTTCAAGAATTGATAATATTGATTTAAAAAAAGCCTGTTTACTGCATTCTCAAGAAGGCTTTGAAAGAGCCAAACAAGAAATGAAATACGAAATGGATCTCGAAGTATTAAAAGAACAATGTTTATTTGCATAACAACTCATAGATTAAAAGCACTAGTTTCAATTACCCTAACTGAATTTATCGATGACAGAAAATCACAATCATTTCCAAAATAAAAAAAGTTGTCTTACGCTAAATTGTGGCAAACAATTTCCTATTTCCGCTGCGGTAAAAATGCTTGCTATCAGTTTTTTTACACTGCTTTTTTCGACCGTGTCATTTGCTCAGGACGATGCCAATAATAAAAAGAATGACTCGGTTAACACTTCGCTAATACAAACATTTAATAAAAAGCTTAGCCTAATTGAAGGACAGCGGATTACTGATTCTATTAAGCGAGTAGCACTTGAGCAGCAACTTTTGTCATTAAAAACAACTGACAATCTCAAGAAGGATGAATTGCAAAAACAATTGCAAGCATTAAATGAGAAAGAATCACTGCGTCTGGCTGAGAAGAAAGCACAAATTCATGCTATGAGGCTTACAGCCAAAGGGTATCCTGTAACAGGTTTTTTTAAAGATACCTTGTTTAATGTATATAGTAAACTAGGGAGCTTTTCTGCAAAAGACAGAGCCGATGCGATTAGTACTCGAATAAAAAAACTTTCCGATTATTACAGCTTTAAAGCTGATTCCTTAAAAATTACAGAATCTGAAACCACAGTCGACTTAGTTTATGGAGAAAGTATCATTATCAGCGTTTCAGAAAATGACGCTCTGTGGAATAACTCAACTAAAGAAGCTCTTGCTGAAAAATACAAAATTTTGATTGCTAACGCTGTAACAAACTATAGGAATGAAACCAGTTTATCGACACTAGCAAAAGAGATTGGTTTAGCTCTGCTTGTTTTGGTTATAATGGGCGCTTTAATTGCATATGTGAGGAAGCTTTTTCTTTGGACTGCCAATAAAATAAAAGACCAGGAAGGCAAACGCATTCACGGAATAAAAATCAGGAATTTCACTCTGTTCGATGCCAGTCAACAAGTAAATGCATTACTAAATGTGAATACAATCTTGAAGTGGGTTTTCATATTACTATTAGTATATATTGCGCTACCTATTCTGTTTGGCATATTTCCTTGGACAAAGGATTTTGCCGGGACTCTTTTTGGCTACATCTTAAATCCACTTAAAAAAATTATAATTGGATTTTGGAATTACTTGCCTAACCTTATTACAATTCTGGTTATCATTTTCGTTTTCCGTTATGTATTAAAGGGAATTCGATTCCTGAAAGACGAAATCGAAAAGGGAAATTTAGAATTGTCTGGCTTTTACCCTGATTGGGCTAACCCGACATATCAAATCATTCGGGTAATTGTCTTTGCATTTATGGTAGTGGTGATTTTCCCTTACCTTCCCGGAAGCGATTCTCCAGTATTTCAAGGAGTTTCCGTTTTTCTGGGTTTCCTATTTACCTTTGGATCAGCAGGGTCTCTTTCTAATATTATTGCTGGTTTAATCCTTACTTATATGCGATTATTTAAAATTGGTGACCGCGTGAAAATTGGTGACGTAGTGGGTGATGTGATCGAAAAATCATTATTGGTCACCCGAATCAGAACCATTAAAAATGAAATTATTTCCATTCCTAACTCAACAGTAATGGGCAGTCATACTATAAATTATAGAAGTGATGCACCTGAAAAAGGTCTGATTATCCATTCCACCATAACCATTGGTTACGACGTGCCATGGAAGGACATGCATCAGGCGCTAATTGATGCCGCATCAAAAACAGATTTAGTTTTGCAGGAACCAAAACCTTTTGTGCTTCAAACCAGTCTGGATGACTTTTTTGTTTCTTATGAAATCAACGCTTACATTAAAGAACCCAATAAACAAGCGGTAATTTACTCTATGCTGCATCAAAACATTCAGGATATTTGCAATGAAAGAGGTATTGAAATCATGTCGCCACATTACCGAGCTGCCAGAGATGGGAACAACTCAACAATTCCAGCAAACTATTTGGGCAAGGAATATAAAGCTCCATCATTTAATGTGAACTTCAAAAGTGTTCCGCAGGATAAGCAATAAAATCTTCGAGTATGTAAGCTAAATAAGATTTAAAAATGCGACAATAGCTGCAGCGCTTTTACGTAAAATATAACGCATTATAAAAACTCGATTTTTTTTAATCTTATAATCCATTATCTTTGCCACCGTTTTAGAGTGAATTGAATGTTAAAGGATTAAGCTTGACCGTAAATCACTTACAAATACAAAACAGTTATTGACTAAACCCAACCTATGAAATTATATTTTGCACTGCTTTTTTCCGCTATATTAAATTTTGGCTACTCTCAAACTGCCAATACTTATTTTGAAAAAATTCGAAATAATGAAGCTGAACTAACAGCATTCTTTTCTCAAATGCCTAAAGGAGGTGATTTACACCACCATTACAGTGGGTCTATTTATGCTGAGCCTATTTTAGAAGATGCAATAAATGAAGATTTCTACCTGAATACTGTAACTATGCAAGTGCTTAAGGAGAAACCCTTAGATGGGAATTGGGAATTATTTTCGACATTAAAAAGTCAAGGACAATTACCGTATTACAAACAAAAAATAATGGAGAAATGGTCCGTTAAGGATTATAATAACGTTGATTATCCTTCTGACAAGCTGTTTTTCGAATCCTTTGATAAATTTAGTCCTGCAATTGTTGGTCATTTTGGAGAAGGATTACTAGAGTTAAAAAACCGAGCCATTAAGGAAAATGTAAGTTATATTGAAACGCAATTATCTACGATACCTTGTGATATTGATGTCAATGAGCTGACGGATTACAATCAAAAATTGAGGAAATTGGCCATTAACAAAGATGAAGATGGAATCAACCAAATGCTAGATTCCATATATGCTATTTTAATTCAAGAAGGAGCTCCAGCTTATGCGGAAGATTTCAATACTAACTTTGTTACTAAACTCCACAACGACCTCAAAATCGATGATGCTCGTTTTACAATGCGATACCAAAATTTTGTATTGCGATTTATGGAGCCGGTAGATTTGTTTAAAAATCTAGTTGTTGCTTTTATTTCTGCAGATAGTAGTCCACTTATGGCGGGAGTCAATATCGTTTCACCAGAAGATGGCGAAACTTCCATGAAAGATTATTGGTTACAAATGGTTATGTTCAACTATTGCCATAACCGCTACCCTACTGTTAAATATTCGATGCATGCTGGTGAACTTACATTAGGGCTAGTACAACCCGAAGATCTTACTTGGCATATTAGAGATGCTGTTTACACTGCTGGAGCATACAGAATAGGCCATGGAGTAGATCTTGCGTATGAAGAAAACCCGTATGAGCTTTTGCGTTATATGGCAAAAAACAGCATTGCAATCGAGATAAATTTAGTGAGTAATGAGTTTATTTTAAAAATAAAAGACAGCCGTCATCCATTCTCTTTATACAAAGAATTTGGAGTCCCTATAGTAATCAGCACTGATGATGCCGGAATATTGAGAACTAATATGACGGAACAATATGTCTTGTTAGCCAAAAGATACAAGAATGTATCCTACGCAAACATCAAAAAATATGTTTACAACAGTATCTTCTATAGTTTTATAAAAGATGAGGCTGTTAAAAAGCAATTATTAGTAGATCTTGACCTTCGATTTACTGCTTTTGAAGCTAATTTTCCAATAAAATAAAACAGAATGAACATCAAACTTATCGCTATTGGCAAAACCGACAATAAAGCATTGCAATCTTTAATTGACGATTACACCAAACGTTTGTCTTTTTACATCAAGTTCGATTTAGAGATCATTCCCGACATTAAGAATGTAAAAAACTTATCTGAAAGCCAGCAAAAGGAAAAAGAAGGTGAATTAATCTTGTCAAAACTAACACCTACAGACCAACTTATTTTATTGGACGAAAACGGGAAAAATTTCTCCAGTGTAGGTTTTTCAGAGGAATTACAAAAGAAAATGAATTCAGGTGTAAAGACTTTAGTTTTTGTTATTGGAGGACCTTATGGTTTTTCGGATACGGTTTATGCTAAAGCGCAAGGGAAGATTTCACTTTCACTTATGACCTTTTCACACCAAATGGTGCGTTTATTTTTTATTGAACAGTTGTATCGCGGTTTTACCATTTTGAAAAATGAACCTTATCATCACCAATAAATTTTTAGTTTAAGGTTTTCTCTGTTTAAAGTTTCTGGTTTAGAATATGAAATTTTCATTAGTTTCTAATTTGATCGAATGAAGGAAGATTATATTTTTTAAATAAGAATCAAAGGACATTTCTTTATCAAAGCACAATTGGTATAGAGTTGATTTATCAGCTTTATTTTCCAAATAGCCTTCTAGTTCTTCTTGTTTTACTATTACATTATTTACTAGAATTTCATTCTTCTTATTAAAAAAAATACTGGTTCCACTTGGCTTTTCTAATTTATAGTACACTTTCGTAAAAGGAATAAAAGCCATATTCTTACCAATACTATCAGCGTAGGAATAATAATTTTCCGCTTTTTCATTTTTATGCGCCTTTTCTTTTCGCTTCTTATCTTGCAATTTCATCACTTGTGGAATTACAATTCGCAAAGGCAAACGCTTGTCTATATTGAAAATCCAATTGGTAGTGATAATACTATTTTTCCTGTTGACTTCGGTCAAAGTATCTTTATCGTTTGTTCTAAAAAAAATATAGATTGGCGAATGGTCTTCAATATTACTAACAATAGTTTTGTCTGATTTTGGTAATAATATGTCTTCTTTATTTCCACAAGACATTAAAATAAAAAGAACAATCAAGCTTAGGTATTTCATCATTATAAATTAATTTTATTAAATAGTGTAACTGACTCCATTGCTTCTTTTACATCATGAACACGTAAAATTTTTGCTCCCTTAGTCAATGAAATTGTATTAAGAACCGTTGTTCCATTTAAAGCTTTATTCGAACTAATATTCAAAGATTTAGTAATCATTGATTTTCTAGAAACACCTACTAATAAAGGCAATTCTAGCATTTCAAATAACTCTAATTTTTTCAACACTTCATAATTTTGCTCTAGGTTTTTGGCAAAGCCAAATCCAGGATCAACTATCAAATCGTTAATACCTAAACTTCTGGCTTTATGAATTCTCTCTGAAAAATAGAAAAGCATTTCTTTGACGATATCGTCGTAATGCGTCATACTTTGCATTGTTTGCGGTGTTCCGCGCATGTGCATCATTATGTATGGCACATTATACTTTGCCACGACTTCCATCATTTTATCGTCTAACATTCCTGCCGAAATATCATTTACAATTGCTGCACCATTATCGATACAAGCAACCGCCACTTCACTTCTAAAAGTGTCAATTGAAAGCAATGCTTCGGGATAATGTTTCAAGATAGACTGAACCACAGGAACAATTCTATTAAGCTCTTCCTCCTCCCTAACGAACTCGGCACTAGGTTTACTGGAATAGCCTCCTATATCAATAAATGTAGCACCATCACTTAGCATTTTTTCTACCTGAGAAAGCATTTCACTTTCTCCAGATGGTCCAGGATTGTACCTTCCACCATCAAAAAAGGAGTTAGGGGTTACATTCAAAATTCCCATTACTTTGGGAGTTGCTAAGTCTATCAGTTGGCCTTTGCAGTTAATAGTCATTTGTTTACAATTTTAAAGACTTCAAAATTCCACATTCAAAAAAAAATATGTTATTTTTGAGAAAATTTTTAGACAAATATACACCAATAATGAAGAATACTTCTCAAGAATACGATAAGGTAATTGCGATTTGTCGTTCGCTCTTTATCAACAAAATGACAGATTATGGTAGTGCTTGGCGCATACTTAGATTGCCTTCCCTAACCGACCAAATATTCATAAAAGCACAAAGAATCAGAAGTTTACAAGAAAATGAAGTTCGAAAAGTAAACGAAGATGAAACTGGCGAATTCATAGGTATCATCAATTACTCCATCATGGCTTTAATCCAATTGGAATTAGGTGTAGCAGACCAACCAGATTTAGATGTTGAAAAAGCTACCGAATTATATGACGCCAAAATCAAACTTACCAAAGAGTTGATGGAAAATAAAAATCATGATTACGGTGAAGCTTGGCGCGAAATGCGTGTGAGTTCACTCACCGATCTGATTCTGCAAAAACTACTTCGTGTCAAACAAATTGAAGACAATAAAGGAAAAACAATCGTTTCTGAAGGCATCGACGCTAACTATCAAGATATGATCAACTATGCTATTTTCGCATTGATCTTAATGGGTTTCGGTAAATAAAAATAAAATCAAACATGAAAAATATAATTACTCAATTTTCAAGAATATTCGTTGGCTTACTATTCATAATCTCAGGATTAATAAAACTGAATGATCCAGTAGGTTTTTCTTATAAACTAGATGAATATTTCAGTGAACCTGTATTTAACATGCCTTTTCTGGTGCCATTAACTTTAGGACTTGCTTTATTTTTGGTCATTCTAGAAGTAGTATTGGGAGTAATGCTGCTCATTGGTTACAAATCAAAATTCACGATTTGGAGTTTATTATTAATGATTGTTTTTTTTACATTCCTAACCTTTTATTCTGCTTATTTTGATGTAGTTAAAGACTGTGGTTGCTTTGGTGATGCATTGCATCTTACACCTTGGCAATCCTTTACAAAGGACATTGTTTTATTATTTTTTATTCTAATTCTATTCATAAACAAAAAATTAGTAAATCCTTTATTTGCAAATGCTATCCAAAACATAATTGCTTATGCGAGTATAATTCTATGTATGTTCATGGCGGTTTGGGTACTCAATCACTTGCCAATAATTGACTTTAGAGCCTATAAAGTAGGTACTAATATTCAAAAAGGAATGGAAATTCCTGAAGGTGCTGAGAAATCAGTCGTTGAAATGATTTTCATTTACAATGTAAATGGAGTCGATACTGAGTTTACTGAAAAAGATTTAATGGCAATTCCAGAAGGTGCCACTTTTGTAGATAGAAAAGACAAAGTAATTACAGAAGGATATGTTCCTCCTATCCATGATTTCACTATGGTAAAAGAGGATTCCGATTATAAAGAAGAATTGCTACAAGAGCCTAAATTGTTAATGTTCGTCACTTACGACTTGGCTACTCCCGAAGAGGGCGGAATGACTAAGTTGGAGAAATTAAATCAAGAAGCTAAAGCCAAAGGATATAAGGTTATAGGTATGACTGCTTCATCTCCGGAATTAATTGCCAAAGCACAAAAAAAATATGGTCTTACTTTCGACTATTATTTTTGCGACGGAACTACTTTAAAAACCATTGAAAGAGCGAATCCAAGTATAGTTGTTATTGAAAAAGGAACAATTAAACAAAAAGTGCATTATAACGACATTAAAAAACTGAAGCTATAAATAAGTCGGAAAAAGGGTTTGCCATTAGGACTTCATGAAAATTAACTTTCGACTAAGATAATAAATGCTAAAATACTTTCTAAATAAAATTGGCTATGCGCTGCTTACTCTATACGGAGTGATTACGGTGATATTCTTCTTGTTCAACGTTTTGCCAGGCGATCCTGCGAGAATGATGCTAGACCAGAATGAAAATTCGGAACAATTAGCTTTGATAAAGAAAAAGTATGGTTTTGACAAACCCATTTCAACACAATATTTATATTATCTCAATGACCTTTCTCCTATTTCCATTCACAGCAATAATGAATCGGATTACACTTATTTGAGCGAGGGAAAATACAATGCAGCTCCGCTATTTAGCATCGGACATAATCAACTTGTAATCAAAACGCCCTATTTGAGGGAAAGCTTCCAGAAAAGCGGTAAAAAAGTATCTGAAATAATTGCTAACACCCTACCTAATACGGCTATATTAGCTCTTTTTGCAATTGTGATTGCCATTGTTTTTGGAATTATTTTCGGTATCATTTCGGCTTTATATAAAGATACCTGGATCGATCGGGTAATTGCGTTAGTAAGTACTCTGGGAATGAGCATACCTTCTTTTTTCAGTGCCATTTTGTTTGCATGGCTGTTTGGTTTTGTATTACAAAAATACACACACTTAAATATGACGGGAAGTTTATATGAGGTAGATGATTTTGGTGAGGGTAGTTATATACAATGGAAAAATATTGTACTGCCAGCAATTGTGCTGGGAATTCGTCCATTGGCAGTTGTCATCCAATTGATGCGAAACTCCTTATTAGAAACTTTTGGACAAGATTACATTCGTACTGCTCGAGCCAAAGGTTTATCTGAGTTTCAAATCATTAGAAAACATGCTTTAAAAAATTCCCTAAACCCAGTTGTAACTGCAATTTCTGGATGGTTTGCTTCCATGCTAGCCGGAGCGGTTTTTGTAGAATTTATTTTTGGATGGAATGGATTGGGGAAAGAAATTGTCGAAGCATTAAATAATTTGGACTTACCTGTAATTATGGGTTCTGTGCTTATAATTTCGACCACTTTTGTAGCAATAAACATTCTAGTCGACATCATTTACGCCTATTTAGATCCTAAAATCAGACTTTCTTAGTCCTCCTAATTGGAAATTTTTGATCATTTTAAAAATAAAATTATAAAAAGTAGGAGAAAAGCTCTCGATGCTGTACTTACTACAACGATTTCAATTTTCATTTCCTCACTAAAACCGGACGTTTTGTGATTTCGGACCCGCAAATCCAAAAAAAAACAATCTATAATCGTCAATCAAATTGTTTGTTTAACTTTGTTTAAAATATAAAAAATGAAAAAAATATTTGCTTTATTTATTGCATTCGCTACGTTTTCTTGTACTAATGCCAAAAAAAATAGTTTTTCAAAAGAAGCTTTGTCAGAAACATTACTGACTACTGCTGGAAGTCAAATTGCTTTTCAAGACATTTTAAAGAAGCATGAAGGAAAAACTTTAGTAATTGAGGTTTGGGCTTCTTGGTGTGGTGACTGTATCAAAGCAATGCCAAAGATGAAAGAACTACAAGCAAATAATCCTGACGTTGCCTTTGTCTTTATCTCTATGGACAAAACTGCTGACAAATGGGAAATTGGAATCGATAAGCATCAACTTGTAGGCGACCACTATATGGCAAATGACCAGATGAAAGGGGTATTTGCAAACGCCATTGACCTAGATTGGATCCCCCGATATATCATTGTAGACAAAACTGGTAAAATTGCCTTATATCGTGCGATAGAAACTGATTTTGACAAAATCAATAAGACCTTAAAAAAATTAAAATAAAGAACTAAAAACGAATAACTAAACATAACACGAACTGAAATGAGAAAGAAGATTGTAGCTGGAAACTGGAAAATGAATAAAAATGCAGAGCAAACTGAGGATTTATTAAATGAATTAATCGAGAAAATGCCAACGGAGACTGACGTACAAGTAATCGTAGCACCTACTTTTGTAAACTTGGCTTCAGCAGTAGACCATTTAGAATTTATTAATATTGATGTAGCAGCACAAAATGTACATCAAGCTGAAAGTGGCGCTTTTACAGGAGAAATCTCTGCTGACATGTTGAAAAGTGTTGGTGTTGACATAGTGATCCTTGGGCATTCAGAGCGTAGAGCTATCTTTAATGAAACTGATGCTTTGATAGCTAACAAAGTAAGTACTGCATTAGAACATGATATGACAGTGATCTTTTGTTTTGGAGAGGAGTTAAAAGACCGTCAATCAAAAAATCATTTTAATGTTGTTGAAAACCAATTGAGAGATGGCTTGTTTCATATTGAAGCAAAAGACTGGGCTTATATAGTATTGGCATACGAGCCAGTATGGGCTATAGGAACAGGTGAAACTGCATCACCTGAGCAAGTACAAGAAATGCATGAATTTATCAGAGAAACAGTTCGTAAAAATTTTGGAGCTGATATCGCTGACAATGTTTCTATACTTTACGGTGGTAGTGTAAAACCAGACAACGCTAAAGAAATCTTTTCTAACCCTGATGTAGACGGAGGTCTTATTGGCGGAGCTGCACTAAAATCAGATGATTTCATTGCAATCGTTAATGCAATTTAAAATATAAAAGCAGTTTTATAAAAAAGCGATAATTCATTTTATCGCTTTTTTTGTTTTTATATTATTCAATAAAAGAGAAAGAGTACCTTTGCAAAAAAAATAAACATGTCAAACATTTATATAGGATACCATTTTAATATTGAACCAAAGGAACTGGGATCAGAAATATTAATTGCCGAATTAGGCGAAAAAGCATTTGAAAGCTTTACAGAAACCGCAACGGGTATTTCTGCCTTTGTGCAAAAAGACTTATGGGACGAGACTATTCTTGAGGATATTCATATTTTAAATTCGGAAGAATTTAAGATTGATTATACTTTCGAAGAGATAGACCAAGTCAACTGGAATGAAGAATGGGAAAAGAATTTTGAACCTATAGATGTAGAAGGAAACTGTCACGTACGTGCTCCTTTTCATCCAAAAACTGATGCTGAATTTGACATTCTTATCGAACCAAAAATGAGCTTTGGAACGGGTCACCATGAGACAACACACATGATGATTCAACATTTATTAGAAACAGATGTTACGGGAATGAAAGCGCTTGATATGGGTTGTGGAACAGCAATTTTAGCAATTCTAACTGAAATGAAAGGCGCACAACCAATCGATGCTATTGATATTGATAACTGGTGTTATTTAAATTCAATAGAAAACGCAGAACGCAATGATTGTCATCATATTACTGTTTATGAAGGTGATGCCGAATTGTTGAAAGGAAAAAAATACGATTTGATTATTGCTAACATTAACCGCAATATTTTATTGAATGACATGCAAAGTTATGTTGATTGTTTGAACCCAAAAGGAACACTTCTTTTAAGTGGTTTTTACGAGCAAGACATCCCTTTTATTGACGCCTCTTGCACTGAAAAAGGTTTAAAATATGTTAAAAAGTTCGAAAGAAACAATTGGGTTTCATTAAAATACGTAAATTAGTACAATAAATTTTTTGGGTGATAGTAAAAACTAGCAGCCTTCAATTTTGCATAAAAATTCAATTAGCAAGGCTGCTCCAATTAAGAATAAATTCAGCAAAGAAAATTAGAATTATAAAGAGTATAACACTGTATTTAAAACCCACAAAATTTTACTTTTTGAATAATAAAAAACAAGTCAAACTATATTTTTATTTAAATCCCAAAATTATTTAAAGATGAGTACAAAAGAAAAAACAAGAGAAAAGGTCAGCTTAAAAGAAGCTCCATCGATAAATAACGAGATTATTGTTTATAACGATGATGTTAACACTTTTGACCATGTCATAAATACCCTTATGCGTGTTTGTGAACATACACCAGAACAAGCAGAGCAATGTTCTTTAATAGTACATTACAATGGAAAATGTACTGTAAAAACTGGACCTCTTGACAAATTGAAACGTCAATGCAGCCAATTGCTTGCAGCAGGATTAAGTGCTGAAATTGTTTAAAATCAAACAATAACCTCGTTTAAGAGGATTTTTTTTGACGATAATTTAAAAAACATTCTAATTTATTCTATATTTGAATAAATTAGAATGTTTTTTTTTATGGAAGAATATGGTAAAATATTAATTATCGCGATGCCTCTTTTTTTGGTATTAATTATTATTGAAAAAATTTATGGCTTATACAAAGGAGAAGACACTGTTCCTTTAATGGATGGTGTATCAAGTGTTAGTTCTGGCATCACAAATGCCGTAAAAGATGTCCTAGGTCTAAGTATCACCTTTATTTCATATGACTGGATGGTATCAAAAATAGGATTATTTACTTTAGAAGCTGATGTGCTTACATACCTTGTTGCTTTTGTCATTATCGATTTTTACGGCTATTGGAATCATCGCATAGCACATCAAGTTAATTTTTTCTGGAATAAACATGCCGTGCATCACAGCAGCGAAGAATTTAACCTTGCTTGTGCTCTCAGACAGTCCATCTCTACTTTCGTAAATCTCTTTACTTTTATATTGATTCCTGCTGCTTTAATAGGTATACCAGCCAAAGTTATCATCATAACACTACCTATTCAATTATTCTTACAGTTCTGGTACCATACAAAGCACATTAAAAAAATGGGGGTTTTAGAAAAAATATTAGTTACTCCATCCCATCATCGCGTACATCATGCGATAAATGCCGAATATATTGATAAAAACCATGGGCAGATCTTTATATTATGGGACAAATGGTTCGGTACTTTTCAAGAAGAGTTAGAAACGGTACCTCCAGTATTTGGAATCACAAGGCCTGCTAGTACCTGGAATCCTATAAAGATTAATTTTCAACATCTAGAGTTATTGATTTCTGATGCTTGGAGAGCTGAAAAATGGAAAGACAAGTTTACCATCTGGTTTAAACCAACAGGCTGGCGTCCGGAAAATTTTGAAGAAAAATACCCTGTAAATAAAATCTCCAATGTTTACAACTTTGAAAAATATGGCACTAAAAACTCGTTAAAACTAACGTATTGGTCAGTTGCACAAGTGCTGATTACCTTAATTATTGTTGCCTTTTTATTCAATAATATAGGGAACATTGGTTTACCTAATATCTTTATTTATGGTTCATTTATCTTTTTAACCATTTATAGTTATTCTGAATTAATGGATAAAAGTAGATTCTCTATTTATTGGGAAAGCTTCCGATTTTTAACCGCTATTGCTATTCTTGTTTATTTTGGAGACTGGTTTGGTCTAAATTCATTTTTCCCTTTTGCCAATTATCTAATTTTCGGATACCTCCTATTTTCGCTACTAATCAACTTCTATTTTGTTTTTTTTGAATTCAGAGAAAAAGAGGAAATACTTATTAATTCATAGAACAAAACATGAAAAAAGAATTATTATTAAAAAGCTATATTGGTATAAGCGCTGCTTACCTTTTAATTATACTTTTAGGTCAAGAACAGATTGCTTGGTTCTTAAAACCATTCTTACTACCATTTCTATTGCTAGCGGTTTATTTTAGTGGCAACTTTCCGTCAAAAAAATTCCTTTTAATTGCCTTAGCTTTTTCATGGATTGGAGATATCATTCTCCTTTTTGCAGATCAACATGAGCTGTTTTTCATAGTGGGACTAATTGCCTTTTTGATATCACATATTGTTTACATATTACTTTTTAACAAGCAGTTAAAATACAAAAACAGAAAAAACAAAGCAATATTCTGGATTGGTGTTACCTGTATAATTGTATATTTATTTACAATGATTTCTATTTTACTGCCAAGTTTAGGCGATTTAACCATACCTGTTTTTGTTTATGCCTTAGTTATTTCAACTATGTTATTATTTGCCTTAAAAGGCTTTTTAAACTGGGAAGAGCCTGGAAATTGGTATATTCTGATTGGTGCAATTGCTTTTATAAGTTCCGATAGTATTTTAGCCTTTAATAAATTTTATGCTCCTATTGTACTGAGTTCTTTTTTAATTATGATCACTTATTTAATTGCTCAATACTTAATTGTAGTTGGAATTTTAAAATTAAATAAAAAAAAATAGCATTTCCTTTTTTAAGAAAATGCTATTTATACTATTGATATTCAAACTGCTAATGAGGTAATTTATCTTTAAAGACTCCATATAGATAGGTTCCAAACAAAGCTCCAAAAAGTACAATAAGAATACTCCAGAAACCTGCTCCTAATAATATATAAATAGGCCCAGGGCAAGCACCTACTAATGCCCAACCTAGTCCGAATAGAATACCTCCAACCCAGTAACGGATTGATCCAGGTTCTTTATCTGCAATTTCAATGGGTAAACCTTTGATGTCTTTTATATTATTTCTTTTTATAATCTGAATTCCAATAATCCCAGTACCTATTGCTACCATAATTATTCCATACATATGGAAGGATTGAAACTGGAACATTTCATAAATTCGATACCAAGAAACTGCTTCCGACTTTGTTAATACAATTCCGAAAACAAAACCAACTAATAAATATTTTAATACTTTCATTTTCTAAAAAATTAATGGGAATATAAAATAAGCCATAATTAAACCACCAATAAAAAAGCCAATTACCGCTTTTAAAGAAGGGACTTGTAGATTACTCAATCCAGAAATGGCATGTCCAGAGGTACATCCACCAGCATAACGCGTTCCAAAACCAATAAGAAGACCACCTACAAGCAGTATCAGAATTCCTTTAAGAGATTGAAAAACAGCATTGCCAAACAGAGCATCAGGAACTAACTTGCCGTTTGGTGCATCTATTCCGAAATGCGCTAATTGTTCAATAGTTTTTGGGTTTATGTCAACATTTGACGGATCACTCATAAAATTAACCGCCACAAAACCACCCAACATAGCACCTGCGACAACAACTAAATTCCATCGTTGTTCTTTCCAGTCAAAGTCAAAAAAAGCAGTACGCTTCCCAGCTCCCATTATCGTACACATAGAACGCAAGTTTGATGACATTCCAAAACTTTTTCCGAAATAAATTAGGCAAAGCATAATTAATCCAATCAAAAAACCAGATACATACCAAGGCCATGTTTGAAAAACAATATCCATATTTTATTTTTTTTTTTGTAAAAGTAAGGATTCTTCATATCAAAAACAGAACAAACCAATAACAAATATTGATGCCAGTTGCGATAGCCTTCCTAGTTCTTATTATATTTGTAGTATTAATAAACAGGGGGCAATTCCTCTCTAATATCAGTTGTATGAAAAAAACAATGCTTTTTATTGCGTCAATACTCTTTTTTACTTCATGCATAAGTACGAAGTCAACTATACAAAATATTGATGACAATGCACCTCTTCCGCAGCTTAGTAAAAACAACACTTTTGTACTCACGGAATATAGTAAGGACCCAAAATATGGATATGACAAAGATTATCCTATTAATGTTTTCTATTACAGCACTAGGAATGAGACCGTCAATCAAGAACGTTTTTTAAATGCTTTGGCGGGGCCAAAAGGAGAAAAAATCACATTCTCAAAGCTAGAAAGCTGCTGCCCATTCCCTACAAAGAGAAGCGAAATGGGAGCTGGATTCCTTGATGTTTATGAAGTAAAATGGACAGGACAAAAAAAACCTATCCTATTGTATATGAACATTTATGAAAAAGGCGCTCTTAAAGTACCTATTGGTTTTAGTTTAAAGAAATTTAATTAAAAATACAGTCGCCTAGCCCTGATAGCAGCGGAATCCTTCTTGTTTTATCTTTAAAAACAAGAAGATTAAAGCGGATAGCAGGAAATAGCTCCCCATCATACTGTTATTACCTATAAAAAATATAAATTGTAAACCGTAAATGGCAAATCATAACTACCTTTGCAGCTTTAAATAATACAACTATGAACATACAAGATATTCCCCAAATTAAGTATACTGATAGCGGCAACTTCTTTTTGCTTGCTGGACCTTGCGCTATAGAAAGCGAAGAAATGGCGATGCGAATTGCTGAAAAATTAATTGGAATCACCGATAAGTTAGAAATTCCTTTCGTTTTTAAGGGTTCTTTCAAAAAAGCGAATCGCTCAAGAATCGACAGTTTTTCAGGAATTGGAGACGAAAAAGCATTAAAAATATTACGAAAAGTTTCTGAAACTTTTCATGTTCCTACTGTTACTGATATTCACACAAATGAGGATGCAGATATGGCTGCTCAATATGTGGACGTATTGCAAATTCCAGCTTTTCTAGTACGTCAAACTGATTTAGTTGTGGCTGCGGCCAATACTGGAAAAGTAGTTAACCTGAAAAAAGGACAATTCATGAGTCCAGAAAGCATGAAACATGCAGTTCAGAAGGTTTTAGACTGTAACAATCAAAATGTAATGGTTACTGATCGTGGAACTATGTTTGGATATCAAGATATGATTGTTGATTTTAGAGGAATTCCTACTATGCAACAGTACGCATCTACGGTTCTTGATGTAACCCATTCTTTGCAACAACCTAACCAAACTGCCGGTGTAACTGGTGGAAGACCTGATATGATTGAAACTATTGCCAAAGCGGGTATTGCCGTAGGTGTTGATGGAATTTTTATCGAAACTCATTTTGATCCCGCTAATGCAAAAAGCGATGGGGCAAATATGTTACATTTAGACTATTTTGAAGGTTTAATGACTAAACTTGTTGCCATTAGAAAAACGGTAAATTCATTTTAGATAATAAAATGTCACTATATATCATCTATATAAAAAGGAGACTGTCTTAAATAGATTGTCTCCTTTTTCTTTAGATTTCCACCGTAAAAAGCAAATCTTAACGATATAATAGCACTATCCGTTAGTTTTGTGGTGGTCTTTATAATTTCTAATATTTTATACTTACTTTAGTAGCATCATAAAAATTGGTTTAATTTTCTTTGAAAGAATTTAAAAATCAATGTGTAAATTAAAAGTCAATTGTCATTAATAAGATTTAAAAAAAATGATAAGAGCTGAACAAAATGTGGATCACTATAATTTGAATACTGTATATAAATTCGAAAGCTTCTTCGATTTGTCTCCTGACTTACTATGCATAGCTGGGTTCGACGGTTATTTAAAAAGAGTAAATCCTGCAGTATCGAAATTATTAGGGTATACAAATGAAGAATTAATGTCGAAACCCATTAATGAATTCGTTTACCTTGAGGATAAATCAAGTACTGATTCCGCTCGAAATGAGCTTAGAAAAAGAGTCTCCTTATTTAATTTTGAAAATAGATATGTTACAAAGAGTGGGGAAATAGTTTGGCTTTTATGGACGTCATTGCCTATCGAAAGTGACCAATTAATATATGCCATTGCCAAAAACATTACCTATAAAAAACAACTTGAAGAGCAACGTAATAAGCATTTAGCAGAACTCACAAAAATAAATAACGATTTTAAGGAGTTAACCTATACATCTGCACACGATTTAAGATCACCTGTTAATAATTTACTTTCTGTGTTTGAACTTTTGGATGTTTCTAAAATCAGTGATTCAGAGACTCTTGAGTTTATATCTATATTGAAGTCAACAACCGAAGGTTTGAAGGAAACATTAAATGAATATGTTGCCCTTTTAAATAAAAACAATGAGATCAATGAACATCTCGAGGAATTAAATTTGAATGAATCCCTAAATGAGGTATTGCTCTCGATTAACTCACTAATACAAAATTCAGAAGCTACTATTAATGTTGATTTCTCAAGTCTTGAAAAAATAAATTTTAACAAAGCTTATTTGAAAAGTATCTTTTTAAACTTAATAACCAACTCGATTAAATACGCTAAAACTGACTGCTTACCCATTATTTCTATTTACTCTAATAATAACAATGGAAACAAAGAGTTAATTATTTCAGATAACGGAATTGGTTTTGACATGGATAAGGTAAAAGATAAGATATTTGGCTTACACCAAAAATTTAGCACAAATATTGACAGTCAAGGTATAGGTCTTTATTTAGTTTATAACCATGTTACCAATCTTGGTGGTCACATAAGAGTTGAAAGTGAAATAAATAAGGGGGCTAAATTTATAATAACTTTCAAGAATTGAAATAAAACTTGGATTTGAGCTGACATTGGTTTTTTATGCAAATTAAAAAAGTGCAGGAATAGAAGGAAATAATTTTTAAAGTTCAAAATTCTTATGAAACTAATTTCGAAAAGTACAAATCCAATTTCCCCTAACGCGAACTATTCAGCGCTTGAAATACTTCAATTTATTGTCCTTCTTTCTTTTGTACTTTACTTTGGAAAAACGCTTTTTATTCCGCTTAGTTTTTCTCTGCTGATCAGTTTCATTCTGTTTCCAGTTTGTAAGTGGATGGAAAAAAAAGGAATAACCAAAACTTTAGCCATTTTGATTTCCCTTTCTTTTATGTTTATATTAGTGGGAATCCTTTTCTATTTACTTTTTACACAAATAAATGAGTTTTCCAATGAATGGGAACCGTTCAAGAAGAAACTGCTGGAAACATTAAATCAAATCAGTATCTATATTGCACAACGGTTTGAAATAAGTACGGAGGAGCAGCTAGCTTTTTTTAAAAGCTCCATTAACAACTCTGGATCGCAAGCGCTTTCATTTTTGCGAAATGCTGCATTTTTATTTTCAGAAACCTTTTTCTATCTTTTAATAATTCCTGTATTTTCAGCTCTAATACTTTTTCATCGTCAAATACTTGCCAATGTTCTCTACCGAATTTTTCCCGCTGAAAGAAAAGAAATCATCCGCGAAATTCTAACTGAAACCATACATGCTTATTATAATTTCATCAAAGGAATGTTAGTGGTTTACCTTATTGTTGGAGCTTTAAACAGTATTGGCTTAGCTATCGTTGGTGTTCCACATCCTATTCTGTTTGGATTTATCGCCTCCGTTCTCACTTTTATACCTTATATAGGAATTTTGATTTCCTCTCTATTACCCATAGCCGTTTCTTGGATTACATTCAATTCAATTTGGTATCCACTAGGTGTTATTATCGTTTTTTCTATAGTTCAAATATTGGAAGCCTATGTGATATTTCCTTTTGCGGTAGGTAGTCGTTTAAAAATTAACACGCTTGTAATAATCATAATGATTACGGCTGGCGGTATTTTATGGGGTGCTGCCGGAATGATTCTTTTTATTCCTTTTGCCAGTATCGCTAAGTTAATTGCAGATCGTACGGAAAGCCTAAAATCATTATCCATATTATTAGGAGATGGTGTCCCTCACAAAACAAAACCGTAATGTAATTTATACTACTAGATTAATTCTAGAATTGAATTCAATAAAAAAGCCACAAGAATAAATATTCTTGTGGCTTTTTTCAGCAGAAAAAATTTAAAACAGTACTACTTAGTTTCTATTCCGTTTTTATCGATTAGATACATCAAAGAAGCCATAGTTGCAGCTCCAAGTTCTAATTCTCTTTTATCAACAGCATCAAATTTATCGTTTGCAGCATGGTGATAATCAAAATAACGTTGGGAATCCGGCTTTAAACCCGCTTTTACGATCTTCTTAGAGGTCAACGGACCAATATCTGACCCACTGTGCCCTTTTACAAAACTATGGATTAAATAAGGCTCAAATACTTTTGCATAACTCGATATCTTATCAAATTGAGCGTCATCACATTCTAAAGAAAATCCTCTTGGACTAAATCCGCCTGAATCACTTTCTAAAGCGAATATGTGATTCTCTTTATTCACTAAGGATAGTTCCTCATATTTGTTTCCGCCTCTAAGTCCGTTTTCTTCATTCATAAAAAGGACCACACGAATAGTGTTTTTCGGTTTATATCCAAGATTATTAAAGATATTCACCACTTCCATACTTTGTACCACTCCTGCTCCATCATCATGTGAACCATCAGCAAGATCCCATGAATCTAAATGTCCACCTACAACCATTATATTTTCTGGATGTTCGCTTCCTTTAATTTCTCCTACAACATTATATGAAAGGACATCGTCAAATTGCTCACAAGATTGTTTGAAGTAGAATTTAACTTTTGGGTTGTTTTTAAGTGTTTTAGATAGCAATTCGGCACCATTTGTACTAATAGCAGCTGTTGGGATATATTGCGATTTAGGAAGATCACCATAGCTCTGTGCTCCAGTATGAGGAAAGTCATCCAATCTTAAGTTCATAGAACGCACTATTGTTCCTACCGCACCAAACTTAGATGCTTCTTTTGCTCCTGCATATCTTTGGTCTACAGCACCGGAATAAGCATGAAAGGATTCAATTTGCGCATTATCCATTGGTCTATTAAAAAAAACAATTTTGCCTTTAATTTTATCTTTTCCCAAAGTAACTAATTCTTCCAAACTTTGAACTTCGATCACCTCAGCGGTAAGTCCATTTTTAGAAGTAGCTACAGATCCACCTAGTGCGCAGATAGGCACATTGATTTTAGTTTTATTGTCAAGGATATAGGCAGTTTCTTTTTCGCCTCGCACCCATTTAGGCACCATTACTTCTTGAAGAAAAACGCGATCAAAACCTATACTTTCCATTTCAGCTTTTGTATACTGCACCGCTTTTTCAGCACTGGCAGAACCAGACAAACGAGAACCAATATCATTTGAAAGATGGTCTAGCCAAGAATAGCATTTTGAATTTGTCAATGCTGACTTGTAAATTTCTTTAAGAACCTGCTCGTCACTTTTTTGAGCATATATTCCTGAACTACCTATGAAAAGCAGTGCTAATAATGTTATTTTCTTCATTGTTTATTAAGGTTAGTTTTATTCTGACTTTTTAATTGTTGTTCGTGCGCTAATTCCGTTATTATTAAAAGCTTCTATTTGAAAATAGTAAGCATCAGTGCGATCTAAACCGTTAAAATAATATTCGTTCTTCCCGTACACCATTATAGAACCATACATTTTATCGGGAGATTTACCAAAATAAATAACATAGCCATCCGCCAAAGGCTCTTGCTGCCATTTGAACCAAACATTACGTCTTTCTCCTTTTTTTCTCGGTTCTGCTCGTAAAGGAACAAAATTATTTACAGTATTTGGAATTTTGCCACTTCCTTTTCCAAAAGCTCTAAAACCTGAAAGAGCAAATTTCCCTTTTGGCATTCCTCTGTTTTCAATTTTTAAATAACGAGCATTAATTGGCTTTTCTAATTCGATATAATCGTGAGGTACATCTTTGTCATTCTTGCTTTTGTCCACTGCAACTTTCCAGTCTTTATTATTATCGGAATAGTATAAGACGTATTTATGTCCAGAAGTTTTCTCTGGTTTCCCCATTAGTTCAACATCTTGATCGGCAAAGTTGATTTGGATCGCGTTAATAGTACTTTTTTCTCCCAAATCAGAAATCAACCACTCTCCTTTTGCTCCTGTTTTTGCTGACCAATAGGTTTTTATATCTTCATTTACGGCGTTATTGGCTTGATAACCTCCCAAAGTTGAAGAGACCTGCACCGGTTTGTTATAATTCAGTATCATCCAGCCAGAAAAATTATCGTTTAGATGGTTTTTATTTTGTGAAGGTAAAAAAGTAGGATAATCTCCGTATGCTGTATTTGAATATAAAATTCCGTCTTTATCAAAGCCTGCTGGCCAAATTCCGATACGTCTTTCAAAATTATTTTTGGTACCAATAACAATTGTAGACACATGCCAAAAAGCCTCTTTGTCATCTTGATAAGTTGCCCCATGCCCTGCTCCTCTTGCAAATCCTCCCGGTTTATACGAAAAAGGATTGTGCGACTGGTATTCAAAAGGACCTAACGGTTTATCACTGACATAAACACCATCACCGTAACCACTAAACTCCGTTCCTGGACCGCCATATTGCAAATAATATTTATTATTGTACTTGGTCATAAATGCTCCTTCCATAAAAGGCTGCATAAAAGTATTGTCATTATTTTCACCAAAGCGCTCCCAACCATGTTCATCATCATTTAATGCTATGAGCGGAATGACGTCACCTTCTGGCTGAAACGTTTTTCTATTTAATTTGACACCATAAAGTGGATATAAGTTACTAGAACCATAGTACTCGTAAAGTTCATCTTTCTCTTTGTCCCAGAAAATAGAAGGATCCCAAGCTGCTGCTTCTGATTTGTGAACTAATTCTTTCCAATCATCTTTAGAAGGATTTGTACTCATCCAGATTGGGAATTCCTTACCATGAGTTGAGCCTACAACTAATAACGTATCATTGACAAATGATAATGAGGGCGCACAAAGTTCATCGTAAACGTCATGCTCTGGTCTAAGAAACTTTCTGGAGATAAATTTCCAATCTAGCATATCCTTACTATGCCAATATCCCCATTGATTTGTCGAAAAAAGATAGTATTCTCCTTTAAAAAAAGTAATCACTGGATCAGCAGTCGTACGGTGTTTTCCCTGCGTTACAAAATTAGGAATTGGACAATAACCATAATCAATATTAATTGGGTTACAATAGGTTTTTTGTTGGGCTTCAGCCTGAACCGAAAGAAATAAAAAACCAATAAATAGTAATTTAAAAAAAGTAATCTTCGTGTATTTCATAATTAAACAGCGTTTTTTAACTTGAATAGCTCCCGTGGAATTTCCAATAGTCCAAAAAAAATCCCGCAAGAAGTATACTACTTGCAGGATTTAAAGGATAAGTTAGTTGTCATTAACAAATCAATAATGCAATCATAAAATACATTATTAAAACTAATAGTGACTATTTAACTGGTTCGAAACTAATTGCTGTTCCTCCTCCTGGTGCCAAGTTCAAATTGATTTTTGATTTATTCGTTACTTCTATCGTTTTGATTTTATAAGCGATAGGATTTTTTTGCCAATCGGCATTTTTTGCATCTTCATAGATGATCGCTTTATACTTTTGACCTTTAGTCAAGAAATCCAATTTGATTTCAGATTTTCTAGCGTTTTCATCAGTAATTGCACCTAGGAACCAAGATTCTGAACCTTTGGCTTTTCTAACAACTGTTAGATAATCGCCTGGCTCTGCTTCCAGGTATTTACTCTCATCCCAGTCAGCAGCAACATCTTTGATAAATTGAAAAGCATCACTATATTTCTCATAGTTTTCAGGTAAATCAGCTGCCATTTGCAATGGCGAGTACATCGTAACATACAATGCCAACTGCTTTGCTAACGTAGTATGAACCTGTTCTGTTTTAGTTTTATCGTAATAGCTCATTTTAATCTCGAAGATACCTGGCGTATAATCCATAGGTCCTCCTAATTGTCTTGTAAATGGCAATATAGTCTCATGCATTGGTGGGTTTCCCACGCTCCAAGCGTTGAATTCATTCCCACGCGCAGCTTCGGCAGCGATGTAGTTAGGATATGTTCTTCTATAACCAGTAGGTCTTGTTGATTCGTGTGAATTCAACATCAATTTATTATCGGCAAATCTTCTGGCCACAAAATTAAAGTGGTTCACCATCGCTTGTCCATCATGAAATTCGCCACGAGGAATAATTTTTCCTACATAACCAGATTTCGCTGCAGGATAATTGTACTTTTTCATCAAATCCATGGCGCGATCTAAATGGCGCTCGTAGTTTCCTACAGAACCCGATGTTTCATGGTGCATAATCATTTTGACGTTTTTGGATTTGGCGTAAGCGGAAATTTCTGCAATGTCAAAATCTGGATAGGGTGTTGAAAAATCAAAAACTTCTTCTTTCCAATTTCCAAACCAGTCTTCCCAACCTACATTCCAGCCTTCTACTAATACTCCATCAAAACCATTCTTAGCAGCAAAATCAATATACCTTTTGGTATTTTCAGTTGTTGCTCCATGCTTCCCTGACGGAATTAAATCTTGTGTCAATGAGTTCTGTGCGTTTTGAGAACCAGCAAAATCCCAAGTTGATTTCCCAACATGCATCTCCCACCAGATTCCAACATATTTCATTGGTTTGATCCAAGAAGTATCTTCAATTTTAGACGGCTCGTTTAGGTTCAAAATCATTTTTGAACTAACGATATCTCGTGCGTCATCGCTTATCATAATTGTTCTCCAAGGAGACACACAAGGTGCTTGTAAATAGGCTTTATCACCAATGGCATTAGGCACTAATTGTGAATTCAAATGGTAGTTATTCACATCAACATTAAGGTGCATTACAGGATAATTAACTACTGCTGCTTCAAAAATATTAACATACAAACCAGCCGCAGACTTCATCATTAGTGGTGATTGAACAATGTATTTACCAGGAATTGATTTGACACCAATACCATTGTTCATGTCAATTTTAGAATTATCAATTTCTGATAATTTTGTTTCATTGTACTCATATTCGTTACTATCAAAATCTCCTGGAATCCAAAAAGTTTTGTAGTTTTCAGTCAAATTGAACTGTGTAACCTCATCTGAAATAATGAAATAGTTCAGTTCAGCTTGTTTTGGAAAATCATACCTAAATGCTACACCTTCATCAAAAACTCTAAAGATGATATTCATTTTTACGTTTGTTTCCTTTTGAATAAGTGAAACTGTTAATTCATTATAATGATTAACGATTATAGCTTGCTCTCCTAAAACTGGTTTCCAAGAATCATTGAAAGTGCTGTTTTTTGAACCTTGAATACTGAAATTTACATCAAGAGCGGGTTTCTCTTTCAGTTTAATCCCCATTGCACTTTCTTGAACAACGGCTTTGTTTTTATAAGTTACTGTATACGTAGGTTGGCCGTTTGCTGTAAGTTTAAAGTCTAAACTGATTCTTTTTGAAGGTGAAACTACACTCTGCGCCTGAAGCAGGCTCAAAGTAAAAAATAGAATACCTGATAAAAAATATTTCATGTTTTTATTATTTTTTGTTTTTTAGTAGAGCTAAAATAGTAAAACCTTATTTAACAAACAGCTGCTGGAAAATAATTAGATTTTTGTTTTAAAAAACCCTTCGGTAATTAAACCGAAGGGCAAACCAAGTTAAAACAAAACCAAACTATTTATTTAACTCAAAACCAACTTTATTTTCTGTGTCAGAGCTTCCGCCAATGAAAGCTTCAAATTGTCCTGTTTCAGCAACAAATTCCAAATCAGAATTATAAAATTTCAAATCTTCAACGGAAATTTCAAATGTCACTGTTTGTTTCTCCCCTTTTTTAAGGGCTATTTTTTGAAATCCTTTTAACTCTTTTACTGGTCTTGTAACAGAACCAACTACATCTCTTAAATACAATTGAACTACTTCTTTTCCGTCATAATTTCCAGTATTCGTAACATCAACACTAACATTAATCTTGTCATTGAAATTCATCTTTTCAGAAGAAATTTTCAAATTAGAATAGCTAAATGTGGTATAACTCAATCCAAAACCAAAAGGGTATAAAGGTTCGTTTCTCTCATCGATATAGTTCGACTTAAATTTCTCAAAGTTTCCTTCTTTATTACCAAGTGGTCTTCCTGTATTTTTGTGACTGTAATAAATAGGCACTTGACCTACGCTTCTAGGAAAAGTCGTTGTCAATTTTCCAGAAGGGTTTTCGTTACCAAATAATACATCAGCTATTGCAGTTCCCGCTTCGCTACCTGCAAACCAAGTATTCAAAATTGCGGGTACCGTTTCATTCTCTTGTACTAAGACTAAAGGTCGCCCAGTAAACAATACTAATACAACTGGTTTTCCTGTTTTTAGTAATTCTTGCAATAAGTCTTTTTGCGCTTGCGGAATCTCTATATTTGTTCTGCTACTGCTTTCTCCACTCATCTCTGCAGATTCTCCAAGAGCTGCAACAATAACATCAGATTGACTCGCAATTTTTAAAGCTTCAGCTAATAATGCCTCTTTTGTTCTATCATCACGATGTAATGTTTTTCCGAACATAGTCGCTTTTTCTTCAAAAGCAGCATCATAATCTAGATTACTTCCTTTGGCGTAAAGCACATTTGCATTAGCTGCAACTTCTTTAATTCCTGCAATCAAGGAAATTGATTTATCCATGTTTGTAGCAACACTCCAAGTACCAGCCATATTTTCTTTGGCATCAGCCAAGGGTCCAATTACTGCAATAGTTCCTGACTTCTTTAATGGCAATAGTTGCTTTTCATTTTTTAGTAAGACTAGTGATTGAGCAGCTATATTTCTAGCTTCTAATCTATTTGACGTTGTAAAAACTTCCGTTTTAGCTCTTTTTACATCACAGTATTTGTATGGGTCTTGAAAAAGCCCAAGATCATATTTAGCATTTAAAATAAGACGAACCGCATTATCGATTTGTTCTACAGTCACCTTATTTTCTGCTAAAGATTTCTTCAACGTAGTCAAGAAACCTTCTCCTACCATATCCATTTCAATTCCAGCATTTAAAGCCAAGGCAGATACCGTTTGTAAATCGCCCATTCCGTGCGCCATCATCTCAGGAATACCAGTGTAATCCGTTACAACAAAGCCTTTAAAACCCCATTCTTTTCTTAGTACATCAGTCATCAACCATTTATTTCCAGTAGCAGGAATTCCGTCAATTTCATTAAACGAAGCCATCACTGAACCTGCACCTGCATCAACCGCTGCTTTGTAAGGAGGGAAATACTCGTTGTACATTTTAATTCTACTCATATCAACAGTATTGTAATCCCGTCCCGCTTCTGATGCGCCATATAAAGCAAAATGTTTTACACAGGATAAAATAGAATTGTTTTTAGAAAGATCATCTTGTTGGTAACCGTTGACCATTGCTTTTGCAATTTGGCTCCCTAAATAAGCATCTTCACCAGATCCTTCAGAAACTCTTCCCCAACGTGGGTCACGAGAAATATCAACCATTGGCGAAAATGTCCAGTTGATTCCGTCAGCACTAGCTTCTTGAGCTGCAATTTGTGCACTGCGCTCAATTAAGTTCATATCCCAAGTACAAGATAATCCAAGCGGAATAGGAAATGTAGTTTCATAACCGTGAATTACATCCATACCAAACAGCAATGGAATTTTTAGACGGCTTTTTTCAACAGCCACTTTTTGAACTTCTCTAATCTTTTGTGCCGACTTGATATTAAATAATCCACCTACTTTACCTTCTTCGATATTTTTAGCCACATTAGAACTGTTAGCAGCTCCTGTGGTGATATCTCCTGATGTAGGTAAATTTAATTGTCCTATTTTCTCATCTATTGTCATTTTTGCCATTAAATCAGCAACAAACTCTGCTTTTGGTTTAATTGCAACTGCTTTTTTTGACGCTTTTTTTTGGCTGTAGCCAAATAGAGAAAAGCATAAAAACGCTATAATTAATTTGTTATTCATTTTGTTATTTTTTTGTTTGTTGGAACATCCAATCGTAAATTTCTTTGTTATCATACACTCGAGTCCAGCTGTCATGATTCGCATCATCAAAAATGGTAAGAGAGATATTAGGATTACATTTCTTTAATCTTTTATAAATAGTTATGGAATAATCTACATTAACCACATCATCAACTAATCCGTGGAAGATCTTCGTAGGAATAGCTCCAATTTTGCAGTTTTCAATCATAGGAACACGATCTACGAATCCTGCAATAGGTACTAAAGCGGCAAACATTTCAGGATGTGCAAAAGCTAAATTCCATGCTCCCCAGCCTCCCATACTTAATCCAGTTAGATAAATTCTGTTGGGATCAATATTGTTCTCTTTTTGAATTTTTAAAATTAATTGGTACAATACTTCGGAATCCCAATATTCATTATCTGGACATTGTGGAGCCAAAACATAAGCGTCTAATGAATTTGACTTTAAATATTTAAAAGGACCATGCACTTTTACTAATTCAATATCAGTTCCTTTTTCACCAGATCCATGTAAAAAAATAATCAGTGGTTTCTTTTCTTTACTACTTTTAGGTACATGCAATGCATAATTTAGTTCGTGGGTAGCAACGATTTCCGTTTTAATTTTCCCTGTAATATCCTTTTGAGCATTGGAGCATACTGTTATTATTAAAAACAGAAAAAGAATAGTTTTTTTCATATCTAAAGTTTTTATATTTAAGGTGTAAGCTTTCTTAAAATCCATATTTCCCAGAATGAAATCCAAGCTTTATTAAGCCTTGTTTTACTTCTGGAGCGTTCATAAATAATTTCCATAGTAATCCTGTACGATAGTTTTCTAACATAACCACTTCCGGACCTTGATCGATAGCTAAATACCGCTGAGCAGTCCAATTATTATGTATACTATGTGCATCGTAAAAACCTGCTACCCCCCAAACATCAGACTTGTAATTCTCATATAGATTTCGCATAAGCGCTATTGATTCTACCGGAGTATATACAATCGAGCTAACTGCGGCTGTTGGAGAAATAACTCCTTTATCATTACTTGGCATATGTGCATCATACCCTACACTTCCGTCGTTATTTCTAGAATAAGAAGCTGTCAATCCCCAGTAATTAGCACCATATCCTTTGTAAGCAAACGGATTTTCTACACAATGCAAATAATTGATTTTTGTTTGATTTAAATTTAAATCCCAATAATTAGCATACTGATCAGTTAACTGATTCGGATCTAAACCTAGATAGGAATAATGCGCCCAGAATAAAGGTCCTCCATATTCTTGAGCACCATTATGTTTTAAAATTAGCGGTAAATCATACTTTTTATTAGAAGATACTATCGCGCCATTTCCTGCCCATCCTTCGTGGTACGCTTTTGCATCTATAGTATGTGTAGGTGAGGCCGCTGCCAATACATAAGTAATTAAGCATTCATTATAACCTTCTAATGGAAAATTCATTTGCCAATCGTAAGTAGGCGACCAATGCCAGTATAATTTATTTTGATTATTAGTATACCATTGCCAGTCCACACCTTTCCATAATTGATCAAATTTTTGACCAACCACCTTTTCTTCAGCAGTTCCTTCTTTAAGGTATTCTCTAACTGTTATCATTCCCGCCACTAAAAAAGAAGTTTCCACTAGATCTCCTCCATTATCCTTAGTACCAAAAGGAATTACTTTTCCTGTAGTTCCATCTATCCAATGTGGCCAAGCACCATGAAATCGATCAGCCTTTTCTAAGAAATCAGCAATCTTGCTCAGTCTTTGCACTCCTTCTTCTCTTGTGATATATCCACGAGACATTCCTGAGACTAAACTCATTAAACCAAAACCGGATCCCCCAGTAGTAACTATATTTTGTTCAAAAGAAGGATTGGCTGGAATGTAGCGCTCTCTTGCCATTCCAGAATCGGATTGCGCATAAGTCCAGAAATAGGCGAAAGTCTGTTTTTGTACCAACTCTATAAGCTCGTCATTAGAGATTTTTTCCGTAACAGGAACTGGATTAGTAGGTACATCCTCTGATGTTGCTTGTTGCGTTTTTGATGATGAATCACAACTTACAGCCAATATAATTAGTAGTAATACTGCAATGTTTTTCATTTTTGTAATTTAAAAATTAAGCCAAATCCGCCTATATCACAATATAAATATTGCAATTATAGGTTCGAATTAGACATATATTATTTAGTAATAAACTTCATTTAAAATTATAAGCAAGTCTATTAATCCTATGAAAAAAAAGCTTGTTATAGCATGAACTATAACAAGCTTATGTGCATTATTTTTTTTCAGTAAACAAAGTAGTTACCTCTGCATTGGTAAGTGGAGTATTGTATAATCTAAAATTATCAATAGATCCAGTCCAAGAGTTCATCCAGCCTTCGTCTGGGTTACCAGAACCACCTAATCTAAAACCATTAATTTTGCTGGTATTAAATTTTATCGGCCCATGATTAGCCCAAGTATTTGTTCCCTTTGCAACACCATCAATATAAAAAGTCATTACAGAAGAGGCTTGGTCATAAACAAAAGCTAAATGATGCCATTGATTATCAAAGATTACTGCAGTACCTGGAACACCTACCCATTCGAACCAATGATCACCAGTACCTTGTTCGTCTACAAATAATTTAATAACCGCATTAGTTGCGCTTCCCTCAAATAAACCAAACATAGATGCTTTAGCCCAGTTATCACTGGTTAAAGCAAAAGCAAATTCAGTTTGCGTTGGCACTCCATGCTTAGACCAGAAAGCAACAGTCATACTTGATGCTGTTACTGCAAAATCATTAGCAGAAGGATAAGCAATGAATTTTTTTGGAATTCCTCCTTTTATAGCCTTTCCAGAGATACCCTCTGTAGCCGTTAATGGATTATCAGTTGGAAATTTTGCTCTTATATTATCAACAGCAAATTTTAACGGATCAGTAGTTGTATCGTCAAAAGGGACATAAAACTTTAAAGGTCCTCCTACAGCATTAACATCCTGAGGATAATTTCCTAATTCAGGCCTGTCCATTTCTTGACAGCTGAACAGCACCGTTGCGGCCGCAACTGCAAAAGTGATTTTTTTAATAAAATGAATATGTATTTTCATAATTACTATTTTTTTAATAATTGAAATTAATAGTTTGGGTTTTGAATTAAAACACCTTGCGCTTGATCAATAGCAGTTTGTGGAATTGGATACAAAGCATTTTTAGGTTGGTATCCTACACCTCCCAATACTGCTGGCGCATCACCCCAACGAACTAAATCATAAAACCTTTCGTTTTCCATCCCAAATTCAACTCTTCTTTCTTGCTTGATAGTTGCTAAAGTTGCAACCACATTTGGAAGCACATTTGCACCACCTCTTGCTCTTGCTCTCACTTGATTCAAATAACCAGTTGCAGAAGCATTTCCTGTTTGAACAGCCGCTTCAGCAGCCATTAAAAGAACATCAGCATATCTAATTATTTTGATGTTTTCCCAAGTATTTTGTTTTAGTCCTAACTTAGCTCTTACACTAGCCTCGGTATATGCTTTTTTATTCCAATACATTTGATCTAATGGTGGAGCTTCTGGTAAAATTCCACTTCCATAACCACCATCATCTTGACCTGAAGTCAAAATAGTTTCTCCTTTTCTAGGATCACCTACTTCAAAAGCATTAACTAAAGCGGGAGTAGGAACATTAAAGCCCCAACCTAAATCCCAAACTCCTGAACCTCTGACTCCTTGCGAAACAAAATAATTATTTGAAAAACTTTGTCCAGTTGAAATAACCAATTGCTGAACTTCAAAAACAGATTCTTTTGAGTTATTACCATCAATGGAGAATAATGTCTTATATGATGGTTCTAAACTATATACTCCTGAAGTTATGATTTCTTGACTTTTTGCCAAAGAAGCTGCATAATTTCCTTGATATAAATACAGTTTTGCTAGCATAGCATTTGCAAAACCTTTTGTCGCTCTACCTGGAAAAGACAACCAGCTCGCTGGTAGCGTTTGGCTAGCAAACTCTAAATCCGCTTTGATGAATGCATCAACTTGCGCAACAGTAGATTTTGCTTTAACCCCATCAGAAGGAACTACAACTTTGTTTTCAATTAAAGGAACTTCGCCATAATCTCTTCTTAAATCAAAATACAAAAATGCTCTTAGTACTTTAGCTTCTGCTTTATTAATCATTGTACCATTGTCAGTCAAACCTGATTTTTCAATTGCATCGATCAAATCATTACAGGCATAAATCACCTTGTAGTGGTCATTCCAGTTGTTTCCGTTTAGAAAAGATGTTTTTGAATAATTAAAATTGTCAAACGAGTTTGCCTGTTCGGCTTGATCAGTAGGAGAACTACCTTTGGCTGCATCATCGGAACGAATACATTGAAACCAATATCTCGTCCAGTCTGAAACTGCCGAAGTTCGAAGTTGTCCATATAATCCAAATGCTTGAGCTTCGAATCCTCCAGCACTTAAATCTCCATCAACTGCTGTCCCTAAAGGCTTAGTATCTAAATCCGTACATGAAGAAAAGGATGTTAAAATAAGTATTGCAAATAATGAATACTTAATTCGTAATGAAATATATTTCATATCTTAAATTTTTAATTTTATTAAAATGTCGCACTAAAACCTATGCTTGTTATTACAGGTAAAGGATATCCTCCGTTATCAATACTAAACTCAATAGGAGATCCACCTGCCTCAGGAGTAAAACCTGAATTGTGTTTCCAAGTATGTAAATTTTGAGCATTTAAGAACAGTTTCATACTTTGAAAAGTAATGTTTTGTGCACTAAACGGTTTAAAGTTATAGGCCAATTGTACATTTCTAATTCTGATATAACTACCATCTTCTACATTATAAGTAGAATTTAATTTATTATATCCTGACGCTTCAGATAATCTTGGCTCCCAATTTGAAGTTCCAGCTCCAGTCCATCTGTCTTCTCTCGCTTCTCTATAGTTGAATTGAGCAAAAGTACTTCCGTTACCCCAGTTTCTCCATACTTCATTTCCATACACGCCTTGTAAATCAATAGCTAATGAAAATTTATCATAGTTTACGCTAGTGCTAAAACCATAAGTAAAGTCTGGTGTAGGATTTCCAATTACCTTTCTATCATCAGTAGTTATAGTTCCATCACCATTAACATCTTTATATTTAAAATCACCAGGACCATAACTACCTAAGGTACTAACAGGTGAAGATAAAACATCAGCATAAGATTGGTATATTCCCTCCACTTCATATCCGTAGAATGAACCTATAGGATTACCTGCACTTGTACGAGTTGGACCTGAAAAGATTTCATATCCAGGTTCGAAAACTGAATTAACTCTATTGTTAAGCGTAGTTAAGTTTCCGCTAATAGAATAAGAGAATTTATCTGAAATTTTTTCATCCCAAGATGTAGAAAATTCAAAACCTTTATTTTCAATTTCCCCAGCATTTGTATAGAAATTTTCATTTCCTTGTGTAACAAAAACCAATAAATCTTTGGTGGTTTTATTGTAATAAGTAGCATCAAACCTTAAACGATCTTTAAAAGTAGTTAATTCAAAACCACCTTCATAAGACGTTACTGTTTCCCATTTCAAATTGTCAGTATTTCTATAAGCCAATACAAAAGCAGGTACTAAAGTAGAACCAAATACTGCAGATGCACCGGTAGTATAATTAGGTAAATAAGGATAGTGAACCGCATTGTATTGATTACCCAATTCTCCGTAAGAACCTTTAATTTTTAACGAATTAATACCGCTGTTCTCCATGAATTTTTCTTTTCCTAATTCCCATGCAGCACCTATAGACCAGAAGTTTTGATCTCTAGTGTCTTTAGGCAATTCAGAAGAAGAATCTCTTCTAAAAGATCCATTTACGATATATTTTCCTTTGTAATTATATAAGGCACGAAATAAAGTAGAAGTAGTTGCTCTTTCCCATTGTTCAGAATTTGAAACCCTTGTAGCTTGATCTCCATAAGGAAATACATTTAAATACCACCATCTAGGATCATTTGGTATTGGCTCTCCACCTATTTTTTGATTTACAGAACCACTGATACTTTCTAAATATTCTTGAAAAGAATTGTAACCAGCTAAAAATGTTAAACTATGATCTCCAAATTTTTTATTATACGTTAATAAATAATCTTGTTGGAAATTTTGAACAGTTGTATTGTATTGTGACACGCTTGTCAAAGTTCTACCAGAATACGGTGTAACTTGATCGCTTTCAGCAGCAAACACATCAATTAACGGTACATAACTTCTTCCTTTTCTAACATCCATATCCCCTGAATATCCAATTCTAAAAGTAAAGTCCTTTAATAATTTTAATTCTCCGTATACATTACCTACAAATCTAAATTGATTATTAATCTTTGTATCAGACTCTTCATTAACTGGAATCAAAGGATTTCCAATTTGTGCCCCTCCAATTTGAACTGGCAATTGATTATAAACACCATCTGCATTGTAAGGATTAACAATAGGAGTTGCATTTAATGCCGAACCAAAGTTATTACCTACAGGTAGTTTTGATTTAATACCATTTAATCCTATTCCAAATTTTAAATTATCAGAAACCTTAATCTCGTCATTTACATTAAAGGTGATTTTTTGTAGATTTTCATTACGAATAACACCTTCTTCTTTTAAATACCCAAAGCCTAAACTTAATTTATTATTGTCAGTAGCGCTTTGAATACTTAAGTTAGTATTTTGAACTATAGCTGCTTTGTTCTCTAATTGGTTAATCCAATCTGTATCACCATTAAATAAATTGTAATAAGCATAAGGAGCAGCACCATCGTTTACTCTTTGCTCATCATACAATTCTTTAAATAGTGCTGCATTAGCCACTTTTGGTTTACCTACAATACTTTTAACTCCTGTAGAAGTGTTGAAGTTGATGCTCATTTTACCTGCTTTACCTTGCTTTGTTGAAACAAGAATAACACCATTAGCACCTCTTACCCCAAAAATCGCCAATGAAGAAGGATCTTTAAGAATTTCAATAGACTCGATGTCATTAGAATTGATATAACTAATATCAGTGCTAAAAATTCCATCGACAACATATAAAGGTTTAGTTTGATTTCTACTAACTGTCCCTCGTATACGAATATCTGGTTCCTGTCCCGGTCTACCAGAGTTTACCACAGATAATCCTGCAACCTTACCTTGTAAAGAGGCAACTGGATTAGCATTAGGTTTATCAGCTACTGTTTTACCTTCAATTTTAACAATAGAACCTGTTAAATCTCTCTTCTTTGCGCTACCGTAACCGATAACTACAATTTCATCTAATTGCATGCTCTTTGAAACTTGCATCGTTATTACCATAGGAGAAGTTTTAGCCCCTACGCTTAAAGTTTCAAAACCAATCATTGAAATTTTTAGTAACTCACCACTTTTAGCGTTGATACTAAAATTTCCGTCAAAATCAGTATCAGTATTGGTATTTGAATCAAGAGCGATAATTATTGCTCCTGGAATTCCTAGACCCTCTTTATCCAATACTTTTCCCTTTATTACTTGACCAGACATATACGCTGGAAGTAGAATGAGTGCTAAAAAGCTAAAAATATAATTTCTCATGTATTAATAATTTGTTAAAGTTAGTAGGGCCAAATTAAGCAATTACAACGTTGTAGTTATCAAAAGAGGAATACTACATAAATACATCAAAATACAGAAAACCTACCATAAATCAATGAATTAAAGCGTTTAAGTAGTCTAATGAGAAAGTCGGCTACATCTATATGATGTAGTAATGATGTATTGTAATTGTGTTAAAATTTATCGTGAAAAATAAATTAAATGTAAAAAATGAGTTGTTTTTATATTAATAATAAAAACTTAGATAGGTTGTCGTCCTGAACAAGGTTCAATTTCTTCCGTAGTCGATAACGATGAAGTTCTACACCACGGAAGGAAATATTCATCATGGGTGCAATTTCTTTCGATGTTAAATTCATTTTTAAGTAAATACAAAGCTTGATATCTTTTGAAGTAAGATTAGGAAACTTTTTGTTTAAATTGATAATAAACTCATTATGAATTTGATTTAAATTACTTTCAAAAGTTTCCCATTCATGCTTGTTAACTGCATTAATTTTAATAGCTTTTTTAATTTCGCTTTTTAATTTATTGAAGTCTGTTTCGGATTCCAAAATTCCTTGAATCTTTTCAATCATTTCGCTTTGCTTGGCTATCGAAAGTGATTTTCCAGCCACCTCTGACGATTTTGACTGCAACTCTAGCTCAAGGATGTGTTTCTCATATTCTTGGCTGTTCAATTCATTTTCGGCTTTAAGTTCAATCTCTAGAATTTTCTTTTGATGCTTCAGTTCCTCTTCCCTTAGTTCCAGTTTCTGTGCGTATCTCATTTTATTCCATTTATAATAAACGTATAAAATAGCGCCCACTAAACAGAAATACAATAAAACCATCCAAAAAGAAAAATACCATGGTTTTGATACGGTAAAACCGAAACTCGATACCTTAGTAAATTCCAAACCGTCATGGTTATAAATATTTAAAATGTGATTTCCATTATCTAAATTATTCAAAACAATCATTCCTTCTTTAATCCGAATAAAATCAGAGGATTCATCAATCTTATAAAACAAACTTGGTTTCTCGGCGCCATAAATTCCAGAAATGACGTTTATACTTAATTCAGAATTGTACTTAATTTTTGATTGGTCATCGATAAGGTTTTCATTATTAAAAGCTTCTATCCTTATTTTTTGATCTTTTTTAGCATTATTTGCCAGTTGAAGAGAGATAAATCCGTCATCTAAATTTAATAAATAGCGGTCCTTATTTTTAAATATTTTTAAATTATCATTGATAATCTTTCCTTTATAATACTTTTCTTGAATGCTACTCCAAACGAATTTATTTCCATCTGCATAGATAGGGTACAAAAGCCCCTCTTTTAATACCATGAAATGATTATTGTCAATAGCGACAATATCTGAAATGTTTCTGAAATTAGAATTAAACAATTCATTCATCTCTAATTGATTGGTAATGGAATTATAAGTGTACCAAGAATTATGAATTAAAAAGAGTATTTCAGTTCGAAACTCAAATATCTTGACTCCAAAATCATTTGCAATTTTATTACGTTGACTCACGTTTTCCACAGCAACAGTTTCATCGTTTTCATTCAACTGAATTCGATACAGTCCTCTGTAATTATCCGCCGCCCAGATTTCATTTTTTTTATTTTGAGCAATATATTTTATAGGCTTCAAAAGTCCAACTATATCCACTTTTTTAGTTAAATCATTCCCGTCATTGTAAATGGTGATTCCGCTATATGTTGCTTGCAAATAAGAATTATCTATATTACTTTTAGTAAGATTCCATCCCCCGTTTTTATCATTCAATTTAGAAAAAGTGCCATTTTCATAAATAAAAGTTCCCTCGTTATGACCAATAAGGTATTTATTGTTTATTTTACTAATATTCCAAGCCTGTCCATGCATGCTAGGAACTGATGTAAACTGCCTGTTTTCATATTTAAAAACACCATGATTAGAAGCCATTAAATATCCTTTGTCAGTAGTTGCAACTGAATATACCGAACCTAAAACTCCTGAATTATCAGAAAAAATAGATATAGCTGAATTGACTTCAATGTGTGCAATTCCATTATCGAGACCTAGCCACAAATCATTTTCTTTGTCTAAACCTATACTCAAAATAGAATTGTTCATCAATACATTATTTCGATTGATGTTTTTATAGCTATCTGTTTTTAAGTCTAAAACATAAATACCTTGGCTTGCTGTTCCTATGACTAGTTTATTATTATTTATAAACTTAGCAACATTAACATTTGCCGTTTTTAAAGTTTCATTTAAGGGGTTTTTCCAAGGACTTAAAATCCCTTTTTCTTCAATATAAACGCCATTTTTCTTAGTAAAAATGTACGTTCTATTTTTATACTTTTCAATAGAATGGATCACATTATTCTCTAAAACACCCCAACCTTTTATTTTTTCAACCTTGGAATTTTTCATTCTAAAAACTCCATTTTCCACAGAAGCGATTAAGAGTTGCTTATCAACTATAAAGCAATAGGAAATAAGAAATGGGAGTTTAACCTTCTTAATAAATTTACCATCATAAATAAATAGAATATTAAAAGATTGAAAATAAATTTTATCCTCAAATTTAAAAATCTTCCAAATTTCCTCGTTTTCATTTTCATCAAAAACTTTATTTCCTTTAGAAATGGAAACATAATTCATCTTTCCATCCTTTCGATTCCAATATCCAAATTCCTTATAGGAACCAGAATAAATTTTATCTCCATCTACCATTATCGAACGTATAATGGTTTTATTGGGTAATAAATATTTTTCCCATTTCACGCCATTGTAACGCAGTAAATAGTGGTTATTGGCAAAATACATGGCATCATCATTTCCTTGAGCCACATTCCAAATCTGGTTATCTCCCTGATAATCAGATTTACTGTAGTTCTCTACAAAAGGAAGTAACTCCTGTGCATACAATTGAATAGATATAAAAAAGAAAAAGAGTAGTGGTAATGTCTTTGATTTCAATTTGTGGGAAGGTTTTATTTCCAAATATAAACACATTTATTCAATATAAGGCATAAAAAAACCTCTCGTTCGAGAGGCTTTAGAACACAATATTATATTATTTTAATTCAAAAGTAAATTATAAACCTGATTTGCAATTTCTACTTCTTCATTCGTAGGAATCACCATGATTTTTGTTTTCGAATTTAAAGTATTGATTTCCCTTATCTCTTTTGAACGAATATCATTCTTTTCCATGTCTATTTCTATTCCGAAATAATCCATATCAGTACACACTAATTTTCTGATATAAGATGAATTTTCTCCTATTCCTGCGGTAAAAATAATTGCGTCGAGACCATTCATTGCTGCCGCATACGAACCAATATACTTCCTGATTCGATAGGCATTCATAGCAAGAGCTAACTGACAATCAATATTCCCCTTTTCAGCACTGGCTTCAATATCTCTAAGATCGCTGTATCCAGTAAGTCCGAGCATTCCACTTTCTTTAAGTAATAAATTATTTACCTCAGTGGCTGTATATCCTAATGTATTTATCAAATAAAATATAAGCGAATGATCAATATCTCCACTTCTTGTTCCCATTATCAACCCATTCGATGGAGAAAAACCCATCGTATGATCTATACTTTTCCCATCTTGAATTGCCGTCATACTACATCCATTTCCCAGGTGAATGCTAATTATTTTTGAACTTTTCTTTAAATATTCAATTGCCTTTTCAGAAACATATTTGTGACTTATTCCGTGAAAACCATAAACCCGTATTTTACTTTCTGTCAAAAGTGCATTGGGTATCGCGTATTTGTAAGCTACTACAGGAATAGTCTGATGAAAAGCGGTATCAAATACTGCTACTTGCTTCGCTGTTGCAAAAATTTCTTCGGCAACATTTATTCCAAGCAAATGCGCTGGGTTATGCAATGGTACTAAAATAGAAAGTTCTTTAATTTTTTCTTTAACGTCGCTATTGATAATGGTAGTATCTGTAAAATAACTACCTCCGTGCACCACACGATGCCCTACAGCATTAATTTCTTCAGTAGTTTTAATTACTCCAATATTATCATTCATTAACAATTCAGCAATCTTCTCTAAACCTATTTTATGATCGGCAATTGGTAAAGATTCTTCTAATTTTGTGCTATTGGTTACGTATGTAAGATTTGAAGAATCTAACCCAATTCTATCAATCATACCACTACAAATTACCTCCTTAGTAGGCATATTGATTAACTGATACTTTATAGATGAACTGCCTGAATTTATAATTATTATTTTCATTGAACTAAAATTTAAAAATTGAAAGATTGAAAAGATTGAAAGACGAAACAATTAATTTTTAAATCATTAAATTTTTCAATCTTTAAATAAAACTTTACAACCCCTGCGCTTGAATTGCGGTGATCACAACGGTATTGATAATATCATCAACAGTACAACCACGACTTAAATCATTTACGGGCTTGTTTAAACCCTGCAACATCGGTCCTATGGCTAATGCTCCAGTTTCTCTTTGTACTGCTTTATAAGTGTTGTTTCCCGTATTTAAATCAGGGAAGATAAGTACACTGGCTTGACCTGCTACTTCTGAATTTGGCATTTTACTTTGACCAATTTCCATGTCTACAGCAGCGTCATACTGAATAGGTCCTTCAATTTTTAAATCGGGGCGTTTTTTACGAACTATTTCGGTTGCTGCCCTTACTTTTTCTACCTCATCCCCTTTTCCTGAAGATCCAGAAGAGTAAGAAAGCATGGCAATTTTAGGTTCTATTCCAAAAGCCAAACTTGAATCAGCTGAAGAAATGGCAATCTCTGCCAGCTGTTCCGCGGTTGGATTCGGGTTGATGGCACAATCTCCAAAAACAGAAACTCTATCTTCTAAACACATGAAAAATATCGAAGAAACGATACAGGTATTTGGTTTCGTTTTAATAAATTGCAAAGCCGGTAAAATAGTATGTTGGGTCGTATGTGCTGCTCCAGAAACCATTCCGTCTGCATCTCCTTTATAGACCATCATTGTTCCAAAATAGGACACATCTTCCATCAAATCTTTAGCCATACCTAATGTCACATTTTTAGCTTTTCGCAACTCGTAATAGGTATTGACATAATCTTCATAATGTGCTGATTCGATTGGATTGATAATTTTCACTTTCGAAAAATCAAAAGTTATCCCCAACTCTGCCACTTTAGTTTCTATTTGTTTTTTGTTTCCAATAATTGAAATATCAACTACATCCATCGCTAATAATCTAGAGGTTGCGATTAGAATTCTATCATCATTTCCTTCCGGCAAAACGATATGTTTTCTATGTTTTTTAGCCCTTTTTACCAGATTATATTGAAACATTTTTGGTGTCATTCCCTCTGCTTCAAATGCGCTCAGCTTTTCAGATAAACTATCTAAATCAACATACTTCTCAAATGTATTTATGGAAGTCTCAATCTTTTGGGTATTATTTGCGTATATCTTAGATTTAATATTCCCTATTCTGTTAGTGATACTATAGGTTCCACCTTCAACAGAAATTATAGGTACAATACTAGTCAAACCTTCAATTAATTTTAGGATACTATCATCAGGCACTATATTTCCTGTCAATACTATTCCAGATATTGTAGGATAATTAGCAGATTCATTAGCTTGTAAAGCTCCTAAGATAATATCAGCTCTATCTCCCGGAGTAATCACAAGGGCTTTATCTTTTAGGTGCAATAGATAGTTGCGCAATTGCATGGCTCCTACACTGAAATTCCCAATTTCATTGTTTAAAAACTCGCCACCAAAGAGTACTTTAGCATCAAGCTCGTCCACAATTTCTTTAATTGTAGGGTTATTCAAACTAGAAATAATAGGAATCGCATTGACCAAAACCTCTTTTGGTAAGCTTGCCTTCAATCCATCAGTTACTACTTGTACATTCTCAGGTTGCACTTTATTAGCAATAACGGCCAATACCTCAACATCCTTAACCTTAAATGAGTCGTATGCAAGGTATAGACTGTCAATTAGTTCCTCCAGTGTTTTCCCTACTCCAGAGCCCACAATAATAGTAGGGATTCCCAGGTTTTTAGCAATCAGTACATTCATGTCTAATTCAATGACTGTTCCTTCTCCACTAAAACTGGTTCCTTCGACCAAAACAAAATCAAACTGCTCCTCTAATTTTTTATATTTCTCAATAATTAGATCCAGCACTTCACCAATTTTACCTTTATTTTTCTTTTTGATCAGTTTACTTTTCGTAATGGCAAAAGCATCCTCAAAAGAAATATCTAAACCAAAATGACCTATCACAGTTTCAATATGATTGTCTAGTTTACCATCCTCAAAATCTTCGATTATAGGTCTAAAATAACCCACTTTGGCAGTTTTACCAATAAGCATACTCATTAAACCAAGCGTTATAATGGATTTCCCACTATTGTGCTCGCTTGTTGCTATATAAATGGCTTTGTTCATTCTCTTTAGTTTTAATATTATCCCAATTCAAATTGGTTAATCTATATTAATTTGTTCTTATTCTTTATTCTCTTCTCTATATTCTCTTTTCTATACCCTTTCCTCTATATATTCTCACTTCTCAAAACCAATCTCTTCTTTTAAAATACACAATCATTCCCACTACAATTAATGCCATAATCCCAATAACGGCAAAATATCCATTTTGATATTCTAGTTCGGGCATGTGTCTGAAATTCATTCCGTAAACACCTGCAATAAATGTTAAGGGAATGAATATAGCCGAAACAATCGTTAGGGTTTTCATGATTTCATTCATCTTATGTGTTTGAGAGGAGAAAAAGAAATTGGAGGCACTCTCCAACATTCCCATATCAGAATCTATTTGTTCCAGCAACTCTAAACTTTTTTGATGCAATCGCGAAAAATAGCTGTAGGTTTCTTGTTCAATTACGATAAACTCCTCATCTTCTTTCAACATTTTAATTGCATACAAAGAATCACGCAATGGGATTATTGAACGCTTTAGGAAATTAAAATTATCCCTGTGTTTCTCAATTCGCACTAAAATTTCTGGGTCAGCACTATTCTTAGACAAATTTATCAATTCCTCAACCTTATCTTCTTCATTTTCTATGGTAACGTAAAAATTTTCAATAATAGCATCTAATAGAACATACAGTAAGAAATCTACTTTTTTAGTTCGAACGATACCTGAATGATTTCTAATTCTCTCCCTGATATGTGTGAAAAAATCACTCCTTTTTTCTTGAAAAGAAATCAAAACACCATCTTTTATCAAGAAACTGATTTGCTCTACACTGATATTATCAGAATTCTCTGTAGGCAGCATGGATTTTATATTAAAAAATAAAGTGTCCGGAAATTCCTCAAGTTTGGTTCTCCTGCTTGTATTTAAGATATCCGAAAGCAGAAAGTTATCTATTTGAAAAAAAGCGCCTATGCCTTCAATGATTTCCATTTCGTTTAAGCCATGCAAATTAAGCCAATTATTCTGCTCTCTATCAATGACTTTTTTTAAATTGGATATATCCAAATCTTCATATTCAGTAACCCTCGAGTCGTCGTACACAAACAGTTGCATTTCCGACTCAAATTTTTTGTGACGCCCCGTATATTCTAATTTGCTTGATTGTGACTTTCGCCCTTTTTTAAATTTGATTTTTCTCATCCTAAATTATATATACAGTAATATTACGAAAAACTAATAGGAATCTATTATTAGTTAACATATTTGAAAAGTCTATTTTCTAAGATTCTTTAAAATACAAAGGTAATTGCTACTGTAATTTTATTTTATGAGAAAAATCATGTTTGAAGTGATTTCTTATTCAGATCAATCTTCAGATTTAACTAAATTACAAAAGGATAAATTTTAGTTTACTATGAAATAAACCCAAATATTTAAAACTAAATTATTTACTTCTAGAATTCGAAAAGCTATATTCAAAGTAGTTTTTCATTACATTTAATCTTTGAATTAAATATAGATTTAAATACTATAAATTTTAGTTTATTACAAAACAAACCCGACAGGTTTTAAAAACCTCTAGGATTTAGAATTCCTTTAAAACATCTAAAATATGCAAACATTTCAATCTTTAGAGTATGGTAATTATTATCATATTTATAATCGAGGAATTAACGATGAAAACCTATTTAAAGAGACTAGAAATCACGAACATTTTTTAAATTTATATAGTAAACATATTGAACCTATTGCTGAAACTTATGCTTGGTGTTTATTAAAAAATCATTTTCATCTGTTAGTCAGAATTAAAACATTTGAAGAAATAATGCTTCATCAACAAGATTATGAAATAAAGAAAATAATCCCACCTCATCAATCCTTTGGAAATCTATTTAACGCCTATACAAAATCGATTAATAAAAGTTTTAATAGACATGGCTCCTTATTTGAAAGGCCATTTAAACGAAAGTTGATTGATAATGAAACCTACCTCCAAACCCTTATAAAATACATTCATTACAATCCTGTTAATCATGGCTTTTGTGAGCATCCCATACAATATCCATGGAGTTCTTATCAATCTTGTACCTCTAACAAACCAACTAAATTACAACGTACTAAAATCCTTTCTTTTTTTGGTGATTTAGAAAATTTTAAAGACTGTCATAAGCAATCAGAGTGTTTCATTACTCTAGAAAGCTACTTGGAAATATAAATTTTATCGTTAATAAAATAGCAAACCCGACAGGTTCTAAAAACCTGTCGGGTTTAAATTAAAATTTCAAAAAATAAAAACCATAAAAAAACCGAACTATCGCTAGTTCGGTTTTTTATTTCTCAAAAAAATTAATAGAGACGCACTAGAGCGCGTCTCTACCTAATATAATTATTTTACTTCTTCGTAATCTACATCTTGAACATCGTCTCCTTGAGCGTCAGCTTGTGGCTGTGCAGCATCTTGACCTTGTTCTCCTTGTGCGTACATTGCTTCAGTAGCAGTTTTCCAAGCAGCATTGATGTTATCAAGTGCAGTTTGAATAGCTGGAATGTCTTGAGATTGGTGAGCCATTCTCAATTCAGTCAATGCATATTCTACAGCAACTTTGTTTTCATCAGATAATTTTGCTCCAAGGTCTTTCAATTGAGTTTCAGTTTGGAAGATCATTCCATCTGCTTCGTTCAATTTTTCAGCTCTTTCTCTTGCAATTTTGTCAGATTCAGCGTTAGCTTCAGCATCTTGTTTCATTCTTTCGATTTCTTCAGCTGTTAATCCAGAAGAAGCTTCGATACGAATGTCATGAGATTTTCCTGTTCCTTTGTCAGTTGCAGAAACTTTGATGATACCATTAGCATCAATATCAAAAGTTACTTCAATTTGTGGAACACCTCTTGGTGCTGGTGGAATACCATCTAAATGGAAACGACCAATCGTTTTGTTGTCAGCAGCCATTGCTCTAGCTCCTTGCAATACGTGAATTTCAACTGTTGGTTGAGAATCTGCAGCAGTAGAGAATACTTGTGATTTTTTAGTTGGAATAGTAGTATTAGACTCAATAAGAGTTGTCATAACACCACCCATAGTTTCGATACCTAAAGATAAAGGTGTAACGTCAAGTAACAATACATCTTTTACATCTCCAGAAAGAACTCCACCTTGAATAGCTGCTCCAATTGCAACAACTTCATCAGGGTTAACTCCTTTAGACGCTTTTTTACCAAAGAATTTTTCAACTTCGTCAGCAATTCTTGGCATACGAGTAGAACCTCCTACAAGGATCACTTCGTCAATATCAGAAACAGATAAACCTGCATCTTTAAGTGCTTTAGCAACTGGTGCCATAGAACGTTTAACTAATGAATCAGTTAATTGCTCAAATTTAGCTCTAGATAATTTTTTAACAAGGTGTTTTGGTCCTGAAGCTGTAGCAGTTACGTAAGGTAAGTTGATTTCAGTTTCAGTAGAAGATGATAATTCAATTTTAGCTTTCTCAGCAGCTTCTTTCAAACGTTGCAATGACATAGGGTCAAGACGCAAGTCAATATCTTCTTCAGCTTTAAATTCGTCAGCTAACCAGTCAATAATTTCGTGGTCAAAATCATCTCCACCTAAGTGAGTATCTCCATTTGTAGATAATACTTCAAAAACTCCGTCTCCTAATTCAAGAACAGAGATATCAAATGTACCTCCACCTAAATCGTAAACAGCAATTTTTTGATCTTTACCTTTTTTATCAAGTCCGTAAGCAAGCGCTGCTGCTGTAGGTTCGTTGATAATACGCATTACTTTAAGACCTGCAATTTCACCAGCTTCTTTTGTAGCTTGACGTTGTGCATCATTAAAGTAAGCAGGAACAGTAATAACCGCTTCTGTAACAGTTTGACCTAAATAGTCTTCAGCTGTTTTTTTCATTTTTTGAAGTGTCATTGCTGACAATTCTTGTGCAGTGTATAAACGACCATCAATATCCACACGTGGAGTATTGTTGTCCCCTTTTACTACTTTGTAAGAAACTCTTTTTGCTTCAGCAGTAACTTCAGCAAAAGAATGACCCATAAAACGTTTAATAGAAGCAATTGTTTTGGTAGGATTTGTTACCGCTTGTCTTTTTGCAGGATCTCCTACTTTAATTTCGCCACCTTCAACAAAAGCGATGATAGATGGTGTTGTTCTTTTTCCTTCTGCATTAGGAATAACAACTGCTTCATTACCTTCCATTACAGAAACACAAGAGTTTGTCGTACCTAAATCAATTCCGATTATTTTACCCATTTTTATTTATATTTAATTATAATGTATACTTATTTTAACAACTCATGGTGCTTAAGTCAATCTTTGTGCCAATCCAAAAGGGTTCCGGAAATTGTCAGTTTATGTTAAAAATGGCGTAAAACAATATGACAAGATGACATTTTAGCGGCACTGTCATTGTATTCTAATGCTGTCATCGCTCGTGTCGGTCCCGTTTAAGTTGATCTTTTGATCTACTCTTAATTGATTTCAGGAGCTTGTTCCCGCTATCCGCTGTATCTTTATGTTCTTAAAGAAAGAACATAAAGATACAGCGGATAGCGGGGCTAGGGCTTTTGCTAAATTAATGAGTTTCTGTATAATTTAACAAAAGATAAGCAAGATAATAGAAAGTATATTTGTTTTTCAGATAACGTATATTTGCGACCCTTTCCAACAAAATAATTAAAACAATAAAACATGTTTACCCTAGAACAAATCAAAGAAGCATACGATAAAGTAAAAACAGAGGCTGATTTCGCCATTTACATTCAGGAATTAATCGACCTAGGAATAAAAGGATACGACACCTTCATTACTGATGGCCGAGTAGTTTATTATGGCGATACAAATCAAGAAGTAAGTACCGATAAGAAATACGAACAATTAGCCGTTGCTGCTACTGCAAACAAAGAGCGTTTCATCGAATCTCTTGTTATGCATGAAGGTGGTCAAACCAACTATTATACTTTTTGCCAACAGGCGTCCCAATGTGGTATAGCAAAGTGTCGTATTGATATCATCGAGATGACAAGCACCTACCTTACTCCTGAAGAAGATCCAATTGTAATAGAAAAAATACCAGTTTAATAATTAATTCATAAGCTTTAGAGTTTAGTAAATTTAAAAAATTAAAATTAGTTAAACCTATACGCCTGATTTATCAATAGTCTGATTATCATGTATTATAATGATAATCAGACTATTTTTTTTATATTCGTTAAGTAGAAATTTTAAATAATTTAGATATCGAAACGAAAGCTAAAATTGGCATTGTTTTATCAGGCGGTGGCGCCCGCGGAATAGCACATTTAGGCATTTTAAAGGCTTTAGAGGAATTCGGCATTGTTCCTTCTTTTATTTCTGGTACAAGTGCTGGTGCGATTGCTGGAGCTTTTTATGCAGCTGGCTACCCTATTCCTAAAATTGTAAGCATTTTAAAAAAAGGGCAAATATTTAATTTCTCAAATATTCTCATTAAAAAGCAAGGCTTATTTGCAATGAAAGGTTTTCAAGGCATCTATCAAGAATATTTTCCAAACAACAGCTTTGAAGATTTAAATATCCCCTTATTTGTTGCTGCGACTGATATTCTAAAGGGAGAGATTGTTTATTTTTCTTCGGGAAATCTAGCTCAAGCTCTGCAAGCTTCGGCTTGTATTCCATTAGTATTTCAGCCTGTCAATTTTAATGACACCTTGTATGTGGATGGAGGCGTAATTAACAACTTCCCTACAGAGCCATTAATTAATAAATGTGACATCATTATAGGTAGTTATGTCAACTCTATCAAAAAAGAAGTAGATCAAGTTCACATGAATAACATCCTTGATCGCTGTTTCCATTTGGCCATGAAAAGCTCAGTCCAAAATAAAACACAGAGTTGTACTTTATACATTGAACCACCAAACATGAGTCAATTCAGTATTTTTAACCTAAAAAGATCAGAAGAAATCTATGATTACGGTTATAATTACGCCCTTTCTTTAGAAAAAGAAATAAAAGACATAGTAAATACTATTTAAAACCAGCTGCAACCAAGCCGCATAGTCCTCCAACATATAGTCAAATGCCATGTGTAAGTAACTCCTGACCGTTGATAATACACCAGCTCTTCCTATACAAATTTTAAAAGAATAACATCAATTTTGTAAAACACATATTCTAAACCATTTAGCACATACAATTCACTTCACACCCCCTGTTTTCAAGTTATTCTTTAGATTTATAATACAATTCCGCATCCCCTTTTAGATTTTTTTATTATATTTAAATTTTAAAAAAAGTCTTTGTAGATAAAGAGGATCTTAGGAGTTCTAGAAAACTTTCGAGAGCAAGCAATCTTCAAAACAACTTTTTTATAAATTACCTAGTTTAACCGCTTCTACAATAAACGATGCTAAAAACAATCAATTTTAAAGTAGTTAAACGAATCAATTAAATACATGACAATGAAGAACAATACCACTTCCCCTCCCTTTGAATTAATAGCTCCAGACCCAATACCAGACTCCAGAATAAAGATTGCAGGTTTTTTACCCGACCCACAATCGCGATTAGATTCGACACAAATGAAGTACAAACCCATTTGTGATTCCAGCATACCATTCAGAGACTTGACTGACTCAGCTTCTAAACGTGAAAGTATAGCTCGACTAATCGATAAGCTTGACGCTTCTGCAAGTATTCGATATAAAAGAACCGTTGAAGATACTTATTGTAACGTTTACTCCTTTGATTACTGCTATTTTTCCAAAGTCTATCTACCTACAGTTTGGTGGACGGATGAGGCATTACAAAAAATACTTGACGGACAAGAAGTCGAAGCTATTTATGGTGAAACGGTACAAACAATTTATTCAAGTGCTATTCACGATTGGTTTTTGAAATGGGGATCTAGTTTTGGCTGGAAAAGAGTGTTTAGTGTTGATGAAATGCAAACCAAAGTAAATACTAATGGCGGAATTGGAATAATTTGTGCCAAAAGAAAACAAAGAGGACTCTCTGGACATATTGTTCCCGTGGTTCCCGAAACTGATTCTAAAAAAGCATACCGCGAAGATGGTGTGGTGAAATATCCATTACAATCACAAGCAGGAAAATTGAATTACAACTACTTTTCTAAGGTTAAAAAAGACTGGTGGAATAACGAACTATATTCTTCTTCTGTGTTTTATTATCACGACTAAATAATACGTCCATAATCCAATTAAAATAACGCAACTTAAATTCCTAAAATACACTAAGGTTTTAGCGAAAAAATACGACACCAAAACGGCATCAATTACAGATTTAAAAACAAAATACATGGCGCCATTACTGACTTAACAATCAACACACTAAACTCTTTATTTTTGTAAAAAAACATTTTTACTCTTTTAAAGATTAGCAAAAAATAAATTCCAATATTTTTCCTTTATTTTCATTCCAATATCTTGTTGGAAATAACAAAATAATACAGTACTTTTGCCGCTTGGAAAAACGAAAGAATAGCACAAATTACACTTTGACTATTCGTCTTCTTAATTCATTGATATAAAAGAAATTAAAAACAGCACGAATTTTATAATTGTATTATAAAATTTCACTTTTTATCAATCGTTCAGTCGATACAAACACCACATTTCTAAGACTGAAATTAAATTCCTGTAATTTAAAAGTAAAAAAGCATTTTAATGGTCGTGAGTAATTATTACTAATACAAAAACTGTATTTAAATAATTTACAACCTTTAGAATTTTGTACTCAAATAAAAAAAGAAAAGTCATTAACCATAAAAAAAAGAACTCGTATAAATGAAAGAAAATCAGACACAAAAATATTATTGGGGTATTGGATTAGAAAACGAAACCTACATGCAATTAGAAGAATCCTTAATAGTCTCTGGTGAATTTATACAAGAAAGAATTGGTTTTGAAAAATATAGTCTTGATTATAGAAAATGCTACAAACCGGAAAGCTTAACTCCTTTGTTAAAAAAAGCTTTTGGTTTAAATAAAGAATACAAGGTTAGCCGAATGATTAATAGTCATTCATTAGAAAAAATGGATATCAACTTCCAGCACAAAACGATTCCAGCCGTTACCCTATTAGGGAATCACGCTGACAATGCTGAAGTAAAACCTCAATCCATAGACAATCCTGAGTACTCAGGACAGTCTATCATGGAACTTTTTCTAGAGAACCAACCCTACAATATTCAAAGTATGATTACCCAAAGAGAAAAAACGATGGGTTCCGTGCATTTTGATGGTGATTCTATCGAGTTTGTAACAAAATACTTTGAAAACAGAACCATTCTTGATTCTTGTAATGAGTTAAAAGCGACCAAAAAATTATTCCTCGATAAAATCAATGAATCAGGCGTACTCAAGGAAAAACTAAATTTCCCTGATTACAACAAGGGAATTAATATGTTTATGACCAATCAGGAAAATCTTGTTTTGTTTAACAACGGTACCTATCATTTTCATATTACATTACCTACCCTTGCAGAAAATAGCAGAATTGTAGACTACGAAACTTTTGACAAAACACATGCTAACGCTATTTATTTGTTACAATGGTTTGAGCCATTTTTTATAGCTACACTAGGAAGTCCTGATATCATGGGAGTGATTAGTAACAAGTATGATTTAGATAAAAACTTTACTTTAGGTTCTATGCGTAATGCTATGTCACGATACATTGGCGTAGGCACATATAACAAATCAATGCCTAGAGGAAAAATTCTAACTTACAAAGTAGACGATTTCAGAAAACTATTGAAGTTTGAAAAAGAAGAAAACATTTGGTGGAGAGATCAAATCGAATCGGAGATGGAATATGAATTACTCCCAGAAGTTGGTCTTGATTTCAATCAGGAAAAAATGTACCAAAGCGGTTTTGAATTTAGAAGCTTTGATGAATTTCCTGCAACATATTTAAATGATGTTCTTTTTTCTATTGTTCTAATCTGTGAACACGCGTTGAATCTACCGGATATTAAATGGAGTCATGATAGTGTAGCTTGGAATAATTTAGTTTTTAAAACTCTAAAATACGGTTACGCAACTGAAATCAATAAAGAAGAAAAGGAAGAAGTATTGGACTTATTACAATTACTTAATCCCTCAGACACGAACTACATCACATTCAAAGCTGAATTTGATGCAATTGTATTACTAGATGAATTTTTCTTTAAAATTTTGGCCGTTTTACACGACAAGTACAAAGACGACAATGTATGTATAGATGCTATGTGCGGTCAAAAAACAAGTTCTCCTCCAGTATGGGACAACTTTAATAAATACCAAGCAGAGCAACATATGAAGCAAATCAGTCCGCAACTTCCTACTAAGATGAGCTATACTCGTAAAAAAAATAATAAAAAATCACAAAGCTTAGTTACAGAGGTATTTTAGTTCCTAAAAGGATTAAAACCTCAATTTTCTATAAATTGCACCATTAAATTAAAAGCAAGCGTAAACCGCTTGCTTTTAGTGTTTTAAAAACACACCGTTAGTAATAGCCTCCAACTTCTACAGCCCAATAAAACGTTAAAAAATTACTGTGGCACAGTTGTTGGAATTACAGAAAATGTATATACGAAACGCATAAAAAAATTTAATTACAATTCTAAAATATAGAAAATATGAAAACTTTAAAACTAATTGCCGCTGGAATAATTCTACTTGTATCAAGCACATCAAATGCGCAACTTTCAATAAATCTTAACATAGGAACAGCTCCTGTTTATCATAATTCAAGGAATGTAGCTGTAGGCTATTATTACATGCCTGACATTCAATCCTACTATGATGTACGAGCTAATCAGTACATTTATCTAGAAAGAGGAAACTGGAAACGCTCTAGAAATTTACCTAATCAATACAGAAGGTATGATGTAAACAATGGATATAAAGTAGCATTGAATGATTATCACGGAAACAGACCTTATACTAACTACAATAATGACAAAACAAGATATTATGTAGGTTATAGAGGAGAGAATCAAAGAACGGTTCAGTATCGAAATGATAACCGAATAGACTATAATAAAAAAGAGTCAAAATATCATAAAAATAACAGATATGCTAGTAATAGCAATCAAAAAGGACATGATAAAAATGACCACAAAAGATACGACAGACGTTAATCATCTAGATTAATAAATAGAAAGTGAGTTTCATAACGAAACTCACTTTTTTTATACCTTTAAAGCGCTGTAAACAACAAATACAAATTATTAGAACAAAAGCCTCCTAATAAAACAGCATTTCCTTTAAATATCAAATTTTAAGAAACGCATAAATTGCTACGACTAGCTGTATGGAGTCGCTTAAAAATAAGCATAAAAAAAACGGGAATAAATCCCGTTTTTTTATAATTGTATTTTAGTTCGTTTTAGAACTTAAAGTTTAATCCTGCTGAAAAAGTTGTTCCACTAAAACCAAATTGGTTTACTTCCCATGCATATTTAAAACGACCACCTAAGTCGGTAACTACATCACCTTTAGTATCTATTTCATCAGGATAAACATTGAATAAATTGTTTACCATCACATTAGCTGATATTGTACTTGTGAATTTGTAAGCAACTCCTAAGTCAGTAATAACTTTCCCTGCAAAAGTTTGATCTTTTGAGATATCAGTAGCATGCTGCCAAGTAACTTCACCAAAATAAGTATTATTGAAAATAAGACTAGCTTTGTTCAAATCATAATTAGTCCCTAACAATACTTTTGTATTAGGTCTAGCACTTAAAATTCTACCTTGTTCTTTACGGTTAAAGATGTCATATCCGTTAGCCTTCAAAATAGATGGTGTAGCAATTTGTCCATCAATTTTAGTATTAGCAATATTAGATGCTAAACTAAATGCTAGTTTTCCGTTTCCTAATTCTACATTTTTGTAGTTCAAAACAACATCAACACCTTTAGTTATAGTGTTAACAGCGTTGATAAAAAACTTCATACTTGTAATGTCATTAGCAATTAACACTTCTTCAACTGGGTTAGTTGTTGTATCATCTGCATCAAATCCAACCTCTCCTGAAAACAGAACACGGTCTTTAACTTTTATATGGTAGAAATCAAGAGATGCAGAAAAATTAGCACCTGATCTAAAAGTAATACCTGTAGATATATTTTCAGATTTCTCAGCATGTAATTGAGGAACACCTAATCCAATAACTGCTGGATCCACATTGTTAAAAGTCCCTTGATTAGAAATTGTACCACCAGAAACAAGCGTTTGAATATTACTCAAATAAATTTGGTGTAAAGCCGGTGCTCTAAATCCTGTACTGTAAGAAGCTCTTACTACAACATCACTATTCAGTTTGTAACGAGAGTTTACTTTCCAAGAGAAGTTATCTCCAAAATCTGAATAGTTCTCATATCTTAAAGATCCTCCTATTAAGAAAGCATCTGACACATCATAATCTAAGGTAGTATAAACTCCTACGTTATTACGATCTTCATTCAATGCATTTGCAGGTTGTAATCCAGGAAAAGACTGTGCTCCTCCATTTATATAAGATTCTTCTTGACCTGCTCTTGCTTCAAAACGCTCTTTTCTTAATTCTGTACCAAAACCAAAAGTTACTTTATCAAAAGTTCTGCTAAAATCAGCATTACCTACTAATTGGCTAAAAGAATATCCACCAACATTAAATGAGGTTGGACTACTTGCACCCAATGAAGGATTTAAGGTACTATCAACAGTATAATCTACTTTATTAGAACCCGCTGTTAAACTGAAATCCGAATTAAAACCTAACAATGTAGTTTTTATCCCAATAGATCCCAAATTATCAAAAATATCCGTTTTAAAAGTTGGTTGAAAACCATTGTAAGTTGTTCCAGCATCATGTAATAAATTGTTAGGATCTGAAATCCAATAAGGAGTTCTATACAAAGCAAAACTCGTTCCTTTTCTAACATTTATATCTCCAAAAGCATAAAGCGTAGTATTGTCAGAAAGAGGATATTCAGCATTCACTACTAAAGCTCCCATTTTAGAATCTGGTTGTCCGATAGTCATTCCTAGGTCTGGGTTTTTACTTAACCAATCTCCCCAGTCAGCATCGTCTGCAGCTACTCCAAACAAATCGTCTTTCCCTGGTTTCCCAGCTCTGTTCGTTTTCTTTTGATCCAAATAAGAAAGATTGAAGTTTACAAAACCTTTGTCAGCAATTTTAAATCCTGAGTTCAAATCAGCTCCAAAATTGAAACCATCTCCTTGTGAAGTCACCCCAGATGTAAGATTTACTTCTGTAAAATTAGTTTGCTTTTTAAGGATAATATTTACTACCCCTGCAATTGCATCAGATCCGTATTGAGAAGAAGCTCCATCACGAAGTACCTCAACTCTTTCGATTGCTGAAAAAGGAATACTTTTCATATCAGTTCCTACCTCACCTTTTCCGGGAGTATCATTGATATACACTAATGCACTTTGATTTTTTCTTTTTCCGTTTACCAAAACTAAGGTACGGCTTGGCCCTAATCCACGTAAATCTGCTGGGTCAAAGTGAGCAGTCGCATCAGATATAGCCTGAGTACTAGAATTAAATGAAGGGATTTTGTATGCTAACATTTTGTCAAACGTTACTTGTCCACTAGACTTAAGATCTTCAGCATACAATTTATCTATCGGAACTGCCGAATTTAATACACTACGCACTTTTGATCTATTTCCAGTAACAACAACCTCATCTAGACTGTTATTAGGGTTCAACTTAAAAACAATAGCGGTAGCAGCACTTGTTACTTCTATACTTTTATTTTGGTATCCTACGTATTTAGCAACCAATGTAACAGGAAATCCTTTTACTGTAATTGCAAAATTACCATTTCCGTCTGTGGTCACTCCTTGCGATGTTGCTTGGTCCACAACATTTGAAAAAGGCAACGCTTGTCCATTTTCATCCGTTACAGTTCCTTTCACTGTTTGGGCATTCATAACTGCAGGTCCTATTATCATAAATAGTACACCTAAAATAAATTGGTTAAATCTCATAAATAGTTTTTTGATAGTTTGATATAGCTAAGATAGCAAAACTATGTGTTTTCCTTAAAAAAACCTTAAAATATTACGTTTTTATTTGTTTTTTTAGAAATAACACATTTTGTTGTATTTTGTTAAAAAGCCCTATAAACATTGGTTTATCAAAATTAACTTTCTGCGATTATTCAAATGAACGGCAGCTTTGTATTAACAATTGACTCAAACCAAAACTATACTTTTAAACACCAACACTTTAGTGTCTAATAACCGCTAAATTGTCCGTTTACTCCCATGTATATTTAGTAATCAGCTCCATCATTATGTCGATAAAATAAAGAGGAATTTGCAGCCGTTGATACTGAAACGATACAAATTGAGATTGATAGAAATCGTTACCCAAAAACCGATTCGCTTGTTCAATTGAACAAACAGTATCTTAAAGAGCATAAAATTAACAATGGCGCTCCATAAATCGGCATCGATTTAATGTAATTTTACAGAAAAATGTAAATACTAATGATGTTTAGATAGCATTTAGTTTCCCAAGTGGGAAACTAAAAAATCAGCTATCTTTTAATCTTTCAAAAAAAAAGTTTATTTTTTCTTTAACTTTTAATATAAATCTTCAATGACATAATTAGTGTCATTAAACTGAAAGGAACTTCCTTTTTCTAAACCTCTCATGTTTGCGTAAATTGGGGCTTTAGTTGAAATTCCTACGATTGTCACTCCGTCCATTTCCACTTTTTCGCTGGAAATACCTATAAAAAAAGTCAATTGGTCTGTAACGACAGCTGCTCCTGGCTCCACAACTGAACTTTCCTTTGTCACGTCTAATGAATCTAGGAAAGCGAGTCCTTGTTGTGCAAAAGCAAGTTCATCACCTATAGCTTTTAGCAATTCATATTTACCAGCTCTGCGATCTTCACTCTGGCTGGCAGATTCTTTTTGACTAAAAGTATCTTCGTTGATTTCAGCCTCACGCTTTTTATAATTTTCAATCAACTCATTCTGTTTTTGGATACAATCTTCCAATATTCGGTTTTTATCTATTCTATTTTTCATATTATTAATATCAGGTTAACAAGTTAGAAATATATACTATTTATTTTATAAAATGCATTCATTGTGCAAACAAATCTAAATAAGTTTATATGAACCGAAACAGCTGAGAAACTGAACAGCAGTTCCTGAGGACAAATAAGCATAAACCAAAAACAGCCCTAAACAAAAATGCAGGGCTGTTTTTTTAGATTCTATTTTATAAAGAGTTATTAAATTTTAACGACCATTTTACCTTTATTCTTTCCTTCAAAGAGATCAATAAAAGCTTGTGGAATCTGATCAAAACCTTCCACCACTGTTTCTGTGTAAGTCAGCTTTCCTTCTTGTAACCATGTCGCCAATTGCTTCACAGCTTCTGGGAATTTAGTCGCGTAATTACTTACAATAAACCCTTGCATTAGCGCGCTATTTTTCACTAAAAATGGTTGTACGCTGATACTTTGGGGAATAGATGTTTCATTATAAACTGATATTGCCCCACAAATAATCATTCGAGCAAATTTATTAATATTAAAAAGAACCGCATCCGAAATTTCGCCTCCCACATTGTCAAAATAAACATCGACTCCGTCTGGACAAGCAGCAGCAATAGCTTCTGTCATATTAGTGGTTGTATTGTAATTAATGGCAGCATCAAAACCAAATTCTGATTTCAGCATTTCTACCTTTTCATCTGTTCCAGCAATACCTACAACTCGGCAACCTAAAATCTTAGCTATTTGTCCTACGATACTTCCTACTGCACCCGCAGCTCCAGAAACTACGATAGTTTCACCCTTTTGAGGTTTTCCTATTTCGGTTAAACCTAGATAAGCCGTTAATCCAGTCATCCCTAAAACACCTAAATAGGCTGATTGAGGAATGCTTGTCGTATCAACTTTAGTTAATCCCGTCCCGTTAGATTTTTGAAATTCCTTCCATTCTAACATTCCAGAAACGTAATCCCCTTTACTAAAATCAGCGTTATTGGATTCCATCACCTCAGCGATAATCCCTGAGCTTATTGGCTTATTCAATTCAAATGGCGGAACATATGATTTTGCATCACTCATTCGCCCTCTTAAATAAGGATCTACTGAAACATAGCTTGTTCTTAATAGTATTTCTCCAGATTGTATTTGCGGTTGTTCTTCGGTTATCAAAGCGAAGTCAGATAACTGTGGTTTTCCCGCTGGTCTATTATTTAATAAAATAGTATGATTCATTTTCTTTGTTTTTATATTCATTTACGATTTTCCATTATTGAAATAATTTCTTTATCGATAATCTTGTAAACTATTATCTAGTGACAAAAATGGAATTTACAACTAGATGATTTTCAACTAGTATTAGTCTATATATGTTACCAAGTCTTCTTTGCTTTTTCTAACTTTTGTCAAATTTACCAGCCAGTCTTTATCTGAGTCTCTGTAACCCAAAGCCAATATGACACAACTTCTAAGTCCTTTTTCTTTCAGGTTTAGAATTTGGTCTAATGCAGCTGGATCAAAACCTTCGATTGGCGTACTGTCAACACCTTCAAAAGCAGCGGCTGCGATAGATTGTGAAAAAGCAATGTATGCTTGTCTTGCAGCATGTTGAAAGTTTTCTTCAGCATCTTTTTGTGGGTAGCTATTCAATAACATTTGGCGGTAATTTTCCCATCCTTCATTCTCAAAACCACGAACCTCATTAGTAAGATCAAACATTTTATTAATACGCTCTGCCGTATACGTATCCCAAGCTGCAAACACAAGTAAATGCGAACAATCAGTAATCACAGATTGGTTCCATCCAATTTCTCTTATTTTTGCTTTTACTTCTGGATTGGTCACAACCATTATCTCAAAAGGTTGTAAACCACTTGAAGTAGGTGCTAGTGAAGCCGCTTCAATAATCGTGTCTATTTTGTCTTGAGATACTTTTTCACCGTTCATTGCTTTAGCAGCATAACGCCATTTTAATTTTTCTATTAATTCCATTTTTATATTTTGTTTTATTACTTATTATTTTTTCTATTCTCTCTATTATATGCTCTTTATTCTATTCTCTCTATTCTTGTTTCGCACAAATACTACCCCATGCAGCTTCAAAAGATTCTTTCAGTACTTTATCATTTAATTCGCAAAGCCCTCTATTTTGCATGTTCATTAAAAAAGCCATCGGATATATGCTATAAGCATAAAGTAAATAGTGCGAAATATCTTTTATAATCCCTTCATTTATACCGCGCAACCATAGATCAAAAAGCGGAGTCATGTGTAAAAGTCCTTCTTGCCTAGTTTTTTCGTCAATCATGGGCGTATTATCACATTGAGATAAAAAAGAAGCTTCCTCGTTATGCTCCAATTTAAAACTTGACATATTATACCAGATGCGTTCAAAACTTTTTTTTACAGTTATATTCTGTTCGTATCCTTCAAATGCCGCTGTTGCAAAAGAGACTTTTACATCTAGATACAATTGGTTAACTAAATCCTGTTTGTTTTCAAAATAGAGATAAATAGTAGCGGGAGAAACATTAGCAACCTTGGCCACTTTAGCCATAGAAGCACCTTGAATCCCTCCGTTGTTAACTAAACTAAGCGTAGCACTTAATAGTGCTGAACGTTTAATTTTACTTTTTTGAAGTTGCCCCATATTGCTATTTATTTATGATAAATCGTTTTCTTATTATTGAAGAGTACAAATTTACAAAAAAAAGAATGAACGTTCATTTATTCTATAGCAATTGGGTTTTATTTAATACTATTATCGATTACTTAAATATTGAAACTAAAAAACCGACACTGATAAACTGTAATGTTTACTTGCCCACTATTCAGTCTCAACAAAAAAAAGATCAGTATTCCCATAATTGCAACAAATAGGAACGAGTCGAACTTTATGTTAATTTTATGTTAAAATAAAAATCAAACAGTTGTTTAATTTAAACAGTTGTTTAATTTTGTGCCATAATAAATACAAATGTTAGCGGAAGAAACTTTTAACGATAAACAAATTCACATTCTACAGGTAGCGGAAACACTATTTGCTGAAAAAGGTTTTGATGGTACTTCAATTAGAAATATTTCTAAGGAAGCCAAGATCAATATCGCCATGGTATCCTATTATTTCGGCTCTAAAGAACGATTATTAGAGTCTTTAGTCATGTTTAGAACTAAAAATTTAAAAACGCTAATAGGTAATTTGGTAACAGAGAATATTGAACCTGCAGCTAAAATTAACAAACTGATTGAAATTTACATCCATCAGATCAATTCGAACAAAGGAATTTATAGAATATTACACTTTGAAGTTGCAAGTAAAAAAAGAGATACCACTTTCAAAGCTTTTAATGAACTTCGAAAAAACAATTTTAAATCACTCGAGACCATTATTAAAGATGGACAAGAAAAGGGTGTTTTTAAAAACGACATTTCAATCCCACTAGTTACGCCAACTATTTTAGGTACTTTTTTTCATTTTCATATGAATAAAGAATACTTCGTAGAACTATTAAATCTAGATACAGAGGAATTATACAACAATTACATAAAAACCAATCTGACAAAACACATTCAACAAACAATAAAAGCACTTCTGATATATGAAAGTTAGTCAATTAATGCTCTTTGGGATTTTCTTTATTGGAATTTCATCCATCGAAGCGCAACAAAAAAAGAGCTTAACACTCGATGAAGCCATCCATATGGCTTGGGAAAAAAGTAATGAAGTAAATTTGGCTAATGCCAAAGTAGCAACAAAAAAATACGAGTTGCAATCTGTAAAAAACAACAGATACCCTGATTTGAAAGTCGCGGGACAGTATCAACGTTTAACGAAAGCTTCTATTGATTTGAAACTGAACAAAACTTCAGATTCAGAGCCACTTCCAGTCGTTGATCAATTAATGCTTGGACAGGTTAATGCAAGTCTGCCACTATTTGCAGGTTTTAAAATACAAAGCAGCATTAAGGCCTATGATAATATGTATCAGGCAGAAACAGCAAGCGCTATGCAAACAAAGGAAGAAGTTGCCATGCAAGTTGTTAATTATTATGCCGGTTTATATAAAGCCCAAAAAACGGTAGAGCTATTAAAAGAGAATCAAAAAAGCGCACAACAACGTGTGGATGATTTTATTGAACTAGAAAAAAATGGAATCATTCCCAGAAATGATTTATTAAAGTCACAACTCCAAGTTTCTAAAGTGCAACTATCATTAGACAGAGCTATAAGCGAACTAAACGTTGTAAACTTTGAACTCGCCAGTCTCTTAAAAATGGATCCTAAGACCAAATTGGAAATAAGAGAAAGTGATTTTGCGAACTTTCAGATGACTAATGTTCCCACTAACGAGGAACCTGCATTAGTAAATCGTAAAGATTTAGAAGCCATTCGATTGCAAGAAAAAGCAAGTCTTGCTAATATTCAAATTGCCAAGAGTGGCTACTACCCTACTATTTCTCTTATTGGCGGATACACGGCATTAGATCTAAAAAATGTAATTACCGTTCAAAACGCGATGAATATTGGCGTTGGTGTATCTTATGACTTAAGCGGTATTCTTAAAAATGGTACGAATGTAAAAATTGCCGAAAGCAAGGCTTTGGAAATACAAAATTCTGGAGCAATGCTTACTGATTACATTAAAATACAAGTTCAGAAAGCCATTGAAGATTATGACTTAGCGTTAAAACAAGATTTAGTCTACAATCAAGCCGTTGAACAGGCATCAGAAAATTACAGAATTATAAGAGACAAGTATGATAACGGACTCTCTGACACCAATGATTTATTAGAAGCCGATGTAGAACAATTAGGTTCTAACATTAATAAAACATTGGCGAAAGCAAATGTCATCCAAAAATATTACGAGTTGCTTTCTGTGACTGGTCAACTAAACCAAACCTTCAATCTTTCAAAAATATAATCGACACCAAAATGACAAAGAAAAAAACAAACACAAAGTTTATCATTATAATAGCTTCTTTGGTGCTATTAGGTTTTGCTTATGGAACTTATAAATACATTCACTCCCTTTCTCATGAAGGTACAGATGATGCCCAGATAGAAAAAAACATGAACCCTATTATTCCTAGAGTATCTGGCTATGTAAAGAAAGTATATATCAAGGATAATGATTTTGTAAAAAAAGGAGATACTTTATTTACGATTGACAAAATGGATTACCAATTAAAAATTGATGAAGCAACTGCAAATTTAGCTGCTGCAGAAGGAAATTTTGAGGTTTCTAAAGAAGATATTAATAGTGTTTTAGCAAGTATTTCAGTGTCTGACGCCAATGTAAAATCCGCAGGAGGAAATATCGAAACCGCCAAAATCAGATTGGGTCGACTTACTAGTGATTACAACAGATACAATAATTTATACAAAAGCCATACAATTACAAAACAACAATACGAACAAGCTTTAGCTGCAAAGCAAGAAGCAGAAAGTCAAGTGCGTATTTTAGAACAACAGGAAAAAGCATCTGCTTTCCAAAAATCAGTAATTGTAGCCAAATCAAAAGCAACAGACAAACAAACGGACGTGGCAGCTGCCAATATTAAAAGAGCCAAAGCTTTACTTGATTCAGCAAAACTAAATCTAACCTACACAGCTGTAACTGCTGCTATTGACGGTCAAGTTTCTAAAATTGACATTCAACCAGGACAATTAGTACAACCAGGACAATCTCTTTTTTACATCATAAACAACAATGAGGCATGGGTTGTAGCTAATTTCAAGGAAACACAATTAAACAAAATGGTTACTGGACAAAAGGTAACTATAAAAGTAGATGCGTATCCTGATTATGATTTTAACGGTACAGTAACTTCATTTTCACCTGCAACAGGGGCTCGTTTCTCTATTTTACCTCCTGATAATGCTACTGGTAACTTCGTAAAAACGATTCAAAGATTACCCATAAAAATCAGTATTGATGCCGACAATGATGCTGAAAAAATAAAATTATTACGTCCAGGAATGAACGTGGATGTTGACGTACATATAAAATAAAATGGTACAAGGACAAGGAGAAGACGATTTAGTTGAATACGGTTTTAGACGGGTTATTATTACAATAACAGCAGTACTTTGTGCATTGCTGGAAATTGTAGATACGACTATCGTTAATGTCGCACTTACCAATATGAGAGGAAGTCTTGGGGCTACACTTACAGATGTTGCTTGGGTAATTACGGCCTATGCAATTGCTAATGTAATTGTAATACCAATGACGAGTTGGCTTTCGCAACAATTTGGGAGACGTAATTATTTTGCTGTTTCCATTATTATATTTACCGTTGCCTCTTTTTTATGTGGTAATGCAACGAATATATGGGAGCTGGTCGCATTCCGATTTATTCAAGGCCTTGGTGGTGGTGCATTATTGGTTACTGCACAAACAATCATTACAGAGAGTTATCCTATTGCTAAACGAGGAATGGCACAAGCCATCTATGGTATGGGTGTTATTGTTGGTCCTACCTTAGGTCCGCCATTAGGAGGATATTTAGTAGATCATTTTTCATGGCCCTATATCTTTTACATAAATATTCCGTTAGGTATTATCGCTACCCTTTTGACATTAAGTTTTGTTCGAAGCCCAAAATATGGTGAAAAACTAAAGGCAAATCAGGTCGACTGGATAGGAATCATCCTTTTAGCTTCGTTCATTGGTTCTTTGCAGTTTGTATTGGAACATGGTCAACAAGACGACTGGTTTAATAACAAATTAATTGTGCTACTAAGTGCAGTTTCGGTATTTGGTCTAATATTATTTATCTGGAGACAATTAACCTATAAATTCCCAATCGTAAATTTAAGTGTACTGAAAGATGGTAATTTAAGGATTGGTACCTTAATGGCTTTTATTCTAGGTTTTGGACTATATGGTTCTACTTTAATAATTCCTATTTACACACAGTCTGTTTTAGGATGGACCGCTACTGATGCTGGACTATTACTGATTCCCGGATCTATAACCACCGCCTTTATGATGCCTATTATTGGTAAATTAATTCAGAAAGGTGTTCCACAAGGATACATGATTGCTTTAGGCTTTTTAATTTTCTTTGTATTTACCCTTATGATGCGTAACAACATGACGCCAGATACTGGGACTGAGCATTTATATTGGTCATTGATTTTAAGAGGAATTGGATTAGGACTACTTTTTGTCCCCATCACCACTTTGTCACTCTCCACTTTATCTGGAAAGAATATTGGTGAAGGTGCCGCCTTTACAGGTATGATGAGACAGCTGGGAGGTTCTTTTGGAATTGCAATAATTACCACCTTTATCACGAGGTTCAATCAAGAACACCGCGTAAACTTAGTAGCGCATCTAGATGGAAGCAAATATGAGGTGCAAGAACGATTGTTGCTGTTGCAAAAAGGATTTATGTCAAAAGGGTTTACTTCAAACGAAGCATTGAATAAAGCCTACCAAGCCATCGACTATTCAGTTATGAAACAAAGCACCGTATTGTCATATATGGATATTTTTATGTATCTCGGAGTTATGTTTCTGTGCTGTATTCCAATTGTCTTTTTGATCAAAAAAGGAAAAAACAAAATTAATCCGGCAGACGCCATGCATTAATAGCCATAAAAAAATGCCGATATCATCAGTGATACCGGCATTTTTTATTTTAGGTCGAATAGATTATCTGGTAAAAACAAGATGGTTTCCCTTAGACAAGTTTGCATCAAATTGATATCCATCATAATTGAATCCTTTTAAATCGTCAATTGTTTTGGCCTTTGTATCTATAATATAACGCACCATCATTCCCCTCGCCTTTTTGGCAAAAAAACTGATGATTTTTAATTTCCCATTTTTGTAATCTTTAAAATCGGGTGTAATCACAGGAACTTTTAGCGCCTTAGTATCTATAGCCGAAAAATATTCGTTACTTGCTAAATTGACAAATAATTCTCCTTCCTTCAGCTCTTTATTGAGGCTTTTAGTAATAGTATTTTTCCAAAATTCATATAAATTTTTGCTTTCGCCAATGGGTAATTTTGTTCCCATTTCCAATCGATAGGCTTGCATTAAGTCTAAAGGTTTTAGGTATCCATACAATCCAGATAAAATTCGTAAACTATCTTGTAATGTCTCTAATTTATCTATTGGGATAGAATACGCATCTAAACCAGTGTATACATCCCCGTCAAAAGCATAAATGGCAGGACGTGCATTATCAGGAGTAAACGGTGTTGTCCAATCTTGATTGCGCTGCCAGTTTAAATCAGCCAGTTTCTCTGAAATATGCATCAGTTCCGACAAATCTTTTGGAGATTCCTTTTTCAATACTTTTTGAATCTGTCTTGATTCTTTTAAAAATATAGGTTGAGTATAAGTTGCAGTAGGTAATTCTTTTTCGAAGTTTAACGATTTGGCTGGAGAGATGACAATTTTCATAAATATTCCTATTACAGGTTCTTTTCAATAATTACCCAAAAGTACAAATTGAAAATAAGAAATAGCTATTTGTAAATTGAATAGTTCTATGGGGAAATAGAAATTAAAAATGGTTTCAATTTTAATTTATCTTAATTTTGAAGTTGAGAATAAATTCAAAATATTCTATCAAATAATATGAGTCAAATAGAAATTAGAAAAGCCTCCTTTACCGACCTACAATCAATACAAAAAATAGGTAGCAAAACTTTTACTGAAACTTTTGCAGCTGTCAATTCTGCTGAAAATATTTCCAATTACCTCGAAGAAAGCTTTAATACAGCCCAATTAACTATAGAGTTTAATAATCCGGATTCCTCTTTTTATCTGGCTACTTTAGACAATAAAACCATTGGCTACTTAAAAATAAATTTTCGAAAAGCACAAACCGAAATATTAGAAAACGAAGCAATGGAGATCCAACGCATTTATGTACTAAAAGAGTTTCATGGAAAAAAAGTAGGGCAATTCTTTATTGATGAAGTTCTAAACATAGCAAAGATAAATCCTGTCACATTTATTTGGTTAGGCGTTTGGGAAGAAAACCATAGGGCAATTGGATTCTATACTAAAAACGGCTTTGTCGCATTTGATAAACATGTTTTTACCTTGGGCGATGACAATCAAACTGATTTACTGATGAAACTAGAAATAAAAAATCAGAAACAAACCAAGCACTAAAGCAGCTAGAAAAAATAGTCGCTTAAGCATTACAAAATAAAATTTTATAAAAATTAGGGAGTAAAAAACTACCCTATAATTTTAATTCTAATGAAAAATAATTTTAATAGTATTCCATTATCCATACTGGATTTAGCCTTAGTTTTAGAAGGCAAAACTCCTGCACAATCCTTTAAAAACAGTCTTAGTCTGGCACAGGAAGCCGAAAATTTAGGATACCACCGCTTCTGGCTAGCGGAACATCATAATATGGTAAGTATTGCTAGTTCTGCCACTTCTATCTTAATAGGCCATATTGCAGGAGGCACCAGTAAAATAAGAGTAGGTTCTGGTGGAATAATGCTGCCCAACCATACCCCGCTTGTGATTGCTGAACAATTTGGTACTCTTGCCTCTTTGTATCCAGGTAGAATAGATCTAGGGCTTGGTCGTGCACCTGGCACAGATCAACATACCGCTAGAGCACTACAAAGAGATGACCAGGCTGCTTTTGAATTTCCAAAAACAGTAAGGGAATTACAGCAATACTTGTCAGAAGACAACAAAAATTCAGAGGTAAGAGCCATTCCTGGTGAAGGCTTGGATATTCCAATTTGGATATTAGGTTCAAGTACCGAGAGTGCAAAATTAGCGGCTTCATTTGGATTGCCTTATGCATTCGCCAGCCATTTCGCGCCACAGCAACTACATCAAGCACTTAAGATCTACAGAAGCAATTTCAAACCTTCAGAACATTTAAAGAAACCCTATGTGATTGCATGCGTAAATGTTACAGCAGCAGCAACTACTGATGAGGCCAAACTGATTGCTACTTCGATGGAAAAGATTTTTTTAGGTATTCTTACTAATGACAGGCATCCTCTTCAACCCGCAGATTCAAGTTTTAAAGCGAGCCCCGAAGCACAACAAGTTATGAAGCAATTTTTGACTTATTCTTTCATCGGAAACCCTTTGGAAATTAAAGAGGCGCTAACTCAGTTTGTTGATGACACTCAAATTGACGAACTAATGGTAGTTTCTCATATTTATGATCACCAAGCAAGATTAAATTCTTACAAAATTCTTAAGCGCTTGCAATCTTCCACTTAAAAAGTATCTAGGTATAAACCAGCTCATAAACTACTGTAAACAAAATATTTATAGCACGTATTTGCAATAAAATACTTTTAAATTAAGAATGATTATTGGCATTACATCAATAAAATGGACCTCATAAAACATTTTTAAAAATTTAGACAGCTTATTTTTAAAACATTATTATGCATTTCTACAATGGGATTACCTACTAATTGGCTATTTTTGTCAATCGAGCCATAATGGGTCGGCATTTATAAATAAAAGCGGAAAAATTTCCGAGTATTGGTTAAAAAATAAAGAGTACATGAAAATAAAGATGAAGAAGGCAATAAAAAAGATTTATAACAACGATTTGTTTGTTGAATTTTTTAACAATGAAAAATCCAGTGGACTTATCCTGATAGGCTGTACGATATTTTCATTATTCATGGCAAATTCAATTTTTGGGTCGCAATACCTACACACTTGGCACACGGTAATCGCTGGTCAAAGTTTAGAATATTGGATTAACGATGGTTTAATGACTATTTTCTTCTTGCTTATTGGTTTAGAATTAGAAAGAGAAATATATGAAGGTGAATTGTCTAATATAAAAGATGCGTTACTTCCTATTTTTGCCGCCTTAGGTGGAATGTTAGTTCCTGCAGGTTTATATTTACTATTAAATTATGGAACTATAGCGCAAGCTGGAGCAGGTGTTCCAATGGCTACTGACATTGCATTTGCATTGGGAATTCTATCTTTATTGGGTAGCAGAGTCCCTTTATCTTTGAAAATTTTCCTAACAGCATTAGCGGTTATTGACGATTTGGGTGCTATCATGGTTATTGCGATTTTTTACACGAAAACAATCCTTTGGACAAACTTATTTAGTGCTCTGGGTGTAATGTTAGTTCTGTTTATAATGAATAGAATGAAAGTTCGAAATTTAATTCCATACCTGATAGGTGGTGTAATTATGTGGTGGTTCATGTTACATTCAGGTATTCACGCAACTGTTACGGGGGTTCTATTGGCCTTTGTAATACCTTTTGGAAATGGAGATAAAAAATCGACTTCTTCCATTTTACAGCATTTTTTACATAAACCTGTCGGATTTTTCATTCTTCCTGTCTTTGCCTTGGCTAATACAGCAATTGTTATCAGTTCGAATATTGGGGAAACCATCGCACAACATTACAGTCTGGGAATTGCATTGGGACTTATAGTTGGAAAACCATTGGGTATTTATCTGTTTAGCTTTTTGGCTGTTTCTGCCGGATTGTGTAAACTTCCCGACGACTTAAATTGGAAAACAGTCATTGGTGTAGGATTTTTAGGTGGAATTGGGTTTACAATGTCAATATTCATAACTTTACTTGCTTTTGATGACCAAACTATAATTAGCAACGCTAAATTCATTATTTTACTTTCATCATTAATAGCAGGTACAGTAGGCTTTCTTTTTTTAAAAAATACCTTAAAAGAAGTTCCAGATGAAAACAACAATGAATAGATTACTTGACTATATCAATCTTAGCAAAGGCGAAGAAGATAAGCATAGGGTTTTAGAGGATGTAAAATCCAACATTTCATTCAGAGGTTCAAATTTATGGATTCTGGCGTGCGCTATTGTAGTAGCATCGATAGGGTTAAATGTAAATTCGACGGCGGTAATCATAGGCGCAATGCTTATATCTCCTTTAATGGGTCCCATCATAGGTGCTGGTTTCGGATTAGGGATCTATGACTTTAATTTACTCAAAAGATCCCTGAAAAACCTGTTGATAGCTACAGTTGTAGGCTTATTGGTATCTACACTTTACTTCTATGTTAGTCCTTTTAAGGAAACACAGCCTGAACTATTATCAAGGACTTCACCCAATATTTATGATATCCTTATCGCCTTTTTTGGGGGATTGGTTGGGGCTATTGCAATAACACGAGTTGAAAAAGGGAATCCCATTCCGGGGGTAGCGATTGCTACAGCCCTTATGCCTCCTCTTTGTACCGCTGGTTATGGATTAGCACTAGGTAGCTTCAAATTCTTTTTTGGAGCCATGTATTTGTATTCCATAAATTGTGTATTTATCTGTATTTCTACCTTTTTCATTGTCAAATTTTTAAAATACCCTGTCAAAAAACAACTAGATGACAAACATCAAAAACAAGTACGATACATTATTACAAGCTTAATAACAGTATTAATTTTACCGAGTATTTATTTTGCGTACCAATTGATTGAGCAGAAAAAATACCAACATCAAGTTGATATTTTCATGGAAAATGAATTTACCAATAAAGGGATTGCTATTTTATACAAGAAAACAAACTTTAATTCTAAGCCAAAAACGTTGCAGCTTGGTGTTCTTTCCAAACGATTTACTGATCCAGAAATAAAATTACTCAATCAAAAATTAACAACCTACGATATAAACGATACCAAATTAGTGGTTATGCAAGATACCACTGACCTCAAAAGTGACATTTTAAATGAAATCAATTCCAACAAGTCGGTATTGAGCAAAAAAGATGTAACTATCTTAAACTTAAAAAATGAAATTGCCAAAAACAGGTATGACAATAAAGCATTGTTAGCTGAGGTAAAAATCCTATTTCCAGAAATTGAAAATATTTCCTTATCGAATCATACTTTCGATGAAAACACAGACAGTACCAGAACAGTCCCTGTCTTAATTTACAAAAGTAGAGAAGGCATACAGAAGCCTTCAGAAGAAAAGCTGGCATTATGGCTGAAACAACGATTGGTAAAAAAAGAATTAGAAATTTTTAGAGCACCAAACACTGCTCCAAAAGCTGAGCCTACCAAAAAGAAATAGAGTTCTAACTAAGAGTAACAAGTTTCAGATTCCATAATGACAAAATACTTTCGATTTTTACTGTATCAAAAGGAAACTTCATGAATTCACAAGAAGCTACTAACTATAAACGCATTGCAGTAGCAATTGACCATATCAAACTTAATTTTAAGGAGTATCCCGACTTGGATGAAGTCGCGTCCGAAGTAAACCTAAGCCCTTTTCATTTTCAAGTCCTTTTTACAGAATGGGCTACTACTCGTATATTGCATGATTTATTTGCAAGCACCAAAAGTATGAGGCCTTACAAATATTAGGATTGCACTAAAATATTCGTGTTAATTATACTTTTTAGTAAGGAGCATTTAGGACTGTTATTCTTCCCGCTACAACAAAAAGATCTTCTACATGGGTTTCACATACGAAATCATGCGACTTAATTGAATTACAACGTCACTATCCCAATACCATCTTTGTAATATATTGGATGCATCTTCCCAAGGGAAAGCCATAAAAAAACAGGCAGCCTATATCAAGAAATAAACGCAACAAATTAGAAGTCTAATTTATCATGAGATTATCAAATTAAATTGGAGGCCTTTAAATCTTATAAAAAAGAGCGTGTTTAATCGTATATTATTGATTATCAACGTTAAATTTAGTTTTAAACAAAAATATTCCCTAGTTTACACTAAGTTTAATAGTCATGAATCCCTAATATTTTTAATTATGAACAAACCTTTAAAATGGTATTTAAGGAGACATTCTTTATTATATAAAATACGGTTTAAGTTGATTTCTAAAAAGTCAACTTTTTCTGATATGGAAGATATGTGCTATAATTACATAAACCCTAAAAATGAAATTCCGTCAATTTACTTTGAGTTAAACCAATCCATATTTACCGAAACTGACGGACATTTAACTGACCTAAAAAAAGCTGAAAAAATAGCAAATTGGCTTAGAAACAATATAAAAGGCGGCCCAGGATTAGGTAATTCCTCTGAAAGTGCGATACGTAAAATGATTAATGGGGAAGGTGGCGTTTGCAGTGATTTTGCGCAAGTATATAACAACTTTTGTGTTATCAATGATTTGAAAGTAAAAGAATGGGGCTTAAAAATTATTACTGATGAGCCTCAAACCAAAGGAGGACATTCCTTTAACGAAATCTACTCCCAAGAATTACAAAAGTGGATTCTAATTGATGTGGCTAAATGTCTCTTTTTCTATCATTCTGCCCTAAGCTTACCACTATCGGTTTCTGACCTAATTGCCCTGAAAAGGCAAAAAAAAGAAATCAAATATTGTGAATTCAACAAAGAAATTACAGCCGACCCTAAAAGAATAAAAGAGCTTTATCTTGCGATGAATTCCTTTCCTTTTCTGATTACTAATTATAGGAATAAAATCTGTGACTACTTCCTGACTAAATTAAACTTTCTCCCAGTATCACTAATTCACGGAATATTATTCTTGAGCGGAAACAGTTATGCATTTCAGTTCCCATTGGATCCCATAAATAACATTATTCAAAGACCAGTTATCCGTCTTATACCAAAAAGAAATCCAATGCAAGTCTTAGAGGAAATCGCCAAATAAAAAAATCACGTACTGGTTCCATTTTATCTTTTTATGTATAATTTATTGACATATTAAACAGTTATAAAAATCTATAGTCCATTACAAATGCTTCTCCACGATAAATTAATAGACTCCGAGACCAACACAAAAATCAAACAGAAGTTAATTGTCTTTGGTGGAAACCATAAACTTAAAATTTATGGAACCCTAAACTGCAAATCTGACAACCTGCTAAAAAGAGAAAATCGGGTATTTTTTACTTGCGAAGCCGAGGCAATTCAAAACAATTTCCGACCTTGTGGTCATTGTATGAAAAGCAAATACCAACAATGGATTTATTCAGCACAGAACCAGACGAAAATATAAACCTATTGCCTAAAGACGGGACCGTAAACTATTACGGGACTTTGATGTCGCAAGTCAAGGCTAATGAATATCTGGATGAACTACTTGAAAATATCGCCTGGCAAAATGACCAAGCAATCATTTTTGGTAAACTTATATTCACCAAACGAAAAGTAGCTTGGTACGGAGATACCAACTTCAATTATACCTACTCCAACACTACCAAGAAAGCCTTGCCTTGGACTCCAGCTCTTCTGGAACTAAAAGCACTGGCCGAAGCCACAACTGGACAAACTTTCAACTCCTGCTTACTTAATTTGTACCATGATGGTAACGAAGGTATGGCCTGGCACAGCGACGCCGAAAAAGACCTCAAAAAAAACGGTGCCATAGCTTCCATAAGCTTTGGAGCTGAACGCAAATTTGCCTTTAAACACAAAGAAACCAAAGAGACCGTTTCCCGCATATTACAAAACGGCAGCCTTCTGGTTATGAAAGACCAAACACAAACGCATTGGTTACACCGCTTACCTCCTACCAAACTAGTAACTAAACCTCGAGTAAACCTCACTTTTAGAACTATTGTTATAGGTCAGTAAAAAAAGCATATCATTAAATAAAAAATAAATACTACATTAGTACTACAATATCAGCATGTTACTATCATTTTGAAACCATTCTAAAAACAATAAAAAATGGCAGCAGTTAAAATCGCAGTTACAGATCAGGAAATCAGAATGTGTTGGGAAGCACTCTATTTATTAAGGCCCATGCTCCAGCCCACCACTTTTTTAGATCAAATAAAAGAAATGCAAAAAGAAGGATATGTCCTTTTGTATGTATTTGAGCACAACAAAGTAGTTTCAATTGCTGGCTATCGTATTTATAGCATGTTATATTGTGGTAAAATACTTTATATCGATGATTTATCAACTTTAGAATCGGCCAGAGGGAATGGTCATGCTACAACTGTTTTAAAACATCTGTATGAAGTTGCTGCAGAACAGGATTGTAAAGCCATCCATTTGGATAGTGGACATAGTAGAACTGCGGCACACAAACTGTATTTAAAAGAAGATTTCACCATCAGTGCATTTCATTTTAGCAAACCCATCAATTAAACATGTAATTGCTCGACTGCACCCAAAAGTAGCTAAGAGTTAACTGAATTTATTTTAGAAAATAATGGAACATAAAGCCAAATCAATACGTCCCTTTATAGGCGCTAAAGATTACAAACAATCTCGCAGTTTTTACCGAAATCTTAATTTTAAAGAAACGGTATTGTCCTTCAATATGTCTTATTTTGAAGCCGATGGCTTGGGTTTCTATTTACAAGATTATTACACCAAAGATTGGATTGACAACACCATGGTTTTTATGGAAGTCGATAACGTAAACCGATACTATAATGAATTGACAGCCTTAGATCTGCCTTTTAAATATGACGGTGTTAAACTTTCTCCTATTCGCTTACAACCTTGGGGAAAGGAATGTTACTTGCACGACCCATCCGGAATCCTATGGCACTTTGGAGAATTCAACACCCCATAAACTAGTATAGTAAAACACTTTAAATATTCCTGCTTCCAAATATCACCAAAAGTGGGTATTGCTATTACCAATTTAATGTTGTCTATTTACGATAGGGAAAAAAGCTTCAAAAAAATTCATATTTAGATGTCGTTTTTCTTTTAATACTATCAAGAAGTAACCAACTATAAAAACCTTTTACTTAACCCAAAACTAACCTAATATGAATAGCGAATGGATTGCAAATTATGATGACAACCTAATCACAATAACTAACAACTGGTTTTCTGGCGAAAAGCTATTTATTAATGACACCCTTCAGGATGAGCAGTTAAACTTTATAACTCCAAGTAAAATGTCGGGAATTTTGACAGATAAAAAGGGTGATAGACTGCATGTTAAAACTAATATTTCTGGATTTTTTAAGGTAAGTTGTCGACTTTTTATAAATCATAAAAAAATAGATTTAAAACAAGTCAAATAAATGAAAATTCCTTTTAATGACAAGCATCAGGGTTTATATAAAGCCGTAACCATAATTCTGCCTTATATTTTTATTGTAGGAAGCCTTCAAGTATTGGCAGCCTATTTTTCAGGTTATGATTATATGCATCGTGACACCTTTCCCCGGACCTCATTACAAACGTTTTTTTCCTCATTTGCGACGGTTATAGGCACTGTTGTAACCGTATTACTTTTTCAAAAGAAAAAAATTGATCTAAAATCATTTGGCCGTTTAGGTTTTCAAACCATATCTGTCAAAAAAGAGCTAATCCTTGGCTTATTGCTTGGATTTGTAATTATGTCAACGGGCTTTTTAAGTTTGCTTTTAATCAATGAAATAAGCATTCAATCCATTCATTTTAATTTAACTGAACTTTTGTTAAATGTTGGGCTTTTCATTTGCGTTGCTATTTCTGAAGAAATACTGTGCCGAGGATATATGTTAAGTACTCTTATGAAGTCGTATAATAAGTATGTGGCTTTGGCTATTTCTGCATTACTTTTCAGCCTATTGCACATAGCCAATGATTTTATATCAATATTAAATCTCTTTGACCTTTTCATTGCTGGAATTCTCTTGGGTATCTGCTACATTTTTACGCGAAGATTATGGTTTGCCATCGCTTTGCATTTTAGCTGGAATTTTTTTCAAGGAACTATTTTTGGCTTTAATGTCAGTGGCAACGACCATTACTCCTTATTACAAATCAACTACAGTAATCCTAGTATCTGGAATGGAGGCGGTTTTGGTTTTGAGGGCTCTGTACTCTCAATTGTGTTTCAAGTTGTCGCTATCTACCTAATATATGACCACTACAATAACAAAAGATTCAAACTCAGTCTTGCTAATTTCTTATGATAAAAACCTTTTCACAAACCAAAAAATCCCTTTTGAATCAATTAAAAGGGATTTTTTATATAATTGCTTTTCTCTAAAACTACTGTCTTCCAACTTTAAACCTTAAACTTCAAAAAAAACTATCCTTGTTCCTCTTCTGTCAAATGCGATTTAGAATAGCCTCTCCACTTCTCGATACAATCTTGAAAATCTTGTGGTAATTCTGTATCAAAACGCATCATTTCTCCCGTTGTAGGATGAACGAAACCTAATGTTTTAGCGTGTAAAGCCTGTCTTGGTAATATTTTAAAACAGTTGTCTATAAACTGCTTGTATTTAGTAAACGTGGTTCCTTTAAGAATCAAATGACCGCCATAACGCTCGTCATTAAATAAAGGATGTCCTATGTGTTTTAAATGCGCTCTAATCTGATGCGTTCTTCCCGTTTCTAGTTGGCATGAGATCAAAGTCACATATCCAAAACGCTCTAACACTTTATAATGAGTAACAGCAGGTTTTCCAATCTCAGGATCAGCAAAAACAGCCATTTGCATGCGGTCTTTCAAGTGACGCGCTAAGTTTCCTTCGATCGTTCCTTCTTCCTCGTTTACATTTCCCCAAACCAAAGCAACATATTCTCTTTCAGATGTTTTTGCTTCAAATTGTTTCGCAAGATGCGTCATCGCCGCTTCAGTTTTGGCAATTACTAATAATCCTGAAGTATCTTTGTCAATTCGGTGTACTAATCCAGGACGCTCGCTGCTGTTCATTGGCAAATTATCAAAATGATACGCCAAGGCATGCACTAAAGTTCCTGTATAATTTCCGTGACCAGGATGAACAACCATTCCAGGTTCTTTGTTTATTAGCAACAAAGTATCATCTTCAAAAACAATATTCAACGGAATATTCTCCGGTATAATATGATTTTCATACGGCGGATGCGTTAGCATCACACGTACTATATCTAACGGTTTTACTTTATAATTTGACTTCACAGTCAAATCATTCACAAAAATATTACCTTCGGTTGCTGCAGTCTGTATTTTGTTACGGGTCGCATTTTGAATCAAACCCATCAAATATTTGTCAATTCGCAAAGACGCTTGTCCTTTAGGAACTTCAAATTTAAAATGTTCGTACAATTCTTCTTCCAAGTCTATTGACTCTACATTATTGTTCATCTGGCATTTCTTCTGTTGGATATGCAATGCTATCCGTTCTTACTTCTTCTTCATAACTCATTTTCCCGTCTCCTAGCACCAAATCAATTTTGGATGCCTTCAAGACTTTATCTCCCGCTTTCATATTTCTGCCTTTATAACGCATTTCAAGCACCATGTCTTTCCCTAAATTTGGCACATAGGTTATCGTACCTTCCTCAAGACCTAATGCTCTCAATGTAGGAGCGGCTTCACGATAGGTCTTACCTACCAATTCTGGTATTTTAACTGACGAAAATCCAGAACTATTGATTTTAATGTACACCTTTCTTCCCACTTTCACCTTTTCGCCTGGCAATGGGTTTTGCTGCACTACACTATATTTAGGAAAATCACTTTTGTAATCTACACTATCCAGTATCACATAACTAAGATCTAAATCATCTAGTTTTTCCTCCACTTGCTCCTCTGTTAACTTGCTCAAATTAGGAACTGTAATCTCATTCCCATGATCAGTTGTAAAAGTCAACCAATGCATAAACAGGTATCCCAAAACGGCAATAATCAAAACGGCTAAAAATACTTGTATAAGAAAAACACGGCTGGTAAGATACTTACGTAAACTCATAAATTTAATTTTATAATTGGACAAAGATATAGCTATTTCGTTTCAAAAAAAATGATAATTTTGTTTAATGGTATTTAGTACTTTCCTGATGAATTTTAGGAGCTATTTCCCGCTATCCGCTATATCCACGCAAAAAAGCGTGGGATGTCGCTGCTATCGGGGCTAAAAAACGAATTGTTTTCATAAAACCAGTAGTTGTACTAACTCAAATATTAGACCTAAAAACTTAAAAATGAAGAACATTGCTATTATCATGGGAGGTTATTCCAGCGAATACAAAATTTCACTTATCAGCGGAAACGTTGTATATCAATCACTGGACAAAACAAAATACAATGGCTTTCGCGTCCATATTTTTAAGGAAAAATGGGTGTATGTAGATGATGCAGAAACCGAATTCCCTATCGATAAAAATGATTTTTCGACTACAGTCGACGGAAATAAAATCAAATTCGACTGTGTTTTCAATGCAATTCACGGAACTCCGGGCGAAGATGGGCTTATGCAAGCCTATTTTGAATTGCTCGAAATACCGCATACTTCCTGCGATTATTACCAAGCAGCATTGACTTTTAACAAAAGAGACCTTTTATCCGTATTGAAACCATACGGAATAAAAAGTGCTATTTCGTATTACTTAAACAAAGGAGAACATATTGATACGGCCGGAATTGTAAGTAAAGTAGGTTTGCCCTGTTTTGTAAAACCCAATAAAGCAGGTTCCAGTTTTGGAATTTCAAAAGTTAAAACCGAAGCTGAATTGCCAATTGCTATCGAAGTCGCTTATAAAGAAGACAACGAAATCATTATCGAAAGTTTTCTTGACGGTACTGAAGTTTCTGTAGGAGTAATCAATTATCAAGGAAAAACAACCGTTTTACCAATAACAGAAATTGTATCTGAAAATGATTTCTTTGACTATGAAGCTAAATATTTAGGGAAATCACAAGAAATCACACCGGCAAGAATCTCTGACGAAATGACTCAAAAAGTAGGAGCAATTGCTAAACGTGCCTATGAAATTCTACAAATGGAAGGATTTTCTCGTAGTGAATTCATAATTGTAAACGGAGAACCTTTTATGCTTGAAATGAATACAATTCCGGGTTTAACCACTGAAAGTTTGATTCCCCAACAAGCAGCCGCAGCAGGAATTTCGCTACAAGACTTGTTTACCAATGCAATAGAGTTATCTTCATAAAAAATTAAAAAGTAACGAAATCTAAAAACCTTTGAATTTTTGCGGTTTTCAACATTTAACTTGAAACTTCAAACTTGAAACTTTTAAATAATGAGAAAAGCCATATTTCCAGGATCCTTTGATCCAATAACCTTAGGTCATGAAGACATCATCAAAAGAGGAGTTTCCCTTTTTGACGAAATTGTAATTGCAATTGGTGTCAACGCCGAAAAAAAATACATGTTTTCACTCGAAGAAAGAAAACGATTCATCGAAGAAACCTTCAAAAACGAGCCGAAAGTCACAGTTATTACATATGAAGGCTTGACAATTGATTTATGCCATCGAATAAAAGCCGATTTCATCCTGCGTGGATTACGTAATCCAGCCGATTTTGAGTTTGAAAAAGCCATCGCACATACCAACAGACATTTATCTAAAATAGAAACCGTATTCTTACTAACCGCTGCAAGAACATCATATATCAGCTCTAGTATTGTGAGGGACGTTATCCGCAATGGCGGTGAATACCAGATGCTGGTTCCCAAAGCCGTAAGATTGAAGAAGTAAACACTCATCAGGTTTTTAGTATTCATACTCCTAAAGAATATAAAATACTTTATTTGCAAATAACTATAAACTGTATACTGCAATCTGAATGAAGAACACGTATTAATAAACTTGCAGAAAGTACATAATAGCCGTATTTTCGCCAAATCAAAATAAAAGCCAACAATGAGTATAGAAAGAGAATTAAGCAAACGCAGTGGATCGAAATGTGAATTATGTGCTGCAACTGAAAACCTAAAAGTATATGAAGTTTTACCTACTAAAAAAGGTGGAATCGACGAAGCGATAATGGCATGTAGCACTTGTATTGAGCAAATTGAAAATCCAGGAAATGAAGATCTAAACCATTGGAGATGTCTAAACGATAGCATGTGGAGTGAGCATACCGCTGTACAAGTGGTATCATGGAGAATGTTGAGTCGCCTTCGTTCTGCAGGTTGGCCACAAGAATTGATTGATCAAATGTATTTTGACGAAGATACATTAGCCTGGGCTCAAGCAACTGGAGAAGGTGAAGAAGATGAGAACAAAGTAATACACAGAGATGTAAATGGTGTTATTCTAGAAGTAGGAGACTCAGTAGTTTTGATAAAAGACCTGAAAGTAAAAGGATCTAGTATGGTGGCTAAACAAGGAACTTCTGTACGTAACATCAGACTGGACCATGAAAATGCCGAATATATTGAAGGAAAAGTAGATGGACAAACTATCGTAATCATCACACAATACGTGAAGAAATTGTAGTGAGTATTAAATCAGTGATTAGCATAAAAAATAAAATCGTTAACAGTAACTCTATTTTACTGTTAACGATTTTTTTATTCCTTTTCTGAACACTTTTTCAACTGACCACTGATCACTAAAAAACTACTCCTCTTCTTTCTTAATCACTTTACGGGCAACTTCAATTTTAAACTTCTTGCCTTTCATTTTCTCATCCTTGATGTTATTCAACAAGTCTTTTACTTTATTGAATTTCACAGCAGCAAAAGAGATAAAATCTTTTACTTCGATTAATCCTAAATCACCTTTTTCTAATTTCCCTTTTTGAGAAAAGAAACCTACGATATCTATCTTATTCAGTTTGTTCTTCTTTCCACCACTGATATAAATTGTTTGAAATTGCGGCGGTTTTGGCAAAGTAACAGAATCCTCAACAGTAAAAACTTTCATGCCATAATCGATATAATCCGCTTTTTTTTCACTTTCATGAGCAACGATATAAGCCGTTCCTGACGCTAGCATACGAGCTGTTCTTCCATTTCTATGCGTGAATTCATCTTCTTTAGATGGTAAATGATAATGGATAACATGGTTCATTTCTGGAATATCAAGTCCACGAGCCGCTAAATCAGTTGTAATTAAATAACTTACACTTCCATTACGAAACTGAATCAAAGCGCGTTCACGCTCATCCTGATCCATACCACCATGATAATAGGTAGCGTAAATACCTTTTTCGTTTAAAGTATCACTGATACGTTCTGCAGCATCACGATGATTACAAAAAACGATAGCTGATTCAGACTTAAGCGAACAAATCAGATTGAACAAACTTCCTATTTTATCTCTCTCTTTAGAAACAACCATCCTCATCGAAAGGTTTGTTTCCACCTCATGCTCAGGAATAAAATCTAAAATAGTTGGATTAACTACTCTAGTGTATTTTGGAATCTCAATATCAGAGGTCGCCGAAACCAACACTCTTTTATTCAGTTTAGAAAATTTCCCTATGATGAATGACATTTGCTCATGGAACCCCAATTGCAGTGATTTATCAAATTCATCCAAAATCAAAGTTTGGATTTTATCCGTTCTAAAAGTTCCTCTGTCTATATGATCAGCGATACGCCCAGGAGTACCTATTAATACGGCTGGCGGATTGCTTAAATTCTTAATTTCAGTATCGATCGAGTGTCCACCGTAGCAAACATTTACTTTGTAATCTGTACCCATTTTTTTCCACACTTGCTCAATTTGCAACCCCAATTCTCTTGAAGGAACCAGAATTAAACATTGAACAGATAGAATCTCAGGCTGCAACATTTCTAGAATTGGCAATAAAAAGGCCAATGTTTTCCCTGAACCTGTAGGAGAAAGCAGTAATACATTATTATCGTTTAGGATGGCGTCTTGCGCAACTTCCTGCATTTCGTTCAGGCTTTCGATGCCTAAATTCAAAAGTATATTATTGGAATGGTGTTTCTTATTCATTTTGCAAAAGTACTAAAAAAAGTCCTCAATGCTCAGTTTTTAGAATTCTGTCCCAGTTTTCATTTCTAGAATTACTACCCTTGAGATTGCATTTGATATTGACGTAAAAAAAATATTATATTTGACATAGCCCAAAAACAACTTATATATGAGATCTTTTACTATTGCTTTACTACTTTTTTCAACACTAATTTTTGCTCAAAAAGACACTAATTACAATACTATTTTCGAAAAAGGAAACGGCAATCAATCGGCAACATATCAGGAAACGATTGCTTACTACTCCCTTTTGTCCAAAGATTTTCCTTCGATAAAAATCCAAGAAATGGGATTGACAGATAGCGGAGAACAACTACATCTCGTACTATTTGATCCCGATAAAAATTTTAATACACAGCAAAAAAACAAAGCCGTACTACTAATCAATAATGGTATCCACCCTGGCGAGCCAGATGGAATTGACGCCACGATGCAGCTATTTAGAGATTTGGCTTTAGCCAAAGTAAAAATCCCAAAAAACACCATTATAGCAACCATTCCAGTATATAACATTGGTGGTGCCTTAAATCGGAATTCGACCACGAGAGCGAATCAGGATGGCCCTGAGCATTACGGATTCAGGGGCAATGCCAGAAATTATGATTTGAATCGTGATTTTATCAAAGCAGATACTAGAAACACCAAAAGCTTTTATGCAATTTTTCAGCAGCTGAATCCTGATGTATTTATTGACAATCATGTAAGCAATGGCGCCGATTATCAATATAAAATCACCTACATCATGACTCAGCAAAACCAGCTAGGAAATGTATTAGGTACTTATTTAGACACTAAAATGATGCCTGCAATAGTTGATGGACTAAGACTCAAAAATATAGAAAGCACCCCCTATGTAAATGCATTTAGCGAAACTCCCGACAATGGTTTTGCACAGTTTTTTGACAGCCCTAGATATTCTACAGGATACACTTCCCTATTCAACACAATTGGATTTGTTGTAGAAACTCATATGCTAAAGAAATATGCAGATCGCGTAAAAGCTACTTACGAATACATGCTGGCAACAATGGATTACACCGATGCAAACTTCAAAAAAATAAAAGAACTACGATTACAAAACGAGTTACAATACGCACCTAAGAATTCCTACACTATTAAATGGGAAATTGACACCACAAAAGTGACTCCTTTCTCATTTTTGGGATTTGAGGCGGGACATAAACCAAGTGAAGCAACGACAGGAAATAGGCTGTATTATGACAGAACCAAACCTTTCAAAAAAGACATCGCTTATCTAAAAGAATACAAGTCAGTAAAAGAAATTACGATCCCAGAAGCATACATTATTCCGAAAGCATTTTGGAACGTTATCGATCTTCTTAAAAGCAATAATTTAAACTACTCACAACTTAAAAAAGACACGCTTATTGAAGTCGAAAGTTACAAGATTAACGACTACAAAACAGGCGGCTCAGCTTTTGAAGGTCATTACATTCACAGAGACACAAAAGTGAGCGTAAACAAGACCAAGGTCGCTTTCGCAAAAGGGGATTACGTCTTTCCCACCACTCAAAAAGGGGTGAAATACCTATTAGAAACTCTAGAGCCACAAGGAGTAGACTCTTTCTTTAATTGGAATTTTTTCGATACTATGCTGCAACAAAAAGAAGGCTATTCTGAATATGTTTTTGAGGATACTGCAGCCCAATTACTAAAAGACAGCCCAAAACTTAGAAGTGAATTAGAACGAAAAAAGACAACTGATACTGCTTTTGCAAAAAGTCCCGAAGCGCAATTGGATTGGATTTACAAAAATTCGGTTTATTATGAAAAAGCACACTTGCAATATCCCGTTTACAGATTGATGCAATAAAATAATTCAGCCACCAAAAGCTTTTTTTCTTCTAATTTACCTTCTAATAGCACACAAAAAATAGGGATAACCTCATTATGAGATTATCCCTATTTTATTGTCGTAACAGTTTAAAATTACATTTTATCAGGATGAATACTTTTTTCTTCATCAAACAATAATTTAATGTTCTCGTAAGAATTTTTTAACGCCTCTGGTATCTGATCTGGGCTAAACCAAGCCACTTTTTCTATTCCTTCCTCCAATTGACCTTGAGGTATTCCTTCAAAATCAGACTGCATTTCGAACCAATGTGTTATTTTCAATTTAAAAACTCCATTGCGTTTAAAAACATGATAGGTTTTTTGCAACTTACTCGTAATACGTAATAAGTTTACGCCAGTTTCCTCTTCAACTTCACGCATTGCAGTGCCTTCAATATCCTCTCCTTTTTCGGTTCCTCCCTTAGGTAAGTCCCATTTTCCATTCCTAAAAATGAATAAAACCTCCCCTTTTTTATTGTACACCAAGCCTCCTCCAGCCTTATTGACTGGAATTTTGGTTTTCAAGGTCTTCATAATCTCCTTTTCATCAGGGTGATACAGATAGGCCTTTTGAATTTTATTTTGAAAAATTTTGACTATAAGTTGCTTTATATCAATACTTTCCAATAGAAATAATTGAAAATCTGTTTCTTTTGATATTTTATTTGTCAAAAAAAGTGGTTTGTCGTTAACAAAAACTTTATACATTTGTAGTATGATTTTTAATAAAGATACTGCCGAAAAAACAGCCGAATTGCTTTTGCAAATAAATGCAATTAAATTGAATCCAGGAAATCCTTTTACATGGGCTTCTGGATGGAAGTCACCTATTTATTGTGATAACCGCTTAATCCTCTCATTTCCACCCATAAGAAACTATGTCAGAGATGAATTTTCTAAAAATATTGAAAAACAATTTGGAAAGCCAGATGTTATCGCCGGTGTTGCCACTGGAGCGATAGGAATTGGAATGCTAGTTGCCGAAAGTTTAGGATTGCCATTCGTATATGTACGGCCAGAAGCTAAAAAACACGGCCGACTAAATCAAGTGGAAGGTTTTTTGCAAAAAGGACAAAATGTAGTTGTTGTCGAAGATTTGATAAGCACGGGAAACAGCAGCTTACTTGCTGTTGAAGCCTTACGTGCAGCTGGAGCAAATATAAAAGGAATGGCTGCCATATTCACCTACGGGTTTGATGTAGCAGATCAGAATTTTAAAAATGCAAAAGTGGATTTATATACTTTGAGTAATTACCAAAATTTATTGAATTTGGCTGTAGCCAAAAGTTATATCTCTGAAAAAGAAGAAAAAACTTTAAGAGAATGGAGCGTAAGCCCATCTACATGGGATATCGTTTAAGATCTTTTCTTTTTGACGATATAAAACAAATTGAAGTAAAAAAATAAATTTATATGAACTTAGAAAGTCCAAAAGTTGCAGTTGGGAAATCAGCGCAAGAATTATTCGATTTGTTGACAGATGTTAAAAATTTCGAAAGACTAATGCCGGAAAATATCGCTAAATTTGAAGTTATCGGTGATGATGCTTTTATTTTTGGTTTAAAGGGTATGCCCGAAATAAAATTAAAAATGAAGGAAAAAGTAGCTCCAAACAAAGTAGTTTTGGGTGCTGCCAGTGACAAACTTCCATTCACACTAATAGCTAACATTGATGCCGTTTCTGATCAGTCAAGTGCAGTTAAACTTGATTTTGAAGGTGATTTCAATCCTATGATGGCGATGATGATAAAAGGACCAATCGGTAAGTTTATCGAAACATTGGCTAACAATATGGGAAAACTATAAATCCCACATAAAAGTTAAAAAAAGTGTTTAAGACTTGAAATCGTTTCAATTCTTAAACACTTTTTTATTAGTACAGCATTTGCACTTCTTTGATACTATATTCAGAAATACTATCATCTTCTAATTGAACTTGAAGTTTTCCATAAGAAGAAACTCCCTGAATAATTCCCATGAAGTTTTGGTTTGAATTATCTTTAAAAGCCATAGGAATTCCCTTCTTGAATAGTTTATTAGTGTACTCCAACCATAAGGAAGCAGCATCACTATTCATAATGGCAATGTTTTGTTTTATTTTTTTTACAATCTCGTTAAGTATCTTCTCTTTATCAAACTGCGATTCACAAATCACAGCCAATGACGACGCTTTTGGCAAATTTTCAAAGTTTATTTGATTAACATTTATCCCCAAACCCACAATAGAATGGACAGTTCCGTCACTTTTGATGCTGTTTTCTATCAAAATGCCACCAATTTTAAAATTATATGACATAATGTCGTTTGGCCATTTAATCATTAAACTAGGAATATAAAATGTTTCCAAGGCTTCAATAACAGCAAGAGCAACGCTAATATTAAGTTTAAAAATCTGATTTACATCTGACAAAGAATCTTTAATAAAAACACTCATTGTTAGATTCTTACCCGCCTCAGAACCCCAAACGGCACCCATTTGCCCTTTCCCTTTCGTTTGATTTTCAGCAGTGACAATCGTAAAATTTTCTAGCTGTTGTTTGTTTGACAATCCTTTTAGAAATTCATTTGTCGAATCTATGGCATCGAGTTTGATTACTTTCATGCGTAATTATTTGTATAATGGAATTTAATATTATGTTAAGGTTCAAAAATAATCACAAAAAATGGTAACTTTACAAACTTATATAAAATAATTCATGGCAAAAAAGACTATAGATAATGATGCATTATTAGCAAACATTATTAAGGGAATCGAAGAAGTAAAAGGAAATGACATCGATATCCTCGACTTAAGAGAGATTGACACCGCAGTTTGCGACTATTTTGTTGTCTGCAACGGAAATTCAAACACTCAGGTTAACGCAATTGTTAACTCAATTCAAAAAACAGTTTCAAAAGAATTAAAAGACAAGCCTTGGCATGTTGAAGGTTCCGATAATGCGGAGTGGGTTCTTATGGATTATGTTAATATCGTAGTTCACGTTTTCCAAAAACAAATCAGAGAATATTACAACATTGAAAGTTTGTGGGGAGATGCAAAAATCACTACAATAGAAAACAAATACTAAAGAAAAAAACCAGAATGGCTAAAGATAATAATCCAACTCCTAATAAATTTAAAGTTAGTCCATGGCTAGTTTACACTGCCATCCTACTTATATTTTTATTTATCAGTTTCATAACTGGAAGTTCCAGTTTGCAAGAACCAGCACAATTAACTTCTTCTAAATTTAATGTCTTTTTAGAAAAGGGACAAATTGAAAGAGTAGTTGTGTACAACAAAACCGAAGCCGAAGTTTTTTTAAAACCAGAAGCTTTAAAAGCAAAAGAACATCAAAAAGTAGCGAAAGATCTTTTTGACAGACCCAACAAAGGTCCTCAGTATACTTTTGAGATTGGTAATGATGAACTTTTCCAAACCAAATTAGAAACAGCGGTTGCTGAAGGAAAATTAAAAGATTTTAATTTCTCTCAAAAAAGCAACTGGTCTGACATCTTAATTAGTTTACTACCAATAATAATTATCATTGGTGTTTGGATTTTTATCATGAGAAAAATGTCAGGTGGCGCTGGTGGCGGTGGCGGACAGATTTTCAACATTGGAAAATCTAAGGCGAAGCTTTTTGATGAGAAGACTGATGTTAAAACAACTTTTAAAGATGTTGCAGGTTTAGAAGGTGCTAAAGAAGAAATACAAGAAATTGTAGAGTTCCTAAAGAACCCAGAAAAATATACCAACCTTGGTGGAAAAATACCTAAAGGAGCTTTACTTGTAGGGCCTCCTGGAACAGGAAAAACCTTACTAGCAAAAGCAGTCGCTGGAGAAGCACAAGTACCATTTTTCTCATTATCAGGTTCTGATTTTGTTGAAATGTTTGTTGGTGTGGGTGCATCAAGAGTACGAGATTTGTTTAAACAAGCTAAAGAAAAGTCACCTGCAATCATTTTCATTGATGAAATTGACGCTGTAGGTAGAGCTAGAGGAAAAAGCAATATGTCAGGCGGTAATGACGAAAGAGAGAACACTCTTAATCAATTACTTACCGAGATGGATGGTTTTGGAACTAACTCTAATGTAATTGTATTAGCCGCTACAAACAGAGCAGATGTTCTGGATAAAGCATTAATGCGTGCAGGTCGTTTTGACAGACAAATTTTTGTAGACTTACCAGATATTCGTGAGCGTGCAGAAATCTTCAAAGTACACTTAGCTCCATTGAAAAAAGTAGAAGGCCTAGATTTAGAATTTTTAGCAAAACAAACTCCTGGATTTTCAGGGGCTGATATTGCAAATGTTTGTAATGAAGCTGCTTTAATTGCTGCTAGATACAATAAGACAGCAGTAGACAAGCAAGATTTCTTAGACGCTGTTGATAGAATCGTAGGTGGATTAGAAAAGAAAAATAAAATTGTAACGCCTGGCGAAAAAAGAGCCATTGCCATCCACGAAGCGGGTCACGCAACGGTAAGTTGGATGTTAGAACATGCAGCACCATTAATTAAAGTGACGATAGTTCCTAGAGGGCAAAGTCTAGGTGCAGCATGGTATTTGCCAGAAGAGCGCTTAATTGTGCGAACTGACCAAATGCTAGACGAAATGTGCGCAACAATGGGCGGTAGAGCAGCTGAAAAAGTAACTTTTAACAGAATTTCAACTGGAGCATTAAGCGATTTAGAAAAAGTTACCAAACAAGCTCGTGCGATGGTTACTGTTTACGGTTTAAATGACAAGATAGGAAATGTTACTTATTATGATTCAACTGGGCAAAGCGAATATAATTTCTCAAAACCTTATTCTGAAGAAACTGCTAAAATTATCGACAAAGAAATTTCATTACTAATTGAAAGTCAATACGAAAGAGCAATTAAAATTTTGGAAGAAAACAAAGATAAACTGAATCAACTTGCAGATATCCTAATTGAAAAAGAAGTTATCTTTAAAGATGATTTAGAAGCAATTTTCGGAAAAAGAACTTTTGATAAAAATCTCGAAGAGGTAGTATCATAAATAATACATCAAATTTAATTATTTTTAAAATCTTAATTCAAAATCAGCTTTTGAATTAAGATTTTTTTATCTTTGACCGTTTCCTAATTAACATATAAAGCACCTTAACAACATATGAGTCTTTTCAGAAAAATTTTTGGTTCTAGTATTTCGCCTTCAGATGAAGATAAAGAGAAAGAAAATAGTAAATATTTTACTGATACTGATATGTCTATAGATGAACAATTCATCTATAATTTCAAAAGGAATGGTGGTAAATTTTTATATTGTGAAAACATTGAAGAAGTAAAAGAACAATTCGAAAATATCCTGCAAGAAAACGACTGGTATGAAAGTAACGTATTATGTTACGAGCCTAAACTTTTCAGTATATTAGATGAAAACAAACTGAGCTACGAAAAGTCAGCAAATCCAAAATTCCTTTTTTCATATTGTGAAAATCTAATTGCGGAAGAGGGCTCTATTTTATTTTCGTCAAACCAAATAAAGCAGCTAAAACCACACGACTTGCCCGTCAACATTGTTGTTGTCGCGAGGACTAGCCAAATTCTTGCTGCTAAAAGTGATGGCCTAACTTCAATAAGAAAGAAATACGAAAGGGATTATCCTACAAACATTACTGCAATAAAATATTTTGAAAAAGCAAAGGAAGAAGACTTTACCCAATACGGTAGTTCGGCCAAAAACCTTTATTTGCTTTTGTTAGAAGATCTTTAACATGAATGAAACCCTTAAGAGATCTATTTCTGGTGCTGTTTATATTATTTTATTAATATTTTCAATACTCTTTTCAACCGAAAGCTTTTTTATACTCTTCGGTGTATTTCTTCTCATTGCAACAATTGAATTTTGTAATTTAATCGAAATTGCAAGAGTCATTCCCTTTATTGTGGCCAGTGCCACCTATCTGCTTTTTTACGAAATATCTATTGCTACAGAAGGATACTTGTATCTTTTACGATTTAGTAAAACATTTGACCAGATTGTACTTGGTTTCACTCTTATCGTATTTATAAAATGCATCCATTTTCTTTTTGACAATAAAATCGTCAAGATTGATTCCTTTTCAAAGTACGTATATCTTATTGGTTACATCATACTCCCTTTTGCCATCATGACAAAGATTCCATTTGGAGTTAGCGGTTACAACCCTAAAATCCTTATCAGCATCTTTATTCTAATATGGACAAATGACACCTTTGCCTATATCGTTGGGAAGTCTATTGGAAAAACAAAATTATTTGAAAGAATATCACCTAAGAAAACCGTTGAAGGATTTTTTGGTGGGGTATTATTTTCAGTAATTGCTAGTTATTTAGTTTCAAAATATTACATTGAGATTGCCGAAGGAAAAATCTTTATATGGATCATAATCGCCGTAATTGTTGGCGTCTTTGGAACTATAGGGGATTTAATCGAGTCAAAATTCAAACGAATTGCCGAGGTAAAAGACAGCGGAAAAATAATGCCCGGCCACGGAGGTATACTAGATCGACTAGATAGTGTTATATTTGTAGCACCAATTGTATTTTTATTTTATCAAATTTTAAATTATGTTTCATAAAGAAGGAGCCAAAACTATTTTACTAGGCGTAGCTTTTACAGCCATTGTACTTTTACTGTCTGACAGACTAATCGACATTTTTTGGCTTAAAAAAGCTTTGCAAATTAGTGCATTTTTGATCTTGATTATTATTCTGCAATTTTTCAGAAATCCAAAAAGAAAAGTACTGCTTAATGAAAATCAAATACTAGCTCCGGTAGACGGAAAAGTAGTTGTTATTGAAGAAGTATACGAAGGAGAGTTTTTTAAAGAAAAACGTTTACAGGTTTCCATTTTTATGTCGCCTATAAACGTACATGTTACCCGCTATCCAATGAGCGGAATCATAAAATTCAGCAAATACCACCCAGGTAAATTTTTGGTGGCATGGCATCCTAAAGCAAGTGAAGAAAACGAAAGAACTACAATAGTTGTTGAAAACAACACTTTTGGAGCAATTTTGTACAGACAAATTGCAGGTGCTTTAGCAAGAAGAATTGTAAACTACGCGGAAGAAGGTATGCAAGTCGTACAAGGAACAGATGCTGGTTTCATTAAATTTGGATCTAGAGTAGACCTTTTTCTACCTTTAGGAACTCCAATTAGTGTAGTGCTGAACCAAAAAGCAATTGGAGGAAAAACTATAATTGCAACAAAAGAGTAATGAATGCAAAAGACTTGGACATTAGGTTTCAAGAAGCAGTAAAAATCGCTTCCGAAATGACTCAAGCATCTTTACCACAAGATGTTCAGCTACGCCTTTATGCCTATTACAAACAAGCCACTTTTGGTACCTTAGAACCAAGACAAACTTCAACGTATCATTTAAGAGATGCTTTTAAAACCAATGCTTGGATGCAGATTAGTCATCTTTCTGCTGAAGAAGCAAAAGAACAATACATAGAAATCATCAATTCCCTAGTGGAAAAATAATACAACTAATGAAAAGATTTAATTTATTACTGACGAGCCTACTATTAATTACTATTTTAGTTTCTTGTAATAACAAAAAACTGACAGAAGTCGTAGAGGTTCCTTTACCAACTGCACAAGAGAAAGTGTCAATTGGATATCCTGATGACGTAAAGGCAAATAACGGTTCATTTCAACTGGAAAAATTACCGTATGCATATGATGCATTAGCGCCAACGGTTTCTCCTTTAACCTTACAAATGCATTATTCTAAACATTATCTGACTTATACAAATAATCTAAATAATGCTATTGCTGGAACTGAATTTGAAAATCAATCAATAGAAGACATCTTAGCCCATTTAGATATAAATAATACCGATTTAAGAAACAATGCCGGAGGTTACTACAACCATTCTCTATATTGGAAATCAATGGCTCCAAACGCAGGAGGCGCACCCAAAGACACAATAGCTTCTGCTATTTCAAGAGATTTTGGATCTTATGAAAACTTTGTGACTGCTTTTAAAAGCGAGGCTACAAAACAGTTTGCTTCTTCTTGGGTATTTTTAATTGTCGATAAATCAGGGAAATTAAAAGTGACCAGTAGCGAGAATCAAGATAACCCCTTGATGAAAAACGCATTGATTCCAGGAAAACCAATCTTAGCACTCGACTTATGGGAACATGCTTATTATTTGGGATACCAGTACAGAAGAAGAACTTATATTGAATCTTTTTTCAACGTAATCAATTGGCAAAAAGTAGGCGAAAATTACGAGGCTGCCTTGAGAAGAAAATATTAGTTTAGATATAAAAATTAAATGCTGATGCAGAACTATTATGTTTGCATCAGCATTTTTATTTAAACCTCTTTCGCCATTAGGCTAAATCATTTACAGTTGAAAAATAAATGATTCCGAAGGTGCAATCGTAATTTGTACTTTGCCCTCCCCGTTTACAACTTCTAATTGAGGTTTAGCTGTCTCATACAATTGATCCGTAATAGTATAGCTACCGTCCTTCAAATTCCATTTTTGAATTATATCAGATGGTATCTTAAGTTCGAAAGAACTAGTACTAATCCATGAAAAATTTGTAACAATAATTAGCTTTTGAGTAGTTGACCATCTTGTGTATGCATAAATCCCTGGATCAAAACCTGCCGTAGACTGACGGTTAATTGTTTGAATTTCTTCAAATTTACCCATTAATGCTGAACTACTAATAGAGAAATTAAGCAGCCTTTTATAGAAATCACGAAGTTCCTTTTCCTCTTTCGTTAGTAATCCGCCATCAAACTTACCATTATTCACCCATCGTTGATGATTTGGTACACCTATATAATCAAAAATTGAAGTTCTGGAATGCGTACCGAATCCTGCATTTTCATTAGCGGCCTCCCCTACTTCTTGCCCAAAATAAACCATTGTTGGCGATGTACTAATCGTAGTTGAAACAACCATTAAAGGTTTTCCTTTTTCAGCTGTACCTGCAAATTCAGGACTCGCTAAACGTTGTTCGTCATGGTTATCTAGAAAATGCAACATATGATGCTCGATATCTTCCATTCCTTTTTGAATGTCAGAAAGCCCATCAGGCAAAGATCTTCCCTGAATAACATCCTTTAACTTATCATAAGTTTCTACCTTGTCATATAAATAATCCATTTTCCCTAATCGAATATAATTGCGGTACTCTTGAGGATTGTACACTTCGGCCAATAAGAACGCGTCAGGATTCTTCATTTTTACGGCTGAATTCATAAAGCTCCAAAATTCATAAGGAACCATCTCAGCCATATCATATCTGAAACCGTCAACTCCTTTATCTGTCCAATACAAAGCAATATCACGGAATTTTATCCAAGAAGAAGGAACGCTTTTGCCTTTCCAAAATTCGAAATGCTCTTGGTATGATTTTGTATCATAGCCTACTGGAAGTTCTGGAAAATCCTTAGAACCGTCAGGACGAACACCGTAGTTCACTTTTACGGTTTCATACCAGTCATTTTTGTCTGGTTTTGCCATTCTAGACCCATTTCCTGTCCATTTTGCTGGAATTTCTTGAAATTTACCATCGCTAAGCGGAGTAACTTCTCCATTCAAAGGTTTTACTGTGTCTGGAACCTCAAATTGAGAATTAGGAATGTAATAGAAATTATTGTCTCTTTTATATTCAACTGTAACATCATCATCAGCACCAAAATCCCTTACGCCTTCAGGATTACTTTTCCCCTCGTACTTGCGTGCAATGTGGTTGGGCACAATATCAATCAACAATTTTAGTCCTGCATCATGAGTTCTCGCTATCAAAGCATCAAATTCTTGTAAACGATTTGCTGGATCAACCGCTAAATCTGGGTTTACATTATAATAATCTTTTACAGCATATGGTGAACCTGCTCTTCCTTTTACGATATCAGGATCGTCATTAGACACTCCAATTGCTTCATAATCCCGAATCAAAGCATGATGCGGAACTCCGGTATACCAGATATAAGTAACGCCTAAGTCTTTAATTTCCTGCAGCGCTTTATCCGTAAAATCATTAAACTTACCTACTCCATTTTCTTCAATGGTTCCCCAAGGTTTATTATTTGTGTTTGTATTCCCAAATAAACGGGTAAACACTTGGTATACCACTTCTTTCTTCTCTGTGGCAATTTCTTTCTTTTCTTCAGTCATTTTTAAATCTTTCGTTTTGCAAGCCGCAGACAGAAGTACTACGCTTATCCCTAATACAAGGGCTTTCTTTTTTATCATTCCTTTAAATATTAACAGCTAAACAACTATTCAAATTCATTTCAGCCAAAATGAATTACTTGAATAATCAGTTTTTAAATTTACTGTAATTTTTAAAACTACGCCAAATTCATTTTTCCATTAATCAAAAATGGGAATTTAAAACTTCACTACAACGAAAGAGTACCATTATTTGTTAATAACTTGTAACTCGTATAAAAACCGCATCTAAATACAATATCCATCAACTTATAAATAAATGCTAATATGGATAAGGATTGTTTCCTTTTTCATAAATTTGACAAAAAATAAATCCATTGAAGAAATCCCTGTTTTTCATCTGTTGTTGTTTGGCAATATTAAGTTCAAAACCCATTTTGGCGCAAGCAGCAAAAAAAATCGTTGTAGAGCATTCTGATTATGCAGATGTCAATCAAGTTGAGATGCCTGATGCCTTTTTACTCACGGGAAATGTACGCGTTAGTCACGATGGAGTGGTTCTTACCTGCAACAAGGCTTATTATTTTCAAAAAGAAAATTATATCAAAGCATTTGGGAATGTGCAATTAGTTCAAGGTGACACTTTATACTTAAACAGCAAGTATGCCGAGTATAACGGAAATGTAAAAAAAGCATTTGCAGCCGGAGATGCTTTTATGAGTTCACCCGATGCTACTTTGGCAACAGATACCATTAATTTTGACCGAAATGTACAAGAAGCCTATTACAGTTCGCCAGGAACTATAATCAATAAAGAAAACACTTTAAAAAGTAAGTCGGGGAAATATTATGTAGCTCAAAAAAAGTTCCAGTTCCTGACAGCAGTTACTATTACAAATCCAAACTATGTGATAAAATCAAATCATTTGGATTATTATAGTAATTCTGGTCATAGTTATCTTTTTGGTCCTTCAACAATCACAAGTAAGACCAATTATATCTATACCGAAAAAGGGTTTTATGACACTAAAAAAAACCTAGCACATTTTCTTAGGAAGTCATACATAAAATACGAAGACCGACTGATTGAAGGAGATAGTTTATATTATGATCGAAATAAAGAATTTGCTTCTGCCACCCGAAATGTAAAAATAACGGATTCCGTAAATCGCGCAATTGTTAAGGGGCATTATGCCGAAATATACAAAAAACAAGACTCGATGTTTGTTACCAAAAGAGCTGTTGCTGTAAACTTTGTTCAAAACGACTCGGTTTATATTCATGGTAAAAGGCTTATGGTTACCGGAAAGGAAAATAACCGAATTATTCGCGCCTACAACAATGTACGTTTCTACAAAACGGACATGAGCGGAAAATGTGATTCGATACATTCCAGTTCAAAAACTGCCATAACGAAACTTATTGGCAACCCAATACTGTGGAATGGCGAAAGCCAAATTACTGGAGATATAATGCACCTTATAGGGAATAACAATACTCAAAAGCTCGATTCGTTGAAAGTCCTAAACAATACCTTCCTCGTCTCAAAAGACACCTTGGGCACTGGATATAATCAGGTAAAAGGTCTCAACCTCTTTGGTAAATTTGAAGAGGGAAAACTACATGATGTGGATATTGTCAAAAATGCAGAAGTGGTCTATTTTATGCGCAACGATACGAATGAACTTATTGGAATCAACAAAAACGTAAGCAGTAAGATCAACTTAATTTTTGAAGATAGTGCCATAGAAACCATCACTTTTTATAATCAGGTTGACGGTGATATATATCCCGACAAAGACCTGCCAGAAAATGCCCGAAAACTCCGTGGCCTAGTGTGGCGAGGGGACGAAAGGATAAAGTCTAAAGACGATATTTTCTCAGATGAAGACAATGAACTCAATGACAAAATGATTGAAGCAGGAAAAAAAGAGGATGCAAAGGAAAATGTCCCGATGAAGATCAGGAAAGAAACTTTGAATTACGATAAGAAGAAAAAGACCAAGTAATCAATGGTCAGTTTCTTTTAGTGATCAGTCCCTGTTTAAATATAATTATTTATGCGGTTTGCACCATATAATAATTCAAGATTAAGGGAAGTCAGCAGCTATAAAAATGCGTCACGAAAAATAATACATTATAAAACTCAGCAAATTTAGCGGAAAAAATAGCGCTATTTGCGGTTAAATACATAAAAAAGTGAATAACGATTTCATAAAATACCAGGCACAAACTTCACCCCATCCATTGGGAATGGAAGTTTCCTACGCTATGGGTTCTTACATATACGACACAAATAATAAAAAATACTTGGATTTTGTAGCGGGAGTTTCTGCTTGTACACTTGGTCATCAGCCAGCAAGGGTAAACCAAGCCATCAAGGACCAGTTGGACAAATATTCGCATGTGATGGTTTACGGCGAATATTCACAAAGTCCTGCAGTTGAATATTGCAAACTATTAGCCTCTCTCCTACCCAAACCTTTAGACAAAACCTACTTGGTAAACTCAGGTACTGAAGCTATAGAAGGTGCTTTAAAATTAGCACGACGCGTTACTGGTCGTAGCCAATTGATTTCTTGCAACAATGCCTACCATGGAAACACGATGGGATCTATGAGTGTAATGGGATTTGAGGAACGCAAGCAGATATTTAGACCATTAATCCCTGATGTAGATTTTATCACTTTCAATAACGAAGCCGACTTAGATAAAATAACAACAAAAACGGCTGCAATCCTACTAGAAACTATTCAGGGAGGAGCTGGCTTTATACAACCAGAAAACGGTTTTCTTACAAAAGTACGAGAACGTTGCACAGAAGTTGGCGCTCTTTTAATCTTGGACGAAATCCAACCTGGTTTTGGAAGAACGGGAAAACTATTTGGTTTCCAAAACTATGATATTGTACCAGACGTTGTTGTTATGGGTAAAGGAATGGGAGGCGGAATGCCTGTTGGTGCTTTTACAGCTTCATCTGCTATGATGGACTTATTGAGTGACAACCCAAAGCTAGGTCATATCACTACATTTGGCGGTCATCCTGTCATAGCGGCAGCATGTTTGGCCACTTTGAAGGAAATTACTGAAACCCCTTTGATGTCAAGCGCTTTAGAAAAAGAAAAACTATTTAGATCTCTTTTGGTACACCCTTTGATACAAGAAGTTCGAGGAAAAGGGTTAATGCTGGCCGCAATGACAAAAAGCGCAGCAATAACAAATGAAGTGATATTGAAATGTCAAGACAAAGGACTTATTTTATTTTGGTTACTTTTTGAAGGATGTGCGATAAGAATTACGCCGCCACTTACGATTTCTGAAGAAGAAATACGAGAAGGTTGCGCAATAATGTTGGAAGTAATGAATGAAATCCTAGTGTCGATTGAAAATTAATTGGCTTAAAATAACTACAATAGATACATCAATTCCTTTTTGTTAATTAAATTGTTCACAACAATTCTAATTTTCCTCCACAGCAACAGTAAGGATGCCTAATTTTAAATAGGCCAAATTCAAAAAAATAAAGTATGCAATTAAGCAACGAAGAAGAAGACTATAACTTATCTCTTTCAAAATTTGAGTCTATGTTGAAAACCAACAAAGTTCTCTTTTTTGATTCCGAAGAATTTGAAGAAATTATACTTCATTATCTCGATATGGGTAAGGCCGCTTTGGCAAAAAAAGCACTTAAATTAGCGTTGGATCAGCACCCAAAATCAACAGGTTTGAAATTGGTTCAGGTTGAAATGCTAGTTTTTGATGACAAATTGGATATAGCCGAGAGGTTACTCAATGAGCTATATGCCATCGAACCTACGAATGAGGAAATTTTCATTCAGAAAGCAAATATTTACTCGAAAAGAGACCAGCATGAAAAGGCAGTTGAATTTCTAAAAACCGCCTTGGAATATACAGATGACTATGCCGATGTGTATAACTTAATAGGTATGGAATATCTCTTTATGGATAATCTAGAAATGGCAAAACAGAATTTCATCAAGTGTCTGGAAGAAGATTTTGATGATCAATCTGCATTGTATAATGTGGTGTATTGCTTCGAATTTTTAGATCAAAATTTAGATGCGATCGCTTATTTGAACAAATACATCGATAAAAACCCGTACAGCGAAATCGCTTGGCATCAAATGGGACGTTTGTATTATGGGGTTAAAGATTATGAGAATGCAATCCGTGCATTTGATTATGCAACGCTTATCGATGATGAATTCCTTGGTGCTTTCATGGAAAAGGCTAAAGCATTTGAACGATTAAACAAATATGACGAAGCGATTGAAAGCTATAAAAGAACCATCGAATTAGACGATGCAACTAGCTATGCTTTACTTCGAATAGGAAAATGTTACGAAAAACTGGGTAATAAAATTCAGGCAATAAAATACTATAACGATACGGTTCATGAAGATCCACTTTTAGATAAAGGTTGGATTGCTATTACCGATTTCTATGTCCGTCAAAAGGACTTTCAGAAAGCCTTGTTTTATGTAAACAAAGCTTTGGCGATAGACAATCAAAATCGTCTCTACTGGAAACGTTACGCCAGCATAAACAAACAAATGAACTTCTTTGAAGAAGCCGAATTTGGTTATAGAAAGGCAGTGGAATTTGGTGATCATAGCTTAGACACCTGGTTGTTTTGGGTAGACACCCTTCAATTTTTAGGAGAATTTGAGAGCGCGATACAAACTTTATTGCAAGCCTCTGAATATTTCCCTGAAGAAAACGAAGTGGAATACCGATTGGCTGGATTGTATTTTATGATTCAAGATAATACTAAAGCAAAATTCCATTTGAGTAATGCTTTGCGTTTAAACTTTGACAACTATATCCTTCTCGAGGATATGTTTCCAGTGGTTTGGAAAAAGAAAATGGTACAAAATTACATTGCAAAACATAAGAAAGAGTAATGACTGAGATCGCAAAAAAACGCTATGGTTTATTGGGTAAGGATATTGGATATTCTTTCTCGAAGGGGTATTTTACTGAAAAATTCAATAATGAAAACTATAGCGGTTGCAGCTATGAGAATTTCGATATACCAGAAATAGCGCAATTCACAAAAATCACAAAAGACGTTGACAACTCAGGTCTTAAAGGAATAAATGTTACCATTCCGTATAAGGAAGCAGTCATTCCTTATCTAGATAAGCTATCTAAGAAAGCGGCAAAAATTGGCGCGGTCAACACCATTACAGTTAGTAAAAAAGGGAAATTAAAAGGTTACAATACGGATTATTACGGCTTCCAAAAAGCATTAGAACCGTTGCTGCAAGCCCATCATAAAAAGGCCTTGATTCTAGGAACGGGAGGCGCTTCTAAAGGAGTTGCTTTTGCTTTAGAAGAATTGGGTATATTGTACACTTTTGTCTCAAGAGAAGCAAAGGAAAACGCAATAGATTATAGCCAGATTAACGCAACTACATTTGCTAATTACCATATCATAATTAACAGCTCCCCAGTAGGAACAAGTCCTAACGTTGATGCGTTTCCACAACTGCCTTATCAGTTTTTTACTGAAAAGCACATCGCATTTGACTTAATTTACAATCCTGCTGAAACTCAATTCCTAAAGAAAGCCAAAGAGCAAGGAGCCCAAATCAAAAACGGATTGGAGATGCTCGTTTTTCAAGCAGAGAAAGCATGGGAAATTTGGAATAAATAAAACCAAACTACAATAATAAATATCGAAGCTTCCAACCTTTCAAAAGTTGGAAGCTTTTTATTTTAAAAAATAGTCTCAAAACGAATTCTTAGGTTAACTGCCTTAGATTTAGTTCTTGCTACCACTCCCTTCAGCTGTGAATTGTAAGTTAAAAACTCATTATTTATGAAAGTCTAAATTACAACCAACTGATTTTTAGCCCTGATAGCAGCGGCATCCTTTTTTGCGTCTCCTTTTGGAGGCAAAAAAGATACAGCGAATAGCAGGAAATTGCTTCAAAAAAAACAAAATTTTAACATAAAACGGCTCTAAATAAACGATTTATTTTGTAATTCAATACTCCTTCACTATCTTTCGGATTCGATTAAAGTAGAAACCTTAAACATTTCAATAATGTTAGAAGAAAAGAATGATAACCTGCAAGAAGCAGATGGAAATTTAACGACTGATTCAATTGAATCAACTCAAGACGATTCAACAATTGCGGAAATGCCGTCAATTACAGAGACTTCAAAACCTGAAATCACTGAAGCTGAAGCCAATGACACCCCTGTTTCAACAGAAGAGGAAGCTACAGAAACTGTTGCTGCAATTGAAAATCAAAATCAAAAAGCATTAAACTCAATTGATGATTCAAATGCAGAGGAAAGCGAAGACGAAACCTTAAAGGAGCGTCATGAGATTCCGATGCAAGATTATGATACTTTATCAATGGAGGCGCTTGTGGATGAGCTAGATGCTTTAATTTCTACAGGAAAAGTAATGTCAATCAAAGAGCATGTCGAAGAGATCAAAAAAGCATTTTTAGCAAAATACAATCACTTTATCGAAGAGAAAAAAGAAGAATACCATACTGAAAACCCTGATGCAACGGAAGATTTTCAATATCACTCTCCTTTAAAAACAAAATTTGACCAAGTTTATTCTCTTTTTAGAGATAATAGAAATACCCATTTCAAGAGTTTACAAACTAACTTGAAAACTAATTTAGAAAATAGATTAGCTATTGTTGAGGAATTGAAAGAACTAATTAATCCCCAGGAAAACATCAAGGATACCTTAAAGCATTTTAATGATTTAAGAGAACGATGGAAAAATGCAGGACCAATTCCAAAAGACAAATACAATCATGTCTGGAATAACTATCATTTTCATGTAGAGAACTTCTATGATTATTTGCATCTAGACAGAGAGGCCAGAGACCTAGACTTCAAACACAATCTGGAACAAAAACAAAAAATTGTTTCCCGTGTTGAGGAATTGATTAACGAGGCTGACGTAAATAAGGCTTTCAGAGAATTACAAGACTTACACAGAATCTGGAAAGAGGACATAGGACCAGTTTCAAGAGAAAATCGCGATATTATCTGGAACCAATTTAGTGATCTTACAAAACAAATGCACGATAAGCGCGAGGTTTTGTTTGAAAAATTAAGAGGTACTGAACTTGAAAATTTAGAAAAGAAAAAAGCAATTATTGCTGATATTGAAGTTTTGGCGACGGTAAAAGTAAATGCTCATTCCCAATGGCTTCAGCAAATTGAAAAAGTGGAAGCACTAAGAACCGCGTTCTTCTCTGCAGGTAAAGTACCTTCAGATGTAAACGAGGAAACTTGGGCTGCTTTTAAAACGGCTGTTAGAAACTTTAACTCTTTTAAAAACTCTTTCTACAAAGAAATTAAAAAAGAGCAAAATGAAAACTTAGCCAAGAAAAATGCTCTTGTTGCGAAAGCACAAGAACTACAAGAAAGCACTGATTTTGCAGTGACTACTCCTATCATGAAGCGAATTCAAGATGAGTGGAAACAAATAGGTCATGTACCAAGAAAATATTCTGATAAAATCTGGAAGGAATTCAAGGAGGCTTGTAATCATTATTTTGACAAATTAAAGGAACACAAGGACGAAGACAGTGCAGAAGAAATTGCTGCCTTTGACAATAAAAAATTATACCTTGATACTTTACGTGCTTACCAATTAACTGGAGATCACAAAACAGATTTAGATGCCATAAAACTACATATCGAAACTTGGAAAAACTTCGGAAAAGTTCCTTTCCCAAGAAGACATATTGAAGGGAAGTTCAATAAAATTCTTGACGCACTTTTTGACAAATTGAGTTTGAGCAAGAAAGATACTGACATGATTCGTTTCGCTAATAGAATGGACAGTCTTTCTGAAAATAACGACTCCAGAAAACTAGAGAATGAAAAGATTTTCATCATGCGTAAAATTGAAGAGGTTCGAAATGAAATTAATCAATTGGAGAATAACATTCAGTTTTTTACCAATACACGTAATGCAAAGAAAGAAAATTCGATTGTTCTAGAGGTTAGAAAAAATATAGCTATTCATAAAGAAAGCCTTGATACTTGGAAGGAAAAGCTAAAACAACTAAGGAATCTAAAACAAGAATAATTTTTTAAACTGATACATCATAAACCTCATTCTAGCGATAGAATGAGGTTTTTTTATGCCAAAAAAACATAAGAGCATGATAATTATCATTTTAACTTTTCATAAATACAGTTAATTTTGATTATTGAAAAATCTATATCTTATGAAAAATTCGTTGATTCAAAAATACAATGTTCCTGGACCAAGATATACCAGTTATCCCACTGTGCCTTACTGGAATGAAGCCGATTTTTTATATCAAAATTGGATAGATAGCTTAAAGAAAACTTTTGTTGAAACCAATTCGAAAGAAGGCATCAGTCTCTACATTCACCTGCCATTTTGTGAAAGTCTTTGCACTTTTTGTGGTTGCAACAAGCGCATCACTAAAAATCATAGTGTAGAGCACCCCTACATTGCAGCTGTTTTAAAAGAATGGATATTATACTGTAAGATATTAGGCGAAAAGCCACAAATAAAGGAAATTCATTTAGGTGGAGGAACTCCGACTTTTTTCTCTCCAAAAAACCTGGAGGATTTAATAAATGGCATTTTTTGCTATGCCACCAAAGCCAAAGATTATGAATTCAGCTTTGAAGGTCATCCTAACAACACTACGCACGAACATTTAAAAAAACTGTACGATTTGGGTTTCAGGAGAGTTAGTTTTGGCGTTCAAGATTATTCCGAAAAAGTACAAAAAGCAATCCATCGAGAACAACCGTTTCATAATGTGGCAAAAGTCACGTTTTGGGCCAGAGAAATTGGTTATACTTCCATAGGTCATGATATTATTTTTGGACTCCCTTTCCAAGAGATAGAAGATGTCATAGACACTATAGAAAAAACAAAATCGCTCCAACCAGACCGCTTGGCTTTTTATAGCTACGCTCATGTTCCATGGATAAAAGGTAATGGTCAACGTGGCTTTAAGGACGATGATATCCCTAAAGACCTAGAGAAAAAAATGCTGTACCAGATAGGCAAAGAGTTATTGCTTGATAACGGCTATTATGAAGTAGGAATGGATCATTTTGCATTAGAAACCGATAGTCTCTACGACGCTTTTAAAAATGGTGAATTACATCGTAATTTTATGGGATATAGTTCCTCAAAAACGCAATTAATGATAGGACTAGGAGTTTCTTCCATTAGCGACAGTTGGTACAGTTTTGCACAAAACGAAAAGAATATTGAAGATTATTACCAAGTATTAGAATGGGACAAGTTACCCATTTTCAGAGGCCATTTACTTACCGATGAAGACCTAGTCATTAGAAAACACATCCTGAATATTATGTGCCAATTTGAAACTTCATGGGAAAATAAACAGGATTATTTTGAAGAAATCCCTGAAGTACTGACTCAGTTACAAGAAATGGAAAAAGATGGACTTTTATTAATTGCGAACAACTCTATTCAGGTTACAGAAAGCGGCAAACCTCACATTCGTAATATCTGTATGGCATTTGACCTGCATTTAAAACGTAAAGCCCCAGAAACCGAACTGTTTTCCATGATAATATAGTAACCTCCTTATTAAGCAAGAAAGTAATTCTCTATTAAGTTAAAAATAAATAAAAATCGCAAATTCGCAAATTAATAATACTATTGCAGTATAACTAATTTGCTAATTTGCGGTAATTTTTTTAAATCAAACAAAGGATAATGATTCAATTAGAACCAACTGTGTTTATTCGTCCTTTGTTAAAATACCGTATAATTCATCTTTGATAAACAGCAACTTAGCTTTTAACTCATGGGCATGTTCATCAGTGACTACCTCAATATCAGTATTTACACGATGAATTTCGTGTTCTAATTCGTGGTATTCGTCAAAGAGCTTTCTAAAATGGGGATCTTCAACTTTAAATTTATGAATTTTTTCCTCGTATTCAGGAAACTCGTGTAATAAATCGTGTCTTTCCATGTTGATTGAATTTATATTAAAAATAATAACAAATAAATTAATGACAATTTGGGGTTTCCTGCACAAACAAACTCATATTAGAAGGGGAAACATACGGAATCCCTAAACCTAATCCTCTTAATATAAACAGCACCCCAATTAAAACAGCTACATACGGAATGACCTTTTGAATCCTATTTCGAACAGGAACAGTCAAAAAAGAATTGATATAGATTACGCTACTCATCATAGGAACGGTTCCTAATCCAAATAAAACCATATACAATACTCCCAAGCTTTCGCTTTGCATGGCAATCGCTCCAAACAAAGCTACATAAACCATCCCACATGGCAAAATTCCATTGAGTAAACCTATGATAAACAATGATTTATAACTTTTGTTTTTAAATTGACTCCCTAACGTTGATTTGATTTTAGAAATCAATTTAAACATTGGTTTTGAAAAATTGTACTTTGAAAATATATTCTCTGGAATCAAGATTACTGCAATCATGGCGACCCCAATGAAGATGGATAGTTTTTGCTGTACTCCAGCCATAAAAAATCCTTTCCCGACCAAACCAAAAATGAGACCAATAGTCCCATAAGCAGTTAATCTACCTAGATGGTAAGTTAAAATTTGAGTTACTTTTTTTGCAGGGTTATTTCTGTCTACAGGCAACATCATAGCAATAGGACCACACATCCCTATGCAATGAAAACTGCTTATTAAACCGAAAATAAACGCTGTATATAACATTTCTTAAAGTCTGAAAGTTGAAGTGCATAAAGCCAAACGGTGTACTTTATAGTACTGAAATTGTGACTTGAGTACTAATTAATATAAAAAGTATCCTTGGTCAAATATTGTTTTCCGTCGTACTGCCATTCCATATTAATGTCCCAGCGACCGCCTACCAAATTTGATTTAGGTATGAGCAAAGATGGATTAGATAACGAAATAGGAATTTCGAAGTCTAATTTTTTGTTAGACGGTCTATAAAGGGACACTTTTCCTTTTATTTTATTTGAAGTATAAGCCTCAGGAAAAACAATCGTAATTCCTTCAGCAGTCTGCTGTATAACTGGTTTTTTAGTTAAATTCTTTGCATTCTGAACTCTTTCCATTTCTTCTCCAAAAACAGCGTCATGCTTGTAATATTCCTCGACAACTAAATCATTATCATATTTTGGATTCACTTGTACTTTGATAACAAAATATAAAATGAAACCCATAAACAATGCAATTGCTATGACGATTCCGCCTCCCCAATTGATTTTCATAATCCTATTTTTTTAGAAGTTTTTAAACTTCATTTAACATTTCATCAATCAAAACTTCGTGGACTTAAAAAACTAGTAATACTCGTTTCTATTTTTTTATTTCCATCGTAAAGTTCAATTTTGAGTTTCGTTTTTTCACTCTGTAACAAATATTGATTTATTTCTATAAATAAAGTTCCGCTATTCATCCCCTGTTTAGGTACTGTAAGCGTTTGACTACCCACGACATTTAATGTCCCTTTTATCCCCACCAATTTAAAGTGAATGTCTTTAAAATCATTATTTGTTTTATTAATAATTTTATAAGTAAAAACATTACTAATATTATCTCCTTTATGCTGATAAAGCTGACCTGGTAATCGTAAAATAGTCGCCTCAACATCCGTACGCAAGAATAATAGTCCGATAAGAATTCCAACTAATATAGCTAAGATTGCGGTGTAGCCTTTCATTCTAGCTGTGAACTTGAACGGAGCTTTTTTCTCTATTTCGTCTTCAGACGCATATCGAATCAACCCTTTAGGCAGTCCTACACTTTCCATTATCACGTCACATTCATCAATACAAGCGGTGCAGTTAACACATTCTAATTGTGTTCCATTTCGAATATCAATTCCTGTTGGGCATACATTTACGCATTGTTTACAGTCAATACAATCCCCCTTTCCGGTACTTTCTCTATCTTCCTGCTTGTTAAACTTAGCTCTACCTGTTTCTTTTTCGCCACGAACAAAGTCATAAGCAACATTTATGGATTTATTGTCCAATAGAACACCTTGTAACCTTCCGTAAGGACAAGCAATAATACAAACCTGTTCTCTAAACCAAGCAAAAATAAAATAGAAAACTCCTGTAAAAATAGATAAAGCAATTAATGTACTCATATGAGTGGCTGGCCCATCTTCAATCATCCTAATCAATTCATCACTACTAATAAGGTAGGCTAGGAAAACATTAGCAATAACAAAAGATATTAACAGGAAAATAGTCCATTTAAACCCTTTCTTTCTAATCTTTTCGGAATTCCACTCCTGTTTTGACAGCCTAATTTGTGCCCCTCTGTCTCCTTCTATCCAGTATTCAATTCTACGAAAAACCATCTCTAAGAAAATAGTTTGTGGACAAATCCAACCGCAAAATATCCTCCCAAAAATAACTGTAAACAAGATAACAAATACCACTCCTACTATCATAAACAGTACGAAAATATAAAAATCTTGCGGCCAGAATGGAAATCCGAAAATATTAAATCGGCGTTCTAATATGTTAAACATCATGAACTGATTGCCATTCACCTTTATAAAAGGATTTGCAATCAGGATAATCAATAAAAAATAACTAACCCACTTTCTATATTCATAGAATTTACCCGAAGGTTTTTTAGGGAATATGAATTTTCTGTTTCCTTCTTCATCGATGGTACCAATGGTATCTCTAAATGCTTCGTCTGGTAATTTTGACATTTTACTTGATGTTTTTAAACATATAAATCATATTTGTTTTTTTTCAAAACCTTATAAGACAAATTAGAACATATAATGTATTAATAAAAATAGGCATAAATAGAAACTTAAAATACTACTTGACACATATGCTAAATTCATTCTATGATTATTTTGCTGCAGGTTCAGCTGCGGCTTCCTCAACCCATATTTCACCGTCTGGTGCTTTTGGATCTACTGGATTACTGCCTTTTAAAGACAGAATATAACTTGCCACTTTCTGCATTTCTTTTGGTTTAAGTGTCCCCTTCCAGGCAATCATTCCTTTACCATCACGACCTCCATTAACTAGAGTATGGAAAATATTTTTAATACCACCTCCCAGAATCCAATGATCATCTGTCAAGTTTGGCCCAATTTGTCCTCCCGCATCAGCTCTGTGACACGCCGCACAATTAGTAGTAAAAATCACTTTCCCTTCTGCCAAATCAGCTGGTTCCGTTAGTAAAACAACGGTTTTCTCATCCATTAAATCTGGAGCCGTTTTCATATATTCTGCCACATCAATTTTGGCTTGCGCCATCTCTTTCTTCAATTCCATTTCCTGGTTGTCACCATCCATAACTTCAAAACGAACCAAATAAACCGCGGCAAAAACAATACAACCATAGAATAAATACACCCACCATGGAGGTAAATTATTATCTAGTTCCTTGATTCCATCGTAATCATGATCTAACAATAAGTTCTCCTCGTTTTCTATAGGTTCTGCCTTGGTCAGCAGTTTCATCATTCTTTTATACCATTCTCTATCTCGGATATCTGAAGTAGATACGTCAACCTTTCTTGCTTTTTCCTCATCGCTAAGCAATTGATAAGTTATGTTATCAACGGCGCTAATGGTAATTTCGATAGCTATCAAAAGAAATAGAAATACGAATAAAAACACCGAAACCATAGGATATTTTATAAATGCTGCTCGATCGCCTGAGTCGATAAAATATTCCATTGCACCAACGATGATGAAGAAAATTACCGGTACTCTGACATATGCTGGAATTAATTTTTTCATTTTAATTATTTTGAAATTATACTATTAATTATCGTTCAATGGCATTTGACTCAGTTCATCAATCTTTTCCTTTTTATAGGAAAAAACCCAAAATGCAAGTCCCACAAAAAAGGAGAAGAAAATTAACAGTGACAGTATTGGATATATCTCGACACCCGAAATAGTCTCCATGTTGTGTTTAATTTGTTCAAACATGACTTTTAGTTTTTAGTATTATCTTTTACTTTAATATCAGTTCCTAATCTTTGTATGTAGGCTATTAAAGCTACAATTTCTCTTTCATTCATTGGAACGAATGTTTCTCCTCTAGCTTCAGCTTTTTTCTTACTTTCATTATAACTTTTTACAAAGTCAGGATCACCTTTCAAGTTCTCTTCAATTTTCAAGGCTTGTGCTCTTAAAGTCTTAAGTCCGTTTGCAACTTCGGCATCAGAATAAGGAACCCCTAGTGTAACCATAGCTTTCATTTTTCTTTGTGTCAAAGAAATATCCATTGGTTTATTATCAAATAACCATTTGTACCCAGGCATAATTGAACCTGCAGAGATACTTTGTGGACTCCAGAAGTGATTAAAATGCCAGCTGTCATTGTATTTACCACCTTCTCTTAATAAATCTGGACCTGTACGTTTTGAACCCCAAAGGAATGGGTGATCGTAAACAAATTCACCTGCTTTAGACTGTGGTCCATAACGTTCTACTTCACTACGGAAAGGTCGAACAGATTGCGAGTGACAACCCACACATCCTTCACGAATGTATAAATCACGTCCTTCTAATTCTAATGGTGTATATGGTTTTACACTAGCAATAGTTGGAATATTAGATTTGATCATAATTGTAGGCACGATTTGAATAACACCACCAATTAATATAGCAATTGTTGCTAAAATGGTTAACTGAATAGGTTTTCTTTCTAACCATGGGTGAAATTTTTCTCCTTTAACTCTTCCTTTACTTATTCTTACTAAAGCTGGAGCTTCTGCTAATTCATCTTCAATACTAGAACCAAATCTTATGGTTTGAACAATATTATATACTAGTACTAACATTCCAATTAGATAAAGAGAACCACCAATAGCTCTCATCCAATACATTGGCATAATTTGCGTAACAGTTTCAAGGAAATTACCATATGTTAATGTTCCGTCTGGATTAAATTGTTTCCACATAGAAGCTTGCAGAAATCCCGCTACATACATTGGAAGACAATATAATATAATCCCCAACGTTCCTATCCAAAAATGGAAATTAGCTAGTTTAATAGAGAATAATTTACTTTTAGTCATTCTTGGTATTAACCAATAAATCATACCAAAAGTCATAAATCCGTTCCAAGCTAAAGTACCTACGTGAACGTGTGCAATAATCCAATCTGTATAATGCGCAATTGCATTTACATTTTTAAGAGATAGCATTGGCCCTTCAAAAGTAGCCATTCCATAACCTGTAATTGCTACAACAAAGAATTTCAAAACAGGATCAACACGTACTTTATCCCAAGCACCTCTTAAAGTTAGCAAACCATTAATCATCCCACCCCAAGAAGGAGCTAATAACATGATTGAGAATACTACTCCTAAATTTTGTGCCCAGTTAGGCAAAGCAGAATATAGTAAATGATGTGGACCAGCCCAGATATAAATAAAAATCAATGACCAAAAGTGAACAATAGACAATCGATAAGAATACACAGGACGATTAGCTGCCTTTGGAACATAATAATACATCAACCCTAAAAAAGGAGTTGTTAAGAAAAATGCAACTGCATTATGTCCATACCACCATTGCACTAAGGCATCCTGAACACCTGCGTAAACAGAATAGCTCTTCCAAAGTGAAACAGGTAATTCTAAATTATTAAAAATATGTAGAACAGCTATTGTAACAAAAGTGGCCAAATAAAACCATATCGCAACATATAAATGTCGCTCTCTTCTTTTTATCATAGTTCCAATCATGTTGATCCCCATAACCACCCAAATTATAGTTATAGCAATATCGATAGGCCATTCTAATTCAGCATACTCTTTTGAAGAGCTATACCCTAGCGGCAATGTAATTGCTGCAGCAACTATAATTAACTGCCAACCCCAGAAATGAAGATTACTTAAAAAATCACTATACATCCTTGCCTTTAGCAGTCGCTGCATCGAATAATACATACCCGCAAAAAAAGCATTACCTACAAAGGCAAAAATAACCGCATTGGTATGTAAAGGTCTAAGTCTACCATAACTTAACCACGCAATTCCGTCTGTTAGGTTAGGAAAAAGATAAAAGAAAGCTACTAATAGCCCTACTGACATTCCCACTACACCAAAAATGATGGTAGCGTAAATGAATTTCTTTACAATTTTGTTATCGTAATAAAATTGTTGCATTTCCATAATTAATTTTGTTTTTCTTCTGTTATTTGTTTTGGTTTTGGATTCTCAACTTTGAGCTCATCGTCAAAAAGCATTCTGACGGATGGCGTATAATCATCGTCATACTGACCTGTTTTCACTGCTCGTATAAAAGCAATAAAAAAGCCAATAGCGATTATTATACTGATGGAAATTAATAAATAAATGACACTCATACCTCTAATTTGTCTACGCAAAGTTAACTTGCTTCCCTTTCTAAAAATATGACATTTATCATACTTACTAATTATTTGTTAAATTTATTGTTAAATTACTTTAGGCTTTTTGCATAATAATTACTCATTACCGTTACAAAACTTACTATAGTGATGGTACTTAGCGGCATTATTATAGCTGCAACCAAAGGCATTAAATGCCCCGTGATTGCAAATGATAATCCTACAACATTATAAATCAGCGATATTGCAAAACTCATCTTGATTGTTTTCATCGCTTTTTTCGAAAGCTTTAAAAAATAATGCAATTTTTGAAATTCGTTGGCCTCCAGAATGGCGTCACAAGCAGGCGAGAAAACATTGACGTTTTCTGAAATTGATATCCCGATATTGCTTTGCGCCAATGCACCAGCATCATTCAAACCGTCTCCAACCATCATGACATTCTTTCCCTCGTCCTGTAGTTTCTTGATGAATTCAAGCTTCTGTTCTGGCTTTTGATTAAATACCAATTCAGTTCCTTTGGGTAAAATATTCTCTAAAGTCGTTTTCTCTCCGTCATTATCACCAGACAGCACTTTGATTTGGTAATCTCCTTTCAAACTCCTAAAAAGACTGTCCAGGCCTTCTCTGTATTGATTATTGAATATATATTTCCCATAATAAACTCCATCAATCTTAATATGAACTGATGTTTGCATCACAGCACTTTCTTCTACTTTTTCAACAAAAAAAGCAGAGCCAATTTTAAGATGCTTTCCATCAATAGTAGCCTGAATCCCTTTTCCGGTGATTTCTTCAAAGTCAGTAATTTTCATTCTTTTGCATTCTGGCAAAAAATCATACAGCATTCTGCTCAAGGGATGATTAGATGCCCGTAGCAAATTTTTGACAAGAATTAAGTTCTCGCCAGAAAGCGGAGTGCCTTCATAGGAAATACTTGATTTCTTGTTGGTCGTGATTGTCCCCGTTTTATCGAAAACTATCGTGTCCACTTTCGCCAATTGCTCAATGACCAAGGCGTTCTTGAGATAAAATTTCTGTTTTCCTAAAATCCGTAATACATTACCCATAGTGAAAGGAGCGGTCAACGCCAGGGCGCAAGGACAGGCAACAATTAATATCGATGTAAAAACATTAAAAGCCGTAACTGTATCAATAAAAATCCAATATGCGAATGATGCGAAAGCAATCAACAGTAAAATTGGAGTAAAATAACGACTGATCGTATCGGTGATGTTTTTGTGTTTTTGTTCCACATCTTTTTGAAAAACATCATTACTCCACAACTGTGTTAAGTAACTTTGTGACACAGAATGCAACACCTCCATATCGATAACTTTTCCTATTTGTTTTCCTCCAGCAAATATTTTATCTCCCGATTTTTTGGTTATCGGAATCGCTTCACCAGTTACAAAACTGTAGTCTATTGAAGCGCTTTCACTAATTAAAATACCATCTACGGGTATTAATTCCTGGTTTCTAATGAGTAGTCGATCTCCTTTTTGAATATCATAAACAGGAACACTCTCTTCTGAGGCATCGCTATTAATTCGGGTAATGGCTATTGGAAAATAAGATTTAAAGTCCCTTTCGAAACTCAAAAAACTATAGGTCTTGATTTGGAACATTTTTCCAAGTAGCATAAAGAAAATCAAGCCCGTTAAACTATCAAAAAAACCAGAACCGTAATCAAAAACAATATCTATGGTACTTCTAACAAACATTACAATAATCCCCAATGCGATTGGAATATCAATATTCAGCATACCTGATTTGATGCTCTTATAAGCTGAAATATAATAACCATTAGCAGAATAAAAGAACGCTGGCAATGAGATAACAAAAATCAACCATCTAAAAAAAGGCTTGTAAGTATCTAGCCAATATTCATTCACTTCAAAATATTCAGGAAAGGAAAGCAACATAATATTTCCAAAACAAAAGAAAGCTACGCCTAGTTTATAGGTTAGACTTCTATCGACATTCGCTGTTCCAGTTTCATAATTCTCCAAACTAATGTACGGCTCGTAACCAATAGAACTTAGTAAATAGACGATCGTTTTGATAGAAACCAATTCGGGATTATATGTAATTCTGACTTTCTTATTCGGGAAATTTACTTGAGAAGAGCTTATTCCTTTTTGAAGACGCTGTAAATTTTCCAGAATCCAAATACACGAACTACAATGAATGTGAGGAATACTAAGTGAAACAATAGCGGTTGTATCCTCTTGAAATTCCAATAGCTTTGAACTGATGCTCTCATTGTCTAAAAAATCATATTTACCGTGTATGTCTTGGGGAGTTGCTCCAGGGGATTTTTCGAAATCATAATAGCACGACAAATCATTCAGACTAAAAATTTCGTACACGGTTTTACATCCGTTGCAACAAAATTTCTTTTCGTCAAAAACAATCTCCTCTACTTTAATTATATCTAACCCACAATGGAAACAGTTTTGCGTATCCATAATTTTGCTCATTTTACCTATTGCAAAGGTGCTAAAGGAATGTTAATTAAAATATGATATATGTCATATAAAACCGTAATTTTACGAAACTAACAAACCTTTTTCAAGATGAGTAAATGCGAACAATGTATCGTTAGAGAATTTAGCTCCCTAAAAGCGCTAAACAAAGATGAGTTACTGAAACTAGCTGATTGTAAAACTTCACACACCATTAAAAAAGGAGAAGTGATTTTTCAAGAAGGAGAAAATGTAAATGGAATATTCTGCATTAAAAAAGGAGTATGCAAACTCACGAAATTAAGTCCAAACGGAAAGGATCATATTGTTAAGCTTGTTTCAAAAGGAGAATTGTTAGGCCAGCGTTCCCTAATAAGTGAAGAAGCGGTAAACTTAAGCGCCGTTGCACTTGATGATATGGAAGTATGTTTTATTCCTAAAACTGAGGTAATGGGTTTCTTCGACAAGAACAATCAATTTTCCATGAATGTAATGAAAAACATTTGCGGTGACCTGAAAGAAGCTGATGGCCATATGGTTGATATGGCTCAAAAATCTGTTAAGGAAAGATTAGCCGAAACACTACTTCACTTGCATAGTACTTTTGGTGTAAACGAGGATAATTCATTACAAATTCAACTTTCAAGGGATGAACTAGCTAGTATGATTGGTACTGCCACTGAAAGCTGTATTCGCTTGTTGTCTGATTTTAAAAAATTAGGAATGATTGAATTAGTAGGCAAGAAAATCACACTTAAGGACATCAGTCAGTTGAAAAGGATTGCTAAATAGTTACTATTACTTTTTATTCATAACAAAATAATAAACCGGAATTCCTAGAGCTACAATACCAAGACCCAATCCTGTATTGAAAGTATCATAAATCAATAAAGTAATGCAAATGCCCACGGTAACTACGATATAAAGCGCTGGAACAAGTGGATACCCAAAAGCTTTATAAGGTCTCTCTGTATTAGGTTCTTTTTTTCTTAATATAAATACACCAATGATTGTTAAGATATAAAACAGTAAAGAGGCAAAAGTGGCATACGTCAACAAGTCCCCAAATTTACCCGAAATTCCTAAGACACAAGCCCAAATACATTGTACCCATAGCGCTTTGGCCGGAACTTGATTTTTATTTAATTCTGTTGCTTGTTTAAAAAACAAACCATCTTTTGCCATAGCGTAAAACAATCTACCTCCTGAAAGAATTAGTCCGCTATTAGCACCAAAAGTAGACACCATAATTAGCGCTGCCATTACAAAAACACTAACATTACCCATAATCATACCTGCGGCAGCTGCTCCAACTCTATCGTTATTTGCAAACATAATTCCGCCATCAAAAACAGAAGTTGCTCCTGGCGTCCCCTGCATTGGTAGTAAGGCTAAATAAGCTATGTTAGCCAACACATAAATAATAGTTACGATTAATGTTCCTAAGAATAAACTTCTAGGAATATTCTTTTTTGGCTCTTTAATTTCTCCAGCAATAAAAGTAACATTGTTCCAGGCATCACTTGAGAATAAGGAGTTAATCATTGTCGCTGCAGCAGCTCCTAACAATGCCGTTCCAGCCAATTTTGTAACGGTTACCGTTCCGTCAGGATTAAGCACCGTTTTACTCGCGTCCCACATATTAGCAAAGTTATTTGCCAAAACGTCTGTTTTAAGTCCTACATATATCCCTAAAATGATCAAAGCAAATAAAGCGATCAACTTAGCCGAAGTCAATATTAGTTGCACTATTTTTCCGCTTTTAACCCCTTGTGTATTAATATAAGTAAGCAGAATAATACTTAAAATAGCCAATAATTTACTATTCGTAAATACAAAACCAGTTCCTATTTTGAACAGTGTATCGTCTAATACCGGAAAAAATATGGCAGCATAACTAGCAAATGTTACCGCAATTGCCGCAATAACTCCTGTCTGAATCACTGTAAAAACGGTCCATCCATAGAGAAAGGAAACTAACCTCCCATACGCACGTTGAATATAAACAAATTGTCCGCCAGCATTAGGCATCATTCCTGCTAATTCTCCATAACTCAATGCCGCTGCAACAGTTATTAAACCTGTAACTAACCAAATTACCAATAACCAAGCTGCAGAACCTATGTCCCTTGCCATGGCCGACGTTACAATAAAAATTCCGGAACCTATCATGGAACCTGCTACTAAACTAGTAGCATCAATTAATCCTAAAGAGCGTTTTAGCTCCGTTTTATTTTCCGACATAGTTATATGCTGTTGACTTGTATTTTATGTTTTTTGCTTCAAGCTAAAATGCAATTATAATTTCTTTGCTTCTTCCCAGAAAATATCCATCTCAGCAAGGGTCATATCCATTAAAGGTTTACCAAGTTCTCCAGCTTTGCTTTCTAAATATTGAAAACGCTTAATGAATTTTTTATTGGTACGTTCTAAAGCATCTTCTGGATTAATATTTAGGAAACGAGCATAATTAATCATTGAAAATAACACATCACCAAACTCGGCTTCCATTTTATCTTGATCACCAGCGGCTACCTCAACTTGTAATTCCTGTAACTCCTCTTGAACTTTATCCCAAACCTGATGTGATTCTTCCCAATCAAAACCTACACCTTTTACTTTATCCTGAATTCGGCTTGCTTTTACTAATGCAGGCAAACTCTTGGGCACACCTTCAAGAACCGATTTTCTACCTTCTTTTAGTTTTAATTTTTCCCAATTCTGTTTTACCTCTTCTTCGTCCTTTACAACAGTATCGCTATAAATATGTGGATGACGGTGAATTAGCTTATCACAGATTTCGTTGCAGACATCAGCAATATCAAAATCATTTGTTTCGCTTCCTATCTTAGCATAAAAAACAAGATGCAACATTAAATCGCCCAATTCTTTCTTTACTTCATTCAAATCATTATCCAAGATGGCGTCACCTAACTCATAGGTTTCTTCAATAGTAAGATGCCTAAGTGTTTGCATGGTTTGCTTTTTATCCCATGGACATTTCTCACGAAGATCATCCATGATATCTAGTAGTCTTTCGAAAGCCTTAAGTTGAGTTTGTCTAGTATTCATTGAAAATGGTTTTGTGTAAAAATAAGAAATCCTGAAATCTAAAAAAGTAGATCACAGGATTTCTTTATAAATTTTGAGAATAAATTATTCTACAATCTTTTTTTCTTTTTTTGGTTTTTCAGCAACTACTTCTGCTTCAGCAGGAGTTTCAGCTGCAACATTTTCTTCAGCTGCTACCTCATCAACAACAAGACCTTTAGCCTGGATCATATTGTACCAGTTTAAAATTTTCTTAATGTCTGAAGGATATACTCTTTCTTCATCGTAATCAGCTAAAATTTCTTTAAAATAAGCTGCCAATGTAGCGTTATCTGATTTATGCGAAATTGCTGGACCATTACTTTCTTTTGCAGCAATTCTTTTCATTATTTCTGCTAAAGGTTGTTCACCTTCGTAAGTATAAACTGAAATCTCAGATAACAAACTCACATTACTTTTTAAGTTTACAGTGATTTTTTTTCCATCTGCTAATGATTCCGCAACAAAACCACTACGTGTTTGTACTTTAAGTATGTATAAACCTGGTTTCCCTGAAATCGCTAATATTTTTTCTAAATTCATGCTATTTTACTTATAATTAAGAATTCTATTTGTATTATATTTTTTTGACAAAGTCCAAGAACCATACCAAGGTAAACATTTTAGAATTTATTTACCTTCCTTTTTTGGCAATAAATCTCATTCTATAATCTTGAAATGTTTTGCCTTCAGTAATGTTTTTTAACTTCTTCTGAATCAAGCGTTTTTTAAGTGATGAGATCTTATCTGTAAATAAGATTCCTTCAATATGATCGTATTCATGCTGAATAACTCTAGCTATTAATCCTTCAAAAACTTCCGTTTTCATTACAAAATCCTCTTCACAATACTCAATTGTGATTTTTGGATTTCTGTAAACGTCCTCACGAACATCTGGAATACTCAAACATCCTTCATTAAAGCACCATTCTTCACCTTCTTCTTTCAACATTTTTGCGTTGATAAAGGTTCTTTTAAAGCCTTTTAATTCTTGTTGTTTACTAGCTTCCAAATCTTCATCCTCGCTAAAGGGTGTAGTGTCGATTACAAATAAACGAAGAGCCTTTCCTACTTGTGGAGCGGCAAGACCTACTCCGTAAGCGTTATACATCGTTTCGTACATATTAGTGATCGTCTCTTTTAAGTCCGGGTGCTCTTCTGTAACATCCTCCCCTACCTTTCTCAAAACGGGATGTCCATATCCTACAATTGGTAAAATCATTGTTTTTGTATTAAGTATTATCAACCATAAATTCAGAAACTTCATTCTTTAAATACGGTTGGCAAAAATAGTAAAAATTTAGAGAATGAATAATTCCTGATTGATAAATAGTTTTTATTTATATTTTACACATAAATCAATGCTGTTTCTCATTGGGTAAATACTACAATTCTTATATTTGCGAGTAATCTATTCCCTATGATTTCTAAGATCAAGCAATTTGCAGACAGTACTTATTTCACGAATGCCCTAAAGGTAACTATATCTGCGGTCGTTCCTGTTTTATTGTTTTCTTATTTAGGCCATTTTCGAATTGGTTTTACAATCGCACTTGGTGCCTTTTTTACTTATCCCAGTGATATACCTAGTAACTTAAAACACAAGATTAATGGGATACTAGTTGCTGTTCTTATTGTTGCCAGTGTCAATTTAATTATAAACTTAATTCATCCGTATCCGCTCATCTTTTATCCGATACTGACGTTATTGATTTTTTTCTTATCCATGATTTCGGTTTATGGACAGAGGGCAACCATGGTTTCATTTTCGGCATTGCTTTCTATTTCCTTGGCATTTGCCCATTTACAAACTGGATGGGAAATAGTACAATATTCAGGTTTAATTATGTCTGGAGGTTTGTTCTACCTTTTGGTTTCACTGATTTTCTATTATGTCAGGCCGCATAGGTATGTTGAACTACAAATATCGGAGTGTATCCAACTAACTTCTAAATACTTAAAATTAAGAGGGGATCTATGGAAAGTTAATTCAGATAGAAAAGCTATCACTAAAAAACAATTGCATTTACAGGTGCAGTTGAACACAATACATGAAAACATAAGAGAAGTTCTTATCAGAAATCGAACTGTCTCCGGTTCTTCTAATCAGAATAGAAAAATGCTAATGATCTTTATCTCTTTAGTGGAAATAATGGAATTAGCGGTTTCTACCTCATTCGACCATAATAAACTACACCAGAAATTTGACAATTATCCAAAGGTTTTAAACACCTACCAAAATTTAGCCTACCACCTTGCAACCCATTTAAAACAGTTGTCCAAAAGTATCCAAGACAGAACCAAATACGTTTCTAAACACAATTTAGACAACGATTTAAAGGAATTGGAATTGGCTATTGAAGACTACGAAATAGATATGGATAAGGCTCGCGCATCTGAAGGAGTATTTATGCTAAAAACCATGTTGAATTATGCCGAAAAGCAAGTCGACACAATTAAAATTCTGGAGCGTGCATATACCTCATCTGTAATTTCAAATGATTTCAAAGGAAGGGATAAGGATTTAGAAAAATTCATATCAACACAATACTATCCTTTAAGCACGATGATTGAAAACTTTAGTTTTTCGTCTACTGTTTTCAGGCACTCTCTTCGATTAACAATTACCCTTGTAATAGGATTTATTATTAGCCAACTACTTCCTTTCCAAAATGACTATTGGATTGTACTGACTATTGTCGTTATTATGCGCCAAGGATATGGCCTGACTAAACAACGTACCTTTCATAGAATCTTCGGAACTATTCTTGGTGGCTTTATCGCTTTTGGAATTCTTTCGGTAATTCACGATTCTTCCATAATTGGAGCATTAGCTATTATTGCGATGCTTTTTGGCTTTTCATTTACACCTTCCAATTACAAAATTGGAGCTACTTTTATCACTGTTTATGTGATTTTCATTTATGGAATATTAACCCCAAATATAGAAGATGTCATACAGTATAGGGTATTAGACACCCTTGTTGGAGCAAGTTTATCGTTTTTAGCCAATTACTTTTTATGGCCTTCTTGGGAATTTTTGAATATTCCTGTTTATCTAGAAAAATCGATTGATGCGAATCGAAAATATTTGCAGCAGATATCACTACTTTATAATAAAAAAGGAGATATTTCTACCTCGTATCGTTTAGCTAGAAAAGAAGCATTCGTAGAAATTGGTAATCTAATGGCTTCTTTTCAAAGGATGATCCAAGAACCAAAATCGAAACAAAACAAACTACCTCAAGTTTACAAGTTAACCGTACTTAATCATACATTGCTGTCTTCAGCTGCCTCCTTGGGAACTTATATTCAGTCGCACAAAACTACTGAAGCATCCGAAGCATTTAACGTTGTAATTAGCAATGTAATTCAAAATTTAGAAAATGCAATGCTGCTTTTAAAAGAAGATGAAGCCGAACCAAAAGACAATAGTACTGAAGAAATAGGAAAGCGATTTACTGAGTTGAAAAATATTCGCGCCAGAGATTTAAAACAAGTAAATGGTATAGACGAAGAAGCTTATCAGTTAAAAATGCAAGAGTCACAATTGGTAATTGAGCAATTGATTTGGCTGACAAACCTGTCTGAAAACATAGTGAAAACTACTAAAATATTGATGCAGGCCCAATCCTAAACAAAAAAATCCCGAACTAATGCCGGGATTTCATCTGAATTTTACAATTCTATAATTTTAATACTGCTGTCGTATGTTTTCTTATTTCATCTGATAATGCAGCGTTTTCATTTAGCTTTTGTCCATAAGAAGGAATCATTTCTTTGAACTTTTTCTGCCATTCATCAGTTTTAGTTTCTTCTTTGAAACATCTTCCCACTAAGTCTACCATAATGGAAACAGCGGTTGACGCGCCAGGAGAAGCGCCTAGCAAAACCGCCATCGTTCCATCAGCAGTTGTGATAACTTCTGTACCAAATTCTAATATTCCACCTTCTTTTTCGTCTTTTTTAATTACTTGTACCCTTTGTCCCGCTCTTTCAATTACCCAGTCTTCTGACTTAGCATTTGGAACATATTCGCGTAAGGCGTTAATTCTATCTTCTGTTGATTGACGTACTTGATCAATCAAATATTTGGTTAATGGAATGTTTTTAATACCGGCAGAAATCATTGGTAAAATATTATCCGTGGTAATCGAAAATGGTAAATCAGAATACGAACCGTTTTTCAAAAAACGAGTTGAAAAGCCTGCAAACGGACCAAATAACAATTGTTTTTCACCGTTAATCATTCTAGAATCTATGTGAGGAACTGACATTGGCGGAGCGCCTACACTTGCTTTTCCATATACCTTAGCTTTATGCTGAGCAATAACTTCAGGGTTTATACATTTTAACCATTGTCCGCTAACCGGAAAACCACCAAAACCTTCACCTTCTGGAACATCAGCTTTTTCTAGTAATGGCAAAGAGCCACCTCCTGCACCAATAAACACAAATTTACTATATACTTTCCTTTTTTGGCCTGAAGCCAAATCAGTAATTTTTATTCTCCAAGACTTATCCTCACGTTGTTTCATTTTTTGAACTTCGTGATGGTAATGAATTGTTACGCCATCCAATGTATCTAAATAATTAAAGATACTTCTGGTCAATTCTCCAAAATTCACATCAGTCCCCATTGCCATATAAGTAGCAGCCATATTCTGTGAGGCATCTCTACCTTCCATAACTAAGGGCATCCATTCTTTCATTTGAGAAAAATCAGTGCTATATACCATATCTTTGAAAAGCTGATTTTGCTGTAAAGCATCAAATCTTTTCTTAAGATATGCAACATTTTTATCTCCCCATACAAAACTCATATGAGGAATGCTTTTTATAAAATTCTCAGGAGAAGGCACTTTCTTTTGTTCTACTAAATAAGCCCAAAATTGACGTGATACTTCAAAAGATTCAGCGATACTGATTGCTTTCTTAGGGTCAACTGATCCGTCAGCACTTTCAGGAGTATAATTAAGTTCACAGAAGGCAGAGTGTCCAGTTCCTGCATTATTCCAAGCATCAGAACTTTCAGCAGCTGCGATATCTAATCTTTCGAAAATTTCAATTTTTAAATCGGGTTGTAGTTCTTTTAGAATCAAGCCCAAAGTGGCGCTCATAATTCCGGCTCCTATAAGTACTACTTCAGTATTTGAACGAATGGTTGTGTCAGGCATAGCAATAAAATTTAAAGTGCAAAGATACTTTTTTAAAATCGCAAAAAAAACAATAAATACACCTTGAAAAGTTAGATTTTACGAAAACGTTTTCACTCTGTACATCATTAAAAATGATGCCTTAAAATGTCTTCCGATTCAAATAATCCTGAAGCATTATTGTTGCCGAAATTTCGTCAATAAGCGCTTTATTTTGACGTTGCTTTTTACTAAGTCCACTATCTATCATAGATTGAAATGCCATCTTAGAAGTAAAACGTTCGTCCATTCTAATGACTTTCATATCCGGAAAATGATTCGAAAAATGAGTTACAAACCCCTTAATTATAGAGGCACTTTCTGAGGGCTGCCCATTCATCTGTTTAGGTTCACCAATAATTACAGCTTCGACTTTTTCTTTCGAAAAATAATCTTTCAGGAAAGGAATGGCAGTTGCACTAGGAATAGTCGTCAAGCCTGAAGCTATGATTTGCATTTCATCAGTCACGGCAATACCTGTCCGTTTTTGTCCGTAATCTATAGAGAGAATTCGAGCCATGTTTTTTTATTTATTTTGCAAAGATACATAAAGAATTAACTTTCCTAATGCAATTACAGATTAGCAAACTATTGCTATTTCTTTAATTAAAGTTACTATTTGTAAACTTAAATTTTTCCCAACCCTACAGACAAACACACAAAAAAAATCATCATGTTATTTTTAGAACAAAAAAAACAAATATGTTACTATTGCGAAAACGCTTCCCTTTTCTAAAAAATCGAATTATATTTGCGTAAAAATCATCTAAAATGAATCCATTACAGACTATTATAGAACAGGCTTGGGAAAACAGAGCTTTGTTACAAGAAGAAACAACTACTAATGCAATTAGAGAAGTTATTGAATTATTAGACTCAGGAAAATTACGTGTTGCTGAACCAGTTGGGGACGGATGGCAAGTAAACGAATGGGTTAAGAAAGCAGTAGTTATGTACTTCCCTATCCAAAAAATGGAAACAGTAGAAGCTGGTATTTTCGAATACCATGATAAAATGTTGTTAAAAAGAGATTATGCCGAAAAAGGAATTCGAGTAGTTCCTGGTGCAATTGCTCGTTACGGTGCTTATATCTCAAGTGGTGTAATTATGATGCCAAGTTACGTAAACATTGGTGCATATGTTGACGAAGGAACTATGGTAGATACTTGGGCAACAGTAGGTAGTTGTGCTCAAATTGGTAAGAACGTACATTTAAGTGGTGGTGTTGGTATTGGTGGTGTTCTTGAACCTCTTCAAGCTGCTCCAGTAATCATTGAAGACGGTGCTTTTATAGGTTCTCGTTGTATCGTTGTTGAAGGAGTTCATGTTGGTAAAGAAGCAGTTCTTGGTGCTAATGTTTGTTTGACAGCATCTACAAAAATCATTGATGTTACTGGTGAAACTCCGGTTCAAATGAAAGGATTTGTTCCGGCACGTTCTGTAGTAATTCCTGGAAGTTATACTAAAAAATTCGCAGCTGGTGAATTTCAAGTTCCATGTGCATTAATCATTGGAACACGCAAACCTTCTACCGATTTAAAAACATCTTTGAATAACGCTTTACGTGAATATGACGTAGCAGTTTAAATTTATTTTACTTTAAAATATTATTGTATATTCCTCCCTTAAAAAGGGAGGTTTTTTTATTTATGAAGATACTAGTTATACAACAAAAAATGATTGGCGATGTCTTGGTTAGCAGCATTATATGCAATAACCTTAGGCTAGCCTACCCCAATGCTCAGATCGATTATTTAGTCTATGAATCGACAACTCCTGTATTAGAAGGTAATACAAGCATTGATAATATCATTCTTTTCGAAAAAAAACACATAGAAAGTAAAAAGGAGCTTCTTAATTTAGCACTCCAAATCAGAGCTGAAAAATATGATCTTTTAATCGACGCCTATTCTAAATTAGAGAGTTGGCTTCTAGTGATTCTCAGTGCTGCCAAAAGAAAAATATCATACAAAAAAAAGGGCCGTACTTTTTTATATACTGACTCCGTTCCATTTGAAGCTTTTCCAAAAACCAACTTAGGCCTAGCCATAGAAAGAAGACTGTCTTTATTAGAACCACTCAATCTCGATATTAAAATTGATCCTGTTCCCAAACTCTTTGTGACCAAAGAAGAAAATCAGCTTGCGAAAGCACTTTTTGAAAAACATCAAGTTAAAGACAATCGGAAAACGGTTATGATTAGCCTTTTAGGAAGTGAAAAGCTAAAAACCTACCCACTGGAATATATGGCAAAAATCGTGGACACTATTGCCGATAATAGCGATGTCAATATTCTTTTTAATTATTTTCCAAAGCAAATTGAAGAAGCAAGAACCATTTTTAATTATTGTACTCCTTCAACTCAAAAGAAAATATATTTTGATTTATTAGGTAATGATTTACGGGGTTTTATTGCCATTATGAATCAATGCGATTTTATAATTGGTAATGATGGAGGCGCAATTAATATGGCAAAAGCCTTAAACAAACCTTCCTTTACTATTTTTTCACCTTGGATTGAGAAAAAGATATGGGCCACTTTTGACGATGGAGTCGTGAATCAATCCGTACATCTTAATGATTACAAACCTGAATTATTCACTTTAAAAACAGAAAAAGAGCTCAAAAATAATGCGCTTGAATTGTATCAAGAATTTGAGTCTAGTTTATTTGAAGACAAATTAGTTTCCTTTTTAATTGAAAATAATTCCAATGGAAAAGGTTAAAAGCACAGAATCCGTTCCAACTGACATACATTTGAGTGCGCTAATCATTACTTACAATGAGGAGCACAATATAAAACAGCTTTTGCAGGATTTAGATTTCGCAGATGAAATTCTGGTTATCGACTCTTTTAGCACTGACAAAACCGTTGAAATAGCGCAATCGTTTAGCAATGTAAAAGTGAGCCAACATGTATTTGAGAATTATGCTCTTCAACGAAATTACGCTCTAAGTTTAGCTAAAGGGACTTGGATTTTGTTTTTAGATGCCGATGAAAGATTGACTCCGGCTCTTAAAGATGAAATTATCCAGACAATTCAAAATAAAGCGGAATTTAACTCCTATTATTTCAAGCGTACTTTTATGTTTGCCAATGAGAAATTGCATTTTAGCGGCTGGCAAACCGACAAAATCATCCGTCTTTTCAGAAAAGAAAATACTACTTACTCTCTTCAAAAAACGGTTCATGAAAAGCTTAATACTGTTGGAGATATTGGAAAATTAAATAACCGTTTAATTCATTATTCCTATACGGACTATTTTAGTTATAAAGAAAAAATGACCCGCTATGGCAAACTGAAAGCCAGTGAGGAGTTTATAAAAGGTACAAAACCCCATTTTTTCCATTTCTACCTCCGCCCTTCCTTCCAATTCATCAATCAATATCTACTGAGGTTGGGAATCCTAGACGGTAAAAAGGGAATTATAATTTGCTATTTAAATGCTTTCAGTGTTTATATCCGTTTTCAGGAATTAAAAAGAATGAAGCTAAAAAATTAAGCCTTCCAGAATTTTAATTTCTTTTTCATTTTATGCTTTTTAGCAAAAGCCGTTTGAAAATCGCTAGTTGCTTCCCACATTTTATCTAAAATCTCTGAGCTGTTTTTGGAATAAAGTTTAGCATACTCGTCACTCATTATTGTAATCATTTCCTTTTTTGGCGTAAGCCTACTTAAGTTTTTCATCCGCATTTCAAAATCCATTGTTTCATGAAAGTTCATCCTGTTTAGGTCAACAAGAAAAAATTGATATTGATTTTCAGATACTTTTTTGATTAAGGTATTCCCTGGAGAATGATCCATGAACTCAATCCCTTTTTCGTGTAGATCAAATGAAAAACGTGTGAATTGTCGCAAAATATTCTCGTGATCAGGATAATCAGGAATTTCAACAAGTTCTCTAAACGTTAATTCGGCATCAAGATGTTCACTTGCATAGTAGCTGTCTTGCAAACCAACCCAATTGAATTTTTCAAGAAAAGCAATTGGTTCTGGTGTTCCAATTCCTTTTTCTAATAGTAGGGTTGCATATTCATAGGAACGGCGCGCTTTTGATTTTCTGAAATTTTTGTAAACTACTTTATTGATCAGGTGCGGCACTTTAAACGATTTTATGTTAACTGTTTTTCCATCAAGGTCAAAAAGTTTAATAATGTTTCTATCCCCATTACCAAAAACAGTACCTAAATCAGAATTGAATTCTTTGATGAAGTTTAGTACTTCCTTTGAGTTCTGTACAGTTTTAGAAAACATTAATTTTATAATCATTACTATTATATTAGGTCTTTACTTTATGTATTTAAAAAATAAACAGTAACTATTTACAAGCCTATTTAAAAAAAAAATTCAATGAGAATCTAAAATGTTTATCAAACCATTCAATTCCATATCCTTCTTTCAAAACTATCGCTTAATTACTATCAACCCACAAAAATACACATACCATTTTAGACTTCAAATTATTATTGTAATTTCGGCAAAAAATAATAGATGACTATATTGCATGTATCGGCTGTAAAAAATTGGGGAGGTGGTGAGAATCATATTGAAAACCTATCCATTGAGTTAAGCGCTACTAATCCAGAGGTTAAAAACATTGTATTATGTGTTGAAAATGGGCTTTTTCACAATCGCCTCATTAAGTCTGACATTATTCATGAAACGGCACCTTTAGCATATAATTTGGATTTCCGATTTTCAAAGAAGATCATCCAAATATGCAAAACTAATAAAGTCGACGTTATTCACATTCACGACCCTTCAGCAATTGCTTTATGTATTATTGCAGACAAATTCTATAGTTTACCTCCATTTATCTTTAGTAAAAAAACATCTTTTCCCATCAAAAAGAAAAGATCTACCTTATATAAATACAACTATTCCAAAATTAAAAAATACCTCTGCGTTTCTAATGAAACCAAGAGAGTTACAGCTGAATCGATTAAAGACAAAAATAAGCTGATTACCATATACCACGGAACGAATTTAAAAAATAAAAGCTCTGAGACTCCTTTTTTGTTACGAGAAAAATTCAATGTAGACCCTTCTAAAAAAATAATTGGAGTCATAGGGAATCACATTAGAGCTAAACATTTTGAGACACTAATTGAGACTGTTGATTTAATCATAAATAACGAAAAAAGGAAAGACATTATCTTTGTCCAAATAGGAAACTTTACTGATAGAACACCGGAATTATTAGAGTCTGTAAAGAAAAACAACCTAGAAAATGATATTATTTTCCTAGGATATACTGCAAATGCGTCCAATTTTATTCCGCAATTTGACGCCTTGCTAGTCACTTCACAAAGCGAAGGAGTACCGCAAGTAATTTTTGAGAGTTTTTATCATAAAAAACCTGTTATAAGTACTGATGTTGGTGGTATTCCAGAAATCATTGAGGATGGAGTCAATGGGTTATTAGCCCCAAAACACAACCCACAAGTTTTAGCAGATAAAATAATTAAATTATTTGGTAATTCTGATTTGACACCGCAATTCACTTCAATTGCTTACGAAAAACTAGTAAGCCTTTACACAACAACAATAATGGCGCAAAAAACGCTAGAACAATACAAAAAAATTATCGATGGAAAATCTTAACGAAGAAGTTCACAAAGCATACGAAATTATTAAAGAAGGCGGTATAATACTATATCCTACAGACACCGTTTGGGGTGTTGGATGTGACGCAACAAATCCTGAGGCTGTAGCCAAAATTTATAAACTCAAACAGAGAGCCGAAACCCAAAGTATGATCGTTTTGATGAACGGCGATAAAATGATACACAATGTTTTCAAGGAGGTTCCAGAAGTGGCTTGGCAAATTATGGATTTGTCCGAAAACCCTACTACTATCATCTTGGATAACCCTAGAAACGTAGCAGCAAACGTAATTGCCACTGACAAAACTTTAGGAATCAGAATCGTGAAGGAACCTTTCTGCTTCAAATTAATGGAAAAGATGAAAAAACCGTTGGTTTCTACTTCGGCAAATATTTCAGGGCAACCTACTCCAAAAAGTTTCAAAGAAATCAGTCCAGAGATTATCAAAGGTGTAGACTATGTTGTAAATTTGCAGCGCGATAAAATTGCTGGAAAACCATCTACAATTATAAAATTGGGTAATGATGCTCAGGTGAAAGTGATTCGCAAGTAGTTGAAAAATACAGGTTATTATAGTATAACCGCTGATTCGCAGATTAAAATTTTTAATTTATGGAGGAATATTTATCCGCAGATGAAACTTATAAAATAATTGGAATTCTATTTGAAGTTCATAAAACGTTAGGGAAAGGTTTTTCAGAAATAGTATATAAAGATGCTTTAGAATTTGAATTTAACGAAAATAACATCCCTTATGAACGTGAAAAAGAATACTCAGTAAACTATAAAAATACCATTTTAAAGCATCAGTTTTATGCAGATTTTGTACTTTATAAGTCAATAATTTTAGAAATTAAAACTGTAGAATGTTTTAACAATAGCCATTATAATCAGTGCTTAAATTATCTAAAAGTGTCAGATAATGAACTTGCATTATTAGTAAATTTCAATTCTAATTCCCTAGAATACAAACGAATTGTTCGCACAAAAAAATAAAAAAAATCTGCGAATCTGCGGTAGAAACTTATGAATTATAAAGAAGCATTACATAACAAAATATTCCAAGTCATTTCACAAGCATCACAAGAACTTAACGTTGATAGTTATGTCATTGGTGGATTTGTGCGAGATTTGATATTAAAAAGAGATTTCAAAAAAGACATTGATATTGTTGCCGTAGGTAGCGGAATCGAGTTAGCCTTAAAAGTATCTCAATTACTTCCAAACAAACCAAAAGTTCAAGTATTCAAAACCTATGGAACAGCCATGTTGCGTTTTGAGGATACCGAAATTGAGTTTGTAGGAGCCCGAAAAGAGTCCTATCATTTTGAAAGTCGGAACCCAGTTGTAGAAAACGGGACCTTAAAAGACGATCAAGACCGTCGAGATTTCACAATCAATGCATTGGCAATTTCTTTGAATTCAAGTAGTTTTGGAGAACTTCTTGATCCATTTGATGGTCTGAAGGACATGGAGAATAAGGTATTAAAAACACCTCTTGAACCAGATATCACCTACTCTGATGATCCTTTGCGCATGATGCGAGCGATACGTTTTGCCAATCAATTGCATTTTGAAATTGAAGAAAACTCACTGCAATCCATCACGAAAAATGCAGAACGCATTAAAATCATTTCTGGAGAGCGAATTGTAGATGAACTAAACAAGATACTTTCAACAGACAAACCTTCTGTTGGATTCCTATTACTATATAAAACTGGACTTCTTGATATCCTTTTACCTGAATTGACCGCCTTAAATCAAGTAGAAGAAATCGAGGGACAAACCCATAAAAACAATTTTTACCATACACTGGAAGTTGTAGACAACATTTGCCCTAATACAGATGATGTTTGGCTTAGATGGGCCGCTTTATTACATGATATAGGGAAAGCACCAACTAAACGTTTCAACAAGAAACAGGGGTGGACTTTTCACGGACATGAATTTCTAGGCGGTAAAATGGTCAAAAAACTATTTGAACGTTTGCATATGCCATTGAACCAGAAAATGAAATTTGTTCAAAAAATGGTAATGATGAGTTCACGTCCCATTGTCCTATCACAGGATACTGTGACTGATTCAGCAGTGCGTCGTTTGGTTTTTGATGCAGGAGAAGATGTGGAAGATCTAATGACCTTATGCGAAGCGGATATCACTACTAAAAACCCGAATAAGTTCAAGAAATATCATGCTAATTTTGAAATCGTCCGCAAAAAAATTGTGGAAGTAGAAGAGCGTGATCATGTTCGTAATTTTCAACCTCCAATAACTGGTGAGGAAATTATGGGAATTTTCAACCTTCAGCCCTCAAAAGAAATAGGGATGCTTAAGGAAGCTATTAAAGAAGCAATACTAGAAGGGGAAATTCCTAATGAGTATCAGGCAGCTTATGACTTCATGTTAAAAAAAGCTACTAAAATGGGATTAAAGATTAACGCTTGTTGAATTAAGTATTAGTTGTAATTAAAATATCTTTGGGAAAATTAGTTTCAAAATGAAAAAAGAGAATAAATCCGTTATAATTTGGCTGTTATCAGGCTGTTTCTTATTGTTTTTAATGGTTATTGTTGGAGGCATTACTCGATTAACTAATTCTGGATTATCGATGACCGACTGGCATTTAGTTACCGATACATTCCCACCACTTACAGAAGCAAAATGGCAAGAAGCCTTTGACCAATACAAACAGTTTCCCGAGTATCAAAAGATAAATATTCATAATGATTTCCAACTCTCAGATTATAAGTTTATCTATTTTTGGGAATGGTTTCACCGTTTTATCGGTCGTATAATAGGTTTAGTTTTTATAGTTCCATTTGTATACTTTCTAATCAAAAAGAAATTAGACACTTCAACTATTAAAAAATGCGTTATCCTTTTAAGTATGGGTGCTTTTCAAGGCTTTTTAGGTTGGTTCATGGTAAGAAGCGGACTAATTGATAATCCAGATGTAAGTCATTTTAGATTGGCACTACATTTAACTTTTGCATTTATCACGTTTGCCTATACCTTTTGGGTAGCATTAGATTTAATCTACCCTGAAAAGAAACCAATAGAGAAATCGTTAAGAACGATCGCCCGTTACGCACTTGCTTTGTTATTACTTCAAATCATATACGGAGGCTTTGTTGCAGGACTAAATGCAGGCTTAATTCACAATCACTGGCCATTGATGAGCGACGGACAATTTATTCACGACAGTGTCTTTCAGGAACAAAAAAACATGTTATTAAGCTTTACTGAAGGAAAAAGTGGAGTTCAGTTTATTCATAGAACTCTCGCTTATATTGTTGTTGCAATAATGGCTTTACTCTACTTTAAAAGCAAAAAATTCAGCTTGGATAAAGGGCAAAAAAACGGAATTAATTCATTACTAATAATTGTGGTTTTACAGTTTGCTTTAGGTGTATTCACATTGCTATATGGAGTACCTTTATGGTTAGGATTGACTCATCAAATCAATGCTTTTTTCCTTTTATCTGCAATGACATTTACGCTACACCGATTGTCCAAATAACAACTTTTCATTATATTTACGCTTGACTATATTGTCACATTTCTTTGTTCATCATAAACAAAAATGTCTAAACTTGCACCTCAGGATAAGTTTCTTGATCTATCAGATTATGGAAGAACCCCTGGAAAATTACTTGCAAATCGATTAAAAAACACCCGATTTACACCCATTCACGTCACCCTGCTTTTTGGTCTTTGCGGTCTAATTGCTATTTACTTTATTCTCAAAAATCAATATTACCTAGCTGGTATTTTCATCGTTTTGAAATCAATTATTGATGCTGCTGATGGTGAACTAGCCAGAATAAAAAACACTCCATCCTATACCGGAAGGTACCTTGATAGTGTCTTTGACATCGTACTCAACTTTCTGTTTTTAACTGCAATTTGGTACGTCTCAACGACACCTTTTTGGATCACATTACTTGCGTTTTTTTGTATTCAATTACAAGGAACTTTATACAATTATTACTATGTGATTTTAAGAAACAGATCCGTTGGAGGAGACAAGACAAGCAAAATTTTTGAGGACAAAACACCTAAAGCATTAGCTGGCGAAACTCAGAAATCAGTTGATATTTTGCATTTGATTTACACTATCGTTTATGGAGGTTTTGACAAAATAATTCATGCACTGGACAGTGATGCTTACAAACGTAAAACGTTCCCAAATTGGTTTATGACTTTCGTTTCTTTGTATGGATTAGGATTTCAATTATTACTAATTGCGCTTATGTTATCACTGAATTACATAGAACACATCTCTTCCTTTTTTATAGGATATTCTGTCTTTATCTTTATTCTAATAGGGATTAGAAAATGGTTTTTTAAGGCTTAAAGCCAATATAGAAAAAATCTATACTACTAATCCAAATAAATGCTATCCAGCGATTTAACAATTACAACTTACAGTTTTAATTCAATCACTTTTAAAGTAATCATAAATCCTCTCTATCAATAATTTTACAACAATTTCTAAAAATAATATAACAGTTTCACCACCCTTATTTCCCAACTTTGCTATATAAATATTAATAATCATTAAAACTATATTGTTATGCCAAATTCAGAAGAGATTAAAGGAAACTGGAATGAGATGAAAGGTAAAATTAAACAAAAATTTGCCGAACTAACAGAAGACGACTTGTTATTTGAAGAAGGACAAGAAGATGAAATGTGGGGGAAACTACAACAAAAATTAGGTAAGACTAAAAAAGAGATTCAGTCTTTATTTGAATAAATAAAAGATTGTGTCTTATTAAAAACGGTTTCAAAAAACAGCTCTATTTTGTGTGTCAATTCAAACAAAATTCAGTGACTTTTGAAACCGTCTTTTCATGCTTTTTTCTCAGCCTAACCACTCTTTAAAATGAGGTACTTTTTCTCTACTAACTATAACCTCATCTTCTCCATAAGAAGGTAAAATCACTTTCAATCGAGAGTTGCTATAAAGTACAATTTCCTTAATTGCTTTCAACGGAATTATAAATTTTCGGCTAATTCTATAAAATTCTTTCGGATCTAACTCTTGTTCTAAAATTTCCAAAGTACATTCAACAAGGTAATTTCTATTGTCAAAAGTATGAATATACGTCCCCTTATTTTCACTAAAAAAACATTCAACCTCATCTGTAGAAATAACTTTTAAATGTTGTCCAATTTTTACTGTAAACCTTTTTTTATAATTTTTATCAAATGGGTTCGAAAGCATTTTCTTGATTTCTTCAAAGTCAATTTTAAGCGATTCTTTTTTTGGAATCCGTGCTTGAAATTTATCTACTGCAACTTCTAAATCTTCCTCATCAATAGGTTTCAAAAGATAATCAATACTGTTCAATTTAAATGCTCTTAAGGCATATTCATCGTAAGCCGTTGTAAAGATAATAGCGCTCTTAATTTCGACTTTTTCAAATATTTCAAATGACAAACCATCGGACAATTGTATGTCCAAAAAAATCAAATCAGGATGTTCATTTTTAGAAAACCATTCGATCGATTCTTCGACAGAATGAAGGAGAACACTAACTTCAATATTTAACTTTTCGAGTTTTCGCTGTAACAATCTTGCAGCTGGTTTTTCGTCTTCAATTATGATGGTTGTCATTATTATTTTTTATTATTACTAATTCTGTAGTTTATGTATGAAGTATAAAAATCCTCAATTGAACTTTGGTCCTAAATATTAATTTACTCCCATTTATTATCCTTGTCTTTATCCATAAATTCTTTAATTTTATTTTCTTCCCAATCAGGTCCAAAAAATATATTTCTTCCAAAAACCGACAATCCGTGCGCCATTAAGCCAATTCCCCAGAAGAAAACGGTATTCCAGGTTTGCCATTGCCAAAACACTTCGTCCCCAATCATACTCCTGTTAAAAATAGAAATCAATATAAAGGCATTTACCAGCACGTAAACCAATAAGTGAATATAGAACCCTTTAATCCTTTTTACTCTTTTATACGCCATGTCATAACGCGCATCAGGACTGTCAATGCCTGAAACAGTATTCTCGAACAATCGTCTTCTTAATCGTCCCATGTGGTTTGAATTTTATTATTTCCAATTTCCTTTTTGTTCTTTCTCTTTTTCTTTCTCCATAAACTCTTTAATTTTTTGTTCCTCCCAGTCTTTCCCTAGAAATGGCATATAATTAAAGACTTTCATTCCGTGAATAAACACACCTATCCCCCATCCGAACAGCGGCCAAAAAAACCATAAATAGCTGGGTGATGTAGCTAAATTAATCGCTAAGAGTCCGATATTAACAACTACATAAGCAGTCAAATTACCGTAAAACCCTTTAATTTCTTCCACCCGTTTTTTAGCTTTAAAATAGCGATCTTCGTTTTGATATTTATTCTCCATGACTATTTCCATGTTTGTTTATTATCTTCTTTATTTAAAATCTCTTGAATTTTCCTTTCTTCCCAGTAATCGTTAAATACATAAACTTTACAGGCATGAATCAATAAAGGAATTCCTCCACCAAGTACTGAATACCAAAACCATTGTTCTTCAGGAGTGAATTTCAGGTTAATAAAAATTATTGTAGGAGTTACGCTAAAATATATGAGCAAATGCAAATAGAATGCTTTGATTTTATTGAATCTTTTTTTAGCTTTAAAATAGCTGTCTTCGTTTTGATATTTATTCTCCATGACTATTTCCATGTTTGTTTATTATCTTCTTTATTTAAAATCTCTTGAATTTTTCTTTCTTCCCAGTTCGAGCTATATCCAAAAACCTTAAGAGCATGCATTATCAGTCCAAAACCCCAACCTCCAGCAGAGAACCAGAACCATTGATATTGAGGAGAATACCTGAGATTTATGAAAATTAAAAAAGGAATTACAATACAATACGAAATCAGGTTTCCATAAAATCCTTTCAATTCTTCCACTCTCTTTTTTGCCCTAAAATAAGCATTGTTTTCATTATAATCTGTCGTTGTTTCCATGACTGATATTTGTTTGGTCAAAATGGGTATTTTGACCGTGAATACTTTTTCATTTTGTCCTATCAAAACTTTCCTTTCGGTTATAATTCCGTATCGATTGATGATATTTTGTAATCCTACTCCTTTACGATCTTGCAGCACTTCTTTCTTTTGATAATCATTTTCAACAACCAAATAGCCGTTTTTAACAAAAATCCGAATATGCAATGGCCTTTTTTCACTTACTACATTGTGCTTAACCGTATTTTCGAGCAACAACTGTAAGGAAAGCGGAACTACTTTTGCTTCTGGATTAATTATTGACGTGGGAAGTTCATAAAACAAACTATTCTCAAAACGCATTTTAAGCAAATTCATATAGGTTTTGGCGAAAGCCAATTCCTCGTCGACTGAAACCAAATCTTTGTCTTTTTGTTCTAATACGTAGCGATATATTTTAGACAATGAAGTAGTAAATCGCTGTGCATTTTCAGGATTTTCTTCGATCAAAGAACTCAAAACATTCAAACTATTAAAGAGAAAATGAGGATCTATTTGATTCTTTAAACTCTCAAATTTAGCCGATGCAGTTCCAGCAATTATTTTCTGCTCTTTGACTTTGTTCTCATTATAGGCTTTGTAAAAATAAAGTGCATGAATTCCTAAAAGAACAACAAATGACACTATTGATGCAACAATATAATTAGAAGGTTGCTCCTCTTTCAAAAATGCACTTAAAGTATTTTCTTCAATTATTACATCTTCAAAAACCCTTAATAAGAATATTACAAATAACGAAAGAACAAATGAACTTAAAAACCCAATAACCAACCTTTTAACAGCATATCTATTGTTTTTAAAAACAGAATCTAAATACATAAAAAGTATCGCATTCACGTAATATAACGTCATCCCATAGAGCATGGTGTATAAGAAATTAACCTTTAAATGATTATCGAAAGCTACTTTCCCTCCGTTTACAACTGGTATTATTGTTAAAACAATGAATATTAAGATCGATATAAATAAAGCTCTAGGGAATTCTCTTATTAATTTATTCATTTAAGTTTAGTATTAAACATTAAAAAGTTCAATAGTGCCTCTCGGCCTATTTACAATTTTTCTGCGCTATTAATGCTCTATCCAATCCCCATTTTGGAGCGAAAGGACTTTCAGGTTTAAAAGTAGCAAAAAGTTCGATGGCTTTGTCAATTTGAGCACACATCGGCTTTGTGTCCTGTCCCCAAAATTTGGCTCCTCCAATTTCAAACTCCGCTTTTGAGAAGATTACCCTAGGATTATTTGGTGCAATTGCTTCTGCATTTGCATATAGTTCCATGGTTGGACCGGATAATTTTTGTCCGTTAGTCATTGGGTCAAAAACGATCCAGGCAGTATTTATCATGGCTTGCATCACGTACAATTCGGCATTATTTTGATCTTTTATCATTTCTACATCTAAAGCGTTTTGTGCTTTCGAAAGTAATATATTTATTTTTTCTTTATCCTTTGTACCAAAAGCGGCGGTTGTATTTACCAAAGCTACATAATAATTAGGCAACCAATTTGTTGTTTCTACTGCGGCAATTCTTTCGAATACATCAGAAGCTTCTGCGTTTTTGCCTTCTCCCCAAAGAGCAAAGGCTTTTCCCATTCCTTGTTCAAACTTGCTTGCTTTTGTTTCATTAGTTGCTACTTGGCCTTGAGCCGATAATAAAGTAATAACAAATAGTGCGAATGCGGTGATTAATTTAGTCATGATTTCTAGTTTTTAAGGTTGATTGTTTTTTGATGATTGAAACGAGTTATTAATTTATACTTCAAAAGTATCACAGAAATACTGCGGGAAAAATTTATAATTACTGAACTGTTGAATTTCAAGGATGAATCGTTTTTTAGTTAGTCGAAGGTTTGAAAATCATAAAATCAAAGATCAGATTCCTTGAGCCTTTGTGACTTTGAGACTTTGAGACTCGGAATCTTTAAACTTCTTCTATAGATTCTTCAACTGATTGTCTTTTTTGTCTTTGCTAATAGTCCAAAAGAATCCCACAAAGAAGAACCGATCAGCGGTAGGCGTAATTTCTTTTCTATTATAAAAACCGCTAGAGTCAGGAGAATTAGCATAATCATATCCAAAGACGTTTTGCGTTCCTAAAACATTCGAAACAGAGAAATACAGTATCTTTTGTTGGCTAATTAAATACGCCCAATTAAAACTTAAACTATTGTAGGCTTTCGTTTTTCCGTTCATGAATTGGGTTTCATTTGGATTATTGTAGGGACGCCCCGAACTAAATGAATTGGTAAAACCTACTTGCGAACGCCAATCAGTTATGAAATACTTCGTTACAATAGACAAAGAATGATCTGCCACAAAGCTTGGCGTTGCGGTTGTTGGATAATTTTTATAATCCCTTTCGGTATCAATATATGAGTAGGAAATCCAATATTCTAGATTTTTAATGGACTTACCATCACGCCAAAATAAATCCAAACCTTTGGCGTAAGCCGAACCTTGATTGTTGAATATCGAATTATAGGCAATCTCTTGTGTATCGTATTTAACTAAGTTGCTGTACTCTTTATAGTAGGCTTCTGCTCTAAAAGTTTGCTTGTCTTTGGCATATTGAAAATTCAAAATATAATGCGAAGCTTTTTCGCTTTCGAATTGATGGTATTTGGCATATTTGATATAATCGGCATTTGGACTTTGAGTAAAATCACCGTAAGCCAACGAGAACTGACTGTTTTTAGCCACTTTGTATGCCATAGAGAGTCGTGGCGAAATGGTAGTTTCATCAAGCAAGTCATTATTAGAAGCTCTTAAACCAATTTTAGCAGCAAACTTTTTTGAAAATAAAATATCTGCTTCTGTGTATGCTGCCGCAATATTAGAATTATAGCCATTCGTTTTTGCTGTTCCTAAATTTTCGGTGAAGCTTTCATCGAATTTTGTACTAAAATAATCTCCACCAAAAGACAACTTAAAGTAATTCGAAACGTTTTTCCTCAATTTCAATTTTAAATGTGCTGCATTTTCATCGTTAACTACATTGTCTAAATTCAGTCCGATTTTATTTTTGCTATAACCATAACTCATTCCGGTTGTGATTTGCCAATTGGCTCCGAAATTTCCTTTGTACGAAGTATTAAAATAAAAATTATCGTTTTTCAAATTCACCCTCATCTTCTCAGCTGAATTTATATTTTCCTGATTAATATCGAATTTAGAAGAATCAAAAGCAGCATACAGCTTTAGAATACCGCTATTAAAGTTATAGCGATAAACGGTTTCTCCAGACAACGATTGAAAAGGACTGTTCCAATCTACATTTTGCGGAATTGCCGCTTGATAAGGAGCCAAATTGATATAAGAAGCATTAACACTTAGTGAACTTTTTTCCCATTTTTGAGTATTTCCAAGACCAAAACCTACAGTCATTAGTGAAATATCTGTTTTATTTTGATCTGGATTATCTTCTGTATTTAAAAGCAATACGCTAGATAAAGCTTCACCATATTCTGCTGAATAACCTCCTGTAGAAAAGGCGATTCCACTAAACAGAAAGGGAGAAAACCGACCGCGTGTAGGCAAATTATTAGTAGTTGCACCATAAGGTTGCGCTACACGAATACCATCTACAAAAGTTTGTGTTTCATTAGCTTCTCCGCCACGAACAAACAAACGACCGTCCTCGCCTACACTTTGTGTTCCCGGTAAGGTTTGTAGAGCCGCAATAATATTCCCTGCTGAACCTGCTGTTGTGACGATATCTAAAGAATTTAAAACAGTAACTCTTGCTTTCTCGCCAGACTCCATTGTTCCTGCAGTAATCACAACGGCATCAAGCGCGTTAAAACTTTCCTTTAAAGTGATGGTTTTTCCATGAAAATTAGCAACATCAATTTGAGTTTTTGAAGTTTCATAAATTAAAAAACTCACTACTAAAGTCTGATTGCCTTTAGCATCTGTTTCGAATGAAAAATCTCCGGTTTCATTAGTTGTCGCTCCGTCATAACTTCCTTCGATGAAAACATTGGCACCAGAAACAGCTTTACCTTTTTGATCAACTACTTTGCCCGAAAGTGTTGTTTGGGAAAATAAAAAAGTGGTGAAGAATAAAATAATTAAAGTACTGATTGATTTCATTTGGTTTGATTTTGATACACCAAATGTATTTTGATTGTCTCTTTTTAAAAACTTAAACTAACTGAACTGTCAAATTAGAGGGATGAGTTGTAAACGATAGCAATTCCATTCACTTAACTCCACAAATATGGCCTATTTCTTTAGCATAAAAACAGTATTTTTGTGATAACTAAATCAAACGAAAATGAAAATCAGCATTGCAGTACTACTAACATTTCTATCTTTTGCGACAGTAAGAGCTCAAGAAGCCGAAGCTACATTTAATGCTTCATTGGCAAAATCATTAGGTGCTGATGACTACGGAATGAAACAATATGTTTTTTGCATCCTTAAAAAAGGGAGTAATACAACGGCCAGTAAAGAAGAACGAGCCAAATTATTTGAAGGACATATGGCCAATATTAATAAATTAGCAAAAGAAGGGAAATTAGTGGTTGCTGGTCCATTCATGGAAAACGAAAGAAATTATAGTGGCATTTTTATTTTTAATGTAACTACTGTTGATGAAGCGCTAACGCTAGTAGAAAGTGACCCAGCAGTTAAAGCAAAAATATTTGAAGTGGAGTTAACACCTTGGTACAGTAGTGCAGCATTGCAGCAAATTTCACAAATGCACGATCAAATCGCGAAAATAAAATTTTAGATTACAACTGAAATCAACTACAATATGAAAACTGAAAAACAAAAAATGATCGCGGGAGAACACTACTTGGGTGGCGACCCTGAGATAGTAAAAGATAGAAGGAGAGCAAAAAACTTAATGCACCGCTTAAATGTTACTGAATATAGAGTTACCAAAAAAGCACGCGAAATAATTAAGGAACTGATTCCAAATTCAGGAGCTAATCTTTATATAGAACCACCATTTTTTTGTGATTATGGCTATAATATTAGTTGTGGTGAGAATGTGTACTTCAATGTAAACTGCGTTGTTTTAGACTGTACCACAGTGACAATTGGTTCCAATGTGTTTTTCGCACCCAATGTTCAATTGTACACCGCCACTCACCCGCTTGAGGCAGAATTAAGAAAAACAGTTGAAAGCGCTTTACCCATAACTATAGGTGATGATTGCTGGATAGGTGGAAATTCTGTGATTTGTCCTGGGGTTACTATAGGTAGAGGATGTGTTATTGGAGCAGGATCTGTGGTTACAAAAGATATTCCTGACAATTCACTAGCAGTAGGAAATCCTGCAAAAGTGATTCGGAAACTAAATCAATAATAAAATGTTACAATTAAATAAAGTACACCATATTGCCATTATTTGTTCTGACTATAGCAGATCAAAACGTTTTTATACCGAAATTTTAGGACTTACAATACTACAAGAAATTTATCGGGAAGAACGGGATTCCTACAAACTAGATTTAGCCTTGAATGGCGACTATATTGTTGAACTTTTTTCGTTCCCTAATCCTTCTGAAAGACCTTCCCGTCCTGAAGCTTGTGGCTTACGTCATTTGGCTTTTGAAGTGAATGATATTGAGAAGACCCGTGATTTTTTAGTTCAAAAAGATATTGCTTCCGAAGAAATAAGAAAAGATGAATTTACGAGTAAACGTTTTTTCTTTATTGCAGATCCAGATGGACTTCCATTAGAATTTTATGAAATATAAACGAATTGGATCCTAAAATCATTGTACTCATAAAGCTTTCATAAAAAATCCTGTTATGGAGTCATATCAAGGTATACTCTTTTTTTAATTCTTTAAGTTTGCAGCACTTAAAAAAACCTTATAAAAAACTAAGGTTTACAATATTCCTTCAGATAAATAATACTTTTCGAATTAATAAAGATGTCTTAGTGCGATTAAGAAAAATACCGCAAAGATGATTTACCCTTATTCAGTATATTCATACGCTGCTAGTCTATCAAAATAAAAACCTATGCCGATCAAGAAAATAAAAAAAGGATATCGTAAAACAAGGTATATCCTTTATAAAGAAACATTAATTGATTTTAAAGAGCACTTTTGGGCCTTTGTTGGTTCGTTTATAGGAATTGGAAGTATCGCTTATTTTAACTCTCATAATTTCGTAGGATCAGATGCTGTTTTTCTTATTGGTTCTTTTGGTGCCTCTAGCGTGCTTATTTACGGCATAATTCAAAGTCCGTTTTCTCAACCAAGAAACCTTATTGGAGGTCATCTTATTTCAGCATTTGTAGGTGTTACAGTACAACTTTTACTACCTGATATTATTTGGTTATCATCGGCTTTGGCAGTTTCTCTTTCGATTGTTTTAATGCAAGTCACCAGAACGCTCCATCCGCCTGGAGGCACTACTGCTTTGATAGCCGTAATTAGTTCTGATAAGATTAAGGATCTTGGTTACTGGTATGTATTGAGTCCAATACTCACTGGAGTACTTATTCTTTTATTCGTTGCCTTAGTAGTCAACAATCTGACTGAAAGCCGTAGCTATCCCACTAACAACAAATACCATAAAAAGTATCATACTTTTAGAAAACGCATAACTAAAAAGCTGCAGGCTTAGCAATTATAGCACTATAGAAATCTTATTAACAAATCAAGTTTCTTAAAAAGATATCTAAAATTAAATTTTACCTTTGACCATTCAATAAAAACAACGATTATGGTTTACAAATTCAGGGTAATATTAGATGCAGAAGAAGATATTTTTAGAGATATTGCAATACTTGATGAGGATACTTTAGAGGATTTACATAACGCAATCTTCAATTCATTTGGGTTTGACGGAATGGAAGTGGCTTCATTTTACACTTGTGATGAGACGTGGAATCAAGAGGATGAGATTTCTCTTTTTGACACCGGAGATGTTCCTGGCGAACAAAAAATCATGAGCGATTATCAACTCTCAGATATTTTAGACGATAAGAACACCAAAATAATTTATGTTTATGACTTTATAAACATGTGGACATTCCTTGTTGAATTAGCAGCAGTAGAAGAACAAACTGCAGGCAACACTTATCCAGAAACTTTATTTTCTCACGGAGAAATGCCAGATGAGGCAATGGAAAAAAACTTTGAAGCTGACAATGCTGATGATTATGCAAATGACTATGAAGACGGTTTAGATGAAGATGATCTAGATATGTTTGAAGGCGACGACAGTTTTGAAGACTTTGGATTTGAGGAGAATTGGAATTAGAGTTAAGTTTTAATTGTTTAAGAGTTTAATTGTTTAAAATAGTTTTTGGGATATGGCTACAATTAAAAGGTTTGAAGATCTAGAAATTTGGCTTGAAGCTAGAAGACTATCAAACGAAATAATTTTAATCTCTAAAAACACTGATTTAAACAGAGATTTTAAACTTAAAGAACAAATTAAAGGTTCATCTGGTTCTGTGATGGACAATATTGCAGAAGGCTTTGAAAGAAATGGAAATGCTGAATTCCGACAATTTCTATCTATTGCAAAAGGCTCCGCAGGAGAATCTCGATCTCAATTATATAGAGTTTTTGATAATGAATACATAACTCAGGAGCGATTAACAGTTTTAGTTTCTGAATATGAAAAATTAAGTATCAAAATTCACAATTTTATTACATACCTAAATAAAAAAGACTTTAAGGGGACAAAGTTTATCGATTCTTAAACTTTTAAACAACTTTAAACCTTTAAACAATATTAAACCTAACTAATGATCAACTTATTTAACACGCATATTGAGACACTCTCTATTCATAGAGTAGGGAATAAAAGTCGCAATGAAGCTATTTTCTTGTCAGAGCAGCCGTTTAGTCTTCAGGATGAAATTGTGCCACTTATTAAAGAATTTTTCTTAAAACCTTTCAGAGAAAAAGAGGAAAACTATTATCAGTTTGCGCATGAAGTAGATTTGGATTATAACGACATGTATAAATTTGCTACGGAAATTTTTGAAAACCCAGCTAGTTTACACGAAGGTTCAAAAAAAATCACGCAACATTTATATGAGCAGTCCAATCACCCTCACATCAAGAATGGTGAAGTTTACGTAAGTTATTTGACTAATGTGAATATTGACAATAATGTTGTCGACGCTATTGGAATTTTTAAAAGCGAATTGCAAGCTGACTTTTTACAGTTTGAGGAAAGAGGAACACATCTAGAAATGATATTGCAACAAGGTATTAACCTTAGCAAATTAGATAAAGGATGTATCATTTTCAATCATAAAAAAGAGGAAGGTTATAAAATCCTTACTGTTGATAGTAATAGATATGATGCACGTTACTGGTTAGAGCATTTTCTTTCAGTAGATGCATTTGAAGATGAAAATTTCATCACAAAAAAATACTTAAAATTCTGTCAGAATTTTGCCAAAGATGTTGTTTTTCCAGCAGAAGACAAGAAAGAGGAAGTGATGTTTATGAACCGCTCTGTGAATTATTTTGCTAAAAATGACCAGTTCGAAGAAACCAATTTCTTGAATGAGGTTTTAGACAATCCAGACTTAATTCCAGAATTCAAAAATTACAAAGTAGATAAAGGCGAGAAATATAGTATTGAGGATGTAACCTCTTTCCCTATTGCCAATGCTGCTGTGACTGATGCTCGAAAATCAATCAAAAACATCATTAATCTAGATACACACATTCAGATTAAAATGGATTTTATCAATCCTGAAAGTGCCGAAAAGTATGTAGAAAAAGGATGGGATGAGGAAAAGCAAATGTATTATTATTTGGTTTATTTCAATAAAGAAGAGAAATCGTAACCAAAGTTACTGCAATCATTATATTCAGTCCCCATCACAATTTGTGATTGGGGATTTTTTATTTTAGTAATAGTTCGACCTTACATTAAAACCTAAAAAATGTAGTGCCAAGCAACGATTTATTTGTAAGTTTTTTATTATTTAAAAAGTTAAAAAGTGCTTTTAATCGATTATTTTGTTAATTTAATCGATTATTTTATACTTTCATCGACCCAAATCTACCATACTATGAACACTATCGAAATCAAAGAAAATTTTATTTCCAAAAAATTTATTTGCCTGCTTTTTGGACATAAAATCATCACAACGAGAACTATCACAAGTCACATTAAAGAATATAAATGTACTCATTGCGATTTAGAATTAACAGATGACGTAAAAGGGCACACCACTTTTCTTACTGCGGAACGCAAAGAAATTAATCAAGCCTTGAAAGATTTTCTTCAAAAAAAGACGCACGCGGCCTAATCGCTTCATTAAGATAATCTATCATAAATTAAATCTATAAAAAAAAGTTTTACGAACTTCCAGTTGTCCGATAAGAACAGAACTGGCCATCCTCTCACTATTTTTTTTTAAACCAGACCTGAAAGAAGAAATAAACGAACTTAAATTATGAGTTGCTCACATAGTTTTTTTTAAAAAAAAATTTGCCCCAAATTTTTAATCTCTAATTACGAATAGTAGTTAGAGATTTTTTATTTTAATATTATATCTAAATCATCGGTATATAAATTGAGTTTATCATTAAATTTGCAACTCAATAAACTTCCATTATGAACACCAATCTATTCAAAGAAAGCCCATTTAAAACCCAAATCTCTTTTCATAAATTGATTGAGTCTTTAGAAGAAATTGCTTTATCTGATATTGATTATAGATCCAATTATGCGAAAGCATTATTAAAAGAAATTGAACATTTTCCAGAGTTTAGAACTGGAATAGAAGATTTATCGATTATTGAAAACAATAAGACACTAATTAAGTATTTATTAGCGGACTTGTTTCCAACGGCATTGACAAAAAATGAAATAAAGGCAGTTACAATTCCATTTCAGAATTTGACTTTCAATTATTCGGAACGGTTTACAAGAATACTAAAAGACGCTGGCGGGGATTTCGATATGACAATTAGGGATTTTGACGAGGACCAATTTTACATTGTAAGTTGTATCCTGATTTTGAATACCTATTACAAACAGCGTTTTGAAATTAACAAGCCCTTATTTTATGATATTCCAGATGCAAACGGGATATTAAAGCATTACCGTATTCTTTATAATGCCGATTTTCTAGAAATAACTCCTACTGAAAAAGCAGTATCGCTGACTACTGAAGACTTTGATCTTTTAATTGACAACTATGATGATATCAATTTGTGGAAACAAAAATTCCCTAAGGAGAGTTGGTACCTACAAGGGTTTGGTATTGTAAGTTTATTTGACGCTACTACAGAAAGTGCTATCTCTAATTTAAAAAGCAACTTATTAAAGGCAGATAATGACCCAAATAGTAAACAAAGTACTGAAATTATTTTTAGATCCATCTTTAAAATTTCTGATTTAAAAGTAGGACTCATCATCTATAATGAAGAGGAAAACAAATTCATTAAACCTCCTTTTAATAAAAACGAAATAACAAGTTACATCCTTTTTGATCAAGAGGAAACTGTCAATTGCGAAAAAGCATTTTTTGGATGTTCTCTAAGCACACTTATCGAAGAAAAGAAACCATTCATCATTTCAAATGTAGAAAAATTCTCTACCATAGCAGGAAATGAGGAACTGGGCAAACATTTGCTAAAGCAAGATATCAAAAGTTGCATTCTTGCACCTGTACTGAAGAACAATAAGCTACTTGGAGTTATAGAACTCGTTTCCTCACAAACAAGAGTACTTAACAGTGTTAATGCTAACAATCTAGACCTTCTATTACCTTATGTAATTGACACCTTAGAGCGCTATAATATAGATTTACAAAACCAAATAGAAGCAGTAATTCAAAGAGAATATACCGCAATACATTCAAGTGTGTATTGGAAATTTAAGAATGAAGCCGAAAAATACTATAGAACTAACGACCCGAGTAAAGACTATATTTTTAAAGAAATAGTGTTCAAAGAAGTGTATCCTTTATATGGTCAAATCGATATTAAAGGTTCTTCACAGCATAGAAATAACACGGTTAAAGAGGATCTTAAAAATCAATTAAAAACCCTACTAAACATTTTTGAAAGTTTAAAATCCAATAACGCACTCTCTTTATTAGAACAACGAAAATTTGAAATGCAAAGTTATTTCAATGAGCTACAGTTAGAATTAAAAGCTGATACGGAACAGCAAATTCAAAACTACATTCAAAAAGAAATACATCCTATTCTAAAAAACTCAAAAGTAGATAGTGATTGTCAACTTTTGATTGATAATTATTTTGAAGAATTGGACCCAAAAACAGCCCTTTTTTACCACTCGAGAAAGAAGTTTGACGATGCGATGTCTATTATCAATAAAAAGATGGCTTTCATTTTAGATAAGGAACAAGTGGAAGCACAAAAGATTTTTCCGCATTATTTTGAACGTTTCAAAACGGACGGTGTGGAACATAATTTATATATTGGAGCATCTATCACTCCTACTCAAGATTTTGACACCATGTATCTTAACAATTTAAGATTGTGGCAATTGCAAACGCTATGCAAAATGGAATTAGAACACCATAGGCTAAAATCAATTTTACCTTACGAGCTCGATGTAACCTCATTAATCTTAGTATTTAGCTCTCCCCTTTCAATCCGATTTAGAATGGACGAAAAACGATTTGATGTAGATGGTACATACAATGCTCGTTATGAGGTGGTAAAAAAACGAATCGACAAAGCAAATATAAAAGGTACACAAGAAAGAATAACTCAAAAAGAGAAAATCACTATTGTCTATTCTCATAGCTATGAGGAAGCCGAATATTTGAAGTACATTAAATTTTTACAATTCAAAAAAATACTAGAACCTGCTATAGAACAATTTGACATAGAAGAATTACAAGGTGTTTCAGGCCTAAAAGCTTTGCGAATAAAGGTTGTCAACACAGAGTCTTCTGATGATAAATATACCTATCAGGAATTACTACGTGAATTAAATTAACCTTTAACTGAATAGAAAGCAAATACAAATGCAGCCACAGAAACAATGATTCCAATCATAAATATATTATAAGTAATTCTTAATAATCTGTATTTTTTCTCGAGTACTATACCCAGAAAATACAAATCTTTAATCATCGAATTATATAAGTATTCATTGTCTTTCATCATTTCATTTACAGCCCATTCATATTCTTCTAAAGGCATTTTATAGAAATTACCAAAGAACAATAAATTTACCTTTCTATCCTCAATGTCTTGTCGTGTAAAAACACCGCTAGTAACCTTGGGACGTGTTGAAAGTATCGCAAAGATTATTGAAGTTACACTAAACATCAGCATCACAAACGTAGGCATCACCAAATGTGCATTGCCAACACTATCTAATTTTGGAATAATTGATGACAATGCTATCGAAATTATAATTGCATTTACAGAAAGTAGAATATTAGCTTTACTGTCAGCAATACCACTTAATCGAGTATGATTACTTAAGGTGATTCTAAACAAGGTGTCAATCCCGCGATCTGGTTTTTTACTCTTCGATTTCTTCTTTTTATCTTTTATTATTTTTGGTATTTCCTCCAATCGTTCTTCCATGGTTTTAATTTTATTGTGGACCAAATTTATATTTATTTCTTTTAATGGTGTCCAATTAGCAATTGCATAATCAGTATAATATTTATGGCAAACTGAAAGTATTCTGTAATTCTCATTAGCCCATTCAAAGTCACTAAATATCTTTTTTTGAGTATTTACCCATTCCGTTCTTAAAAGTTCACATACCTTTAAATAATCGGAATTGGCAAAATGCGAATAGTCAGCGTCTCTTATGATTTTTTCCAGAATCGTTTTGGGGACATAATCAAACGTAGTCGCTTTTATTATACTAGATACTGTATCAATATATTCGTTAGATTTCTCCTTTTCTTTAAGAAAATCAATGACTATGGAGACACTAGAAAGTTCATGATTCTCACAACCGTATATATATCCAGTATCATGAAACCACGCTGCCACTAGTACTAATTCCTTATCAATCTGATTTAAAGCTTCCTTCTCACATAGAACCTCAACAGCATTAACCACATTCTTTGTGTGCTTAATATTATGATAGGTAAATGAATTAGAAAGTTTATCTTTGAGTAATTTACAGACAAAATCTTCGGCTTGTTCTATAAGATCCATAAAAATTTTTATACTATTAAATTATGAAATTATTTTCGGATAATCATTTTATTAAAATTAAAATACCTGGTTACCTCCTATTATGTGTATTTCTACTACAATCTTGCGCTACTCATCATGCACAATATGGGGACAAAGCTATAGCTGGAATTCCTACAAACGATATTGACACTTCAAAAATTGCCCATACTTTTTATTTAATTGGTGATGCTGGTAATAGCGACGAAGATAAAGCAAAAAAAACGCTAAATCAACTTCATGAACAATTACTGAAATCAGATAAAAATGCAACACTTCTTTTTTTAGGTGATAATATTTATCCAAAAGGGATGCCTAGTAAAGAGAATCAGGCTGGTTATAGTTTGGCAAAAACGAAACTACTAAACCAATTAGCACTTTCGAAAGGGTTTAAGGGAAAAACAATTTTTATTCCAGGAAATCATGATTGGTATAATGGCATAAAAGGTTTGAAGCGACAAGAAGAGTTCGTTACTGATTATTTAGATGATAAAAAATCATTTTCACCCAGAAAAGCTTGTCCTATTGATGATGTTAAAATAAATGAATTCACAACACTTATTACTATTGACAGTCAATGGTTTTTAGAAGATTGGGACAAGACTCCCACAATGAATGATGATTGTGACATCAAATCTCGAGAAGCCTTTTTAGAAGAGTTTGAAAGTCTTTTAAGTAAGAATAAAGATAAAACTGTAATAGTGGCATTGCATCATCCCTTGATGACTAACGGAAGCCATGGTGGTCAATTCTCATTAAAAAAACAACTTTTTCCGTTAGAACAAAAAATTCCGCTTCCAGTGATTGGTTCTTTAATTAATTTCATTCGAAAAACATCAGGAGTTAGTCCACAAGACCTTCAAAACAAACAATATAATGCTTTCGCCAAAAGAATGAAAGCGCTTTTACAGGGACAAGACAATGTGGTAGTCGTTTCAGGACACGACCACAACTTACAATACATTGAGCACGATAATATCAAACAAATAATCAGTGGAGCTGGCTCTAAGTCTGAAGCTGCCAAAGCTGTTTACCCAAATGATTTTTCTTATGGCAAAAATGGTTTTGCTACTTTGAAAGTGTACCGTAATGGAAAAACTACTGTTTCTTTTTTTGGTCAAAAGAACAATCAAAATAAACTCCTTTTTGAGAAAACAATTTTATTGGCAAAAAAAGAAGTAGCCATAGAATATCCCAATAAATTTCCTTTAACGACAAAATCCGCTGTTTATACCGCGGACATGATTCATAAAAGTAAGGTACACAACTTCTTGTTAGGAACACATTATAGACAATACTTTGGAGACCTAATTGAAGCTAAAACTGCGACTCTTGATACCTTATATGGAGGGTTAAAACCCGAAAGTGCGGGAGGAGGTCATCAGTCAAAATCATTGCGCCTTGTTGACAAAGACGGTAAGGAATATGTGATGCGTGCACTCAAAAAAAGTGTTTCACGATTTTTACAAAGTGTTGCGTTTAAAGACCAATATATTGAAAACGAGTTCAAAAACACTTTTGCAGAAGACTTTTTTTATGATTTCTACACGACATCTCATCCTTATACGCCATTAGCTGTAGGTGCTTTGGCAGACGAAATCGGAGTTTCTCATACCAACCCCCAATTGTACTACATCCCTAAGCAAAATGGCTTAGAAAAATTCAATGCTAATTTTGGAGATGAATTATATCTTGTAGAAGAAAGACCTTCAGAAAGTCAAATAAAATTAAAAAGTTTTGGAACACCAACGGACATAATAGGTACCGACGATGTTTTAGAAAAATTAATAAAAGATGAAAAATATAGTATTGATGAAAATGAGTATATAAAAGCTCGTTTATTTGACATGCTTATTGGCGATTGGGACAGGCATTACGACCAATGGCGCTGGGGTGAATACAAAGAAAATGGCAAAGTAATTTACAAACCAATTCCTAGAGATCGCGACCAGGCATTTTCAAAATACGATGGTGCCTTAATTTCTCTTTTAATGAATATTCCTGCATTGCGACACATGCAAAGTTTCAAAAAGGATATAAAAAATGTCAAATGGTTTAATCGAGAAGCCTATCCTTTAGACTTAGCATTTTTAAAAACAGCCACAAAAAAAGACTGGATTAATCAAGCAAGATACATTCAAGAAAATCTTTCGGATGAAGCTATTGATAATGCTTTTACTAATTTACCAAAAGAAGTTCAAGACCAAACTATTTCAGAAATTAGAGCAAATTTAAAATCCAGAAGGGCTAAGCTGGCTGATTATGCTTCTAATTACTATAGCGTTTTGCAAAAAACGGTTTTAATTGTTGGTACCAACAAAAAAGATAAGTTTATTATCAATCGTACCTCAAAAAACAACCTTGAAGTTGCCGTTTATCGACTAAAAAAAGACGGAGACGAATTTGTATCGAAGATTACTTATAATGATTCAGATACTAAAAACATATGGATTTACGGCTTGGATGATGACGATGAATTTGAAGTAAGTGGAGATCACAAATCAAAAATAAAGATCAAACTAATTGGTGGTCAAAACAATGATATTTACACCGTTGTAAACGGAAAAAAAATTAAGATATTAGATTTTGAGTCAAAGAAAAATACGTTTAATATAGATTCTAAAACGCAGAGAAAATTGAGCGATAATTATCAAACGAATCTTTATGATTACAGAAAACCAAAATACAATGCCTTTTCAGGCTTTCCTACAATAGGCTTTAATCCTGATGATGGGATAAAACTTGGTATAAATGCTAATTATACTATTAATCATTTCAAACAAGATCCGTATACTAGAAAACATATTTTTAATGCAAATTACTATTTTGCTACAAATGGTTTTGAGTTGCTTTATAATCTATCAGTTCCTAAACTTATTGGAGCTTGGGATTTTAATTTAGAGACACAATTTACTAGTCCTAATTTTGCTATAAATTATTTTGGATACGGAAATGAAACCTTGAGTGACGATGATAGAGATGGAATGGACTATAACCGTGTTCGAATCAGAATCTTAAAAGCAGCGCCACAATTTAAAAAAACAGGTCTGAATGGAAGTACATTAACTGTTCAATCAATATTTGAAAACATTGAAATCGATAGAACACAAGATCGTTTTATAACACTCTCAAATACCGTAAATCCAAACGTATTTGAAAGTCAACAATTTGCTGGAGCTGGCTTAAAATACAGTTATGAAAATTATGACAATCCTTCATTACCAAGCATTGGAATGGGATTCTCGATAGCTGGAAGTTGGAAAATGAACCTAACTGACAGCAAACGTAATTTCCCAACGATAGAATCAAAACTTAATTTCAATCATAAAATTGACACCGAAGGAAAACTTGTTTTGGCAACGCTAATAAAAGGAAAAGCAGTTTTAAATAATAACTTTGAATTCTACCAAGGTGCTACCTTAGGCGGAGATTATGATCTAAGAGGTTTTAGAAATGAGCGCTTTTTAGGTAAACAATCCTTTTTTCAAAGTAGCGATATACGATGGAACATAGGAAAAATAAGCGAAAGCATTGTTCCAATGACTTATGGTATTCTAGGAGGTTTTGACTATGGAAGAGTGTGGCAGGACGGAGAGGAGTCTAATAAATGGCATCAATCTTTTGGTGGAGGAATATGGCTAAATGGTCTGAATGTTATCACGGCCAGAATCACTTGTTTTAAGAGCGTAGATGACGATGCACGAATCGCATTTGGTCTAGGGTTTGGATTTTAATTTTTGGATAGAAATTTCATAGAGCTTTCCTCCTGTTTTTTTAACCTTTTCATCGGCAATCAGTAAAGTAGAATCGTCCTTAAAACAGATAGCCTCTTTCTGAGAATTATGCTGTAATTTGGTTTCGGTTTTAGTACCCGAAAGAAAATCATCAGACGAGAAATTTTCCAAAAGCCAAATTTTACTATGACTTAAAAGGACAACTTTGGTTTCGTCAGGACTTATCGCGGCACTTGTAATCGCACAAGTGGAATAATCATCGCAAGTCTTAAATTCTCCTATTAATTGTGCGTTATGCATTCCTGCACTATTCGGAACTTTATAAATAAAAACGGTTCCATCAAATCCCTTGCTTCTATTTTTTGTAAACAAATAAAAATTACCATTCCACTCAAAAAAACTTTCTACATCATATAATAATTCTTTCTTTTTTGGAGGAAACTCTTTTTGTTCTGGGTATAAAAATGAAATTTTGTACGCTGGAATAGCGTTCTCATTGTCTAATGATTTTTTATCCATTTTGTAAATACACAAATCCTGACGCTCATTTTCATTATTTCCAAAATCACCTATATATAAATTGCCTTCTTTATCTTTAGTAATATCTTCCCAATCAATGTTTTCTACATTTTTGACAGTTACTTCTTTTGCAATCATACCATTTGCGTTTAAGGCATATAGAACATTTGCATTTCCACTGTCTTCTAATGTCCATATCAAACTATCGTCAGTGGAGTACGTAATTCCTGAAACTTCTTTCAATTTTTTAGGCAAAGAATAAATCGTTGTCAATAATTCAGACGATTGTTGACAAGACAACAAAACAATTGAGGCCAACAATAATAGGTAGTTTTTCATAATCAGTATTGCGGAATTAGAATCCCGGTTTGAATAAATTGGCATTTTTGAAGTTTCTGGTAACAAACCTAAAAGCAGCCGACAAAACATTTCCCATTCGCTGGGCATTTTTAAAATTAAGATCACTTGTGTACTTATACAGATCCATTTTCAATTGTTGTACATGTTCATCTGGAGCAATCAGATCTTGTCCCATAATCTTCAATAATCTTTTAATTCGAGTTTCGGCAGAAAGAATTCTTTTTGCCAGTACAGCGCGCTCCTCATTTTTATATTGTTCAATAGAACTTTCCTGTAATTTATCCTTAACTAATTTTACCATAGGATAATTTTCTTTGAAAAATTGCGGACGATAGATTTTGAAGTTTCCTTCATAACATTGCTGATCAAAATCAATAGGACGAATTCTATACACTACTTGATCAAAATCATGAATAGGGACTATCACATAATTGTAGGCCCTCATGTCACCTAAAAGCCGAATCATACAGCGCTCATTAAACTTCACAAACTCTTTAGCTATTTGCGACTTCTCAGTGTCAGTACAATCATCCAATAGTGTTTTTATAAAAACATCACCTGGAATACCCATTATATGTTCTTCAACTAGAGTCTCTTCATACACTAAAAAATTTATTTTATCTGGAGATAAAATATGCTCCAATTCAAGTCCATATACTCTGGAAGCATCTGCTTTCTTTACATAAAAATGAGTGTAATTGTCATTCAGGATGTTTCTTACTTTTATTCGAAAAGGCTTCGAGTTTCCAAAAGTGCAATAATCGATTGAATCTACATTCAAAAATTTAATTATATCTAAATTCCCATCCGAGTGTAAAAGAGAGTAGATTTTCTTTAAAGTCAAATCTATTTCATTTCGTTCAAATTCATTATAATATACCCGAATCCACAATGTATCGACTTCCTGTTTGTCATACACATTAATAAAACCTGAAAAACGAAGCAGATCATCATAATATATAGGCACTTTAGAAATACGATCAAATCGCTTTAAATAGTCAGCAAGCGAATTATTTATAGGGTAAGTAGGTTTTTTAAATAGAATTTCACCGTCGTTCATTAGGAATATTTATTTATTACAAATTTACATCAATTAAAACGGAATGGCAATAAAACACAAACTTCTCCGCTTTTAATAAAGTCTTAACCAACATTTAAGGCCTTTACAATAACAAAACAGTCATTTCAACTCGTAAGAAAATTTCTATTCGACAATAAAAATCTTTTATTAGAACAAAAATAAAAATAACTGGTTAACAACTGTTTAACGTTGATATATTTTAATTCCCCCATAAACTTGGCTTTTTTATTACTAAATACCCCGTTACCACGATATTTATTTTAAATTTGAAAGTCCCCAAGACATATTACAGACATTACAACCTACTATGACACACAAGCATCAGATTTATATTGAGGCGGCTGAAACTGCAAAAATCGGAATATGGGAATCAAACTTAGAAACAGGTATTCTTTATTGGGATTCCGTTACAAAATGCATTCTTGAAGTACCTCAAGATTTTGTTCCAATAAAAGGGAGTGGCATTAATTTTTTTGCTGAAGGCGAAAACCAAGAAAAAATTAGAAATCTACTTCAAAAAGCAGCGGATGAAGGAATTTCTTTTATTGATAAATTTGAAATCACAACTGCGAAAAATAACACCAAATACGTTGAATGCATTTGTCGTGTCGAAGTTATTGATAATAAAGTAGTACGATTGCTGGGTACTTTTCAAGACATCACCAAAGAACAAAATCTCATCAAAAAACTGGAACTCAGCGTTGAGAAATTCTCTTCTGTTTTTTCAAGTGCTAATGATGCTATCATTATAATAAACTCCGCGACTGGAATCATTTCTGATTGTAATACTAGATCTTATGAACTTACTGGATATGGTCCTTCGGAGTTATTAGGTTTACACAATTCTGAATTGTTCCCAATTGAAAAAAGAAAAGAAATTCGCGTTTTTCTGGCTAATCAATTAAAAAAGGATGACCATTTTGTCAACGAAACCTACATAAAATCAAATAATGGTACAATAGTCCCTGTAGAGGTCGCATCAGGTAAAAAATTCATAGTTGACAAGCAAACTTTTCTTGTTTGTTTTTTCAGAGATATCAGCGAACGTAAGGACTCTGAATATAATCTAAATATGTTATCGCTTGTCGCATCTGAGACTACTGATTCAATTGTAATTGCAAATTCAAAAGGTGAAGCAGTATGGGCAAACAATGCTTATCTCAAACTAACAGGTTATAGTTTAGAAGAAACGATTGGTAAAACACCACGTTTTTTATTAAATGGTCCTGAAACTAATTTACAAACAATCCATAATATAAGGCATGCCATTGAGAATAAAAAAAATTTAAAATTCACCATTCTGAATTATAATAAATTAAAAGAAAAATTCTGGTATGAATCAAATATTACCCCCGTTTTTGATGATGCAGGCGATTGTATTAAATTTGTTTGTGTGGGTAGAGATGTAACTGCAAGGGTAGAAAAAGAGATTGAACTCAAACGAATTTTACAAGTAACCAGTGAGCAAAATAATAAATTATTTAATTTTGCACATATCGTCTCCCATAATATTCGATCACACACTAGCAATTTATTAATGGTTTTAGACGTAATCGAAAATGCTGAAGAGACGGATGAAAAACTTTCCTACTTTGAAATGTTTAAAGAAGGAACGGAGAAACTGTCGGAAACAATTGAATATTTGAACGAAATCATTACTATTCAGAAAAATACAAACATCGAAAAAAAGGATGTGTTTTTATGCGATGAAATTGAAAAAACAAAAATGGCATTGCAGTTATCCATTAAAGATAGCCAAATAGAGATTACACATTCCATTCCTGCTACCTTAACAGTAAGCGTAATACCCGCTTATTTAGATAGTATTTTACTTAATCTTTTTACAAACGCCATAAAATATAGATCCCATACAAGAAATCCATTTTTAGAAATTGGTTATGAGTTAAGTAAAAACTACACCGTTATCACATTTAAAGACAATGGACTAGGTATAGACTTAAAAAAGAACAGTCATAAAATATTCGGAATGTACAAAACCTTTCATGGTAATGATGACGCCAGAGGAATTGGTTTATGTATTACCAAAAATCAGATTGAAGCTATGAAAGGAAAAATTGAGGTAGAAAGTGAAGAAGGAATTGGATCTGTATTTAAAGTTTATATAAATGAAAAATAAAATCACCTATATTATCGATGATGATAAACTATCGATAAAATTAATGAGCATGTTAATTTCAAAAAATAAGTTTTGCGAAGAAATAATTTCATTTTTTAATCCCCAATTAGCCTTAGACGAACTGAAAAAGAATTGCAATACACCCACAAATCTCCCAGATGTTATTTTATTAGATTTGAATATGCCTATTATGGATGGTTGGCAGTTTCTTGACGAATTCATCCTTTTACCAATAGATAAAGAAATCTCCATTTTTATTGTTAGCTCTTCAATTGACCCTCATGACATTGAGATGGTAAAGAAATACGATATGGTAAAAAGCTATATAATGAAGCCTATAACTGCTACAAAACTAGAAATAGCAACAGAACTAATTGGAATACCAAACTAATTCCAAATTTGCAGTAACAATTTGCTATCTTGTTCGTCCAATAAAAAACATATAAAAACGAACATTTTGCAAACCATACTTTCAATTAAAAACCTCAACAAGCGTTATGGCAGTTTACAAGCCTTACAAAATGTTACATTCGAAATAAAAAAAGGTAACGTTTACGGCATTCTAGGTCCTAACGGTAGCGGTAAATCCACAACATTGGGAATTGTTTTGAATGTGGTGAACAAAACTTCTGGAGAATACAGTTGGTTCGATGGTAAAATGCAAACTCACGAAGCTTTACAAAAAGTGGGAGCCATTATCGAAAGACCTAATTTCTACCCTTACATGACCGCTGAACAAAACCTGAAGCTGGTCTGTAAAATTAAAAACATCAATTACACTAAAATTCAGGAGAAGCTAGAATTAGTTGGTTTAATCGAAAGAAAAGACAGCAAGTTCAGTAGTTTTTCTTTGGGAATGAAACAGCGTCTAGCCATTGCCTCTGCCCTTTTGAATGATCCTGAGATATTAATTCTGGACGAACCTACAAATGGTCTAGATCCGCAGGGAATCCATCAAATTAGGGATATTATTAAACAAATCGCAGCTCAGGGAACAACTATTTTATTGGCTTCGCACCTACTAGATGAAGTCGAGAAAGTTTGTACACATGTACTAGTTTTAAGAAAAGGTACTGTTTTATATTCTGGCACAGTGGATGGAATGTCTGCAAATGAAGGCTTCTTTGAGTTGCAAGCAGATGACAATGAGAAGTTAATCCAACTTTTAAAAACACACCCTGCAGTTGAAAATGTAAAACAGGAAGAAGGGAAAGTTTTTGTTTACCTAAAAGCTGCCTTAGAAGCTGCGCACTTGAATAAATATCTATTTGAAAACAACATCAATCTAAGTCATTTAGTAAAACGCAAACACAGTCTGGAGGAACAATTTTTAGAATTGACAAAAAACAGTGAGTCGTAATTAGGTTATTCAGTCACAGTACAATCCTAATTCACAAATCCTAATTCCAAAACAAAAATGAAACGATTACTTTCCATAGAATTACAAAAAATCTGGATGAATAAAGCCAGTCGCGTTTTAACATTAACCTATTTTATTTTACTTTCTTTTATTGCACTGATTGCATCAATCAAATTTGATATTGGCTTTTTTAAGTTACACCTGGCCGAAATGGGAATTTTTAACTTTCCGTACATCTGGCATTTTAATACGTATGTAGCCGCTTTTTTGAAATTCTTTTTGGCTATCGTAATTGTTTCAATGATGGCAAATGAATATAGTTACGGTACCTTAAAACAAAACCTTATTGATGGAATGAGCAAAAAGGAATTTATTCTTTCTAAATTCCTAACAGTGCTTGTGTTTGCTTTTGCCTCTACTGTTTACGTTTTTGTAATGAGTTTGCTATTGGGTTATAGCTTTTCTTCCTATACTGAATTGAGTATTGTCTTTTCGAATATGGAATACCTTTTGGCTTTTTTCATCAAATTAATTGGCTTTTTTTCTTTTTGTTTATTTTTAGGAATATTAGTCAAACGATCTGCTTTTGCTTTAGGCTTCCTTTTGGTTTGGAATATAATCGAAGGAGTTGCAAAAGGAATTTTAGTTTTTAAGATTTTTCCAGATAATAAAATAGCGGATTATATTACACAGTTTTTTCCACTGGAATCCATGTCAAATCTAATCATAGAACCTTTCTCCAGATTATCTGTAATCAAGACCATTGGAACCCAAATTGGAGTAGATGGTATAAAAGATTATGGAGTGCATTTTTCGTCAATCCTTATTGTATTGGTTTGGTCATTATTATTCATGTTATTCTCATACAAACTACTAAAAAATAGAGATTTATAGTATATTTACATAACAATGAAATGGATAAAAACAACATTTTGTATCCTTATTTGTTACACTAAAATAAGTGCAACTGCGCAATCTATTACAGTAAATGATAGCTATACGGCGCAAAACCTGGTAGGTTTATTGACCAACAATAGTTCTTGTGCAAATACTTCTGATCCAACAGCGTTTGGAGATACTTTTTCGGGAACCCAAAATAGTTATGGATATTTCAACGCTGGAACAAGTGCTTTTCCTTTTACGGAAGGTGTTTTACTTAGTACATGGAGCAGTGTTTATTCAAAAGGTCCTTTTATACGAGAACCAGCTTCCGGACCTAATAGTGGGACATCAAACTGGACAGGAGATGCCGATTTAGAACAAGCATTAGGAATAACCAACAGCTCGAATGCGACTGCGCTTGAATTTAATTTTACAGCAATGACCAATACGATAAGTTTCAATTATCTATTTGCTTCTAATGAATATCAAGATAATTTCCCCTGCAATTACTCAGATGGTTTTGCCTTTTTGATTAAAGAAATTGGCACAACAACTTATCAAAACTTAGCGGTTATACCTGGGACAAATACGCCAGTTTCTTCAAAAAACGTTCATCCTGCAATCCCAGAATTTAATAGTACAACTGGTCCTAAACCAGGTTGTCCTGCCATAAACGAAACTTACTTTGGAAGTTTAAATACTAGCCCAACAAATACAAGTCCTATTAACTATAGCGGACAAACAAAAGTACTGAATGCCCAAACGACTGTTGACCCTGGAAAAACATATCACGTAAAACTGGTTATTGCTGATCAAGGAGGATACTACTATGACTCTGCTATATTTATTGAAGCTGGTAGTTTTTCATCAAAAATAAATTTAGGTTCAAATCAAACAATTGCCACTAATAATCCAATTTGTTTTGGCGAAAGCTATATTATTGACACTAAGTTATCTCCAACATATTCTTATAAATGGTTTAAAAATAATTCTGCAACTCCAATCCCAGGAGAAATAAGTCCGTCTCTTACAGTTACTGACAGTGGTATATATGATGTTGAAATTGAATTGGGAAGTTTGAATTGTATCGCTACCGGTCAAATTACAATTGAGTATACTCCCGAAATTGTTTTAAACAATCAGACAATGGTCCAATGCGATGACAATGGTGATGGAATTTCAGTTTTTGATTTGACAAAAATGGATACTGCCATAAAAAATAACGATTCGAGCTTAAGTGCTGTCGTGTATTATCAAACATTATCTAATGCAAAAGCAGCAATCAATCCAATAGCAAATCCTAAGAGTTTCAATAATACTGTCGCAAATCAAATTATTTTTGCAAGAGTATCAAACAGCTATGGTTGTACTAATTATGCAGAACTTAAACTGCAAATCTCAAACAGTTCAATCGCACCACAAAACCCCATAGTAACTTGTGACGGGGACACTACCCAGGACGGTTTATATCATTTCGTTTTAAATTCTCAAGTTAGTCCGCAAGTATTACAGGGCTTACCACAAGGATTAGCAGTAGAATACTACTTAAATCCACCCGATGCTGTTCTACAAAACAATAGCTTGCCTAATATTTTTAATAATACGGTTCCCAATCAACAAATTATTTATGCCCGGATCATAAACGGAGCTGATTGTTATGACATTACTCCCATTACCTTGGCTGTAAACACCTTTAATCCTATAAATTTTCAAGAAGAGAATACTTCTCTATGCAATGGAAATGCGATAAGTTTGGCAGTAGCAACTGGTTATTCTAGCTATCTATGGAATACGGGAGAAACGACTAGGACAATAACTGCAAGTGCATCAGGTGATTATTCAGTAAAAGTAACAAATGGAAATGGATGCGAAGCCACTAAAACATTTCATATAACTCCATCAGGAATAGCAACTATTACGGGAGCTGAGATAATTGATTTTTCAGGAAATCAAAATTCAGTTTTAATAGAATATACAGGCGTTGGAAATTATGAGTTCTCAGTTGACGGTTATTATTTTCAAGATGACCCAAAATTTGAAGGTCTAGCACCTGACACCTATACAGCCTACGCAAGGGATAAGAACGGCTGCGGTTTATCAGATCCATTTGTCTTCTATGTATTAGATTATCCAAGATACTTCACGCCTAACGGTGATGGTTTTAACGATACATGGCGTATCAAAAATCTTAATTTGTTACCTCAATCTACTGTAACGATTTACGATCGATACGGAAAATTATTGAAGCAATTGAACTCCTCTACTATTGAATGGAACGGCTTATTTAACGGCTCTGCCCTGTCAGCTAATGATTATTGGTTTTCTACAACTTTTGAAGATGGAAAAATCATAAAAGGCCACTTTTCTTTAAAAAGATAATTGATATTTAACTATTTTTAGCGAATGAAACAAACTTTACTTATTTTCTTTACTTTTTTATCAATAAGCTGCTTTGCGCAGTTCAGTAAAACGCATTATATCCCGCCATTATCAGGAGCGGAATCTCAAGCTGCTCAAGAGCAGTTTTTATACATTTCAACCCCTAGTGTTACTCCAGTAAATTTCAAAATTAATCAATTAGGAGGGACAATCATTTCTGGAACAGTTTCACAAAGTACTCCTTATACATTTAATGCTGGATATGGTACTGACTCTCAACTTCATGTAAAAGAAAGTTTAATAAGTACTATTCTTACTAATAAGGGATATATTATAGAAGCAGATAATGTGATATACGTCACTGCAAGAGTTATTGCTGGAAATGCAAATCAGGCAGGAGCATTGGTGTCAAAAGGGCTGGCAGCATTAGGCACACAGTTTAGAATTGGAGCATTGATAAATACCGGCATTAGTGCAGCAGGCTCAGCTCACCTCACATTTATATCAATTTTGGCAACAGAAAATAATACACTTATAAAATTTAGCGGAATAAAAACTGGTGTTATTTTAATCAATAATAGTGGAGGTGCTAACCCTTCAAATATCATTTTAAATAGTGGGGAAAGCTATGTTTTAGCAGTAAAAGGACCAACTGATTCTAATAGAGACGGATTAATCGGGGCATTAGTAAGTTCCGATAAACCAATTGCAGTAAATTGTGGTTCCTATGCAGGAACAAATGGGGATATATCTCTAAATGTGGACCTTGGTTTTGATCAAATTGTTTCTGCCGAAAGAACTGGAAAGGAATATATACTTATAAAAAGTACGGGACAAGATTCAGTAGAAAGAGCCCTAGTTGTAGCCAACGAAAATAACACCCAAGTCTTTTTAAACGGAAGTACAACTGCCATCACGACTTTAAATGCAGGAGAATATACTGCATTAAACGGATCGGATTTTAGTGCCGCTGGCAATCTATATATAAAAACGTCACGGAATTCATTCATTTATCAAAGTGTTGGAGATAATTCTAGAATAGATCAAGCAAATCAGGAATTGTTTTTTGTCCCTCCTTTAAGTTGCGAAACACCAAAATTAATTGATAATATTCCTGATTTAAACCAAATAGGTTCAAGGACATTTACCGGCCGTGTAACAATTGTTACCGAAAGAAATGCAATTTTGACTTTTGCTATCAACGGAACACCATACTCATTATCATCTTTGCCCGCTTTTGTTGATGGGCCAAAACTAGTCACAGGAAATTCGAATTATGAAACCTATACGATAACCGGACTTTCCGGAAATGTGTCTGTTTATTCTACAGGACAATTGTACCTTGCTTCCTATGGTTCTGACGGTGCAGCAACCTATGGCGGTTTTTATTCTGGTTTTACATTCAAACCCCAAATCACTTTTGATAAAATTACCACTACACAATCTAGTTGTATTCCTAATAGTAAATTATCAGTAAGTGAAATTTCTGGATTTGATACTTTCCAATGGTATTTCAATGAAGTTGCAATTTCTGGAGCTACAACCAATAATTACTTTCCTTTAATTCCTGGCTATTATTATGTAAAAGCAACTATTGCAGCTTGCGGCACAGTACTAGAGTCTGACAAAATTCCTGTAAGCGACTGTCCTTTAGATAATGATAATGACGGAGCAAATAACAACATAGATATTGATTTAGATAATGATGGCATTATCAACTGCTCTGAATCCTTTGGAAATCTTGGAGTAAACATATCAGATCCAAATTCAGGTTCAATTTCAACAGGAAATTATTCAAATTCGTTTACCGGTACAATTTCCACTGTAAATTCACTCGCAGCTTCATCCTTTTCTTTTATTGGAAAAAATAATGGCGATTTTATTACGGAAGTCCCAAAAGGTAAAAATAACTCCATAACTTATAGCATTAATTTTGCAAAACCAATTTCTATTGCCTTGGAATACACATCAGCTGCTACTTCCACTAATTTGATGAATTCTGATGCAGAGTTTATTGCAAAATGTCCCTCTAACACCACCTTAACAGTACTAAATACAGATAATCAACTCTTGATTGACACTAATTATGACGGAATCTACGAAAGTGGCATTACACAATACTCTTCTTTTGAAATACGATTTAGATTAAATAGTACAACTCCCTTAGCGGCCGGTACAGGAACATTTAGTTTTCGTTCCTACCTTGCAAGTTCGCTTTCCATCACTCAAAAAAACTTATCTGACATAACAGTTAACAAAGCGTCTTTTTCAATTATTGCGACTTGTATTCCAAAAGACTCCGATCAAGATGGAGTTCCTGACCAATTAGATTTTGACAGTGATAATGATGGCATCCCTGATGCAATAGAGGCTCAAGGAAACACCTTCATTCCGTATACAACTGTTGATTTAAATAAGGATGGGTTAAGTGATGCCTATGGAGCTGGCATTGTTCCAGTAGATACTGATCTTGATGTCTCAATTGGTGGTGTTTCTGATTATTTAGATTTAGACAGTGATAACGACGGAATATATGATTTAGTTGAATCAGGTAGCGTAGCTATTGATCTTAATAAAGATGGCGTTATAGACGGTGCAAAAAGTACTTTTGGCACTAATGGATTATCATTTTCAATAGAAACTTCAAATGATTCTGGAATTTTAAATTATACCATAAGAGACACAGATGCTGATGGGATTAAAAACTATAGGGAAATTGACAGTGATAACGACCTTTGTAACGATGTAATTGAAGCAGGTTTCCTAGATCCTAATAATGATGGATTACTTGGTAATAATCCAATAGTAGTAAATACAACTGGTGTTGTCACCAGCGGAATGGCTTATAGTAGTCCTAATTTAAATTATATAACCGCGGCACCCATAGTAATTACAACGCAACCTAATGTTGCACCAACTTGTGAACTCGAAAATGCTAAAATAGAAATAGTGGATAATGGCGGAAATACTTATCAATGGCAAGTTTCTTCTAATGGTACATCATGGTCAAATGTAATTAATAACGCGATTTATTCTGGAGCACAGTTAAGTACTTTATCTATTACACGAGTTACAAATGCAATGAATGGATATAAATACCAAGTCCTATTAAGTAAAACAGGAAATTCGTGCGGTTTAACATCTGACGCAACTACACTTCGTATTTTAGCTTTACCAGTTATTGCTTCCCCAGTCACATTAGTACAATGTGACGATGATGGCGACGGCTTTTCTGATTTTAACTTGACTGAAAAAAATAGTTTTATTTCATCAAATTATAATAATGAAACATTTACTTATTATACAACAGAAGTAGGTGCAAACACTAAAGCTGTAGCAAATAAAATTAATAATCCGCAGGTTTACAATAGTACAAATGCAACTATCTGGATTAGAGTAGAAAATTCAAACGGATGTTTTAACGTTGCTGAATTAAATTTAGTAGTCTCCACAACTCAAATACCATCTACTTATGAACGTAGCTTTTCTGTGTGTGATGACAATCTTGATACTACAAACAATGATACAGATGGAATTTCAACATTTGATTTTAGCGGTGTAACTTCTGAAATCAAAACGCTATACCTTGGTTCAACAAATGCTTACTCTATTAGTTACTATAAAAATGAAACGGATGCTTTGGCTGAAGTCAATGAAATAACCAACACCTCTAATTATAGAAATATTGGGTACCCAAATTTGCAACAAATATGGGTTCGTGTCGAAAGTACTTTAGACAATGCATGTTATGGACTAGGTCCGCATATAACACTCACCGTTAATCCAAAACCAAGCATTAATTTAAATGAGGATCATACCGATGATAATTTAGTATGTTCTAATTTACCTACTTTTTACGTTCAACTTAACGCAGGAATAAATGACGGATCACCTACAAGCAATTACACATATATTTGGACTAAAGACAACTTAATACTTGCTGGACAAACACAACCTACACTTGATGTAAATACAATGGGAACCTATGCAGTTGAAGTGACATCTCTTGCTGGCTGCAGCCGTACCAGAACAATAAAAGTCATAGCTTCAGATATTGCTCGTATTAGTTCCATATCCATAGTAGATATTTCAGAAACAAATACAATTACCATCAACGCAACTGGCCAAGGTCACTATCAATACAGCTTAGATGCACCAACAGGACCTTTTCAAGATTCTAATTTTTTCGATAATGTATCCGCTGGTTTACACGACGTTTATATAAGAGATAAAAATGGTTGTGGAACAATCAGCCAGACCATCGCTATACTAGGACTTCCGAAGTATTTTACCCCAAACAATGACGGATATAATGATTACTGGAATGTAAAAGGAGTCAATGCTGCATTTAATTCAAATTCCATTATATTTATATATGATCGTTATGGAAAACTGATAACGCAAATAAAAACGGATAGTTCTGGATGGGATGGAAATTTCAACGGTCAGCCTTTACCTTCAGATGATTATTGGTATACCGTACAATTAGAAGACGGCAGAGAAGCTAAAGGGCATTTTAGTTTGAAGAGATAATACTCAAAATTATTTTATCATTAAATTTAACTTTTTTATGAAATTATGTTAGTAATATAAAATATTCTATCTTTATTCTATTATGAAAACAATTGCTTTTTTTGTTTTACTACTGTTTTTAATAACAACTCCCCTATTCGCTCAAAAAGAAGCTGCAATATGGTACTTTGGCTATAATGCTGGTCTAGATTTCAATTCAGGAAGCCCTATTGCATTGACCGATGGTGAGCTTAAGACAAATGAAGGTTGCGCCACAATATCAGACAAAGATGGGAAATTACTTTTTTACACTGATGGCTCTTATGTTTACAACAAAAATCATCAGATCATGGCTAACGGTACTGGCTTATTAGGAAATAATTCCAGTACACAATCAGCTATAATAGTCCCAAAGCCACGTAATCCATATGTATATTATATTTTTACCGTAGACGAACCAACGGATTTAAATACTGACGACAATCAATCAAATGACAGGGATCCTCCAAACAGTGGACTAAACTATTCTCAGGTTGACATGAGATTAAACAATGGTCTTGGTGATGTCCTTTCAACAGAAAAAAACATACATCTTGTCACTTACAATCCAAATGACAGTGAAGAACCGAAATACAAATGTTCTGAAAAAATCACGGCAGTTCAGCATGGAGATGGGATTTCTTTTTGGGTTATCACACATTTTATAGATAAGTTTTATTCTTTTAAAATAGATACTCAAGGAGTTAACAGAAACCCTGTAAGAACAACAACCGATCTTAATATTCCTATTGCCGGATATCTTGCAAATGCAATTGGGTACTTAAAAGCTTCTCCTAATGGTAAAAAAATAGCTATTGCTAATAATGCAACGAGACGAACAAATGTAGCAGGGCCAAGAAATCAAAATATAAGAAATACGGGGAATGTCTCACTTTACGATTTCAATGCTCTAACAGGAGTTGTTAGTAATGAAATTCGCCTATTAAATAACTCAAATCCTTATGGCGTGGAATTTTCATCAAAAACAAAAAAATTATATGTTACAGATAATCATTTTGACTCAACTGGAGAAACAATTACTGAAAGCGACTTAATCCAGTTTGATTTAAAGAGTTCTAATATACCATCTTCAAAAACTATAATACAAACTTCAGCTAGTTTTATATCAGGCGCTTTACAATTAGCAATTGATGAAAAGATATACCGTGCCGGATATTTTACATCAGGTTCAACACGTAGTAAGTTATCAGTAATAAGCAATCCCGAATTAGATGGAACAAACTGTAATTACATGCAAAATGCTATTGATTTAAAATCAGCTAGCGCACAACAAGGCTTACCTCCATTCATAACCTCGCTATTTCTATACTCATTCCAATATGAATTCAATTGTTTAGGAGATTCAACACATTTTTACATAAATACAGTGGAACAAATTGACTCTGTAATTTGGGATTTTGGTGATGGAACAACTTCTACCGAATTAGATGCATACCATATTTATCAAAATATTGGTGATTACACAGTTACTTTAACTAAAATAGTAAATGGAGAAACTAGAGACCCAATTGAAAAGTTGGTTACCATTTATGAAACGCCTATTATTTCTACAACACCCCACAAGCTAATACAATGTGATACGCAGGATACAAACCCTACGGACGGACTTTCTATATTTAATTTAGAACTAGCAAATGATGCAATTTGCTTAGGAAATAAAGAATATGAAGTGTTCTATTACCACAATGTAGGCGAGGCCGAAAATGATTTGAATAATACTGAATCAATTGCACCCATTTATAGAAATCAACAAGCTGACGAAATTATATATGCAAAAGTAACTCAACCAAACTCTAGTTGTTATAACATGGGATCCATAATTCTACATGCCAATGAAAATATTTCCTTACTACCTGATCCAATGCACGCATGTGATTTAGGCGAAGGATTAGCTTTATTTGACTTAGAACAGCAAAAGAACAAAATAAAAACCGAATTAAATTTGCCTTCAGATGTACGCTTATTCTTTTATTCTAATGAAGGAGATGCGGCTTTGGGCCAAAATGAACTTGAAAACCAATATACTTCAGCATCAAAAACGATATTTATTAGAGCAGAAAATGATGAAGGCTGTTATGGTACGGGTCAGTTTAACTTAATTGTAGAACCTAGCCCTAAAATCGAAAAATTTGAAGAAAGAATAATATGTGAAGGATCAAACCTCTCTATTATCTTGGATTCAGGCATCAAATTACCTGCACTCACTACTGATTACACATATCTATGGTCAACAACTCAGACTACTCCTTCAATAGAAGTAACTGAAGAAGGAGAATATACCGTTGTCGTAACAAACAAATCTGGTTGTAGCGAAACTAGAACTTGCAACGTAACTTTATCTTACCTTGCAAAAATACAAAACGTAGTCGTACACGATCTAGTACCTGCAAATTACGTCAGCATTGATGTAACTAATCCAGATGATTATAACTATATGATTCAGTTTGAGAACGGAACTACAACTGTATTTCAAAATTCTTCCCTTTTTATAAATGTTCCAGGTGGTTTCCACGAATTTATAATAGAAAACAAAGATGGCTGTGGCTTAGTAAGAAGAAGTTTTGCAGTACTTGAAGCAGCAGCATTCTTTACGCCAAATGGTGATGGAGTAAATGACTATTGGAATTTAAAAGGATTAAACAAGACTATTTATAAAAATGCTAAATTATATATTTTCGATAGATATGGAAAATTACTTAAACAATTAAATCCAGCTGGGATTGGCTGGGATGGAAATTATAATGGACATCCACTACCCTCTGATGATTATTGGTTTACCATCCAGCTTGAAGATGATAGAAAAGCAAAAGGTCATTTTAGTTTAAAAAGATAGTATTAAAAGTAAAAATAGATAGCAATCAATATTAAAAAATAAAGACATAAAAAAAGCCATTCTTTCGAATGGCTTTTTTACTATATAAATAGAATTAGATTTTAAATCTTTTTCTATCAGTTTCTGTCAAATAAATTTTTCTCAAACGAATAGATTTTGGAGTAACCTCTACATATTCATCTTTTTGAATGTACTCTAATGCTTCCTCTAATGAGAAAATGATTGGAGGAATAATCCTCGCTTTATCATCATTTCCAGAAGAACGTACGTTAGATTGCTTTTTCTCTTTAGTTACGTTTACACACATATCATCAGCACGAGAGTTTTCTCCAATTACTTGACCTTCGTAGATTTCAGTACTTGGTTCAACGAAGAATTTACCACGATCTTGTAATTTATCGATAGAATAAGGAATTGCTTTTCCTTTTTCCATAGAAATTAATGATCCTTTGTTACGTCCAGCAATTTCTCCTTTGTAAGGCTCATATCCTATAAAACGGTGCGCCATAATAGCCTCACCAGCTGTAGCAGTAAGCAATTGATTACGCAATCCAATGATTCCACGAGATGGAATGTTGAATTTTACAATCATACGCTCTCCTTTAGTTTCCATAGAAAGCATTTCACCTTTACGCATAGTAACGAATTCAACAGCTCTACCTGAAAGAGTTTCTGGTAAATCAATTGTTAATTCTTCAATAGGCTCACATTTTTTACCATCAATTTCTTTGATAATAACTTGTGGTTGACCGATTTGTAACTCATACCCTTCTCTTCTCATTGTTTCAATAAGAACAGATAAGTGAAGTACACCACGACCAAAAACCATAAACTTATCAGCAGAATCAGTTTCACCTAATTTCATCGCTAAGTTTTTCTCTAACTCTTTTGTCAAACGATCTCTAATATGACGAGAAGTTACAAATTTACCCTCTTTACCAAAGAAAGGAGAGTCATTAATTGTAAACAACATACTCATAGTAGGCTCATCGATAGCAATAGAAGCTAATGCTTCTGGATTTTCAAAGTCAGCGATAGTATCACCAATTTCAAATCCTTCTACACCAACAATTGCGCAAATATCTCCAGCAATTACTTCAAGTACTTTTTTACGTCCAAGACCTTCAAAAGTATGTAATTCTTTAATACGTGATTTTGTTACAGTACCATCTCTTTTTACTAATGAGATTGCCATTCCTTCTTTCAAAATTCCTCTTTCAAGACGACCAATAGCGATACGACCTGTAAAAGCTGAAAAGTCTAATGAAGTAATCAACATTTGAGGAGTTCCTTCTGATACTTTAGGAGCTGGTACATTTTCGATAACCATATCTAATAATGCTTCAACATTATCAGTTACGTTTTCCCAATGGTCAGACATCCAGTTATTTTTAGCAGAACCATAAACAGCTGGGAAATCCAATTGTTCTTCAGTAGCTCCTAATTCAAACATAAGGTCAAAAACTTTTTCATGAACTTCTTCAGGAGTACAGTTTTCCTTATCAACTTTATTTATAACAACGCATGGTTTTAAACCAAGGTCTAAAGCTTTTTGTAATACAAAACGCGTTTGTGGCATAGGCCCTTCAAATGCATCCACAAGTAAACAAACTCCATCAGCCATATTTAATACACGCTCTACCTCTCCACCAAAATCGGCGTGACCAGGAGTGTCAATAATGTTGATTTTTGTTCCTTTATACTGAACAGAAACATTCTTGGAAGTAATGGTAATACCTCTTTCGCGCTCTAAATCGTTGTTATCAAGGATTAGATCACCTGTGTTTTCGTTGTCACGAAATAACTGACAGTGATACATAATTTTATCAACCAAAGTTGTTTTACCGTGATCGACGTGGGCAATAATTGCAATGTTTCTAATAGATTCCATCTGTGATTTTTAATGGGTGCAAAGGTACACTTTATTTTGATATAAAAAAGATTTCTGTAATAGTTTACATATTGTTAATGTATTAGATAGCTAAATTACCCTAAATACACCTACAAAATAAGTTTCAAAGACTGCTTTATAATTAACAATATTTAATTACATTTGAGTAATGAAAAACAAACCAAATCAAATAACCATTATATACATGCTTATAGCATTGTTTACGGCTATTGTTTTTCATAAAATTTCCTTACAACAGTCTTCAATAACAAATTATCCTCTTTACAGTTTTTTAAAAGACGTTGCCTTAGTTCTTTTTACTGGAATTGTATATCGCTTTATTTTATCCAAAAATGAAAATCAAAACAAGGCAGTTCTTGAAAAGTTGCTAAAGACTAATAACGAAATAAAAGAATCCAATGAAAAATATGACATTGTTGCCAAAGCTACCAGTGACACTATATGGGATTGGAAAATACAAGAAGACAAGCTCTACTGGAATAAAGGAATAAAAGGTATTTTCGGCTATAATGAAGAGGAAGTTGGAGATAGCTCAAAATGGTGGTTTGACAACATCCATCCAGAAGACAGTATTAAAATGTCTATCAAGCTATACTCTTTCATTGAGCAAAAAACTGAAAATTGGCAAGATGAATATCGTTTTAAATGCGCTGACAACTCTTACAAGTATGTCCTTGACAGGGGGTTTCTTTTAAAAGACGAGGATGGAAAAGCTATTAGAATGATAGGGGCAATTCAGGACATAACAAAGCAAAAAGAAGAAGAATTACGTCTTAAATTATTAGAAACCGTAATTGTACAAACTAAAGACTCCATAATCATTACTGAAGCTGACTTCAACGAAAACAGACTTCCGAAAATTGTATATGTAAACCCCGCTTTTTCAGTGATGACAGGCTATGAATCCTATGAAATTATTGGAAAATCACCTGACATTCTTAAAGGACCAAATTCAGATATCAATGGAGTCAAAAAAATAGTTGACGCCATAAAAAACAAAGAAGAAAGTCTGATAGAAATGATTAGCTATAAAAAAAACAAAGAAGAGTTTTGGCTAAGGTTCTCAATGATTCCAATTTACAATTCAGATAACGAGCTATCCCATTGGGTCTCCATACAAAGAGACGTTTCTGACGAGAAAAAGCAAGAAAAGGAAAAAGAACAACTTATCAGAGAATTAACGAAAAACAATAAAGATCTAAAAGAGTTTTCTTACATCACATCACACAACCTTAGAGCTCCAATATCTAATCTGACCGGTCTTCTTAATCTTATCGAAGACATCACTATTGAAGATCCTGAGTTAAAAGAAATTCTTTTCGGCTTTAATAAATCGACCCATTTATTAAATGACACCGTCAATGACCTAACAAAAGTCATGATAATCAAAGACAATCCTTCAATCCAGAAAGAAGCTCTTTTACTTAAAGAAGTTTTTGAAAATGTTTTCAGTCAGCTTTCATTTCAAATAGAAGCATACAAACCAATCTTAAAAATTGATTTCGAAAACGTCACTGTCTTAAACGTAAATAAGACTTATATTGAAAGCATACTATTAAACCTTTTGACAAACTCTATAAAATACAGATCCGAAAGCAGAACTTTAAAAATAACAGTTACAGCTAGTCAACTTAACGATTCCATAACACTCGTATTTAAAGACAACGGGATTGGTATCGACTTAGAAAGAAATCGAGATAAAGTTTTCGGGCTGTATCAAAGATTCCACGACTACCCTGACAGCAAAGGACTGGGCCTATATCTCGTGAAATCACAGGTAGAAGCAATGGGCGGAAACATAAGTATTGACAGCGAAGTCAACAAAGGGACCACATTCACTTTAATATTCAAAAACAAATAAAAATGTTAGACCTAATTTTATGCGTCGATGACGACCCTATAACACTCATGCTATGCAAAAAAGTAATCGGGAAGACTTTGTTTTCAAATGAAATAATAACGGCGCAAAACGGAGAAAAAGCGCTTAACTACTTTGACGCAATCAAAAACTCAGACATAGATAAAAGTGACAATAAACTACCTCAGTTAATTTTTTTAGACCTAAATATGCCAGTAATGGGTGGCTGGGAATTTTTAGAACGTTTTAGTAGTTCAGAATATTCTGATTTTAGCGAAATAAAAGTAGTTATCCTTTCTTCAACAATAGACCCGGAAGACTTAGAAAAAGCTAAAAAATACCCGATGGTCATTGACTTTTTATCAAAACCCATAACGCTATCAATGCTGGATTATTTAACTGTTAAAATGCAGCCCAAAGTGGTTTAATCTATAAAGGGGGAAATAGTTTTTTTTTTTTTTAAAAGACCATAACGGATCAAGTCTAAATGTTGTGGGGAAATATATAAATAACGACTTTTGCATTTATAAAATATATCTCAATGCAAGATTCCTACAGCGAACTGATCAAGTTATTATTGCCAGAAATTATTGTTGAATATTTCGAACTTACTTCC
>NZ_FNMV01000009.1 GCF_900106645.1 Flavobacterium degerlachei
AAATTTTAAAAGCTCGAATGAATCCATTTATTATTGTTTTGCTCTGCAAATATCTATATTTTTATTAAATCCTCCCCAGGTTTTGTTCCTGATCCTGAATTTGTTGTTTACATTTTATATTCCGAAAAATACAGCAAGAATTATACTGGCTTTACTTCTAATCTAATTGCGCGTTTTAACTCACATAATCTTCTAGAAACAAAAGGATACACTTTAAAATTCAGACCATGGAAAGTCATTCATGTAGAATTTTTCGATTCTAAAGCTGAAGCTATGAAAAGAGAAAAACACCTGAAAACTGGAATAGGACGTGACTTCATTCAAAAACTGATTCCCAACCAATAATTCGGAGGGCTCTTATCCGCCGCGGCGGACACGACTTCGAAATCCAATTTCCCGCTACTAAGAAAGCCTCATAGAAACAGGAGGCTTTTTTCTATTTAAAGTAATTCTTATGGATGAATTTGTTGTTTACATTTTATATTCCGAAAAATACAGCAAGAATTATACTGGCTTTACTTCTAATCTAATTGCGCGTTTTAACTCACACAATCTTCTAGAAACAAAAGGATACACTTTAAAATTCAGACCATGGGAAGTAATTCATGTAGAATTTTTAAATTCTAAAGCTGAAGACTGGCACAGGACGTGAATTTATTCAAAAACTGATTGCCAACAAATAATTCGGAGGGCTCTTATCCGCCGCGGCGGACACGGCTTCGAAATCCAATTTCCCGCTACTAAGAAAGCCTCATAGAAACAGGAGGCTTTTTTTACTTTTAGAATAATTCGTAAAATGTCAGAGACATTTATACAATTTAAGGTTTTAAGATCAAAAAAATTATACAAAAGAGACGTTTTCTTTTTTATGAAAATTCTTCGGAGAGTCTTTTAACAACAGTTTCTGCGATTATCATCTTTTGTTTCTCGATCTAAAAAAAGAAAAGGAGAAATAAACTAATCATAAAACTGATTATAATCGAAATCTCTCTTATTTTTGTTGAATGTTAGAAATTCTTTATCAAGACGAATATATTATAGCAATTAATAAACCGAGTGGATTATTAGTTCATAAATCATTTTATGCGCGTGATGCAAAAGTCTATGCTATTCAAGAATTGAGAAATCAAATAGGAGGACAACACGTTTACCCTATTCACCGGTTAGACCGCAAAACATCTGGTGTCTTATTGTTTGCGTTGAATAAAGAGGTTTTAAAAATCATGAATGAACGTTTCGCCGCACGCGAAGTCGAAAAAAAATATTTAGCAATTTTACGTGGTTGGTCACCTGAAGAACTAACGATTGATTATGATTTAACCAATGATGATGACATTAAACAAAATGCAATAACATACTTTCATCGTTTGCAAAATGCCGAAGTTGAGTTAGAGTTTAATAATAAACCAACGTCACGATATTCTTTGGTAGAAGCGATTCCTGAAACTGGGCGTATGCATCAATTACGAAAACATTTCAAACATATTTTCCATCCCATTTTAGGAAGCCGTCCTCATGGTTGCAACAAACAAAATAAATTATGGCTGGAGAATTATGACCTAAAAGGAATGATGCTTCATGCACATCAGTTAATTTTTAATCATCCAATAAATAATGACCAACTAATCTTGAATGCTAAGATTAATGAAGAGTTTAGCAGAGTAGGTACTATTCTTAATCTAAATTTGAGTAAGTATACATAGAATAATGATTTTAAAATTATTGTTCTATTTTAAAATTTAAGCTGCGTATGATAAAACACTCTAATAATCCTCAAAAAACCGTTTAGATATTTCAATATTTCCCGCTAATAAATTTTGTAGAGAATACTCATATCCGTAATGACTAACAAAGGTTGGAGTTTCAGCCGTGGCGGACTACTAAGAAAGCTTCATATAAACAGCAGGCTTTTTCGCTTATCCCTTACCTACCATCGCCCCTTATGGATATATTCCCATAAAAAAACCCATGATGCCCAAGCAACACAGGTTTAAACTAACTAAACTTATTAAAAACATCAACTTATTTTAGATAATCAATCGATATATTTTCTACAAATTAGACTACAATATTAGTCTTCTGAAACTAGAGGTCTTTCTATTTCCATCGCTACATTCATTAGAGCAACAGCCCCTTTCTCATTTAACATTGTCAAATTTAAAGTGTCTAAAACCGCCAACCTTCTTGAGGTTAAACCGCTAAACATATTATAAGAAATATTCATTTCTTTTAGATTGCTTAAATTCTCTAAACTAAAAGGGACTTGACCGTCCATATTGTTTTCAAACAAACTAAGGTTTTCTAACATTTTCAAATTAGATACATTAGCACTTAATTTGCCAACTAATTTATTACTATTTAAAAGTAATATTTTCAATGTTTTTACTTCATAAAGAGAGCTTGGAATTTGTCCTTCAATTTCGTTATTAAAAACTGCCAATGTTTCAAGGCTTTGTAATTTACCAATTTGCTCTGGTAACTCACCTGTTAGCCTATTCATATAAAGTTCTAAATCTTGAAGCTTATTCATTTCACAAATTGAAACTGGTATAGCTCCTGACAATCTATTAAAAGAAAGATCCAAAATCTTTAATTCTTTTAAATTCTGCAACGAATTTGGTATAGTACCAGATATACCGTTTTTATGTAAATTTAACTCTTGTAGATTAACTAGATTTACAATTTCACTAGGAATCTCTCCAACCAAATTATTATCAGCTAAATTAATAGATACAACTTCATCACCTTCCAATCTAACACCGTACCAAGTCGATACTGGTGAAGCTAAATCCCATTTTGTTGTCCAGTTAGCTCCATTAGTCGAATTATATAACTTCAATAATACTGCTTTATCTGAAAATGAAACATCAGCCATCATTGTAAATGATGCTAAAACGGTCAATAAAAGAGTGAATAAATTTTTCATAAGCTGTTAATTTTATTATTTCTGATGATTAAATGTACATACAATGTAGTTTATCAGCAAATATAATCGACGAACTACATTAATTATTAAAATATACCTATAATTTTCTTACAATTAAATTTAATGAATAAATATTATATTTGTTTTTTAAACTATAAACATAACTCTATGGAAATTAACTTTTTAGCTCTTATTGCTGCAGCTTTTTCAACATTATTAGTAGGATTTGTTTGGTATCACCCAAAAGTTTTTGGAACAATATGGATGAAAGAGGCTGGCATGACCGAAGAAAAAATGAAAGGCACAAACATGATCATGATCTTTGGAATGGCGGTATTTTATGCGTTTCTTATTGCTATGACACTTCAGTTTCTAACTATTCATCAGTGGGGTGCAATTGGAATGGTTGGTGGAGACATTTCTATTGCCAAACCTTCATATGCCGCATTTATGGCAGATTATGGGACCGCCTTCAGAACATTCAAACACGGGATGCTTCATGGATTTATTGCAGGTCTATTTATGGCACTGCCCGTAATAGGCACTAATGCACTCTTTGAAAGAAAAAGCTGGAAATACACATTAGTAAACGGAGGTTTTTGGATCGTTTGTTTTATGCTAATGGGAGGAATTATTTGCGCTTGGATTTAATCTAAGAAAGTGGTCTCCTTTCCTTTTTTATCAAAGGAGAGGAGATTATTATCTTATGAAATTTGATCTATTGCTTTTGCTAAATCAATATCTTTATCAGTAAGGCCATTAGCATCGTGTGTTGACAACCGAATATCCACTTTATTGTATACATTAAATAATTCAGGATGATGATTTTGTTTCTCAGCTAAAAGTCCTACTTGTACTATAAATCCAAGTCCCTGGCTGAAGTTTTTAAAAACAAACTTTTTCTCAATTCCATTATTATTAAATGTCCAATCCTTCAATTCTTTCAAAATAGGCTGTGCCTTTTGCTCATTGTACGTATCCATAATTTTTCTTTTTAATAAAATTAGTTAAAATCTGCCTAATGCGTCTCTCTTTTAACTTTATATGTTAATTTTGACAACCATTAATTTTCCTATCTATTGAAATCAAATTTTTCCTTCAAAATCTATTCTTCTACTAAAGATTTATCTACTAACTGGGATTCTTTGGCTATCAATAACATTTTTCTTTCTAAAGATTACTTGACCGTACTGGAAAAATCTGCCCCTAGAAACATGGTTTGCCATTTTATAGGTTTATTTCTTAACGATGAATTGATTGGTATTGCCTTATCACAATACATTGATTTAAGTGATGTTCATTCTTTTGGAGAACGCGATCATTGTTTAAAAACTATGTTTCGAGAATTTACTTTTAAAAGACTAAGCTCTAATGTTTTGGTGATGGGAAACAATATGTTAACAGGACAAAACGGATGTAGTTTTAGCAAAAAATTATCAATATCCGAAGGAATGATTCTTTTAGAAAAAGTTGCAGAGGAGTTAAAAATTACTTTCCGTAAAAAAGGAATCAATATACATTTGACGATTTTCAAAGATTTTTCTCAATCAGATATCAAACCATTTGAGCTTCCGGAATTCAAATCATTCTATAAGTTTACGACTCAGCCTAATATGATTTTTCAGATTAGGGAATCTTGGAAAACATTTGACGATTATATTCTAGACAAGAGCAAAAAGTATCGAGATCAGTACAAAAGAGCCCGGAAAAAAGCGGACGGAATTACGAAAAAAAAACTATCTCTCGAAGAAATTACAGCTTACAACGCAAGAATTTATGAATTATATATGAATGTAGCTAAGAACGCCCCATTCAACACTTTTTACCTTCCTGAAAATCATTTTGTATCTTTTAAAAAATCATTAAAAGACAACTTCCTATTTTACGGTTATTTTTTAGGAGACGAATTAATAGGATTCAACACATTGATTAAAAACGGAGCAGACATCGATACTTATTTCCTGGGTTACGACGAAAAACACCAACGTGAAAAAATGTTATATTTAAATATGCTTTATGACATGATTGGCTACTCTATTAATAAAGGCTACAAACGGATTATTTTTGCAAGGACTGCATTGGAGATAAAAAGCTCTGTAGGCGCCAATCCAATTTCCATGTATGGACTAATGAAGCACAGTAATCCTTTTATCAATCTGTTTGTTTCCAAGACTTTCAGCTATTTCGAACCTAAAATTGAATGGCAGCAACGTAATCCATTCAAAAATTAAGGAATCGCTACCTTGAGCTTTTGAGGAGCTACTTCAATATTAAATTCAGATTCAGCACCGTAATACTCTCCATCCATTTGGAAACTAACAGGGAAAGTTGTTTTAATCGTCGCTTTATCTGTAGAAATAATGGAAATATCCTCTGATTCTAATGGCATATTTCCAGTAATTATTTTACCAAAAACCATAAAATCCAGATTTTTCAGTATTATAATTTCAAACTTTCCATCATCCATAACTCCATTAGGATTTATAGTTACGCCCGTTCCATATTTTTTAGAATTTGCGATAACAATCATTCGCGCTTGATATTCCGTCATCTCATTATTAGCAGTAACTGTTGCAGAAAAATCGACATCTGTATTAATCAATGTCTTGAAAGCTTGTAATGCATAATGCCATCTTCCGTGCATGGAACCTTCTTCGTAGTTTTTAATAAGTGTGGCGTTAAGTCCCAAATCGCTTAAGTGCAGACTCATCTTACCATTTACCACAATCACGTCTATTTCTTTATAATCATTCTTAAAAGCAATTGGTAAACTGTCTTCGATACTTTTAGGCAGCCCTAAATCAGTAGCCAATCCATTAGCTGACCCTGCTGGTAAAATTCCCAATATAAAATCTTCGTTTGCCAATGCCTCAGCCACCAACTTTATGGTTCCATCACCACCAGCAACAATAATCCGTTCAGGCATGAATTTTTTATATAAAGCCTTGATTTCAGCAGTATTATTATCAGCCGAAGTTTCATACAGAACAAAATTTAAATTTTCCTTTGCTGCGTAATTAGACGCTGCATCGATAAATTCTGATTTATCAACTCCACCCGAAACAGGGTTCGTGATCATTATAACATTCTTTTTCAAGCTTATATTTCGTTTATTGATTAAAAATAATTAATTTTCAACAGACTTCAAAAGTAGTAAACAAAATGAAACCAATTTTAAAATTATACCGCGGATATGCGAATGAACAGGAATTGATTGTGATGGGGCATGTCTTTAAACCAACCAAAACAAAAGATTATGATTTTCTGGAAAAAAATTTTAAAAATGCGACCTCAATCATCAGCCTGTTTCGGATTAAAACGCAAGCAAATGCTGATGTTTATCTCACACACAACGGAACAAAAATCCATACAAAAACATTGGTCGACGGTTATTTTAAATTTTGCATTCCACTAGACCACCACAATAATTATGGCTGGATTGATTATGAGGTTAGCATCATCTACAATAATAACACTATCTCAACTAAAGAAAGCTACATACGCCCTCACAAAGGTGATTTAGGAATTATATCTGATATTGACGATACATTTTTAGTGTCTTACACTCTTAATCCATTAAAAAAACTATATTATTTATTATTTAAAAATGTCGAGGGAAGAAAAGTTTTTGAAGACGTTGTTCCTCATTTCCAAGCTTTGAGCGCTGCAGGAAGAAGTGAGAATGGAGAATTGAATGCCTTTTTCTATGTTTCAAGCAGTGAATGGAATCTATATCGGTTTTTAGTGAAGTTTACTGAAATTCACCAGTTACCCAAAGCAGTTTTATTATTAAAAGACATCAAAACCAGCCTAACTAATTTCTTTTGGACAGGAAGAGGTGGGCACAACCATAAATTTGATAAAATAAAACACATATTAGAGTTCTACCCTAACTTAAAATATGTGCTAATTGGCGACGATTCGCAACATGATCCTTATTTATATGAAGCCATCAGCAAGATATTTCCTTTAACGGTAAAAGCGATTTACATAAGACAAACTGGCCATCATAAAAAAGAAAAAGTCATCAAGGTCATGAAAAACCTAGAAACTATGGATGTTACCGTTTGTTATTTTAAAAATAGCGCAGAAGCTATAGCGCATTCTAAGAAGATGGGCTTGATTGCATAGTAAAAATTGATTTGGAACTGCAAAGCGCATTAGCCCGGATGGAAATGAAAAGGCTTTCTTAGCCTCACTACATTTTTCTTATTGTAAAAGAGCGACTTTAGAAGCTCCTTTTATAATTTAGAAAAATACAATGAGGCTGGAAAGCTTGTAATGAACAGCCGGAAATAGCTCCTGACTGTTCTAATTCTTCTTAGGCATTATCAATTTCCTCTTGCACTAGTTCCCAATCTGAAAGATATTTATCTAATTCCGCTTTCTTTTTATTGTAGGCGGTAAAGAACTTCGCATCTTCGATATGTTTATCGTAGTTTGAGGCTAACATTTTATCATCTTGTTGAATGTCTCGCTCTAATTGCTTGATTTGACTTTCAATTTTGCTCAAACGATTCTGCAACGCCTTTCCTTTCTTTTGTTCTTCATAAGAAATTTTGTTGCTCTCTTTTGGGGCTGCTGCTTTTAAAGCATCTTTTTTCTCGACTTCACGCATATTTTCTAAATTGCGCTGCTCCAAGAAATAATTAACATCACCTAGATATTCTTTTATTTTTTGGTCTCTAAATTCATAAACAATATTCGACATTCCTTGAAGGAAATCCCTATCGTGAGAAACTAACAGTAGTGTCCCTTCGTATTTTTGTAAAGCCGCTTTCAAAACATTTTTAGACTTAATATCCAAGTGATTCGTAGGCTCATCCATCACCAACACATTTATGGGCTGCAAAAGCAATTTACAGAGCGCTAGACGGTTTCTTTCCCCTCCTGAAAGGACTTTTACCTTTTTCTCGACATCGTCGCCTCGAAAGAGGAATGAACCTAACATATCGCGCACCTTAGAACGATTAGTATCTGATGCCGCATCTTCCATTGTTTGAAGCAATGTGATTTCACCGTCAAGATATTCAGCTTGGTTTTGAGCAAAATAACCAACCTGAACATTGTGTCCTAATTTTATTTCTCCTTCATATTCAAATTCATTAACAATGGCTTTGATAAAAGTTGATTTTCCTTGACCATTTTGTCCTACAAATGCAATCTTACTTCCACGTTCCACCAAAAGTGAAATATCTTTTAAGATGGTTTTATCACCGTAGCTTTTGGTCACTTTTTCAGCTTCAATTACAACACGACCAGGAACTTTAGAAAGCGGAAAAGAGATATTCATTACAGAATTATCATCCTCGTCTACTTCAATACGTTCTATTTTATCCAGCTTTTTTATCATCGATTGTGCCATGGATGCTTTAGAAGCTTTTGCACGGAATTTTTCGATCAGCTTTTCAGTTTCCTCAATTTTTTTTGCTTGATTCTTTTGAGTTGCCAATTGCTTTTCACGTATTTCATGACGCAATTCTAAATATTGAGAATACGGTTTGTTGAAATCGTATGCTTTTCCAAGGGAAATTTCAATTGTTCTATTAGTCACATTGTCCAAGAACATCTTATCGTGAGAAACAATTACTACAACACCTATATAATTACGCAAGAAACTCTCTAACCAAATGATACTTTCGATATCAAGGTGATTTGTTGGCTCATCCAGTAGCAAAACATCGTTAGCTTGCAATAAAAGTTTAGCTAATTCGATTCGCATTCTCCAACCACCTGAAAAAGTCTCCGTTTGATTGTTGAACACTTCTCTCTTAAAACCTAATCCCAGCAAAATTTTCTCAGTATCACCAACATAGTTATAACCACCCAATAATTCAAAACGATGTGTATAATCAGATAAATCTTCAATTATTTTGGAATATTCCTCACTTTCATAATCAGTACGAGTCACTAATTGATGATTGATTTCCTCTAATTTTTTTTCTACTATTTTTATATCGACAAAAGCTTCATAAGCCTCTTCTAAAACTGTCCGGCCTTGCTCAAAATCAATATCTTGACGCAAAAAACCCATACGAACTTCCTTTTCTTGAGAAATCACGCCTGTATCTGGAAGAAAGTCCCCAGCCAACATTTTGAGCATTGTAGATTTACCTGCACCATTTTTACCAACAAGACCCACACGGTCTCCAGCACCCAATCGAAAGGTCACTTCTTCAAATAAATAAGAGCCACCAAACGAAACAGATAAATTGTGTATATTAAGCATGTATTATGATTTTATTCCTTTCCGAAGTTGTAAATTTACAACTCCAAAAAAGGAAAAATTAAATTTTTTGCAAATGTTAAAAAAAGGATCCAAATTATATAGTATTTTAACAGGAACTTGTCCTAAATGTCAGAAAGAGAGCATGTATTTAGACCCAAATCCGCTAAATATTGGAAATGTCTTGAAAATGAATGAAAAATGTAGTCATTGCGGATTAAAATATCAAATTGAACCTTCGTTTTTTTATGGAGCCATGTATGTAAGTTACGGCTTAAATGTGGCGGTGGGAATTGCCGCATTTATTGTATCTTATTTGATCTTTAATTCTTCCCTAAAAGTTGCTTTTATTTCGATAATCGCTTCAATCGTAGTCTTATTTCCATTCATTCTGCGTTGGTCAAGAAATATATACATAAACATGTTCGTATCTTACGACCCGAATTTCAAGCAATAGTATTTTACCTTTGGTCTTTAGGTAAAAACCTCTTGATATCAATTTCTTTATCCAAAGGAATTTGATCTTCAATATTATTAAATAGTGCTTCGGCCATAGCTGGTCCAAGCATCACGCCACGGGTACCTAATCCATTTAGAATATGAATTGAGCGATGCACTGCATGGGTCCCAACCAAAGGCCTTCTATCCTTAACAGTAGGTCGCACACCAGCAAAATGCTCGACTATTTCAAAATCACAGGTAATAATCTCTTTGATTCTATCTATTAGTTCCAACCTACCTTCCTCAGACGGCAAATCTGTTTTGTCTTTCCAATTGTAGGTTGCACCCACTTTAAACAAATCATTGCCTAAAGGAAGGATAAAAACGCTGGTATTCACAATAACGTCCAATACTAATTCTGGCGCTTTTATAATGAATAGCTCTCCTTTTGTTCCATCCAACGGCAAATGTTTAAAGTATGGGTTGGCATGCATCCCAAAACCTTCAGCAAATACAATATGTTTTGCTTCAATATCTTTATATCGAATATGATCTGGAAAAACTTCTAAAATCTCATATTCGAAAGAGGAACCTGAGAAAAGACCACTTTTAAATAAGTACTCTCTGTACTCTTTTAGTAAGATCGCAGTATCAACGTATCCCGTTTGCAGCACTTCCCCATAACTATAAGGCGATTCAATTCCAGAATATTTTTTTGTGATTAACTCTGTAGATAAAAATGGCGCCAACGCAATCTTATCGGAGGCAGCAAACCAATTGTTTTGTTCTTCAATAGAAAAGAATTTTCTTAAAATGGGCTTTTTAAAATCCACCTTAGTCTTAAGTTTTTCTTCTAAGGCAGCATAGAAAGTTTCCATTAAAACTAATTGTTCCTGCGCTTTCCATACTTCACTAAAGCGTTTTAAAATAACTGGATTATAAAGTCCGCCAGCAATCTTAGAAGAATTCTGAGAACTATTATCCATCACAAAAATGGTTTTATCATTTTGCAAAGCCATTTCAGAAAATGCTATCCCAGCCAAACCAGAACCTATTATTAAATAATCAATCATAATACAAAAGTAACTATTAATCCACAGTCAAAATTAATCCCCCATCTCAAACAAACCTAAATATTTATAAAATAAAAAACTCTCATCGTAAACGACAAGAGTTAATATTATTTATATTCTAATTGAAATTAGTAATTCCACATATCAGATTCAAAATCACGAATTTTTTCTTTTACCCTTTCAGATTCCAGTAATTGATTTTGCGCATTATCTCTCATGTAATCCTTAATATCTCTATCACCATAAACGTTCTCTTCTTTATAGATTACACTATTAAAATGACGTGAGTTTAAAATTTGGTCAAAAGAAATTGGCATTGCTGAATTTTGATTGTTGAATGCTTTCGCCTCATGCAATACCTCTCTAGCTGATGGGAAAAATACCCAAAACAATTCGATATAATCTTTTTCATCATTATTCATTGTATAAACATCCGGAGTAACAGGACAAATACCTAACAAACGATATTTCAATTCACTTTGACGTTTGTCAAAATACCAATATCCTTTGATCTTGTATTGAGTAACATCTTGGGAAGTCAAATCAGATCGCAAAATATATTCAGGTGAAACTTGCATACCTGCATTTACTTGTTCACGTCCAGCATCAGTAGTATCAATACGTGACAATGAACCTTGAATATCAGCTAAAGTTTTTTTAGTTTTAAAATAACTATCTGAATACACTTCACTTATTTCTCCACTATTGATTGCTTTTGTCAATACATTGTACAATGACCTTCTATCAGCACCAAGATTTTCATCAATTGGAAAATACAAAGCGAAATTAATTTTTTCACTTAAATCTATAATCTCCCAAACTGTTTTTCCCATCAAAATATCTCTATCATGAACATAACCATAAGCTAAAGGCTTATCATTATCAGAAATAAGTTGTGCAGCAGTTTTAAGTCCTATTTCAGAAGGCGTTTTTGCATTCAGCAAATTAGATTGCGCCAAAGACGTAACGCTCCAAGTAATGGAAATAATAACTATTAAAAAATTTTTAACTTTCATCATGGTATGATTATAAGATAATGTAGCAACCCTTAAGGTAACTTGTTTATTATTGTATTTCAAAAATAACCGGAGCAGTTCTTGGTAATAAATAACTACCTGCGCCAACTAATTTAGTTTTAATATCAGAGATAGTTACCTGATCTCCTCTTCCCGCTTTAGAAAGAACTGATTTACATTGTGCATTTAATTTATCACCTTGCACGACCACTGTAGGTTGTCCTGTAACTTTTAAATTAAATCCAACAACATTCAAACCAACTTCAAAATCAAAATCTTCCAATTTAGCTCCGATTGTAGCAATTTCAAGATTCGACTTAGGTCCTTTAACAACACCTGTTTCTCCTCTAATTGTACCTGTAGGTCCTGGAATTCCTTTGATTCTAAATACTTTTTTGTCAGTAGCAACTTTTCCATCAGACATTTTACCTGAAACACTAATTACAACTTCATTTCCTCCACCTGGACTCATGTTGTATTTCCCATTACCTGCTTTAGACAAACCAGGAGCTGAAACAGAAACATCGCTATCAGAAATACCAGCAAATGAAATAGACATTGGATTAACAACACCTCTGTATACTACATTCATTTTATCTGCTGAAATTGTAGCAGAATTAGGTCTTGGAACAACTACATATTTTCCTTTAAATGCAAGCGGAACTGTTTTCCCATCTTCAAGAAAAGAAAATTGTCCTGCTATTGTTTGCTCTCCTACACCACCTGCTGTCATTGAAATCACAGCCTGACCATTAACAATTTTTCCTGGACCAGAAAAAGAAGTTGGTTTTGTATTCCCATCATATCTACCAAGAACTACTTTACCAGTAACAGTTTCACCTTGGAAATAAGCATTTTTATCTAGTACAACAATCGCTTCATAATTACTATAAGATGCCGCAGCAACAGCCGCTTTACCTAAAGCAGAACTATAAACATCTGACTGCGCTTTGTCAATATCATTTTGCCAAGTTGAAAGCTTTGCTATAGTTGCAATAGCTGGAAAACCTTTGAAATGATAGGATAAAAACTTATCTTTTAATCCTTCTTTATTCTTAACATCTGAAATGTCAAATTTACTTTCAACTTCTTTAATAATTGAAGCATATTTTGTATCAGCTCCAAGTACAGACTTCATATCTGACTTATATTTATTTATAGTAGCGATAATTTCGTCGCCCTTTTTTGAGTAAGCTTCACCTTCAAACCAGTCATCAATATTATCACCTTTATCCATATCTTCATAAGGCAATTTTCCAGTCTCAGGATTAATTTCAAATCCAGTACCAGCTTGTGTTTTTAAAGATTCTATATAACTAAAAAAATTATCTGTTATTGTCTTTACTTTATGTGCTGTTTCTGCTGCAACTATAAATTCACCTTTTGCTTCTCCAGCTTTGGCATCTAATGCTCCTAAAAGTTGATCATTAGACAATTTTGAAGCTTCATTTGAAGTTTCAAATTTTTCATTCATCAATCCAAAACCTGAAATAACTTCTTTTGATACATTCATTGCCAACATAGCGATAAAAACCAAATACATAAGGTTTATCATCTTCTGCCTAGGGGTTAATTTTCCTCCTGCCATATTTTCTAATAATTAGTTAGTTGTTTGTTTATCTAGTTCGAAACTAATTATCCTTTTTTACCCATTGCAGAAAGCATTCCACCATAAACATTATTCAACGATGACAAGTTAGTTGTCAATGATTGCATTTGTTCTTTTAATTTTAAATTATTTTCAAGAACTTCTTCATTGATTTGTGCATTTCTAGAAGCACTTTGCAACTGTACTTTATATAAACTGTTCAAAGATTCCATTTGCGCTGCCGCCATACTTAACTCTTCACTATATTTTTGTGTAGAAGCCATAGATTCAGCAGTTGGAGCGATACTTTTTGCTGCTGATTCAAAATTCTTGATGCTGTTTCCTAAACTTGACATTAATTCTCCATCAATTTTAGCATCTTTCAACATAGCGTCTAATTTTTGCGATAACATTCCTTGTGAATCAGAAGGCGTTTCCACTCTTTTCTTCGGCTCTGTTTTAATACCATTCGCCAACTCCGGATAAACCAATGTCCAATCTAACTCATCATCAACGGGCTCAAATGCTGAAAGGGCAAAAATAAAAGCTTCTGTCAATAATCCCACTGCTAGCATTCTTGTTCCTGTTAACGGTCCAATTTCAAAGTGAATAATTTTGAACAAAGCACCAACGATTACAACCGCAGCACCCATTCCATATGCGAAATTCATTGTTTTTTTACTTAATAATGCCATAATTTTTAGGTTTTAAATTTTAGTAGGTTTTGGTTTTTTTTATCTGCTTTTAACTTTTTTTCCGTTTCCGGTTGTTTCTAATCCCATATAATCCTGAACTGTTCTGAATCCGATAAAGCTTCTGGCTGAATCAGCATATTCAAAATCTCTAGTACTTACTTGTAAGAAGTAAGACACGTCTTTCCAAGATCCTCCACGAACAACTTTACGTTTATTGGAAGCGTCCAACACATTTGGATTCATTGAAGAAACATATTCATACGCATTTGGGTCATACGATGAATCAGTCCATTCAGCAACATTCCCAGCCATGTTATATAAGTTATAGCCATTAGGCTCATACGATTTTGCCTCTACAGTATATAAAGCCTGATCAGCAGCGTAATCTCCTCTGTTTGGTTTAAAGTTAGCAAGAAAACATCCTCTGTCATTTTTAGTATAAGGCCCTCCCCAAGGATAGGTTCCAGACTCTAAGCCACCCCTTGCTGAATATTCCCATTCAGCCTCAGTAGGCAATCTAAATGAATTTATTAGATCACGCCCCTTCTTTTTTGATTTAATATATGTGTTTTTACTCAATGTTCTCCAAGCACAAAAAGCTTTTGCCTGTGTCCATTTCACACCAACAACGGGATAATCTCCATACGCCTTATGCCAGAAATAATCATTGTGCATAGGTTCGTTGTAGGAATATGCAAAATCTTTAATCCACACTGTTGTATCTGGATATACCTTAACTTCTTCTGTTTTTATGAAATCCTTTCTTTTTCCTACTTTAGCTTTAGCTGCAGCTTGAATATCCATCCAAGAATAACGAAATTTAAGTTTATCTACATCAATAGTTCGTAAACCATTATAAGACGCTTCTAATGGCAAATACATAGAGTCCATAACCTCAACGTAATATGCATCAGGATATAATTTAGGATCTTTAATTAACTTAACTTTTCTATTTAATTTCCTTCCCGAATAAGGATCGTCATCTGTACCAATACTATAATAGTTATCATACATGTACTTATCATAGGCAGTCATTTTTTCAGGATCTGAATCATTAAAAGCAAAATCACCTATACTTCCGGTGTTTTTCCCTTTACCATCGCCTGGTTTCAAACCTTCTTGATCAGCCAGGATTGCTAATCTTACTCTCATTGTTGAATCCTTAACCCATTCCACAAATTGACGGTACTCACTATTGGTTATTTCCGTTTCATCCATATAAAATGAACGAACGGTAACTGTTTTTGTAGGAGCATCTTGAATATTGGCAACATCATTGTCTGATTTACCCATAATATATGCACCTCCAGGAACTAAAGTCATTCCATAAGGTTTTTCAGGATGCCATTTCCCACCTTGAACACCGACCAATTCGCCTTTGTCGCCAGATTTACCACAACTGGTTAATAGCGCCAAAATCGCCATAAATGCAATGAACTTCTTCATATAAATTCGGGTTATATTTTCATTATTTTTTAAGTGTGTAAACCTATTTATTATTTTTTAATAAAACAATTATTTTACACTAAAGATTCTTTTTGAAATAAAAAATTTAGTAGAAGTAAATCAACCACTAAATACTGTTTTTTCGCTGTGCTTTCCACCACCTTTCAGGTAATTCTTGATTACACGCCCCTAAATATTCATCATAGGAACAAGGTAATAACGTATTTCTTTTTAATTTATTACTCCCATTTGAAATAAATGGTATCTCTATCCACCATCGATCCGTTTTGTCACTTTTATAAAAAACCAAAACCTCCTCTTCCAAAGGAACAATATATTTTATATAATTTTCCCTGCTTCCAAAAGGATACTCATTAGACCGATAATGAAAGCCTTCTATAAAGTACCAGATTATTTGAGCTACCAAAGCAGACTCTTGAACGGAATCATTATGATTAAATATTCCAAAAATAGATACTTTATCACTAATTCCTGCATATCTGGACAATGAACAAATTTCCTTACCATTAAAGCCATTAGGCGCAAATGAAGTAAAATTACCTGAATCTGCAGATTTTACAGAATTCAGATCAAGACTCACTATATCTGCATCTCTAAAAACCGGTTCTGCCAAGGCTATGTTATTTGAAATTTCTCCTAATCTATAGGCATCAAAAAACAGTTTTTCAATTAAATCAATCTCTTCTTGAGAATTATAATAGGTCTGATACCCAATATTACAATAATTAAAAAGATTATTCGGCTCATCTATGATAATTTTAGTTAGATAAGAAGAGGCCGAAACACCCTCATTCTCTTTTCCAAAATCAAATTTACTGTCAATAGTAACCAAGTTCACCATCTGCTCTAACTCGTCGAAAGCCCTATATAGTGCAAAAGTTAAGTCCTGAGAACCACCAATCACGATTGGAATTATTTTTTTCTTTATTAAATCGGAAACAACTTTACGCAAAGCAAAATAAGAATCATCCGCAGAATTTCCTGCAAGAATATTCCCTAAATCTGCAATTGACGCATCCCAATTTCCTGGAAACATGCTGTATAACTCTTTCCGAATAGCTAACAAATCAACATTTTCTGTTGCTTTTTCACTTCCTCGATTTTCCAAAACACCAATAATTGCAATATTAATTTTGTTTAAATCAGGAAACTGCTCATCCGTATGAAAAACGATTTTACTTCCCAATTGTTGAGAAGACAACTTTTTTATCTCTTCTAAAATATCAGAGCCAATAGGTTTTAAAAAATCAAATTCCATTTTATTTCTTTTTTTCCTCTCCCCATCCCTCTCCATAAGAGAGGGAGACGAAACGGGAATTAGTTATTATTTCTTTTTAGTTACGGCCTTTTTTACTGCTGTTTTCTTAGCTACTGCCTTTTTAGCTGGTGCTTTTTTAGCGGCAGTTTTTTTAGCTGGCGTCTTTTTAGCAATCATTTCCTGAACTTCTTCCAAGGTCAACTTTGTTGCATCAACCTCTTTACCCAGTTCAATTTTAATTTTTCCTTTGGTAATAACAGAACGACCCCAACGCGCTTTTTCAACTAAAATCCCCTCTTCAGTCCAGTTATGTAAAACCTTATCAATGTTCTTTTGCAATTTATCTTCAATCAATGTTTCGATATCTGATTGCGATAAATTATCAAAATCATATTTCTTATTTACATTGATAAACAATCCGTCCCATTTGATAAATGGACCAAAACGCCCCGTACCTTTCTGCACGCCTTCCCCTTTATATACAGCAATTGGCGCATCAGCGAGTGCTTTCTCATCAATTAATTCCTGTGCTCTTTTAAAATCTACATCTAAAGGATTTTCTCCTTTTGGCAATGAAACAAAAGCCGCTCCATGACGAATATAAGGACCATAACGGCCATTACTAACCTGAACTTCTTCTCCTTTATATTCACCCAAATCTTTAGGAAGCAAGAAAAGATTTAATGCCTCTTCTAAGGTAATAGTTCCAATATTTTGGTCTGCCATTAAACTAGCAAATTTCTTCTCTTCATCATCTGCTTCACCAATTTGAGCCATTGGACCAAATTTCCCTAAACGTACAGAAACTTGCTTTTCAGTTTTAGGATCTTTCCCTAAAATCCTTTCCCCACTTTCTCTTTCGGCATTCGCTTCAACATCTTTCACTATAGGGTGAAATTTATCGTAAAACTCTTTCATCATCACTGCCCAGTCGACATTACCTTCGGCTATTTCATCAAAATCCTGCTCCACTTTTGCGGTGAAATTATAATCCAATATATTCCCAAAATTCTTCACCAAAAAATCAGTTACGATCGTCCCGATATCCGTTGGCACTAATTTTCCTTTATCTGAACCAGTATTTTCTTTCAATTCCTTTTCATCCAGTTTCCCAGCTTGTAAAGTTAATTGCGTATATTTTCTTTCTTGTCCGTCAAGATTTCCTTTCTCCACGTAATTTCTATTGATAATGGTAGAAATTGTTGGCGCATAAGTTGATGGACGACCAATTCCTAACTCTTCCAATTTCTTAACTAAAGAAGCTTCAGTATAGCGTGCTGGCGGTCTAGAATATCTTTCGGTGGCAGTAATATAATTGTTTTGTAATTTTTCGTTGACTTTCATAGCAGGCAACATTCCTTCCTGCTCCTCTTCATCGTCATCATGCCCTTCAAGATACACTTTCAAGAAACCTTCAAAAAGCAACACTTCACCGGAAGCAGTAAATAACTCGCTGTGATTATTAGCCTCAATTTTGACATTTGTTCTTTCTAATTGCGCATCACTCATTTGCGAAGCCAAGGTTCTTTTCCAAATCAAGTCGTACAAACGCGCTTGATCTCTATCGATATTCACAGTATGTCGAGACATATCAGTTGGACGGATGGCCTCATGCGCTTCCTGTGCTCCTTTACTTTTATTTACAAAAGTTCGAGGTTTCGAAAATTCCTTTCCATAAGACTTGATGATTTCAGCCTGAGCAGCATCCATCGCGTCTTTAGAAAGATTAACACTATCCGTTCTCATATAGGTTATCAATCCAGCCTCGTATAACCGTTGCGCCAGTTGCATGGTAATTCCAACAGGTAAATACAGTTTACGTGCCGCCTCTTGTTGTAAAGTGGAAGTTGTAAACGGACCAGTTGGTGATTTTTTGGTTGGTTTCGTTTCTAAATCCGAAACCTTATAGTTAGAACCAACATTTTTATTTAAGAAATCTTCAGCTTCTTTTTTAGTGCTGAAATTTTTTGGAATTTTTGCTTTGAAAGATTTCCCAGCTTCATTAGTGAATTCAGCTACAACAGAATAACTTGCAATAGCATTAAAATTCTGGATTTCGCGTTCTCGCTCTACAATCAAACGAACAGAAACCGACTGTACACGTCCAGCCGACAATCCTCCTTTAATTTTCCTCCATAATACAGGAGACAACTCATAACCCACTAATCTATCAAGTACTCGTCTTGCTTGTTGTGCGTTTACTAAATTATAGTCAATTTCACGTGGATTATCTATTGCTTTTAAAATAGCACTTTTTGTAATTTCGTGAAAAACAATTCGTTTTGTTTTCTCCTTATCAAGTTTTAGTTCCTCTGATAAATGCCAAGAAATAGCCTCACCCTCGCGATCCTCATCACTTGCTAACCAAACCATGTCTGCTTTTTTAGCCAAACCTTTCAATTTAGTTACTAAAGCTTTCTTATCGGATGAAACTTCGTATTTAGGTTTAAAACCATTCTCTACATCTACACCTATCTCTTTGGAAGGCAAGTCGGCAATATGCCCATAACTTGACTCTACTTGAAAATCACTTCCTAAAAATTTCTCGATTGTTTTTGCCTTTGCAGGGGACTCAACTATAACTAAATTCTTTGCCATTGCTCTATTTTTCTGAGACAAAAGTAGAAGTTTTTTTTAAATATTGGGCTTTCGAAAATTTTAAAAATATTTTTCATCCGAAAAACAACCCATAAAACCTTAACCAACAGCATTCCTTAAAACTTATTAAAAATCTTCTATTCTCAACTTGTACCTATATATTAAGGTATAAGAATCACCCTTTTCCTGCAACAACTACATCAATACCCAGCTCTTCTAATTTCGCTTTCGTTTCGTTATCGATTCCGCTATCAGTAATCAAAACATCAATTTTGTTTAGATTACATATTTTACCAAATCCTCTAATGTTCATTTTTGTCGAATCAGCCAATACAATTACCTTCTCTGCAACATCGATCATTGCCTTATTTAGATGTGCTTCCAGCGCATTCGATGTGCTTAAGCCAAATTCTAAATGAATTCCATCTGTACCCAAAAACAACTTATTACAAGAAAATTGACCTAGAATCGACTCTGCGATAGGACCAACAGCCGAAGTTGAACTGTTTCGAATATCTCCACCTAATTGAATCGTATCAATACTTGGTTCTTTACAAAGCTCTAACGAAACTTTTAACGATGGCGTAAGTACTGTTAACTTCTGAAAACCCTTAATAATTCGGGACAAATAATGAATATTAGAACCCGAACCTAATATAATATAATCGTTATCACTTATATATTTCAATGCTTCTTCGGCGATTTGCTTTTTCTGCGCTACCTGCAATGCTTCCTTATCACTTATATCCCTTTCAAACGCATAAATAGGTTGCTTACTAGCTCCGCCATGCGTACGATGCAAAAGCTTTTTATTCTCTAAAAAGTTCAAGTCCTTTCGTATGGTTACGGTTGAAACATTATGTGTTTCGCACAAATCAACCACAGTCACATATCCTTTTTGATCTAATTCTTTAAGTATATCCTCTTGTCTTCTATTGATTATGGTCATTATATCTCCTATTATTTAATATTGGTTTTTTTAAAGATACAAAAATAAAATACACAAATAAATATCATTTTATTTAATTTAGTTTCGTTTAATTTCATTATGTTTGCTATTCGAAAGCAAATAAAGCTTTAAAACATCAAATACTACACATAATGAAACTACCTGAACAATTAAAAAAACTAAAACAAACTCCAGAATGGGACGTAATCATCATTGGTGGAGGAGCTAGCGGTCTTGGTACTGCACTTGACTCCGCCAGCAGAGGGTATAAAACTATTTTAGTTGAAGCAGTAGATTTCGCAAAAGGAACCTCAAGCAGAAGCACTAAATTAGTTCATGGAGGCGTACGCTATCTAGAACAAGGTGACATATCCCTTGTTAGAGAAGCACTTAAAGAAAGAGGTTTAATGGCACAAAACGCGGGGCATCTTGTAAAAAATCAATCTTTCGTAATACCTAACTACAATTGGTGGGGAGGCTACTTTTACACTATTGGACTAACAATTTATGATATGTTAGCAGGTAAATTAAGCTTGGGTAAATCTAAATATATTTCAAAGAAAAAAACAATTGAGCTACTCCCTACTGTTGAGCAAAAAGGATTAGTTAGCGGTGTTATTTATCAAGACGGTCAATTTGACGATTCGCGTTTAGCGATTAATTTAGCTCAGACCGCAGTAGAAAATGGCGCTTGCCTCTTAAACTACACTAAGGTATTAAACCTCTTAAAAGACTCTAACAATCAGGTAACTGGTGTTCAGGTAAAAAATCAAGAAACTGGAGAGTTACATGACTTAAAAGGAAAAGCTATCATAAATGCAACTGGTGTTTTCACCAATTCGATAATGAAACTAAACGATACCGTGTACAAAAAATACATTGTTCCGAGTCAAGGAATTCATCTAGTTTTTGATAAATCTTTTTTACCAAGTGACCATGCATTAATGATTCCTAAAACAAGCGATGGAAGAGTTTTATTTGCTGTGCCATGGCATGATAAAATTGTTGTAGGAACTACAGACACTTTAATTAAAAGTCACAGTTTAGAACCAATCGCATTAGAAAAAGAAATCGAATTCGTTTTAGAAACTGCTCAAAGGTTCTTAGCTAAAAAACCTACCCGAAATGATGTACTTTCTGTTTTTGCAGGATTAAGACCACTTGCCGCACCGGAAAAAGAAGGCAAAAGCACTAAAGAAGTATCCAGAAGTCACAAAATAATTGTTTCCGAAACTGGATTAATTACAATAACTGGAGGTAAATGGACTACTTATAGAAAAATTGCAGAGGATATTATTGACAAAGCAATTGAAGTTCGCCATCTTCCTAAAAAAGAATGCAAAACGGAACACATATCCATTCACGGAAACATCAAAACAAGTACTACTGATCGTGAAAACCACCTATATATATACGGAACTGACATTCCAAAAATACTAGAACTACAAATTCAAGAACCTGAATTAAAAGAAAAGTTACATCCAGATTACGACTATACGATGGCCGAAGTTGCCTGGGCTATACGACATGAAATGGCAAGAACAATTGACGATATTCTATCTAGAAGAGTGCGCCTCTTGTTCTTAGATGCTCGTGCCGCCATTGCAGTTTCAGATAAAGTAGCAAAATTACTTGCTAAAGAACTTGGACACGATGAAGCCTGGGCAGAAAATCAAACAGCCCAATTTAAAAAACTTGCCGACGGATTTCTATTAACAGAATTTAGATCAAATTAATTAAAACCAATATACACTAACCATGAAAAATAAATTAATCTTAGCACTTGACCAAGGAACAACATCGTCAAGAGCGATTGTCTTTAACCATGACGGAGAAATAGTAAACATATCACAAAAACCATTTGAGCAGATCTTCCCAAAACCAGGATGGGTAGAACATGATCCTAATGAAATCTGGTCTTCACAAATTAGTGTTGCTGCCGAAGTAATTGCAAAAACAGGAATCAATGGTAAGCAAATTGCCGCAATTGGTATCACAAACCAGAGAGAAACCACTATCGTTTGGGACAGAGAAACCAGCGAACCTATCTACAATGCAATTGTATGGCAAGATCGCAGAACAGCAAAATACTGTGATGAGTTAAAAGCTAAAGGACATGCTGAGATGATCCAGCAAAAGACTGGTTTAGTATTAGACGCCTATTTCTCTGGAACAAAAGTAAAATGGATACTAGACAATGTCCTTGGAGCGCGTGAAAAAGCAGAACAAGGAAAACTATGTTTTGGAACTGTAGATACATGGTTAATCTGGAAACTTACTCGCGGAGCCATGTTCATGACAGATGTTTCTAATGCCAGCAGAACGCTACTATTAAACATACATACACTAGAATGGGACACGGAATTACTTGAGTTATTTGATATCCCAAGAGCAATGTTACCTGAGGTAAAACAAAGTAGCGAAATATACGGAGAAACTTGCACGACTTTGTTCGCAACAAAAATTCCAATCGCTGGAGTTGCCGGAGATCAACAAGCAGCACTTTTTGGTCAATTATGTACTAAGCCTGGTATGGTAAAAAACACATACGGAACAGGTTGCTTTATGCTAATGAATACAGGAGATAAACCTGTTTATTCAAAAAATAATTTGCTAACTACTGTAGCTTGGAAAATCAACGGAAAAACAACTTACGCATTAGAAGGAAGTGTCTTTGTAGGTGGAGCAGCAGTACAATGGTTGCGCGATGGGGTAAAAATGATTGATTCAGCAGAAGAAATCGAAACATTAGCAGCAAAAGTTCCAGATAATGGTGGTGTTTATTTTGTACCTGCATTAACTGGCCTTGGTGCACCACACTGGGATCAATACGCAAGGGGTGCAATAGTAGGAATCACAAGAGGAACTACTAACGCACATATTGCACGTGCCACTCTAGAAGGAATAGCATACCAAGTATACGATTTAGTAAAGGCGATGGAAGCTGATTTTGGTAAAAAAGGAGTTGAGTTAAGGGTTGATGGCGGAGCTGCTACCAATAATTTAATGATGCAATTCCAATCGGATTTATTTGATTTTAAAGTAATAAGACCTAAAACATTAGAAACAACTGCTTTGGGAGCAGCATACTTAGCTGGACTAGCAATTGGGTATTGGGAAAGTGTTGATGATATACAAAAACAATGGTCAATAGACCGTGAATTTACTCCAGAGATGCCAAGAAATGAAGTCGATCAATTAGTTCACAACTGGGACAGAGCCGTTGGACGCGCAACAAACTGGATCGAAGATTAATTGTAAATTATAAAAAACACTAGAAGATGACCCCATTTATAGCAGAAATTGTTGGTACAATGCTAATGATTTTATTAGGCAACGGAGTAGTTGCAAACGTAGTACTTAAAGGTACTAAAGGAAACAATTCAGGATGGATTGTAATTACTACAGCTTGGGCATTTGCCGTGTTTGTAGGTGTAGTTGTAGCAGGCCCCGTAAGTGGCGCGCATTTAAACCCCATAGTTACACTAGGACTAGCACTTGTAGGTAAATTTGCTTGGAACCAAGTAGCAACTTATGTTGTCGCGCAAATAATTGGAGCGATGTTAGGCGCTTTCTTAGTTTGGTTATCCCACAAAGATCATTTTACCGCCACTGAAGATGAAGCTGGAAAATTAGCTTGCTTTAGTACAGGTCCAGCAATCAGAAATTACTCTTCTAATCTAATCAGCGAAATCATAGGAACTTTCACACTAATTTTTGTGATTTTTTATCTGTCAGGTCCAGATTTAAGTATTGCAGCCGCTACTGATGCCAAAATTGGATTAGGTTCAATAGGTGCTCTACCAGTTGCAATACTAGTATGGGCAATTGGACTGAGCTTAGGTGGCACAACTGGCTACGCTATCAATCCAGCTAGAGATTTAGGTCCAAGAATCGTACATTCCCTACTTCTAAAAGGGAACAGCGACTGGAGCTATGCTTGGGTTCCTATTGTAGGTCCAATCATAGGATCAAGCTTAGCCGCATTGTGTTTTTTACTACTTAGCTAACCTCCTTCTTAACCAAATAATCAAAATGAAGATAATAATAATTGCCGCTGTAATTTCACTTACAGGGTTAGCTGGACACGCCCAAAAAACAACGATTTCAGATACAATAGTAACACCAAAAAAAGAGACTAAAACAACTCGATTAGACTTTAACGTAGGTATAGAAACTAGCCATTTATGGAGAGGACTTGTTATCAATGATGGTATGACCGCTACTGGAAACATCCATTACGCCTTAAACGAAAGCCAAACATTCAAAGTAGGGATTTGGGGTGGAGCTGGATTTGACGGAAACTACCGTGAAATAAACTACTACGTACAGTACCAAAAAAACAATTTATCTATTGGATTGTGGGATTTATTCAATACCACTGGAATTGAAACACCAAGAGTATTTAATTATGACAAACTCACTACCACGCATATTATCGATTTAAGAACTTCCTATCGTTTTCCGGAAGCATTCCCTATTCGAATTGAAGCCGATGTATTACTGTATAGTGGTTTAAATGATCGTGAATTAAGCGACAGCAATGAGTATCGCAGCAGAAACTCAACCTATGTTGAATTGAGTTACCCAATTATTAGGAACCAAAAAGTAAATTTGAATGTCTTTTTGGGCGCTGCTTTTCCTATTAATGGAAGAAAACATTTATTTACCAACAAAATTGGAAGTGATTTTGACATCGTAAACACAGGAATAAAAGTAACAAAAAACATTGAAATTTTTCATTACAAATTGCCTGTCTCCGCAACAGCAATGTGGAATCCTTCTAATAAAATTGCAAGACTTCAAGTGGACGTAAGCTTATTTTAGATATTTAATTGTAATGCGTTTCCCAAAACCCTCTCTTATTTTCAAGAGAGGGTTTTTTTAACTCTAAAATTACAGGCGCTACTTAGCCTGGATTGTAGTGAAAAGCTCGCAACAAAAAAAGCGTAGGTTTCCTGAATTATAAAAGCGACTAAAAGAAGCTCTTTATAATACATATGAAACCTTGCTTTTTTTGTGAGAACTTGAAGCGAAAAGCCTGAAATAGCTCCTGAAATAAAAACCAAAAACAATGTTAATTCTTCATCTGACATCTTGTCATATTCATACAAATAATTGTACCTTTGCAAACTTATTAAAACACACTTTTGAAAGTGACTTATGGAAAAGATTATTGAAGAAAGCAAACAAGGGGAAAGTCTTGTTTTAGAAAATAAACCCGAGAATACAAAAAAACTATTTATAGAAAGCTATGGCTGTGCGATGAACTTTTCGGACAGTGAGATTGTAGCTTCCATTTTGTCTGGAAACGGATACAATACAACCCAAGTGCTTGAGGAAGCCGATTTAGTTTTGGTAAATACCTGTTCGATACGAGACAAAGCTGAACAAACCGTTCGCAAGCGTTTAGAGAAATACAATGCGGTAAAGCGTATAAATCCAAAAATGAAAGTTGGCGTTTTAGGCTGTATGGCTGAACGTTTAAAAACTCAGTTTCTGGAGGAAGAGAAAATCGTTGACCTTGTGGTAGGTCCTGATGCTTATAAAGATTTGCCAAACCTTTTACAAGAAGTTGAGGAAGGTCGAAATGCAATTAATGTGATATTATCGAAAGACGAAACCTATGGAGACATCTCTCCAGTTCGTTTGATGAGCAATGGAATTACTGCCTTGGTATCGATCACACGTGGTTGCGATAATATGTGTACTTTTTGCGTGGTGCCTTTTACCCGCGGAAGAGAGCGCAGCCGCGAACCGCAAAGCATCATGAAAGAAATCCAGGATTTATGGGATAAGGGATTTAAGGAAATTACGCTTTTAGGTCAAAATGTTGACAGTTACCTTTGGTATGGTGGTGGTTTGAAAAAAGATTTCGTCGCTGCAACAGAAATGCAAAAAGCTACTGCTGTAGATTTTGACCAATTATTAGAAATGGTGGCTGTTGGATTTCCGAAAATGCGCATTCGCTTTTCGACATCTAACCCGCAAGATATGCATGAAAGTGTGTTACATGTAATCGCTAAACATAATAACATCTGTAAACACATTCACTTACCCGTACAATCAGGAAGCAACAGAATTCTGAAGGAAATGAATCGTTTGCATACCCGTGAAGAATACATGACTTTGATTGATAAAATTAGAGCTATTATTCCAAACGGATCTATTTCACAAGATATGATTGCTGGTTTTCCTACTGAAACTGAAGAAGACCATAAAGATACTTTGAGTCTAATGGAGTATGTGAAGTATAATTTTGGTTATATGTATTCGTATTCGGAACGACCGGGAACATTGGCGGGAAGAAAAATGGAAGATGATGTAACGGATGAAACCAAAGCACGAAGATTACAAGAAATTGTTGACTTGCAACAAAAACATGCTTGGTCACGCTCAGAAGAATTCATTGGTCAAACTGTTGAAGTATTAGTAGAAAAAGTCTCTAAAAAATCAACTGAGGAATTCTCTGGAAGAAACTCGCAAAGTATCACTGTAGTTTTCCCAAAAGAGAATTATAAAATTGGTGACTTTGTCAATGTAAAAATAACAAGCTGTACAAGCGGAACCTTAAAAGGGGAAGCAACTGGTTTGAGCGAAATGAATTAAGAAGGTTATGATTTAAAAATTAAAATATTCCCAAGGAAGAAATTAATCTTTAAACAACACAAACTTTAAAGAAAATATAGAACATGGATACAGTTCAAGCTACAAAACAACGATTTGAGATTATCGGGAATGACCCGAAATTGAATCGTGCCATAGAAAAAGCGATTCAGGTTGCCCCTACTGATATATCAGTATTAGTTGTGGGTGAAAGCGGAGTAGGAAAGGAAAGTATTCCAAAAATCATACATTCCCTTTCTCATAGAAAGCACGGCAAATATATCGCAGTTAACTGTGGTGCAATTCCCGAAGGAACCATTGATAGCGAACTTTTTGGCCATGAAAAAGGAGCTTTTACAGGAGCTACAAGTACCCGTGAAGGTTATTTTGAAGTGGCGAACGGAGGAACTATTTTTCTTGATGAAGTGGGTGAATTACCCCTAACGACACAGGTTAGACTGCTTCGCGTACTAGAAAACGGAGAGTTTATTAAAGTGGGATCTTCACAAGTTCAAAAAACAGATGTAAGAATTGTTGCTGCCACCAATGTAAATTTGTTTGACGCTATCGAAAAAGGAAAGTTTCGTGAAGATTTATATTACCGATTAAGCACAGTTGATATTCCTTTACCGCCTTTACGTGATCGAAAAGACGACATCCATTTGCTATTCAGAAAATTTGCCGCTGATTTCGCGCACAAATATAAAATGCCTCCATTGAAACTGGACGATGATGCCGTTCTTATATTACAAAAATTTCGCTGGAGCGGAAACATTCGTCAATTACGAAATGTTGCTGAACAAATTTCTGTTTTAGAAACCAATCGCGATATTACTGCTGCGACCTTACAATCTTACTTACCAGCTGAAGGCGCTAATTTACCTTCTGTGATAAAAGATAAAAAAGGTGAGGGTGATTTTAGTAATGAAAGAGAAATCTTGTACAAAGTACTTTTTGACATGAAAAGCGACTTGCACGATTTAAAAAAACTCACTTTAGAACTAATGGAAAGTGGCAGCTCTAAAGTACAGGAAACTAATAAAAACCTGATCACTAAAATATACGGTTCTAAAGAAAATGATAGCGAAATAGATTTTGAAGAAGAACCTAGAACTGCATTACTTTCTACACAACACAAAGAGGAAATATACCAAGAGAATGACGACAATTACCTTTTTGCAGAAACTGTTGAAGAGGAAGAAGAAGTCCTGAGATTAGAACAGAAAGAGATCGAAATGATCAAAAAGTCATTAGAAAAAAACAAAGGAAAAAGAAAAGCAGCTGCTGACGAATTAGGGATTTCCGAAAGAACGCTGTACCGTAAAATAAAACAATTCGACCTTTAAAATAGTGACAAATGCTGGTTGCAGATTGTCAATTAAATTTGAATACCTTTGAATTTTAAATATAAAATGAAACACTTACACTTTATAATTGCTCTTATACTCCTTATTACTTTAAACGGATGTTCCGTTTATAACTTTACGGGAACTGGAAAAATCGACGCAAAAACTTTTCAAGTTAATTTCTTTCAGAACAATTCAGAATTGATTGAACCTGGCATCGACAGAACATTCACCCTAGCCTTACAAGACATTATCCAGAACCAAACCAATTTAAATTTGGTGAAAAACGGTGGTGATTTAACTTATGAAGGTGAAATCGTTGACTACAGAATTAGTCCTATGACTGCAACTGCTGATCAACAGGCATCACAAAATCGTTTAAAGATTAGAGTAAATGTTAGATTTACCAATAAAAACAAAGAAGTCGATAATTTCGAAAAGACATTTGAATTTTACTACGATTATCCAGCAACAACGCAGCTAAGCGGAGCAACTTTGACAACCGCATTAGATGAAATATTCGAAAGAATAACACAGGATATATTTAATGAATCGCTTGCTAAGTGGTAATAAAAGGGTCTTTAGTTGGCAGTTTTTAGTGTTCAATTCATAAACACACAGAAAAAAGGCTGTCACCCACAAGCTTTGGGGTACTAAAAACTTAAACATAACACTGAACACCAAAAAAAATGAACGTAACTGATTATACTTATCTAATAAACCAACCCAGCTCCATTACCGAGCAGCATACGCTGGCTTTGGAAAAGGTATTGGATGAGTTTCCTTATTTTCAAAGTGCAAGAGCTCTGAGATTAAAAGGACTTTACAGTCAGAATAGTTTTAAGTATAATGCTGCTTTAAAAACTACTGCTGCCAATACCACTGACAGAACTGTTTTGTTTGACTTCATTACTTCAGATAGTTTTATCGCAATTCAAAAAGATTTATTCGACAAGAAAAACCTTGATCTTTTAAATATTAATGTAATTGATGGTGAATTAATCGTTCCGGAAAGCAAGTTAGAGCCTAAAGTGAACTCTTTAGAGCAATCAATTTTAACTTCTATTAAAGGAGCCTCAGTAACCGAAGAGAAAGAAATACCAAAAGAAGCTGAAGAGAAGCTCGATATAGGTAAGCCTTTGGATTTCTCCAAAAACGAAAAACACTCTTTCCAGGAATGGCTTCAGCTGTCAAGAACTGAACCTATAGACCGGACAAATGAGATTATAGACAATACAAAAGCGGTTCAACAAGAAAAGAACAAGAAGAAAAAATTGGCCCTAATAGATAAGTTTATTGAAACTAGTCCGAAGATATCTCCAGTCAAGCACGGCGTAATTTCTACGGTACGTATTGACATTAATAAAGAGGACAATACGTATTTAATGACCGAAACATTAGCCCGAGTTTATTTGGAACAAAAGAAATATCAAAAAGCAATTCAAGCTTATGAAATATTAATTTTGAAATATCCAGAAAAAAGTAGTTTCTTTGCTGACCGTATCACGGATATTAAGATTTTACAACAAAATAATAATTAAACAATGAGCACATTTTCAATTTTTTTAGTTTTAATAACAATCGTTTGTTTCCTATTGATTGTAGTAATAATGGTTCAAAACCCTAAAGGCGGTGGACTTTCTTCTACTTTAGGTGGATCGACTCAAATGGGTGGCGTTCAAAAAACAACTGACTTTTTAGACAAGAGTACTTGGACATTAGCCACAATCTTAATCGCACTTATTTTATTGTCAAGTTTAAGCTTCACAGGAACTTTAAGCGATACGGATTCAAAAATCATCGACAATACACAAACTGCTGCTCCTGTAGCTCCAGTTACACCGGTACAAGACGCACCAGCTGCAGAATAATTCATACCGCAAAATATACTAAGTGCCAGCCTGTCAAAGCTGGCATTTTTTATAAGAAATTATGTCATCTTTTGGAGAATGGCATCATTTCTGAATTCTTAAAATGAATACATAAAATTAAAAAACATAAAATCATGGCTTTAAACATTAAACCACTTTCTGACCGCGTTCTTATAGAACCAGTTGCTGCTGAAACAAAAACTGCGTCAGGGATTTTTATTCCAGATACCGCCAAAGAAAAACCACAAAAAGGAACTGTTGTAGCAGTTGGAAACGGCACAAAAGAGCATACTATGACCGTGAAAATTGGTGATAGCGTTCTTTATGGTAAATATGCTGGTACAGAATTAAAACTGGAAGGAAAAGACTATTTGATTATGCGTGAAGACGATATTCTTGCAATTATCTAAAAATTAAGAATCAAGAAAACTTGAAACTTTAAACAAAATAAACTTTAAACAAATTAAAGAAATGGCAAAAGATATAAAATTTGATATAGAAGCACGTGACGGACTTAAACGTGGTGTTGATGCTTTAGCAAATGCAGTAAAGGTAACCCTTGGACCAAAAGGTCGTAATGTAATCATTGGAAAATCATTTGGTGGACCTACGGTAACAAAAGATGGTGTTACTGTTGCAAAAGAAATAGAATTAAAAGACCCATTAGAGAACATGGGAGCTCAAATGGTAAAAGAAGTTGCTTCTAAAACCAATGATTTAGCAGGAGACGGAACAACTACTGCAACCGTTTTAGCTCAGGCTATCGTAAAAGAAGGTTTAAAAAATGTTGCTGCCGGAGCTAATCCTATGGATTTGAAACGCGGTATTGACAAAGCTGTTGAAGCAATTGTTGCTGATTTAGCAAAACAATCACAAGTTGTAGGTACTGATTCTGATAAAATCAAACAAATCGCTTCTATTTCTGCTAATAATGACGAAGTAATTGGTGAGTTAATCGCTGATGCATTCGCAAAAGTAGGAAAAGAAGGAGTAATCACTGTTGAAGAAGCAAAAGGAACTGACACTTACGTGGATGTTGTTGAAGGAATGCAATTTGACAGAGGATACCTTTCTCCATATTTCGTTACCAATTCTGAAAAAATGGAAGTGGAACTAGAAAGTCCATATATCTTATTATATGACAAAAAAGTTTCATCTTTAAAAGAGTTACTACCGGTTCTTGAGCCAGTAGCACAATCAGGAAAACCATTATTGATTATTGCTGAAGATGTAGATGGTGAAGCATTATCGACATTGGTAGTAAACAAACTTCGTGGAGCCTTAAAAATCGCTGCTGTTAAAGCACCTGGTTTTGGAGACAGAAGAAAAGCAATGCTTGAAGATATTGCCATTTTAACTGGTGGAACTGTTATCTCTGAAGAAAGAGGATATACTCTTGAAAATACAACTATCGAAATGTTAGGTACTGCTAAAAAAGTAACTATCGATAAAGACAACACCACTATTGTAAGTGGCGCTGGTGAAGCTGACATGATCAAAAATCGTGTAAACCAAATCAAAGGTCAAATGGAAGCTACCACTTCTGACTATGATAAGGAAAAATTACAAGAACGTTTGGCAAAATTAGCTGGAGGTGTTGCTGTACTTTATGTAGGTGCTGCATCTGAAGTGGAAATGAAAGAGAAAAAAGACAGAGTTGACGATGCGCTTCATGCAACTCGTGCAGCTGTTGAAGAAGGAATTGTTGCTGGTGGTGGAGTTGCTTTACTAAGAGCTAAAAAAGTCCTAAGCGAAATAACAGCTGATAATGCTGACGAAGCTACTGGAATTCAAATTATATCTCGTGCAGTAGAATCTCCATTAAGAACTATTGTTGAAAATGCAGGTCTTGAAGGTTCTGTTGTTGTTGCAAAAGTAGCTGAAGGAAAAGGTGATTTTGGTTACAATGCTAAAACTGATGAATATGTCGATATGCTAAAAGCTGGTATTATTGATCCTAAAAAAGTAACTCGTGTAGCATTAGAAAATGCAGCATCAGTAGCAGGAATGATCTTAACTACTGAATGTGCTTTAATTGATATTAAAGAAGAAAATGGTGGCGGAAACCCAATGGGTGGCGGTATGCCAGGAATGATGTAATTCCAAACCACATATCATAAAAAAATCCGTTCACCAAAAGTGAACGGATTTTTTATTTATAACTTATTGCGAATAAAAAACTATGCTTTAAAAGCGAATGTTTTTATTATTAATCAATTTTTGGGCGTTTATTAGCAAATTTGAGAATCACAGGAGAAAGTGTAATAATCACTAATACGATTACAATTACCTCTATGTGTTCCTTTAAATCTATTTGGTAACTATCCAGTAAAAAACCATATAAATAATGCCCTGCAAAAATCAATGTAAAGGACCAAAGAAATGAACTTACTATATTATAAAACATGAATTTCTTTTTATCCATAGTTACAATACCGGCAATAATAGGAGCAAACGTCCTAAATATTGGCAAGAATCTAGCGAAGATAATAGCTCTCCCTCCATGTCTTTCAAAGAAGTCTTTAGATTGTACAAGGTATTTCTTCTTAAACCAAAAAGTATCTTTCTTATTATATAAGTAATAACCACTCTTCGAACCAAACCAATATCCCACGATATTACCTAAAATTCCTGCAAATGCAACCATTGTTGATAACAGCACAACATTTATAAAATCACTGTCAATAAACAATATGTTTTCTATCAATTCACGATTATAAATTCCTGCTAGAAAAAGTAAACTGTCTCCAGGTAAAAAGAAGCCTGCAAACAATCCTGTTTCCGCAAAAACAATAAATAATACGATATAAATCCCTAATTTTATTCCATTCACATCAAAGTGAATATAAAAAAGCGGGTCAATTAAATTTTTCCAATCAAAGCTATTCATTCAGTGGGGTATTTATGCTAAAATAATTTGTGCGTGAAAGTAATGATAATTTACATCAACCACAATATATTGAATAGTTTTACATTTTAATTAACGGTTGATGAAACTATATTATTTGTGCCAACAACATTAGCCCTATTCAACACCAATACCATAAATACAATTATTCCTAAAAAACTAACCCTAACACAGCCTTTTTTGATTACTATTTTACGTCAAAACCACTAATTTAAATCTCAAATTCCTGTCCCATCAGCGGAACGGAACATTCGAAACCATAGCGCTCCCTTATTTTAATTCGAAGCTCATCTGCTGGTTGATTTTCACCGTGAACCAGGAATACTTTTTCAGGCTTGTTTTCCAATTCTGAAAGCCAATTGAGTAAATCTTTTTGATCTCCATGCGCAGACAGCCCTTCTATTTCAAGAATTTTCGCTTTTACTTTATAATATTTCCCGTACATTTTAACCTCCTCAGCACCTTCTAATAATTTTCTACCACGAGTACCTTCTGCTTGATATCCCACAAGAATTACAGTGGTTTCTGGCAATTCAATATAGCGCTCTAAATAGCTCAATACCCTTCCTCCTGTTACCATACCACTCGCCGCTATTACCACTTTAGGTTGTTTATCATAAATCGTTTCAATAGTTTCCTTGTAATCAGTAATCATAGTAAACATTTTACTTACAGCAACACAATCTTCGATTGATAGTTTATGCCATTTCAAATTTTCGAAAAATATTTCAAAAGCACTCACTCCCATAGGAGAGTCAATAATGTAAGGCACATTAGGTATTTTATCTTCCTCTCTAAGCTGCCACAATAAATACATCACCATCTGAGCACGCTCCACCGCAAAACTTGGAATAATGACCGTCCCTCCCTTTTTGATCGTGTTATTAATATACATCTCCAATTCTAACTTGGCGTCTGTATTTGGATGTATTCTATTGCCATAAGTACTTTCAAGAAATATATAATCTGCCTTTTTAGGCTTTGTAGGCGAATACATCAAAACATCATTATCACGACCAATATCACCAGAAAAAAACAATATTTTATTTTCCAATTTTAATTCAATACTACATGCTCCTATAATATGACCTGCATTGACAAAAACAGCACTAATTTCTGCATCTAAGGGAATGGCTTCATTTGTCTTCACAACCCTAAAAAGAGGGAAAACTTTTTCGGCCTGCTCAACATTATAAAGCGGCTCTGCAATTTCATGCTTTGAATACTTCTCTTTATTTGCTTTTTCAGCTTCTTCTTCCTGTATTTTGGCGCTGTCCAATAGAATCAACTTTGCAATCGCTTTGGTTGGCACAGTGCAATAAATTTTCCCCTTAAAGCCTTGATTAACTAATCGAGGTAACCAACCGCAATGATCCAAATGGCCATGAGTCAGCAGTACAAAATCAATGGTCGAGGCTAAAATAGGCAAAGGTTCCCAATTGAGTTCCCTCAAGGGTTTAATTCCTTGAAAAAGGCCACAATCTATCAAAATCCGAATACCATTGCTTTCAACCAATGTTTTTGAACCTGTCACAGTTCCCGCTGCTCCTATAAATTTTATTTTCATGACTATGTTTTTATATTAAACGACCCGTTAATTTAATCGCATCTACATAATTCTCTAACTTCTTTTAAAACATTTTTTATCCTATTTGAGCTTAGCCCTATTTTTTCAAGAGGGTCAGAATTATTCACTAATTCCTTTGCTAAAATTAAATCCAGCACTAGCAATTTATCTTTTTCGGCCAAAGTTAGTGTCGTTAAACAAGTAACTGGGTAAAGACAATCAATATCATTTTTAGTTTTCAAATTATTATTTTCGGGGTAATCCCAACTTAATAAGTTTATTCCAGAACATTTTGAAAAATCAATTGCATCTGATGTAAAGCGATTATTAGTAGCAATCCAACATTTTGAAATGGTATCTTTTACTGAAAAAATAACATGTTGTTTTTCTTTTAAATCATTAAACCTAGAAAAAACATACAAAGGAACCTTGACATCAGAAACGGCATCTCTTCGGGAATGAAACTTACATTCAATCATTATGATAGCATTGTCTTTTTTAGCTAGAACATCTATTTCATGAGAAACGCATTTTCCCTTTAAAATCAAATTAGTTACTGTTAGATAACCGTCGGCAGTAAAAAGTCGGGCAATATATTTTTCGAAGAAGAAACCTGCTGGACCTAATGCTTGAAGCCCCGCCCGTAGATTGTATCGAGCAGCATGAGAGTTTGCTTCCTTTTTAAGCAACCCAAAAGCCTTTTTATAGATTTTCTTTGTTGAAATCCCTTCATAGAGTTCTTTACTAATTTTACGTAAAATATCCTCAACTACAGCTGGACTAGCACCAGATTTCATCAATGACTTTTTGAGTTTTTCAGGGTCAAAATCAACGACATCCCCTGAATGCTTAATTATTCTCATACATACAAAATACTGATTATTACGCAACTAAACCTACTGAAAGATACGTAAAACAAATCGAATATTTAGCTTTATATTAAAAAAGCAAGAATAGATAATTAAAAAAAAACTAATTACAAAACTGGAATTACATCAACCTCTACCTTTACTTTATGTTCTCCTGAACTAAAGATAATTCCTTTTAATGGAGAAATATCGGAGTAATCTCGACCATAGGCAGTAACAATATGGCGTTCTCCTGATATTATATTATTTGTAGGATCAAATTCGCACCAGCCCATTTCAGGCACATAAACAGAAACCCATGCATGAGAAGCATCAGAACCCTGCAGTTTTAACTTCCCTTTTGGAGGAAGAGTCTCTAGGTAACCACTTACATAACGAGCAGCAAACCCTAAACTTCTTACACAAGCAATCATCAAGTGAGTGAAATCTTGACAAACTCCTTTACGGAGTTTTAAAACTTCATTTAATGGTGTGTTTATTGTAGTTGCTCCTGAGTTAAATTCAAATTCCGTGAATATTTTTTCAGATAACTTGGCAACTGATTCGTACAACGATTCATTAGGATCCAAGCAAGTTTGCGCAAAAAGTTTAACTTCTTCATCCCAAAAAATAAAAGGGCTTGGAAGTTGAAATTGTAGTAATTCATTTTTTAACGCCAATTTAGTGTTAAACAAATTTAGCGCTTCAGAACAGGTGATAGCATTAGCTACTATTAATTTTGGCGGAAAAACTTCAACAACACTAGTTGCAATAACCTGCAAAACTTTATGCGGTTTTAGAATCGAAAAATAATATTGGGTGTTACCAAAATAATCTTTTCGAGCATATAAATTTTGTGGATTGGGTTCTATTGTCAATTTAAAATCTTCACAATTTTGCCTTTCTGAACTTATTGGATGTAAACAAACAATACATTGATAATTATGAATTGAATCAATGTAAGTATAGGTCGTTTTGTGTACTAATTTATATTTCATCAGAATTATTTTTGTCTGTGGCTAAAAATGAAAGTTGCATCACTGAATGATTAAAATATAAACTTGATAAGCTACTAGTTACCGATGAAATTAGTTCAGAAACGGTGTTGATAGTACTATCTAATGTCTCTCTAAAATTATTTTCGTCAGCTTGTTCTAATTTCTCAGGGTCAATTAATTTAATTATTGTGCTTGCTTCTAGCACTTTCTTTTCAGCGATACTCAATTGGTTGAGCTCTGATTTCTTTGGCAAATTAGAAATGTTATAAGCAAGCGTATCTAAAATATAAGCAAGTGTGTAAGGCGAGTTTTTTTCTAGAAATAGCATATTTAGAACAGTAACTAAATTTAATTGCGATTTGTAATTACTTCGATATTGTGCTAATAAGTTATGATTTTCTAAAACAGATTCTAATAATAGCTGTTCTACCTCTTCACTTCTTTTAAAACAAAATAAAGTTTGAATGACTGAAACAAGCGATAAAAATCGTTCAATATTTTTTCCGGCCTCAAACAAATAAAAACCATTTTCTCGCGGTAATGTTTCGTAAGTGTTTCCGTAAAACGCCATTAGTCTTATGTATAATTTATCTAGACCGTGAGTTGTTTGGCTAATCTTTTGTTCGTCAGACGCTTTCAAACTTACTAAACTTTCTTCTATTAAATAGATAATTCCTTTAGTATCATTATTCCATTTTTCACTAATATGATTGATTGTATATAAAAGCGACTGAACATTATAACTTAGCGACCCTTCCTTTTTTGCATCTTTAATCAAAGGAATCAACTCTGCCAAGGGTTTTTCAAAAGCTGCTTCATCTTCCTCTCCTTCTTCACCTACAAAGCCAGGATAAGTTTGTGTAAGATGGGTAACTGCTTTAAGTAATACAACTAAAAACTCAGGTTGCTTTTTTCCATGACTACTTACATTTTCATTCAATCGATTAAAAATTATTTTCAAGAAACTAGTTAACACCAATGTTCTTTCAGATAACCTTCCAACCCAAAATAAATTTTCAGCATTTCTACTCGTCAAAGCCGTACTCATAGAAATCTGATTCGTTTTTTTAATTTCTATAATATCATCTTGCTGCTCTTTTGGCTCTTCTAATTCTTCCAGATTATCAGAAATAATCCAGGTATCTTTTGAAATCCCTCCAAATTGATTCGAAATTTGAAATTTATCTTCTACAACTGAACTACGAGTAAGACCACCTTTCATTACTTTATAATTGCTCCCATCAGAAATTAAAAAAGCCCGAATTACAGCTAGTCGTGGCAGAATTTTGCCATCGATTAAAGAAGGCGTAGTGGACAAACTTACTTCTTCTTGCGCCACGTACTCCTTTGGATTACTCAAAATAGTAGCTTTGAGTTCCTTTAATTGTTCTTTATTTAATTTTCTTCCGTAAACAGATTTAAAACCTAAGTCTCTATTGGTTTTCTTTATAATTAATTTGGGTAAATTATTCAGAACATAAGTTAACTCTTTAGTTTGACCGCACCACCAAGTAGCGGTAGAATTCATGATTAGCGGCTCTTTCAATAAAAACTTACAAGCATTTTGAATAAATGCCATAAGCCCATGATTTTCTAAAACTGAAATTCCCGGAGGATTAATAACAGCCACATTTCCTAAGCGCATTACTTGTAATAGTCCCGGAATTCCAAGTAGTGAATTTTTATTAAGTTCTAACGGATCGCACCACTGATCATCAATACGCTTAATGATTACATCCACTCGCTCTAACTGGTCAATTGTCTTTAACCAAACGTACCCTTCACGAACCAGTAAATCACTTCCTTCAACTAGCTTAAATCCTAAATAGGAAGAAAGATAAACATGTTCAAAATAGGTTTCGTTTCCTGCTCCTGGAGATAAGAAAACCACATTTGGATTTTCAGCATTATTACCCAATTTCCCCACTGTTTTTTGCAATTCAATAAAATATGGACCTAACTTACCACGATGAATATTTTTATTAAGTTGCGGAAAAACATTTGCCATAACAATTCTATTCTCAAGAGCATATCCTGATCCTGAAGGTGATTGAACGCGATTATCCAATAACCACATTTTGCCATCCGGACCTCTCGCAATATCACACGCTAAAAGTGAAAGCTGGTGAAATTCGCTATGCTGTATATCAAAACAAGGTCTTAAAAAACCTGAATTATTAAAAACTAATTCTGCGGGAATAATATTATTTTTAATTAATAGCTGCTCCCCATAAATATCCTTGTAAATCAAATCCAATAAATTAGCTCTTTGAATAAGTCCCTTTTCAATTGTAGCCCATTCAGATTGATGAATTACAAAAGGTATAGGGTCTAATTTCCATGGACGAACTAATTCGTTCTCTGAGTCATAAACATTATAAGTAACACCGTTTTCCTTGAGTTTATTGATAATTTCCTCATTTCTAATCCCTAATTCATCTAGCCCTACAGCTTCTAAAGTAGCAAAAATAGTTGCCCAATACGATTTTACTTCGCCACTTTTATTAATAACCTCATCATATGAACTTATTGTTTTTTTATAGGAATCTAAAAAAGATATAGGTGTATTCATGCATAGTTTTTGTAAGGCGCGAATTTACAGCTTTTTTTAACAAATTCATCATGTTATATTCTAATATACAGTACTTTTGTCTAATGAGTTTTAGAATCAAAGCAGACCTTTTCTACGATGTATATGCTTCAAGCACATGCATTTTTAACATTCAAGCATTAGGAAATTCTTACAATCAAAAAATTATTTCAGAATCTCTTGAAGTAGCACCTAACTTGCCTTTTAAACAGTTCTCTTTACCAGATTCAAAAATCAGGTTCATTACAGTTCAAGCCAATGAATTTGTACCCTTTCAGATATGTTACCAAGGAGAAATAGAGGTTAAATTCAAAACCATTAGCAAAAAATCGCTTTTTAAAAACACTTCTATTTTTGAATTAGACAATAAAATAGTACCTTATTTGTCCCCAAGCAGACTTTGCCCTTCTGACAAATTAATGAAATTAGCGTTTAAACTTTTTGGATATTTACAATCGGATATTGAAAAAGCAGTTGCTGTAAATGAATGGATATTTAACAATGTTGATTACGTACCAGGGACAACTGATGCAAGCACATCCGCTTATGATACACTGAACCAACGGGAAGGTGTTTGTAAAGATTTTGCTCATCTTGGCATTGCTCTTTGTAGAGCTTTAAACATTCCTGCAAGATATTTTACATGTTACGCAACAAATATTAATCCGCCAGATATTCATGCTTGTTTTGAGGTTTATATAGGCGGACAATGGATTATTTTTGATCCCACTCGCTTATCAAATTTAAGTAGTTTAGTTAAAATTGCTCATGGAAAAGACGGTTCAGAAGTTGCAGTTGCAAGTCTTTTCGGAAATGCTTCTTGTACCTATATGAATATTGAGTGTGAAAATTTGAATGGGGATTTAAATCCTGTTTATTCTTCTGATGATTTTTTTATTTCTTATTGAAAAGAACTTTATTTAAATTATCCATAAATTTTCATCCCCTAAATTCTCATTATCCTATATATTTTTTTATTTTATGAAAACGTATATTAATAACATATTTTTTAATTAAATTGTCAAAAACAAAATACTTAAATCATGGCTGTTAAAATAGCGCTTTCCCACAAAACAACTTATACGTTTGACCATAGTGTTAAGTTATTTCCACATGTTTTTAGGCTACGTCCTGCAGCACATTCTAGAACAGCTATAGAAGGCTATACTTTTAAAATATCTCCTGAAAATCATTTTATAAACTGGCAACAAGATCCTTTTGGTAATTATCAAGCCCGTATCGTCTTTCCTGAAAAAATAAAAGAGTTAAAGGTTGAAGTCGAAGTAATTGCAAAATTGCAAGTTATTAACCCATTTGATTATTTTGTAGAAGAATATGCAGAGGAATTTCCCTTTACATATGATCAAATGCTTCAGCAAGAATTAACTGCTTATCTAAAATTAAGCGAAGAAAGCCCTATTTTTCAAAAATTTATGGACGGTTTAAAAGTAAACAAATCATTACCAACTAATGATTTTTTGGTCTTTATCAATCAAGCCGTTTACAAAGAACTTAGTTATAATTTACGAATGGAAGTTGGGGTACAAACGCCCGAAGAAACTTTACGTATCAAGAGTGGATCATGCAGAGATTTTGCGTGGTTATTAATCCATGTTTTACGTCACTTTGGATTAGCAGCACGATTTGTCTCTGGATATATTGTACAATTAGCTCCAGATATCAAATCTCTTGACGGACCTTCTGGGCCTGAAAAAGATTTTACAGATTTACACGCTTGGGTTGAAGTTTATTTACCCGGTGCTGGATGGATTGGACTTGATCCAACTTCTGGCCTTTTTGCCAGCGAAGGACATATCCCATTGTGTTGCACCCCGCATTATGAAAGCGCAGCCCCTGTAACTGGCGCCACAGAAAAATGTGAAGTTAGCTTTGATTTTGAAAACACAGTAACCCGTATACATGAAGATCCACGCGTAACAAAGCCCTATTCTGACAAGCAATGGGAAGATATTATGCAAGTAGGAAATGATGTTGAAAAGGATTTAATTGAGGGCGATGTACGCTTAACCATGGGTGGAGAACCCACTTTTGTTTCAATTGATGATTTTGAAGGCGCTGAATGGAACACTGCTGCAGACGGCCCACTGAAACGAAAGTTAGCTTATGATTTAGCACTTCGTTTAAAACAGCGATTTGCCCACGGAGGCTTTATCCATTTTGGACAAGGAAAATGGTATCCTGGCGAATTATTCCCTCGTTGGCAATATGCATTATACTGGAGAAAAGACGGATTGCCGTTATGGAAAAACGATGCTTTAGTAGCAAAAGAAGGAGATACAAAATTCAGCTTTCATGATGCTGAGAAATTTGCAACGGAACTTACTAAACATTTAGGAATTGACCCTAAAAACGTAACGCCAACTTATGAAGACCCGATTTATTGGGCTTTAGAAGAAGGAAAGCTTCCTGTAAACATAGACCCATTAAAAGTAAATTTAAAAGATTCTGTAGAAAGACATAAGCTAGCGATGCTTTTAGAAAAAGGCTTGAATAATCCAGCAGGATTTGTTCTACCAATAAGAAAGGACCATGTTGCTGATAATTGGGAAAGCTGCGCTTGGGAATTTAGAAGAGGAAATTGTTTTTTAGTTCCCGGTAACTCCCCAATTGGATTGCGTTTACCATTAGACTCGCTTCCAAAGACTTCTAAAAATAAGAGAGAAATTGTTGTAGACAGAAGCTTATTTGAAGATTTACCCGCTTTAGGTGATTATGATGAGAAAGTAAAAAAACGTTACGGAACTATTTCGAAACTATTTGAAGCAGCAAAAAGAGTTTTATCCAAAAAAGAAGAGAAGCAGAAAAAGAGCGAAGAAAAAGACGAAACAGTATTTGAAGTTGATACTTTTATTACAGCAATGTGTATAGAAGAACGTGATGGAATGCTATATGTTTTTCTACCGCCAACCGATTATTTAGAAGATTATATCGACTTAATTACTTCAATAGAAATTACGGCAGAAAAATTACAAATGCCAGTACGAATTGAAGGTTACCAACCTAAAACCGATTATAGAGTTGAGAAAATGATGGTTACTCCAGATCCTGGTGTAATTGAAGTGAATGTGCATCCCGCAAAAACGTGGCAAGAAATAGTTGATAACACTTCTGCTTTATATGAAGAGGCTTTTTTATGTCGTTTAGGAACAGATAAATTCATGGTTGATGGCCGTCATACCGGAACTGGTGGAGGAAATCACGTAACATTAGGAGCTGAAAAGCCCGAAGACAGTCCGCTATTAAGAAGACCTGACTTATTGCGAAGCTTAATAACTTATTGGCAACACCATCCCGTTTTAAGCTATTTATTCGCAGGCCCTTTTATTGGGCCTACGAGTCAAGCACCTCGAATAGATGAAGGAAGAGATGAGAAGCTATACGAAATGGAAATTGCCTTTGAACAAATTCCAAAAGACAAAGAAGTGCCATTTTGGATGGTCGATCGAATTTTTAGAAATTTATTGACTGACATCACGGGAAACACACATAGAACTGAATTTTGTATCGATAAATTATATTCGCCAGATTCATCAACGGGAAGATTGGGTATTTTAGAATTACGTGCTTTTGATATGCCACCACACAAACATATGAATTTAGTTCAAAATTTATTAGTTCGTGCATTAGTCGCTAAATTCTGGAAAGAACCTTACGAGAAAAAATTAATTCGTTGGGGAACTGAGTTACATGATAAATTTTTACTACCTCATTTTGCCTATTTAGATATGATTGACGTGGTAAACGATCTAAAAGATTCTGGATATAACTTTGATATTTCTTGGTTTGATCCATTTTTCGAATTTAGATTCCCACATCATGGTAATGTTACGATTGATAATGTTCAATTAGAAATCCGATTAGGAATAGAGCCTTGGCACGTACTTGGAGAAGAACTTTCTAGTACGGGAACTTCACGATTTGTAGATTCTTCATTAGAACGTTTGCAAGTAAAAGTTTCTGGAATTGTACCAGACCGTCATATATTATTATGCAAAGGATGTAGAATTCCATTAAGGAGCACAGGAACAAAAGGAGAGTACGTAGCTGGAATTCGCTACAAAGCCTGGAATCCACCATCCGCATTGCATCCAAATATTGGTATTGATGTACCGTTAGTTTTTGACTTAGTTGACACTTGGAATAATAAAGTTATTGGTGGTTGTACTTATTTTGTCAATCATCCTGGAGGAAGAAGTTTTGACACCTACCCAATAAATAGCTTTGAAGCAGAATCAAGAAAAATGAGCCGTTTTTGGGATTTTGGTCACACACCTTCTACGACTATTTCAGAAATAGGAACAGAAGCAATATCAAATCAAGCTGCGACTTCTAGATTTTTAGTAGAATCTAAATCGGAACTCAAACCTGATACTCCTATAGAACTTATCAATCCTGAATACCCTTACACATTAGATTTAAGGCATTACTGGAAAGCAAAGAAATAGATAATTAAAACACTTCAATTGTGTGAGAATCTGCAAATATTTAAAAAAATCTAACTTAAGATGCTTTAAAATATTTGCAGATTTTTAATTTTTATAAGAATCAACAAACCTATCTACTTAGCTTTTGATAATAAAATGCAGGGATAAACAGCAGTATGAATATGGGTTGAATAAGAAACCTTCGAACATAAAAAAGCATCATATTATTATGCTCGCCGTATATAGAGATTGTAGCATAGAAAGAAAAAACCAGAAGAGCGAAGAAAACAACATACAAAAACGAGGCAAATTTAACCATTCCAATATCTTTAAAAAGAATAAAGATCAATCCTAATGACAGCACCATATTTAAACCGTAACGAAACAGCAGGCTGAGGAATAAGCGGAAAGAATTATAAATCGGCAATGGCAAATCATTAAAATCACTTTTGAAGTAATTCAAAAATGGATCATAAAACAAGTTGTCTTCATAAACCCGTATCAGGACAAATGAAAGAACAAACAACAGTACTATAAAAAATCTAAATTTATGAGTCAGTAGTATTCTTAGCATACAATGAAAATTTATTAACCCAAATCACCCACAGAATAAAAACAACACCATATATGAATAGCGGGAAAAACACTCCGTGCAGCAATGTTTGCTGCTTTGGAAAAAGATATATCAATACACACAGAATGGCAATGCGAGCTACATTTAATATATAAATAATCAGGCTTCCGCCCAAAATAAAAAACACAGTAGACTTTATTCTGCCCGAAAATGAAACCACAAACGAAATAAACAAAATAATTATACTAATAGCATTACAGCCCTCTATCATTTTGGCAACATATTGCTGATTGTACATCAATCTAATAAAAGGCTCGGAATCAAATTTTAAAATATCAGCATCCGCATTAAATAATATCAAAAGTTGTTTTGTGTTTTCGGCTACGAATTCAGTTATTGAATCAATGTTATCCTCTTCGTAACTCTCCAAAAATCCTTGATAAATAAACGCCAGAATAATATATGTCAAAAAAAACTTGGCTAGAAAAAGTAAAAAAGGTTTGTACTGAATAAAATATTTTTTCAAAGTCTATTTTTTTTAACAAATTTATATAATTTTTAAAAGAGACTTTAAATACTTTTGTATTAAAACATAAAAAACATGACATTTCAGGAATTACAACCACAAGTAACTGCAATTACAATAAGTACAACCCTTTCAAGAGATGAAAAGCTTTTAGCTGTTTGCCAATTGTTACAGGACAATATAGACTATTACAACTGGGTTGGGTTTTATTTCGCAAACCAAGAAACCCAAACACTTCATTTAGGACCGTATGTAGGAGCAGAAACAGACCATACTGTAATCCCTTTTGGTAAAGGAATTTGTGGACAAGTAGCAGTTTCTAATGACAACTTTGTCGTTCCAGATGTCGCAGCTCAAGATAATTATATCGCCTGCAGTTTCACTGTAAAGTCAGAAATTGTAGTTCCACTGTTTGTAAACGGAGAGAACATTGGCCAAATAGATATCGACAGCCATGTGATTGATCCTTTCACTGACGCTGACGAACGCTTTTTGGAATTTGTAAATAAAGAAATTACAAAGTTGTACTAATAGTATTACATTTATTTTTCTATTACAAACATTTATGAAATCATATTTACATCTAGCATTATTATTAATTCCCCTTTTATCATTCTCACAAACTCCTAGTCCTGTTAGCAAAATCATTTACTTTGATTCTATATGGAAAGAATCAACAGAAGACAATTACAAATATTACAGAATTATTAAAGATTACTATTCGGACAATAGTACTTATGAGGTCTTTAATTATTACAAATCAGGAACTTTAGAAATGGCAGGAAAGTCAACTAATAAAGATTATTTAGTAAAAGAAGGACAGTTTGTGCACTATTATGAAAACGGTAATAAAAAAACAGTTTCAAAATATACCAAATCTAAACCAATCGGTAAACAGTACAATTGGTATGAGAACGGACAACCTAAATCAGAGATTGAATATTTAGAAAATCAAAAAGAGATTGATACTGACCCTAAAATCATTCAATTTTACAATGCCCAAAACGTTCAAACAGTAGTTGATGGTAACGGAGATTATGAAGATTTGAATAACGGTTTTTTCGAAAGCGGTAAAATAAAAAATGGACTTCATGATGGAATTTGGAAAGGATACAGCAAAAAACCCAAATATACTTTCGTCGAAAATTATGAAAACGGAAAATTAATCTCAGGCACAAGCATTGACTCCACCAATATCGAACATAGCTATAAAAAAGTATACCAATATCCTGTACCAAAAAAAGGAATGAATAATTTCTACAGTTACATTGGAAAAGCAATGAAAATCCCGAATGCAGCTAAAAACACTGTTTTTGGAAAAATATACCTAACATTTGTCATTGAAACGGATGGTAGTATCGTTGAAACCAAAATAATTAAAGGACTTGGATACGCATTAGATGAAGAAGCAATTAGAATATTAAAGAATTATAAAGATTGGAACCCTGGAGTAATGAGAGGCATCCCTGTAAGAGTTCTCTACTCCCTTCCTATCACAATAGCAAAATAACATTAATTATTAAATTTATTTTAGATTTCTCCAAAATAAATAGTACTTTTGCAGCCGTCTTACAATAGCTGTGAGACATACATAAAAATCATTAAACAAATATTGGAATGTATTTAACTAAAGAGATTAAAGAAGAAATCTTCGCTAAACACGGAGAAAAAACAAACACAGGAAAATCAGAAGCTCAAATTGCTTTGTTCACTTTCAGAATTGCACACTTAACAGAACACTTGAAAAAAAATCGTCATGATTATAACACAGAGCGTTCATTAGTATTGCTAGTTGGAAAAAGAAGATCTTTGTTGGATTACTTGAAAAAGAAAGAAATCAACAGATATCGTGAGATTATCAAAGTATTGGGTATCAGAAAATAATCAATACAATAAAGAGGCGCGCAAGTGCCTCTTTTTGTTTTTATATACAATAATAAAAAAGTTTTGGTTTTTCATTGGGTTTTAGGCATTAACTACGCAAAACAACAACTACAACACAACTAGAACCCATGTTTAACTAATAAATTAAATTTATGATTCCACAATTATTTGTAGAAAGTATCGATTTAGGTGATGGAAGAAACATCACAATCGAGACAGGTCGTTTAGCTAAGCAAGCTGACGGATCTGTAGTAGTAAGAATAGGTAAAACTGTTATTTTAGGAACAGTAGTATCTTCAAGAAAAGCAAGTCCAGGTATCGACTTTTTACCACTTACGGTAGATTATCGTGAAAAATTTGCTGCAGCAGGACGTTTTCCTGGTGGTTTCTTCAAAAGAGAAGCAAGACCAAGTGATAGCGAAGTATTAACAATGCGTTTAGTAGACCGTGTTTTACGTCCACTTTTCCCAGATGATTACCATGCTGAAGTTCAGGTAATGATTCAATTAATGTCTTATGACGAAGATATTATGCCAGATGCACTAGCAGGTTTAGCAGCATCAGCAGCATTAGCTCTATCTGACATTCCTTTTGAAACATTAATCTCTGAGGCTAGAGTTGGAAGAGTTGATGGGAAATTTATCATCAATCCAAGTCGTGCACAATTAGAATTATCAGATATTGATATGATGATTGGAGCTTCAATGGATTCTATCGCAATGGTAGAAGGTGAAATGAAAGAAATTTCAGAAGCAGAAATGTTAGAAGCAATTAAATTTGCTCACGAACATATTAAAAATCAAATTTCAGCTCAACTACGTTTACAAGCCGCTTTTGGGAAAAAAGAGACTAGAACGTACGAAGGAGAAAGAGAAGACGAAGCTATTTACGCTAAAGTAAAAGCAGCATCTTACGATAAAATATACGCTATTGCAAGCAAAGGTTCTTCTAAACAAGAACGTACAGCTTCATTTGACGAAGTTAAAGAAGAAGTTAAAGCATTATTTACTGAAGAAGAATTGGCAGCTGATGGAGATTTAGTTTCTAAATACTTCAAAAAAACCAATAAAGAAGCAGTTCGTAACGTAACTTTAGATTTAGGAACACGTTTAGACGGAAGAAAAACTACAGAAATCAGACCTATCTGGTGTGAAGTAGATTACTTACCATCTGTACATGGATCTGCATTGTTTACACGTGGAGAAACTCAAGCTTTGGCAACTGCAACTTTAGGAACTTCTAGAGAAGCAAACCAAATCGATTCTCCATCAGAACAAGGTGAAGAAAAATTCTACTTACATTATAACTTCCCTCCTTTCTCAACTGGTGAAGCTCGTCCTTTAAGAGGAACTTCAAGAAGAGAAGTAGGTCACGGAAACTTAGCTCAAAGAGCTTTAAAAAACATGATCCCTGCTGATTGCCCTTACACAATTCGTGTAGTATCTGAAGTATTAGAATCTAACGGTTCTTCTTCTATGGCTACAGTTTGTGCTGGAACATTATCATTAATGGATGCAGGTATCCAAATGATTCGTCCAGTTTCTGGAATTGCAATGGGATTGATTACTGATGGAGATCGCTATGCTGTATTGTCTGATATTCTTGGTGATGAAGATCACTTAGGAGACATGGACTTTAAAGTAACTGGTACATCTGTAGGTATTACTGCTTGTCAAATGGACATCAAAATTGACGGTTTGAAATACGAGATTATGGAAGCTGCACTAGCACAAGCTCGTGATGGTCGTTTGCATATCCTTGGAAAACTAATCGAAACTTTGGCAACTCCAAAAGCAGATGTTAAAGCTTACGCTCCAAAAATTATTACTAGAAGAATTCCTAATGCTTTTATTGGAGCATTAATTGGACCTGGTGGAAAAGTGATTCAAGAATTACAAAAAACAACTGGAACAACAATTGTTATCAATGAAGATCCAACTACTGAAGAAGGAGTTATTGAAATTCTAGGAACAGATCCTGCTGGAATTGAAGCAGTATTGGCTAAAATTAAGTCAATCACTTTCAAACCAAAAATGAATGAATCATATGATGTGAAAGTAATCAAAATGCTTGATTTTGGTGCAGTAGTAGAATACCTAGAAGCTCCAGGAAATGAAGTTTTACTTCACGTATCTGAGCTAGCATGGGAACGCACAGAAAATGTTTCTGACGTTGTCAACATGGGCGATGTTTTTCAAGTGAAATACTTAGGTATGGATCCAAAAACAAGAAAAGAAAAAGTGTCAAGAAAAGCACTTTTGCCAAGACCTCCACGTGAGGAAAGAAAAGAGTAATCAGATCTTAGTTTACTAAAGGTTTATTTATAAAAAGCCCCAATTCATTAGAATTGGGGTTTTTGTTTTTTAAACCACACTATAAGAAACATCTTTAAACAGAATTAAAAACTAACCGTAGAATCACCAAAATGAAACGTTTACGGAAAACAAAAAAGAACTCACGCAATTAGATTTGAAAGAAAAACCACTTTTTTTTAATAAAATCGTAAAATAAAAAATTTATTTTCCACATAATTGTAACTTTATCGCAACTCCATACGTATAACTACTTGTACACTTAAAACTTGAGGAGACAAACACATGAGACAACTTAAAATTACCAAGCAGGTTACCAATAGGGAAACTGCTTCATTAGACAAATATTTACAAGAAATTGGAAAAGTTGACCTTATTACCGCTGACGAAGAAGTAGAATTAGCACAAAAAATAAAGGCTGGGGATCAAAAAGCCCTAGAGAAATTGACAAAAGCTAACTTACGTTTTGTTGTTTCGGTAGCAAAACAATACCAAAATCAAGGACTTACACTTCCTGATTTAATTAACGAAGGAAATTTAGGATTAATCAAAGCAGCTCAACGTTTTGATGAAACTCGTGGATTTAAATTCATCTCCTACGCTGTATGGTGGATTCGTCAATCAATCCTTCAAGCATTGGCTGAACAATCTCGTATCGTTCGTTTGCCATTAAATAAAATTGGTTCTATCAATAAAATCAACAAAATGTATGCTTTATTAGAGCAATCTAATGAGCGTCCACCATCTGCTGAGGAAATTGCAAAAGAACTTGACATGACAGTAAATGATGTTAAAGAGTCTATGAAAAACTCTGGTCGTCACTTATCAATGGATGCACCTCTTGTAGAAGGAGAAGATTCAAACCTTTACGATGTATTACGTTCAGGTGAATCTCCAAATCCGGATAGAGAATTAATCCACGAATCATTGCGTACTGAAATCGAGCGTTCGTTAGAGACATTGACTCCTAGAGAGGCTGATGTTGTTCGTTTGTACTTTGGTCTTGGTGACCAACACCCAATGACACTTGAAGAAATTGGTGAAACTTTTGACCTAACTCGCGAGCGTGTGCGTCAAATCAAGGAAAAAGCAATCCGAAGATTGAAACACACTTCAAGAAGTAAAATACTAAAAACCTACCTAGGTTAATTTACAATATTCCCCAATTAAAATTTTTAAATTTTAAATCTTTTAATTCAAAATGAACAACAGTTTGATTGACTGTTCGTTTTTTGATTGATGATTGAAACTCCGGCTGATTACCGGAGTTTTATTTTTTTTACTAAAACTATCGGTCTGCTCGAGCATAGCTCTCGGGTTTAGCTTCGCTCAGTTCGACTTTCAGTCTCGAGTCCGGAGTTTTATTTTTTTATATTGAATCCGGTTCAAAATTTCGCTTCTCTTTCCTCTATTTTCTTTTCCTATCTCTTTCTCGGCGTCTCCCTCCGTAAAAACTTCGGGTCGGGCTTTCCACTACAATCTTTTACTTTTGAAAGAAAAAAAGTAAAAGGATTTTCATTTCAATCCCTTACGCAGTCCCTGCAGTAAAATAAATTAATGCAAACCATTATATAAAACACATTAATTTATATCTTTATTTTTTTTAAAATTAAAAACAATATGAAAAAACTTATTATAGCGCTTGGTCTATTAAGCATAATTGCCTGCAAAAAAGAAGCAGAAATAAACAGTCAACCAGGATTAATGGAAACTGTTAAAAACAGAAAAAATATTACCAAAGCAGCAGAGGCATTAAAAGAGTACGAAAAACAAACGGAAAACTTAAAAACACTAAAACCTCTTGCAAACGAAGTTTACAAGCAAATATTAACCGAGAAATTAGGCAACTTAAAAAGAAGCAGCTTCAACGTAGGAAATGCTTCTACTGTAGGTTTAAGCACTTCTGATGCTACTTATACTGATGATTCTGGCAAAACCATAAAAGTCTCTATTTTTGACGGAGCAGGCGAATCAGGAAGCGCTTTGATTGCGATGACTCATATGTCACTAACAACAGATACCGAATCAATAGAAAATACAACAACTAAAAAAACAGAAGAAATAAATGGCATACGAATGCTAACCGAAAACGATACAAATCCTGAAGCCAACAAATCATCTTCAATAACTTTCATATATAAAGACAGGTACCAGGTCAACCTTGAGGGAACCAAAATTCAATTAGAGGAATTAATATCATACATGAAAAAACTCCAATTGTCTAAATTAGAATAACTCCATTTCAGGATAATTAAAATCAAAAGCTTATTTAAAACAACTAAAAATGTTTTGAATAAGCTTTTTTCATAAAATAAATACTAATTTAATTTACCCTGAAAATTAGTTTTACCTTAATCTGATAATTGTTTTTATTTTAAAAACTATCTTTGCAAAAACAACACTTATTTTAACTACCATGAAGAATACATTAATTGCACCTTCAGTTCTAGCGGCCGATTTTGGAAATCTACAACGTGACATCGAAATGATCAACAACAGTGAAGCTGACTGGTTTCATATTGATATTATGGATGGTGTCTTTGTGCCAAACATCTCTTACGGAATGCCTGTTTTAGAAGCTATTAACAAACATGCTAAAAAAACCATTGATGTGCATTTGATGATCGTAGATCCAGATCGCTATATCAAAACTTTTGCTGAATTAGGCGCAAATATTCTAAGCGTACACTATGAAGCATGTACACACCTTCATAGAACCCTACAGGCTATCAAGGCTGAAGGAATGAAGGCTGGAGTAGCAATTAACCCACATACTAATATTGACTTGTTAGAAGACGTCATCAACGATATTGACCTAGTTTGTATCATGAGTGTGAATCCAGGATTTGGAGGACAGTCTTTCATTGAAAACACTTACGCTAAAGTCAAAAAATTAAAAGAATTGATCACTAGAAAAGGGGCGTCTACAATCATAGAAGTTGATGGTGGAGTAACTAACAAAAATGCAAGACAATTAGTAGAAGCTGGAGCAGATGTGCTTGTGGCTGGAAGCTATGTCTTCAAAGCTGCTGACCCTATCGCAACTATTGCCGATTTGAAAAAGTTGACAACAATATAAAAACAAAAAAGCCCCTTCTTATCTTTATAAAAAGGGGCTTTTCTTATTTATACTGCTCTAAAAAATATTTAATCAAATCTGTAGTAGTTACAATCCCAACCAATAGTTCCCCTTCACAAACTGGCAAAGCATGAAATTCGAATTTCGATAAAATTTCAGCAGCCTCCCTTATCGTGCTTGATGGAGAAATAATTACTATTTCCTTTGCCATCACCTGTCGTACGGTAAACATATTAAATACAATAGATTCTACATTATCAGCAGCATCATCTGCGGCATCTGCGTAAGAAACCCTCAAAAGATCTGTATAACTTAACATACCTACAATTTTGTTATTGCTAACAACTGGAATGTGCCTAATTTTATGCTTCTTAAATAATTCTTCCGCTTTTGTCAATTCATCAGAAAGATTCAATTTAATTACATTCTTGGTCATAATATCGGAAACCGGTACATTATTTTTCATGATGTTGGAGTTATAAATTCTACTAAATTTACAATTAAAAAAGCAAATTAAACAATAATCCATTATAGATAGAAAAGAAAATGAAACTTTAACTCCACTGAAAAAGGTTTAAACAGCACTTTTACCGCAAAATCGATTCGTCAAAATTGATCATCTCCCTAATATAATTATACAGTTCCGGAAACTGACTTTTAAATATTTGTGGGGTTTCAAAAAAGTGCTCAAAAATAACTGCTAAAAATTCCATCTGATTTGTATAAGCATAGATTCTAAAGTAATCTGAATTGACTATACCACTTAACACCCCAGGTTCCGTTAGATATCTTTGTAACTTAATATAGGTATCTGCAAAAATAACACTACTGTGATCTTTACTTTTTACTCCATGAAAATATAGGGCATGCGAAAACTCGTGTAACCCAAGATTTAAATTATCATTCTCAATACGAAAACCTTCCTTAAAATCTTTCCAAGAAAACACCAAAACTTTCAATTTTGGATTAAACTCCCCTTTATGATAATCCTTATTAATAGTAGAAAAATAGGATTGCGGATAAATAATAATTTTATCGAACACATCAATTAAATAATGTCTCATCCCGAAAGTCATCATGACAAATGTGGCCGAAACCAACACTAGGCATTGATCTGTAAGTACGAAACCAGCGTTCCCGATAAACTGATACTTTCCTAAAAAACAGGCTAATCTATGCTCAAATTTTTGTTGCTGTTCAATAGATAATTTTTGGTAAAAAGAAAATTCATTACTAAGAATATTTCTTTGAGCGGTACTGATTTTTCTCCTGAACGGCGACCAATGGATACAAAGTAGCTTATTGAAGAGTAAAACGTATAAAGACTTTCCATACATAATGGACAAGAACACAAAAACAACCACTCCAAAAACAACGAGTAAAAGAGCTAGAAATGGATCCATATTTTTTTGAACAAAGTTTCGTAATGTCGAAGCTACAAAACTCAAATTACAAAAACAAAATAACCATAAAAACGGCCAAAAAATGCCTTTTTTATGGTTATTATTAGTGGCCGCGACAGGGTTCGAACCTGCAACCCTCAGAGTCGAAATCTGATATTCTATCCAGTTGAACTACGCAGCCTGTTTGATTTAAGATTGTAGATTAACGATTTTAGATTTAAAACCGTTAATCTACAACTACATTTTAAACTAAAAGTTTCTTTACAATTGCAGAGATCGTTTTTCCTTCGGCAGTACCACCTAATTGTGCAGATGCCAATCCCATAACTTTACCCATTGATGCAATACCAGCTGCTCCAGTTTCTGCAATTATCTTTGCAATTACTACCTCAACCTCTGCTTCACTCAATTGTGCCGGCAAGAATTTTTCGATTACTGCAATTTGCGCCAATTCTGGTTCAGCTAAATCCAAACGGTTTTGTTCGGTGAAAATTCTAGCGCTTTCCTTACGGGTTTTCACTAATCTCTGTAGCAATTTAACCTCGTCGTCTTCCGATATTTCTTCTTTTGATCCTGATGCTGTTTGAGCTAAAAGGATTTCAGATTTGATTGCTCTTAAAGCCTCTAGTGCTACTGTATCTTTGGCTCTCATGGCTGTTTTTAAATCATCCATGATTTTTACTGCTAAACTCATATTCTTTCTTGTTAATTTATGATTCATGATTCAATCTGAAAACTGAATACTGTAAAATGATCTTTTTAAATGCCCCAGATAATAGTGAAAAGTCTTTTTTGAGAAAAAAAGTATTCTTTATTGAACTTTAAAAGCAACCAATGGAAGCTGTTTTAAGTACTTATAAAAAAGCATATTCGATAAAATTTGAAACAATAATTGGACTGCGCCCAAATTGAGCATCCCATTATATGTGCGAAGATAAAAAAAATAACCCGAAAATTAAATTCAATTTTCGGGTTATCTCTATTAGGTTTGCTTTAATTAATCTACGTTGTCATGCAAAAAAGAATTGTTAGAACGCAATTGTAAATCGTTGTTACTGTCTGTTCCAACAGAAATTCTTGAATTTGTATTATTTGACTGCGTATTTGATATGTCTATACCTAATCTTTTATAAGCAGGTTCTCTTTCGTACTCATCAATTTTAGAAACATTGTTATGAAATTTATAATTGAATTCCTTCAATTTTTTTCTTCTTTCATCAGCTCTAAGTCTTAATGTTTCTTCTATAGTCATTTCCATAGGTGAAATTTCTTCAAATTTCGAAGAATCACTTGTAGACGTTTCTACTTGTTTCATCGTGATATTCAACTCAGCAGGAATTACTTCCTCTGCTACTTTTGCAGCTGGTTTTGAACTTACAAAGTCATTCTCAGCTTCCATATACTCTTCAAGAGAATACTTAATGATTCCGTTTTCTGATAATTCAGTTACGGGAACAAATTGAACTGGTTGATTTACCTTAATTTCACGTGTTTCATTAGTCAATTCAAACAACACCTTGTTCTCTTCAACTTCAGCAACTGGCTCTGGCTTGAAAAGTGGCAAATCAAAAGAAAAAGCGGTTTGCTCTTCTCTCTCTATAGCTTTTGGTTGTTGAACTTCCTTTACTTGAGCAGCTTTTGGAGTTGTAAAAGTAAAATCGATATCCTTAAGTGGAGAAACGATTTCAAAAGTAACATCTAAGTTTTTAATAAATTCAGACATAGCCAATAAATCCTCATTTCCTGGAACAGGAACGATAGATTCCGGTACTACTTTGTCTTCCGTTAATTCAAAAACGATTCTTTCCTCAGAATTTGATTTTGGAGATTCAGTGTTCAAATCGAATGCAGGAACTGCATCTTTCGTTAGATTGTGAACACTTCTTTGCTCATCCTCTAACGTATGAATTATTTTTTTAGGCTCCGTATTTACGATTCCATTTTGTTGTTCGATATCAAATCCCGTTGCAATAATAGTAACTGCAATTGCATCACCTAGAGTTTCATCTTCACCAACACCCATAATAATATTGGCATTGTGACCTGCTTCATTTTGAATATGGTCATTGATTTCTCCTATTTCATCTAAAGTGATCTCATTAGAACCAGAAACGATGAGCAACAATACGTTTTTGGCACCTGTGATTTTGTTATCATTCAATAATGGAGAATCTAAAGCAGAAACAATTGCTTCTTTAGCTCTGTTTTCACCTTCAGCATTAGCTGAACCCATTATTGCAGTTCCGCTATTAGACAAAACTGTCTTAGCATCACGTAAATCGATATTTTGAGTATAGTGATGCGTAATTACTTCAGCAATACCTCTCGAGGCAGTTGCTAAAACTTCATCCGCTTTTGAAAATCCAGCTTTGAAACCCAAATTCCCGTATACTTCTCTTAATTTATTGTTGTTAATAACAATTAAAGAATCTACCTGCTTGCGTAATTTTTCAATACCTATTTTAGCTTGTTCTTGACGAACTTTACCTTCAAATAAGAACGGAAGCGTTACGATACCTACAGTAAGAATTTCTCTTTCTTTTGCTAATTGAGCAATAACTGGCGCAGCACCTGTTCCAGTACCACCACCCATTCCTGCGGTGATGAAAACCATCTTAGTATTGCGGTCCAACATTTTTTCAATCTCAGCAATGCTCTCAATAGCTGACTGCTGTCCTACATCAGGATTAGCCCCAGCACCGAGTCCTTCAGTCAAGTTTACCCCTAACTGAATTTTATTAGGTACAGAACTACTTTGCAATGCCTGAGAATCAGTATTACAAACGATAAAGTCCACTCCTTTAATTCCTTGTTTAAACATGTGGTTTATAGCGTTACTTCCGCCTCCACCTACACCAATTACTTTGATTACATTTGATTGGTTTTTTGGTAAATCAAATGAAATACTTCCAAATTCTGAGTTGCTCATCATTTTATTTGGTTTTTGATATTAATTATTAATTGTTGTATTCTTAATTTTGGGCATTGCCCTACTCTGCGTTATCTAAAAAATCTTTGATCTTATCTACATAGCGATCAAAAAAGGATCTCTTTATTTTATCTCCTGTAGACTCTTCCTTCTTACCATTACTTTTAGATTCCACTTTTTCAACTTCTTCTTCTCTTTCTCTTCTCTCCTGATATTCATCAACCGGAGGTCGGTTTGGCTGTACTTTTTGCGGAGCTATTTCGTCTTTTCTAACAGCACTTTGTGTTTTATTCTCTATGCTATTCATTACTAAACCTACTGCTGTAGCATACAATGGGCTTGAAAATTCTTCGTCTGAATCACCTGCCAAATGCTCGTTTGGATATCCAATTCTAGTATCCATTCCAGTAATATATTCAACTAACTGCTTAATGTGTTTTAATTGTGCCCCACCACCAGTAAGTACAATTCCTGCAATTAATTTTTTACGTGGATCTTCATGTCCGTATGCTTTTATTTCAGTAAAAACTTGCTCCACAATTTCGACCACACGGGCATGAATTATTTTCGACAAGTTTTTCAAAGAAATTTCTTTTGGCTCTCTTCCTCTTAATCCAGGAATAGAAACAATTTCGTTATCTCTATTTTCACCTGGCCAAGCTGAACCAAATTTTACTTTTAATAATTCTGCTTGTTTTTCGATGATTGAACATCCTTCTTTTATATCATCAGAAATCACATTTCCTCCAAAAGGGATTACCGCTGTATGGCGAATAATTCCATCTTTAAAAATAGCCAAATCTGTTGTCCCTCCTCCTATATCAATCAAGGCAACTCCAGCTTCTTTCTCTTCTTGACTCAACACTGCATCAGACGATGCCAATGGCTCTAATGTCAAGCCAGACAATTCAATTCCTGAACTTTGTATACAACGACCTACATTTCGTATAGATGATGCTTGTCCTACTACAACGTGAAAACTAGACTCTAATCTTCCGCCATACATTCCTATAGGCTCTTTGATTTCAGATTGACCATCAATTTTAAATTCCTGTGGCAATACATGGATAATTTCTTCTCCAGGCAACATAGCCAATTTATTTACTTGATCAATTAACAGTTGGATATCAGCTCCACCTATCACTTCTTCTGGATTACTTCTACTGATGTAATCTGTATGTTGAATACTGCGAATGTGTTGACCGGCTATACCTACAACAACATCTTTTATTTTGTAACCTGAATTATTCTCTGCTTCTTGAATTGCTTGTTGGATCGATTGAATGGTTTGAGTAATATTATTTACTACACCTCTGGCAACACCTAAACTTTTGGATTTACCAACTCCCAAAATTTCTAGCTTACCATATTCATTTTTCTTACCGATCATGGCAACAATCTTTGTTGTCCCAATATCTAGACCCACTGCAATATTCTCTTTTTCCATTATCTATTTATTTAGTACAAACTACTTGTTTTGTAAATCTGAGGTCAATTTTTTTATATTTATATAACGAGCTATCTAAAACTGCCTTTTGAAAAAAGGCTTTATAATCTTTAAATTTTCGCTCCGCATTTATGATTTTACCAAAATCAATTTGATAATCAAAATTTCTGTTGAGCATTTTTAAGCTCCCATTCGGCATAATCTGTATAGCAATGATGTTTTTTTTCAAAAAATCATCGTCATAAATCACACGAAATAATTGGTCTAATTCCTCGTTATTTTTTTTATTTATCACCCCCGAAACAAGCGGAACTCTAGCTGTAAAATTATCCGATAAAGGCATTCTACCCCCCTCATAATCAATATAAAAAGAGTCATTACCATTAAAAACTCTAGCTATAGGAGTCTTTTGTTTCACCACTGCTTTTAAGACACCATCAATACTCACAAACACATCTGATTTCTCAATCAGGTCATTTGAATCCAGTGATCTCTCTAGCTTATTCAAATCTAATTTATCTTTTTGAATGCTTGATGCATTCTCTTTATTTTCTATTAACAATTTATTAACCGTTTCTCGCTTAATAAAAAGTGCATTATCTCCTACAAAAACAACCATCGATTTAGTGAGTTTTCTATTTTCATTTCGCTTTGACGTAAATGAAAACAAGAAAACTACTACCCCCAACATGAGCACTAATCTGATATTTGTCCAATTAAATCTTTTCATTTAATGCTTCTTTGATTGATACTACCATCTCTCCAATATCACCCGCTCCTATCGTTACGATCACTTGAGCATTGCTTTTCAAAATAGCCTCTATCAAACGCTCTTTTGAAACAATTTCTTTATGCTGATTATCAATTTTATCGAATAGCCATTCTGAAGTAATTCCCTCAATTTGCAATTCTCGAGCTGGATAAATATCCATTAAAATTAGCTCGTCAAATTGTGATAGACTTTTTGCAAAATCATCGGCAAAATCTCTAGTTCTGCTAAACAAATGCGGCTGAAAAACCGCTAATACTTTTTTATCTGGATACAATTCACTTACGGCCTGATAAACAGCATCAATTTCTGTTGGATGATGTGCATAATCATCAATATAAACTAATTCTTCTTTCTTTATTTGGTATGAAAACCTTCTTTTAACACCTTTAAATGAAGCTAAGGCTACTGCAATGGCGTCGGTTGGGGTGCCGAATATTTCAGCCATTGCAATAGCCATTAAAGCATTCATTAAATTATGTTTTCCTGGTAATCCAAAACGAAAATCATATAAGACTCCTTTTGGTGTATTTATATCGAATAAATAGCTTCCATCTTCAATTCGAACATTAAAAGCACTGTAAACAGCATCTTCATTTACAGCCACAGTAACCCCCGCAATTGGAAGCTCTTTCGTTATAAATAATTTACTCTTATCTTCTAACTTGTCCGCAAACTCCAAAAATGATGCCTCGATTGCATCACTAGTTCCATAAATATCCAAATGATCGGCATCCATAGAGGTAATACAGGCAATATTAGGATGCAAATGCAAAAAAGAACGGTCAAATTCATCCGCTTCAACAACCGTAACTGTTTTACCGTCACCTATCAAATTTGAATTATAATTTTCTACAATACCTCCTATAAAAGCAGTAACATCAGCTCCACTTTCATATAAAATATGACCTAATATACTTGAGGTTGTTGTCTTTCCATGCGTTCCTGCAACTGCAAAGCAGAACGTATCTTTAGTAATTATCCCTAAAACTTCTGCCCTTTTTTTGACATGAAAATCACGTTCTACAAAATAATTCCATTCTGAATGCGAAGTAGGAACTGCTGGTGTAATAATCACCAAAGTATTTTCAACAAAATAATCTTTAGGAATTAAATCAATACTATCTTCAAAATGAATTTCAATCCCACTAGCGATTAATTCCTTTGTTAAAGTCGTAGGGGTTTTATCATAACCTGAAACTTGTTTCCCAATATTTTTAAAATACCGAGCCAAAGCACTCATACCGATGCCACCGATTCCGATGAAATAGACGTTATGTATTTGGTTTAAGTTCATTTTTTCTGTGTGTTTATTTTTATTTCAAAAAGTCAAATGACTTTATGACTATTACTTTTTAATTAATTTTACGATTTCATCAGCGATTGCTTTTGTCGCCTTTGGCATTGCTAATCGTTTGATATTCTTGCTTAATTGATTTTGCTTCTCTTGATCTTTCAATAAAGCTTCAAAAACCAAACTGAACTCAGCATCCAATTCTGATTCTTTCACAAGAAGAGCTCCTTTTTTATCCACTATGGATTTTGCATTTTTCGTTTGATGATCCTCTGCTACATTAGGAGAAGGAATAAAAATCACCGGTTTTCCCACAATACATAATTCCGAAACCGACGACGCACCTGCACGAGAAATAACTATATCCGAAGCTGCATAAACTAAATCCATTCTCTCTATAAAAGCAAAAACTTGTACATTATTAGCATTGCATTTTTTATAATCTTCGAAATATAACTTCCCACATTGCCAGATAATTTGGATATTTTGAGAAGCAAATTTTCCTAGTTCCGCTTCAATTAATTGATTTACTCTTCTCGCTCCAAGGCTTCCGCCAAGTACTAACAAGGTTTTCTTATTCGGATCTAAATTGAAATGTTGGATTGCCCCTGCTCTTTTACTTTCAATATCAATTAAATCCTGGCGAACCGGATTTCCAGTCAAAACCATTTTCTCTTTTGGAAAAAATCGTTCTAAATTCTCATAAGCAACGCATATCACATTTGCTTTTTTGCTTAGTAGCTTATTGGTAATTCCAGGAAAAGAATTTTGTTCTTGTATCACCGTAGGAATACCCATTACACTTGCCATCTTTAATAACGGACCGCTGGCAAAACCACCAGTTCCAATTACTACATCTGGATTAAACTCCTTTATTATTTTTTTTGACTTCCACAAGCTATCAACTAACTTGAAAGGAAACATCATATTCTGTAAACTAACTTTTCGCTGCAATCCAGCAATCCATAATCCTTTTATTTGATAACCAGCCTGAGGGACTTTTTGCATTTCCATCTTGTCCTTGGCACCCACAAAAAGAAATTCAGCATCTGGGAAACGCAATTTTAATTCATTGGCAATAGCAATTGCTGGGTAAATATGCCCACCAGTTCCACCACCACTTAATATGAATTTATATTGTTTCATCTGAAATAAAAGTTATTACGTTATTAAAAAAACAGTTAATTATCTAAAAATATTATTTGTTTAAAACTGCATTCATAGGATTTACTGCCGTGTCCTCAATAGAGTAATCGTCTAGCGCTACATCTTCAGAAGCCAATTCAGCATCAATCAGTTTATTGAGTGCTTCTTCTCTTTTGGCTGCATCTTTTTGTTCTTGTTCTATTTCTTCGTCTTTTTTAGTAACACTTATGATAATTCCAAGTGCAAAACAGGTCATCCAGATAGAACTTCCACCACTACTTATTAATGGTAGTGTTTGCCCAGTTACAGGTAGTAATTCGACCGCAACGGCCATATTAATCATAGCCTGAAATATCATGGGAAAACCTAATCCTATCACCACTAATTTTCCAAATATTGTATTGGCTTTGTGTGATGCAACAACAAATCGAAATAACAATAATAAATATAAAACAAGCACTCCAAAGCCACCTATAAGTCCATATTCCTCAACTATAATAGCATATATAAAATCAGAAGAAGACTGTGGCAAAAAGTTCTTTTGAACACTTTTACCCGGACCCAATCCATAAATTTTCCCTGAAGCAATAGCAATTTTCGCTTTCTCAATTTGATAATCATCTTCATCAGGCTTATCAGTACTGAAATTTTCAATTCTGCTTTCCCAAGTTTGCACTCTACTAAAAAATCTCGATTCTGGAAATGCCTTACTTAGCAAAACAAAAAAAGCAAGAAATAGAATTCCTGAACCTATAATAATTCCGATATACTTTAGCGGATATTTCCCTATGAAAACTAACATCAATATCATCGCAAAAATCAACGCTGTCGTAGAGAAGTTAGCTGGTAAAATAAGAATCAACGTAAAGAACACCGGCGCCCAAAGCTCCCATAATGACGCTTTGAATGTAATAGGAATTTCTCTAGATTTTGATAAATAACGAGCCACAAAAATAAATAACACTACTGATGCTAATGTCGATGTTTGAAACGATATCCCTATAAAAGGCACCTGGATCCATCTGCTGGCATTAGCACCCGCGATAACTGTTCCCTTAACTAATGTGTACAACAGTAATATCCAAACAACAGGCAAAGCCACTTTCGAAATAGCCCTGAAATAATGGTATGGAACTCTGTGAACCCCATATATAATTAAAAACCCAATACAAATGTGAGCCAAATGCTTTACTAAATAGCCTAACGTATTTCCCGTTCCATGACCCAAATAAGCTAAATTACTACTAGCACTAAAAACAGGCATAAACGAAAACAGAGCCAATAGAGCCACGAATGACCATATTCCTTTATCTCCTTTTAAGTTGCTTATTAGTTGTTTCATTTTTATTGTTTGAATTATAAAACTATTATTAGTTGTGCTTACAGATTTTGTACTGCTTGTTTGAATTGATTTCCTCTATCTTCATAGTTTTCAAACAAATCAAAACTAGCGCAGGCTGGTGATAATAAAACCGTATCTCCTTTTTCAGTTAATCTTTGCGCCATTCTCACGGCATCAGTCATGTTCGACACTTCAATCATCATATCAACAACGTTTCCAAAAGCATCAATTATTTTTTTGTTGTCTACTCCAAGACAAACAATAGCTTTTACTTTTTCACGCACTAATGACATCAATTCATTATAATCGTTTCCTTTATCAACTCCACCCACAATCCATACTGTTGGTGAATTCATACTGTCAAGCGCAAAAAATGTAGCATTAACATTTGTCGCTTTTGAGTCATTGATATACTGAACATTTTGAATTTTCAATACTTTCTCAAGACGGTGTTCTACACCTTGAAAATTAGATAAACTTTCACGAATCGTTGCTTTTCTTATTTGCATCAATTTCGCCACAGAGGTTGCTGCCATTGCATTTTTCATATTATGTTTCCCTTCTAAGGCAATAGATTCAGTCTCCATTTTAAACTCATCTTGATTGATAATTACTTCCATGTTATTGTTTTGTATAAATGCTCCTTCGTTGAATGTTTTTGTCAATGAAAAAGGGATTAGTTTTGCTTTCGTTTTGTTATTTTTAAACCATTCTGTAATGGCTTCGTCATCTGCATCGTATATGAGGTAATCATCCTCCGTTTGATTCATCGTTATTCTAAATTTTGAATCAATATAATTTTCGTATTTATAATCGTATCGATCTAAATGATCAGGACTGATATTCGTAATTATAGCAATATGTGGCTTGTAATCTACAATCCCGTCAAGCTGAAAACTACTTAACTCTAATACATAAGAATCAAATTTATCCTCAGCTACCTGCTGAGCAAAGCTCTTTCCTATATTTCCTCCCAACCCTACATTTAATCCAGCCGATTTTAACAAATGATAGACTAACATTGTCGTAGTGGTCTTTCCATTACTTCCTGTAATCCCTATCGTGATGGCTTTTGTAAAAGGAGCTGCAAATTCAATTTCAGAAATCACAGGAATACCTTTTTCGATTAGCTTTTTAACTATTGGAGCTTTCTCAGGAATACCAGGACTTTTCATCACCACATCTGCATTCAAAATCAAATTCTCAGTATGTTGTTCATCTTCGAAATCAATACCATTACTTATAAGAACTTCTTTGTAATTTTCTTTTATTTTTCCAAAATCAGACACAAAAACATCATATCCTTTTTCTTTCCCAAGAATGGCTGTACCCACTCCGCTTTCTCCTCCGCCTAATACAACTAGTCTCATGTTATCTTAATTTTAAAGTAACAATTGAAAGAATAGCTAACATTATGGCTACAATCCAAAATCGGGTCACAATTTTACTTTCATGATAACCTTTCTTTTGATAATGATGATGTAAAGGAGCCATTAGGAAAACTCTTTTGCCTTCGCCAAAGCGTTTTTTAGTGTATTTAAAATAAGCGACCTGCAACACCACCGAAAAGTTTTCAACTAAAAAAACACCGCACAATAACGGAATCAATAATTCTTTACGAACCGCAATGGCCAGCACTGCAATGATTCCTCCAATAGTTAAACTTCCTGTATCCCCCATAAATACAGATGCAGGATAAGAGTTGTACCAAAGAAACCCAATCAATGACCCAACAAATGCTGCAATAAACACAGTCATTTCGCCCGAATTGGGTATGTACATTATATTTAGATAATTCGAGAAAATAATATTTCCAGAAAGGAAAGTAAAAATCCCTAATGCCAGAACGGATATTGCTGACGTTCCTGCCGCGAGCCCATCAATTCCATCAGTTAAATTAGCACCATTTGAAACTGCAGTTATAATAAAAATCACCACTGGAATAAAAATTAACCAAGCCCATTTTTCATAACCTTCACCAGTCCAGGCCAACAGCTCTGCATAATCAAATTCATTGTTTTTGAAAAAAGGAATTGTAGTTGCTGTAGATTTTTCTTCAACTGGACTTTGGCTAATTACATTTTCAGTAGTAACTCTAAAAATATCATTTTTACCAGTATCAGTTCGCACCGTAACATTTGGACTAAAATAAAGGACTGTTCCTACAATCAAGCCTAATCCTACTTGGCCAAAAACCTTAAAAATACCTTTTAATCCTTCTTTGTCTTTTTTGAAAATTTTAATATAATCATCAATAAAACCAATAGTTCCCATCCATAAGGTCGTAACTATCAATAATACGATGTAAATATTATGCAATTTTGCAAACAACATAACGGGCACAAGTGTAGCAAATATGATAATAAGTCCGCCCATTGTAGGCGTTCCCGCTTTCTCATTTTGACCAGCTAATCCCAACTCTCTAACCGTTTCACCAACTTGTTGATTTCGTAAAAAGTTTATAATTCTTTTACCGAAAACAGTAGATAACAAAAGAGATAACAGAAAAGCCAGAGCCGATCTAAAAGTGATGTATTGAAATACTCCGGCTCCGGAAACATTCAATATTTTGTCTAAATATTCAAATAAATAATACAGCATATTTTTTACTATTTATGAAGTTGTTCTAATATCTCCTTAACTATTTTCATGTCATCAAAGTCGCTTCTAACACCTTTGATTTCTTGATAAGTCTCATGTCCTTTACCTGCGATTATGACAATATCATTTGGCTGAGCCAATTGGCAAGCCGTTTTAATAGCCTGTTTTCTATCTGTAATCGTTAATACTTTTTTATAATTCTGAGCCGCAACTCCTTTTTCCATTTCAGCAATAATAACATCTGGATCCTCATTTCTTGGATTATCAGAAGTTAGCACCACTTTATCGCTCAATTCTGTAGCGATGCTCGCCATAATTGGGCGTTTTGTCTTATCTCTATTACCCCCACAACCTACAACCGTGATTAGTTGTTCGTTTTTTGTACGAATATCATTTATAGTTTTCAACACGTTCTCAAGCGCGTCTGGCGTATGTGCATAATCTACAATTGCCGTAATGTTTGTAGTAGAAACAATGTATTGAAACCTTCCAGAAACACTTTCTAATTCAGAAAGTAAACGAAGCGTTTCAAGACCATCTAATCCCAATTCAATGGCTGTACCGTATATAGCCAAAACATTGTAAGCATTAAATGTTCCGATGAGTTTTACCCAAACTTCATTTCCGTCAATTTTCAACAATAAACCCGACAATTGATTTTCAAGAATCTGTGCTCTATAGTCAGCATAAGATTTTAAAGCATAAGTGCGTTTTATAGCTACAGTATTTTGCATCATCACTGCACCATTTTTATCATCTATATTTGATAAAGCAAATGCGGTCTTTGGAAGATTGTCAAAAAATGATTTTTTCACATCTCTGTATTCTGCAAATGTGGGATGGTAATCCAAATGATCGTGAGATAAATTGGTAAAAACCCCACCAACAAAATGCAAGCCTTCCGTTCTTTTTTGGTGAATCCCGTGGGAGCTCACTTCCATAAAACAATATTCAACTCCTGCTGCAATCATTTCTCTCAAATAATGATTGATCGTGATTGAATCCGGTGTTGTATGTGTCGCTTTATATTCCGTATCGTCAACTAGAATTTTAACAGTAGACAATAATCCTACTTTGAAACCTGCCTTTTTAAATAATTGATACAAAAGCGAAGCTATCGTTGTTTTTCCGTTAGTTCCTGTTATCCCAACAAGCTTTAAATCTTTCGAAGGATCTCCGAAAAAATTAGCCGCCATGAATGCAAGCGCTTTATTAGTATCTTTTACTTGTATATAAGTAATTCCTTTTTCAAATGTATCAGGAAATGTATCGCAAACAATTGCAATAGCTCCTAGTTCAATCGCCTTTTGAATATAATCGTGACCATCAGAAACAGATCCTCGAATGGCAACAAAAACATCGTTTTTCTCGACTTTTCTAGAATCAAATTCAATTTTCCCAACAGCAACATCTGTCGAACCCTTAATGGATTCAATAGCTACTTTGTATAATATGTCTTTTAGTATAATCACAATAATTCAAGTGTTATAGTTGTGTTTTTAATTATATCCTGACCCGCCTGAAGCGATTGTGTTTTTACTTTACCCATACCGACTGCATTTACTTTTATCCCTAAATTTTCTAATAAAGCAATAGCATCCATTCCTGGCATTCCTTTAACATTTGGAACAGATTGCTTTTGCTTTTGCAAACGAGCAAAATAGTCATTGTAATTATTTTCCTGTTTCGGAATTTTTCTATTCAAATTTTTAATTTCGTTTGTAGAAGGAACATCAGTGAATATCTTCTGTGCTATTCTTTTAAAAACTGGCCCCGCAACACCTGCTCCATAAAAATCACCCTTAGCAGTGCTTGGTTTATGAACCACTACTATACAAGAATATTTAGGATGATCTGCTGGGAAATAACCCACGAAAGAAGACGCATAGTGCATTTTAGTACCGTCCCTTTTACCATAATTTACTTGAGCTGTTCCCGTTTTACCAGCCATAGAGAAATCTTTAGAATACAATTTAGACGCCGTCCCTCTTTTAACTACGTTCTCCAAAACTGCTTTTAACTTTTTGATTGTTTCAGGCGAACAAACTCTCGGATTGATTACTTCTTTTTCAACCTTTACTATCGTTTTATTCCATTCTTTTATTTCAGATACAAATTGAGGTTTTACCATCACACCATTATTTGCCACAGCATTATAAAATGTTAAGGTCTGCATTGGTGTAATCGAAACCCCATAACCAAAAGCCATCCAAGGAAGAGATATATTACTCCAATTTTTATCTGTAGGTTGCGGAATGAAAGGGCGACCTTCACCTTCAAAATCCATTTTTAATTTCTTGTTAAATCCCCAAGTGTTAACATGCTTAACAAATCGAGATGGATTCTCTTTATAATTATCATAAACAGCTTGAACCAATACCGTATTAGATGACAACTCAAAACCTCTAGCCAAAGAAATTTTTCCGTAACCACCTTTATGCGAATCGCGAACAGCCTTACCTGAATACCTAATTTCTCCACCAAAAGTGTTGTAAACAGTACTTGTATCTGCCACTTTATCTTCTAAAATAGCCATCATGTCAACTAATTTAAATGTAGATCCAGGTTCATGAGACTCAGCTACAGCATAATTTGTAGTCTCATAATAAGTTCCGTCACTAGCTCTCCCTAAATTCGCGATAGCCTTTACCTGACCTGTTTCAGTCTCCATGACAACCACGCAACCATGATCCGCTTCGTACTCTTGCAATTGTTTTAACAAAGCATGATGCGCAATATCCTGTATATAAACATCAATTGTAGAAATAACATCATAACCATCTTGAGGATCAACTTCATTGACATCACGAATAGGCTTCCACTGTCCTTTTGCAATTTTTTGTTTTAGAATTTTACCGTCTTTTCCATTCAGGTATTTTCTATATGCCCATTCAATTCCTTTACCGTCAAACTTACCTTCAGCAACTTCTCTTTCGTAACCAATAGTTCGCTCTGCGATTTTACCGATCGGATGTTCTCTAATTGTTTTTTGCTCTACAATAATACCACCCTTGTAAGCTCCTAATTTAAACAAAGGAAATCCCTTGATTTTTATATAGTCTGTATAACTTAAACCGCGAGCAATTAAGTAATACCTATTATTATTAGCTCTAGCTTTTCTAAGTTCGTTTTGATAAAAACCACTTGACTTTCCTAAAATCGTAGCCAGGGAATCAGACAATGCTTGTACATTTTTTTCGAAATTCTCTACTTTGGGAGCAAGAGCATCAAACCTTATAGTATAATTAGGTATCGAAGTAGCCAATAAACTTCCATCTGATGAATAGATATTGCCTTTATTTGCCGGAATAACAAAATTCTTAACCGTTCTTTCTTTAGCTAATTTTCTATAATAATCCCCTTCAACCCACTGTATATTAGTTAATTTCACGGCAATCGCGATTGCAATCAAAAAGATAGCAAAAGCAACTAGGTAGATTCTGTATGATATGTGTTTATCTTCTACTGCCATATTTTTTTAAGAAAACTTTTTTCTTCTATTTTTATTACTTTAATTTTTACTGGAGGAACAGTCGATGGGAAAATTTCTTTTTCAATCATTTTTTCAGAAACTGTGGATTCCATTTTCAACTTCATCAGTTGCGAGCGTCTATCAACAAATTCAGATCGTAATTCTTTCACTTCGTTTGTCAGTGCCGCAATCTTAAAAACCTTTTGTTCGTATTGTTGCGTATTAGCAATCATGATAATGGCCAAAAGAATAAGAAAAACGATAAAACGCCAATTTTTAATAGCATCATCATCTATAAGAAATCGCGCCTTCAATATGTTAGTAAAACCGTTCTTCATTTGCCTTAGTTCTGACCTTCTCAAAAAGAGAGAATGCCGCGATATTAAAAGTTAGTATCTATACTTCTGCTGTAACCTCCTTCAATTTGGAGTGAGAATTATATCTTTTCGGCTATTCGTAGTTTAGCACTTCGCGCTCTATTATTCAACTTAATTTCCTCGTTGTTTGGAACAATCAGTTTGCCGACGGTTTTAAAAGGAACTGAAAAATTACCGAAGAAATCACGCTCAGGCTCTCCCTCAAACATTCCGTTTTTCATAAATCTTTTCACCAATCGGTCTTCTAAAGAATGATAAGAGATAACACTTAGTCTCCCTCCTTTATTTAAAATCTCTAAGGACTGCTCAAGAAACTCCTTTAATACATCCATTTCTTGATTCACTTCAATTCGAATGGCCTGATAGATTTGAGCCAATATTTTATTCCTAACTCTTTCTGGTAAAAATTTAGCCAAAACCTCTTTTAAATCATCAGTCGTAGTGATTGGTCGCTCTTCTCTTGCTTGAACGATTGTTCTCGCTAGAACTGGAGCATTTTTCAATTCCCCATAATCCAAGAACACTCTTTTCAAGTTTGCTTCATCATATTCATTAACCACTCTATTGGCATTCAGATCATTCTTCTGGCTCATTCTCATGTCTAATTCAGCATCAAAACGAGTTGAAAACCCTCTTTCAGCCACATCAAATTGATGCGAAGAAACTCCTAAGTCACCTAAAATCCCATCTACACTTTTTACACCATAAAAACGTAAAAAACGTTTGATGAACCTAAAGTTCTCATTAATAAGAACAAATCTTTCATCGTCTAAAGCATTAGCTAATGCATCCTCATCTTGATCAAAAGCAAACAGTTTCCCATTTGGCCCTAACCTGCTTAAAATTTCTTTTGAATGCCCACCTCCACCGAAGGTAACATCCACATAAATGCCATCAGGCTTAATATTTAAACCATCTACTGATTCCTTTAGCAAAACCGGATTATGATATTCCATTGTCGTCGTCATTTATATTTCCCATTACTTCCTCTGCCAAATCAGCAAAATCTACATCTTCTCCATTAATCGATTTCTCGTATAAATCCTTATCCCATATCTCAACAATATTTACTGCCGAAGAAAAAACAACATCTTTCGAAAGATTCGCAAAAGAAACAAGGTCTTTAGGAACTAATAACCTCCCCAACGAATCAATTTCTACTACCTTCACGCCTGCTGTAAACCTGCGTATAAAATCATTGTTTTTCTTTACAAATCGATTGAGCTTGTTGATTTTTGACATCATCAAATCCCACTCAGCCATAGGATACAACTCCAAACAAGGCTGAAACACAGAACGTTTCAATACGAAACCGTCTTGTAACGAAAGAGCCAGTTGCTTTTTTAAAGGAGCTGGCAACAGCGCCCTTCCTTTAGCATCTACCTTACATTCATATGTTCCGACTATTGTAATCAACTGAGTTTTCTTTTAGAAATGAACTAAAGCAAAAATATGAAAAATATTACCACTTTCTACCACTACTTACCACTTTGTTGATAAGTTTAACCACTTTTGACCAGAACCCCTTAATTTTTGGACTGTCAGACTGTTAGCTACTTTATAAATTTGAGCAACGATTCTTCAAACTAAAGAAATAGAGAGTTGATTATACGTAATCATTTAACAGCTAAAACCAATTATTTACAATAAAAACCTTCTCTAAAAATCGAGATTATTACATTTTAAAATATGTTGGAAATAAAAAGATTAAAAAAAGCCCATAATAAACTTAAAAATTGTACCCAAAAATTCATTTTAATTTATTAAATCATATATTTGTGAAAATTGAAAATCCGCATTCAAAAACATGGAAAAAAATTATAAGAAAGAAGGTAAATACAGCTATTATGAAGCTGGAGAAGGAACGCCAATTGTTATCTTACATGGCCTAATGGGAGGACTTAGTAATTTTGACGCGGTTGCCAGTTATTTTTCTGAAAAAGGATACAAAATAGTAATCCCGGATCTACCTATATATACTCAAAATATTCTAAAAACTAATGTCAAAAATTTCGCCAAATACGTCAAAGACTTTATCACTTTCAAAGGTTTTGAAAGAGTAATACTTTTGGGGAATTCGTTAGGAGGTCATATTGCATTATATCATACTAAAATGTATCCTGAAAAAGTTGCGGGACTTGTAATAACAGGTAGTTCAGGATTATACGAAAGTGCCATGGGCGACAGTTACCCAAAAAGAGGTGACTATGAATACATTAAGAAAAAAGCCGAAGATGTATTTTATGACCCAAAGGTAGCTACACCAGAACTTATTGATGAAGTTTACGCTTCAGTAAACGACAGAATAAAACTGATAAAAACGCTGACAATCGCAAAAAGTGCCATTCGACATAACATGGCAAAAGATTTACCTAAAATGCATGTTCAAACTTGTATTATATGGGGTAAGAATGACAAAGTTACACCTCCGGATGTTGCTGAAGAATTCAATAAATTATTACCAAACTCTACTTTATATTGGATCGACAAATGTGGACATGCGGCAATGATGGAACAACCTGAGGAATTCAATAGACTATTGGAAGACTGGTTAACACATACCCACTTAAAAGCACACTAATCCTTTACAGGAGAATTTTACACTTAGAAAAAATGAAAATTAATACTGCCGAATTCGTAATTAGCAATTCAGACGTCTCAAAATGTCCAAAGGACTTTTTGCCGGAATATGCTTTTATAGGCCGATCAAACGTTGGGAAGTCCTCATTAATCAATATGTTGACCAACCATAAAAAGCTTGCCAAAACTTCTGGAAGACCTGGAAAGACTCAGCTTATCAATCATTTCTTAATAAACAACAATTGGTTTTTAGTAGATTTACCAGGATATGGCTATGCCAAGGTATCCAAAAAAACCAAGTCTGTTTTTCAGCAATTTATTACAGACTATTTCGAAACTCGAGAACAACTAGTTTGCGCCTTTGTTTTAATAGACATTCGTCATGAGGCACAAGCAATTGATATTGAGTTTATGGGATACATGGGAGAGAGCGAAATTCCTTTTTGTATTATCTTTACCAAAGCAGACAAAATCAGTAAAGTAAAAATTGATTCACATATTGCAGCCTATAAAAAGAATATGTTCGCAAATAACTGGGCAGAAATGCCACATTATTTTGTGACTTCAGCAACGGAATCTATTGGAAAAGAGGAACTACTTAATTATATAGAGGAAGTAAATCAAGAGGTTTTCAAAAACAAAAATCAATTTTAGAAAGTAGCTACTTCTATAATAAAACAAAAAAAATCCCAAAACTAAAGTTTTTAGTCTTGGGATTTTTTTTAGGCATTCAACATGAATTACTTTTTCAATTCCAGTTTTTCAGCAAAATATTCGCAAAACTGCTTCATTGTATCTGTCATTTTCTCGTCTCCAGTGGCACGATAAAAAGTATCCGCCATGGTAACCAAAGTCTGATGAAAGAATATCTTCATTTCATCAACAGGCATTTCTTTTGTCCATAAATCAATACGCAAACTTTCTTTTGCTTTGCTGTCCCAAACTGAAAGCATAACTGCTTTAGCTTCTTCTAACTCTACACCACCATCTTTCGCAGACCATAATAATTTTTCTGGAACTTGGTTTTCATCTAATTCAACTTGAATCTTAATTTCTGATTTGTTTTTATCTGACATTACTTTTTAGGTTTGTATTTTGATTTTTCAAATATTTCTTTAGTACTCGAATTTAATAATTGTTGCAAAGATACCTTATTGTTTTCCATATACGAACGAACAATTTGCCATCCTACCCAAGCTCCTACTCTACCTGGGCTTTCATTGTCAATTTCTAAATAAAATTTAGAAAAAGGAGCCATGCTTATAAACCGTGGTATTAGTTTTTGATCATCACTATAAAGCAATTCTTTCTCGATAAAATACCTCCACATATAACTCTCATTCTCCTCACACCAGCTTATCTGCTCGGGCGTATAACCCATCTTATCAGCATCGCTATAATCCGGCAATAGCATATCTTTCAGATACAACTCCTTACCTGCAAAAATCATATTAGATAGCAGACTCTTATCCTGATTAGGAGCTGCTTTATAATTATAAAAACTAGAAACAACATCTGGCATAATCTGTCTTTCCACAAAATTCTGCTTAATATAGTTTGGAAACTGATAAAAATTATGCTCTTTACCTAAATACATTTCGAGAGAAATAATAACCAGACTATCAGCATATATTACCTTATTATTATAATCCATTTCAGATATTACTGTAATCAGCCTAGGTATCGTTGTTTCCGGAAAATAATATTTCAGATGCTTAAATAACGTGACAGCCTCACTTTGAACTGGAGTAAAATCCGCGTATTTTTTTTGAACTTCACTATACAACTCGCGCCATAAAGGATCTTGCATTTTATCTAACCAAACTGAATCTTCATTTCCAGCAGGAAAAAAATACGGAAATTCGTTCTTCACTTTACTTAAATCTTCGGGCTGTGTTTCGAAAAATACTTTATCAAATCGCTCTACCTTTATTTCTACAGGTATGTCATTAACAGCCTTCTCTATTTTATTTTTTTGTCCACACGACAAAAGAAATAGACTTAGAACACTAGAAATTAGGTATGTTTTCATTTTTTTAATTAAATTTGCCTCAGAAAAATCACTCAAAAGAGCAGGCTACTTATTGCTTTTGCAAATATACATTCCTCTTTGTTAAAAGTTAAACTATTATGACTAAAAAAAGCACCATACAAGTTGATCAAGTGAATACCCAAATTGTGAACTGGTTAAAAGCCTATGCAGAAAATGCAAAAGTAAAAGGATTTGTTATTGGTATTTCAGGCGGAGTTGACTCAGCTGTCACCTCAACATTATGCGCACAAACCGGTCTTGAAGTTTTATGCGTAGAAATGCCCATTCACCAACACGAAAGCCATGTAAGTCGAGGCCGTGAACATATCAAACAATTAAAAAGCAGATTCCCTAATGTCACAAATACTCAAGCTGATTTAACTTCAGTTTTCGAAGCATTTAAAAAAGAAGTTCCTAGTGATTTTGAAGAACATAAACTAGCGCTGACTCTTGCAAACACAAGAGCACGACTTCGTATGACTACCCTATATTATTTTGCAGGTGTTCATGGACTATTAGTTGCAGGAACTGGAAATAAAGTAGAAGATTTTGGCGTAGGCTTTTACACAAAATACGGAGATGGCGGAGTGGACATAAGTCCAATTGCTGATTTAATGAAATCTGAAGTATTTTCTCTGGCCGCATATCTAGAAGTTCCGGAATCCATTCTGAAAGCAGCTCCATCTGACGGACTATTTGGTGATGAAAAAACAGATGAACAACAATTAGGTGCTAACTACGATGAGTTAGAATGGGCTATGCTTGAAGATGAAGCAGGAAAAACAGCTAATGATTTTTCAGGAAGACAAAAAACAGTCTTTGAAATCTACAAACGCTTAAATAAAATTAACCAACACAAAATGAGAGAGATACCAGTTTGCTTAGTTAATCGGAATTAATTGCGTTTTATCCAGAAAATTAGTAATAATATTATTTTATTATTAAATTTATTATATCATTTTGACAGATAACTCTTAAATAAAGAATTATGATTAAAGTTTGTTTAGCCGATAACTATCCAGTCGTGCATTTTGGAGTGAAATCTTATTTTAAAGATCATGCCGACATATCAATAGTTGCCAATGTTGGTAACTTCCTGATGATTCGCGATATACTCCTTACTAAAGAAATCGACGTATTAATATTAGACTTGGAACTGGAAGGACTTGCCAGTATTTTTGAAGTGAAATCAATTTTGAAAACTTTTCCAAAAACTAAAATTATTATTTTCAGTGGTCTTTCAGAACAAATTTATGCGCCAAACGCAATTAAAGCGGGTGTCTCAGGATTTGTCCATAAAAAAGAAAAACTCGAAACCTTAGGTCAATCTATTGTTAAAGTCAATCAAGGAAAGATAATCATGAATGAAACCGTGAAAAAGAATCTTGCCTTAATTGCAAAACAAAGTAAGAGCGAGCGCCTGTATCGAAAATTATCTAATAGAGAAGTAGAAGTACTACGTTATTTAAGTGCAGGGAAAAAGAATCATGAAATTGCTGAAATCCTAAATCTTAATGAAAAAACGATTAGTACCTACAAATTGCGATTGTTAACAAAACTAAATGTAACCAATTTGGTTGATTTAGTTGAAAAAGCAAAAAAACTGGAAATCGTCTAGTTATTTTTTGTCTTTAACCATCCTGATGATTTAGAAAACGAGTTGATTCATTTCATAGTCAATCGCCATAAATAAGAACTCCGTATTAGCTGAACTTGATTTAGAGATAGGGAGTTTTTTTTTAATGATAACGAACCACAACCCTACCTAATTTTCTAGAAAACTTACCTCTAAGATCAATATAGCTCATCACCATCGATAAAGATTCCATATTATCAGAACCTGGTTCATTTGAGATAGAGTTTTTTAAATTTTCAATAATCTCACTAATCAAGAACCATCTTAAAGTAAATAAGGTGTCTGACACCCCTTGATTTAAAGTATCTTCAATAGTTTTTGGAAAAATATTTTGACCTATCCAGTCGTGCAATACATATTTTTCATCTTCCATCATTATAGTAGTGACTTCTGCCGGTACACCAGACTGTAAATGATTAATATATTTCTCTATTCCTGAATTTTCGTTTTGAAGATAGTAGTTAATTAAATCGTCATAAATAACTTTAAAAATTGGACTGGCAAATTCGACTTCATCTTCCTGCAAACTCAAAAATATTTTTTGAAAAACTTTCTGCTCTTTGAATTCTGTAACTTCGATAATTTCCCCTTCTCCATTTGACTTCATTAGAATTTCTTCGAAATTTTCAGTCTTATTACCATACAACAAAAGAATCCTGATTAGTTCACGCTCGACATTACCTAAGACATCAACTTTTTCAAGAACCTCTGGGTCTTCATTCTTTATTACTTCAAAAGACCTTTGCTCGTACTCTTGTTTTGGCTTTTTACCAGGCGCAGCAACATCTTTTTGGACCAGTTGTGCCAAAGTGCTGACTAAAACTTGTTCTGAAATGTCCATAATTCGGGAACATTCCTGAATGTATATTTCCCTTTGAATTCTGTCTGGTATTTTGGAAATACTCGAAACCATGTCCCGAATCAAATCGGCTTTTTTTATGGGATCGTTCTTTGCCTCATTCATTAAAAGAGACGCTTTGAACTGTATAAAATCTTTCGCATTATCCTCCAAATAGGCTACTAAATCATCATGAGATGTTTTCTTAGCAAAACTGTCCGGATCTTCTCCATCAGGAAAAGTACACACCTTTACATTCATACCTTCTTCCAGAATCAAATCGATTCCTCGAATGGAAGCCCTAAGACCTGCAGCATCACCATCAAAAAGTACGGTAATATTTTTTGTCAATCTGTTAATTAGACGAATTTGATCAGGTGTCAAAGCTGTCCCAGAGGAAGCAACCACATTTTCAATTCCGGATTGATTAAATTGAATAACATCCGTATATCCTTCGACTAAATAACAATTATTAAGCTTAGCGATAGATTGTTTGGCTTGATAAATCCCGTAAAGCACTTTACTCTTATGGTAAATATCACTTTCAGGTGAATTTAGGTATTTTGCCGATTTTTTGTCATTTGTAAGTATTCGACCTCCAAAACCAAGCACTCTCCCAGACATACTTTGTATAGGAAACATTACTCGACTTTTGAAACGGTCAAAAGGTCTGTCTTCACGTGCTATCGTTAAACCGGTACTCTCTAGAAACTCCAACTTATATCCTTTCCCGAGTGCTTCTTTAGTAAAAGCATCCCAAGTTTCAGGTGAATATCCTAAACTAAATTTTTCAATCGTTTCAGCAGTAAATCCTCTTTCTTTAAAATAAGAAAGACCTATTGCTTTACCTTCCTCAGAGTTCAAAAGTGTTTTATGGAAGTACGTTTTAGCAAACTCAGAAACCAAATACATGCTTTCACGAACATCAGTATTGGCTTTTTCCTGATCAGTTTGTTCCGTTTCTTCAATCTCTATATTATATTTTTTAGCCAAATAACGAATGGCTTCTGGATAGGTAAAATGTTCGTGCTCCATTAAAAAAGCAATTGAATTCCCTCCTTTTCCAGTACTAAAATCTTTCCATATTTGTTTTACAGGGGAAACCATAAATGAAGGCGAGCGCTCATCAGAGAACGGACTCAATCCCTTAAAGTTACTTCCCGCTCTCTTTAATTGAACAAAATCACCAATAACCTCCTCTACTCGAGCAGTTTCGAAAACAGTATCTATAGTCGCTTTTGAAATCAATTATTTAATGCTAAAAGTTATAAAAAAGCAAAGATACAAAGTATTAAACATAATAAACCCTCCTAAAGTTTGAAACTCTAGAAGGATTAAAAACTAACTCAAAACTAAGCTTAATTGAAATCAAAACGAACACCAAGGGAAACATTATTCTGTTTCACTTCATTATCTGAAAACAAAGGATTTAAATCATATTTAAGATACAAACTGGTTGATTTGTAACCAATGTAAGAACTCAATCCATAAATGATTTCTTCAGTATTAAAATCCCCTTTCACCCTTTCTTTTGATTTGTAATCCCCATCCTCATATTTAATAATTTGTTTGGACTTCAGGTTTGCACCAAAGTATCCACCAAAACCTAAACGGAAATTATCATGGGTTTTAAAATAAGTTTTCCCGTCTCTTTCTTTAGATTTAGAAAAATCGAACTCTAAATGTACTGGAACTACTAGCGAAACTGTCCTAAACCTCGAATCCTCTTGATGAATCGGGTTTACTTCTAAGCTAGTTTGATTCCCATTCACGACAAAGCTTCTATTGTCTGTAGCACGAAGGTTATTATACATAACAGACAATCCATATTTAGCATGTAATAAATTAGCATCCTTAAGTATTCTTGAATTATAAGTCAAACCCAATTCATAAAAATGAGATCCAAAATACCTAAAATCTGATTTTTGAACACTTTTATCAGTTACCAAATTATTTAAACCTGTTGCAAAAACGACTTGACTTGTGGTACGTTTTGATTGACGATCTTCTTTATCATTTTGTCCATTATAGACCTTCATTGAAGTGATATTGATTTCCTTCTTATTCTTTCCAATAGAGTCATTACTCCCTCCTAAAACAATCATCGTTCCTCCAGACTTATATTCGTCTACTCCCTGACCATTAATTTTACCGTCTACTTTTTGTTGTACCAAGTCTTTTAATTCTTGTTGAGCAACGGCCACTTTATTTTCAATTATGGTCGCTCTCGCCTGTGCCAACTGTTGCTTTTTTGTATTTGCCTGTTCTAAAGTTAGAATTCCTTTCTCTAATTGAAAGTTCACTTCTTCCACTTCTACTTTTAATGCCGCTTTTTGTTCATTAGTAATATTCTCGATTTTTAAAGCAATATTCTTTGCTTGTTTTTCAAAAGCATCTTGCGCTACCATTTTACTGGCTATAAGACACAATAATAACGTTAAGTAAATAACTAAGTTTCTCATGATAATTAATTTTTGATTGATTGATTGATTGATTGATTGATTGATTAATTGATTGATTAATTGATTGCTTTTACTCGAAATTTCTATTGGCGAAAGCCACTTTTACTGTTTGGTAATTCTTACTGACTTTATTGATTACTTTTTCTCGAAAAGAAAGCTCTAGTTCTCCATCTACCTGATAGAGTAAATTAGCAGCGTCTACATGTACAACTTGCTTAGAATTTAATTGCTTTTCTTTTGGCGTAGTATTCTCTACGGCAGCTAGCAATTCAAGCGCACTAGATTGATTTTGTAATGTAATTGAATTTGATTCTGTTTTTTGATTGATGATTGAAACTTGGCTTATTTGGTTTTGACTTACGGTATTAATTGTCCCGCGCTCTTTTACGACTGATGTAGATTTAGATACAGCCGTTCTATTATCAGAAGCACCATTTATATTATTAATAACTAAGGGCGTACTGTTAGCTTGTTTTAAAATAGTTCTAGGAACCACTAACTCCTTGACAACGACCTCAGTATCTGGATTCATAATTAGCTTTTCGCTTTCAGCAAAAAACACTGTACCTACAATTGCCAACCCAACAAAACTGGCCGCAATGTACATCCAAGAATAGGAGCGTTTTGGTTTCTCAGCAACTACCATCATTGCTTCTAACTTTCCCCATGCTTCATTAGAAGGTTCAATGGTTCTAGCCTCCAACTTATCTTTTATTATTGTATCTAATTTATTTGGTTCCATAGTCGTAACTTTTTGTGGCATTAATTTGCTGCTGCAAAATTTTCCTGGAGTGTGACAATTGCGATTTAGATGTTCCTTCGTTTATCCCTAGCATAACAGCAATTTCCTTGTGCTTAAAACCTTCAATTGCATATAAATTGAAAACCATTCTATAACCATCAGGTAAATTATCTATCATGAACTGAATATCATCAATTGCCAATTCGCATTCTTCAGCTTCAGTACTTTCCTCTACATAAACGACATCCTCAATAAAGTTTACTTTTTTATGCACTCTAATAAATGAAATACATTCATTAACCATGATTCGTCGTATCCAACCTTCAAAACTCCCATTGTGCTGAAAATTTTTCAGACCAGTAAATACTTTCATAAAAGAGCTAATCATAACATCCTCAGCCTGTTGTAAGTCTTTTACATATAGCCGACAGATACTTAACATTTTTGGAGAAAACCGAGTATAGATTTGCTGCTGTGCCTGTCGATTATTTTCGACAGCTAGCTGGATCAATTCTTTTTCCTCCTGATGTAAATTGATTACTTTCAAAGTCTTTGTAAAGGGTTTCTATTAGTATAGACGATTGACAATGCAAAAAGGTTGCATGACAGTTTAAAAAAGACAAAAAAAATTAAATTAAAATTCGTAAACTACTGAACTACAGTGATTAAAATTTAATTATTTTTTCCTTTCAATAACGTAATTCACCATTAAGATTAGGGCATCTTTAAATTCAGAATTAGGATAATTATTCAAAAGCAGAAGCGCTTCTTGCTGGAATTCGACCATTTTGCTCTCGGCATAAGTCAATCCATTATTATCTTTAACGAAGGCAATCACTTCTTTTACTCGCTTCTTGTCTTTATTATGATTCTTTATGGAATTAATCAACCAGCTTTTTTCTTTTGAGGTACAGGTATTCAAAACATGTATCAGCGGCAAAGTCATCTTTTGCTCCTTTATATCGATCCCTGTTGGTTTCCCAATAGCTTCGTCAGTATAATCAAATAAATCATCTTTGATTTGGAATGCCATTCCGATGAGTTCACCAAATTTTCGCATATTCTCAACCTGAATCTCATCTTCAATAACGGATTTGGCTCCAAGTGCACAGCAGGCAGCAATAAGAGTTGCTGTCTTTTTTCGAATTATTTCGTAGTAAATATCCTCTGTGATATCAAGTCTTCGTGCTTTTTCAATTTGAAGCAATTCACCTTCACTCATTTCGCGAACAGCAACAGAGATGATTTTAAGCAAATCAAAATCGCCATTATCAATTGAAAGCAACAGTCCTTTTGAGAGTAAATAATCTCCCACAAGCACTGCAATTTTATTTTTCCAAAGTGCATTTATAGAGAAAAAACCGCGACGGCGATTGCTGTCATCTACCACGTCATCATGAACTAACGTTGCTGTATGAATTAACTCAATAACACAAGCACCGCGATAGGTTCTTTCATTTACAATTCCTGAAGAAACCATCTTAGCTGTAAGAAAAACAAACATGGGACGCATTTGCTTCCCTTTTCGGTTTACGATGTAATATGTAATCCTATTCAATAAAGCCACTTGTGAAGTCATCGATTCATAGAACTTTTTTTCGAAAAGTTCCATTTCTTTAAAGATGGGCTGTTTTATTTGGGAAGTGACGTTCATTTAGAATTCAAATATACTATTTTATATAAAAACCGTAATCTATTTTGTGCAAGTATATTCATTTAATCTAATCCCACTTAAAAATTTGAATTATCATTAATTGTATTAGATGCCTACACTGAAAATCTATTATATTATCGTGTTATAAAAAAAATGGTTTAGCTTTCTTATTTAGCTAAACCACTTTTTAAATTATTATTTTTTAAGCTTCCTTGTTAGCCAATTGACCGCAGGCAGCATCGATATCTTTACCACGACTTCGTCTCACTTTCACAACAATTCCGCTTGCTTCTAAGGCTTTTATGTAAGCATTTATTGCTTCTTCAGAGGCTTGTTGAAACTCACCGTCATCAATAGGGTTATATTCTATCAAATTTACTTTGCAGGGAACATATTTACAGAATTTTACTAATGCATCTATCGACTCCTGATTATCATTGATATCTTTCCATACCACGTATTCATAAGAAATTTTACTCTTGGTCTTTCTGTACCAATATTCCAAGGATTCGCGTAAATCTGCCAATGGAAAATTTTTACTGAAAGGCATTATTTTAGAACGGATCACGTCAATAGCAGAATGCAGTGACACGGCAAGCTTTATTTTGACATCGTCATCCGCTAATTTTTTAATCATTTTTGGAACTCCTGAAGTCGAAACCATAATTCGCTTAGGAGACATCCCTAAGCCTTCAGGTGAAATTATCATTTCGATGGCCTTCATCATATTGTTGTAATTCATCAATGGCTCGCCCATACCCATAAAAACAATATTAGATAACGGATGATTGTGGTACAAACGACTTTCTTTGTCTATGGCAATTACCTGATCGTAAATTTCGCCAGGTTCCAAATTTCTCATTCTTTTTAATCGCGCTGTTGCGCAAAAACTACAGTCCAAACTACAACCTACTTGACTGGAAACGCAGGCCGTTGTTCTGGTATTAGTAGGGATCAAAACAGATTCTACCACTAAACCATCATGCAAACGTACTGCATTTTTTATGGTTCCGTCTTCAGAACGTTGAATGGTATCCACTTTAATATGATTGATAACAAAATTACTCTCTAACATCGCACGTGTTTCCTTAGAGATATTAGTCATATCCTCAAAACTGTGTGCCCCCTTACTCCATAACCATTCATACACTTGATTCCCACGAAATGCTTTGTCTCCACTGGTTACAAAAAATTCGCGTAATTGTTCTTTTGATACTGCTCGTATGTCTTTTTTCTCGATTTGCATGCTGCAAATTTAATGACTATTTGTTGATTTGTTGTTTTGATAATTTAATAACTTTGAGCCAAATTGAAAAAAACTCAAAAAATGCATTTCATTTCCCAAGAATTAGAAGACTATATCGAGAAACATTCCGGAAAGGAACCCGAACTATTGGCTGCTTTAAACAAAGAAACCTACCAAAAAATACTATTACCTAGAATGTTAAGCGGCCATTTTCAAGGACGTATTTTAAGTATGTTATCCAAATTAATCAGACCGGTAAACATCCTCGAGATTGGCACCTATACTGGCTATTCGGCTTTATGTTTGTGCGAAGGAATGCAAGATAACGGTCAATTACACACGATCGACATCAAAGAAGAGTTGGTTGATTTCCAACGAAAACATTTTGACAAATCACCTTGGGGAAAACAAATAGTACAGCATTTAGGTGAAGCAACTGACATAATTCCAAACTTGGATGTGAAATTTGATTTGGTTTTTATAGATGCTGACAAGGAGAATTATATCAACTACTTTGAAATGATAGTCCCAAAAATGAATAAAGGCGGCGTCATCTTATCTGACAATGTGCTCTGGAGCGGAAAAGTACTGGAACCATTAAACCCAAAAGACATAAGCACAAAAGTGCTCATAGACTATAATAAGTTATTAATAAATGATCCTAGAGTTGAAACCGTTCTATTACCCATTCGTGATGGATTGACAGTGACCAGAATTCTTTAGATTCAATATTTTTCTAGCACATCAATATTAGATAGCCCAGATGGAAATGGAAATCCTTATGGATTAAAATGAATTTTTTCTAAACAAAAAAAGAGCGACCGGCGGAAGCTCTTTTTTTTGTTATTGAAAAAACCATTATAATCTAGAAGATTGAAATGGACAGCTGGAAATAGCTCCTTAAAATTATACTGGGAAATATTTTTTTTGTGCGGCTTGGTGTAATTTATAAAACATAAATCCTGAAAATACGCCAAACAAATACCCAGACAATATATCGACAGGGTAATGTAGCCCTAAATAAATTCTACTATAAGCAAAGATTAATGGCCATAAAAAGAGAAAATAAAAATATTTAGAATAGTGTTTTAAATTCAGATACAGAAACAAGGTTACCGCCATAGAATTTGCCGCGTGACCAGAAAAGAAACTGAAAGATCCCCTGAATTGCACGACTCTAATAAAGGTGTTAACATTAGGATCAGCGCAAGGTCGCAGTCTTTGAAATCCATTTTTAACCAAGTTTGTAGCTTGATCCGTGAATGCTATTAAAAGTGCTACAAACAATAGTAAATACAGGGTTTGCTTTGTGCCTAGTTTTTTAAAAATAACATATAACAGCAGTAAAAATAAAGGCAGCCAATTTAGTTGTTTAGTGATCATCAACCAAAGCCAATCATATTGTTCAGACCCTAAATTGTTTAAATAAATGAGCAATTCAGTATCTAGCGATAGTATTTTTTCTATCATTACCTTTGACGTTTTACAGGTCCTGTAGCTTCTTCAATATCTTCTTTAACCTTTGTAGCTTGCGTTATCGTGTCTCCCAATAGGTCTTCTTTAGCTTTGCTAATTTGGGAATTTATATTCCCAGTCATATCTGACAAGGACTTTGCATCAAGACCATTGGCCTCAACTCCTTTTTGGATTTCGCTTTTTATATCGTTAGTTGCATTTTTAAGTTGAGCCATCGCTTTACCCATACTCCTTGCCATTTCAGGCACTTTATCAGAACCAAAAAGCATCAATACAATAAACATGATAAAAACTAACTCTCCTCCTCCAATTCCAAACATATTGTTATTTTTTTTATTAGCGCAAAGATACCAAATTTTGAATTCCTGCCTTTTAAATTTTTCATAAAAAAAGACTCTTAAAAGAGTCTTTTTTTATATCTGTAATTTAATCAAATTTGCTTTTTTGTTCACTTTTTGGCCAAGTGTTATTAGTCACATCAATATCTGCTGTTTCTAATTTTGGGTCAATTTGAATTTTCTTGATTGCTTTTTCAGTAGCATATACTTTCTTCGCGCTGTCATTGCTTTTTCTCCAAATTTGCGCTGGATATTTATAATTATCCACCGTTCCATCTTCGTAAGTGATCTCAACAAGAATAGGCATTATCATACCACCTGGTTTATTGAACTCTACCTCGTAGAAGTATTTTGGTGATTTTAAAGTTCCTTTTTCTTCAGCAGAAAGAGTACTTACGTAATCAGAAAGTAATTGTACATCCTCGATTTTTAATGCTTTCTTTTGGTTTGATTTCAACTCTGAATTGTTTTCTTCTACTAAATAAACAAATGGACCAGGATCAAGACCAAAACGTCCTTTTCTTACTTTAGCATTTTTTAATGCTGCTGTAGGAGTTTCAGTAACATAATATTGTTTTACGTCATTGATTCCAATATCTACAAAATCAGTTGAGTAAAACCAACCTCTAAAGAACCAGTCTAAATCTACGGCAGACGCATCTTCCATAGTTCTGAAAAAATCTTCTGGAGTTGGGTGTTTAAATTTCCAACGGTTTGCGTACACTTTAAAAGCATAATCAAACAATTCTCTACCCATGATAGTTTCTCTTAGGATATTAAGTCCAGTTGCCGGTTTACCGTATGCATTATTACCAAACTGAATAATACTTTCTGAGTTAGACATTATAGGTTCTAGGAATTTTTGATCTCCGCTCATATAAGGAACAATGTTTTTAGCAGGACCTCGTCTAGAAGGGAAATTTGTCCCTAATTCCTGTTCTGCCATAAACTCCATAAATGAGTTCAAACCTTCATCCATCCAAGTCCATTGACGCTCATCAGAGTTTACAATCATTGGGAAAAAGTTATGTCCCACTTCATGTATTACAACTCCCATCATTCCGTTTTTAATTTGATCGCTAGTTACTCCATTTGCATCTGGACGACCAAAATTCCAACAAATCATAGGATACTCCATTCCTTGATCCTCTGCTGATACAGATACCGCTTTTGGATAAGGATAATCAAACGTATGTGAAGAGTAGCTTTTTAAAGTATGCGCAACAGTAATTGTAGATGTTTCACCCCAAAGCGGATTCGCTTCTTTAGGATAAACTGAAGCTGCCATTACAACTTTACTATCTAGTTTTACTGCCATCGCATCATATATGAATTTTCTTGAGGTAGCAATTCCAAAATCTCTAACATTTTTAGCGCTAAATCTCCATGTTTTTTTCTTGTCAGAAAAACCTTTTTCAGCTGCTTCTGCTTCCGCTTGAGTTACAATAACTACTGGCTTATCAAAAGATTTTTGTGCCAATTCATATCTTTTAACCTGTGCTGGAGTGAAAACTTCACTTCTATTCATTAACTCTCCTGTCGCTTCCATAACATGATCAGCAGGAACAGTAATATTTACGTCAAAATCTCCAAAAGGCAAAGCAAATTCTCCACTTCCCCAGAATTGCATATTTTGCCATCCTTCCACATCATTGTACACTGCCATTCTAGGATAGAATTGAGCAATCACATACAATCTATTTCCTTCTTTTTCAAACAATTCGTAACCAGAACGGCCTCCTTCTTGCTGATAATTATTGATGTTATACCACCATTTTATAGAGAATGAGATAGTCGAGTTTGGCTTCATTGGTGTAGCCAAATTGATTCTCATCATAGTTTGGTTTATAGTATAAGACATTGCATTACCCTTAGCATCTTTTACATACTCTATATTAAAACCGCGCTCTGAATCTTTTTTCAAAAACTTATTCGCAAAATTTGCAGCTGGAAAGGTCTGATCCATTCTTTCACTTTCTGACAATGGAGATTCAGAATCTTTGGCCGCTTGGTTTTGATCCAATTGTATCCACAGATACTCTAGATTATCAGGTGAGTTATTGTAGTAAGTAATGGTTTCAGAACCGCTTAGTTTTGCTTTTTTATCGTCTAACTCGATATCAATTTTATAGTCAGCTTGCTGTTGGTAGTAAGCTGGTCCTGGCGCACCAGATGCTGTACGAAACATATTGGGTGTAGCCAGTAAATCATACATCTGACTAAATTTATTAGTATCGTACTTACCTGTTTGTTTAGGAGTTACGGTTGATGTTTTTTCTTGCGCAAATAAAGCTACTGGAAGAATAAAAAATAAAATGATTTTTTTCATGGGTAGGATTAACTAATTAGTCCGTGAAAATACTATTTTTTACCAAATTAGCATTATTTTATCAGAATTTTAACATCTGTTTGGTCACAGATTCCGTAAAAAGAAAACTTTGCTTCTCACCTAATATAGTAAAATGCGTAATGTTCTGTTGCTCTGTATTCCAGTCAATTAACACTGAATTATAGGTTTCTAGAGAATTGATTTTAGAGACCCCGTTTATACTTAAATAACAAACAAGAACATCTCCCTCCATTTCCTTACTCAAAAATTTCATAGGACTGGGTTTTCCATTTATCTTAATCGAAAATTTCTCCGCTAGGTATTTTTTAAGCAAAACCACTTCTGCAGACGATTCTGAATCCGTTGCTAGATGTAGTTTTTTATTGTATTTTTTTTCAAGTGCTTTATCTAGGTCATCCACAAAAATCCTAGTTGTAATTTGAAGCATTTTTTTTTCAGGCGCATAATTAACTTGGTAAATACCCATGTAGAATTTATGGACACTAAATGAGGTTAATGTCACAAAAAAGACAGCGAAAAATAAATAGAAGATTGTTTTTTTCATTTTTCAAAAGTAGTGATTCTTTTGTATTCCTTGTTTTTTGAAACAAGGAAATCAATTAATTGAAATTCGTCACTCGGAGCCATCAACGTTCTCGATCTGGGGTCATTCTCGCAAAAAACTAGAAAGAGCTTGATTTCATCATCTTTTAATTTTAAGGTATTGGCAAAGAAAGAATAATTCACTCTATTCAAAGCAAGCTCTGAAAAACTAGTATCCTTATAGAAATCAGATTTTTCAGGGTTGTTTTTTCTTAATATTTTTAAAACATCTTTATAAATACGCACGAAGTCCATCCCCATTTCAATACTTCCGTCACGAGGCATAACCATGTTTTTAGGTGACGATCGTTCATCATCAAAATACTTCATGTCCACATATTTTTGAGTCCCTCCTGATATTGGGTTCACATCTTTTTTAGCCAAAATAAGCACCTCGGCTAATTCATTAGTAAAAATATCCATTTTTACCACAAGCTGAGGAACAATAAATTCTTTTTCTGAAAGAACAATTCTTTTAGATTTAAACGCCAAACTTGAAAAAACTAAGGTATCGTTAACCTTAGCCATAATAGAAAAGAAACCATAATTATTGACAACTGTACCAGTTTGAGAATTGACATTAAATACAATCACATTTTCCACAGCCACTAAATCGTTTCTTACTTGACCTTTTAGCGGTATTCGAGAATTAACTTGGCTAAAGCAAAATTGACTGAACAGGCTCACGAGTATTAATAGTATTTTAGTTTTCATTTGCTATGATTTTATTATATTTCTCAGCTAAAGTAATAATCAGAAACATGGACAATGTTTTGTTCTTAGCATTTAAAGCTTCAACAAAATCAATATCTTCAATGCAATAATATTGAAACCCTCTTATATAATCTTCTGGGATTTTAAGCGTCTCAATGTAGTATCTATCACCAAAAAAATATTCGAGTCTATACATCAATCGCTCGTTCTTTTCTGCTGCAACTTCTTTTTTAAGCATCGCAGTTCTTCCAGACATCCAATTCAAAGGTCGATCTAACAATCCAGACCTTGCAGTATATAATTTTCTTTCGGCAGGGGTATATTTTTTTTGATTGTAAGGGATAATCCCTAAATTTTCAGCACTGATTCTAGAATCACCATTGACGATTACTTCTTTCAATGGAATACTGTTTGCTACCATTTTTACTATAATACTATTTTTCAAGATTTCATCTTTGGTTAGCCTTCTACGTAAAGTTACGAGATTTACAGCAGAAAACGCTAAAAGATCACCTTCTTTTACAAAAAGGTAAAACACCCCTTCCTTATTAGAAGAAGTAGACTGATCTGTTCTTAGATTAACAATATTCACTCCTTCTGCAGAAATTGAATCAACTTCAATTATTCCACGAATTTTTATTTCGTCAACAATTTGACCAAAAATAACCTGAGAAAGTAAACAAAGAAAAAAGAGGAAAGTATTATTTGTTCTCACGGGCAATTATTTCTTTATATTTTGTTGCTAGCTCTCCTAACAAAAACTCTGTAGTGGTTATATTCTTTTGATTTAAAATCTTTGTAAATTTATCATTATCAACCGCATAATATTTAAAACCTTTTACGTAATCTAAAGGTATTTTAAATTTATTAATATAATGGTCCATATCAAACATCTCATCTAACATTGCTAGATAGGTTTCTTTCTTTTCAACTATAAGCTCTTTTTTGAGCATAGCCGTTCTCCCAGAAATTAAATTAAACAAAGGGTCTGCGGAGATCGAACCTCCCGCCATACTTCCAGCGCTAGCAGTTGGATTAAGACGAGTTGCCGTTTTTAATTTACGCTCTGCCGCGGTATAGGATTTTTGATTTGCAGGGATAATCCCCAAGGAAACCGCATTGATATTGTTATATCGTTTGATTACAACCTCGTTCAATTGGTTCATTATAGGTTCCATTTTTACCAAAAATAATTCTTCTCCAAAATCATCAGAATTCACGACAACTCGCATTCCCTTAAATTGTGCTGCCGAGAACAACAGCGTATCTCCAACAATAGCCGGTATTGAAAAATAACCACCGTCATCAGTAATCACCGCTTGTTCCGTTTTTAAGTTTATTACGTAGAAACCTTCCGGAGTTGCATAATCAGTCCTGACCTTTCCCCTTAATTTCCTCAGAATCGCTGTTTGTGCTAAAGCTGCAGTGGCAAATAAAACGAAAAAGACACAACTAAATTTACCGATTTGCATAGTGATTACATTCAAATATTCATTAGCTGTAAAAGTATCCTAAGCCTTTCCAAATTAATTACTAAGGACATGGTAAAAAAATGTTAATAAAAAATAAGCCAAATAAGTAGCCTGATTTTATATCTTTAACGTATTAAATTCAATATAAAATGAAAAACATAATTATAGCAAGTACCTCAACTATACATGGGGGCGAATATTTAGAATACCTATTACCTGAATTAAGCAAGCATTTCAAGAACTGCAAAACCATCCTCTTCATCCCTTACGCAAGACCTAGCGGAATAACCCATGAGGAATACACTGCCAAAGCATCTTTGGCTTTCGCCAAAATAAACATTGCCGTAAAAGGAATTCATGAATTTGAAAATGCTACCTCAGCAATTGAAAATGCTGAAGGCATTTTTACAGGAGGCGGTAGCACTTTTGTACTAGTCAATGAATTATACAGAAACAACATCATGACTGTACTTAGTCAAACCATTAAAAAAGGAACTCCTTATTTAGGGACAAGTGCAGGAAGTGTAATTTGTGGACTAAGCATGCAAAACACGAATGACATGCCTATTGTATACCCTCCAAGTTTTCAAACTACAGGAGTAATACCTTTTAATATAAACGCACATTACCTAGATCCTGACACTCAATCAAAACACATGGGAGAGACTCGAGAAACTAGAATCAAAGAATTCCATGCTTATAACACAATCCCTGTTTTAGGATTAAGAGAAGGAAGTTGGCTTGATGTAAAAGGTTCGAAAATACTTTTAAAAGGAAATTTATCGGCTCGTCTTTTTAGACAAAATCAAGTTGCAGAGGAAATTGAAAGCGAAACTGATGTGAGTTATATCAAATAAAAAAGCCGAAACATAAATGTTTCGGCTTTAAAGAGCGAAAGACGAGGCTCGAACTCGCGACAACCAGCTTGGAAGGCTGGAGCTCTACCAACTGAGCTACTTTCGCATTAACAGGCTGCAAAGATACAAAATAATCTATCTCATGCAAATTTTTTTTAAAGTTTTTAAAAAGTGAGGCTTCAAAAACTTAAATAAGAAATCCGAAACACAATCGTTTCGGATTTCTTTATAGAGCGAAAGACGAGGCTCGAACTCGCGACAACCAGCTTGGAAGGCTGGAGCTCTACCAACTGAGCTACTTTCGCATTACTGAGTGCAAATATAGAGAATAAGTTAGCTTTGAAACAAGTTTTTTAACCTAAATTTTTAAAGAAAAACTACCTTTAATTCTAATCATTTTAAAATTAAATTGTTACAGTCTAATTATTTTTCATCAATCTTTATATTATTACAAAAACAACAGCTTCTACCACCTATTTATTCAAAAATGAACTCCTTCAACAAGGAGAACTAAGCATCAATTGACACTTTGACGTTCTTAATTTGACGACTACAGCTAGTTTTATTCGAAAAATCAACAAAAAATTAGCTGCTGTGTCTTCGATATATACAAAAACACTCCTATTTTAAAAAAAAATATCAAAGATGACCAATAACAGTTCTTGAAAACAATAAAGATTTAGCAAAGCACTGATTACACATTCGAAATAGAAAGCATTTGATAAAACACATACAGTACAGTATTCAGAACCATACTAAACGAATAGTCTATTTTGTCTAATGAAAAAAGCCTTTAATTAAAATCGCTGATTAACAATTTTAACTAAAGACTCTTCTGTAATAACTATTGTAATATGAGGAAGCTTTAAAAGCTTACCCTATTTTAAAAATCAAGAAACAAATTTAGAAGCCACCTTGTAAGTGTCAGAAGGAAAATATATAAACAAACAAGACTTATCTTTTATTGTTTGAATTATCTTATCTGTCAACTCTAAAGGAAGGGCTGGGCAACCTAAACTTCTTCCTAGTCTTTTATTGTTTTGAATAAATGAATTTGAAACATAATCAGCTCCATGAATAACAACTGCTCTTTCCCTAGCATTACTATTTATGCCTTTTTCTAAGCCATCTAGTTTTAGAGACTTTCCATGTTTCCCACTATAGATTTCTCCTGTAGCATAAAATCCAAGACTACTTTTGAAAGATTCGGCCGAATTTGAAAAACTAGTTGCAAATTCATTCCCTGTGTTTCTTCCATGAGCAACTAAAGAATTGTACAAAATTGTATTTGTAGTCAAGTCGATTACCCAAAGTCTTTTAGAATTAGATGACATGCTAAAATCAATCAGCGTCAAAATATTTTTAGTTACTAAGCCTTTTTCTTTTAAAATATAAAAACCTTTCAAAGCCTCTGTGAAGCTTTCCAATTTAGGTAGGGCAAATTGATTTGAATTTAAACTATTATAAATGGTTTCTTCATTCGTTTCGGAATTCGTCTTTACAACTTTTGCAATTTCTTTTACATTTTTAGTCTCAGAGAATATGTATTTGCTTGGAGAGAACGAAAGAATTAATAACAATACAGCAGGGCAAATTTTGTATATCATTGATTTTTATTATATTATGAATTGCAAAAGTACCAAAAAAATACTTAATCCAAGAACAAAATTGGATGTTTTAAGGTATTTTTAACCATTTCCCTTCTAATTTCACCCATATTAAAAACTAACAAAACTTTGATTTAATGTTAATTATGCTATTTTTGTATTCGCCAAATCACAATAACCAATGAAATTTAACCATTTTCTTTTACCTTTTTTCGTTTTATTTAGTTTAACCAGCTATTCTCAGAAAAAAGTCCTTTTTGCAAAATCTACAACAACTAACATTACTATCGACGGTAAAATAAATGAAGGAGCCTGGGTTGCTAACCCAGAAACAGCTACTAGTTTTGTCATGTTTGAACCTGATAACGGGAAACCCATAAGTGAAGATAAAAAAACAGAAGTAAAGGTTTTATATGATAACGATGCCATTTATATTTCGGCACTACTATACGATAATGAACCCGATAAAATACAGAAAGAAATCACCAATAGAGATGTTTTTGGAATTTCTGATCATTTCTCCGTTTCCATTAATGGATTCAATGACGGCCAACAAGATTACACGTTTTATGTAAGCGCCGCTGGAGGTCAAATGGACTGCGTAGCGACCAAGGACGGTGAAGATTATTCCTGGGATGCGATATGGGATAGTAACGTTTCACTAACTGATTTCGGATGGGTGGTAGAAATGAGAATTCCTTATGCCGCTTTGCGATTCTCTAACTTACAAAAACAAACTTGGGGACTAAACTTTATGAGAGAAGTCAAACGAGATGTTCAAAAATACACTTGGAATCATGTTGATACAAAAATTGGCTCCGTAACTAACCAAGCAGGAATCCTTGAAGGAATAGAAAATATAAAACCACCAACCCGTCTTTTCTTTATCCCTTACACTTCTTTCTATTATCAAAAAAACGAGTTGGACTCCGGTAAAACTTTCAAAGCTGGACTTGATATTAAATACGGAATTAATGATTCGTTTACCCTAGATGCCATTTTAGTCCCTGATTTTGGCCAAACAAAATTCGATAACGCCATTTTATACCTAGACCCTTTTGAACAACAACTGGAAGAGAACAGGCCTTTCTTTACCGAAGGAACTAATTTATTTAATATTGGGAATCTATTTTATTCTAGGCGAATAGGTGGTTCACCGAGTTCTGTACCTGAAATTGCGGCTAATGAAGAAATCACAAACTACCCAAGCACCGTTGATTTAATCAATGCGATAAAAATATCTGGACGAACAGAAGGTGGATTGGGAATTGGCTTCCTGAACGCCATCACTGAAAAAACATACGCCACAATTGAAAAAACAACAATCAATGACGAAAATAAAGTCATAACAGAAACACGTAGAGAAGTGATAGAGCCATTGACTAACTATAATGTCGTGGTTTTTGACCAACGGTTCAACCAAAACTCATCGGTCTCTTTTGTGAATACCAACACAACTCGTAATGGAGGTTTTAGAGATGCAAATGTTTCTGCAGCCTTGTTTGACTTGAGCACCAAAGCAAATTCATACAATTTATATGGTGATCTAAAATACAGCACCGTAAATGACATCGAGGATTATGACGGTATCAAAACATCGCTGAATTTCGCAAAAACAAGTGGAAAATACAGGTACTTCCTTTCTGGAAAATACATTTCTAAAAATTACGATGTAAATGACCTTGGAATCATCTTTTACACTAATTACCATAGTGCTTTTGCAAATGGGAGTTATAGAATTGTAAACCCAACAAAATTCTTTAATACATTTAAAATTGAGCAGGAATTAAATTTAGAAGTACAAAATACAACAGGTAAAACTCAAGAAGGTTGGTACAAGACTTCCATAAAGGCAACTACTTTACAAAATAATTACGTTGAATTCCTTTTTCAATTAAACCCTTTGGACCGCTTTGATTTTTTCGAACCTCGTGTAGATGGACGATTTGTATACATCCCAAAAAGCGCTACCGTTTATGCTGCTTTTGTGACCAATCAAAACAAGCCTTTCACCTATGAGGTTGAATCTGCAATAACTAAATTTAACGAAGACCAAAGAGTTACTTATTTACTAAATGGAGGCATCAAATATAGATTCAACGATAAGTTTTCTTTAGCTCTTGATGTACAGTACACAAAGAAAATAAGTGACCGGGGCTGGGTAGGATTTGATAATACCGACATTATTTTTGGCGAAAGAGATAGAGAAATTCTACAAAATAACATAACCGGTAAATATGCGATTAACACCAAGATGACTTTAAATCTTAGTGGTCGCTATTATTGGTCATACTCTGACAACGATGCTTTTTTTACTTTACAGGACAATGGATATCTTAATCCAAACAATGATTATTCTTTGAATAAAAATAGAAATTTCAATTCTTGGAACTTTGACCTATCGTACTCTTGGTGGTTTGCTCCAGGAAGCGAACTTTCAGTACTATATCGTAATTACACACAGATAGGGTCTAATAATGTAGAAAAGAACTTCCACGCTAATCTTAAAAACGTTTTTGACGCAGATATGACTAATATCTTATCCGTTAGTTTCCGTTATTTTATTGACTATAACGTAGTAAAAAACAAATTTTAATAACTGCATCATGCTATTATAATGAGATTGATTACGTTTTGTAATCAATCTCATTTTTTTTACCAATAAACTACGATTGGATTTTTTTGCAAAAAAAAACTGTAACAAATACATAAAAGCATAGTCTATTACTACATTGAATCACATTTCATCAATCATCACATCAATCAAAATTACATGAGAAAATTATTTCTTATAGTCATTCTCTTTTTTTCTGCCCTTGGCTATAGCCAAAAAAAAGTCTTAAAAACAACGTTTACAGCAAGCAACATTACCATTGATGGAAAACTTGACGAGAGCATCTGGGAAACAACTCCTATAGCTGATAACTTTATCATGTTTCACCCTGACAACGGAAAGCCCATTACGGAGAATAAAAAAACTACCGTTAAGGTAATTTATGACAACGATGCTGTTTATATAGCTGCAACAATGTATGATGACGAGCCTAATAAAATCCTAAAAGAAATATCAAAAAGAGACGAATTTGGAACCTCTGATCTATTTGGCGTTTTCATCAATGGATTTAATGATGGACAGCAGGATTTTCAATTTTATGTTTGCGCATCAGATGGACAAGCAGATTGTATCACCACAGATGCAAATGGCGAAGACTATTCATGGGATGCTGTTTGGAAAAGTAAGGCAGTAATAACTGATTTTGGATGGGTTGTGGAAATGCGAATTCCATACGCCGCACTGCGTTTCTCAGGAGAAAAGAAACAAACTTGGGGTCTTAATTTTTTTAGGGAAATAAGACGAGATCGTCAAAAGTTTACTTGGAATTATATTGATTCAAAAGTGGGGACATTCACACAACAATCTGGAGTCCTTGAAGGAATTGAAAATATCAAACCTCCTACTAGACTATTCCTTTTACCCTACTCTTCATTTTATGTAAATGCTAATTCTAATCAAAAAACCTACGGAACACTTAAAGGTGGTTTAGACATTAAATACGGAATTAACGATGCATTTACTCTTGACGCTATTTTAATACCAGATTTTGGACAAACTAAATACGACGACCAGATTTTAAACTTAGGTCCTTTTGAACAGCAATTTAATGAGAATAGATCTTTTTTTACCGAAGGAACTGACCTTTTTAGCAAAGGAGATTTAGTATATTCTCGAAGAATAGGCGGAAGACCTTCCTCACAACCTACAAAAGCAGCCAATGAGGAAGTTATTGAAAATCCGTCAAGCGTAAACCTGATTAATGCTTTAAAAGTTTCAGGAAGAACAAAAGGAGGTTTAGGAATTGGGATCCTAAATGCTGTTACTGAAAAAACATACGCTACTATTCAAAACAAAGACACACAAGAAACCCGAAGACAAGAGGTTGAACCCTTATCAAATTACAATGTTCTGGTATTAGATCAACGTTTCAGAAAAAACTCTTCCATTTCCTTTATTAATACTAATGTTACAAGAAACGGAGCGTTTAACGATGCTAATGTTTCTGCATTGGTATGGGATTTGAACACTAAAAAGAACACCTATAACCTTTCAGGAAATTTAAAATACAGCTACATCAATGCTCTGGAGGACAAAAAAGGAATTTACACTACTTTAAATTTTGCAGAAACTAGTGGAAAGTATAGATATAGTTTTGGCGCAGACCTAGTCTCTAAAGAGTATGATAACAATGACTTAGGTATTAATTTTGAAACTAATTATTATTCGATTTACGGAAATGCAAATTATAGAATCCTAAATCCAACAACCCTTTTCAACAGCTTTAAATTAAATTACAATATGTATACCCAGTTTCATAAAGAAACGGGGAAAATTCAAGCGAATAATATCAACATAAATCTAAACCTTGACACTAAAAAAAATCATTATGTAGGATTTGGGGTTAACATAAACCCTTTTGAGTCGTACGATTTTTACGAAGCAAGGGCAGAAAATAGATATGTAATCCTTCCTGAAAAATACAATGCATGGTTATATATTTCCTCAAATTACAATAATAAATTCGCAATTGATTTCAACCCTTCCTACTCTATTTTTAATGAAACTGATAGAAGTACCTATGAATTCTCATTAGGACCAAGATACCGTTTTAACGATAAATTTTCCTTGCACTATAATTTTGAATTCCAAAGAAGAAATAACAATAAGGGTTTTGTAGACAGCATCGATGATGATTTAAACAGCAGTACACCGGAATCCATTATTTTTGCTAATAGGAACGTAATTACATACTCCAACAGTATTTCAGGAAAATATTCGATCAGCAGCAAAATGAATTTCAATCTGGCTGTGCGACAATATTGGTCTTACGCAGAAAACAAAAACTTTTTATCTTTAGAACAAAACGGAAGACTGACTGATTTTACAAACTATAACACTAACAAAAACTCTAGTTTTTATTCTTGGAATTTTGATTTATCGTACTCTTGGTGGTTTGCTCCAGGTAGCCAAGTTTCTATTCTATATCGAAATAACGCCGCAAATTTCGAAAATACTATTAACAAAAACTTTGAAAAGAACGTTACCAATTTATTGAATAATGACGCTTTAAGCCATGCTTTTTCTATAAGTGTAAAATATTTTATTGACTACAATAGCTTAAAAAGCAAATCCTAAGGTGCATTAATTTTAAAAAAAGACCTCATCCATCATAAAATTAATATTATTTTAATGGGTTCTCTCCTGAATGTATAATAGTAACTTTGTTGACTAAGAAGATTTTATAAATACTTTATCTTTGTTTAAAATATTTTAAAATGAACAAGAAAGTTATACTAATGATATTAGACGGATGGGGAAAATCTCCAGACCCAAAAGTATCCGCAATCGACAATGCACATATTCCGTTTATAAACAGTCTTTATAAAAATTACCCTAGCGCACAACTTAGAACTGATGGTCTTAATGTAGGATTACCAGAAGGACAAATGGGAAATAGCGAAGTGGGCCACATGAATTTAGGTGCTGGTAGAATTGTATACCAAGATTTAGCTAAAATAAATTTGGCTGTAGCCAATAAAACTTTAGCTAAAGAACAAGTTCTGAAAGACGCATTTCAATATGCTAAAGACAACAATAAAAAAGTACACTTCTTAGGATTAGTGTCGGATGGTGGTGTTCACTCCCATACTTCCCACTTACGCGGATTAATTGATGCAACCCAAGAGTATGGATTAAAAGATGTTTTTGTTCATGCTTTCACAGATGGAAGAGACGTAGATCCGAAATCAGGAAAAAATTACATTCAGAATTTAGAAAACTACATTTCAAATACTACTGTAAAAATAGCTTCTGTTATTGGGAGATATTATGCAATGGACCGTGACAGACGTTGGGAAAGAGTAAAACTTGCCTATGATTTATTGGTAAACGGAAAAGGAACACCTTCTAAAAATGCGGTTGCGACAATCGAAAATAGTTATAACGAGAATATAACTGACGAATTCATCAACCCTATCGTAATAGTAGATGATAACGAAAAACCAATTGCGACAATCGAAGATGAAGATGTTGTTATATTCTTCAATTTCAGAACGGATCGAGGAAGAGAATTGACTGAAGCGCTTTCGCAAGAAGATTTTCACGAACAAAACATGCACAAACTCAATTTGTATTACGTTACATTGACTAATTATGATGAAACATACAAAAATGTCAAAGTGGTGTATAACAAAGACAATATCACTGAAACACTGGGTGAAGTTTTAGAAAAACACAATAAAACCCAAATCAGAATAGCAGAAACAGAAAAGTACCCTCACGTTACTTTTTTCTTTTCTGGAGGTAGAGAAATCCCTTTTAGAGGAGAAAGACGAATATTAAAAAATTCGCCTAAAGTGGCTACTTATGACATGCAGCCTGAAATGAGTGCGTTTGAACTAACAGACGCCTTGGTTCCCGAGCTTGAAAAAGGAGATGTTGATTTTGTATGCCTTAATTTTGCCAATGGTGACATGGTAGGACATACAGGAATTATGGCTGCAGCTATAAAAGCATGTGAAGCGGTAGACAAATGTGTTGAGAAAGTAATCACGACAGCCTTAGCACACGACTATACTGTACTTGTAATTGCAGATCATGGTAACTGTGAAACGATGATGAATCCTGACGGAAGCCCAAACACGGCACACACTACAAACCCAGTTCCTTTTATTCTGGTTGACAAAGATCTTAAAGAAGTTCACGATGGAGTTCTGGGTGATATTGCACCTACAATTCTAGATTTGATGGGCATTGAAAAACCAGCAGTTATGACACAACATTCATTGTTATAAGAACAACGAAATATATTTTATTCAAAGGCTACTCCCTCAAAAGAGTAGCCTTTTTTTTATTTAAAGAAACTGTTCTATAGCATATATCAAAAGTCCTACTAAACCACCTACTACTGTTCCGTTGATTCGAATGTACTGCAGGTCCTTCCCTATTTCTAATTCGAGTTTATTTGAGATTTCTTCTTTGTCCCAACTTTTAACTGAATTGGCAATTAAATCACCAATTGCTTTTTTATTCCGAATCAAAACCCCTAATAAATCAATTTTTACAAAATCATTAATTTTAGCAATCATAGTAGGGTCATCTTGAATATTTTTTCCAAAATTGCGAATCATAGTAGTCAAACTTACTTTTATTTTCGAGTCAACTCCCCTATCTAAATCAGTTGTAACGGCAGTTTTTAAGTTCTCCCAAATAGAACTTATGTAATCTTGCACTTCTTTCTTCTGCGTAAATTCAATTACTAAAGAATTTACTTTTTGTTGCATTTCAGCTGAGTTCTTTAATTCATCAATAAAATTCACTACATATAAATCAATGCGTTTTCGTATTAAGCTATCCGGTTCCCTAGCTTCGTCGATGAATTCATAAAGTCCATTAAAAATACCATCAGCCAACTTTTTATCCGCAATTCCCATGGTATACCATGGTGTAGATGACTTTACTTTTTCGCGAATAACTTCCTTATTGACTTGCAATTCCTCTGACAAAATGCTAAGCAAATTACTTATTAATTCTTCTTGCTTTTTGCTGTTTGATAAAGATTCCAGCCCCATTGCAACCCATTCTCCAAAATTCATTTCATGCAGTTTAGCTTGAAATTGCGTTTGAATAAATTGTCGTACATCCTCATCATCTACTGTTTTAAGAATCCCTGGAATTAGATTTTCAACCACTAAACCAGCTATTTTAGTAGCATTCTCTTCAGCCGAAAGCCAGGTAGTTGCTTTGACAGCAAAATTAAACTCGTCAATTTTTATTTCTAATTTTTCTTTAATCAAAAACTCATCCGAAACAAAAGCACCTAAATTTTGACCAATAGCATCTTTATTTTGCGGTATTAATGCTGTGTGTGGTATAGGAATTCCTAACGGATGCCTGAATAACGCAACTACTGCAAACCAATCAGCAATACCACCTACCATAGCTGCCTCGCTAAAAGCCTTCAGCCAAGCTATTTTATAATAATGCCCTACAAAAAAGCAAAGTACCGCAAGACCCAAAACTATCAATGCAATACGTTTCATTTTAGCTAACTGACCTACTTTGTCTAGAGCCGATTCATTAGTCACAGCCATGGTGTTTACTTTTTAAATTTTAGGCTAATTTACAGATTAGTTCCTATTAATCTATCACTACTAGAACTCTTCTGAAAGCATAAATTTAAAAAAAAATACTAAAAACCTGCTTTTATTGATAGTATTACTATTATCTTTGCACAAATAAGTATTAAATATGCGAGACCTATTTACAAATATTAAAATCCAAGTCAACGAAAAGATCTATTTAAAAGATCCTGAAACTTCGATATTAGGAAAAAAAATAATTGAAGAAAGCATCCTTTTAATGGACGCGATTGGGTTTGATCATTTTACATTCAAAAAACTAGGAGAAAAAATTAGTTCTAACGAAAGTTCAATTTATCGCTATTTTGAAAATAAGCATAAATTAATGTTATACCTTTCTTCGTGGTATTGGAGCTGGATGGAATATAAGCTATTTTTTGCTACTAACAACATTGAAGATCCATTCGAAAAGCTAAAAAAAGCGATTACAATTGTTACTGAAAAAATCGAAGATGATGAGGCAACAAAACATATCAACGAATCAATTTTAAATAAAATAATAATATCCGAGTTTACAAAAACACTTCAAACAAAAGAAGTAGATGAAGAAAACAAAGAAGGTTTCTTTTTGATATATAAAAGTGTAATCAATAGAATTGTCAATTTAATTATTGAAGTAGATCCTGATTATCCTTTTGCAAAAAGCCTTGCTTCTAATATAATTGAGGGTGCACTGCATCAACATTTTTTAAGAGACCATTTAACTACGATTACCAATTGCAACGAAAACATTAGTCCAACTGATTTTTACATCAATCTCATTACAACAGTTTTAAAAAATAAATAGACAATGACTCCATTAAAAAGATTTTACAATTTATTAGAACTCGACAAAAAAGACATCTCGCAGCTATTCTTTTACGCCATATTTGCTGGATTAGTAAGTTTATCCCTCCCTTTAGGTATTCAAGCCATTATCAATTTCATTCAATCAGGACGTGTCAGTGTATCATGGATTGTGTTGATATTTCTAGTGGTAATGGGAGTTGCACTAGTGGGAATTTTATCCTTAATGCAGCTAAGAATAACAGAGAGTTTACAACAAAAGATATTTGTACGCTCCTCATTTGAATTCGCAGTACGACTACCCAAAATTAAATTTGAAGAATTATACAATACGTACCCGCCAGAATTAGCCAATCGATTTTTTGACACAATCACTATTCAAAAGGGAACTTCTAAGTTATTAATAGACTTTTCTGCAGCCTTATTACAGATTGTTTTTGGTGTGATATTGTTATCACTATACCATCCTTATTTTATTGTATTTGGTATAATGCTAATTATTTTACTTTACTTCATCTTTAAACTATCTTATAAAACGGGTTTAGAAACCAGTTTAAAAGAGTCAAAAAACAAATACAAAGTAGCAGGATGGCTACAAGAAATGGCTCGAAATAATTTCAGTTTTAGAAATCAACTCAATTTTGATTTTGGTCTTCAAAAGAATGACCACTTAGTTACAGAATATCTAAATTACCGAGAGAAACATTTTAACGTTATAAAAAGACAATTTACCCAATTAATTATTTTTAAAGTAATTATCACAGCTAGTTTACTTTCAATTGGAGGTTTTTTAGTTGTTTCACAACAAATGAATATTGGGCAGTTTGTCGCCGCTGAAATTATCATTTTATTAGTAATCAATTCGGTAGAGAAAATTATTCTTGGCTTGGAAACTTTCTATGATGTATTGACATCTGTAGAAAAAATTGGCCAAGTAGCAGATTTAAGTTTGGAAGAAGAATTCGATAACGAAAGTACCAACTATTGCTACGCTGATATCACCTTAGAAACAGAAAAGATACAATTCAAATTTCCGGATTCAAAAAACACCATTCTAAGTGACATCTCATTGAAAATTGATCAAGGCGAACGAATTTTTATTAATGGCGAAAATGGTTCTGGTAAAACAACACTGATTCGAGTATTGTCAGGACTATTAAAACCTACCTCCGGAAGTTTCTATATAAATGACGACACTTTCAAAAAAATTGATTTAAAACAGTACCGTTCGCAAATAGGAAGCATCATTTACGGAGAATCCCCTTTTGAGGGAACTTACTTGGAAAACATAACATTTAACGATAAAAACATTAGCCAAGAGGATTTGAAATGGGCGCTTGACGGCGTACAACTTACTTACTTTATTAAATCTTTACCAAAAAGTCTAGACACTCACATATTCCCTGAAGGAAGACAATTATCCTCTTCGAATGCGCAGAAAATTTTATTGGCACGAAGCATAATTCATAAGCCAAAAATTCTTTTCTACGAAGATCCAACAGATACGATGGATGAAAAAGTGGCTAACGAAATTATTGATTTCATTACCGCCAAAGAACACAAATGGACTATTATCGTTTCTTCAAAAAATCCATATTGGAAAACAAAATGCAATAGGGAAATTATCATGCAAAGTGGACGTATTCAACAAGACTCAAAAAACCTTTAGGTTATGCTAAACATATCTGACAACAATAAAACGAATTCTCCAAGTTTAGAGAAATTTGAAACGATAAAAAATCTGAATGTAAATTCAAATTCGAAGATCCTAAATAGAATTATCGTATCTGTTTGTATTTTAGGCGTACTAATATTATTTCTTCCTTGGACTCAAAACATCTCTGGTTCCGGCTCTGTGACTACTTTAAAACCCAATCAAAGACCACAATCGATACAAAGTGTTATTTCTGGGCGAATAGAAAACTGGTATGTTCAAGAAGGTGATTTTGTAAATAAAGGGGACACCATTCTTTTCATTTCAGAAATAAAAGAGGACTATATGGATCCCAATTTAGTAGCCAACACTAAGAGACAAGTCAGTGCAAAAAAGTCATCATTAGAATCGTATGGTTCAAAAGTAACTGCATTATCTAGTCAAATTCAATCAATAGAAAGCGAAAAAAGGCTAAAACTAGAACAAGCACAGAACAAAATAAAACAATCGCTTTTAAAAATAAAAAGCGACAGCATAGATCTTGTTGCCGTAAAAACACAACTTAAGATTGCGAACACTCAATATGATCGTGCGGTTCAATTGAATAATGAAGGACTGAAACCTTTGACTGATGTTGAAGACAAAAGATTAAAATTACAAGAAGTTGAAGCTAAAATCATCACTCAGGAAAATAAATTCTTAGGTAGCAAAAATGAATATATCAATGCTAAAGTAGAAACAAACCGAATTACTGCTGAATACTCCGAAAAAACATCAAAAGCACAAAGTGACCAATACACTGCTTTGAGTAATCAATATGATACCGAAGCACAAGTAAACAAACTAGAGAATCAATATGCTAATTATAGCATTAGAAACGGAATGTACTATATCAAAGCACCACAAAGCGGTTATGTCAACAGAATTTTACAAGCCGGAATAGGCCAAACTGTAAAAGAAGGAACTCCTATTGTGAGCATCATGCCGGCACAATATGATATTGCTGTGGAAACCTATGTTGACCCCATAGATTTGCCGTTGATCAACAGGGGCGAAAAAGTAAGGGTTTGGTTTGACGGATGGCCCACTATTGTTTTCTCGGGATGGCCAAATGCTTCTTACGGGACTTTTGGAGGTAAAATTGTTGCTATCGAAAATTTCATCAGTGACAACGGAAAATACAGAATATTGATTGCTCCAGATGAAGAGGAAGATGCTTGGCCGAAAAAAATCAGTATTGGCTCGGGTGCCGAAACTATTGCCCTACTTGACACCGTACCAATTTGGTTTGAAGTATGGCGAGTTTTAAATGGGTTTCCACCAAATTACTATAAAACAGACACAAAAACAGCTAAAGAGAAAAAATAATGAAACCACTTCTTATCATTTTACTGTTGTTCGGCTCTCTTGCTTTTGGTCAAGCGCCAAGCGAAAGTCTATCTAAAGAGTTTACTTATAATGAGTTTCTGGGATATGTAAAAAAATACCATCCCTTAGTTAAGAATGCAAATCTGGAAATCAACAAAGCACAGGCTAATCTAATGATGGCTCGTGGTGGTTTTGACCCAAAAATTGAAGTCGATTTTAAAGAAAAACAATTCAAAGACAAAGAATATTATTCGATTTTAAACAGTAGTTTTAAAATCCCAACTTGGTACGGAATCGAAATAAAAGCGGGATTCGACAACAATGAAGGAATCTATTTGAATCCCGAAAACACAGTTCCTAACAAAGGCTTAACCTCATTAGGAATAACAGTTCCTTTAGGGCAAGGTTTATTCATTAATCAAAGAATGGCTGATGTGCGCAAGGCAAAAATCCAAATGAAACTAAGTCAGGCTGAGAGAAAGCTCCAAGCAATAGCCGTTCTATATGATGCATCAATAGCTTACTTTAATTGGAAGAAAACCTTCAATGAAGTGAAATTATATGAAACCTATAATACTAATGCACAAAATAGGTTTAACGGCATCAAATCCTTAATAAAAGCGGGAGACAAACGTGCAATTGACAGTATTGAAGCTGGAATAAGTGTAAAAAGCAGACAGCTAAGTCTTGAAGATTCTAAACTAAAGTTAAACAAAGCTAAATTAGAATTGTCTAATTTTCTCTGGTTAGACAACTCCATTCCGCTTGAGCTTGCTGACGCACTCAGTCCAGAGTCAGATTTAGAGGGAACGATTCAGGAAACATTAAAAACTAATGATTTATTAAACAGCGAATTTACTTTAGAAAGTCATCCGAAAATTAATAGTTTAGAAAATAAGATTGAAATTTTGACTGTTGAAAAAAAATTGAAAGCAAACATGCTTTTACCCAAAATCGATATTGGATACAGCTATTTAGCTGAACCGAGTTATATTGATAACTATCAATTTGAAGATTATAAAATAGGCTTAAACTTTTACTTCCCTCTGTTTTTAAGAAAAGAACGAGGAGGTTTGAAATTAGCCCAATATAAAATCCAAGAAACAGAATACCTTTTAAATTTAGAAAAAGTTCAACTGTCGAATAAAATAAGTGCTCAAAAAACGGAGATTATTTCCCTCGAAAAACAAAATGAAATTATAAAAACATTAGCAAAAGACTATGCCATGATGCTAAAATCAGAGGAGCGACTGTTTTCTTTTGGTGAAAGCTCCCTATTTTTGATAAACAGCAGAGAGACTAGTTTGATCAGTGCGCAACTAGCATCAATTGCTTTAGAAAACAGATATTTCATTTCCAATTCTGAACTTTTTAAAATTATGGCCAATCCTGATTAAATAATTTTAAAATCGTACTTTTGCAAACTGAAAATAACAAATATGATTATAGTAAAATCCCGTGAAGAAATAGAATTAATGCGCGAAAGTGCCTTAATCGTATCGAAAACATTAGGAATGATTGCCTCTGAAATAAAAGAAGGTGTCACCACTCTATATTTAGATAAATTAGCTGAAGAATTCATTCGTGACCATGGAGCTGTTCCTAGTTTCCTTGGTTTATACGGTTTTCCAAACTCATTATGTATGAGTCCTAATGCACAAGTTGTACACGGAATCCCTAATAATACTCCTCTTGAAAGTGGTGACGTAATCTCTGTTGATTGTGGTGCATTTAAAAATGGCTACCATGGAGATCACGCCTATTCTTTTGAAATTGGAGAAGTCGCACCAGAAACAAAAAAATTATTGCAGGTAACCAAAGAGTCTCTTTATGTTGGAATCCGTGAATTTAAAGCCGGAAACCGCGTGGAAGATGTTGGTAATGCGATCCAAAAATACACAGAATCTCATGGTTACGGAGTCGTTCGCGAATTAGTAGGACATGGTCTTGGTCAAAAAATGCACGAAGACCCTGAAATGCCAAACTACGGAAAACGTGGTCGCGGAAAACTTTTCGTTGAAGGAATGGTTGTTGCAATCGAGCCGATGATTAATCTAGGAACTAGAAACATCAAACAGCACAAAGATGGCTGGACAATAACTACTGCTGACAATAAACCAAGTGCTCACTTTGAACACGATGTCGCTTTAATTGATGGTAGACCAGAGATACTTTCTACTTTCGCGTATGTATACAAAGCATTGGGAATTGTAAGTAACGAAGAGGATGAGTTCAGAAAAATACCATTAGTATTGTAATGAAAAAACTTTTTAAACTCGTACTCAATACAATCCCTCGTCCATTACTTATTCGTTTAAGTTATGTGGCTAGACCCGTCTTGGCTTATGCTTTAAAAGGGGATAAATTTACCGATCCTATAGACGGAAAAAGCTTTAAATCATTCTTGCCTTATGGTTACGGAACACAACGTAACAATGTGCTTTCGCCAAGTACACTTTCGTTAGAAAGACATCGTTTATTATGGTTGTACCTCAACGAAAAAACTGATTTTTTTCAATCTGAACTCGTTTCAGATTCAACAGTTTCCAATACTAAAAGAATAAAATTAAGAGATGCTGAAATGAATTCAGCACTAAAAGTATTGCATTTTGCTCCTGAACAAGCATTTTATAAATTGTTTAGAAATCAGAAGAATCTTGATTACACAACAACGGATTTATTTTCGCCTTTGGCAGATGTAAAAGCTGATATTTGTGACTTGCCTTTTGAAGACAATCAGTATGATGTTATTTTGTGTAATCACGTTTTAGAGCACATTCCGGATGACACTAAAGCCATGCAAGAATTGTATCGTGTATTAAAACCAGGCGGAATGGCCATTTTGCAAATTCCGCAAGATTTATCTCGAGCAGTAACTTTTGCCGATAACACCATAACAGACCAAAAAAAGCGTGCTGAAATTTTTGGACAATACGATCATGTCCGTATTTATGGCCGTGACTATTTTGATAAATTAAGAGGCATTGGTTTTAAAGTAATCGAAGAAGACTACACTAATAAAATCGCCCCTGAATTAGTAGAAAAATATTGTTTGGCAAAAGGAGAAATCATCCCTGTTTGCTTTAAATAAATAAAAAAAATGCCCGCTAAAATCAAATTTTAGCGGGCATTTACATTTTAAAAACAATTTGTTATTTCTGAACTTCTGGCAATAGCATTGCAACTACTTTATCTTTAGTTAGATATTTTTTAGCAATAGCTTGAATATCCTTAGCAGTAACGTTATTGATTGCTTCTTCCACTTGAAAAACTCTATTAGGACTTTTTCCGTCAATATAAGACTGAGTAAAATTACTCAACCAGAATTTATTTTCCTTAATATCCTTTTTATAGTCAAGTAACTCGGCTTCTTTAAATTTAGCCACATCCTTTTCATCAGGACCGTTATCAATTATTTTTTGCAATTCTTTTAAAGCAGAGGCCGTTAATTTTTCAGCATTTTCTGGGCCACAAGGAAAACCTATTCTAAAATTAAAAGAACCGTTTGGCACCTTAGTCATGCTTCCACGAGCGCTTACACCATATACACCAGCTTCATTTTCTCTTAATTCTTCAATTAATTTAATGGTTAATACTTCGCCTAATGCTTGCATAGTTAATGCATCTTTGTCTGAGTAAACAGCGTCTCCATAATACATAATAGAAACTGTACTTTTAGGATCAGTCCCCTTATTGATTACTTTTTTCAAATCTCCTTTTAGCATTCTGTACCCTAAATCAGTTACAACATCCTTTTTCTTAGTTGATGGTAATGATGCAATATATTTAGCCGAAAAAGCCTCCATAACTTTATCATCTACGTTCCCAACAAAGAAGAATTCAAAGTCTCCAGCATTAGCAAAACGCTCTTTGTATTTTTTATAAGCCAATGGATAATCCGTTTGTGCCCAGGTTTTATCTGTAGGAACAATTCCGTTAAACCTTGGATCTTCCTTCATCAAATAAGCATACAATTCTTGTTGGAAAAAGAACGAAGGTTGTGAAGCCATGTTTTTATAAAATGCAGATTGCTTTTGTTTGAACCCTTCATAAGCTTCTGGATCTAAATTCAAATCTGTAAAATAAGCATAGGTGCTTTGGAACAAATATTCTAAATCTTTAGGAGTAGATCTACCTCTTAATCCTTCAGTAATACTACTGATATAAGGATTTACCGAAGCGATCTTACCCGACATGAATTTATTAATGTCATTTAGTGACAAACCAGAGAAACCGGCTTCAGCCAATGCTCCATTAGCAAATTGAGTTTTGATTATTTCGTCATTAGAGTAGGTATTGGTTCCTCCAAAACTTACTGCGTCCATAAGGATTTCGTCATTTTTGAAGTCCGTTTTTTTGTACTTCACTTTTGCTCCATTAGAAAGAAACAATGTAGTTAATCCTAGTTTAGCATCCGTTTCCTTCTTTAAAATTGACCCTGGCTTCACTTCATTTCGAAGTAAACTATTTACCGCTTTAGAGTCTTCGTAGGCTGTAATTTCATTAGCATTTATTTTTAAAGCCTCTAACACTTGCTGCTCTGTAACCTTAACTAATCCTTCCTTTTCAGGACCAGTAATAATAACAACTCTATTATCCTCTTTTACTAGGTCCTTCATATATGTGGCAACATCAGCCAGTGAAATTGATGGCAATAACTCTTTTGTTGTTTTAAATTCCCATTCAATACCAGGAGCAGGTTCTTGCTCTAAAAACTCTGATTGAAATTGCGCTACAAATTTATCAGAATCTGTTTTATCACGATCATTATATTGTTTCTCATATTGCGCCAAAACCTCAGATTTAGCTCTTGCTAACTCCCCTTCAGTAAATCCGTACTTTTTAGCACGTTCATTTTCAACTGTTAAAACTTTAAGAGCTGAAAGTTGTTTGTCCTCTTGAACAACTGCAAAGGATTGATAAGCCTCTTTAGTTCTTGCATAAGTCCCTCCGTGATAAGAATAGCCATAAGTAAAAGGTGGCGTTGCTGAATTGACTAACTCACTTAATCTATTATTAATCATCGTAGCAAATAAACCTTCAGTTATATTATTCTTATAATCCCCAATAGTTTTCATTTTTTTTGGAGATCCATAATCCTTGTATAGTAATCGAACCATTGTATAAGGTGCTTCTTTGTCACTTTCAACGGCTACAAAAGTTTCTTTATGATTAGGCACTTCAAATATTTTTCGTTCCTTCTCATTTGCTGGATTTTTATACTTATAGAAATGTTCTTTCACTTTTTTCTCCATTGCAGCAACATCTATATCACCTACCACAATAACACTAATCAAATCTGGTCTGTACCAGTCTTTATAGAAGCTTACAATTTTATCGTATTTAAATTTCTCTAAAATTTCTTTTTCTCCTATTGGCAAACGATCTGCATAATGAGAGTTGTACATCATTTTTGGCAAATAGCGACTAAGCATCCTTTTGTCTGCTCCAAGACCCAATCGATACTCTTCAAGAACAACTCCTCTTTCTTTTTCTATTTCTTCAGGAGTTAAATCAGCATTAAAAGCCCAATCTTCAATAATATTAAAGCCGTTCTCTAATTTCTCTGGACTATCAGAAGGTATAGGAAGGAAGTAAACGGTTTCGTCAAAACTAGTGTACGCATTAAGATGTTGTCCAAACTTCACACCTATACTTTGCAAATAATCGACTAATTTATTTTTCGGGAAACGTTTCGTACCATTAAAATTCATGTGCTCCATAAAATGCGCCAATCCTCTTTGATCGTCATTTTCTAGAATAGATCCTGCATTAACAACTAATCGTAAGTCGACTTTGTTTTCAGGTTTGGCATTTTTCTTGATGTAATAGGTTAATCCATTTTCAAGAACACCTGTTTTTACAGAGGGATCTACAGGAATTTTTTTAGAAAGGTCAATGTCTTGAGCAAAGATTGCTGAAGAACAAAATAGTAAGCCAATGGTTACTTTAGAAAATTGTTTCATATACGTTGGTTTATTTTTAAATAAAACTAGTCATAAAAAACAGAAAATCAGATTATAACTAAGAATAATTTAACATTTTCCTTACAATAAATAACGATTGCAATTTCAATATAGATCTATTAATTTTAACTATTAATTACTATATTTAACGCTTTTAAGCACTTCATTTAAATGAAAAAATTACTTACAATACTACTTCTGTCTACCTTCCATATTTTATTTTCCCAAGTAGAAAACGAATTGGCTCCACCATTTAACATCAAAACCATTTCCTTTATTCAGAACAATCAAAATGTGATTCCAATATTCCAATTGGGTAGCGGATTCCAATTGCAATTTGACGACTTATTTGGCAATGAAGCGGATTACTATTACGAAATCATACATTGTGATTACAATTGGATTCCATCAGAAATTCCTAAAAGTGAATACCTTTTGGGTTTTGACAACCAAAGAATTCAAAATTACAACAACTCTTTCAACACCTTACAAATCTACTCTCATTACACCTTGTCTTTTCCCAATCAGTTCACACAACAATTGCTGATTAGCGGAAACTACATGCTTAAAATTTTAAATGACAGCAAAGAGGTAGTTTTCTCTAGAAAATTCATCTTGTACGAAGATTTGGTAACAGTACCAATACAAGTAAAGCGAGCCCGAACGGTAAGTAATTTAGAAACCAAGCAAAACCTAGAATTTACCGTCCAATCAAGTACGATTACTTTTCAAAACCCAAATAAAAACCTAAAAGTGTTACTTTTTCAAAACGGAAAGTTCAATAACGCCATCAAAAATGTGTTGCCACAATACACAATAGGGAATGATTTAATTTACAAATACGACACCGAAACCCAATTTTGGGCTGGAAATGAATTTTTATATTTTGAAAACAAAGACATTAGAGCTGCCAACAATAATGTGTCAAAAGTGGATGCTAGTACGGAAATATACAACTGTTATTTGTTCACCAACAATGCCCGCGCCAATTTCCCATACTCCGTTTTTGAAGACGTTAACGGCAACTTTGTAGTACGCAATTTAAACGCTGACAACAGTGAGATCGAAGCCGATTATGCTTGGGTATACTTTAGTCTTTCAGCACCCACTTATAGAGAGAACAAAGAACTCTATATTAACGGAATGTTTAATAATTATAGCCGAGAACCTGAATTCAAAATGGACTACAATTCTAAAAAAGGGATTTATGAAAAGGCCCTTTTGATAAAACAAGGATTTACGAATTTCGAATATGTCATTTCTGACAGTAAGGGAATCATCGATAATGAAAATGCGATTGACGGAAATTTTTATCAAACGGAAAATGACTATTCCGTTTTGGTTTACTATCGTGAAAATACAGATCGCTATTATAGGGTTATAGGCAAAGGAACTGCCAACTCTTTAAATATCATTAATTAAAAAAACATTCGGAAAAACGGCAAAACAAAATCAAAAAATTGTAATTTTGTTGTTATTACACACATATTTAATACTTTATTATGGTTTCTCAAATAACAAGAGGCATAAAAATTTCGGTGTTGACTAGTTTTGAAGGTACTTACTTCAAGAACTATAAGATTCACTTTGCCTTTAGTTACCAGATCACCATAGAAAACCACAGTAAGGATTCCGTTCAATTGACTTCTAGGCATTGGGAAATTTTCGACTCTCTAAACAACATAGAGATTGTTGATGGCGAAGGAATAATCGGAAAAAAACCAGTTTTAAAACCAGGAGAACTTCATACTTATAGTTCAGGCTGCTTATTATCATCTCCTTATGGTGCCATGAAGGGCTATTTTAACATGATTAATTTCACGAGTACAAAAAACTTCAAAGTTTTCGTACCTACTTTTAAATTATGTGCCCCATTTGCGTTGAATTAACGTTTACTACTGAAGATATTCCTTTTTCTTATACTAAATTTATCAAAATTTTAAATTATCCTTTGTACTTTTGTGCTGCAATAAATTATTCGCAACAATTACAGTAATTTATTTATTTTTAATTGTCTAATCTTATCTGTGTTCACAGATTAACAAATTACAATATCATGCTAAAAGGATTTTTTCACGTACCAAAAGCGGTAAACGAACCAGTAAAAGGGTATGCACCAAATTCACCTGAAAAAGCAGCCGTACAAGCAGCTTATACTAAAATGTGGAATTCTAAAATTGACGTACCTCTATATATCGGAAGCGAAGAAATTAGAACTGGAAATACAAAAACAATGTCGGCTCCTCACGACCATAAACATGTCGTAGGAACATACCATCTTGCTGAGAAATCACATGTTGAGAAAGCTATTGCAAATGCATTAGAATCTAGAACTGCATGGGCTAACATGGCTTGGGAACAACGGGCAGCTATTTTTCTTAAAGCAGCTGAATTAATCGCAGGACCATACAGAGCAAGAATAAATGCCGCAACAATGATTGCGCAATCTAAAAATGTTCATCAAGCAGAAATTGACGCTTCATGTGAGCTAATTGACTTTTTACGTTTCAACGTAGAATTCATGACTCAAATATATGGAGACCAACCAACATCTACTTCAGATATGTGGAACCGTTTAGAGTACAGACCTCTTGAAGGATTTGTATATGCGATCACGCCGTTTAACTTTACAGCTATCGCTGCTAATCTACCTGCTAGTGCTGCAATGATGGGTAACGTTGTTGTTTGGAAACCAAGTGACAGCCAAGTATTCTCGGCACAAATCATTATCGAAGTGTTCAAAGAAGCAGGAGTTCCTGATGGAGTTATCAATGTAGTTTTTGGAGATGCGCAAATGATTACCGATACTGTTCTTGCAAGTCGTGATTTTGCTGGATTGCACTTTACAGGATCAACTCATGTATTTAAAGATATCTGGGCAAAAATTGGAACTAACATTCACCACTACAAAACCTACCCAAGAATCGTAGGGGAAACAGGTGGAAAAGATTTTATTATAGCGCATTCAAGTGCTAACCCAAAACAAGTTTCTACAGGAATAGTTCGTGGTGCTTTCGAATTTCAAGGTCAAAAATGTTCAGCAGCTTCAAGAGCTTACGTACCACAAAGTATGTGGCCAGCTGTAAAAGAGCAAATTATTACTGATGTAAAATCAATGAAAATGGGTTCACCAGAAGATTTCGGTAATTTTATTACTGCCGTTATTCATGAAGGTTCATTTGACAAATTAGCTAGTTTTATTGACCAAGCTAAAAAAGACACTGACGCTGAAATCATCGTTGGAGGAAACTACGACAAATCAGTAGGATACTTTATTGAGCCTACAGTTATTGTAACGACTAACCCTCATTACTCAACTATGGCAACTGAATTGTTCGGACCAGTTATGACTATTTTCGTTTACGAAGATGCTAAATGGGAAGAAACTCTTGAGTTAGTAGATACTACATCTGAATATGCATTAACAGGAGCTGTATTTAGCCAAGATCGTTATGCTATTGAAGTAGCTACAGTAAAATTACAAAACGCTGCAGGTAACTTCTATATCAATGATAAACCAACAGGTGCTGTCGTAGGACAACAACCATTTGGTGGAGCAAGAGCTTCAGGAACGAATGACAAAGCGGGTTCTCCATTGAACTTATTGCGTTGGGCTTCTCCTAGAACAATCAAAGAAACTTTTGTAACTCCAACAGATTACAGATACCCATTTTTGGGAGAGTAATTTTCTAAGTAACAAAGTCTCTGAGTAACAAAGATGCAAAGCTTTAGTACTTATGAAACCATAAAAAAGCCGAATCTAAAATTTAGATTCGGCTTTTTCTTTTGAATTCAACTAGTTGACTATTGTATAAACTTCAACGGCAAATGCACTACTTTCTTAGTTTCAAAGAATTCGTCTTCGAAGAAATCAGCTAGATTGTATTCTGTTGCTTTTGGGAAATCCTTCAATTCTTCCGTCAAATCTCCACCTTTAAGATACAGAATTCCGTTTTTAAGTTGGTGCTTGTTATTTTTCTTGATTTTTGTTTTAACCCAAGAAACGAAATCAGGCATATTGGTCACCGCACGACTCACGATGAAATCAAAATCCCCTTTTACGTTTTCGGCACGTAATTGTTCTGCTTTGACGTTTTTCAGCTCTAAGGCTTCGGCGACAGCCTGAACTACTTTTATTTTCTTACCAATTATATCTATCAGAAAAAAACGAGTCTCGGGAAAAAGAATCGCCAATGGGATTCCAGGAAATCCACCACCAGTACCTACATCCAAGACAAAAGTCCCAGGTTCAAATTTTATTATTTTAGCAATTCCTAATGAATGTAAAATATGCTTTGTATATAAGGCGTCAATATCTTTTCTAGAAATGACATTAATTTTTTCATTCCAATCGTGGTACAAAGCGTCCAATTTTACGAACTGCTCTTTTTGAATATCGGTTAAATAAGGAAAATGCTTAATAATCTCGTCCATCGTTCTATTTTTTTAACAAAAGTACTATTTTTAACTCTTAAATATTTAACTCAATTTAGCAGAGTTAAAATTTATAATAATTATCTTTGGAACTTATTACAATTACATATGAATAATACGGCACCTACATTTGCAAGGCAAGATAAACTGAAGTTTTTCAGAACACTTAACTCACGGGTAAACAACTACTTCAAAGAAAATAACATTCAAAAAACAGGAAACTGGAGGCTTTATTTAAAAACGATTATCCTTATAACCGTTTTTCTAGCTCCCTATTTTTTAATTTTAACTCTTGACATGCCTTTTTGGGCACATATCTTATTGACCATTGTTATGGGTATAGGAATGGCTGGAGTAGGAATGAATGTGATGCATGACGGAAATCATGGTTCATACTCAAACAAAAGCTGGGTAAATAAATTCATGGGAGGAACGATTTACGTTTTGGCAGGAAATGTACATAACTGGCAAGTACAACATAATGTGTTACACCATACCTATACTAATATACCAGGTCATGACGAAGATCTTGATGCAGGAAGAATCATTCGCTTTACAAAAGATGCAAAATGGCATAATTTTCACCGTTTTCAACAATATTACTCTGTATTTTTATATGGATTACTTACTTTTAATTGGGCATTAACAACTGATTTTAAGCAAATGAAAAGTTATCTAAAACGAAAACTGTCTTATGGAGAAGCTAAAAGCCCTAAGATTCTTTGGACAACATTAATAATCACAAAAATTATCTATGTAGCAATCTGGATTGTATTGCCAATTGTTATTGGTATCACTTGGTGGAAAGTATTAATCGGGTTCTTTATCATGCACTATACAGCCGGATTGATTTTGAGCATCGTATTCCAATTAGCACATGTTGTTGAAGAAACAACTAATCCATCACCAAATGAATTAGGAGAAATGGATAATACTTGGGCAATTCACCAATTATTTACAACTACTAATTTTGCTCCAAAAAATGCTATTGTAAACTGGTACACAGGAGGATTAAACCACCAAATCGAACACCATATTTTCCCTAACATCAGTCATGTACATTACGGAAAAATCGCGAAAATCGTAAAAGAAACAGCACAAGAATGCAATTTGCCGTATTATGAATACAAAACGATGCGAAGCGCTGTTATCGCCCATTTCAAACATTTGAAAGAATTGGGAATGAAACCGGAACTGACATAAACATAAAACACATTGACTGTAAAGACGCACTGCTGTGCGTCTCTGCAAAAAAACTAATCAATAACTACCCTAACTATTCAAATTTAGGGCATCAACACTACTTTAATGAATCCACTTTCAGACAGAATTAACAATCTAGCGACTTCACAAACATTAGCAATGGCTGCTTTGGCTAGAGAATTAAAAGCACAAGGAAAAGACATCATCAGTTTAAGTTTAGGGGAACCTGACTTTAATACACCTGACTTCATCAAAGAGGCAGCAAAAAAGGCGATTGACGAAAACTATAGCACCTATTCTCCTGTAGAAGGATATGGTGAATTAAAAGATGCAATTTGCCGAAAATTTAAAAGAGACAATAATCTAGACTACAAACCATCGCAAATCGTGGTTTCAACTGGAGCAAAACAATCATTATACAACATTGCGCAAGTAATGCTAAATGATGGTGATGAAGTAATTTTACCTGCACCATACTGGGTTTCTTATTTCGAAATCGTAAAACTTTCTGGAGGAATTCCTGTAGAAGTTCCTACTTCTATCGAAAGTGATTTCAAAATCACACCAGAACAATTAGAAGCAGCTATCACACCAAAAACAAAAATGATGTGGTTCAGTACACCTTGTAACCCATCAGGATCTGTTTACAACCGTGAGGAGCTAACTGCATTAGCTAAAGTATTAGAAAAACATCCACATGTATACGTTGTTGCTGATGAAATCTATGAGTACATCAATTTCTCAGGGACTTTTTGCAGTATTGCATCTATCCCAGGAATGTTAGAAAAAACGATTACTGTAAACGGAGTTGCCAAAGCTTTCGCGATGACAGGATGGAGAATTGGTTACATAGGAGCACCTGAATTTATTGCAAAAGCATGTACTAAAATCCAAGGTCAAGTGACTTCAGGAGCTAACAGTATTGCGCAGCGCGCTACTATTACTGCCGTAGATGCTGATCCAAGTGTTCTTAAACATATGGTTGATGCTTTCCATAGCCGTAGAGATTTAGTTGTGGGATTGCTAAAAGAAATCCCAGGAGTAAAAATCAACGTTCCAGAAGGAGCATTTTATGTATTCCCTGACGTTTCTTCTTTCTTTGGAAAAACATTAAAAGGAACCGAAATCAATAACGCAATGGATTTATCTATGTATCTTTTGGCCGAAGCTAACGTAGCAACGGTAACGGGTGATGCTTTTGGAAACCCAGACTGTATTCGTTTCTCTTACGCAACTAGCGACGACATTTTAAAAGAAGCTTTAAAAAGAATTAAAGACGCATTGGCACTATAGTCTAAAGTCTTAAATCCAGTTTAAAATAAACACATAAATACCTCAGGAAATTTTCTTGAGGTATTTTTTTTGGCGTGTTCGCCGCGGCGAATCGGGCTTTACGTTGCAATCTTTCTATTTTTTAAAGAAAAAAAATAGAAAGGATTTCCACTGCACACGAGCGATAGCGAACTGGCGAAGCAATCCCTCACGCGGATTGGGTATTGAACATAAATTATTTTATTAAAAATCACATACAATTATATTCTACTTTTAAAGATTGAAATCGATTTTTAAATATCTTTACGAGACTTAAAAACACACTAAAAACAATCCTTTTCTATATTATGCTATTCAGTTGCCGAGAATATCATTGAAACTAATCTAATTAATACCTTTTTAATATGGACGAATTTAGAAGAATCATTAACATGCTCCTTGAATTTCATATTGAACAATTAGAAAACATAGGAGCCGAAAAAGAATATCCATCAGTAGAACTCAAACGTTGTCAATACACCATCGACAAACTTGGCTTATTCAATTCACAAATTACGAATGCAATCGAGTTACACTTTGGAGAAAAAGAATTAACCAACTCCGAAATAGATATTATTAAAGAAGCTTTTGGTGAATTTTGTTTTGCTGGAATGCCAAAAATAAATTACTCAAAACTTCAGTAATTTCGACTCCGTAATTTCATCAACCAACTACACACATTTTTCCTGAGTTTCAGACACAAGCTGAGTATTTATAACAAAAAGATAGAATCTTTAGCTTCACATCTCCATTTTGCCTCAATTATTTCCAAAAAACCTATTCCCTAATTAGAAATCTTGAATAAATTATAGGAACTTTGCAAACTTCTAGGCGAAATCCTAAAAGCCTAAAGTTTTAAAGATGAAGAAGAAAATAGAAATACTGGCTCCTGCCAAAGATTTAATTCATGGAATGGCAGCCATAAATAGTGGTGCCGATGCAGTTTATATTGGTGCACCAAGATTTGGCGCACGATCTAACGCAACAAATTCCATAGAAGATATTGCCGCACTAGTTAAATATGCACATCTATATCACGCACAAGTTTTTGTCGTTATGAATACTATTTTGTACGATAACGAACTTGAAACCTGTCGCCAGATGATATGGGCACTATACAAAATAGGTGTCGATGCCCTTATCGTTCAGGATATGGCCATTATGGAAATGGACCTACCTCCTATCGTATTGCATGCAAGTACACAAGCAAACAACCGTGATGCTGAGAAAATAAAATTCTTGAAAGATGCTGGAATGAAGCGTGTCGTTTTGGCCCGTGAATTAAACATGCATCAAATCAAAGAAATCAGCGACACTGCTGATGTGGAACTAGAATTTTTTGTAACGGGTGCTTTATGTGTTTCGTTTAGCGGAAATTGCTACATGAGTGTTGCTAATGGAGAACGCTCTGCAAACCGTGGTTCTTGTGCACAAAACTGCCGTTTACCTTACAATCTGATTGATGGTCATGGCGAAACCTTAATCAAAAACAGTCACCTACTTTCTATCAAGGATTTTGACGTTTCTGATCAAATTCCAAATCTTATTGAAGCAGGTGTGATTTCCTTTAAAATTGAAGGAAGACTGAAAGACATTGTATATGTAAAAAACAATGTTTCTTTCTTAAGACAAAAACTAGATAGCTTTTTAGAAGGAAGCGACAAATACACCAAAGCATCATCGGGAAAATGTACCTTTACCTTTGACTCTGCTTTGAATAAAAGTTTCAACCGTGGTTATACTGATTATTTTGTAAACGAACGACATAGTACCATTGGTTCTTGGGAAAGTCCAAAATCAAAAGGGCAATACATTGGTAAACTGATCAAAACAACGGCCAATGCTTACGAAATAGAAAACGGAGAAATGTTGAATAACGGTGATGGTCTTTGCTACATCAACGAAAACAATGAAGCGGACGGAATTTATGTCAACAAAGTCGAAAACGGTTTGGCATATCCAAATGTTTTAAAAGAATTAGCTCCGGGAACTTTCATCTATCGTAACAATGATGCTGCATTCATTAAAATTGTGGAGCGTGAGGATAGTGCAGTTCGAAAAATAGGAACTACTTTATTACTGACTGAAAACGAAACTGGTTTTGAACTTATCGCTACTGATGAAGATGGTTATGTAAGCACAGTAAAATTAGAACACGCAAAAGAACAAACCAAAAACAATCTTTCGATAGAAGAAAACATCAAAACTCAATTGGCTAAAACAGGGTTCACTCCTTACACCGCCGATGAAATTAATGTAATGTTCTCTCAAAATTGGTTCATGCCAATATCGAAAGTAAATGAAATGCGTAGAACGGTCTATGAGCAACTGTCTGAAATCAGACTTGCTAATTACCACCGTGAAGAACACCAAATGGTAAAAACTTCACATCCTTATCCTGAGACTAAATTGGATTTCATGTATAATGTATCCAATAAAATGGCTCGTAAATTTTACGAACGTCACGGTGTTACTGAAATCGAACAAGCGTTTGAATTGCAATGGGAGCCAGGAAAATCTCGTGTAATGACAACTAAATATTGTATTAAATACGAATTAGAAAGATGCCCAAAATACCATCGTGAAAACATGGATCAAAAGCTAAAAGAACCATTAGTATTAAAACAAGGTGAATTAGAATACAAACTCAAATTCAATTGCAAACCTTGCGAAATGGAAATTTGGGAAAAAGACGCCGAATTTGAAATTGAAGAAGATCACGTTCACTAAAATAACAACCGATACCTTAAAAAGTATCGGTTTTTTTATGGATCGCAAATTCTACATTAAAACCATTTCGAAATTAAGTCCCATTAATCTAAATGGAACTTAATTTCTAAATGGGTCTTTTTATACGTTTAACTTTAATAAGACTGCTCATCTTTCAACACTTCATTTAACACAAAATAAACGATGGATTTGCTGTCACAAAAAAGCAATTCAGTATTTTTACATTCCATTTAAGACAACAAAAACATGAAAATACTATTGCTAGGCTCAGGTGAATTAGGAAAAGAATTTGTAATCGCAGCGCAACGCATCGGGCAAACCGTAATTGCTGTTGACAGTTATAAAAACGCACCAGCCATGCAAGTTGCTCATGGTTTTGAAGTCATCAATATGCTTGATGGCGCTGAACTGGACCGAATTGTAGCAAAACATCAACCTGATTTTATTGTTCCAGAAATTGAAGCTATTCGTACCGAACGCTTCTACGATTATGAAAAGCAAGGAATCACAGTAGTTCCATCAGCAAAGGCAGCCAATTTTACCATGAACCGTAAAGCAATTCGCGACCTAGCTGCTAAAGATTTAGGATTAAAAACAGCCAATTACCGTTATGCAACCACTGCCGAAGAATTGCAAAAAGGAGTTGAAGCGGTAGGAATGCCTTGTGTGGTAAAACCATTAATGTCCTCTTCAGGAAAAGGGCAATCTACCATAAAAACAGCCGCTGACATTAAGAAAGCATGGCAGTACGCAGTAGAAGGTTCGCGTGGTGATGTTGTGGAAGTAATTGTGGAAGCTTTTGTCAAGTTCAATTCGGAGATAACGCTATTAACCGTTACCCAAAATAACAATCCAACTTTATTCTGCGCGCCAATTGGTCACCGTCAAGAACGCGGCGATTACCAAGAAAGCTGGCAACCTGCAAGAATTTCCGAAAAAGACTTATACGAGGCACAGGACATGGCCGAAAAAGTAACAGAAGCACTGGGTGGCGCAGGACTTTTTGGTGTGGAGTTTTTCTTAGCAGACGATGGTGTTTATTTCTCTGAGCTTTCTCCCCGACCACATGATACCGGAATGGTAACGCTAGCGGGAACTCAAAATTTTAATGAATTTGAATTGCATTTACGTACAATTCTAAGTTTACCTATTGCTGGAATTACACTTGAAAAAGCAGGAGCCAGTGCTGTAATTTTAGCTTCGGAAAACAGTACGAACCCAACATTCACTGGATTAGAAAAAATTGCTGCTTTAGCTAAAACTGATTTTAGAATCTTTGGTAAACCAAGTTCAAGACCTTACAGAAGAATGGGCGTTGCATTGACAAACGACACTTTAGAAACACCAATTGAGGAGATTGTGGAACGTGCCAAGAAAGCGGCCGCATTAATTGAAGTTCATTATTAAATTACTGCTTTGATAGTCGGAATTGTTTTGGTGTCATCTCTGCATTCTTCTTAAATAATCGCACAAAATAGGAATAGTCATCGTACCCTAATTTGGTTGCGATTTCATTAACTGTCAAATTCCTGTTCATCAACATCCGCTTCGCTTCAAGAATAATGCGTTCCGTTATTACCTGCGTTGTGGTTTTTTGCAGTATTTCATTGCAAATTCTATTGAGATGCTTCAAGCTTATATTTAGTGCATCTGCATAATAGGAAGCTGCTTTTTCAGAAATGAATTTCGCCTCTAGCAGTTCTCCAAATTGCTTTAATTTACTATTGTAAGAATGCACTTCAGGAACAACAGTCTCATTGTACTTTCGTGCCAGTTCAATATGAATAATATCTAATAAATTCAATATTTTATCCTGCTTAAAAAATTTGTTTTCTAAACTTTCAGCGAGCATCATTTTAAACAAAGGCTGTAATGCATTTGATTCTTGATCCGTTAATACAATCTCCGATTTAGTATTCACAGAAAAATAAAATGGAAAACTGTCAATGTCTTTTTGTCCAAAATAAAGATTATACATTTCCTTTGAATAAAAAACCACGAAACCATCTACATCTTCAGACAAACTCCAATGGTGCATTTGCCCTGGCTGCAAAACAAAAACACTACCTGCTTGAACTTTGAATTTATCAAAATCGACTTCATGACTCCCTGAACCAGCGGTAAAAAAAACTAATAGATAAAAATCATGACGATGTGGTTCTTCTACAAAACTATGTGTCAACAAATGATTTTTGAACGTATTGATATAAAAATCGCTGTTGACTGAATTGCAATTAAATCGCTGAATTGTATAAATCGGATATTTTTTCATACAGAGAAGAATGTCATAATTGTGCTATAAGTAGCGAATATAGAAAACATCTCTGACAGCAATAACAAATACCTTTGAAAAAAAAAAATAAAATGGCAAATACACTTGTTCACATCTTAAATAATGAATGCCCTAATTGTCATCAAGGCAAAATTTTTGATGAAAAAAATATCTTCTTCAACATCGGGTTTCCAAAAATGAATAAGAGCTGTTCACACTGTCAATTTAAATTCGAAAAAGAGCCCGGCTATTTCTTTGGTGCTATGTACGTGAATTATGGATTAACTGTAGCTCAATCTATTGCCACTTATGTTATTGCCCAGTTTTTCTTTACAGAAACATTCGACCTAAGAATAATTCCTATTATTGCTTTTGTCATTATAGCAATGGCTTCTTTCAACATCCGCTTATCGCGCTTATTATGGATTTATATGTTCAAGAATTATTCGATTTAAAAGGAGTAGTGCTATTATCCTATTTACTTCTTAAATAAAATACAAGTTATCTTCACGGTTCTTTGATTACGAATTAAAATACTTATTTTCGTACTAGAAAAAATGAACTATGAAAAACTTTTCCTTAATTAGCTTATTATTCGTAACCCTATCCCTATCGGCGCAAGACAAAAAAGAAGTCTTAAAAACTCAAATAGTTGAAGCTTCTTGCGGACAATGTCAGTTTGGTTTAAAAGCAAAAGGTTGTGACTTAGCCGTTCGTATCGATGGAAAAGCCTATTTTGTTGATGGTAGTTCAATCGACAAACATGGAGACGCCCATGCTACTGACGGTTTTTGTGAAGCCATCAGAAAGGCAGCAGTAGTTGGTAAAGTCAAAAACGACCGTTTCATAGCCACTTCTTTTACATTACTACCCGAAGAAAATAAAGAACAAAAATAATGTCTTTAATTCTTCAAAATATTGCAAAGCACATAACTCTCTCTCCAGAAGAGCAACGGCATTTTCTTTCAAAAACAGAAGTACATCATTTTAAGGTCAAAAGTATCTTATTGCATTCTGGCCAAATCTGCACCCACTCCTATTTTGTAAATTCCGGTACCTTGAGAAGTTTCAACATCAATGATAATATTGTAGAACATGTTTTGAATTTTGCATGCGAAGGATATTGGATTGGTGATATGTATAGTTTAATTTCTCAAAAACCAGGAAATCTTTTCATAGAAGTTCTTGAAGATGCTGAAGTAGTGCTACTTTCAAAAGAGAACCAAGAGCTTCTCTACACAGAAATACCAAAACTGGAACGTTTTTTTCGAATATTAACCGAAAATTCCTTGGTCGCCAATCAAGAGCGCTTGATGGATAATTTGAGTTTATCAGCAGAAGAGCGCTTTGAAAAATTTTGCAAAAAATACCCAACGTTAATTCAAAAAGTTCCCCAAAAACAAATAGCCTCTTATATAGGTGTTACGCCTGAGTTCTTTAGTAAAATGAAATCTCGCTTGCTGAGAAAGTAGGGTCAATAGAAAATATTAATCAGTGTTCAGTGTTTTAAGTCATCAGTGATTTCTAAAACTAAAAGCCTAATCTTTTTTCTGAACACTCAGTACTGACCACTGAATACTATTTTTCTTAATCTAGGTTAAGTGCTAGCACTGTACAATATTTGTAAATTTGAAGTATAAAAAAATCACTAAATTTATACACTATGAAAAATACAGTTTTACACAAAGCAGATACAAGAGGACATGCTGATCATGGTTGGTTAAAAGCAAATTTCAGTTTTAGTTTTGGAAGTTGGTACAATCCTGAAAGAGTACAATTTGGTGCGTTACGCGTTTTAAACGATGACATCATTGGTGAGGGAATGGGTTTTGGAACGCATCCCCACGATAATATGGAAATCATCACTATTCCGCTTGAAGGTGACTTAGCACACAAAGACAGCATGGGAAATGCTGCAACAATCAAAAATGGAGATGTTCAAGTAATGAGTGCCGGAACAGGAATACAGCACAGTGAGTTTAATCCTAATGCGAACTTAAAAACAAAGTCATTACAAATTTGGGTTTTCCCAAACAAACGCGATGTAACCCCTCGTTACCAACAAATTTCTTTAAATAAAGAAGACCGTCATAATAAATTGCAACAAATTCTATCTCCAAATTCAGAAGATGACGGTGTATGGATTCATCAAGATGCTTGGTTTCATTTGGGTAAATTTGACAAAGATAGTTCCATAACTTATGATTTAAAAAAAGAAGAAAATGGTGTTTACGCCTTTATTCTTTCTGGCAGCGTAACTATTAATGGACAAGAATTAGAAACTCGTGATGGTTTCGGAATTTGGGATGTCAATTCGTTAGAAATAAAAATGACAACTGATGCTGAAATTTTATTAATGGAAGTTCCAATGAAATATTAAAAAATTAATTATGTCTGAAATCATAGAGTTAGAATACAATGAAAAAAAAGCCTTTTCTATATTGAAATTGACAGCAAAGTCAAGGCAAAAATGACTTTTATTTTTGCGGGTGAGTACCGATTATCATTGAGCACACTGAAGTAAGTACAGGGAATAATGGCAAAGGTTTTGGCAAAAAAATGGTACAAAAAGCGGTAGAATTCACTCGTAAAAAAGGGATTAAAATTCTTCCCTTATGTCCGTTTGCAAAAAGTGTTTTTGACAAAAACCCTGAATTTCAAGACGTTTTATAGTAATTGGAAAGACTTAGAAAGAAAAAATAATTGAAACCGTAAATCAATGCCCTTAGGGCGCTTTGACTACTTTTATGAATAAACAAAAAGGCTGAATTCATTTTTAAATGAATCCAGCCTTTTCTACTACAAATAATAAACCAAAACTATTTATTTTTCAAATTGACGTTTTCAAAACTAGAAACATCAATTACTTCTTCTAAATCTATGTCAAATGAAATTTTGACCGTATCCCCAATTAACGTTATTGGTAATTGACTCGATATTTGAGAGGATCCAACAAAAATATTGGGATAATCTTTCACTTTGAAATAATAAAAACTATTTCCGTTTTTCACATCATTCTGGATACGTGTAATAACTGAAGTCAACAGTTTTTTATTAGAAACACTACTAGGGTTGATTCTATTATCAGCCATGTTATAGACATTCTTAAATGAAGTCAAGGCTTCACGCATTGTATTTCCCACACCTACAATAGTATAATCAGAAATGGCAACCATGGCAAACATTTTAACCAAGCCACCTTTATCCTTCAATGTCATTACATAAGTAGGAATATTGTTAATATTATACGGAATGGGCAAAGAAGCTTGAAAACCCTTTTCTTGTACTTTACCTTGGGCTGAACTTTGAGCGGCATACTCAGTAGCACCACCCTGTTTGTAAAAAGTAGTTTCTTTTGTTCTGGTATCGACTAACACAAAACCTACTGCAGACTCATCCTTACCTACAGAAGTAAGTCCTGTGTACCAATAGGATTTGTTATCCTCTCCGTAAACTAGCGTTAATCCTTCGGTAATTTGAAGTTTATTAGCATTCGAAAAATTCCAATAGCCATGAACATATTTTCCCCAATCATTTAATTGTTCCTCAATAAAACTAATTGGCTGAATTCTGTCAACCCATTCTGGAGTAGATTCAGTAGAATATTCTTTAATTTCTCCAGTTTGGGCATTTACCAAAACAACTCCTATAGCTTCATTTCCACTAAATCCAATTCTCTTTTCATACTTGGTTACAACCCAAAAAGGAATTCCCTTATCATCAATCTCAAAAGTAAAATCAGTCAATCCTACCGTACTGTATCCATTAAAATACAAAAGCCTTTCAACTCTACTTTGAAAAAAAGCTTCCGGCTGGTATTTAATCCTGATAGATTTTCCATCAATATTTTGTACTAATCTTACATCACGTTCATTTGTTGCCGAAACCATTACATACCCTGTTGTTCCCTCTTGATTGTTCATCCATTTAAAAAATCCAGAATGTAATAATGGAGCAACCCAATACAAATCATTATTAACTTTTTGTATGCAAAATTCTCCAAGCTCCACTTGACTTCCCAAAGCAGGTTGTGAACCTAAAATTTTCTCGCCTAGAAGGTGGGCTAAATCCTCGTCTACTACCCGAATTTCATCAATTGATATTGGAGCAATATGATTTGATATTTTTTCACCAATTTTCACCTTACCAATTAATGTTTGATACGAATCACTTCTAAAAACAGGAAGACTTGTTGCTACTGGAAAAATTATTATATATGCCAATAGTATCAATACTATAATAAATAAAAACTTCTTTGGTTTTGAAGAGATTATCAATTGTTTGGTCTTTGGAGAAACCGCAAAGCCAGTTGAAATTAAAATATAACAAATCGTCAAAATCAAAAGAATAAATGGCAAACCCAAAAATCCGTAGCTAATTACAGGCAAACCCATATAGAATAGTAGAAAACCAATAATTAGTAAAAATAAAATAGGTAAAATTTTTTTCATAAAGCGAGCTCTTAATTTAAAACTATAAGTCTATAAATAAGAGAATTGTTACAAAAAAACCAGTTTATTTTTAAAGAAAAAATCATTTGAAATAACAATATATTAAAAAAGAGTATTTTTGCAGTCAGTTTTATTTTTCGAAGATTAAAAAAACTTAAACTTTAAACTACTTTTTATGAAAGCATACGTATTTCCAGGTCAAGGAGCTCAATTTACAGGAATGGGAAAAGATTTATATGAAAACTCCCCTTTAGCCAAAGAATTATTCGAGAAAGCAAACGAAATTTTAGGTTTCCGCATCACAGATATCATGTTTGAAGGAACTGCTGAAGAATTGAAAGAAACAAAAGTAACGCAACCAGCTGTATTTTTACATTCGGTTATTTTAGCTAAAACTCTAGGTGATGACTTCAAACCAGAAATGGTAGCAGGACATTCATTAGGAGAATTTTCAGCATTAGTAGCTAACGGAGCTTTATCATTTGAAGACGGATTAAAATTAGTTTCACAACGCGCTTTAGCGATGCAAAAAGCCTGCGAAATCAAGCCATCAACTATGGCGGCAGTTTTAGGACTTGCTGACAATGTAGTGGAAGATGTTTGTGCTTCTATCGACGGAGTTGTTGTAGCTGCAAACTACAACTGCCCAGGACAATTAGTAATTTCGGGAGAAACTATGGCTGTTGAAGCAGCTTGTGTAGCTATGAAAGAAGCTGGAGCAAAAAGAGCTTTATTATTGCCTGTAGGTGGTGCTTTTCACTCGCCTATGATGGAGCCTGCAAGAGAGGAATTAGCAGCAGCTATTGAAGCAACTACATTCTCAACTCCTATTTGTCCAGTATATCAAAACGTTACTGCTAGCGCAGTTTCTGACGCTAATGAGATCAAGAAGAATCTAATCATACAATTGACAGCTCCAGTAAAGTGGACGCAATCTGTACAACAAATGATTGCTGATGGAGCTACTTTATTTACAGAAGTAGGTCCAGGAAAAGTATTGGCTGGATTGATTGGAAAAATCAATAAAGAAGCAGTTACAGCAAATGCATAATTAGTACTCAGTCGCAGTTTTTAGTATTCAATTCCCAACATAAAAATAATCCTCACAACGAAAATTTGGAGGAATTTTTCATTTATCTTTATAGGGGGAATGATTAAACTCCAATCAATAATTTATAAAACACACAAACATGAAAAAAACACTTTTAGGATTAGCAGTTGTTGCAACTTTAACATTGGTTTCTTGCAAGCAGGAAACTAAAGATCAAGTAGGTGAAGCTACTGATGCAATAGGTACAGAAATGGGAGACGCTGTTGACACTGCAGCTGTTAAAGTTGATGCAGCCTTAGATTCAACTAAGGTTAAAATTAGCAATACGATGAAAGAAGGTGCTGAAAAAATGGATGCGAAAGCAGATAAAATGAAAGAAGACGCTGAAAAATAATACCAAAAAAAAAAAAATGGCTGTCAATTGGCAGCCATTTTTTTTATCTAAAAGCTTCTATTTCTTGCTTTTATTGCCGTATCAGTAAAGTCAGTAAAAACTCCATCGATTCCTAATTTATAAAAAGCTTGGTATTCTAAAATAGGATTATCATTGTAATTCCGCAGTAAACGGCGGCTTTCATTTCTAAAAGTATAGGCATGCACTTGCAAACCTCTCTTATGGGCTTCATCAATTAAGTTTGTAGGCTGTAATGCTATTTTATCAGCATCATCCACTTTTCCATCATCGTTTATATCATCAGCTTTTCCGTCCTTATTCACATCAGTTCCTTTGTATGAAATAATAAAAGTCTTCCAAGGGCCAATTCCGCTAGCATAGGTTTTTACAAAATCCAATCCCGCAGCTGTTCTAAAGAATCCAAAGTCTCTTTTATCTCCTTTCAAGTACCAATCGTAAGGCATTCCATCAGAAATTAATTCTCCTTTTGGAACTGTAAAAATCAAATCTCCATTTAGCGCAACGTCATAACAACTCAATAATTGAATCGTTTTAACCGTTGATTTTTCTCTAATATATTGCAAATTTGAAACTTCAAATGATTGTACATAAACAGGAGCATCTGAATTATTCCAGCCAGCTGCTGTTAACTGTTCCAATAATTTATCTGTAATATGTAAATTTTGCGCTTCATGAAAAGAAGGGTGTTTCGTCTCTGGGTATATTCCAATTGTTCTTCCTAATTCTTTTGATTTTTGTTTTGCTAGAGCAATTACCTCATCAAATGTTGGGATAAAATACTGGTTATTAAACTCTTGTAGCCTTTCGACAAAAGCTTGTTTGGCTCGCAATTGTTTTATTTCTGCTAAAGTAAAGTCGGATACAAACCAATCCGAAATATCCTTTCCGTCAATATTTTTAGTGGTTTTCTTGGATGCAAATCCAGGAATTTCGGAAACATTAGTTGTTCCTGACAACATAGGTTCATGGCGAACGACTAGAAAACCATCTTTTGTCATCACCAAATCGGGCTCAATAAAATCAGCTCCCATTTTGATTGCATTGGTATAACCTTCAATCGTATGTTCTGGCAAATACCCTGGTGTGCCGCGGTGTGCAATAACAATTGCTTTCCCACCAGATAAAGTAAGCTGTTTTTGAGTTGCAGATTTTGATTTACTCACATCATGACTTTTGCATGATAGCATTAAAATAAGACCCAAAAACAGCACACTTTTATTTATCATTATTTAGCTTTTCTAACTTTTTGTTCCCATTTCCAAGCGCTTGCCATTGCTTCTTCTAATGTTGATTGCGCTTTCCAGCCTAGTACATTGTTGGCTTTATCAGTATTGGCGTAAGCCGAAGTAATATCTCCCTCTCTACGACCCACGATTTTATATGGTAATTTTTGTCCGCTTACTTTTTCAAAAGCATGAATCACTTCTAATACAGAGCTTCCTGTTCCGGTTCCAAGGTTAAAAGTCTCTACTTTTTCAAGGTTCTTTTTATTCAGTAATCTTTGTAAAGCTATTACATGGGCTTTCGCCAAATCTACTACGTGAATATAATCGCGCACGGCAGTTCCATCTGCAGTAGGGTAATCATCACCATATACAGACAGTTCTTTTCTTAAACCCATTCCTGTTTGAGTAATAAAAGGAACTAAGTTTTGAGGAACACCAATTGGTAATTCACCAATTTCTGCTGAAGGATGCGAACCTACTGGATTAAAATAACGCAATAAAATAGCATTGATATTGGTCACCTTGGCCGTATCAGTTATTATTTCCTCTCCTATCTGCTTTGTATTTCCATAAGGAGACATAGCCGTTTGTATAGGTGCATTTTCAGTTATTGGCATTTTTTCGGCTTGACCATAAACCGTGCAAGATGAACTAAAGATAAAACTGGCTTCTTCTTTTTTCTGCAATTCCTGCAAAAGATAAACTAATGTGCTAATATTATTTTCATAATACAATAATGGATTTTCAACACTTTCACCAACTGCTTTTGAAGCTGCAAAATGAATCACACCCACAATATCAACATGTCTTCTGAAGAAATCCTGTACTTTATTTTTTTCTCTTAGGTCTAACTTTTCGAAAGCCGGAACTTTCCCCGTAATATTTGTAATTCCATCTAGAACTTCTAGTGATGTATTAGACAAATCATCTATAATTAATACATCAAAGCCCTGGTTTTGTAATTCAACGACGGTATGTGAGCCTATAAATCCTAATCCTCCTGTTACAAGTATTTTCATAATTTTATATTTATAGTAAAATGAAAGAGATTCTCTCCTCTCGTTTTATAAAAAAGACGCGATAAATCGCGTCTATATATTTTTTATTTTAAAAATTCTAAAACAGTATCTGTAATGAATTTTATTTGCTCATCATCTAATTCTGTGTGCATAGGTAAAGACAACACTTCAGTAACTAATTGATTCGTTACTGGAAAATCTTCTTCTTTGTATCTTTCATCTAGATATGCTTTTTGCAAATGCAATGGAATTGGATAATAAATAGCACAAGGAATTCCTTTATCTAACAAATGCTGCATTAATCCATTTCTATCAGCATTTACAATACGTAAAGTATATTGATGAAACACATGGCAATCGCATATATCACAAATTTGCGGTGCAATAATATTCTTATGTCCTTCAAATGCAGCGGAATATTTCCTGGCAGCATCCTGTCTTGCTTCATTGTATTGATCTAGCAAAGGTAACTTTGTGTTCAAAACAGCAGCTTGAATACTGTCTAATCGAGAATTTACTCCTACAACATCATGATGGTAACGCTCGTACATTCCGTGATTCACAATTCCGCGTAATGTATGTGCTAAAGCATCGTCATTTGTAAAAATAGCACCGCCATCACCATAACAGCCTAAATTTTTAGATGGAAAAAAGGAAGTAGCTCCTACATGACCAATGGTTCCGGCTTTCTTTTTAGTTCCATCCGAAGAATTACAATTGGCTCCAATGGCTTGTGCATTATCTTCGATTACGTATAAATTATGTTCTGCTGCAATTTGCATAATTGCTTCCATGTTAGCGGCACGTCCAAATAAATGGACAGGAACAATTGCTTTCGTTTTTGGCGTGATTGCTTTTTTGATACCTTCTATTGAGATATTCATATTATACATATCAACATCTACTAATACAGGAGTTAATTGCAATAAAGCAATAACCTCAACGGTGGCTGCAAACGTAAAATCAGCAGTTATCACCTCATCACCTGGTTGTAAACCAAGACCCATCATAGCAATTTGCAAAGCATCAGTTCCATTTGCACATGGAATAACATGTTTTACATCAAGATATTCTTCTAATTTTTGTTGAAATTTATGAACTTCCGGCCCATTAATATAGGTATTTGTATCTAAAACCTCTTGGATAGAAATGTTTACGGTTTCTTTTATTTTTTCGTATTGACTTTTTAAGTCAACCATTTGTATTTTTTTCATTTATATTTTATTTAAACCAATTAGCGCCACAACTTAAAAATAGTACAAAGCACACAACACATACTTTCTATATTTAGACTACGGCACTCTTTTAAATTGAAGTAATTCTTTTAGACATTATCAAAATTCTTAACTGCAAAAATATGAATTTAAGCACTAAGATATAAACGATAAACAAAAGAAACTGTATTTTAGCAAAATAAAAATTACAGTATGCTCTTCCTTTATAACATCGTAATACAATTTACGGGTTTCCTCTTAAATTTCGTTGCTTTATTCAATTTAAAAATCAAACTTTTTGTAGAAGGTCGCAAAAATGTTTTTACTTCTTTGGAACAAAAAATAAAAGCTACTGATAAAACAATTTGGTTCCATGCGGCGTCGCTTGGTGAATATGAGCAGGGCTTACCAGTTATTGAAAAAATAAAAACAGAATACCCTTCACACAAAATTGTAGTTACTTTTTTCTCTCCTTCAGGTTACGAAGTCCGTAAAAACAATACCGTTGCAGACGTTACCGTTTACTTGCCACTTGATACCAAAAGCAATGCAAGGAAATTCTTGAAAATCGTTCATCCCGAAATGGCGTTTTTTATAAAATATGAATACTGGTTGAATTATCTCAATGAACTTAAGACTACAAAAACACCAACCTATTTAATTTCCGGAATTTTCAGGGAAAACCAAATGTTCTTTAAATGGTACGGCGGATTTTACAGAAAAGCATTAAACAGCTTCACTTATTTTTTTGTGCAAAATGAAGCTTCAAAAAAATTATTACTGCAATTGGGAAAATCAAATGTAGCCATTTCAGGTGACACTCGATTTGACAGGGTAGCAGCAATTTTAGAAAAAGACAATTCATTGGAATACATTTCCCAATTTAAAAATAACACACTTACTATTGTTGTTGGGAGTTCTTGGCCAAAAGACGAAGCGCTATTGCTCGATTTTATTAACAAAAATGAATTTAATGTCAAATTCATCATTGCTCCTCACAACATAAAAGACAATCAAATAGAACTCTTAAAAAGCGGAATTACAAAAAAGACAGTTTTGTTTTCAGAAATGAAAGGCAAAAACCTTGCTGATTTTGATGTTTTCATAATTGACACTATTGGTATTCTTACAAAAATTTACAGTTATGCAGACATTGCATATGTGGGAGGTGGTTTTGGAAACCCGGGGGTTCATAACTTATTAGAACCAGCTACTTACGGGGTACCAATCGTCATAGGCCCTAATTACTCCCATTTTGCAGAGGCTTCTGCTTTAGTAAACATGGGTGGCTGCGTTTCCATTTCGACTAAAAAAGAACTGAACGACAACTTTAAAGATTTAATTTTAAACGATGCTATCAGAAGTGAAAAAGGACACATTTGCAGCACTTTTGTATTAATGAATAAAGGCGCTACAAACATCATCATGAAAACATTGTAAATAGGGCAGTAAATAATTGCTGAATTCTTAATTATATTAGGGTAAATATCCATTAATTTCTTTTAAATCTAAAAAAAATAAATAGTAGGCAAACTAGCTCAATAAACTCATCTATCTAAGGAGGATTATTTGCTCCTTCAAAAACGATTCAACAACCTTTAAAATTATCGTGCTATTTACCAATTTTCTTCTAGAGCTTTATAATATATTTAAAACCAATTAATTAAAAACAAGCAATCCTATTCCATAAAACAGAACTCTTTTTTTAGCTCTAAAAAAACCGACTTCTAAATTTTATTTAATTCAAAAAAACAACTTCTTTTCGAAGCATTATTGTTCGGCATTATTATTGCAATATTGGGCAAAAACGCAAATGAAATATTATTTTTAAAAAAAAAATAAAAAAATTATTTACATATCAAAAAATGTATATCTTTGCGTCGAATTAATAATTAACCTTTATATTAAATTAAGATGAAAAAAGTATTTTTAAGTTTAGCTGTTGTTGCTGTTTTAACTGTTGTATCTTGTAAAAAAGCTGACGCTTCTGCTGAAGAAGTTGTAGCTGTTGACTCTACTGAAGTAGTAGTTGATTCTGTTGCTGTTGATACTACTGCATTAGCTGTTGATTCTGCTGCTGTTGTTACAGAAACTCCTGCTGCTGAGTAATTTTTAATTACGATCAAAAAATCAAAGCCATCCGTGCAAACGTGATGGCTTTTTTATTGCCTAAAAATAAAACTTAAAGATTTTAATCCTCGAATTTAAAATCGTTATTAGAAAAATCCAGAATCTCCGCTTCGGAGCCGTATTTAACAATTTCGTTAATTCCTTTCTGCACCATCAGTTCTGTAGTATACTTTCTACTGGTAGCCATAACCACTTCATCTAACACTACCCTAAAGAAAAATTTTCCACTAGTTGTTTTGAACTTTACAAAAGTACAAATCTGAAAAGCAGATCTTACAACCTCCACGTCAGCTTCACAATCCATCCTTAGTTCGTATGCTCTACTTGTAAAAATGGTTTTCCCTTTTCTAGAAGTAAGCTCAAACTTATAATCTCCGCTAAATCGTTTCGTAATTACAAAAGAAGCCATATTTTGAATAGATGATATTTAATTTAAAACCTTAAAAAAAACTAACGTTTATCTATATACCCCTACTGAAGAAGCATTCGTATATAAACAAAAAAAAGCCTCTTCAAAAGAAGAGGCTTTAGTACTCAGAGCGGGACTTGAACCCGCACGAACATTGCTGTTCACTGGATTTTAAGTTCTGTGAACACAATTTTTATACAAATTGAAAAACATAATTAATTGTTTTTCAAACTCTTACTTCATCAGGATTTTTAAGAACAGTAACCGAACAGGCTCATCTATAGGTTCGGAAAATTATTATTTAAACATTTAAAAAAATCAATTCATACCCGTCAATAATATCTAAACCGCTTGCTTCTTGAATCTTCAAGCCTTTGGTTAAGTAATTATATTCTTTTTCGGTTGTAATTGGTTTTGCTTTTTCAAATGTATTTTCTTGCGCAAAAACAACAACATTAAACAATAGCATTCCTGCAAGTAATATTTTTTTCATATTTGTTTGGTTTATTCTCGAACATACACAACTCGCATAAAAGAATTACGCGGTTTTATTGCTTTTATCAACCCCTAATTTTTCCTCGAGCGACTTGATAATCTTTTCTTTGTCCTGGATCGATTTTTCCAGTAACTCAACATAACGAGGACTTATTACATAAGGCTCAATTTCTTTATCCTCACTATAGGACAACTGCCCTTGTTTTACCGCATAAGGTTTTGCTGCCGATAAATCTTTATTTACAAAATCATCAATCGTTATTTCAAAGTACAAACATATCCTTTGAATCGTTTCTAATTTTGGAATAGCAATCTTTCTTATATATTGACTAATCATTCCTCTCCCAAGTTCAAATCTAACTCCAAATTCATCCATAGACGAATTCTCTAAAGTTATTAAGTATCTTAAATTCTCAGGAATGTAATTTTTTATCAAAATATATATTTTTAAATAATTGATTTTCAAACAATTAAAATAAACAACGTTTTTTATATCATTTTTTGTGATAAAATACTTGCTTACGTGGTTTTTAATATGTTCTTTTGTTGTAGAAATTTAATAAAACAAATTTAAAATTCCTAAAAATGACACGTCAACAATTCAACGAACAGCGCACAGAAGAGATATCTAAGAGATATAAAGCGATGCGTATCCAAAAAATGAAACGTGCAGATGCTTTCAATATACTGGCAGCAGAATTCGAATTGTCACACGCTTCATTGAGCAGTATTATATCGAGATCATCATATCAGAAACCCCTTCCTAAAAGTGTTAAAAACTCCTAAAAACCGTGCCAAAGATGAAGTACTTAGAAAATAACAATTATGAAGTAGTTTTAATAGGGGCATTAACAATAGGGTTTGTGATAGCGCTAGTAATCCTGTTTTATGATATAAAGAGTAACTACAACGAACGCAAAGAGCGTTCACAAAAAAAGCCGTTTTCTCACCATTAAACCAACATGTATATAAATGTCGCGTCCGTCACCATTAAACCAGCCCAAAAAAAAATGGAGGGCGACCAAGCCCTCCATCACCATTAAACCAACCCTTACGGATTGATTCACCGGGTACCACCCCGGTTGAAAAACAAATATAAAAAAATATTGTTAAAAAATACAAATAAATTAAACAATGCTTACAGTTCAAACAAATATCGCACTACAGCTAGTAGGTACTCTTACCCAAGAGGAGCTCACTGTTTTTGTGAAGGAGTTTGAAAAGCTACAAAAACCAGTAGCAATTTGTAAGCCCAAAAAAATCAAACCTAGAACAATTTATCCAACGTTCGATGATTGCATGAAATACGTCAGAAATCTACACGGCATCCAAGCGCAAGGTAAACTTGCATAATTCCCTAGAAGTTCCGGGGCGGGTTTTAGGTTCCCAAACCGGTACTGAAAGGTTAACGTTCTTACTATTAATTATAAAGCAGCAAAGGCAACTACGTTCTTACCTGAATCTATACTGATTTGATTATCTACTTACATTCAACGCACCCCAAGTCCTTTGCTTTTTTTGATCACCATTAAAACAACCGAATTATGCAAAATTCAAAAACTACAGTTACATTATTTGAAGTTAAAAAAGCTAAAATTTTTATCGCAAAATTAAAAACGGCGTATCAGTTCCTTAAATCTCCAAAATCATTTATTGTTATTGACAAAGAGATAAGAGCTGTTAATGTTTCTTCAAAAGAAGTGGGACAACAATGCGAACAAATTTATCACGGACTTATAACCGTGGAAATTGAAAAGGAAGAACAACGCATTAATGCTGCAATTCACCAATTAGTTTACCTGAACTAATGGCTATTTCGTATGATAATACAGGACGAGGAATAAAAGTACTCGTTAACGGCGTTCACATGAAAACCATCCCTGTTCTATTACTCGAAGCCTTTAAGAACCATCACGGTAAAATTGCATTCGATAAAAAGCGAAGAATTACACCCGAAGAAAGAAAATTACTTCACTCCTATCTTGTCTATTTAAAATGGATCAGAAAACTACGAAAAACCGAAAAGCATTTGTACCAATTAATAAAAGATACCTATCCCGTAGCCACCCGAAAAGTAATCACGCTCGATAGCGAAAGATTTGAATTAGTCCTGGACAACAACCTAAAAATAAAATGTCCAGAAAAAATTTATTTACTATTTACTGAGAAACCAGTTATTATTCATTCCAATTATTAAAAACATATAAAACCTAAACCACACCATTAAACCAACCACCATAATGCAAACAAAAACCAACCAAGCACAAAGTTTTGGCAGCCTGTACCAAGCCAATATTTTTGGGAATCCTGCCAAAGTCCCCGCTATTGCAAAACCTACTTACCAGTCTAAAAAAACACCCGTAAAAAGACCCGAAAAGCTAATTTTTGAGGAAGAAACTAAAGACCTAGAACCGCTAAAAGCATGTTGGCCAGAACTCAATAGAGAAGCAAGAGCCATTACAATGGAAAATTTTCGACTAGAAAAAGCCATTCACAACAACAAGGTAGAAGCCCTGAACGAAAAAATTACCAAATACAACGCACAAGTAGAAGTTTTTTGCTCAGGAAAACTGAATGAAGTTCAAAAACAATTCCCTGATCTTTTTCTTAAAAACATAAAACTAGCCGAAAAGAAGAAAAAATACGAAGCCAAAGAATACAACTTGCTAGTAGAAGAGTTCAATAATGAGCGTGGAATGCTTGTTAAAAAAAGAAAAGAAGAAACCTTAAAATACCCATCAGAACAAGTTTACGAAAATTTCCTCCATTTATATGCTAAACAACTGGCTCAATACACTAAGGAGTATATGAAATTAGGAATATCTGAACCGAGTACCGTGCGCCCTTTTGATGCTAATAGTTACCACGTAACCGCACTAGAACGATCTAACGACACAGATACTTTTGTTTATTCATTACCCGTATGCAACGCCACAGTGCGCAACCACAGGCGCAAACTAGAAAGAGCGGGATTCTTTACCCACTATTGTTTTTCAGGGCATAAAAAAGGGGTTAAAATGCATTTTTCGAGTAAAATTTTAGTGCTTTTTGATGCTAAAACAGGAAAATACACCAACGTTGAAAATCAAGCCGTTACCCCTCAAACTAGTAAAGAGTTTACAGATAAAAACAAGGCTATTACAAGAACTTTAATAACAGTTAATAAAACAGAAAACGGACAAGCCGATTTTCCTGTTTTAGGAACGCCTTCGGCTGATTTTCCATTTGTTTTTTACAAGAGCATCCAAGCGCAAGATGAAAATTCCAAACTTGAGGGGGCCGGCGCAAATGTTAAAGTTTCGGAAAAAAGAACCGAATTCTTAAGAAATCACACCTTGGCCGATCAAAACCTAGCGGTTCGCCTAGCTTCGGGAGAGTTTCACAATTACAAACACATTGATTTTGAAGCCTTAGACAAAGAAGCCTACGCCGGAACACTCACCCGTTCTGAAAAAATGGAACTAGTGAAACATGAATTTTTCAAACACCTATCGAGAATTTATAGAGGATCAACGCCCTACGCTGGAACGTACCAAAAAGCACTAACCGCCTTTGAAGATCAATTTTATGTAAGCAATGGCAATGGCAAGTTTCTAATAAGCAAATCCATGATGGTTGACAAGTTGAGGGAATGGGTTTGGCGAATCAACTCCGCACAACGTTGGTTCCTAAAAACAGGAATACGCCCATTGAACCCACATGACTACCTAGACACCACCCGAACGGACAAAAAGGAAATTGGTTTTTGGTACACTAAAAAAGCGTGGTTAAAACACCTGAAAGAGAAAGAAAAACAGCCAGCTAAAGCCGCTTTAATGAAAAAGAATGCAGCGATTAGAAAAGCGAAAATTAATTATTCTAACAAATATCATGTGCAAGAAAGTAGATTTTTTAACGACAAAATAACCATTGAAGAACTAATTACCTACGTAAAAGACAATTTACCAGCTAATTATTTAGCACAAGTAACAAATTCGATTCAAAAACGTGCTGCAATTAAATACGCATGTTAAAATTATTTACAAACCACAAACACCATTAAACCATGTATTTACAATTATTAAATTACCTATCCAATTTTTTCTCATTACTGTTTATTGCTTTTTTATGCTGGTCCTTAAACTGGAAGATGATAAAGCAAATATGGAAAAACTCAAAAGCAAGTGTATTAATTAAGAAAAAAGTAAAAGAAGCTACTGCTGATGGTAAAAGAGCATTCTCATTTGAAAAAGGAAACGTAATCATTTATGCAAAAACACATCCAAAAGCACTATATGACTACAAGCAACTTAAAAAGGAATCAAAACAAGTAAAAAACCAACTAAAAAAAACGTAGCCATGCCAGCAGTTCAAAACGGTAAAAGTAAAATCAAAATGGTGGCTTTAATGCCACATAATCAAAAAAATATCACTTGGCACTCTTTTATTTCATTAAATAAAAAGCCTTCAATGGAAATCATTAACGGGATGATACTACGCTTTAAAAGTACTGAAGCAGTAAAAAGAGTACAGGTATATCAATTTTATGAAAATAAAGTACTGATCCATGAAATCAAACGACCATGACAAAAGTAACTTTAAAAGAAAAACTAAATTTCAAGGATTTAGAAGTTTTACAATTCGAACTAGACCTTTTTAATAAATACATAGCGATAAAAGAACTGCACACCGATTTTTTGAACACTATAATCACATTTGACATTGTTAACGGTTTATATTTTTTCCTTCGAATGAAATTAGAACAAGAAAAAGTAGAATATACTATCAGTTTTAGCATCTGTCAAGCAGCAACCATATTGAAATGTTGCATTTTTAATCGTACAGATAGAGGATTATACACAAAGCACGTCATGAATAAGCTAAAAATCGATTTAGACAAACAATTAAGAGATTTAGTATGAAAATAGAAAAATCCTCAAACCACAGTCATTTTTTTGAATTTGAAGACAAACTTTTTTTATATAAAGTTGATAATATGAATTTAATGAGAAAAACTGCTAATCATTTTTTTGATCTGGCCGAATGTGATCCTCCTTACTTCTCAGGTCCTGAGAAAAGACAATTTTACGGAAATAAACATTCAAAGATAAATGTAAAAAGAAAAGATTATCCAATTACCGAAAAATGGATATTGCCAACTAAAGAATGGTTTGCAGAAGTAAAAAGAGTTTCAAAAAATCAGATTATTTGGGGCGCAAACTATTATGATTTTATAGGGACTCCATTTAAAACACCTCGAGGGATTGAAATAAATGATTTTATAAAACAAAATCCAACGGGTTGGATTATTTGGGATAAATGCAACGGCAACAGTTCTTTTAATGATTACGAATTAGCATGGACATCATTTGACAAACCAACATTAATATTTAAATATATGTGGAACGGAATGTTACAGGGTAAATCAATGCATTCAGGACACATAATGCAGGGTAATAAGAAATTAAATCAAAAGAAAATTCACCCAACAGAAAAACCAATAATTTTATATGACTGGCAATTTAAAAACTATACCGCACCAGGAATGAAAATTTTTAGTTCTCATTTAGGAAGTGGTTCGGATGCTCTTTCATCATTAAAATTTGATTTAATTTTTTATGGTGCTGAGATCGAAGAAAAACATTTTACAAATGCAGTTGATAGGATAAAAAAAAATGTTTCTCAAGCTAAAATACAATTTGATTTCATTTAAAAAAGCCATGGAAATAGAAAAAACCGCAAATCACAGTCATTTTTTTACCAAGGATCGAGTAGTATATGAAAAATTAAGCAACGGAGAAACCATAACCATAAAAACACTTTCATTCTATTACCCGGACTGGGACATTTTAAGCGAGGAAAAAATAAGCTACTTAAACAAGCATCACGAACACTTTAAAGAACAGGAAAAGCTAAAGGAACCAAGCCAAATGGATTTATTTGGATAACTGTCGACTAATAGCCGTATTTTCTATGGCAATTAGCGTAAGTTACTGTTTTCCCGCTCCCGAACGGCTACTCAAACCGCTCCCGAACGGTAAATAGTTCGCTCCCGATTGGTTAGCCATTCGGCTCCCGATTTCAATACATGATATTAAAAAATCTACATTTTGACTACATATGATAAAAAAAAGCACTTACATACGTGGATTTACACCCAAACAACGACAACAACTAGAACAAGTACAAACAGAACAAAAGATTAAAACCGTTCCCGAAATACTTTTTTTCACTTTGGATCAATACCAAGAACTAAAAAAAGACAACGAGCGGCTTCAAAGGATCCTCCAGTACAAACAAAATAAAATTGAACGATTAGAAAGCAAGTAAAGTTCCGGCACTAAAATGGGTTTGGGACTAAATTATGCCCTATTTTCAGGTTTGATAAATCATTCCAAATAAAAAGCAATTTTTCCATTAAGCCAATTGCCAAAATCCATTGTAATAGCTGTTATGTGGTGTTTTTTACGTAATTAAATTCATGAGGGTTATCCAAATATGCTTTAAAGTCATTTTTAAAGTTTTCCTCGTAATCTTCTAAATCATCAAGTTTTAAATTTCTCCAAAGAATTACATTTTTTTCAATTTTTCCATATTTCGAAAAAGTTAGGGAGAATTTATTTGACGTTTTATCATAGTAATCAAGTTCAACAATATAAAATCTTTCGATTTTCATACAATTATCAACAAAATTTGGTTGAATTGCAAAATTAACAGACTTTGATTCGGTTTGTACACTAGGATAAATTATTATATCACTTCTGAAATTATGGTCTGCATAAAGTCTTCTGTGAGCTAAAAATGAAGAAATTGAATAATCTTTATCTTCTATAAATTTACTGTCTAAAAATTTATAAAACTCAATAATTCCAAGTTTTTGCTCATTATTTAATTTTTGCTCAAAAACTTTATCAATATTTTCAATTTGGCTATTGGCTAAGTTTTGGAAAATATTTAGTGGATGTAAATTTGATTGTAAAAAATTATCAATAATTAAATCCTCATTATTATCTATTAGTGACCAAGTAGAAATGCAAAATTTTTTACTTTTATACTCAGTATTTCGTATTACTTCTAATAATGCAGTAATGGGATTATTAGAGCAATAAAATACTGGTTTTTTTTTAAAATTGCATCTTCCATCTCCAACGAAATCTGTTGGAGGATAAGAATATTCATTAAACAAATCTTTATTCTTAATTGGCTCGTATTCACGGACCCTGAACATTTTAAAAGGTAATAATTTGGGTTTTATTATTTGTGTCATATTATGAAAGATTTTAAAATGCTTCATAAATATTCCATCAAGATAAGTTATGTATTCTTTAATTTCAGTAAAGTCACTTGGTTTTTTTAATATTTCTTTATTGAAGTTTTCAATTGATTTCAAAACTTCGTTTAATATCTGTATTTCTTTCATAAAATATCACATAACGTTTCGCCTTTAGTTTGCATTGATAAATAATTTATTAATTTCCAGTTAAGAATAAAATTTCTTGCGAAACGTAAACTTGAATATACCACAAAATTCGAAATCTTGCCAAACGGTGGTTGTGAGTAATGTTACATTCTACCACTTCCTCCACATTTCATACAAACTTGACCTGAAGAAGCCAACATATGTCTTTTTTCCGTTATAATTTTAGCCTTTTCTTCAATTAAAGAATCCCATACACTTTGTGAAGGATTTGCTTTTTGATATTCTTCTAAAGCTTCAGCTGCTTCTTTTATTTTTATATAAACTGTATATGAATCCATTATTATAATCTTGTTTGTGTTACTGTTGATAAATCTGCATTTTTCATTCCTTCATATGCTTTTGTTATTTCATTTGTCATTAAACTTCTGCATGTTTTTTTATGACCTGGAACAAGTTCATTAATGTTAATTAATGTATCGTACAGATCTCTGTAAGAATTCCAATAGGTTTGATAAAGAATACTTTTTTCAATAACGTCATGATTCCAAAGTGAAGCAGTTAATGAAAGTGCATTTACTGCACGAACAATATCTGGTGCAATCAAATTATTTTTATCAACTTCGCTAATATCTTGCCAAGCCATATGAAGATCAATCACACCTTGTCTTCGAAATATATTTTTATTTGTGTTATTAGCTTGGCCAGATAAATAGACCGCGATAAGACTTATAAAAAATGAAAGTCCGGCAAGAATTATAGTAATTATTTCGAATTTTGTCATAATATTTTTTCTACTCGAGGTTTTTTATATTGCTCACCATTTGCAGCTACACGATGCACAAGGGTTCGGAATCCGAGTATTTTCGGCTTAACGAAAACATGATGCGAAACGGTAATTCCACTAAATTCTCAAATGGCGCAAGACGTGTGTTACCAGCTGTCGATTATCCCCATATAGCTGGATTTGTTAATATATTTGCTAAAATATTTGAAGCTACATCACTTCCGAAATTTTTTATTTTGTCAAGAATTTTGACTTTTTTGTTTTGAGAATCTTCAGTACTTTGCATTATTTCATTAACTTCTCTCATTTGAGAAACAGTCAGTTCGTCTTCAAGAGCAGAAACTAATAGATTAATATTTACAGATTGATTTTGCGTTAAGTTTATATTTATTCCAGAATTATTGTTTTGAGGTTTTTCTCTTTCTCCAAAAGTTTCTAATTCATTTATGCAAGTTAGCAGAATTTCTTCCCCTTGTTTTTTGCAAGAAGCCATATTGTTCCAAGATGATGAATGATTTCCCATCGATAATCCACCACTTTTATAATTTATCTTTTCAATTGCTTTTATTCCTTGAAAATCATTACCAAATATTCTATCTAAAATAAGTATGGAAGAACTTTTCCAAGCGCTTAAGTCAAAGTCTGATGAAGTAAGTTTTTCAATTTGTTTTTGAATTAAATCAATCTGTTTTTCTATCATTATTTCTCATTTTTTGGTTCGATTGATGGTAACGTTATGCCATTTTGAGATGGCTGGAAATTCGTAACCACTCAATTTTCGGCTTAACGAAAACTTGATGCGAAACGATAATTCCACTAAATTCCAGCTAGCTCAAAATGGCTGTTGCCAGCAGTTATTATTCTTTTAAAAATTCGTATTCGTATATTTTCGGCTTGATTTTGTCGGCTAAAAAGTTCAGTTTATTTCTTAATTCGCCAATCAATTCCATATATTTTTCATCATCGCTTTTGCTGTTCATTCTGCCTTTGTCGTTTCTGCCTTGAAAATGTTCTCTAATGTCGTATAAACTGGCGTTTACGTTTACATTGTGTTGACTGTGATAGTATTTCCACAATTCTCTACCTGCATCAAAAACGTCTTTAGCTTCTTCTGAAAATTCTCTTTTTGTAGGTTGATTTGTGCTATTTTCAAATAAGTCTGTTTCATTTTCTATTTTGATTTTACAGTTAATAAAATCAGTCATAAAATTGCTCTCAAACCGATTTTGGGCATTTACTTCTTGTTCCGTAAATGGTATCCAATTGTTTATACTGTCTTTTGATGTTACTTTATTTTGCCCTTCAAATAATGAATAGACTAAACAATCATTTTGAAATTCTAAATCAGATGTCCAATTTTCATTTGGATGAAGAAATTGGTCTCTATTGTTCAGCCATAATGGTCTAATAACTTGACGTATTGTTAAGTAAATTGTCATTATAACTAAATTATTTTTTGTGATAATTGCTGTTTTATGTTGAGCTATATCACTATCAGTTGGTTTTAGAGTAATATATACTCCATTTTGTTGCTGCATATCAACACCAGGTAAAATCAAATAACCAATAACCGCATTATTTTTATCATAAAACTTACGAAGCCAACTGCTTATAAAATCATTGCGTCCAAAAGCATAAAAAGATTTTATACCATAAAACTCTCCATATTTGTTAACAATATCTGTTTCAACTTTATTTATTTCTTTTTTATCACTCAAATTCCAAATCAAAAAACCAATTGGAAATTTACCTTTTACATTGTCAAATGTATTTGACTCACAAATAAATCCCATTTCATATTTCGCTTTATAATATTGCCTGAATTTTAAAAAATTTTGAGCATTTATGTGTTTTAGAGTGCTAAAAGAAGCCAGTATGCAGTCGGGTATTTCATCGTGGATTCTAAGAAAAAATTGAGCAAAAAGTTCACGAGTTGCAGTTCCCACAATTTTATTAAATTTATTATAAATTTTGCTTGTTGTAGCTACGCTAGCTTTGTGATCACCATCGCCTGCAAATGTTGTCCTATTACCGTGTTCCGCATATGGCGGATTAATATAAATAATCAGTTTCTTACGTTTTTCTGGGTCGTTGATAATCTCTTGTAGACTTTGTGGAAGTTTCGTAAAATCATCATTTAAGAAGTCAAATTGAAAAACGTGGTTGTGCAATAAGTTGGCTCCGTGGACAATACGCTCGTGCATTACGTTAACATCAGACTGGTCCAATGTGCTTGAGTAAATATTGTATTTGTTAGTCAATCCTGTTAATAGATTTCCAGTACCAGCCGCACAATCCCAAATGTAATAGTCGTCTTGCCAGTTTTCGCCTAAATAGTCAGTTAAGTATTTTTGTGAAAGTTCAACCCAAATCCGAGGTGTAAAAAATGCTCCTTTACGTTCTCTAATATCTTGCGGTACGAGTAAATCTTTGCGTTCTATTATATAATCTTGAAACTCTTCTATTGGTGGGCGTTTGTAGAGTTTCCAAAATTGTAAATAAGCGTCTTTATTTCTAATGATTATGGTAGCATCAAACATTTGCTTGATGTTTTCTTTTGCTATTTTATAGCCTTGATTTTGAAAGACAACAAATAAGCTATCTCTTATGGTTAAATCATCATCAATATTTTGTGTCCCTTTGTCATCAACAAATATGTCAGCTAGATAAAAATCACTATCAAAAATATTTGCTTTTTTTAAGTCGTCCCAATTAACATCAATGATTGGTCTTACAATCTCAATCCAACGTAAATAAATTGGAATGAAATTGTTTTTGTCAATTTTGATTTTACTTTTTGTTGTTGCTTTAGCTACATTATTTTTGATGAAAGTATTAAGTAGCTTTTCGTCTTTTTGATAGTCAAAAACATAAGTTTTCGTCTTTAAGACAGCTTCTATACGCTCTTTGATTAATTTAAACTCTTTTGTATCGTGATTACTTGGGGTAACATTCCAATTAAAGTCGTTGAGATAAAAAATATCTTGAATATTTATATAATCAACAAAGGCAATTTTTTTGAAGTCAAAAGCTCCTAAAAATGCTGGAGGTAAAGTTTTGTCAAAAGTTCTTGCTTTTCCAATAGTAAGAACGAGTTGAACAAACATAGTTGGAATGTCAAAATTTCCAGTTTTTGCTTCCGCCCACAAAAGTGGTGCTCTTCCAAATAGACTATCCTGTTTTGGAAAAAGGGTAAAATCAATATTACCAAGAATTTCGGTTGTGTCAAATTGCTTAAACCAGTCAGCACCAACTTTGTTTTTAAGTTCTTCTTCTCGTATTTTTTTATACTTCATTCTATAATTTTTCTGTTTACACAATGCTCGGTTATAATTGCTGGCAACGTTATGCCGCTTGGCGAGGTTGCGAACTTCGTAACCGATTATTTTCTGTTAAAGATAAAATTTCTTGCGAAACGTAAACGTGAATTTACCACAAAATTCGCAATCTTGCCAAACGGTGGTTATAGCCAGTTTTTATTCTTCCACTTTTTTAAATAAAGCTAAATGATTTAACAACGAGATGTTTTTTCCAACACCTTTAATTGTTTCAAAAATCTTTATGTCAGTTGGAATTGGTTTAAAAAATTCTACTTTATTATTTTTCAAACTTTTTATTAAAGTTGAATTTATTTTTGGTGGATATGTTATTGAAAATAAATTTAGTGATTTTATGAAATAAATTAGCCAAATTAAATCATACTGATTATCATCAATATTTTTTAATTTTTCATTTAGTAAATTCTCTAACAATGAACTTATTTTAGATATAGTTCTTACTTTAGTTTTATTAGTTTCTATTATTTTTTCAATTATTCCCAATATTTGTGGGAAAGATTTATTTCTCCTTTCTTTTAGCATTAATAATAGACTAATACTTTTTAGTAAATCTTTGTCTTTAAAGTTAAATTTTAAATCATTATTTTTTAAATACAGTTCACTCAAAAACCTATCAACAACTCCAGTTCCGGGAAACTTTTTATCAACTTTTAATGTTCCTCGAAATGAATTCTCAAAAGTTTTATAACTTATTTTTTTCTTAAACTTTAACGAGAATGGTTGGTATTCGGCTGTCCATTCTCTGAATAATCCTTCAGGTAATTCATCTATTTGTGATTTGCTTTCATTCAATGTTAAGTTGAATAAAGCCATTTGTTTCTGCAAAGTTTTGATAATAAAATTTGCTTCTTGTTTAGATTGGCATAAAAATCTGTAGTCATCTTTAAATCTGACAGCCAAATAATCGATTCCTTTTTTGTCAATAGCTTTAGAACATTCAGTATCAACAGTACTTAAGATTATTTCACCAATCAAATCCGATATTGCTGGACCAATAGCTATACCATTTGTACAACCATCGTTTGCAGATTGAATTAAGCGGTCAAGCTTAAGTCCAAGAAAGTTTGTATAATCACTTCGATTTCCTTTTTTACGAATTATTTCTTTTGTGTGTATTGCCCAAGCAATACTATGAGTATAAATAGAAGGATAAAAGTTTTTAATATCTGTTTTTAGGACATATTTGTAATTGTAGGCTTCTGTGACTAAATCATTTTCTGCCATTTCCAAAAATTCATAAATCATTCTTCCAGCTCTTAAATCACCAAGAATGCCTTCGGAATTTTTTGTGATTGGAATAGGAAAACTATATGAATAAATTTTATTGTTTCTTTGAAATAGAGTTTTGATTATTAAATCCCATTCGTTAATTAAGTACCAAACGATATCGTGGTAAATTTTAGGTTCGATTATTCCAAATGTTCTGTCAGTAAGTTCAGTTTTAGGAAATGAAACATTCACTAATTCGGACTTTAATGGGTCAAATTTCGGTTGTACACCAGTTGTATCAACAGTGAAATATGGAACCGCTTTTAAATCAAATTTCTTGACTTTAAAGCTAGGAGGAACAACATATTGTTCTGGATAATATCCTTCTTCTAAAAGCCATTTACCTATTATATTAGTTGGAACTTTCTTAAGAAGTCTTTTTGTTTCTGATGTATGTTCCTTTGGTAATGACATATGTTTTTTATCGGATTTTTAAAATTGGCTATAACTTGTATATAACATCAATAAGTAACGCTTTTTTTTAAAGTTTTACCATATCTCAAGATTTTTCTACCTCATTTTACTGTATTTGTAAAGCAAGTTTGACTATAGAATTTTCTAAATCTATTTTCGGTTTGATATTACAAGATGTTCGTGATAAATTACTGCTAACTTGTATGTAAGTCTGACAGTGATCGGACTTTACTTAAAATCAAATATATTGTTTTATTCTTACAAATCATCAAATATCCTTTTTATTAGTTGCAGGCATTAGCAACAAAGAGTTTTATCAGGAATAATGATAAGATTGTTTTAGAAGCATGATATAAATTGATTCTGGTAAAGAAAGAGACGCTTCCTCGAGTGAAAAAAACGAAACTAACAAAATACCAGTGATAGGCTCCGTTTAGCCGGAGTTCGATTGTTTTTCGCTACGCACTTAACGAAGTCTAGCTGTTTTAGAAAGCTATTTTTTTTATGCTTCAATTTCATAATCAAAGCGTTTAAAAACCTCTGCGACTTCTTTTGGAAAGATGGTCTTTACATTCTGGGCTTCTTTTAACGGAACCGCTCTAAGTTCCATAATTACATTAATCACTTCTTTTTTAACGGTTTCACGTCCAAAACCTTGTAATAAATTTTGCAATTCGGCTTTTCTTTTTGGCTGTAGTAGTTTTTTGATACTCATAAGAACGTTTTGGTTTAATGGCTTTTCAAAAGTAATAAAACATCTCAGTTTTTACAATTGTAAATCTTACAAAATCCAACAGAATCCGACAGAATCCAACAAAATGCGACAGAATCCGACAGGAAGCGACAAAATCCAACAGAATCCAACAGAATCCAAAAAGCAAAACAATTGTCATACTCATCTTTGCTGCTCTATTTCATACAAAATTGTTTTGGGTTAGTTAAGCAGGGAGGAGTTTGAATGCTGTAGTAAATCAAAAATACGGCAAGCCATAAAAAACACTCCCTGAAAACTATCTTCAAACAGACAAAAGAAAAGCATGAGTACAATTGACACCTTATTATACCGTCCATTAAAATCAGGAACAGCCTTTGAAGGGCTTATTCCTGCTTATCAAGGAACGGATTTTAAGTTTGATAAGAACTCAGACAACAGTACTACATACGATACACTTCGCTTTATGGAGCAATGGTCTAATAAGTATGCTTCTCAAATGAAAAGAATAGCACCGCTCTTGAAAGGAAGAAATATTGAAGAAACGGCAAATAACATTTACCAATTTCTATACAATCACTTCCAGTACAAACTAGACGGTGAAACGCAAAACCTTTATTCTCCTAGTGCTGCATGGCACTTTAGAAAAACAGGTTTTGACTGTAAGACCTATTCAATTCTAGCCTCAACAATTTTGCAAAACTTGAACATCACTCACGCTTTTAGAATGGTGCAACAAGCAGGAATAATGCCAGGCGAATGGTCACACGTTTACGTAGTGATCCCAAATGGCAACAAAAACGCAATAATAGATGCTACAACCCACACCAACAAAGAAGTAAGTTTTACAAAAAAACACGACTACACTATGAAACACAGAGGTCTAGCAAGTCCGTATATAAACGGATTAGGGTGCGCCTGCCAAGGCAAACCACTAAATAAAACAGGACTAGGAAGTCCATCGACAATAGCAGCTACCGTTGCCAATTTTCACATGTTCCTAAATGAAATCGAAAATAAAGGAGTACCAAAAGAGGTAACAAGCCGAATGCTTGATTTAGTTAAATGGAATGTTCAAAATGGTATTGATCCTAACATACAGGAAATTGTAGAGAAAGCATATGCTGGAGCAAACAAAGGGCTCGGATATTCTCTTATAGATAATGGAACATCTTTGTTGAACAATGCTTCTATCCAAGGCGTAAATGTAGGTGGTGTAGTTACTAATGTCGCTAATGGTAATTATGTCGGAGCAGCATTAGACGTTTTAAAAGCAGTATTACCAATAGAAAAAACATTTGGAGCCGTTTTCGCAAATAGTTTCGATTTATCATGTTGGGGAGCTTCTTACAGCGAACAAAAAGCGAAGATAGATATAGAAAAAGATATGCCGTTTATTATTGAATGGTCAGGTATTTACAAGCAAGCAACCACAGCAAACTTAGATAAATTTCAAATCCTAACAGAAGCTTATTTGCTTGATGCTCAAAACGGTCAAAGAAGTAAATATGCGAGCTGCACAAGAAAAGGTCATGCTTTAAGAGATAAAGCTATCGTAGAGCTTCGTAAAAACATATACCAAGAATTTACTTCTCAAGGGTTTAAATTAGTCCCAGCTGGAAAGAAATCAGGAACATTCACAATTAATCAAGGATTGCCTGGATACAGAGTTGGACAATCTTACAGTAGTTGGACCAACCCTATGTCTTACGATAGCTTTACCGTTGTGCCACCACAACAACAAGTGGCCGTAACAGTTCCTCAGCAATCAGTTACAACTATTCCCCAGCAAGGGACAACAACAGTCTATAATAATCCAGCTGCAGCTGCAAACACAGATAGTACAGCTGGAGTACCTCCTGCTAAAAAGTCCTCGGCAACTATCCCTCTACTTATAGGAGCGGGAGCATTAGCCCTTAAATTTTTGATCTAATAATCAACCATAAAAATGAAAAACCACCATTAAAACCAAATTAAAATGTTTAAAAAACCAAATTCAAAAACAGTAACCAATGTAGCCATTCAAGGTGGTTCTATGGTTTTGGGAGCAAAAGTAGGAGACGGTCTAGCTACGTTAGCCCCTGATTCTATGAGTTCATACAAGAGAATTATTCTTGGAGTAGTAGGTATCGGACTTGCAGCTTGCATCCCAGCAACATCAACAGCAAACACCATTGCTCAAAGTGCCTCTTTAGGTATGGGAGTGAAACAGCTGTATGATGAAATTACAGATACAATTGCAAACGCAGTTCCTGTTAAAGAAGCCGTTGAAGGTGCTTCACTAACAGCTACTGACAAATTTGTCAATGCTTTAGTAGGACACAAGGAACCAATGTTAGCAAGCCTTAATGGTTCTTGGGGTAACGATCTAATTGACGAATCTATTTGGGATAGACCTCTACAACAAGCTTTATCGTCAGGATTCACAGGCGTATAATCTAAAAAGCATACAATACAATTTTTTTAAAAACCAATAATCACCATTAAACCAAATTAAAATGAATACACAATTTTTTCAAATCGTAATTGCCTTTTTAGGTGGAATTTTATCTTCATTATCAGAACAACTACGTTCAGATATCTCAGGAGGAAAAGTGATTTTAGACGACCAAGTTCTTGAAATCAAAAAAGAAATCGCTGGAGGATCAACAATCGAGCTTATCGACGCTACAACCCAAAGAATTGACGGTATATGTAGTTTTGACAAAGACCGCTTAGAAACAGGTAGAGCTTTTGTCTTTGACCAAATAGCAATTGACTATGCAACAGATGCAAATTCAGGACTAGAAGGAGCATTAGCATATAATACAGCTGCACCTAAAGAGTTACAAAACGCATTGTTTGTTTTAGTACAAGACGGTAGAGAAGTATTAAGAATGCCAGTTAAAGACTTGTCAAACATTCATACAGGACAAAAAACTTCTGACGAATACGCAGTCTTGAAATCACTTCGTTACTTGGTTGATAACCGTAAAATCGAAATGAAAATCAAGTTTGCACCAGCAGTTACTTTAGATAACACAAAAAAACACTACATACACGTACGTTTAAGCGGTTTACAAACTGCTAAAAAAGTGAGTGCATAATCACGTAACACACCATTAAACCAAACCATAACCTTAAAAAAGCCTTGTCTATCGTAGGCAAGGCTTTTTTTAAATAAAGCAATCCAAATGCAAAACAACTCAAATTCAGAATACGTAACAGCTAATATCACATTAGCTGCTAATACAACTATCGCTACAGATAAAGTATTCATCCCTGACGGAAAAATAGTTGCAATTGCTGCTATTGTTGCAGGAAACCCAGAAAATAGAATCGTTAATTTATCCATTTTAGACAATGGTAATGAAGTGATTAAACCAGCCGATATACGTTTTTCTACTAAAACATCAGGAGGTAGCTTTAGAGAATCTATGCGACCAGTAAATTTTAGCGGGGGTAGAAACTTCGAAACAAAATTAGTGACTAATGCTGCTTCAGCTACTGAAAATATCACAGTACAGGTATTGTTTTTAATTGAAAAAACGCAGTACTAATGTTTATCGAAGGACAATTAGTCAATACTGTAATTATGGATAGTCAAAATGATTTTCCACTTAAAGGTATGATAAACCCAACCTTTCAAAACTCAGGCGAAGCTTCAGTTTTGATTGACGGTAGAAAGATAGAAGCAGGAGAAAGTTATGCTATCAATGCCCCCAATGTGATTTTAACAAACAATGTTTCAATCATTTTTGAAAACGATTCCACTAAGGCTAGAATATTACACTTAGGCTACGTGCAAACATCAACCACAATCTCATCTGATCCTCTTTAAACTCAAAATCACGCAATAATTATGAGCAACATACAAAATACTATACAGTACCTTAAAGGAAATGAGAACCGCTATATTACTATTGTCAACCAAGAGAATAATGCTCAGGTAGGTAAGGCAATGATCTATTTAGCGGACATTCCTAATGAAAATTTAGAAAGCTATTTACAAAACGCCCTTGGACAAATAACCAAACCAACGCTAGTTTGGGTCGAAATGCGCACCAAAAATGGCAATAGTTCTAAAAAAGACCATACTACTAAAATTGAAGTTAGTCCGGCTAATTACGTCGAACCACAAACTCAGACAGCAGCAATTCCACAACAACAAGCTTATGCTCCTGCTCCAGCACCACAACAAAGCTATTTAGGAAATCCAAGTATGGGCTTAGGTGTTGCTGAACTGGTAGGAATGCATGTAAAAGGCGAAAAATTGGAGATTGTAAAAGAACAGTTAGTTGAACTAAAAGAAGACTACAAGCAGTTAAAGCACGATCATCGCTTATTAGAATCAAATCATAGAGATGCACTGACAAAGTTAAGCACAGCCGAAGCCCAAAAGGAAATTGCGGTGATGCTAGTAAAAAGTGAGAACAAATCGATTTTTGATAGTGAATCTTTTAAATCCTTGATGGATAAAGCACCTGAAATGTTAGGGGCTATTGCAGCTATGAAAGGCGGGGGAATGCCAATGCAAGCGGCATTAGGTAGCCCAAATATTAGTGAGACACACAGACAGTTTATAGATCATGTTGCAGAAAACCTGAATGAGGTTCAAATTAACTTCCTTGGCTCGGTTATGCACTACATGGAGAACGAAAATTTTGCAAGCGAATTAAAATTATTAATACAGAAATACGCACATGGCTAAAACAGAAATAACAGTTACTGCCAGTTCCGACATGGAGCTACTAACACGAAAAAAAGCACTAGAGGAAGTAAATAAACTCCCGACAGATCAATTACAAAGAGTATTAAAACTGGTAAAATCACCCAATGCAATTGGGTATTTATCCAGTGATATAAAATTTGCTTTACTTCAAAAATTCTTATAAAATGAAAAAAATATCAAAACTAGGAAACCCAATAAACACAGGCTCAACCATTATCGAAAAAAGTGTAGAGGTCATTCCTTTTTTGATAAAGTTTGCGGTTTTTGCAGGAGTAGGTTACTGGGCGTATTCAAGTTACACCAATCGTTTTATAAAACGAAAAGAAAATGCAATCTACCCCGACGCTAATGTATCATTTGCACAGGCACAATCAAGAGCCAATGCAATTTACAGCTCAATAGGTGTATTTTCTAATGATTTCGCCAATGTTTCGCGCCAGTTATCAGGTTTGAATTATAACGGGTTCATACGCGTTTTCAATGCGTTTGGACACAAAACAGGAACGCTATTTGGTGGCGATTTAGACTTAGAACAATGGTGTGCGAACCAGTTTACACCCTACGAAGTACAACAATTATCGTTTTTATTAGGCGGTGCATTTTTTCAATAAATCAATCAAAAAATGAAACTAACAGCACAACAAGAAGTAAACTTAAAAACTGGAGCGTACGTAGTAGCAGCAGGGCTATTAGTCTATTTTGTTTTTGTAAAAAGAAAAGACAATTCAGGCAACAGTAGTGACCCTACAGGAAATGGTGGTTCTACCCCATCCCTACCTGCTTTTAATCCAAAGATAGTAGCCGAAAACTTATATGACGCTATGAAAGATAGCGGTACTGATGAAGAATCAATTTTAGAAACCTTAAAAACAGTAACTCTATCTCAATTTGCACAAGTAATAACTGCTTTTGGCAACCGAGCTTACAACACTGTTACAGGAAATCAATATAATTTCAATCCATTTTCGAGCCTACCTAATTTACCACTTAAAACATGGTTAAAAGAAGAATTGAACACTAAGGATTACGCACTTTTAAGATCGAAATACCCTAATTACTTATAAGATGGCTTTAACAGATAAAATTACACTTAAAACCAAAGTTGTAGATGAAAACGGAAAACCGCTATATGGTGCAAACATTATTATAGATAGGAAAGCGATTGCGTCTACAAACTATGATGGTACGGTAACTATTCCAGGAATAGCCGATAGTTTTTCGGAGGTTAGAATTACTTACATCGGATATGCCGATTATGTTATTTCCGCAGTTTTTTTACCAGCCAAGGTAATATTAAAAATCAAAGCTGAAGAACTAGACGGTTTTACAATCACGATTCCTAAAAAAACGACAACAACCGAAACCAGTACTACAACCGCAGAAAAACAGCCATTCAATTGGTTGATTTGGATTTCGTTGTTAGGGCTAGGAATTCAAGTAAAAAAATACTTTGACGACAAGAACAAAGTCGTTAAAGCAAAAATTTAGTATTTGTTCATTGCGTGAAGTTACCTGAGCCAGTCAATAAGCGTTTGACTGGTTTAAGGTAATTACTAAAAAACAAAACCACCATTAAACCAACCAAACACCATGGCTAATTTTGACATATTCCTACCAAAAATACAAACTATCGAAGGTGGGTACCAAAACCTTTCAAAGGATTCTGGAAACAAAAACTCATTAGGACAATTTGTAGGTACTAATCACGGTATATCAGCCCGTTTTTATGAGGGAATTATCGGGAGACCGCCTACAATTGCTGACATGAAAGCCATTACTAAAGTAAAAGCAGCTTATTTGTTCAAGAAATACTTTTGGGACGATGTTCACGGGGACAATTTAAAGAACCAATCGGTTGCCGATATCATTGCCGATCACGCTATTAATTCAGGTGAATCACCTATCGGAACTATTGTACAACGTATACTGGTAAATGACTTTAGAAAGAACATTACAATTGATGGCGATATAGGACCTAAAACTGCAATCGCAATCAACAGCGTAAACCAACAACAACTCTTTGACAAGATCAAAAAAGCGAGAGCGAGTTATTACTATGCTTTAGGAGGGAGTTTTCTAAACGGATGGCTAGACCGATTAACACATTTTGTTTACGAAAAAAAGCTTTCGCCATCGGTACAGGTGGCTTAATAGTAGTTGGCTTCGGTTTTTTGTATTGGTATAAAAAAATTAAAAAATGAGCGGAATTAATAACATAACGATAGGAATTGTAAAACCCAGCACGTCGAGTGGCGGGAACGGCTTTCCTATTCCCTTTTTAGATTTGAAGTTAGTCGAAAAAGGCTCACAAAATGACATTCCAAATACCAACTTGAACGTGCTTCAAATCGGGGATTTTGTGCAAGGAATGAAAAACAGCAAAACAGTATGGAAATCGGCTAGGTACAACGGTGGCGACCCTTCTGACAGAAATAACTACATACCAATTGTAGAGGTAATAATGGCAGATGAATACATTGCACCCGTTCCTGAGCCAATACAGCAGCCTGATCCAACGCCTGAAGGACTATCGCCTTTAATAGAGACGTTAGGAACTTCTAAAGTAACGTCAAGCAGCTTTTCTTTAAGCGCATTGCCAGTACGAAAGGGACAAGGAGTAGGAAACATCAATTCATCTATAGAAATAGCAAAAAGTATTGATTTTTCAGATTACCTCGTAATATCGAGCAAAACACTAATGGAATTATTAGAGTTCACTGTTAACTTCAATAATTTATCGTTTAACTTCTGGGGGGGAGGGATAAAACCAAATACTAGCTACTATTACAGAGCGAGAATGACTACCAATCCAGCTTATGAAGGGCAGATCTTATGGTATGGAGAAACAAAAACAGTAACAACATTGCCTTAACCTACTACTACATGGATATTATTCAAATAATAAATAGATTAATTCTAAAAAAACCAATTGCAAACACTCCGTTTGCAGGCGTTTTAGTACACGACCCTGAAACTAAAGAGGTAGGGGTTGTTTCAAAAATGGAGTTGTTAAAGCCTTTACAGGACCAAGTTGACAAGATCAACAATCCTGATGGTTTTTTAAAAACAGGAAAAATAACAAAAGTAGGCAATACAGTTTCAATTTCGGCTTTGTCATTCGTTTGGAAGAAAAACGACATAACAGCAACTAATTACAATGATTTCTCAACTGTAATTGCTAGTGCTGTTCATGGTTTTTACCGTACCGACAGCATATATACCCAACCTGACGGTACTTTTGTTAAAATAGAGGGAGAAGAAGGAGCGGAAGTTTCTATACCACCTAGCGAAATAGCAAATGCTTTGTTAGTGACGAATATTACTGTTTTTGGATCAGTCATAGAAGAACCGACTGAGCCATTTGTAAGTGAAGTTTTTACTAAGGAAGAGAAGGAGAAGTTAGGGTCCTTTAATTCTTTTGAAGTAAAGGGTGAGTACGCTAATAACACAGTGGCATTAGCTAATGGATTAGTTGAAGGAGATGTTTATAATTTACCTATCTCGTCTGATGTTTATGTTTTAGCATTAGTTAAAGAGCCGATAATTGCAGAGAATTATATAGAATTGACGTTTCAAGATATTGATATCGCAATGAGTAGTGCAGGTATCACAGACAAGAACTCAATCATTGATTGGAATGGTTTTTCTAGAAATCAATCTCCACTATCTAATGACTTTGATTTTGATTCAGTAGAGATTAATGGCAACGTGGCAAAGCTAATTAAAATAGAACCTAATGTTAGTTTTATTACTTTGAGTGGTTTGGGATTTGAAAACATTGAAGTATCAGGCTTTCAGAGCTTAATCGGTTTAAATCTTGATAATAATCAAATAGTAACATTTGACCCTACTATTGCATTACCTAGTAGTTTACTTTACTTATTTTTTAGTAACAATCAAATAGTAACATTTGACCCTACTATTGCATTACCTAGTAGTTTAGCCAATTTAAGGCTTAATAATAATCAAATAGTAACATTTGACCCTACTATTGCATTACCTACAGGTTTAACTGATTTATACCTTCATAGCAATCAAATAGTAACATTTGACCCTACTATTGCATTACCTAGTAGTTTACTCGGTTTAGGTCTTGGTGACAATCAAATAGTAACATTTGACCCTACTATTGCATTACCTAGTAGTTTACTCGGTTTAGGTCTTGGTGGCAATCAAATAGTAACATTTGACCCTATTATTGCATTACCTACAGGTTTAGAGAGTTTAAATCTATCCGACAATCAAATAGTAACATTTGACCCTACTATTGCATTACCTACAGGTTTAACTGATTTATACCTTGATAGCAATCAAATAGTAACATTTGACACTATTATTGCATTACCTAGTAGTTTAACTGATTTAAATCTATACGACAATCAAATAGTAACATTTGACCCTACCATTGCATTACCTAGTAGTTTAACTGATTTAAGGCTTGATAATAATCAAATAGTAACATTTGACCCTACTATTGCATTACCTAGTAGTTTAACCACTTTAAGGCTTAATAATAATCAAATAGTAACATCTTCTTGGAACTCGGCAACATCTTGGATTTCAAATCTTACTAATGGTGGGGAGATATTTACACAAGGGAATATAGACTCTGCTGCAGGCACGAATACACAATCTCTGTTAGAGGCTAAAGGTTGGATTGTAGGTGTTTAATCGGGATAGGCAAAGGATCTATTTTATCCTGGACAAGCTAGCCAATCGGGAATTTACAACGCTATAGAACAAGACACTAAGAGTTCGCGGCGGTTAGCATTTGGCAAGGAAAACGAAACCATATCAAACGCCTTGGTTAAGAACCAATTACGTCGCGCGCTCACGACAACAGGAAAAGCTCTAGATTTTAAATTTATTAGAAGAAAACCATTGTATTAACGCCATAATCGAAAATAAAATAACTATGCAACCATTAAACCAACCAACCCCAAAAATCAACACCATCCTTTGGAAATTAGGATCATTTATTTACGCCTTGATCATTTTGTTAAATCAAAATTTAAGCATGTTGCATGGACTAGGATTCAAGGAAACGACTGAAAACTGGATCAAAGTAGCGGGAGCGTTCTTATACTTCCTGTTCACCTATTTCAACTTCAACCAAACCCAAAACCCTAAAAAGACCTAAGCATGAAACTTTTAACTGAAATAATTGATTTAAAAATCACCGCCTTATACTCGTTTATGATACTACTTTTTGCCGCTGACAATTTAGAATTTATTTTCAAAATAATATCAGGATTTATTTTCATAGGCTACAACCTTCATCGCTGGTATATCATGCATGACGACCATAAGAAATCTAAAAATAAAACAACATGAAAAAAGCACTAGCCTATTTCCTTTCTATCCTTATTGTATTGCTTTTTTCCTCTATCTTTTTAGTGGGTTGCAAAGCAAAACAACCCTTACAGGAATGGAAAGAAACCACTACAATAAATCACGATAGTATTAATAACGTACGTGTAATTATCCGCAGCATAGCGATTAATGACAGTTTAAAAATTGTCATCGGGAAAATAAAAACCGAAAGGAAAGAGTGTGATAGCGTTTGCCAAATTGCAATTGACCGCCTTTTATCCCAGTTGAATAGTAAAAAATCTTCGGGAAGTAATTCAGTAGAAACAAAATACGATCCCAAAGACAATAGCTTAAACATCAATACTAAAGTAGGAGAGACTAAAAGCGACATTCAAAAATTGTATTACAAAATTACAATTACAAAAACCGTTTACTCTCATAAAGACATTCCAATTGATAAACCACTCCCAAAATGGCAATTATTTTTAATGATAACAGGAGCAATTACAACAGGGTACTTATTTCTAAAAACAACGCTGTTTATTAAGAGTAAAATTCCAGTATAAAAAAAATCACACCATGAACCAAACGACCACGCAAAAAAAGAAAGAAAAAGACAATACCCTACTTTACGCTGGGGTTTTCTTATTGTTAGGATTTGGGGCTTATGCCTACAACAACTCCAACAAAAAAACAACCAGCGATTCAGCAGAAGGTAGTATTCCGAATCCTGATATAGAGCCAATCGCCACAACAAAACCTATAGCTATCTATGTAACTAAAGTTTTAAAAATGGGTAGCCAAGGACTTGAAGTAACCAAGCTTCAGGGATTGATGAAAATCACGGCTGATGGTTTCTTTGGGCCACAAACTGAAGCAATGTTATTCCGATTAAAAGGAGTTAAACAAGTAAGTTTAGATCAATATGGAAAATTACCAAATGTAAACCGCAATGTGTACCCAGCTGGAACAAAACTACAATCCCCTTTAAGTGCCGGAACGCCTATTTATGATGCAGTAACAAAGGCAGATGGCTCGTATTATTCTAACCAAATAGTCGAAAAAACAGTTGATTACGGCCAAGCTGTAGGAACTGTTAGAACTTCTAGTGAATTAGGAAACTGGTACACTATTTATTACGATACTTTTTGGGGGCAAAAAATAGGCTTCGTTAAAGCAGCCGATGTTCAATCTTATAAATAATTCACAATGGAAGGAGCAACAGTATTAAAAATATTAGGAGGTGCTGCAGTAGTATCTACCCTATTCGCTTTCAAGAAAAAAGGCGATTTCACTAAAGTCATAGAAAATATGACAATGGATTTACGTAACATTCGCAAACTACATTTGAGTGGTGCAAAACTATATGCCGTGGCTGATATAGGCTTTCACAATCCAACACAGTATGCCATGACAGTTAAAACCGCTGGATTAATCCAAGTAAAGGAAATTCGTTTATTTTACAAAGGCATTTTGTTTGGGATTGCTAAATCTAACACGACTTCATTTGAATTACCTGCAAAAAGCAACTATTTAATGACAGATATTCAAATAGAAATAGTAATTTTAAACCTTATTGATCAATACCTAAAGAACGGACTAGATAGTAATGTGGACAATTACCAAATTCACACTATAGTCGAAGCCCTTGGAAAAACTTGGGTAGTTGAGCAATAAGATTTTAAAACACCATTAAACCAAACCAAAATGTCAGTAATTAACCAGTTTAACGGGCTGGGCGGTGCTGTTGTAAGCCGTCAAGACCTCGAAGCCATTCGCACAAAAGCCATTCAGGAAGAAAACGAGGAAATCGTTTTTCGTATCACTGCGCTCCTGGACAAATTCCCAAAAATTCAAAACTTTGAACTCGAAGAACACGACTGTATGGTCGTGGAATCCGTTCCTAAAAATTTCTTATACGGTTTAGATTTTGAACCATCACAAGACGAATTACACGGTTTAGGAAAAGCTGTTTCTCCTAGCGAAGTGTACGACATGATTACCGCTAAAATCATTAAAATGATTGAAGTGGCCAATGCCAACGACTACAAACGAAAGTGGACAGCAAAGGATTACGGAACGGGTTACACTATCCCTTTTAATTTTGTTACCAAAAAAAGATATAGAGGTGTAAACGTGCTGATGCTTACCGAACTTGAACCGCTTGAAAACCCGTTTTTCTTGACTTTTAAGCAAGTAAAAGACTTAAAAGGAAAAGTAAAAAAAGGAGCGAAAGGGTTTGAAGTTGTTTATTTCACTCGAATATACAAAACCGAGGACAGACAAAAAGACGTTCGTTTTTCGTCTTACGACAAGAAAAAAGTAGAAAGTTTTGCTACGGAAAACGGAATAGAAAAAGAGTTAGGCGTTATCCCAATGCTTAAATATTATCATGTGTATAATGGAAAGGATATTGAAGGAATTAATTTTGGTTTAGACACGTTCAAAATTGGATTTATCGAAAATGAAAGTCCAGTTACCGACGTTAAAACCCTACCCATTCCCGAAGCAATTATAAAAAACTATCCAACTCCGCAACCAACTTTAAAATTTGGTGGGGATCGTGCTTTTTATTCCCCGGGCAAAGATCATGTGCAAATGCCCCATTTAGCCGATTTTGAAACCGTACAAGATTATTACAGAACCTTACTACATGAGTTCTCACATAGTACAGGCTCGAGCAAACGTTTAGCCCGTGATTTTTCGGGTAGTTTTGGTTCAAAGAAATACGCATTTGAAGAATTAGTAGCCGAATTGGGTGCCATATTTTTAAGTGCTGAAGCTGGAATAATTTGGCACAACAATAAAAATCATGCGGCTTATTTAAAAAGTTGGAATTCGGTTTTAGCTCAAATAAAAGAAGATAACAAGTTTATTATGAAAGCCAGTACAGCTGCTCAAAAAGTGGCCGATTTTGTTTTACAATTTAACGAAAAAGGAAATCCGTTATACTTTTCCGATTTAGAAAAGGAATTGAGTAAGGCAGTTGAGAAAGTTCAAAAAAAGGCCAAAGAACCGGTGAAAAAAGCGATTTCAGAACCTAAAGACACCGAAAAAGAAGCAACACCCCCTATTACTAAAGTCCGAAAAAAAAACAAAAAAATTGATCCAAAACAAATAGCATTGTTTGGAGCAAAAACAAAAAGCACACTCGAAACCGTAAAAAAAGGCGAAGAATTACAGTATTTAGAGAATAAGAATAAAATAGCTTCAATCAATAAGTTTGGCGTAGTGACATGGCATAAAAAAGGGTTAACTACAGCTACACGAAACCGCATTAGAAAAGATGCAGTAATAGTGGGATTAGCAGCTCCTTTATTTGAAGAAGCACCAAAAGAAATTCCCGCTCCTGGTACCGAACAAATATATAATCCTGCAACCGTAATCCCGATAATTGAAAATACTTCAGTAGAAAATGTTTTCACCGATAAAAATGAGGAATCGATTACGTTAGGAAGTCCCGTTGTAGAAGTACAAAGAGAAGAAAAGGTAATTTTACCTTTAAACAGAAATTCACTAGCCTATCGCAGACAAAACCGCTCTAATATTACACATGAATACTATGAGATTGAGAACCCTGATGTTTCGGAATTTTTAGGAAAAATAGAAAAAAAGAAAAAAGAAAGCGTTGCAATCACAATCGCTGGAGGTCAAGGAAGCGGTAAAACGAGTTTTGTTTTTCAGTTAATGAATGCGTTTGCAAAAAATTATAAGGTAGGTCATGCATCTATTGAAGAACATCCCGAAAGTGCATTATACGAAAACAAAGCGGAACGTTTTTGGAATGGAAATGCTAAAGCTACAATTGATAGTCCTGAGATAAATTCCATGCAAGACATTCACGATTTAATAATGCGTAATGATGTGATTGTTATAGATAGTTTTAGCAAGTTGTTGTCAATGAATAACAAAATTACTTTAGACGAAACCTTTAGAAAAAAATACGATGGCAAGTTGTTTGTTATTATTTACCAATTAACAACTGATGGTAAAATGCGAGGCGGTTCATCCAGTCAATTTGATGGCGATATCATTCTGTTTGTAGAAAAATTCGCTGATTTTGCCAACAATTACGTTTATGCCGACAAAAACCGATATCAAAACCGTTCCTTAGACGAATTGCATTACAATATTGCCAACGCAAAATTAGTGATCGATGAACCGGAAGAAGAATTAAAATTCACGGAAGAAATAGAGAGAATTTAAAAAATTAATTAATCACCATTAAACCAAAAAAATCATGGCAACAAAAAAAGTCTCAAAAAAAGAAGCAACTACAGCATGCGGAACGCATTTAAAAAAAGGGTATAAATATGTAAAAGGCGGGGGAGTTGTAAAAGTTACAGCTGCTAAAAAACCTGTCAAAAAGAAAGCCGTAAAAAAGAAATAATTCACTTATAAGTTAATTTTAAACCACTCGTAACGGAGTGGTTTTTTTGTAAAATCCACTTATAGGTTTATTTTAATCTAAAGAAGTAATTTTAATTATATTTGTAAAGCCATTAAGCTAAAAGACATGATATACGTTAACATTTATCTTGATAAAAATAGCCCGTTATACAACGAACTTTCAATAAAAAAGCTTTTGCATAATAGTAGTTTCAGCATTTTTCTAGGTCTAAAACCTAGTATTGGCGAAACATTAAGGCTTAATCATTTAAACGCATCAGATGAAAAATTAAAAAAATTTCTTTCTCACCACGCAACTCTATACTTTAAAATTGACGATATAATTCAATCATACGTTATTACACATGCTCACAACGGCATACCTGTTTTAGATTTAAAATGTACGCTTATTGAAAAGCCATTTTGAAGTAACAGTTGAGTCCAGAAACAAAAAAACCTATCGAAATTGATAGGTTTTAATATGTTTAATTCTACTCTTTTTCTAGATCTTCTTCTTTTGTTTTTTTTGGTTTATTTAGTTTTCCAAGCACAAAAATACTAGCCATTGCGATAATTGTAGTGCTTCCTAAAATAGATCCGATAGTCTCATGCCCTGTACTTCCCAAATAAGTACTTGCTATTATTATTAAAATACAAAGTACAAAACCAAATATTTGACCTTTATTACTTTGACTTAATTGTGATTTAATTGCCGTCTTTTCAATAATCATTCGGTGTTCTTGTTGCTTTTCTGCCATTATCATTATTCTATCGGCTCCATTAGGAATAACAGAGTTATATTGGACCATAGTTTCAGAGGAAGGAAGTGGTCCTGAATGATGATTTTGAGTAACGCTCATCATACTAATCTTTCTGATGGTTTGTAGAATTTCACCTTTTTTTTGATTATTTATACCCTTAAATACATCTGGATTTAAATGCTCTAGTTCTTCTTCAATCTCTATAATTTCGGAAGTAACGCTATTCTCTTCGTGGCCTCTTTCTTGCTCTTTGCCATTAACAGATTTTACAACTGGAGTTTTCTTTGGTTTTTTATTGATATCTTTTGACATATTGAATTATTTTAAGCAAAGTTTTTTTAAGTTTTGCTTAACAAATTTCTTTTGAGCGTCACGGATGTCTTTACCAACGTTTTGCCAATCTGAGGTTAATGCTTTTTGGTCTGCTTCTTCTTCTGTTTTTGAGGTGTTAAACTCATAAAAATTACCTGGTAAGTTTAGCACAGAACCGAAGCCTCTCCAAAAACTAGATTTTGAAAATAAATAATTCGTTTCGTATATTACCTTTGGTTCTCCCATAACTGTTGTGTTAAATGTTTATTAAAAATAAAATAGTTTATTTTAAGCGTGCGCAAAAGTAATACAATTGTTTTACTTTTAAAGTCACACATTAATTTTAAACTTTACACTAATTTAAGTTGTATTTGATTCTTTAAATGTAATCAAATATCATACCTTCTTATAACCAATCTAGTTAAAGTATTCATAATACTTTAACTAGATTGGCGTAAGATTTCTACGAAGTTATATTTTTTTTTTGACAAAGTCAATAGTAAATATAAAATATAATTTTAAAACTCCAGCGTATAATCAGCACCGTAATCCTTTGGAAGCATTCCTCCAACATCACGCAAATAATTACGCAAAGCCGTTTCGGTTGCATGGCCAGTAATAGGCATTAGTTTTAAAATAGCTTCATGTTCCGTTGATCCTTGTTTCATAAACGAGTAAAACAAGTCAATTGCAGCGGTATGACGAAAACTGTAAATACCATAGTCTTTGTTAAACTTAAAATGTGCCTTTACCTTTTCAAATTTATGCCCGTAATAATCAACTTTGGTTTTTTCTTTGGCATCCCAAACCTCAATCACTCCGTTTTTTGTAAATAGATTTGCCTTACTGGGTAGATTGCTTACGTCAATTCCTTCCAAAAAGGTAACGATAGGACCCACTAATTTTTTGGTTTGTTTTCGTTTGGTTTTGGTTTCGACTTGGAGATATTTTTCACGCAAATTAATGTCTTCCATTGTCAAACGTATAATTTCACGAGGTCGTAAAAAGGTGTAGATTACAAACTGAATAAAATAATAAAGTTGAATATCGTGTACCAGGAGATAGTCTCGCATATCCTTTACTTGATAACCCGTGAACGGGGTATTTTTTATAGGATCATCTTTTTTAGTTTCAATTTCAGAAACGATATTTTTAGGAATAATTTTATCTTTTACCAATTTTCCAAATAACCCAGACAAACATCGTTTGTAATTATCTTGCGAAGTTCCTCCCACTCCCCTACCTTGGGGTTTAGGTTTAATCAACCAGTTCATAAAAGCGATAATGTGAACTTCTTTTAATTCGGTTATATCAATATCAGGTAATGAATTCAAACCGACCCATTCCATAAAAACGCCCAGTCGAGTTTTATAATCGCTAGCAGTTGTATCTTTCCAACTTCCTAATTTATTGTTATAAGCATATTCTAGTGCCGTTTTTACAGTATAACTAATCTCGTCAAAGGATTTTTCATCAGCCTTTTCAATGGATTGTTTTTTTGCAAATTCAATTTCGTCGAAAGTTTTTAAGATTACCTCCACTTTATTAAATGGGTTGTAATTTTGATTCAGCAGTAGTGTATAAAAGTCTACCCAAACCTTACCCGCCTGCTTCCGATCAGCAACCGTTTTATAAGTATTTATTTTGCACGAATACTTAAATTTTGCCATCTTGTTAGTAGCAGGATTCCTAAAATAAAAATACACATACCAGCGGTTATTTGGCAAAACAGTTGGTTTTCCGTCCACTTTTGGTATGTACAATTTAACTTCTGAAAAGTCCCGCATCCCTACTTTGATTTTAAAGTTTATAGGCTCGTTTGTAGGCTCGTTTTGAATAATTATATCAAAATATTTCATAATAAGGAGAGAGCCAAAAACAAAAAAACCCTTATAAAATAAGGGTTTTCTTTGTACTCAGAGCGGGACTTGAACCCGCACGAACATTGCTGTTCACTGGATTTTAAGTCCAGCGTGTCTACCAATTTCACCATCCGAGCATTATTACTTTCAGATTTTCATATCTAATTTTTATAAAAATTAAATATAACTACCATTCCGGTATTTTATGGTTTGGAGCGAAAAACGGGGCTCGAACCCGCGACCTCGACCTTGGCAAGGTCGCGCTCTACCAACTGAGCTATTTTCGCATTTTCATTTCTTAAAAAGAACTACAATACTTGTTCTGTATTGCGGATGCAAATTTAGGACATTTATTGAATTACACAAGCCTTTTTTACAAAAAAATTGAAGATAAAAGTTAAACTATTGATAACCTAAACTTTAAAAACAATAAATTTATTTTCTTGTAAGCATTCTTTTTATTTCGTTCAATTTCATCAATGCCTCCATTGGCGTTATGGTATTTATATCTAAATTTAGAATTTCCTCTTTGATCTCCTCTAACAAAGGATCGTCTAAATTGAAGAAACTCATTTGCATTTCGTCTTTCTCGGATTTTATTCCATTCAATACATCGCCAGAATGATCTTTTTCCAATTTCTTCAATAGCTTTTGTGCTTTCAAAATTACGATTTGAGGCATTCCGGCCATTTTTGCCACATGAATTCCAAAACTATGAGCACTTCCTCCTTTGACTAGTTTTCTAATAAAAAGAACAGTATCTTTTAGTTCTTTGACTGAGACATTATAATTTTGAATCCTTGGCAAAGATTCGCTCATCTCATTTAACTCATGATAATGCGTTGCAAACAGTGTTTTAGGTCGAGAAGGATGCTCATGCAAGAACTCGGCAATAGCCCAAGCGATGGAAATCCCATCATATGTGCTGGTTCCCCTCCCTATTTCGTCTAACAGAACCAAACTTCTATCAGAAATATTGTTCAAAATCGAGGCCGTTTCATTCATTTCGACCATAAAGGTAGATTCACCCATCGAAATATTATCACTTGCCCCTACTCTAGTGAATATCTTATCTACAGTTCCCATTCGTACACTGTCAGCAGGAACAAAACTTCCCATTTGAGCCAGCAACACGATTAACGCTGTTTGTCGCAAAATAGCCGACTTTCCAGACATATTAGGACCGGTTATCATGATCATCTGTTGGGTTTCCCTATCCAAGAAAACATCATTTGCTATATAAGGCGTTCCCACTGGTAATTGCTTCTCGATAACGGGGTGTCGACCGTTCTTAATTTCCAGTTCGAAAGTTTCGTCAAGTTCAGGACAAACATATCTATTTTCGATTGCCAACTGCGTGAAAGAACACAAACAATCCAATTGCGCCACTAAATTGGCATTTAATTGAACTGGCTTTATATAAGTTGCGATCCAAGCAACCAATTGCTCAAATAACTCAGATTCTATTTTTTGGATTTTTTCCTCAGCACCCAGAATTTTTGTCTCGTATTCCTTCAGCTCTTCGGTAATGTAACGCTCAGCATTTACTAATGTTTGTTTACGAATCCATTCTGAGGGCACTTTATCTTTATGCGAATTTCTTACTTCAATATAGTAGCCAAAAACGTTATTAAAGGAAATTTTCAAAGAAGAAATACCCGTTAATTGCGATTCGCGCTTTTCTATTCCATCTAAAAATTCTTTCCCTGACGTTGATATTGCTCTCAAATCATCTAGCTCTTCACTGATTCCTTTAGCAATAACATTACCTTTAGCAACAGCTACCGGTGCATCTTGGTTTAATGTCTTTTTAATTTTTTCGCGCAGTAAATCACAGCTATGCAAACTATCTCCTATAATCCTTACAGCATCTTGAGGACTATCTAAAGCCAAAGCTTTTATGGGAATAATTGCGTCCAGCGATTCCTTTAGATAAACAACTTCACGTGGAGAAACTTTCCCCGCGGCTATTTTGGATATCAAACGTTCCAAATCTGAAATCTGTTTGATTTGCTGCTGCATACTCTGCAAAACCTCCTGATTTTCTTTCAAATAGGAAACTACTTGATGACGACTTCGAACTTTATTACCATCTTTTAAAGGTAATGCAAGCCAACGTTTTAACAAACGGCCTCCCATTGGCGAAAGTGTTTTATCAATTACGTCCAAAAGCGTCACCGCATTTGGATTGTAGCTATGATACAATTCTAAGTTACGAATCGTAAATCGATCCATCCACACGTAAGCATCTTCAGCTATACGCTGAACAGAAGTGATGTGCTGAACCTTATTGTGCTGTGTTTCGGACAAGTAATATAAAATGGCTCCCGAAGCAATAATTCCTTCCTTCAAATCTTCAATACCAAATCCCTTCAAGGAAACAGTCTGAAAATGCTTTGTTAAGATTTCGAATGCATAATCTTCTTTATAGATCCAATCTTCTAAATAAAAACTATGATAATCGTCTCCGAAAATTTCGCGAAAATCATTTTTATTGTTTTTCGGAATCAAAACCTCACTCGGGCTAAAATTTTGCAATAGCTTATCAATGTACTCTGCATTCCCCTGAGCAGTAAGAAACTCACCTGTAGAAACATCTAAAAAAGATATTCCAATCGATTTATTAGCAAAATAAATTGAAGCTAAAAAATTATTTGTTTTGGAATTTAAGACTTCATCATTCATGGAAACTCCAGGAGTAACTAATTCTGTTACGCCACGTTTTACAATAGTTTTTGTCATCTTAGGATCCTCTAGCTGATCACAAATTGCTACACGAAGTCCGGCCTTAACCAATTTTGGCAAATAGGTATTTATCGAATGATGAGGAAAACCCGCTAATGCTGTCTCAGTAGCTGAACCTGCCCCTCTCTTTGTCAGAGTAATTCCTAGTATCTTAGAAGCCCGAACTGCATCATCGCCAAAAGTTTCGTAAAAATCGCCAACCCGAAACAACAAACAAGCATCAGGATACTTCCTTTTGATTTCATTATATTGTTTCATTAACGGTGTTTCCTTAACTACTTTATCTTTAGCTGCCAAATTATTTACTATTTATAGGTGATTGTAACAGCAGCGAATTTATATATTTAATAGCGAAAAAATAAACACTTCAAAAAAAATTAATACTTTTAGGGAAATTTTAAGTCAATGGCATGATATTTTCTTTAAATTTGTCAGTATAATTTTAAACTCAGAAAAATGAAAAAAATATTTACAATTGCAATGTTAGTTGTTTTAGGAATTACAACTACCCAAGCTCAAGAAACTAGAAAAAAATCAAAAGCTGTTACTACTAAAGTAAATGGAGCAGGACTAGTATTTGTAAATGAAACGATTGACTATGGTACTATTGCGCACAATGCTGATGGAAAACGTGAATTTGTTTTTACAAACAACGGTAACAAACCATTAATCATTACAAATACTCAAGGGTCATGTGGTTGTACAGTTCCTACATCTCCAAAAGAGCCAATTGCTCCAGGAGCAAAAGGAATAATTGGAGTACAATACGCTACAGACAGAGTTGGTGCTTTTACTAAAACGGTAACTGTAACTTCAAATGCAGCAGGACAAGCTACAAAAATCCTTACAATTAAAGGTGTTGTACTTGCAGATGGTGCTTCAAAAAGCTAAATTTTAATTAATATAAAAAAAGCTTCCCTTAAATCGGAAGCTTTTTTTTTGACTAAAACTCAAAACAGAATGAGAAAGCTAGAAAACAGCGAATTAGATCGAAAATCAATTGAAGATTTTAAGGAATCAGAAAAAACTCCAATTATTATAGTTTTAGATGACATTCGTAGTTTGCACAATATTGGATCCGTATTTAGGACTTCCGATGCTTTTTTGATTGAAAAAATCTACTTATGTGGTATCACAGCCACCCCTCCAAACAAGGAAATTCAAAAAACAGCACTTGGCGCAACCGAAACTGTATCATGGGAACACAACAAAAATGTTCTTGAAGTTATTGAAAACTTGAAGAGCGACAATATAACTACCTTAGCAATTGAACAAGTAGAAAGTGCCCTATTTCTTCAAGATTTTGAAGTAGAAAAAGGCAAAAAGTACGCTTTGGTGTTCGGGAATGAAGTCCACGGAGTTTCACAGGAAGCAGTTGCATTATGCGACGGATGTATCGAAATTCCGCAATTAGGAACCAAACATTCTTTGAACATTTCAGTAAGCGCAGGGATTGTAGTTTGGGATTTATTTTCTAAAATGAAGTGGCCAAAAAAGTTAATTTAAAAGCTATACTTTTACAGAATGGGCAAAAACAAATCATTTTATATAATTTTAGTTTTTATATTTCTTATTTCAAATCAGAACTTTGCAAATACTGAGTCTCCTAAACCAAAATTAACTAAATCTTTATTTGCAAACCAAGCACCCATAATTACTGCAACCGGAAATCAAGTATATTGTCCAGGAAGTTCACTAAAAATTGTTACTGACGTATCTATAATTGACTCCGATGATACAGGTACAGATGCTATTTATATTCAAATTTCATCTGGTTATGTAAATGGACAAGACAACTTACAATTAGCTAATCCTAGTTCACATCCTACAATTACAACAAGTTGGGATCCTATTGCAGGAAAACTGAAACTATCAAGTCCTATTATTGGAGCATTGGTATCTTACACCGATTTCATTGCAGCGATAAAAGATGTCGTATTCAGAAATTCATCTCCGAATCCATCAGGGGTTAGAAATTTTTCCATTACTATTGGGCAAGCCAATTATTTGCCATCAAACGGTCATTATTATCAATACATTTTGAATCCAGGAATTAGTTGGACAGCAGCAAAAACAGCTGCTGAAACGAGTACTTATTTTGGGTTAACAGGATACCTAGCTACAATTACAGCAGCTGACGAAGCACAACTATGTGGTGCACAGGCAACTGGAAACGGCTGGATTGGTGGTAGTGATTCAGAATCCGAAGGCGTGTGGAAATGGGTAACTGGCCCAGAAGCAGGGATAGTATTTTGGAATGGAAGAGCAAATGGTACATCTCCAACTTATGCAAATTGGAATAATGGAGAACCGAATAATAGTAATAACAATGAGCATTATGCGCACGTAAAATCACCGACGGTTCCGGGAACACCAGGATCTTGGAATGACCTGCGACTCAACGGAGACTCAACTGGGGACTATCAATCAAAGGGTTATATTGTGGAGTACGGAGGAATGCTCGGAGATCCTAATCTTCAAATTTCCGCAAGCACTACTATCGTGATTCCAAGAATAGAGAGCACGACTTCAGATTCAATTTGCAACTCAGGAACTGTTACACTTCAAGCTACTGCCTCAAATGGCAACATTTATTGGTATACTACAAAAACTGGAGGTTCATCTATACATACAGGAAATTCATTTACTACACCAACTATTAACACAACAACTTCCTATTATGTTGACGCCACAAATGGGAGTTGCCCAAATGTACCCAGAACAGAAGTTATAGCTACCATAAAGACGTTACCCACAATTACATCAACAACTACAACTTCAGTTTGCAACTCTGGAAATGCGACTTTAGCAGCCACAGCTTCAAACGGAAACGTACAATGGTATAATTCAGCAGGAAACTTATTAGCCACAGGAAATACTTTTACAACACCGATTATTTCAACTACAACAACTTATTATGTTGATGCTATTTCAAATGGATGTACAAGCCCGACACGAACCGCTGTTATTGCTACTGTGAATAATTCACCTACAGTGAACTCTACTACTCCATCATCAGTTTGCGGGCCAGGAACGCTAACTTTAAAAGCAATCCCTTCAGCTGGAAACATAAATTGGTACGACGCCCCAGCTGCTGGTTCTTTATTATTTATTGGAAACTCTTTTACAACTCCCGTCATAAACGCATCAACAACTTATTATGCTGAAGCCGTTTCAAATGGTTGTACAAGCGCCAGAAATCCAGTAACAGCAACAGTATACCCTATAAACACAATTACTGAGGAAGTGCTTTTATGCCAAGGTGAAAGAATCACATTAGATGCTTCCATTTCAGGAATGAATTATTTATGGTCACCAGGAGGAGAAACGACACAAACAATTGCAGTTTCAACTATTGGTATTTATAGTGTAACTATTAGTTCCCCGACTGTCATTTCCTGTGAATCAAAAAAGGACATTAGTGTTATAGAACATCCAAAACCTATTTTTAGTTCAATTCTGGTCAATGAAAACGCAATCAAAATTGAATTGGTAAACAATGAAAACTACTATGAATATTCGATAAATGGACTAGATTTTCAAGTGTCAAATCAATTTTCATACATTTCCAGCGGTCAACATACTGCTTTTGTGAGAGACAATAATGGATGTAACCTGGTAGCACAAGATTTCACCGTTTTTACAGTAGCCAAATATTTTACACCAAATTACGATGGCTTCAATGACGTATGGGAAATAAAGGAAATGCGTGATCACCCTAACTCAAGTGCTCAAATTTTTGACCGATACGGTAAATTAATAATAAGCCTAACTTCTAGTAAATATAGTTGGGATGGCAAATACAATAACAAGGTTTTGCCGGCAGATGATTATTGGTACCGTTTAAAACTAGATGACACCAAGCCCGAAATAACAGGCCATTTTACATTAAAAAGATAAATTACGAAGAAATTTTATTTTTAATTTCATCCAAAATATAGAGGTAATCCTCTTGATTTTTCACAAAATCCCTGTCTGAAACATCAATAATCAAAACATTCAATTCTGTTTGTGATTTAATATAATCCAAGTACCCGCTATTGATTTTGTCTAAATATTCAGCTGGAATTTTTTGCTCGTAGCTTCTGCCTCTTTTTTTAATATTTTGCAGCAAGCGTTCTGAATTTTGGTACAGATAAATATAGAGATCAGGCTTCGGCATCTCTCTGTAAATGATATCGAAAAGGTTACGATACAATCTGTATTCATCTTCCGCCAAGGTGATTTTGGCAAAAATCAATGATTTAAATATATGATAATCGGCAACTAGAAAGTCTTTAAACAAATCAAATTGAGCTAAATCATCTGACAACTGTTGATATCTGTCTGCTAGGAATGACATTTCTAATGGAAATGCATATCTATTTTGGTCTTCATAGAATTTTGGTAAAAAAGGATTATCGGCAAAACGTTCCAAAACTGTTTTTGCATTAAAATCCTCTGCAATTTTAGTTGCCAAGGTGGTCTTTCCCGCGCCAATATTCCCTTCGAAAGCGACATAGTTAAATTGCTCTAACGCAATATTTTGTAATGGGCTTTCTAAATGATGTGCTACAACACAATTACTATAATCAGGGCAAGCTTGAAGCATACTTGAAATTGATTTCTTAAAGACAGGATGCTCCCAATCCAAATTTAAATCCTGAATGGGCAATAACACGAATTTCCTTTCCTGCATTAAAGGATGTGGAATTTGGAGTTTTTCAGTTTCAATAATATCATTATCAAAAGCAATTAAATCGACATCAATAATTCTAGATTGATACCCTTTCTTCGCATTACGAATGCGGCCTAATTTCTTTTCAATCTTTAAAACTTGATTCAACATTTTAGATGCTGAACTAAAAGTATGTAATACCAAGGCGCAATTATAGAACGCATCACTTTCAAAACCCCAAGAGGGAGTCTCATATATTTTAGATACTTTAATGACTGTTCCAATTTCGCGATGTATCAATTCAATACATTGCGTCAGGTTTTCAAGTCGATTCCCTTGATTGCTTCCTATCGATAAAATGACCTGATGTTGTGATTTCATATTAAGCGCAAATTAACTAAAAGAATTTCAGAATAGAACTATATTTGCACAAAGTGTTGGTAACTAAATTCGGAAATTGTAAATAAAAAACTGTAACAATTAATCCTTTTTTACTACTTATTAAAAAAATATAATTATGAAGTTTTTAGGAAATGTATTGGCAACCATTATAGGTTTATTTGTTTTTTTAATGCTGTTCTTTTTTGGAATTTTGATGATTGCTGCCCTATTTGGTGGCGACTCTGAAACGGTAACAGTCAAAAACAACTCGGTGATTGAATTAGACCTTAAAAATATAAAATATGATTATGCAGGAAAATACAAAGATCCCTGGGTAACCATATTTTCAGATAAAAAAAGTGTTGGTTTAACGGATGTAATCAATGCTATTGAAGAAGCAAAAACGGATGGTGACATCAAAGGAATTTCTATTTTAAACGGTGAGTCTACTTTAGGAATGGCGCAAAGTAAAGCCTTAAGGGATGAACTTGAAAGCTTCAAGAAATCTGGGAAATTTGTAATGGCTTATGCCAATTCCTATACTCAGAAAGAATACTATCTTAATTCTGTCGCTAGTCCTATTTACTTGAATCCTGTAGCTGATATGGATTTCAAAGGATTATCTGCTGAAATACTTTTTTTTAAGGACTTTCAGGAAAAATCTGGTGTAAAAATGGAAGTAATTCGACATGGAAAATATAAAAGTGCCGTTGAACCGTTTCTAGAAAACGAAATGAGTGATGCCAATAGAGAACAAACTACTGCTTTATTAAATTCTATTTGGAGTTCAGTTGTATCAGAAATTTCAAAAAGCAGAAATGTTTCTGTTGAGAAACTTAACGAAATCGCAAATGGACTTTTGGCAAGAACTCCAGAAATGGCAAAAGCGCAACATTTAGTAGACATTATAGCATACGAAGATGTGTATCATGACGCTATCAGAAAGCTTTTAAAAGTAGAAAAAGAGGAAGAGTATAATAAAGTCGATATCTTCGATTATACTAAAAAAATGATGACAACATCAAACATCAATGATGCTAAAGATGAAATCGCCATTATTTATGCTCAAGGCGAAATTCAAAGCGGTGAAGGAGATGTCAACACCATAGGTGAAGGATCCATGCGTCGTTCTTTACAGGAAGCAAGAAGAAATAAAAATGTAAAAGCAATCGTACTTCGCATTGACAGTCCGGGAGGAAATGCCTTGACCTCAGATTTAATCTGGAGGGAAGTAGAATTAACTAAAAAAGTGAAGCCTGTTGTTGTTTCCATGGGTAACTATGCTGCTTCAGGTGGTTATTATATCGCTTGTAATGCAAATACTATTTTTGCAGAAAACAATACTATCACTGGTTCTATAGGGGTTTTTGGAATATTGCCTAATTTCAGCAAACTGACTACTAAAATTGGTATTAATGCACAACAAGTGAAAACACACGAGAATTCAGCTCGCTACAGTCCGTTTGTTCCATTGGATGACAAATTCAAAGAAGTAACACTTGAAGGTGTTGAACATATCTACAAAACTTTCGTGACTCATGTTGCCGAAGGACGAAAAATGACTTTTGCACAAGTTGACTCTATTGCACAAGGAAGAGTTTGGACTGGTTCTGAAGCTCTTAAAATTGGACTTGTAGACAAAATTGGTGGCTTGAATGAAGCAATAAAGGAAGCGGCAATTATAGCCAAAGTAAAAACATACAATACCCGTAATTATCCTGAATACGAAAAAGACTTTGATGATCTATTAGCTAATTTACCTTTTGGACAATCTAAAGAATCATTCATAAAACAGGAATTAGGAGAGGAAAACTATAAAGTCCTGCAAGGAATAAAAAGAATGCAATCTCAGAAAGGTGTTCAGACCATGATGCCATTTGAGATTAATATTCAATAAAAAAAGTACTAATAACTGAATCCGTTTGATAATTTTTCAAACGGATTTTTTTTTTGGCTTTTACCTTTCACATAAACAAGACTGACTACTCTTCCGAGTATTAAAAACAGCAATCTATTATTTATGAAAACTTTAGAGAACGTCTAATCGATAAATCACTATTTTTGTAAATAAATTATGGCAACATTTTTGCCTAATAAATAGAAATAAACCTCATACCTTATGTTAAAAACCATTTTAAAAATCATTGGGACTGTAATTATCTTAGTTGCTGTCTCACTATTTGCGATTCCTTATTTTTTTAAAGATGAGATAAAAGCTAAAATCACTGATGCCATAAATCAGAAAGTAGATGCTAAGGTTAGTTTTGCTGATGCAAATTTAAGTCTGTTCAAAAATTTCCCCAATGCAAACGTTACGCTAGATCAATTGGTCATTATCAATAAAGCCCCATTTGCTGGAGATACTCTAGTTTCATTAGAGGAATTAGACTTAAAGATGTCTATCAAAGAACTCTTTAAGGAAAAAGATGAAGCAATGGATATTCAGGGAATTACCTCAAAAAACGGTTTAATAAACATCCTTTTTAATAAAGATGGTGTTGGAAACTATGACATTGCACTAAAGGACAAAACAAGCGTTGATGAAAAAAGTAGCCCATTGTCATTAAACATCAAAAACTATAAATTTGAAAATTTCAAATTCAAGTATTATGATGAAAGTTCGAAAATAAAAATGCTAATCGACAGTATAAACCATGAGGGGACTGGTGACTTTGCAGCTTCAAAATTAGATTTAGTTACAAAATCTACTGCGAAAATCACACTGGACATGGATAAAGTCAACTATATGAACCAAGTTCCATTGACACTAGATGCCGTTTTGGGGATTGATTTAGAAAAGAGCAAATACACCTTTAAACAGAACAAAGCCTTAGTAAACCAACTGCCTTTAGAATTTGATGGGTATATCCAATTGGTTGAAGCTGGTCAGGAATATGATTTGAAATTCAAAACTCCAACCTCTTCATTCAAAAATTTCTTGGGAATCATTCCAGCGGTGTATGCTTCAAGCTTAGATAATGTAAAAACAACGGGAGACTTTACAGTTGCTGGTTTTGCTAAAGGGCTTTACTCAGATACTACTGTACCTAAATTCAATGTTGATATCGCATCAAATAATGCTTCATTCAAGTATCCTGATTTACCTAAGTCCGTTCAAAACATCGTAATTGACACTAAAATTATCAACGAAACTGGGATTTTAAATGACACTTACATTAATCTTGACAAGATGTCTTTCAAAATAGATCAAGATGTTTTTAATGCCAAAGCTAATATTAAAAACATTACCCAAAATGCCATAGTTGATGCTGCTCTTAAAGGAACTATCAATTTATCTAACCTATCTAAGGCTTATCCGATAAAACTGGATAAACCGTTGACTGGAATATTGAAAGCAGATGTGACTACAAAGTTTGATATGATTTCAGTCGAAAAAAGTGAATACCAGAATATTAATAATGCAGGAACGATGAGTTTGTCTGATTTTAAATATGCTGATGAAAACGGAAAAACAATGAATATCAGCAATGCTTTGGTACAGTTTAATCCGAGTCAGGTCAATTTGAAACAATTTAATGCGACAACTGGAAAAAGTGATCTTAGCGTAACTGGAATTTTGGAGAATTTTTATGGTTTCATATTTAAAAACCAAGAGCTGAAAGGAAATTTCAATCTGAATTCAAACCAATTAGCTGTTAGCGATTTCATGACCACCGAAGAGGACAGTAAAACTGCAGCTAAAACAACGGAAGCAATGAAAATCCCTGCTTTCCTAAATTGCTCGCTTATTGCAAAAGCAAATACGGTACTGTATGACAATTTAACCTTGAAAGATGTTTCAGGGAAACTGATTGTGAAAGACGAAAAACTAACGATGGAAAACATAAAAAGTTCCATTTTTGGTGGGACAATTGGCTTGAATGGTGCTGTTTCCACAAAAGGAAAAACTCCTGTTTTCCAAATGGATTTGGGACTAAACCAAGTTGACATTGCACAATCGTTTACGCAACTGGATATGTTGAAAAAACTTGCACCAATTGCAGGGATTATCAACGGGAAATTAAATTCAACCATAAAACTGAATGGATTTCTTAACGAGAATACAATGAGCCCAGACCTAAAAACACTGACCGGTGATTTATTAGGACAATTGCTTTCCACTACCCTAAACTCGACAAATTCGACCTTGTTGACTGCGCTGGGTTCTAACTTGAAATTTATTGATGTCAGCAAGATTGATTTAAACAATCTGAAAGCGGCAATAACCTTCAAGGATGGAATGGTAAACGTAAAACCATTTGACATCAAGTACAAGGACATTAAAGCTACTATTGGCGGAAGTCATGGTTTTGACCAAAAGATGAATTACAATTTAAAATTTGATGTTCCTGCTAAATACCTAGGAACGGAAGCTAATGCACTAATCGCAAAATTATCTGCTGCCGATGCCGCAAAAATGGAAAGCATACCCATTAATGCTGTGCTTACAGGTAACTTCACTAACCCAAAAATAACTACAGATATAAAAAGTGCGGTCACGAACCTGACCAATCAATTAGTAGCGCAACAAAAAGAACGACTACTGAATCAAGGAACTTCTGCATTAACTGATTACATCAACAAAAATAAGAAACCCGCTGACACAACAAAAACGGCTGTTCCAGCAACAAAAGAAGAGGTAAAAACAAAAGCGGTTGAAGAAGTAAAAACGAAAGCAAGCGATCTATTGAATGGATTGTTTAACAAAAAGAAAAAAGTAGAGGAAGAACCTAAAACTCCTTAACAAGCAAAAAGCCCAAAAGCAAATTACTTTTGGGCTTTTTTATTATACTGAAATCCTAACGACATATCCCTCGGAACTGCGAATATTAAAGACTGTTCCGTCTTCAAACATTAAGTATTGCCCTTTTATACCTGTCAATTTGCCTTCAAAAGTCGGTGTTTTTTCAAGACTTAAACTTTTGACTTTCGTAGGGTATTCTAAAACAGGATAATGCATTTCATACAAATCATTTTTGTTTAAAAAGAAATACTCCTGCACTTCAGCTGGTAGTATTTTTTCCAGCTTTAACCTTTCTTCCAATAGGTCAATATGCTCAATAGAATTCGTCAACATTTTTCGCCAATTGGTTTTATCAGCATAATGATCTTTCAAAGCTACCTCGGTAACTCCTGCCAAATACCTATTCGGAACTTCAACTATAGAAACAGCCTGAATTGCTCCTTGATCAATCCATCTTGTGGGAACCTGAGTTTTTCTAGTCACTCCTACTTTGACTTCGCTTGACAAAGCCAAGTAAACGATGTGGGGCTGTAATTGCACTTTCTCTTCATAGGCCAAATCTCTGTCTTGAATCCCAAGATGCGCAGTACTCAGTTCGGGTTTCATGATCCAATCTCCAACCGATGCGCTCGAGTAAAAGCAATCATAACAAAATCCTTGACGGTATATTTTTTTCTTTTTCCCACAATTCAAACATTGGTACCCCGAAAAATTAATTTCAATATTTTTATTCAGTAATTGATTCACATTCAAAAAACTGTCTTCAAAAACCAGATAATATTGAATTGGATCACCCAATTCAGTTTGCATTTTTGTAAGTACTCCCTCGTATTGCATAAATTATATTTTCTTTTTTAGAATTCTCAATTCAAAATAAGGTTTTGATTTAAACCCTGAATTGTATGCGTTTGTTAGGAATTCTATATTTTTTTACTATTTTTGATAACGTTGTAAAGTTAGTATTTGTTATTTGATATTCAAATCCTGATTCCAAAATCCTAAATCTAAATTCCTACTTAAAAAAATGCCTATACAATTACTTAATTCATTTGCATCTTGGGTTTTGAAACAGCGAATCCATCAGATAGAACTTTTCTTAAAATACCCAAATGAGGTTCAGGAAGAGTTGCTTATGAATTTAATTCAGTCATCAAAAAACACGATTTTAGGTAAAAAATATGATTACGCTACGATAAACTCCTACGCTACTTTTGCTGATAGAATTCCTATTTCTAGTTACGAAGAATTACAACCGCTGATTGAGAGAACTCGAAAAGGAGAACAAAATGTTTTTTGGGAAACTCCAATAAAATGGTTTGCAAAATCAAGTGGTACTACTGATGCAAAAAGTAAGTTTATCCCCGTGAGTAATGAAGCACTAGAAGATTGCCATTACAAAGGGAGCAAAGATTTACTGTGTCTGTATCTCAACAACAATGAAGACTCACAACTTTTCCTTGGAAAAAGCCTTCGTCTTGGCGGAAGCGCTCAAATATACGAAGACAACAATACTTTTTTTGGCGATTTATCTGCGATATTAATTGAAAACATGCCTATTTGGGCCGAATTCAGTAGCACGCCAAGTAATAAAATTTCGCTTATGAGCGAATGGGAAGCAAAGATTGCAGCCATCATTAATGAAACCAAAAAAGAAAATGTCACGAGTTTTGCTGGCGTACCTTCTTGGATGCTTGTCTTAATGAATAAAATGCTTGAAGACACTGGCAAAGGCAATCTGTTTGAGATTTGGCCAAATTTAGAAGTCTATTTTCATGGCGGTGTAAGCTTTGACCCATACCGAGAACAATACAAAAAAATACTCCCAAAAAGGGATTTTAAGTATTACGAAATATACAATGCCTCTGAAGGATTTTTTGCCATTCAGGACCTTAACAATTCCAGCGATTTGTTGTTAATGCTAGATTACGGAATTTTCTATGAATTTATTCCAATGGATACTTTTGGAACAGTAGACCAAAAGACCATTCGTTTGGCTGATGTGGAATTGTTTAAAAATTATGCTTTGGTCATCACAACTAATTCAGGATTGTGGCGTTATTTAATAGGAGACACCGTGCGTTTCACCTCATTAAGTCCCTACCGAATTAGGGTAACAGGCAGAACAAAACATCATATCAATGTGTTTGGTGAAGAATTAATGGTTGAAAATACAGATCAGGCAATTGCCAAAGCATGTAGAGTCACTCGTTCTGAAATTGTTGATTATACTGTCGCTCCTATATTTATGATTGACAGAGAGAAAGGCGCACATGAATGGATGATTGAATTCAAAAAGAAACCTACAGACATGGCGTTGTTTCAAAAAGTATTAGATGAAACTATACAATCTGTGAATTCAGATTACGAGGCAAAAAGACACAATAACATGACTCTAAATCCGTTAGTCATAAACATCGCTCGTGAAAACCTATTTTATGAATGGCTAAAAGACCGCAATAAGTTAGGTGGACAGCATAAAATACCTAGATTATCTAACCAAAGAGATTATCTAGAGCAATTGAAAGAGATGCAATCTAAAGTAATACTATAAATGAGAAAAATACTCCCACTCCTATTTACCATTTTCTTGCTGGCCTCCTGCGGACCGCACAGAATGCGTTGTGGAGCAAGAGGAATTTGTAAAGCTCCCGAAAAACAATTAATCGAAAAACCTGAAAAAGTACCTTTCGTTAAGGCATAAAAATATAGAATGCATAAAAAAAGCCTTAGTTCGAGAAGAACCAAGGCCATTTATAAATTATTTATTTTGTCACAAAGCCATTGCCGTAAATTGATTTTACCCAATAGAATAATAGCAATAGAGATTCTTATTAAAGAATATACAAAATAATACTGTTTTTCAAAAAGCTAGGTTATGAGAAGCTGAAACAGCCAGTAAACCCTTTTTAAAACTACTAATTATATGTGATAAAGAGATTTATAACCAACCACTTAATTATTACTCTTTCATCATATCAATGTGTCTGTCGTGATAACCTAAAAGGTACAAAACACCATCCAGCCCTAAACTTGAAATAGAAGTCGAAGCACTTTCCTTCACCGTTGGTTTGGCATGAAAAGCAATTCCTAAACCAGCTAAATTTAGCATCGGTAAGTCATTAGCTCCATCTCCCACTGCAATCGTTTGGTCTATATGTATGCCTTCTTTATCAGCAATGGCTTGTAGGTATTCTGCTTTCTTCGCGCCATCTACAATTTCACCTAAATATTTACCTGTCAATTTACCGTCTATAATCTCTAGTTCATTGGCATGAACGTAATCAATCCCTAATTCTTTTTGCAGATACTTCCCAAAATAGGTGAATCCTCCAGATAAAATTGCGGTTTTGTATCCGTAATATTTTAAGGCCTTCATCAAGCGATGTGCGCCTTGAGTTATAGGTAAGTTTTCAGCAACTGTTTTCAGTACATCTTCACTCAAGCCTTCTAACAACGCCATTCGTTGTTTGAAGCTTTCGCTAAAATCTATTTCACCATTCATAGCTGATTCTGTGATAGCTCTTACCTGCTCACCTACACCAGCCAGATCAGCTAGTTCATCAATAACTTCTGTCTGAATTAAGGTAGAATCCATATCAAAACATACTAAACGTCTGTTTCTTCTATACATATTGTCTTCCTGAAAAGAGATATCTACATTCAAAGTTCTGGAAATTTCCATAAAACTGGAAGTCATCAAAGTCTTATCTAAAATGTTACCTGTTACAGATAATTGTACGCAAGAACGAGGAAACTCCTCTTTTTCAATAATCGAAACTCGACCTGTTAATCTTTTTATGGCATTAATATTTAAGCTTTGGTCAGACATTATTTTAGTCACGGCAGACAACTGTACCGCTGTCAATGTTTCTCCTAAAATATTTATTATATAACGTTCCTTATGCTGTGTTTTTACCCAGATTTCATAATCAGCAATAGTAATAGGAATAAACTTAACCTTTATGCCTAATTCATATGCTTTAAACAATAAATCTTTCAAAACAGGTCCCGAAGTAGAGCCTGACTGTATTTCAAATAAAATACCCAAAGACAAGGTGTCATGAATATCCGCTTGTCCAATATCTAAAACAATAGCATCATAGTTAGCCAATATAGAAGTCAAACCAGCAGTTACTCCCGGTTTGTCCTGACCAGACACTTTTAATAAAATAATTTCTTTTTCTTCTATTATCATTTTGTATTAATATTGATTTACAGTAAACAAAAATCGGGAATCTAATGTTTATAAAAAAGTATAATGTTTGTTTTTTCAAACAATAACAAATAGTTCAAATTATCCACAAAAAAACCTGTTCAAATGACTGAACAGGTTTATATTATTGAGAAAAACGCAATCGTTACGAAGCGATTTCTAATCGTTTCAACAAATTCTTGTTCAAGGTTTCCTTAGCGTATTCTACGTCAATTTCTAAAGTCTTATCATCTGAACTTGGTAATTCATACATCGCATCAGTTAAGACTGCCTCGCATAACGAACGCAATCCACGAGCTCCTAATTTGTATTCTAATGCTTTATCAACGATAAAATCTAAAGCTTCATCAGTGATACTGAATTCAACCTCGTCCATCAAGAACAATTTTTGATATTGTTTGATCAACGCATTTTTAGGCTGTGTCAAAATCGCTCTTAAGGTTTCTCTGTCTAATGGATCCATGTGTGTCAATACTGGCAAACGGCCAATAATCTCAGGGATTAATCCAAAATCTTTGATATCCTTAGGAATGATGTATTGTAACAAATTCTCTTTGTCAATATTATCGACATTCTTTGAAGTTGAATACCCTACAGCTTGACGATTCAATCGTTTCGAAATGATTCTTTCGATTCCGTCAAAAGCACCACCTGCGATAAACAAAATGTTTTGCGTATTTACTTCCACAAATTTCTGGTCTGGGTGCTTACGTCCTCCTTTTGGCGGTACGTTGACAACTGTTCCTTCTAATAGTTTTAGTAATGCTTGTTGAACTCCCTCTCCAGAAACGTCACGAGTAATTGAAGGGTTATCACTTTTACGGGCAATTTTGTCAATTTCATCAATAAACACAATTCCACGTTCTGCTTTGGCAACATCATAATCCGCTGCCTGAAGCAAACGAGTCAAAATACTTTCGACATCTTCTCCTACATAACCTGCTTCTGTAAGTACTGTAGCATCTACAATAGCCAAAGGAACATCTAGCATTTTAGCAATGGTTTTAGCAACCAAAGTTTTACCAGTTCCTGTTTGACCTACCATGATGATATTACTTTTTTCAATCTCTACCTCATCGTCCAGTTGCTGTTGCATCAAACGTTTGTAGTGATTGTAAACCGCAACCGACATTACTTTTTTAGTTTGGTCTTGACCAATAACATATTGATCTAAGAACGCCCTGATTTCTTTTGGTTTCTTTAAAACAAGATCTCCCAATAGTTTTGAACTACCGCTTGATTTTATTTCTTCCAAAACAATCCCATGTGCTTGCTCGATACATTTATCACAGATATGCGCATCGATTCCCGCAATCAACAATTGGGTGTCTGGCTTTTTCCTTCCACAAAATGAACATTCTAATTTCTCTTTCGCCATCTTTTTTTGTTTAAAGTTTAAAAGTTTAAAGTTTAAGGTTACCGTGGCAACATTAAACTTTAAACATTAAACTTGTAACTATTTTTTTTATCCTCTTTTCAACACCTCATCAATCATTCCGTATGCTTTTGCTTCTTCAGCAATCATCCAATAATCGCGCTCGCTATCATCGTGTACTTTATCAAAAGTTTGCCCTGAATGGTGCGAAATGATTTTATACAATTCGTCTTTCAGTTTCAACATTTCTCTCAAGTTGATTTCCATATCAGTTGCAACACCTTGCGCTCCTCCTGATGGTTGGTGAATCATTACTCTTGAGTGTGGCAATGCTGAACGTTTTCCTGGCGCACCTGCACATAACAATACCGCTCCCATAGAAGCAGCCATTCCTGTACATATTGTAGCTACATCAGGCTTGATGTATTGCATCGTGTCATATATTCCTAAACCTGCATAAACACTTCCTCCTGGAGAGTTCAAATAAATTTGAATGTCCTTAGAAGCATCGGCACTTTCAAGAAACAACAATTGTGCTTGAACGATGTTTGCTATTTGGTCATCAATTCCTGTTCCTAGGAAAATAATTCTGTCCATCATCAATCTCGAAAAAACGTCTAATTGCGAAATATTCAGCTGACGTTCTTCAATAATATAGGGAGTCATATTTTTAGGAGTCATTGCACCTACGATTTTATCGTAATACATGGAGTTTACACCGTGATCCTTTGTAGCAAATTTTTTGAATTCTTTACCGTAGTTCATATTTTTTTGTTCTAAGTTTTACGTTTATTATTGTGTCTGTTTTCTTTAAAGCAAAGGTCATACCTATTTCTAAATGATGTCAATATGTCCTCTTTTTAGCCCAGATTATAGTGAAAAGCTTTTTGAAAACTGTTTCTTCGTTTTTTCATTCTTGTAAAGCGACTGCAAGAAGCTCTTACAAGAAGAATAAAAACTGAAACAGTTGAAAAAACTTGTAACGGAAAGCTGGATTAGCTTCTAAAAATTAATTCAAACAAAAGAGCGTCAAAAAAAAATTTCCTTTGACGCTCAAATATAACTATTTTTTATTGTTTACTATCTGTAATCAAATCATAAAATTTTGATAATCTCCTGCTTTCTTAGGGCTTTTGACTTCAGACTTTATGAAATTACAGACTGAAATTTATTCTCCGTAAGACGCAGCGATAAATTCGTCGTAAGTAACTTCTTTAGTTGTTGGGTTTGCTTTTTCTTTAAATAATTCCAATAATTTCTCAGCTACAACTTGGTCAGAAAGTCTTTTTACTTCGTCTTGGTTAGACAAAACTCTCGCAACAATTCCTTGAACTTCTGCGTCCGTAGGATTTGCTTGTCCGAATTGTGCCATTTGTTGACGGATGTTTTTTGTAGTAAAAGTTTTCAAGTCTTCAAAAGTGATTTTGATGTCAGATTGAGCCATTGCTCTACCTTCGATCAATTGAAAACGCAATCCTCTTTCAGAACGTGCATATTCAACTTCAGCTTCTTCAGGAGATAATTTTTTCTCTCCAACAGTTTGTAACCATTTTTTAAGAAATTCTGCTGGTAAATCAAATTTTGTGCTTGAGATCAAAAATTCAGTAACATCAGCTAATAATTTTTGGTCAGCTTGTGTTGCAAATTGAGATTCAGCATCTTCTTTGATTTTCGCTTTCAATTCTTCTAATGAAGAAACAGTTCCAGCTCCGAACAATTTGTCAAACAAATCTTGATTTAATTCAGCTAATTCAGTTGTCTTGATTGATTCGATTGTAAAATCTACATCAACAGCTAATTCGTGAACATCATCATGATCTACTTTCATCACGTCCATCAATTGATGTGCGTCTTCAAATAAATCTTTAGTATTTACAGTAACAACATCACCTACTTTTTTACCGATGAATTTATCAGCAGTCGCTTTGTCTTTGAAAATATCCAAAGCAATAGTTGTTGTGTTGTTAATCGCTTTTTCTTCGTTTGTGAAAGTTCCAGTCAAATCAGCTCCAGCAACTACAGTTTCCTGAGGAATTGCAGTACCAAATTGTTTTTGGATACGCTCTACTTGACCATCAATTAATTTGTCGTCAGCAGAAACTACATATTTCACGATATCGTTTTTAGCCTCTAAGTCTAATGTGAAGTCAGGAACTAAACCAATTTCATATTCAAAAACCAATTCTTCAGCATCCCAAGAAAAATCTTCGTTTACTTTAGGAAGTGTAGTTCCAAGAAGGTTTAATCTTTCTGATTGAACGAAACGCTCTAAAGCCAAATCAACCACTTTTTGAACTTCTTCTTGTTTGATTGCCTTACCGTATTGTTTTTCAACAAGATCTTTAGGCACAGCCCCTTTTCTAAATCCTTTAACGGTTGCCAAAGGCATTTTTTCGTTTATTCTTTTTGCTACTTGACCTTTGTAATCCATAGGAACAACTGTCATTACAATCGTTTCGTTTACAGCGTCTATTGCTACTCTTTTGATATCCATCTTCTTCTTTAATTTACATGATAAAATTCGACTGCAAAATTATAAAATTTTTCCAAGCCAACCAAGCTTTTTTATCCCCTATCCTGAAGCCTAAAAACGCGACGGAATTTCAGCCAATTCTAAGTCCGTAAATCAGCTGTCTTCCTTTTATTTTGGGCGTGACCGCAAGGGTCAGGCTGTACGTTCCCGCTTTTATTGTTTTGCACCAATGGGCAAAACAATAAAGAGCTCCACTTCCATCCTTCACGCGGAACGAAGTGCTCAACAACAAAAAGCATTTTGAGGATCTATCAGATAATTATTATATATTTGAATTACTAAAAAAGTATGTGGGCTTTATAAATAAATAGCCTCAATAGAACTGTATTGTTTTGTCTTCTACATATTAAATTATAGACAAAACTCAAAAAAATTATATGATAAATACAACTTTAATAAAATTTCATCTGTTTGATTTAAGCTTTACTCCATACAATGGAAATGCTAAATCACCAAAGTCAATAATAGTTGAATGTATTCATAGAATCAACGAAGAGAGAACAAAAAATGGACAAGCAATCGTCTTGAATAGGCACGAAGATCGTAAAGATGAATTACCGAGAAATATGTTTGTAGTATCCGCTGCATATAGTATTCCTGCACAAATATATAAATGTAAAATTGCCCTCATTAGGGCAGGAAAAATACCAACTCTAGTCAATAAATCAAATTATTCCATAGCAGAATTCAATAAACTTGAATCACACGAGATTGCTGAAGTAACTAATTTTTATATTGATGTAAAAGGAACAGTTCCCGTGGTTTGTTGTGAATTTAATTCTAACGGACCTAGAGTTAATGATATCGAATACTATTTTAGACAAATTTCCTCCCACAAGATGTTACACATATCAAAATCTTGTAAAGCTTCAATTCACATGAAAATGCCTATAAAAGACGTTCTAGACTCTATAAAAGACGTTTTAAAATTTGAAATTAAGGCAAAGCCAAGTAGACTTAACTATCTAACTAGTACAGTTCAAGGAGCATTCATAAGTAATATGAATTTATTAGCGAATACAATTGAACCTAAATCCATGAAAATTGATGCTTTTTTCAGAGAGCGAGGTAAAAGTTCAAAAGAATTAAGCAAAAAAAACTTAAAGGCTGTCTCTTTTGTAAAAAAGGTACTTTCAGCGATTCAAAAAGACAATAAAATCGCAGAGGACATTGATGATTTCATGATAGAATTTGAGAGAGAAGACGGCACCGAAGACGTCTTCAATTTATTAAAAGGAAAAGTAGAAATAGAAGCTGAGTGCTCACTTAAAACCTCAGGAAACCTCGACACTAAAGAATTATTTGATAAAATCTCATTGAAATTTAATGATTATTTAAAAGAATATAATGGCTAAAATTTTAGATAAATACTATAACAACCCTATACTATATGACTATAGTTTATGTATTTTAATTATTTTATCTCTTCAATTGGGAAGTGAACGTAAATTAATAAAATTACCTAGTGGTGAATTTAATTTTGACTTTGCATCTGACATTGGAGCCATTGGACTAACAATTTCCGGGTTCATCCTGACTTTAATTACCATTTTAATTTCTTTCAAAAGTTCTCAAATACTTTCTGATGAAAAATTAAAAAATGATTCAAGTCCTTTTAAAATTTTCTTATCAAGCAAACTATACAAAAGAGCTATTGAAATATTACAAAAAGGTGTTATTTCATTAATTATAATATCTTTTCTTATTTATTTTTCAAAATTAATTTTACCTAAAGAAGAATCTTCCTATATGTTCTTTTTAAACATAACTGGACTTATAATTATATTAACTACTTTTTTAAGATGCTACTATGTATTAGGTTTAATTTTAAAAATGCAGAAATAAATTAACCACCTGCCTCAGCTGCGCAAAGTCCCCCGCTGGCTTGGGCGTGCATCGCTGGCGCGAGTCTCCCGCTCCTGAACACAAATCAACTATAGTAACTTAATCCTTTCAACCATAATAAAAAAAGCTAAAATTCTAAAAGTGCATAGGATGATGACAAATGTTTCACCCCAAATACTTTTAAAATCTTAGCTTAATTTAATTACAACCATAAAATGATTGAAGTCAATTTACTTTCCTAATGGCAAATTATATCCTATTCCAAGACCTAAAGCACCTACAGAATAATCTTGAGAACCGATGTTACCTTCATTAGAAGTAAATACTTTTGTGTATTGTAAAGCAATATTCCAATTGATATTATGATATCCTATTTCTGGTTTAATATACAAACCACCTGTAGGTCTTTCTACTAATGAATTTGAAGCTACTTTATCATCGCCAGTAATAAATCCATATCCTAAATCAGTTCCTAGGTAAAAACCAATTGTTTGTGGATAGTATCTCAAAAGAGCTGCTACTGGAACTACTCCAAAATCATTGTTATCTAATCCATTATTCTCTTTTCCGAAAAATTGATTGTAACCTGTTGCTACACCCAAACCAAATCCTGGCGTAACTAGATGTTGGTATGCTAAATCTATTCCTACATTTGCTGATGCATTTTCTGATGGTAATGCAGCACCACCGTTTACACCAATTTTTATCATATTTGTATAAGCACTATCTTGAGCACTTACCATAGCTCCACTCATTAATAATAAAGCGAATACTGTTCTTTTTATCTGTTTCATAATATAAAAATTTAATTGTTTATTTTGTCTTGTTACTTACTTAAAAACCTACTTACTGTTGAATCTGTTTGAGTTTGAACCGTTCTATTTTCTTCAGTAATAGAAAATGAATTACAATCTCTATTGGGTTTTCCGGCTATTAAAGTACTATCCATCTTTGGATACGTTCTTCCCACTCTGGAGTATTGTGTATTCATAATCATAATTTTTTAGGTTGTTTTTCTTTTGCAAATATTGGAATAAAACACAACGTCCCTTTTATACAATTCTCATTTATTTTTATATAATTATTCTTTGTAGTCTGAGATTCAGCCGCCGCCCACAGTTCCTGCATGGCGAAACCATCCCTCCCCGCTGGCTTCAGCGCGCATCGCTAGCGCGAGCGTCCCGCTCCTGAACACAAACTGGACTATATACATTACAATCCCGTAAAATCTGGTTTTGTAACTGATTCAATAGATTGGAAATATAGCAGTGCTAGAAATTATGGAAATAATGACCAGACGATTTTAGAGATCGATTAGAATTGATTTTTATAATGGGTACGAGCGGGGGAACAAAAAGTATAAAAAAGCAGTCTATTTATAGTAAAAATGCCCCAAATAGCACACGGCTTTTTGGGGCATTTATTTAAACTGATAAATCAGCTTTGTTTATTTAAAAACGACTATTTGAACTGTGCAGCCACATATTCAATTAAACTGTCATCACTCATTTTATTAGAAGTACTTTCTGTAGCGGCAACATTTTTATACTGTGGCGTTTCCTTCAAGTAGTTAATAAATTGTTCTTGGGCAGTTCCAGTTCCTGTCACATGCAGTTCATCAACATTTTGCATATGTGCAGTGATGTCTTTGAATAATTTATGAATGAAGTCCCTTTCAGCATTATTTGCTGCGTTTTCGTTTGTATGAACAAATTGATCATTAACTTTTTCGTGACCTAATACTACGAACTTACCTGAATCTACATTTTCTCTACCTACAATAGTTGCATGATGCGAATCCATCCAAACACCAAATTGTTTTTTGTTATTTTCTGACATAATTATATATTTATTATTTTAATATTTCTGTTAAACTGTAAAAAGCAGGCATAATCTAATATTTAAACTTCTTTTAAAGTGGTTCCCGCTGCTAAAACAATGAAACCAATAAGCAATAGCGTGTAATTGTGTTCTGTTAAAACCTTAACATCTGCGAAATGTCCAATAATTCCAAGTATACCACAAATCAACCCTATAATCCAGGTAATTTTTTTTGGCGCTGAGGGGTTTTTCATATAAATGATTTTAGATAATCCGCAATTAATCTACGGGAAGTAAATGTAATGCTATACATTTTCTAAAATGTGATACAATTCCATACAATGGTTACATAATTCACATGTTCATGATCAAATTTAAACCAACAAAACCTATCACTTTGCGCAGCGTTCTCGAGTACCTATTCTTATAAAACCCACCGCTGCTACATCGACAAGTCAATTTAAATTTTCAGCTTCTTTATAAATTAATACTTTAGTTTTGCTTTTCCTAGAAAACAACAAGCTACATGAACCGTTTAAAAGCCATACTTCCCATAATTGTTATTGCCCAGTTTTGTTGCACCTCACTTTGGTTTGCAAGCAATGCCGTGATGAGTGACTTAGTGATTAATTTTGCTCTTGCCGAAACTGCCATTGGTCATCTGACTTCTGCGGTGCAATTTGGTTTTATATTAGGAACTTTAGTTTTTGCGCTATTAGCAATTGCTGATCGTTTTTCTCCTTCAAAAGTATTCTTGATTAGCGCATTGCTTGGAGCGGCATTTAACGCAGGCATATTATGGGAAGCGAATACTTTAGCCACAATGCTGAGTTTACGTTTCTTGACCGGTTTTTTTCTTGCCGGAATCTATCCTGTTGGGATGAAAATTGCTGCTGATTATTTCGAAAAAGGATTGGGTAAATCGCTTGGGTTTTTAGTTGGCGCCTTAGTATTAGGCACTGCCTTTCCGCATTTATTAAAAGGAATTACCAATGTATTCCCATGGGAATCAGTTATTATCACCACTTCTTCACTTGCCGTTATAGGTGGTTTGATGATGGTAATTTTAGTTCCTGATGGACCATATAGAAAGCAAAGTCAAGGTGTAAACGTATCCGCTTTCTTTGGAATATTCAAAAACCAAAACTTGCGTGCTGCTGCTTTTGGCTACTTTGGACACATGTGGGAGTTATACGCTTTTTGGACATTTACACCACTGATGCTGAAAACTTACAATGATTTACATCCTGAAACCAACTTTAATATTCCCATTTTGTCTTTTCTGATCATCGGGATTGGTGGACTTGCTTGCGTACTTAGTGGGTATTTATCAGAAGCTTTTGGGACAAAGAAAATCGCACTTATATCTTTGGTTCTTTCTTGTGCTTGCTGCCTTATTTCTCCATTCTTATTTGCAATAGCGTCACAAAAGCTTTTTATTGCTTTCATGCTTTTTTGGGGAATGACCGTTGTGGCAGATTCTCCGCTTTTCTCTACCCTAGTTGCTCAGAATGCCGCGGCCGAAATAAAGGGAACAGCACTGACCATTGTAAATAGCATTGGCTTTGCCATAACAATAATCAGCATTCAATTAATTAGTTCACTAAAAACAATAACGGATTCCAACAGTATTTATATCTGTTTAGCTATTGGTCCTGTCCTTGGCTTATTGGCGTTAAGCAAAAAGACGAAATGAGATTTTCAATTAACATACCTATTGACAATTAACAAAAAACACATACTTTTGATTCTAAATTTAAAATCTCTAAATTGATCAAACAGCTAAAATATCTTATTGCGCTCTTTCTTGCTTTTGGCTTGATGGTGAACGATGGTACTTTAGAAACTAAATCAAATCAGGTTGAATATTACCAATTTTCAAACGCGATTGTTAGTAGTGAATGGAAAACTTCCCGTTCTAAATTATATGTTTATAATCAAGCAACCGCTGTAAAAATAGCGATTTCGATTCCTTTTACGTATCTTCAATTTGCAGCAATTTACAGTCTTCAAATTAAGGTTCTCGTTAAGTTAAGAACACAGCTTTATCAAAAAGTAAGTTCATTTACTTTGCAACATCTCTTTTTAAACGAGATAACTATTTCAACAAAATCCCTTAATAGTTTATACATAGCCTAGAAATTATTTCTACGCATTTATGCAACCCCATGCATAATGATGATACCTAATGTCTAATCATTTATCATTTACACCATGTATAAACAAAAAAACGAAATCCGTTTGGAGAAATCCAAGCGCCCTATTCTTTGGTTCAAAAGAAAAATAATGCTAATGCTTACTGCATTTATGATTGGAATGTCAAACGGAATGAACGTAGTCGACACCAAGATTGATGGAAATCAATATCAAACGGAACAACAAGATAAAAAAGATTGATTTGGCATCTGCATAGCGTTAAATCCATCGCTAGAACGAGTGTCCCGCTCCTGAACAAAAAGTATAAAAACGGGATCAAGTCTAAATGTTGTGGGGAAATATATAAATAACGACTTTTGCATTTATAAAATATATCTCAATGCAAGATTCCTACAGCGAACTGATCAAGTTATTATTGCCAGAAATTATTGTTGAATATTTCGAACTTACTTCC
>NZ_FNMV01000037.1 GCF_900106645.1 Flavobacterium degerlachei
TGCAGCACCAATCAAAGCAGTAAATGATGTTGCAGGACCAATCAACGGAATAGTTGGAGGAGATGCAGGAATCAATGTATTGGATAATGATTTATTGAATGGCGTTAAAGTAGTAGCCTCAGAAGTAAAAATCACTTCTACTCCAAACGGACCATTAACAGTAAACACAGACGGAACCGTAACTGTAGCAGAAAACACAAAAGCAGGAGAATACACAGTAGACTATACGATCTGCGAAGTATTAAATGCAGACAACTGTTCAACAGCGACAGTAACGGTAACAGTAGTTGCAGCACCAATCAAAGCAGTAAATGATGTTGCAGGACCAATCAACGGAATAGTTGGCGGAGATGCAGGAATCAATGTATTGGATAATGATTTATTGAATGGCGTTAAAGTAACTCCATCAGATGTAAAAATCACTTCTACTCCAAACGGACCATTAACGGTAAACACAGACGGAACCGTAACGGTAGCAGAAAACACAAAAGCAGGAGAATACACAGTAGATTATACAATCTGCGAAGTATTAAATGCCGACAACTGTTCAACAGCGACAGTAACGGTAACAGTAGTTGCAGCACCAATCAAAGCAGTAAATGATGTTGCAGGACCAATCAACGGAATAGTTGGAGGAGATGCAGGAATCAATGTATTGGATAATGATTTATTGAATGGCGTTAAAGTAGTAGCCTCAGAAGTAAAAATCACTTCTACTCCAAACGGACCATTAACGGTAAACACAGACGGAACCGTAACGGTAGCAGAGAACACAAAAGCAGGAGAATACACAGTAGATTATACGATCTGCGAAGTATTAAATGCAGACAACTGTTCAACAGCGACAGTAACGGTAACGGTAAATGCAGCACCAATCAAAGCAGTAAATGATGTTGCAGGACCAATCAACGGAATAGTTGGCGGAGATGCAGGAATCAATGTATTGGATAATGATTTATTGAATGGTGTTAAAGTAACTCCATCAGATGTAAAAATCACTTCTACTCCAAACGGACCATTAACAGTAAACACAGACGGAACCGTAACGGTAGCAGAGAACACAAAAGCAGGAGAATACACAGTAGATTATACGATCTGCGAAGTATTAAATGCCGACAACTGTTCAACAGCGACAGTAACGGTAACAGTAGTTGCAGCACCAATCAAAGCAGTAAATGATGTTGCAGGACCAATCAACGGAATAGTTGG
>NZ_FNMV01000004.1 GCF_900106645.1 Flavobacterium degerlachei
GGAAGTAAGTTCGAAATATTCAACAATAATTTCTGGCAATAATAACTTGATCAGTTCGCTGTAGGAATCTTGCATTGAGATATATTTTATAAATGCAAAAGTCGTTATTTATATATTTCCCCACAACATTTAGACTTGATCCCTTTTGAACTTGATCCATTATTTTTCAGGGAGTTTTTTTTTGAGACTATTTTACAAAAAAAAACTTCTCAATTTCTTGAGAAGTTTTGTGGGCGATGAGGGGTTCGAACCCCCGACCCCCTCGGTGTAAACGAGGTGCTCTGAACCAGCTGAGCTAATCGCCCTAATGCAATTTGTTAATTTTCATTTCCTTATTGCGAGTGCAAATATAAGACTGTTTTTTGAATAAACAAGCAAAAAATAAAAAAAATTATAAAATTTCTGCAACTACAAATGTGCTCCCACCAATATAGATAAAGTCGGCGTCTTTTGCTGTTTGTTTTGCTTTTTTGTAAGCGTTTGTAATTGAATCGAATATCTCTCCTTTTAAGTTGAATTCAAGTGCTTTTTTATATAGTATTTGAGAATTTAACCCTCTTGGATTATTTGGTCGGCTAAAATAATAAATTGCGTTTTTTGGTAATAAAGGCAAAATCTCATCTAAATTTTTGTCATTGACTACTCCAAAGACAATATGTAATGTTTCAAAAGTTTCTTTTTCGATTTGATGTAATACAATAGATAGCCCCTCTTTGTTATGTGCTGTGTCGCAAATAATTTTAGGTGAATCACCTAGTTGCTGCCACCTCCCTTGAAGGTTGGTGTTTTTTACAACATGTAACAGCCCTGACTTTGATTGAACATCAGATATATTAAATTCTGTCTGCGTATTTAGAATATGGATTGTCTGTTGAACCGTTTTTTTATTGTGGATTTGATAATCGCCAATTAAGTCAGAAGGATAGGTTTCTGAAATTAAATTGGAGGCAAAATATATTTCAGAATTACATTCTTCGGCTTTAGCCAAAAAGACTGGTTTTGTTTCGGGAGTGTATTCGCCAATAACGACTGGAGTATTGGGTTTAATTATGCCTGCTTTTTCAAAAGCAACCGCTTCGAGTGTATTTCCTAGGAATTGAGTATGGTCTAATCCTATATTGGTAATTACAGATACAACTGGTGTTATGATATTGGTTGCATCAAGTCTTCCGCCCATTCCCACCTCAATGATAGCAATATCTACTTTTTCTTTCGAAAAATACTCAAATGCTAAGCCAACACTCATTTCGAAAAAACTGATGTCCTTAGATTCAAAAAAGCTTTTGTTGGTATTGATGAATTCACAAACGAATTCTTCCGAAATATCTAGTCCGTTAATTTTGATTCGTTCTCGAAAATCTTTTAAGTGAGGGGAGGTGTAGAGTCCTACTTTATAGCCAGCTTCTTGTAATATTGAGGATAACATGTGCGAAGTAGAACCTTTTCCATTGGTACCTGCAACATGAATGCTTTTTAAATTTTGTTGCGGATTATCAAGATGATTAACCAGTAGGTGGGTGTTTGTTAAATCCTTTTTATAGGCGGATGCACCCTGAAGTTGATACATAGGAAGTTGATTAAACATCCATTCTGTAGTTTCGTGATAATTCATTGTTTTTGATGTTTTGATAATTAAATAGTGTCTTAAATTATCAATTGGATATTATTCCCCCAGTTTGAAATTAACGGTTATGAAACCTATTTGGGTTTCAGGGGCATTTGAATCAGCTTGCCATTTGTATTTTCTGGCTGTTGCCAATGCTGGTTCTACAAGACATGGGTTTGTATTTGTGGTTCCCTTAGTATATTTGGCTGCAATAACGTTCCCGTTTCTGTTTACCGTGATTTGAACCACCACAGTACCAAATTCGTTGCACTTTTGTACTTCCTTACCTCTTGAGCTGATACTTCTTCCGTTCAGTCCCCAGCCACTTCCGTTTCCAGTTCCGCTTCCGGAACCATAGTAACTGTTTGCGTATGGATCGCCGTTTAGACTTCCTTTATCACCAGCGACATTGTCGTTGCCTTCTCCTCCTTTTGCTTTCCCGTCTGATTTGGGTCCGTTTATTAAGCTGGAAAGTGCATCCGAAGTACTTTTTGAAGGCTTTGGACTTTCTTTTGGTTTTGGTTTAACCTCTTCTTTTGCTACTTCTTTTGTAGGCTGTGCTTTTTTGACCTGCTTCATCACGACCGCTTCCTCGATGTCTTGTGAAAGTATCTCGTCCTCGCTTGAGGCTGCTTGTTTTGCAGCGGTTGTTTTAGGTGCTGATTGGATCGCTTCTGTAGGTTGTATTTCTCCAGAGCCAAACTCAGTTGTTCCAAAGTTAATGGCAATTCCGTTTTCAGGTGGAGGGTCTAAATAAGTTAATCCTAAATAAAAAAACAAAACAAACATGATCACAAAAAGAACTGATGTGATGATAAATGAGTTTTTTTCTTCTTTTGTTTCTAAATATTTCATGTAGAATCTATCTTTTTTGAGGGTCAACTAAAATTATTTTGGCCTTACGGCTAAAACAACTTTGATTTGGTTTCTGTTTGCGATATCCAAAACATTGACTGCTTTTTCTATTGGAACCCCTTCTTCTGCTCTTAAAATGATTGCTTTCTCCTTGTCTGCAGAAAATAGTGTTAATAGTTTTGCCTCTAACTCAGTTTCTGATACTGGCTCTTTATCAATGAAAAACTCTAATTCTTTATTTATGCTCACTGCTATATTCTTATTGCTGTCTGTTTTTCCTTTTGCTTTAGGGAGTACTAAATCCAAAGCATTTGTGGTTACCATGGTAGATGTAAGCATAAAGAATATCAGTAATAAGAATACAATATCTGTCATGGATGACATATTGAATTCGGCACTAACTTTATTTCGTCCTCTTAAATTCATAAGTAGATTATTTTTTTATTGAAATCCCTAATGTTATGCAGGATCGTTTAGTAAATCCAAAAAGTCAACGGCATTGGCTTCCATTTGATGAACAATTTTGTCCGTTTTTACAACTAAGTGATTGTAACCTACATAAGCGATAATACCTACTACTAATCCAACAACTGTTGTTGTCATTGCAGTGTAAATCCCTTCTGAAAGTGCTCCAACCTCAATTTGCCCACCTGCAGTTGCCATTTTATGAAATGCTTGAATCATCCCTACAACTGTTCCTAGGAAACCGGTCATAGGACCTGCTCCAGAAATGGTGGCTAGCATACTTACATTTTTTTCGAGCTTGTATATTTCTAATTTTCCGGCATTTTCAATTGCGGTATTAATGTCTTCAAGAGGTCTGCCTATTCTGGATATTCCTTTTTCAATTAATCGGGCAACAGGGGATTTAGAATGTGCGCAGGCAATTTTTGCATTGTCAATGCGGCCATTTTTAATATTTTCTCTGATTTGTCCCATGAAATTGGGGTCAATTTGAGAGGCAGCATTAATAGCCATCAAGCGCTCAAAATATAGGTAAAGTGCGGCAAAAAACATCAAAAATAAGGCGGTCATTATGATCTGACCAGCTAATCCTCCGCTTGTTAGTAATTCAATAATGGATAATGTTTTTTCAACTGGAACAGCATCGGCTAAATTTTCTTGTGCAACAGATAGGGTATCTGCTTGTAACAATATACTCATAGAAATTTTCTTTATTATGGAAACGCTAATATATTATAAAAATTGTTATCTTATTTAAGATAATAATATCAAACAAAAATAATATTAATTGTGGTTGTTCTATTCAATATTCGAGCCAATTTTTATATTTTAGTAAAAAAAGTCAGTTCGATAAATTCGCGTTAAGGCGTTTTTATCGAACTGACTAATAAGTATTATTGTAGGCTATTAAATAATGAAGCGTCCCGAAACGGAATTGTTATACCAATTGTTTCAAGGCAATTTCAAAAGCTGTAGCGCTTATGTTTGTTTTTGAGCTATTTAATGCGTGTGCTTTTTCAATAGCATTTTTTATAGTTGATGAAGTGTCCTGGAAAATGGCTTCATCAGTCATTTGTACTTTCTTTTCCATGAAATAAGCAAAAACTCTTGCCATACCACAGTTTGAAATAAAGTCAGGAATCAAACTTACTTTATGGTCGACGTCTTCCATTATAGAACCAAAAAAGATTTCCTTATCGGCAAAAGGAACATTAGCGCCACAAGAAATAACTTCTAGTCCATTAGCAATTAAACTATCAATTTGAGATTGTGCAACTAATCTTGAAGCTGCGCAAGGAGTGAAAATTTCAGCACCAATTGTCCAGATTTTTTCATTGATTTCTTCAAAAGGAATCATATTTTCTGCAACTAATTTATTACCATCTTTAGAAAGGAATAATGATTTTATTTCTTCAAAAGAGAATCCTTCTTCGTTTATTAATCCACCATCTCTATCGATTATACCTATTACTTTAGCACCCATTTCAGCTAAATAGAAAGCTGCTGCTGAACCTACATTTCCAAAACCTTGTACAATGGCTTTCTTTCCTTTTACATTTCCACCATAAATAGAGTAGAAGTGGCGAACAGCTTCTGCAACACCAAAACCAGTGATCATATCTGCAACGGTATATTTTCGAGAAACATCTGGTGAGAATTTTGGGTTTTCGATCACCTTAACAACACCTTGACGCAATTGACCAATTCTATTGATTTTATCAGCTTCAGTAGGCTTGAAATGACCGTTAAAAACACCTTCTTGTGGATGCCAAACACCACATTCTTCCGTCATAGGGATTACTTCGTGAATTTCATCTACATTTAAATCACCACCTGTTCCGTAATAGCTTTTCAATAATGGTGATACGGCTTTATACCAGCGTTGCAACACACCTTTTTTTCTTGGGTCATTAGGGTCAAAGTTAATTCCAGATTTAGCACCACCAATTGCTGGTCCAGATACTGTGAATTTTACTTCCATGGTTTTTGCCAAAGACAATACTTCATTTATATCTAATCCTTTTCTCATTCTGGTACCACCACCAGCTGCTCCACCACGAAGTGAATTAATCACTGTCCATCCTTCAGCTTCAGTTTCGGCATCTTTCCAGTTAAAAACAATTTCAGGCTCTTTATTTTCAAATTTCTTTAATAAATCTTTCATTTAGTTGCGATATGTTTAATTTGTACAAATATAAAAATTAGTATTATGTGTATAGTTTATTTTGAATTTTATTTCAATTGATGAATTATTCCTGAACTATGGTCTGTGTTTGCTCCTGTTACACTAGATAATACGTTGACTTCTTCTCGTAATTTTAGAATTCCAAGTAAGGCAAAAATCAAGGCCTCTTTAAACTCTAGAATTTTAGGGGAAGGGATTATTATTTTAATTTTGGGAATATGATTCTGGATTGTTTCAATAAAAAAATCATTGTATGCACCACCACCAGTTATAAAAAGGCTAGCTTGTTTATTAGGCAGAGCCAATGCTATTTGAATGGCTGCATGTTCCGTGAAAGTCCTTAACTTATCTTCAATGCTAATTTCGAAATTTTCGATAAGAGGCAAAACAGTTTCTTTTACAAATTCAAATCCCAATGATTTAGGGTATTTTGTTTGGTAATAAGCTAGGTCGTTTAGTTTGTCCAATAAATTTTGATTGATTTTTCCAGATCTTGAAATTGATCCTTTATCATCATAATTCAATCCCAATTGGTTAGCATAAAAATTTAAAACGGTATTTACTGGAGAGATATCAAAGGCTACACGTTTGCCGTTTTCTTCAAAAGAAACATTCGAAAAGCCACCTAAATTCATGCAGTAATCGTATTCTGGAAATAAAATACGGTCGCCAATAGGAACCAAGGGAGCGCCCTGGCCTCCTAATTGCACATCTTGTACTCTAAAATCACAAACGACCAATTGCTGAATTAAGTTTGAAATTTCGGCTAAGTTTCCAATTTGAAGTGTAATTCCATTTTGGGGTTGATGCAAAATCGTGTGTCCATGAGAGCAAACTGCATCTAATTTTGTAATTTTATGTCTTTCGATAAAATCAGAAATAACGGAAGCCAGAAGCGTAGTGTATTCTTGGTTCGTACTTTTTAGCTCGGCTTGAGAGAAATCCACAGCTAACTTTAGAATGTCTACCCATTCATTACTGTAAGAAACGGTTTCGCTTTCAAGAATTTTGAAATCCCATTTGTCGTTGTTTTTGTGGAATTCTATATGGGCCAAATCGATTCCGTCAAGTGATGTTCCTGACATAACTCCGATAACGTTGTAATAATCCTGTTTCATAGGGCAAATTTACAAATCAAAATTGATAATTTCACAAGAAAAAAGTATCTTTGACTACTTTATTTAAATAAAAAGCAGGATAAATTAAACAATGTAAAATAATCGTCAATTCTTCAGTGGAATAGTAAATAAATCGGTTCTAAATTTAAATCTAAGTTATGGATTTATATTTTTGTTTTATAAGAAGAGTTTGCAAACTAATAAAAAAGTTATATAGTTATGGATTTTAATCTAACAGAAGAGCAGTTAATGATTCAACAAGCCGCTAGAGATTTTGCTCAAACCGAATTGTTGCCGGGAGTAATTGAAAGAGATGAGTTTTCGAAATTCCCAACCGAGCAAGTTAAGAAAATGGCTGAGCTTGGCTTTTTAGGAATGATGGTTGACCCCAAATACGGAGGTTCTGGATTGGATAGTGTTTCTTATGTTTTAGCTATTACGGAAATCGCAAAAATAGATGCGTCTGCGGCAGTTATTATGTCTGTGAATAATTCGTTAGTTTGTGCCGGATTAGAGAAATACTGTAACGAAGAGCAAAAAATGAAATACCTTGTTCCCCTTGCCAAAGGAGAAGTAATAGGTGCTTTTTGTTTGTCTGAGCCAGAAGCGGGTTCTGATGCGACTTCGCAAAAAACAACAGCAATCGATAAAGGAGACCATTATTTGTTAAACGGGACTAAAAACTGGATTACAAACGGATCTTCTGCTTCTACCTATATTATCATTGCACAAACGGATATCGAGAAAGGACATAAGGGAATCAATGCCTTTATAGTTGAAAAAGGTTGGGCTGGATTTGATATTGGTCCAAAAGAAAAGAAAATGGGGATTCGTGGATCAGATACACACTCTTTACTTTTTAATGATGTAAAAGTACCTAAGGAAAATAGAATAGGAGAAGACGGATTTGGATTCAATTTTGCCATGAGCGTTTTAAATGGTGGAAGAATAGGAATTGCATCTCAAGCTTTAGGAATAGCAACGGGTTCTTATGAATTAGCATTGAAATATTCTCAGGAGCGTAAAGCTTTTGGAAAAGAAATTTTTAAACATCAAGCGATAGCTTTTAAATTAGCAGATATGGCGACTCAAATTATGGCAGCCAAAATGTTATGTCTAAAAGCTGCATCAGAAAAAGATGAAGGAAAAGATATTTCTCAGTCAGGAGCAATGGCCAAATTATTTGCTTCGCAAACAGCGATGGACACTACAATTGAAGCAGTACAAATTCATGGTGGAAATGGCTATGTAGCAGAATATCATGTGGAACGTATGATGCGTGACGCAAAAATTACTCAGATATATGAGGGAACTTCAGAAATACAACGTATTGTGATTTCTAGAACTTTAGTCTCTTAAATAGAATTTAATATCCTTTTGAAAACCCTTTCAAGTTTCGATTTGAAAGGGTTTTTATTTTTTATTCTAATTTTTAATACATTTACCAAAACACATTTATTTACGAAGATTTAAAATATTGGTATTTGCGCGTTCATAAATTGTTTAGAACTTTAAGTTCTGGACAAATAAAGTGATTTTGGATTGTGTAGTATTTATATTTTCTCCGCATTAGTCATGTAGGTTAGATGGTTATGAATGGCGCAATCTCATCGCATCTTTTTGTTTTAGGGATAGAAGTGCAGAACGATGGGGGCGTCCTTTTTATTATGGCGGTAATTAGCTTTCTTTGTTGTTCGGTTTTAGTATTTCAAAATAAGAATGAAATACCCAACTTGTTAAAATTAAAGTTCTAATATGCTAATAGTATCCATAAAAAACAGCTTAAGCAAATTGGTTGATTTACTCAATCAAATCTCAAATTCAGAGTACTCAAATCAATGTGCGGCATTGAGTAACTCCACTATTGGGGAACATTCAAGACATATTATTGAAATGTTTCAATGCCTTGAAAATAATTATGATTCGGGTATTGTCAATTATGATCAACGCGAACGAAATATACGGATTCAAACGGATACTGATTTTGCGATAAGTCAGATTGGAATTATCCAGAATTCTTTGGAAAAAGAAAATAAAAAAATGGAATTGCAGCAAATTATTGATGGCGAAGAAATTCGAGTTGAAAGCAGTTATCTTAGAGAGTTGCTTTATAATCTAGAGCATTGTATCCATCACCAAGCTTTGATAAAAGTAGCTGTTTTGCAAAATCCCGCCATTTTAGTTTGTGAAAATTTTGGAGTGGCTCGTTCAACAATTGAATATAGAGAGCAATGTGCACAGTAAGTTTTGTAAAATCGTTTGATAAAATTATCATTACCTCAAACCGTGACGAAAAGGTAATTAGACCCAATGCAATAGCTCCTCAAAATTATATCATAAAAGGTAAAAACGTTATTTTTCCTAAAGATCCAAGAGCGGGTGGGACTTGGTATGTAGTAGATGAAACGGGAACTGTCTTGGTTTTATTGAATGGTGCCAGCGAGAAACATCAGCTCGAACTGCCTTACAGAAAAAGCAGAGGATTGATTGTTTTAGATCTTATAAGTAGCGTTTCGCCAAAGGATTTCTGGAAAGAAATGGATTTGGTAAACATAGAGCCTTTTACCTTAGTATTATTTCAGAATGAAAAACTCTTTCAGTTGAGATGGAATGGAGAAAGTAAAGAGACTGTCGAACTAAACTGCAGTGAAAAACATATTTGGTCTTCATCAACACTATATCCAGCTGACATTAGAAAAGAGCGTTCGGATGCTTTTTATTCCTTTTTGGATAATAATCCTATAATTTCAGAAAACGAAATATATCAATTTCATCGATATTCAGACTCTGAAAATCAAGAAAAAGGATTGGTCATAAATAGAAATAACGAGCTGAAAACCTTGAGTATTACACAGTCAGTAATCGAGAAAAATAAAGTGGCCATTTTGCATTATGATTTGGTTGCGCAAAAAGATACTTGCACCTCATTTATAATTATTTAAATTTATTCCGAGTGATGAAAAATAGCAGAAACAAACTACTGTTTCACAAGATTACCCACTGGGAATATTGGCCTTTTCAGGTCGTTTATATTCCAATATATTTTCTTTGGATCTTTTACTCGTTTAAAGCTAGGTCTATTTTTTTCTTTAATGCATCAAATCCTTCTATAAAAAATGGTGGGTTTATTATGGAATCCAAGAAAGCTATTTATAATTTAATTCCGCCGCACTATTACCCAAAAACTGAACTTATAAAGGAAGCCACGGCATTAACGCAAATAGAAAAAATAATCAGTGATGCAGGTATAAACTACCCATTGATTGCCAAACCAGACATTGGTTTGCGTGGTTCTGGTGTAATGAAAATAAATACTGTCGCTGATTTAGAGCAATATGCTTTAAAAGCAAATTTTGACTATGTGATTCAAGATTTAATTCCTTTTAAAAATGAGGTTGGTATTTTTTACGTGCGGTATCCTGATCAAAAGTCAGGAAAGCTTACCGGAATTGTATCTAAAGAATTTATGATACTCACTGGAAATGGTACGGCTACTATCGAAGGATTAATAAAAGAGAATCCAAGGTATGAATTGCAATTAAAAGTATTGAGACAAGAATTTGGAGAAAAACTAAAGGAGATATTGGCACAAGGAGAAAAGTTGAATTTGGTCCCTTATGGGAATCATGCTCGAGGCGCAAAATTTATTGACGGAAGTCATTGGATTACTCCAAAGCTAGAAGAGACCATTAATGAAATGTGTCTGCAAATACCAGGGTTTTATTTTGGAAGATTGGATGTGATGTACAATACAATTGAAGAATTAGAACGCGGAGAAAACTTTTCAATAGTGGAGTTAAATGGCGCTGCAAGTGAACCAACTCATATTTATGACCCTAAACATTCTTTGTTTTTTGCATGGAAGGAATTGGCTAGACATATTACCTATATGTATGAAATAAGTGTTGCCAATAATAAAATGGGAACTCCTTATCTTGACCATAAACTAGGCATGCGTGAATATAGAATGCATCTGGAACAAAGCAATAAAATTGTCAATTTCTAATATGATGAAGAGATTTAAAAATATTCTTGTTGGTTTTTCGGTGAGCTTTATTGGTTCAATTCCGCTGGGATATTTGAATGTTGTTGGATTCGAAATCTTTTCTGCTTTTGGGGTTGAAGAACTACTTTTATATTTACTGGGCGTCATTTTTATTGAAGCCTTTATCGTTTACTATACCTTAATTTTTGCAAATCGTTTAGTCAATAATAAAAAGCTAATGAAATTTATTGACATCTTTGGGATTGTCTTTTTGTTGATTTTGGCCTATTCCTTTTATTCACTGTCAAGCGGAACTATAGCAAACCGTAACTATTTAGAAAAATATATTAGCTATTCCCCTTTTTTAATTGGTTTAATATTGAGTAGTTTGAATTTTCTTCAACTACCGTTCTGGACCGGCTGGAACCTCTACTTGATTAATGGAGAATATATAAAAACAAAGAGTTCTCTGAAGTTCTATTATTTAGCTGGAACCTTAATTGGGACTTTTGCAGGAATGATTGCATTGGTTTATTTTTTACATTCTCTTTCTCAAAACACCGAAAATTTCTCAAAATACTTGATGCCCATAATTATTCCGGTATTTTTCATAGTTTTGGCTATTGTCCAAGGCTATAAAGTATTTAAAAAATATTTCCGTTAGAGACAATCAGATTCAATTACGAAAAATCAAATTATGAGAAATTTTATATTGCTGCTTCCATTACTCTTTTTATGCTGTAAGCCAAATTCTAATTTAGTTGCAGATGTGGTCGAGGTAACTTCACAGAAGTCAGCAGCCATTCATTACCAAGTCAAAGAGCATGAAGTAGCAGATATGCTACAATATCTCTCGTCAGATGAGTTAGAGGGAAGGGAAACGGGTAGAAAAGGGATGGAGAAAGCGGCAGTTTACTTAGAAACCTTTTTTAAGAGTAATAATGTTGCGCCCTACTTTTCTTCTTATCGAGATACTTTGTCTAATTTTAAAGGAACGGCTTATAATATTGTAGGCTATATAGAGGGAAGTGATCCCGTGCTGAAGAAAGAATTTATTTTGATAAGTGGTCATTACGATCATATAGGATTATCAAAAACAGCTGTTAATGGTGATTTTATTAATAATGGCGCAAATGATGACGCTTCGGGAACTACAGCAGTAGCCGAAATGGCAAAGTATTTTAGTGCTACTAAATCAAATAAAAGAAGCCTGTTATTTGTATTCTTTGTTGGAGAAGAAAAAGGACTGTTAGGATCTAAGCATTTGGCAAAAAAACTGAAAGAGCAAAACTTCAACCTCTATGCGCAGTTTAATATTGAAATGATTGGGGTTCCTATGAAAAGGGATTATTTAGCCTATATATCGGGTTTTGACAAATCTAATATGGCGAGTAAAATTAATCAATATACTGGGAAGAACACTATTGGCTTTCTTCGTAAAGAAGCGGAATTAAGATTGTTTTATCGCTCAGATAATTACTCTTTTTATGATGTGTTTCATGTGCCTTGCCATTCTGTGAGCACTTTTGATTTTGATAATTTCGACTACTACCACCATGTGTCTGATGAATTTAAAATGATGGATATAGTGCATATGACTTCCTTTATTCAGGAAATGCTACCGGCAGTGACAGAAATGACCAACACAGCGAGCCGTGAAATTCACATGAATTAGCTTTTTTGGATCGCTGTAATTAGTGATGTTTTGTTAGTTTTGTTTATTTTTGCCTTATGAAAAATATTATAGTAACAGGTACAAGTAGGGGAATAGGATATGAGCTGGCTTTGAAATTTGCTAATGCAGGACATCAGGTTCTCGCTATTTCTAGAAAAACTCCTCGAATTCTTATTGAAAATAAAAACATTACTTGTCTGTCTGTAGATCTTTCAAACGAAGCTGATTTAGATAAAGTAAATGATTTTTTGTCGACTACTTGGAAAAAAGTAGATGCGATTGTTCATAATGCAGGTAGTTTTATGTTGAAACCTTTTTCAGAAACGGAACAAAAAGATTTTGAAGATATTTATAAAGTAAATGTTTTTGCTGTTGCAAATTTGACTCGTATTTGCTTGCCGTATCTACAAAAAGGAAGCCATGTTGTTACCATAAGTTCTATGGGAGGAATTCAAGGCAGTCTTAAATTTGCAGGATTAGCAGCTTATAGTTCAAGTAAAGGAGCTGTGATTACCTTGTCAGAATTATTGTCAGAAGAATATAAAGAAAGAGGTATTTCTTTTAATGTTTTGGCTTTAGGGGCAGTACAAACAGAAATGTTAGAAGAAGCTTTCCCAGGGTATCAAGCACCGATAAAAGCCAACGAAATGGCTGATTATATTTTTGACTTTACATTGACAGGAAATAAATACTACAATGGGAAAGTACTACAAGTATCCTCAACAAACCCATAATTCCTAATTGCTTTGAGCGAAACACTTGCAAGATATATTCCGGAACACGCTGTAAAACCCGTTTTTGAGCTAATTGTGGTCAACCGTGTGCATCTCAAAATTGTAAACGAAAGGCAAACACGTCATGGAGATTACAGAAAGGGATTGAACGGGAAGCACGAAATTACGGTTAATTCAAATCTGAATAAATATAAGTTTCTGATGACCTTGATTCATGAAATTTCTCATCTGGTTGCTTTTGAGAAATATGGACGGAATATAAAACCGCATGGGAATGAGTGGAAATATTCCTTTCAGCAGATGATGGTTCCTTTTATTAGACCAGAAATTTTCCCAAATCATCTGTTGCCATTACTAGCCAAGCATTTTAGGAATCCTACTGCAAGTAGTGATACTGATGCAACTTTGTCATTGGCATTAAAGCAATTTGACAAACAAAATGATAAAAACTACGTATTTGAGATTCCGTACGGTAGTGTTTTTAGAATCCAAAACGGAAAGATTTTTAAGAAAATAGCAATCCGAACCAAGCGTTTTGAATGCTTGGAGGTGAGTTCGGGGAAAATGTATCTTTTTAATCCAAATGCTGAGGTAGAGTTATTACCACATTGATTTATGACATAGGAAACATTCGAGAATATTTATTAATAGCTTGATTTACTCCTTTAAATAGGCTTCTCTGACTTTCTTAAATAAATTTGATGAATAAACGAAGTCTACAACATCTTGATTGTCAGTTTTAAAAATCTCTTCTTTTGTTCCTTGCCAAGCTTTTAATCCGTTTTTTAGAAATAAAATATTTTCACCAATTTCCATTACTGAGTTCATATCATGTGTATTGATAACCGTAGTTATATCGTACTCTTCAGTAATTTCTTTAATAAGGTTATCAATTAATATGGCAGTATTTGGATCTAAACCTGAGTTAGGTTCGTCACAAAAAAGGTATTTCGGTCTGTTCACAATTGCTCTTGCAATAGCCACACGTTTTTGCATTCCACCCGAAATTTGTGAAGGTAGTTTATTGTGTGCGTCCACTAAATCGACTCGTTTTAGTACTTGATCAACCCTTTCCTTAATTTTTGCGCTATTATCTTTGGTAAACATCCTTAGCGGGAAGCCTACATTTTCTGCTACTGTCATTGAATCAAACAAGGCACTGCCTTGAAAAACCATTCCAATTTCAGTTCTCAGTTCTCTTTTTTCACCGTCTTCTAATTCAGAGTATACCCTTCCGTCAAAACAGATTTTTCCTGACTCGGGTGTATGAATTCCCAAAAGACTTTTTAGTAGAACCGTTTTTCCCGAACCACTTTGTCCAATAATTAGATTTGTTTTTCCAGTTTCAAAAACGCTCGAAATTCCCTTAAGAATTTTAGTTCCTGCGAATGATTTTTCTAAGTTTATTATCTCTATCATGCTCCTAGTAACAACTGCGTTAGTATATAATTGAAAAGTATTATTGAAACTGATGTCCATACGAAAGCTACGGTACTGGCTTTACCCACTTCTAATGCTCCACCTTTCATGTAGTAACCATGAAACGATGGGATAGTGGCTAATAACATAGCAAATATTAGTGTTTTTATAAAAGCGTATGCAATATGAAACGGGATGAAATCCATCTGAGCTCCATTAACAAATTCAGCACTCGAGGTGAAACCACCGTATACACCAGCCATCCAGCCGCCCAGAATCCCTAGGAACATAGCAATTCCAATAAGGAATGGATATAGTAACAAAGCGATTATTTTAGGGAATACAAGATAATTTAGTGAATTGACTCCCATTACTTCTAAGGCATCTATTTGTTCGGTTACTCTCATGGTTCCGATACTAGATGTAATAAAAGAGCCCATTTTTCCAGCCATAATTACAGAGATGAAAGTAGGTGCAAATTCCAATATTATCGATTGTCGTGTGGCAAAACCGATGAGGTATTTTGGAATTAATGGATTGGTAAGGTTAAGTGCCGTTTGTATGGCAACAACTCCCCCAACAAAGAAAGAGATGAAAGCAACTATACCTAATGATTCAATGACTAAGTCATCAATTTCCTTGAAGATAAGTTTTTTCATTACAGACCATTTGGTTTGTTTGCTGAAAATTTCCTTTAGCATCAAGAAGTATCTTCCTATCTGCGTTATATATCGAATGAGCATCATATGTTTTACGATTATGGGCTAAATTACAAAATTAGTTATGAGTAATAAGTTATCGGTAATGAGTTTTTTCAAATATCCGATTCTTGAGATATTTAAAAAAGTTTTTCCTTCATCTTTTTCAAGCGATAGTTCTTTATGAACTTTGCTTGTTCTGGGGTAACTAATAAGGGCGTTTTTGCAGTTTTTGCTTTCCAGAAACCTTTTATATAATCTATAAAGAGTAATGGTTTCTTTTTCATCATTGCCAGCTTAGCTGATGCTATGGCTGTTATTGCAAAACCATATCCTAGTGTATAAAAAGCCTCGCCTTGTTTATAGCGTGCCGTTTTGTTGTAGTTTGCTCCGGTAGGTTTAAGATGTTTTACGTGTAAAGAAGCATCTGTTATTACTTTCCAATTGTAGAACTTACAAAGTAATTCATCAACAGTATCCCAACCCATTTGAGGTTTTAAACCGCCAATTTGCTTGAAAGTTTCTTTTCGGTAGGCTTTAAGTGCACCACGAATATGATCTTTATCGGTCAAATTCTCTAATACCCATTGCCCATTTTTTTCAATATAACAAAAACCGCCAACCATGCCAATTTTGCTGTCTGATTGAAAGTGCTTTATGATTGTTTCGAAATAATTATCGGGAAAAACCAAATCGGCGTCGGCTTTCATCATAATATCATATCCATCATCGAGCGTTTCTAAACCAGCGTTAAAGGCTTGAATCACCTTGCTTCCTGGTAAGTGTATAGCGCTTGAGGTTTTGTTTACCAATGTTATAAACGGATTTTCTTTGGCGAAAGCCAATACAATTTCGGCAGTTTTATCAGTCGAATTGTCATTGACCACAACTACTTTTTTAGGTAAATGCGTTTGCGAAATCAAGGATTGCAATGTTAACGAAATAAAAGCTTCTTCGTTGTGCGCCGGTATAACAATATAGTATTCCATTATTTTATTCTTTCGGCATAAACGATATAATACCTATTTGTGAAACGACGTAATAGGGGACGGATTCCAATTTTATTGACTGGATTAGTCCATTTTTGACGGTCGATAATCTTCCATCCTGTTTTTTCCAAAAGCCAGTCTAGCTGCCAATCTTCAAATTCATGATAATGTCTGTCCCACATGTCTGTTTTGCTTCTGTAAGCTGGTGAAAACCACAAACGCATTGGAATAGATATGAAAAGCTTATCTGATTTTATTTCGCTTAAAATAGTATATGGATTCAGTAAATGCTCAAATATTTCAAAAGCAGTTACTACATCTTGTTTTTCTGCTGAAAATACGGATTGGTCAATATCTAAATCTTCACCGCTTGTATTCTTGACTGAATAACCAGCTTCTTTCATGATTTTTGAAAAAGGATTTTCGACTCCTAAATCTAGAATGGTTTCAGCAGTTGAGGTGTGCTTGTTTAAAAATTCTAAAGTGTGTTTGAATCTTTTATTGGGAAACGTTTTTTCGTACATTTTTTTAATGGGTATAAACAAAGGCGCAAAGGTACAAAGATATATTTCTTGTTTAGCAGATTTTTAGCCCAGATAGAAATGAAAAGCCCACAATTAAAAAAGGCAGTTTTTATTAGCTTAAAAAAGCGACTAAAAGAAGCTCTTTTTGAGTTTTGTAAAAACACTTTTTTTAAGTGTGGACTTGTAGTGTATAGCTGGATTAGCTACAAATAATACTAATATCTGTATACGAAGGCATTTACATTCATTCCTGCTCCTACAGAAGCAAATAGCAGAACATCTCCTTTTTGAATAGATTGATTTTTTATTTCACCACGTATTAAAAGGTCAAAAAGAGTAGGTACAGTGGCAACACTGCTGTTTCCTAGCTCGCTTATACTCATAGGCATAATGTCTTGAGGTACCGGTCTATCGTGTAATTTGTAAAAACGTTGAATGATGGCTTCATCCATTTTCTCATTAGCTTGATGAATTAAGATTTTTTTGACATCATCAATCGCAATTCCACTTTTGTCTAAACAACTTTTCATTGCTGCAGGAACGGTAGTTAGAGCAAATTCGTAGATTTTACGTCCGTGCATTTTTATGTAACGTGTGTCTGGATCTAAATCAGTATTGTATGATTTACCAAAAAACAAATAATTAGCTTCATCGATGGCGTAAGTTCCACTTTCATAAGAAAGCATTCCTGTTTCGTCATCAGAAGCTTCAATAATTGCTGCACCCGCACCATCTGAATAAATCATAGAATCTCTATCGTGATCATCAACAACTCTGGATAAGGTTTCAGAACCTATTACCAAACATCGCTTAGCCATGCCTGATTTGATAAATGCATTCGCTTGAAGTACCCCTTCGATCCAACCTGGACATCCAAAAAGGATATCATAGGCAACGCATTTTGGGTTTTTTATTTGCAATTTATTCTTAACTCGTGTAGCTAGACTTGGAAGCATGTCAGATTGAGTTGTTCCGTATTTTACATCACCAAAGTTATGTGCAAAAATAATGTAGTCAATCGTTTCAGAATCGATTGCTGCATTTTCTATTGCTTTTTGGGCTGCCATAAAAGCTAGATCAGAAGAGTTTAAATTGTCTTCTGCATAGCGCCTATGCTCAATTCCTGTAATCCCCTTAAATTTGTTGATTATAATATCATTTGGTTTCCCAAATGGCGTTCCGTCTTCATTTAAAAAAACATGATTGATAAAGTCAGTATTGCTTACTTTTTTCTCAGGAATATAACTTCCTATTCCAGTTATTTTTATTTTCATGGGTTTATTTTGAAAAAAATTTTAGGCTAATTTAAAGATAAAAAAATGATTATAGCTATGTTATTTACTATGCGTGCATATAATTATGATATAGTAATTATTTGGCTAATTTACTGATGATTTTTTAATAAATATTCAAAAATCGTATAGTTTTTATCGCGCATTTTATGATTGTCAAATTAGTACTTTTTTGAGGTGTTGTCTTTTGAAGGAAGATTTGGCTATAGCAAAGGTATTATATCTTAATAAAAAATGCCTCGATTGATTTCGAGGCATTTAATAATATATATAAAAGAGGTATGATTTACATGTATGCCTCAATAGGAGCACAACTGCAAATTAAATTTCTATCGCCATAAGTTTCGTCAACACGACGAACGCTTGGCCAGAATTTATTCTCGGCTACGTACTCTAAAGGATATGCAGCTTTTTCTCTTGAATAAGGTAATGTCCAAGTGTCAGCTGTTAGCATCGCTAGAGTATGCGGTGCATTTTTTAATGCATTATTTGGTTCGTCAGCTGAAGCTTCTTCGATTTCTTTACGAATAGAAATCATAGCATCACAGAAACGGTCTAATTCAGCAACATCTTCAGATTCTGTAGGTTCAATCATTAAAGTTCCAGCTACAGGGAAAGAAACTGTTGGAGCATGAAAACCATAATCCATTAAACGTTTTGCTATATCAGTAACCTCAATTCCTTTTACTTTAAAACCTCTACAGTCTAAAATCATTTCGTGAGCTGCTCTTCCTTTTTCTCCAGAATATAAAATAGGATAATGCTCTTCTAGACGCGCCTTCATGTAGTTTGCGTTTAGAATTGCGTATTTAGTAGCATTAGTAATTCCTTCAGCGCCTAGCATACAAATGTATCCGTAAGAAATCAGGCAAACTAAAGCTGATCCGTAAGGAGCTCCAGAAATTGCAGTAATTCCTTTTTCACCACCAACTTTTACTAATGGATTTGTGGGTAAAAACGGAACTAATTTTTCGTTTACACAAATAGGGCCTACACCAGGTCCACCACCTCCGTGAGGAATAGCGAATGTTTTGTGTAAGTTTAAGTGACAAACATCAGCACCAATTGTTGCTGGATTTGTTAGTCCCACTTGTGCATTCATATTAGCACCATCCATATATACTAAACCACCGTTGTCGTGAATGATTTGAGTGATTTCTCTAATAGCACTTTCAAAAACACCATGTGTAGATGGGTAAGTAACCATTAAGCAAGATAATTGATCTTTGTATTGAAGTGCTTTTTCTCTAACATCTTCTACATCAATATTACCGTTTTCCATTGTTTTGGTAACGATAATTTTCATTCCAGCCATAGCAGCTGATGCAGGATTTGTTCCGTGAGCCGAAGCAGGAATCAAACAAACTGTTCTTTGATCATCGCCTCTTGACTGGTGATAAGCACGAATCGTCATTAAACCAGCATATTCTCCTTGAGCACCTGAGTTAGGTTGTAATGTAGTTCCGGCAAAACCAGTAATTACATTTAACTGATGCTCTAGTTTTTTAAGCATTTTAGTATAACCTTCTACTTGATCTAAAGGTGCAAATGGGTGAATGGTGTTCCAATAAGGCATGCTTAATGGTAACATTTCAGCAGCTGCGTTTAGTTTCATAGTACAAGAACCTAAAGCGATCATCGAATGATTTAATGATAAATCTTTGCGCTCTAATTTTTTGATATAACGCATCATGCTGGTTTCAGAATGGTATTTGTTAAATACTTCATGCGTTAAGAATTCCGATGTTCTGTTTAAAAGCATCGGGTAATTATTCTCTGAAACATATTCAGAAATTTCAAAAGCTTCTTTTCCTAATGCTTCTGCAAAAACCGCAATCACTTGATTGATGTCCGACATTAAAATTGTCTCATTTACAGAAATAGAAATCGTTTCATTGTCGATGAAATAGAAATTCACTTCATTTCTTTCGGCAATAGCTTTAACCTTTAAAGCGTCAGCTTTTACAACTATTGTATCAAAAAATGCTGTGTTCGTTTGTTCGATTCCTAATTTACCTAAAGCTTGTACTAAAGTTGCAGCAGAAGAGTGCACTTTGTTAGCAATATACTTTAGTCCTTTTGGACCGTGGTAGACAGCAAACATTCCGGCCATAACTGACAATAATACCTGAGCAGTACAGATATTTGAAGTTGCTTTTTCACGTTTAATATGTTGTTCACGCGTTTGTAACGCCATACGTAATGCACGGTTTCCATTAGCATCTTGCGAAACTCCAATGATTCTTCCTGGCATAGAACGTTTGTACTCATCTTTTGTTGCAAAATATGCAGCGTGTGGTCCGCCGTAACCCATTGGGATTCCAAAACGTTGTGTTGTTCCAACTACAACTGCAGCTCCCATCTCTCCTGGAGGAGTTAATTTTACTAATGATAAAATATCAGCAGCAACAGCTACTTTTATTTCATTATCATTCGCTTTTTTGATGAAATCAGCATAATCATAAACTTGACCGTATTTTCCAGGATATTGTAATATTGCACCGAAGAATTCGTTTGAGAAATCAAATTCTTGGTGATTCCCAATCACTAATTCAACACCAATAGGAGCAGAACGTGTCTGTAAAACAGATATGGTTTGTGGTAGAATTTCTTCAGAAACGAAGAATTTACATACGTTGTTTTTCTTTTGATCTCGAGAACGAACATCAAACAATAAAGCCATTGCTTCAGCTGCTGCAGTACTCTCATCAAGTAACGAAGCATTTGCAATTTCCATTCCGGTTAGTTCAATAACCATTGTTTGAAAATTCAATATTGCTTCTAAACGACCTTGAGCAATTTCTGCTTGGTACGGTGTGTAAGCTGTATACCATCCTGGATTTTCAAATATATTCCTTTGAATAGCAGGAGGGACAATTGTTGGGTGGTAGCCTAAGCCGATATATGATTTGTATACTTTGTTAGTACGACCTAATAACCGAATATGATTTGCATATTCGTATTCAGTCATAATATGCTCCAATTCCAATGGTTTTTTTAAACGAATGTCAGAAGGAATAGTTTCGGCGATTAACTGATCTAAAGTCTCAACACCTATGGTTTCTAACATTTGTGGAATATCGTTTTCCCTTGGGCCTAAGTGTCTTAAAGCAAATGAGTCTGTTTTCATGTAAGTATGGTAATGTTGTGTTTTTTTAGTGCTGCAAAAATAAGTATTATAAACAATCTAATTCATGTTTTGAATTGATTTTTTATCAATTTTTCAACCAAAGCGTGTATTTGTTCACAATTGACTAATTTTGTTTAATGATTAGTTTAAAACAAATATTTAATTTCTATCTCAGAAGCAGTATTCATGTGGCTTTGTCCGTATATGCTTTAGTTCGAATGACCCATTTCATGTTCAACATAACTGCTGATGTACCTATGGCTAACTTTGCTTTTTTAGGAACTATTGTAGGTTATAATTTTGTGAAGTATGATGCTTTGGCCAGAGCCAAAAAAAGAGAAATGCGAAACGAGCTTAAACTAATCGCTTTGTTGAGCTTTATTGCATTAATAGGGGTTGGTTATTACTTTTTTCAATTAGAATTAATTACTCAGTTGGTTTCAGTAGCTGTTTTAGTATTGACTTTATTATATACACTGCCTTTTTTTCCAAATAGGAAGAATGCTCGAAACTGGGCTGGCGTCAAAATTTATATTGTGACTTTGTGCTGGGTAGGAGTAACCTTAGTTTTGCCTTTGCTGAACGCTGATGTTCCACTTGGATTTGATTTTTTTCTTAAATGTATCCAGCGCTTTATATTGGTTTTTGTTTTAATTCTAATTTTTGAGATATTGGATTTGGCTAATGACGATCCGCATTTAAAGACAGTGCCGCAACAAATAGGATTAAAGCGAACAAAATTTGCAGGGCTATTACTCTTGCTCCCTTTTTATTTTTTGGAGTTTTTAAAAAACAATTTCGTCGAAGAACAATTAATCGTAAACGGAATCCTAGTTGTTGTTCTTTCTTTATTTTTGGCTTTTGCCAATGAAAAAAGACATAAATATTATACTTCTTTTTGGGTAGAGAGTATTCCGATTTTTTGGTGGTTGATGGTGGTTTTCTTCTAGAAATATCAATTTTGGTGATTACGTTCACCGAAAATACTATAAAATTGGTGAATAGAATTCATCTTTGATGATTAATTAATCATTGAAAAAGTCTATGTAATCTCTATTTAATAAATATTGTAAGTAGTTGTAAGATGAATAATATTCAAGATTTTCTCCAATATTGTTTTCCATATTTTTTAATTCTTCAATAATGTTTTTATCTTCAGAAAATCTGTTTTTAAAATAAGATATCCCAAATATAGGATGATTTGAATATAGCTTCCCAAATGTATAATTACTTGATAAACCTACATATTTACTATCAATTATAGGATCTTTTTTGTTTAAATACTTCTTGTTAATATTATTGATATTTTCAATTATATCACATTTTATATTTTTCAAAAAAAGTTCAAAGTTGTAAATGTATCTAGGATGTGATTTTTTTAAAACATAAAGTTTTGATATATCTAAAGAATTAAAAGTATTGTTCGAACCAATGAAATAGTTTGAGTATAGATTTACTTCTTCTAGTAATTTTTTAAATTCTAGATTTTCTATATTGCTATTCAAATTATTCAATTTTTTTTTAAATTGTGTTAGCAAGGATTTAATTTTATTTATAATAATATCAAAATTTTTGTTTAAAAACTCAACATGTTCATTAACAACTTGACTTGTGAAATAGCCCTTTATTTCACATTTGAAATCATTGTTCTTATGGTATTTTAAATAATTGATATCGCCTAATTCACTACTGTTGTACCCAAATAAACAAAAAGATTCCAATGAATTCTTGTCTCTTTTGTTTCGACTTATAGGATGACCAATTAGTTCATTTCTTAAATTGCGATTGTCTCCAAATTCTATTTTATGAGTTATTCCAAATGATTTATTTAATTCTGAGATTAAATCTTGTTGTAGGTAAATAACTTGAAGTAATCCGATAGATGTTAAAAATTTGTTTCCTAATGAGAGACTAGCTTTGTTATCTATATAGTTAGTTACAATCGGTAAAGTATCATGAAAATAACCAAAAATAACTCCAACATAATTAGTGTTTAATTCATCATTAAAATTTAATTCTTCTTTTAAGAAATTATATTCCCAAATATAGTGTCGCCAAGTATCTTCTATAAGGCGTAATTTTTCGATTGTATTCATTTTAAAAATTTTTTCTAATTTAACAAAAAAAAACCGAAGCATTGCTGCCTCGGTTTGAAATCAAATGTCTTTAATCGAATCTTTATATCAATCCTGCTCTTTTTAATAGAGCATCTGGGCTTGGTTCATGTCCTCTGAAACGTTTGTATAAAATCATTGGATGTTCAGTTCCTCCTTTAGAAAGGATATTGTCTTTGAATTTATCAGCCACTTCTTTATTGAAAATTCCTTTTTCTTGGAAAAATTCAAAAGCATCTGCATCTAGTACTTCGGCCCATTTGTAGCTATAGTAACCAGAAGAATATCCGCCTTGAAAAATATGTGAGAATGAGGTACTCATGGCATTCTCAGCTACATCAGGATACAATTGTGTGTCGGCAAATTGCTCCAACTCAAAAGTTTTTATATCCTTGATATTTGAAGGGTCTTGAGCATGCCATCCCATGTCTAACATTCCAAAACTCAACTGACGCATCGTTGCCATTCCTTCCTGGAAATTAGAACTCTCCTTGATTTTTTGAACTAATTCAACAGGTATCATTTCATCTGTTTGGTAGTGATAAGCGAATAAAGCCAAAGCTTCAGGTTCGTAACACCAGTTTTCCAAAATTTGACTCGGTAATTCCACAAAATCCCAATAAACAGAAGTTCCTGATAAACTTGGGTAAGTTGTATTAGCAAGCATTCCGTGTAATGCATGACCAAATTCATGAAACAAAGTAGTTACTTCATTAAATGTTAATAAAGATGGTTTTGTTTCTGTTGGTTTTGTGAAATTACAAACGATAGAAATGTGTGGTCTTTCGTTTATGCCTTCTTTTATAAACTGTGATTTATAAGAAGTCATCCAAGCGCCATTTCGTTTCCCTTTTCTAGGAAAAAAATCAGCGTAGAAAACGGAAACCAAATTGTTATCGATGTCTTTTACTTCATAAGTAGTTACTTCATCGTTGTATTTATCAATTTCGAAAGATTCCTCAAAAGTAAGACCATATAGTTTTTGAGCTACTGTAAAAGCGCCGTCTAAAACTTTTTCCAATTGGAAGTACGGTTTTAGTTTTTCGTCATCTAAATTAAACAACTCTTGTTTTAACTTCTCAGAGTAATATGCTCCGTCCCATTTTTCTAATTGTTCAATACCGTCTAGTTTTTTGGCGAAAGCCGCTAACTCAGCAAACTCTTTTAAAGCAGCCGGTTTTGCTTTTTCTAATAGATCGGTAGCAAAAGATTTTACTTTTTCAGGACTCTCAGCCATTCGCTCTTCAAGAACAAAATGAGCGTGAGTGGCATAACCTAAAACTTGTGCTCTGTCAAAACGCAATTTGGCAATTTTAAGTACGTTTTCTTGATTGTCAAATTCGTTGTTTTGAAAAGCTTTAGCTCCAGAAGCAATCGCCATTCGTTTTCTAAGCTCACGGTTGTCGGCATAAGTTACAAAAGGGATGTAGCTTGGGTAATCTAAAGTAAAAATCCATCCTTCGCTTTCTTGGCTTTTAGCCAATGAACGAGCAGCTTCAATAGTTCCTTCTGGTAAACCTGAAAGGTCATTCTCATCGATAATGTGCAATTGAAACCCTTGAGTTTCGGCTAAAACATTTTCACCAAACTTAAGACTTGTCTTAGATAGTTCTTTGTCTATTTCTCTAAGAATACTTTTTTTATCTTCCGGCAAATTAGCACCATTTCTAGAGAATCCTTTGTATTTTTTGTCTAATAGTGTAGCTTGTTCTGGGTTGAGGTTTAAACTGTCCTTTTGATCGTAAACGGCTTTTACTTTGGCAAATAAATCAGCATTTAGCGTTATGTCATTTCCGAATTCAGATAATAACGGAGAAACTTCCTGAGCGATTTTCTGAATCTCATCATTAGTTTCTGCCGAGTTCAGATTAAAGAAAATACTGGAAAGACGATCTAGTGTATAGCCACTAAAATCTAAAGCTTCGATAGTATTTTGAAAAGTAGGTTTATCGGTATTTGAAACAATAGCATCAATTTCGGCTTTTGCCAATGCGATTCCTTCTACAAAAGCAGGAAGATAATCTTCGTTCTTGATTTTCGAGAATGGCGCCGTATCGTATTTAGTATTGAATTTTGAAGTTAAGACTTTCATTGTATTATAATTAGTTTTCATTAATTGAAACGAAATATTTTGAAATACAAATGTAGGGATTTATAAAAAAAGGAGATTGCTAAACGCAAGAGATTTATGGCTATTAGCCTAAAACGATTATGTTATAATAATGTTATTTATTTCTCTTAGTTCTTTAAAAAGCCTAAATTGTGAGATTAGATTCTAAATAAGGAATAAGAAACAATAATAAATCAACAGATGAACTATCAAATTATAATAAAACGTATTGATACCGTAAACGAAGTAGAAGGGTATTGGTCAGACGAAGATTATATTGCATTATTAGAAAAATTCAATTTTCCGGATGCAGCCACGGCAGAAAAAAAGAATTTACCAGAATTACTAGAAATGGCCATATCTGATTATGAGCCAAATGAAGCTGCTGAAATAGTACTAGCTTACAAGCTAGGTGAAGAATTAAATGAAGGACAAATTGAGCAAATTTCGCACAATATGTTAATTGATAAAGTATGTGAAGAATACCCTGAAATTCACATGCAAGGAAGGTTATTTCATGTCAATCAATTGCTCTTTAAAGCCTATAACGGGAAGTTTCCTAATACTAAAGCCTCTGTTGTTCATTTCTCAATGACACCAACAGATGGTGAGGTCAAAGAACTAACGGCTGAAAATATATTGAAATTATTGAATAATGGATTGTCTGATCGAAATTTAATTAAAAGATTATTTGAAGACCAAATGACTACAAATATTCCTTTTCCTACAGCTCCAGCGATTATTTGGGAATTAAATACAGCCGATAATGTAAATTTCAGCTTGGTTACTTCAGAGAATTGGATAAATAATGACGATATAATTGCATCTGAATTTGAAAGTGTTCTTGAAGAAATTGAAGTAGAGGACTAATTTCGAATAAAATAGATTAAAATAATAAAGGCTTCCGTAATGGGAAGCCTCTTATTTTTATAAGGTAATGTTAGTTTTTAAGTAAACTTTCTGAGGCAATAATTACTGCTTCTTTTAATCCTGTTTTGTATTGAATTACTTTTTCTAATATATTTTTGTCATGGCTCCCAATAATTTGTGCTGCTAGTATTCCTGCATTTTTCGCACCGTTAAGAGCAACCGTTGCTACGGGAACTCCGCCAGGCATTTGTAAAATAGAAAGTATACTATCCCAACCATCGATAGAATTGCTTGATTTTACTGGAACCCCAATAATAGGTAATGGAGACATAGAAGCGACCATTCCGGGTAAATGTGCTGCGCCACCTGCGCCAGCTATAATTACTGAAATACCACGAGTGTGAGCGTTTTTACTAAAATCGAATAGTTTCTCGGGTGTTCTATGTGCAGAAACAATATCAACTTCTATTTCTATTCCAAATCCTTTTAGGACTTCAATGGCTTCTTGCATCACTGGCATATCAGATACGCTTCCCATTATTATAGCTACTTTGCTCATGTTGTTTTTTTGTTTAAAGTTTAAGGTTGAATAATATTTAAAATTTATAATTCAACATTTAAAATGTTTTTATGCAATTACTCTAATTGTATTCTTAACATCCTCAGCAATTCTTCTGGCTTCTTTTATGTCTGAATTTACTATCGTAACATGTCCCATTTTACGAAACGGACGCGTCTGTTTTTTACCATATATATGTGGCGTAACTCCATTCCAGCCTAATATTTTTTCGATGTTCTCATAAACAACATTTCCAGAATAGCCTTCTTCTCCTACTAAATTGACCATGATTCCGGCAACTTTACTATCAGTATTTCCTAAAGGTAAATCAAGTATGGCGCGTAAATGATTTTCAAATTGAGAAGTGTAGCTCCCTTCTATAGAATAGTGTCCTGAATTGTGTGGGCGAGGAGCAACTTCATTTACTATGATTTCATCGTCTTCAGTTTGGAACATTTCAACGGCAAGTAATCCTACGTGGTTGAATTTTTCAGATACACTTAATGCAATAGCTCTCGCTTTATCAGCAACTATGTTGTCAATTCTAGCAGGGCAGATAACGTATTCTACTTGATTGGCTTCTGGATGAAATTCCATTTCTACCACCGGGTAGGTTCTGATTTCTCCTGATGGATTGCGACAAACAATAACTGCCAACTCATTTTTAAAAGGAATCATTTCCTCTGCGATGCATTCTACATTAGGAAGTTCATCTAAATCAGCCATTTCTCTAATGACTTTGACACCGTTTCCATCGTAACCAAATTCAGTGCATTTCCATACAAATGGCATACGTGTTTTAGAATCTAAGATGTCAACGATTAGGCTTTTCAGATTGTTAAATCGGCCGTAGCTTGCAGTAGGAATATTGTGTTCAGTGTAAAAATCTTTCTGAACACCTTTGTTTTGAATTAGTTTTAGTGTTTTAGGCGAAGGATAAACTTTCAATCCCTCTTCTTCTAATTTTACCAAAGCGGCAAGATTTACTAATTCAATTTCAAACGTCAAAACATCGACTTGTTTCCCAAAATTATACACGGTTTCAAAGTCCATTAAATCCCCTTTAAAAAATTTATCGCAGGCAATTTTGCAAGGTGCTTCGTTACTTGGGTCTAAAACATAAGTTTGTATGTCGAACTTTCGGGTGTCAAATAAAAGCATTTTTCCAAGTTGTCCACCGCCTAATATTCCTAATTTAAAATCAGAAGAAAAATAATTCATTGTGTTGTAGTTTGTTTAGAGCAAAGATACTTTATATAGCTCAAACATAGAAACGCTATTTTATTTTCTTCAAAATTTCTCTTGCCACAGCTTTGTACGCGGCAGTATGTTTTCTATAATCATCAGTGAGTATACGTTGCAATTCTGGATAAATCCAATCGTATTTTTTGCCTAGTTCATATAATGTTCTAATCGAATATGCTTTCGTAGCTACTTTGCAATTTTCTTGAATTAGCCAATCGAAGCAGTTTTCAGTAATTTGCTCCTCTTGTAAAGTAGTCAAGGAAATATGCTGGCTAAGAAACATACAAATTTTTGAAATTGGGCGCAAAGCACTTTCGTTCGTGAATTTTGAAATATTATCACAAAAATAAGGAAGGTAATCGGTCAGTAAATGGAGTTGCTTTTCAAGTACTAATTCCAGAATCCAGCAGGCCTTATGGTGATTTTTGTCAGCAGTGTCAAATGCAATTGCTAATAGGTCAGGAAATAATTGCGAATCAGTAAAAATAAGCTGCGCGTTTTCGTCTCGACTTGATCGATAGGCGGAGCTATTTACTACATTTTTATAAAGTTCGCTGTTCATCTAGGATCAAAAATAGCTAATATTTTTAATTGCACTCTATTCTTATAGTTTTAAAATCGAATTGGCAACTCAGAAATTCCTATCTTTGCCCATTATTTTAAATAGGATAATAATGATAGAACTTCACGATAAACAATTTGTTCCGTTTATTTCTGCTAAAGAAATAGAGTTTGCCATCACAAAAATGGTACAACAAGTGGAAGACGATTTTATAGATGAAACACCAGTATTTGTAGGGGTTTTAAACGGCTCTTTTATGGTGGTTTCTGACTTCATGAAAAAATATACAAAACCCTGCGAAGTAAGTTTTATAAAAATGGCTTCGTATGAAGGTACTTCTTCAACAGAGCAGGTGAAACAATTAATTGGTTTAAACCAGGATTTAACTGGAAGATCAGTTGTTGTCATTGAAGATATTGTAGATACGGGTAACACTTTGGTCGAATTAAAGGAATTATTCAAAGCTCAAAATGTCAAGCATTTCAAAATAGCTACACTTTTCTTTAAACCAGAAGCGTACAAAAAAGATATTAAAATAGATTATGTAGGGATTAGAATTCCAAATAAATTTATTGTTGGATATGGTCTTGATTATGATGGACTTGGAAGAAATTTACCAGAAGTATATAAACTAAAAGAATAACTACAACTACTCAACACACATTATGATCAACATTGTTTTATTTGGAAAACCAGGAGCAGGAAAAGGAACTCAAGCAGAATTTTTAAAGGAGAAATACAATTTAACACATATATCTACTGGTGATGTGTTTCGTTTCAATTTAAAAAATGACACTGACCTTGGGAAACAAGCAAGAGTTTACATGGATGCCGGAGATTTGGTGCCAGATGAATTGACTACAAAAATGCTTATTGATGAGGTAAATAAACATCCTGATACTAATGGGATTTTGTTTGATGGTTACCCAAGAACAATCTCACAAGCAATTGCTTTGGATGCTTTTTTGGAGTCAATTGATTCTAAAGTTGCCGCTACAGTTGCACTAGAAGCTGACGATGAAATCTTGATTCAGCGTTTGTTAGAAAGAGGAAAAACAAGTGGTAGAATTGACGATCAAGACGAAGATAAAATAAGAAATCGTTACCAAGAATATAATGAAAAAACAGCTCCATTAATGGGGTATTATAATGAACAAGGAAAGTTTTATGCCGTAAATGGTATAGGAACAATCCAAGAAATTACGGAGCGTTTAAGTACCGTTATAGATAATTTATAGGAGCAAACACCAGCTGTACGTTACAAGTCCTCGTCCCGTTGTCTATTTTTATAAAGTACCCATAAAGCTTCTTTTAGTCGCTTTTGGTCACTAATAAAAATGCAACAACAAGACTGTGGGCTTTTCACTGCCATCTGGGCTAAAAGAATATGGAAATACTAATAATATTTTTTTTAATACTATTGAATGGGGTTTTCTCCATGTCTGAAATCGCATTGATTTCAGCAAGGAAAAATAGATTAGAAACTGCTGCCAAAAAAGGAAATAAAAGCGCGAAAATCGCTTTGGAGTTGGCTAATTCGCCAAACAAATTTTTGTCAACCGTTCAAATAGGAATAACACTGATTGGAATCCTAACAGGAATCTATAGTGGTGATAGAATAACAATGAATGTGGAGACTTTTGTCAAAACGTTTGCTATACTGACACCGTATGCACATACTATTGCAGTAGGAATCGTTGTAGTGATATTAACTTTTTTCTCACTAGTATTAGGGGAATTGTTACCTAAAAGGATCGGGATGAATCATCCAGTTGCTATTGCTAAAGCTGTGGCGATGCCTATGAAAATGGTTTCTATTGTAACGGCACCATTTATATGGTTGTTAACACAAGCGACAGAATTTTTGTTGAAAGTGCTACAGATTAAACCAAATACAGACGGTAAAGTAACAGAAGAGGAAATTAAGGCTTTTATTAGAGAAGGAACTGAAGGTGGAGAAGTTCAGGAAATTGAACAAGATATTGTAGAGCGTGTTTTTCACATTGGAGACAGAAAAGTTAATTCTTTGATGACGCATAGAAAATCAGTTGTATTTTTGCCTTTGCACTCAAATAAAGCTGAGATTAAGGAATACATGCTAAAAGAGTTGCATTCTATTTACCCAGTTTACGACAAGGATTATGATGACATTGTAGGCGTTGTGAATTTAAAAAATATTTTTGCGCACATCGATGACGAAAGTATCATTTTATCGGAGATTATGACCGAAGCCCCATTTATGATGGAGCATACAACTGCATACAAAGCCTTAGAGCGATTTAAGAAAACGAATATTCATTACGCTTTTGTAGCTGATGAGTATGGTATTTTTCAAGGTGTGATAACTTTGAATGATATTCTGGAAGCATTGGTTGGCGACGCTTCAGAATTTGATAAAGAGGATTTTAAATTGGTAGAAAGAGAAGATGGGAGTTGGCTAGTAGACGGACATTATTCGCTACATGACTTTCTTACTTATTTTGACTTGGATGAATTAATAAATGATTATAATGTGACTACGGTCAGCGGATTAATAATGACGGAACTTTCACATATACCAAAGCAAGGAGAAAAATTGATTTGGCATAAATTTGAGTTGGAAGTCATTGACATGGATGGAGTAAAGATTGATAAAGTAATGGTGAGATCATTGCAAAAATAAAATAGCTTGCCGTATTAAAGGATAAAGAAAGTGCTGAATACGACAACTGAACATTGAATACTAAAAAAAAGAGGACAGAGGATTTGAAAAAAAAAGGAGGACAGCCGGTGGCTGTTAGGTATTTTAGATCAATGTCGAAGTAAAAGAAAAGAGTTATGACTGAAGGGAATTTCGTAGATTACGTAAAAATATTTGTTTCATCCGGTAAAGGAGGGAAAGGATCTACGCATTTGCACAGAGAGAAATTTATTGAAAAAGGGGGTCCAGATGGTGGAGATGGTGGTCGTGGTGGACACGTTTATCTTGTAGGAAACAAAGGGCTTTGGACCTTGTTTCACTTAAAGTTTGCCCGTCACATTAAAGCTGGTTACGGTGGTGATGGTGGTGGTGACAGAAGTACAGGTGCTGATGGAGACGACAAGTTTATTGAAGTGCCCTTAGGAACTGTTGTTAGAGATAAAGAAACAGGAGAAATATTGTTTGAAATCACTGAACATGGTGAAAAACAAATTCTTTCCAGAGGAGGAAAAGGTGGACTAGGAAACTGGCACTTTAGAAGTTCTACAAATCAAACTCCAAGATATTCGCAACCCGGATTACCTGGAACTGAAATGGATGTTATTCTGGAGCTTAAGGTTTTGGCTGATGTAGGTTTGGTTGGTTTCCCTAATGCTGGAAAATCGACGTTATTGTCTGTATTGACTTCTGCTAAACCAAAAATCGCAGATTACCCGTTTACAACATTGAAACCAAATCTTGGGATTGTTGCTTACAGAGATTTTCAATCTTTTGTAATTGCTGATATTCCTGGTATTATTGAAGGTGCTGCTGAAGGAAAAGGATTAGGTCATTATTTCTTACGTCATATTGAGCGTAACTCAACCTTATTGTTTCTTGTTCCTGTGGATACTCCAGACATCAAAGGAGAATATGATATTTTGGTAAACGAATTGACAAAATACAATCCTGAAATGTTAGATAAAGAGCGTCTATTAGTAATATCAAAATGTGATATGCTTGATGATGAACTGAGAGCTGAATTAAAAGAAGAGTTAGATGTTTCCTTTAAGGGAATTCCTTATATGTTTATTTCATCTGTAGCTCAACAAGGGTTAACAGAATTGAAAGACAAACTATGGAAAATGTTGAATGACTAAATTGTCATTTAGATTTTATTAAAACAAAAATCCGTTTCAAGTAATTGAAACGGATTTTTGTTTTTCTATTGATTTAATTCTGTACTTTTACTTGGATTCCATTGCTGTGACTGGTGAATTCAGGAGCATACATACTTTGAATTGTCGTAATTCCGTTAGAGAAATTTCCTTTGTTATTTACCCTTACATCGTATTCTAAGACGTAAGTTCCTTTATTGATTTTGTCAAAAAAGAAATGTGTTGCCGCATCTTTTGTGCTTTTATAAAATCCTAAATTATCTTTGTATTGGTAAGCAGATAAAACATCAACAGGTTCAAAACAGGAAGCTCTCATGTCTTTTAAATGTACAAATTCCATATCTTCTTTTGTCGAAATGATTAATCGTACGGTAAGTAAATCTCCAATATTCAAATCTCCATTAATATTAGTTAAAACAGCTGCCTTTGGCAGTGCTTCACTTTTTTTCTTAAAGTATATAATTTTTAATTCATTTTAAATACGGAATGAATAACCCAGGCAGGGCCAATTAGTAAAAATTGCAAGTCTTTGATGAAAGAGGGTTTCTTCCCTTCAATCTTGTGACCGTAAAGTTGACCGATCCAGCCTATCGTAAAAACCGCAATAGAAAACCATAATAGAGGTAATGATTGAGCAATAATGTAATTTCCAATGAGACAAATCGTTGTGAAAACAAGCATTTTTAATCCCATTGAGATGGATAATCTAAAATAAAAAAACAGCACAAAAACTAAAACTATAAAAGCCCAATTAGCCAAAATAAGGTGTATTGAAGCGAGTGGATTTAGAATTTGGCTTGGAATACTCATAAACAGTCCAACTACCGAAAAAAAGATTAAAGGAACGCAGATGTAATGGATTTTTTTATTGGTTAAGTTTTTATGGCTTACGCTGTATTCTTCAAACCATTCGTTTAATGTTTTCATGTTTTGTTTTTACTATTGCAAGCTAATTTAATAAAAAAAATAGAAAACGGCTGTTGTTTGGTCTGTTTCAGTAAATTATTGTTAGTTAGGCGAATTATGATTTTATCAGTGTTGTTTTTTGGATGAGGGATAGTAGTGGAAATCCTTTTTTTGAGGTTTTTTTTACCTCAAAAAAGATTGTAACAAATAGCCCGACCCTCCTTTTTTTGGAGGGGCAGCCCCCGAAAATAAATTGATTTAATATTTTTTTAGTCTTTGTAGGTGTCAAATAAATAGTCAAGAGTTTCTGGGATATTGTTGGCCTGCATAGTTGGGTAAATAATTTCTTTGTCGAGCCAGCTTTCGATTATTAAATTAAAGTCGTCCTCAATATCATAGACAACAGGGACACCTAGTTTTTTTAAAGCCGCGGCATTGCATTCTTGTTCATAATGATTGCGAATAGGTATGCTAAGGATTTTCTTTTTAAGGTAAAGTGCTTCTGCTGGAGTTTCAAATCCGCCGCCTGTAATTATTCCTTCACAATTGATTAAGCTTTTATTGAATTTTTTTTGATTGACCGGGTAGTAGGTAATATTCCTAATAGTGTAAGGAGATTCTACATCATTTAAAAACCAATGAAAATGCACATGCTTTACTTTATTGAACGCTTTTTCTAAACAGTCTTTGTCAAATGAAGGCAAGTAGACCGTAATGTGTCCTAAGTTTTTTGGCTCAGCTTCTATAATTTGATCCTTGATAATAGGAGGGCGAATAAAGCTATCGTAGTTTTCAAAATGCAATCCAATGTTTTTAGGAGAAGGGGCGTAGTGTTTGAGAATCATTTCGCCCATAAAACTTTTCTTATTTGGTCTTGGGGTAGCCTTAGAAATGAAGCTGGCTTGATGTCCAAATTGAACCGAATGCACATTTTGTAATTTACAAGCCAAAGATGTTATAGCGTCAAAATCGTTAATTATTACGTCATACTCTTTTAATGGTAATGCATCAGCATCTTTGTACATCTGGCGTGGTTTGATGTTTTTAACGATATTCCAATAATCGAGGCCGCCACATTTGCTATAATGAAGACTGCAGCCTTTGCTTTTAAATTTTATGGGTAATTTTATGTCAAGACTAGCATTGTTGCCGCTTAAGAAGAAATCTACTGTGCCATATTTAAGTAGATATGGATATAATTGTGTAGCCCTACTGATGTGTCCGTTTCCAGTAGCTTGGATAGCATAAAATATTTTCATTTCGTAAGGCTTGTTATGATTGATTAAGAAGATGTATTAACTTTTATTATTGCTTTACGAAAGTAGTTTGTGGATGTTATCTTAAGGTTTTTTAAAGTTTTCTATTGTATTATAGTTTTCTGTTTTAATTGGGATAAATTTGGGTTTTATCTTAACTAATAATATTTTTATTCCTTATAAATTTCCTTATTTTTGAAGAATGAAACATTTACTTTTTTTATTATTTCCTTTTTTGCTTTGTGCGCAATCGAGTTTTGATAAAGCACAGAAACTTTTTGACGATGGTAAGTATGAACAGTCAAAACCTATTTTTGAAACACTATTGAAATACAATCCTTCAAATTTAAAAATAATTGAAAATTTAGGAGATATTGCTGGAAGTAATAAGTCATGGGAGGACGCGATTTTTTATTATAAAAAGCTGAAAGAATTAAAACCTTCTGAAGCTAATTATTTTTATAAATATGGAGGTGCAACAGGCATGCGTGCTTTAGAAGTCAATAAGTTTAAGGCACTTGGTATGATTGATGAAATCAAAGAATCTTTCGAAAGAGCAATAGAATTAGATTCGGGACATATTGATGCAAGATGGGCTTTGATAGAATTATATATAAAGCTTCCCGGATTTGTTGGAGGAAGTGAGACAAAAGCGATAAGATATTCAAATGAATTACTGAAGTTGTCAGAAGTAGATGGTTATTTGTCGCGAGGACATATTGATGAGTATTTTAAGAGATATACAGCTGCGGAACAACAATATAAAAAAGCAATTGCTGTAGGAAGTACTATTGAAGGGTATAAAAAGCTAGCTGATTTGTATAAAAATAAAATGAAGGAACCTGCAAAGGCAAATGCAATCTTACAAAAAATAAAAGATTTAAATTCAACACCTAAGAAAAATATATGAGAACTCATTTTATCGCTATCGGTGGTAGCGCCATGCATAATCTTGCTTTAGCATTACATAATAAAGGGTATCAGGTAACAGGAAGCGATGATGCGATATTTGAACCATCAAAATCAAGATTAGATAAAAAGGGGATTTTACCTGCAGAATTAGGTTGGTTTCCTGAAAAAATCACTTCTGATATTGAAGCAGTGATTTTAGGAATGCATGCTAAGGCTGATAATCCAGAATTGTTAAAAGCGCAGGAATTAGGGCTCAAGATTTATTCTTACCCTGAGTTTTTATACGAGCAATCTAAAAATAAAACAAGAGTTGTTATAGGTGGTTCTCACGGGAAAACAACTATAACCTCTATGATTCTTCATGTAATGCATTACCATGACATCGCAGTGGATTACATGGTAGGAGCACAGCTGGAAGGTTTTGACACCATGGTACATCTAACGGAAGAAAATGACTTTATTGTTCTTGAAGGAGATGAGTATTTGTCATCACCAATAGACAGAAGACCTAAGTTTCATTTGTACCAACCTAATATTGCTTTAATTTCAGGTATTGCTTGGGATCATATCAATGTTTTTCCAACGTATGAAAATTACGTAGAGCAATTTGAAATTTTTATTGGTAAAATTACCAATGGAGGAATTCTAGTATACAATGAAGATGATGCAGAGGTAAAACGTGTTGCTGAAGTAGCGACGAATCCAATCAGGAAATTACCATACCACACACCTAATTATAAAGTTGAAGATGGAACGACGCTATTAGAAACTCCTGAAGGAGATATGCCTATTGAAGTTTTTGGCGCACATAACCTAAATAATTTGGCTGGAGCCAAATGGATTTGCCAAAATATGGGGGTAGATGAAGCTGATTTTTATGAAGCAATCTCCAGTTTTAAAGGAGCATCAAAACGTTTAGAAAAAATTGCTGAAAGTAGAAATAGTGTTGCGTATAAGGACTTTGCCCATTCACCTAGTAAAGTAGCTGCAACTACTAAAGCGGTTAAAGAGCAGTATCCAAACCGCAATTTAATAGCTTGCTTGGAATTGCATACATATAGTAGCTTGAATGCTGAATTTTTAAAGGAATATGAAGGTGCATTAGAACACGCTGATGTAGCTGTTGTTTTCTATTCTCCGGATGCTGTGAAAATTAAGCAATTAGATGAAGTAAGTTATGAGCAAATTGCAAAAGCGTTCAATAGAGAAGATTTAATTATCTACACCAATGCGAATGAGTTTAAGGATTATTTATTCAATCAAAACTTTGATAATTCAGCACTATTATTGATGAGTTCAGGGAATTATGGCGGATTGAATTTTGATGATGTTAAAAAAATAATTGAGTAAGCTTTACAATGGAGGATCAAATAAAAATCATAAGAACTACTAGTGAGAATCATGATTTTGTTTCATTAGTTAGTGCTTTGGATAAAAGTTTGTGGGAAGCGTACCCTGAATTAAAATCAAATTATTGGGGGAATAATATCATAGAGTTGAACCCTAATGTAGTGATTGTATATCTTGACGATGTGGCTGTTGCTTGCTCTTGTTTTAAGAAATATGATCGAAATACAATTGAAATAAAACGTATGTTTGTTTCTGTTGATAATCGTGGCAAAAGATTGGCACAGTTGATGTTACGGGAATTGGAATCTTGGGCGAAGGAATTAGGGTTTACAGTTTCGGTTTTAGAGACATTATATAAGCAAGAAGCGGCTATTAGAATGTATCAAAAAGCGGCTTATGTTATCACGGAGAATTATGGACCGTATGTAGGATTGAAAAATAGTATTTGTATGCAAAAACAGATTTAAGTTCAATTTAAATATTGGGTTTAAAGTATTAATGAGCGTTGGCATTTGGATTAATTTAAATCTTTTAAACGTGGAGCAAAATAATTTTCCCATTACGCATTGGTCCGAAGACGATAAGCCACGTGAAAAACTGATGCTCAAAGGCAAGAGTGCTCTTAGTGACGCAGAATTAATTGCCATTTTGATTGGTTCAGGAAGTCGAAATGAATCAGCGGTTGAGTTGAGTAAGCGCATTTTAAAAAGCGTAAATAATAACTTGAATGCTTTAGGAAAACTGACAATTTCACGATTGATGGAGTTCAAAGGAATAGGGGAGGCAAAGGCCATTTCTATTATTGCCGCTCTTGAACTAGGAAGACGCCGAAGAACCGAAGATGCTTTAGAATTAGTGAAAATTACTTCGAGTAAAGCGATATTTGAATTGATGCAGCCAGTCATTGGAGAGTTAGCGCACGAGGAATTTTGGATCGTTTATTTGAACAATTCTAATAAAGTACTTTCAAAATCCCAATTAAGTAAAGGTGGTATAACTGGCACTTTGGTTGATGTGCGATTGGTCTTTAAAAATGCACTTGAAATAGGGGCCACAGCTTTAATTTTATGTCACAACCATCCTTCTGGAACATTGATTCCTAGTGATGCCGACAAACAAATAACAAAAAAATTAAAAATAGCTGGTGACAGTTTAGAGATTAAAGTTTTAGATCATTTAATTGTTACAGAAACCAGTTATTATAGTTTTGTTGATGAGGGAATTTTTTAATAATAAATTAAAAATATAATGAAGATTGATAATATAAGAGATGTTTTTTTTGATTTAGATCATACCCTTTGGGATTTTGATAAAAATTCTGAAATCACTTTTGAAAAGATATTTAGTAAAAGTCATCCATCCATTGAAATAAAGACTTTTATTGGGAAATATGTGCCCATAAATCAAGCGTGTTGGAAATTATTCCAGTATGATAAAATTTCACATAAAGAATTACGTTATAACAGATTGAAACAATCATTTGATGCATTGAATTATGATATATCAGATAAAGACATCGATTTGATTGCTGATGAATACATTCACTTTTTACCGGATAATAATCATCTTTTTGACGGCGCATTTGAAATTTTGGATTATTTAAATCAAAAGTACAAGCTTCATATTATTACTAATGGTTTTGCTGATGTTCAGCATAGAAAGATTAGCAATTCAAAATTGGTGAGTTATTTTGATACCGTTACTAATTCAGAAATGGCGGGAGTTAAAAAACCCAATCCTATCATTTTTGAGTATGCATTAGATTTAGCTAAAGCCAAAAAAGAAAATAGTATTATGATAGGAGATTCGATAGAAGCGGATGTGCAAGGTGCTTTAGATATTGGATTAGATGCCATTTTTTTTAATGAAACACCTAGTCCTGTTGGAAAACATATAAAACAAATTAACCATTTATTAGAATTAAAAAATTATTTATAAATTATGAAAAAAATATTATTATTACTTGTTGCATTGATCTCTACATACGGTTTTTCACAATCGATTAATAATTACAAGTATGTAATTATCCCTTTGAAATATGAATTTATGAAGTCAGAAAATCAATATCGTTTGGCTACATTGTCTAAGTTTAACCTTAACAAAGCAGGTTTTGAGGCGTATTATGAAAATGAGCATTTAGCTGTAACTACTGAGAAATGTGACTTACTTTCTTTTGAAGTAATCAAAGAAAAATCTTTTTTGACAACAAAATTACACGCTATTTTTAAAGATTGTTATGGTAAAGTTGTTTATCAATCGGAAACAGGCGTGAGTAAAGAAAAGGATTATCAGCTTGCATATAGTGAAGCTTTAAACAAGGCTTTTGTTTCAATTGAAGGCTTAAATTATAAATATGCTGGGTCAGTAAAAGAGATTAAAAAAACTGTGACTCCTATTAAGGAACAATCTAATACGGTTGTGGTAAAAGAAGTTGCTACTGTCTTAGAAAAAGTTAATCCAAGCACTGTAGTTGCACCAAAAGTTTCAGTTCAAAGTTCAAGTGCTTTGTATGCACAACCAATAGCTAACGGATATCAATTAGTTGACAGTACGCCAAAAGTGGTGATGAAGGTTTATAAAACTTCAAATGAGTCTAATTTTATTGCTGAAAAAGACGGGACTAATGGAGTTTTAGTATTAAAGGACAAACAATGGTTTTTTGAATATTACAAAGACGGAACTTTGTATTCAGAGAAAATAGAAGTTAAATTCTAGTATGAATTAATTTATTGGATTAAACAAAAAAGCAGCTTATTCCTAACGAATAAGCTGCTTTTTTGTTTAGTAGCCGTATTTGTTTTTCCAGCGATTTTTCAAAAATTCTCGAGTTGTATTCTCACGAGAATTGTTGCCAGGGACATATATTGCTTTATTACTTAACTCATCAGGGAGAAACTCCTGTTCTGCAAAATTATTGGCATAATCATGCGAATACTTGTACTCGTCACCATAGCCTAATTCTTTCATTAATTTGGTAGGCGCATTTCGCAAATGTATAGGGACAGATAAATCACCTGTTTGTTTTACAATTTGTTGTGCAGTCCCAATAGCCATATAAGAAGCATTGCTTTTAGGGGACGTTGCTAAATAGATGGCGCATTGGCTTAATATAATTCTGCTTTCGGGATATCCAATTGTAGCGACAGCCTGAAAGGTATTGTTAGCCATTATAAAAGCCGTTGGGTTAGCGTTGCCAATGTCTTCACTAGATAGAATTAACATTCTTCGGGCGATGAATTTTACATCTTCACCACCTTCAATCATTCTGGCTAGCCAGTAAACGGCTCCATTTGGATCGCTTCCACGAATAGATTTTATAAATGCTGATACGATATCATAATGTTGTTCACCACTTTTGTCATACAATACTGTGTTTTTTTGAACAAGTTGAAAAACACGATCGTTTGTGATTGTTATTTCGTCTTCAGCAGAGGCGTTTACGACAAGTTCGAAAATATTCAATAGTTTTCGTCCGTCACCTCCAGAAAGACGCAATAACGCCTCTGTTTCCTTTAATTTAATATTTTTAGACATTAAAAAGCTGTCTTTTTTTAATGCGCGTTGTAATAAGGACTCTAAATCCTGTTTTGTGAACGCATTCAATATATAAACTTGACAACGAGACAATAAAGCAGGGATTACTTCAAAACTGGGGTTTTCTGTAGTTGCACCTATTAGAGTAATCCAACCTTTTTCAACTGCAGCTAAAAGGGAGTCTTGTTGGGATTTGCTAAATCGATGGATCTCATCAATAAATAAAATTGGATTTTTTGTTGTAAAAAGACCGCCACTTTGTTTTGCTTTATCAATAACGTCTCGAATGTCTTTTACTCCAGAATTGATGGCGCTCAATATATAAAATGGTCGTTTTGATTCTTGAGCTATAATTTGTGCCAAAGTAGTTTTACCCGTTCCCGGAGGTCCCCACAATATCAGTGAGGGAATAATCCCTTTGGCGATTTGTTGGGTCAACGATCCGTTAGGACCTATAAGATGGGCTTGACTTATATAATCTTCTAGTTTTTGTGGGCGTATGCGTTCTGCTAAAGGTGCTTCCATGTGTTGTATTGAATCTGAATTGCATATTCATTAATCGTCATCCTAAATTCAGTTTAAGAAATGTAAAATTACTGTATTTTTATAGTTCTACTTTTGAATCGAGATTTTTTTTTTGGAGCCATTTCCAGCTATCCGCTACAATCTTTTTATTCCATTTTAAAAAAAAATGAAATAAAAAGGATTTCCACTTCTATCTGGGCTAGTAGTTTTTGTACCAACTATTTATTGATACTGACAAAATAGCATTAAATTGCATCTGGATAAATTTTTGCGATAGCTTATTTCTAATCAAAAGAGCTAACCAAAATTCAAAATTGATACTAATGGACAAACATTTTAAATTCAGCAATTCCGTAATTGGGCTGCCACTCTTCTTTGTATTGTTCCTGTGGTTTGTATATTGGTTAGAGATTCGATTTGGTTTTGATTTCGGTAAGAATGGAATATTACCCAGAACCTTTTCTGGATTGCAGGGAATTATTTTTAGTCCGTTTATACATTCAGATCTCAATCACCTTTATAATAATTCAATTCCTTTACTAGCATTGTTGGCTGCATTGCAGTTTTTCTATGCAAAACAATCTTTTTCTGTAATAGGTTTTGGGATTATATTTTCGGGTTTACTGACATGGATAATCGGAAGGGAGAACTACCATATTGGTGCTAGTGGTTTAATCTATGTTCTGGTTAGTTTTATTTTTTTTAAAGGACTACTTACAAAATATTACCGTTTGATAGCGCTATCATTAACGGTGATTATGTTATATGGAGGGATGCTCTGGTATGTTTTTCCAGAAGTAGATAATTCCATTTCTTGGGAAGGACATTTGGCAGGATTGATAACTGGTTTTGCTCTTTCATTTATTTATAAAACTCCGGAGTATAAAAAGGAACTAAAATACGATTGGGAGAAACCTGACTTTGATCCTATAGAAGATAAGTTTTTGCAACGCTTTGACGAAAATGGGAATTTTGTTAATCTGCCACCTATAGTTGAGGAGGAGGTAGAGCTGCCGTATTTTAATTCTAACGATGCCGTGGTTTATACAATTATAGAAAAAAAGGAGGACGACTAGGTTTTATAAATTAGTTCTAATAGGATAGTAGAGCGTCTGATTTCGGTAGTACTTAAAATAAAAAATCCCGTTTGCTTGCGCATTCGGGATTTTTAACTAATTCAATCTAAATATTAATTTGGGTTTTGTTCGATGTTTGGGTTTGAATTTATTTCCGCTCTAGGGAAAAGCCATTGCCATCTTTTATCACCAGCAGGAATACTCAATACTTGAGCAACTGAAGAAATGTGATTCGATGTAGTAGCAGGAACCGTAGTAGGACCAACTCTATCTAAAGCAGAGTTAGTTCTTTTTAGATCGTAAAATCTAAATCCTTCACCCCATAACTCAAGTCTTCTGTGTAAGTGAATTTCGTTTACTAAAGCTTGACCAGTAGCTGTAGATTTTACATAGGCAGGGTTTCTATTTGAAATTAAAGTAAATAAAGCTGTAGCAGCTGTAGCATCGTTCATCTTCGCTTTTGCTTCAGCTTCAATAAGGTACATTTCAGCGATACGCATATAAGGAACATCACATCTACTATCACCAGTACTTACCGAAAGGAATTTCTGGCTAGTATAAGGGAATTTTACTGCAGTTGAAACCAAAGTAATATTTGGGTGTTGCCCTGTTTTACTAAAGATTGTAGTACGTACATCTGTAGACGGAAATTGATCCCATAGTTTGTTAAAAATTGCTTTTGGACAAGAACGAATTACAGTTGAACTGTAATTACGAGACATATAAGCACCAAAGTTAGCAAATGACTCCGATTGTAGTTCGTTTACATAACTTCCCCACATCCATTCTGAATTTGTGTATGAGTTAAATCCTGAAACATAAGCTGTATTGCTCATTAAAGATTTACCTGCTCTTGCAAGTGCTGCATTAGCTGCTGCAACTGGCCAGTTTTGTTGAACTAAAGCGACACGTGCTTTTAATCCTTGAGCTACTCTTAAATCTAAATGAGAATTGTTAGGCTTTGTGTATCCAACTAGTAGTACTAATGCATCATCAATGTCTTTATTGATTTGAGTGTAAACTTCCTCTACAGTTGATCTTGGTAATTGCTCATTTGATACGCTTAATACTAAAGGTATTCCTAATTGACTATTAGGTATTGCAGTAGCGTCGTAACGTTTTCCGTACAATTGTACTAATTGGAAATGTGAAAATGCACGATATAATAAAGCTTGTCCTTTTATTATTTTTTTATCAGCATCTGATCCAGTAGCAACATCTACATTCTCTAATATTGTGTTAGCATTTCTGTTGATTCTATAAAAAGTTCTGTATGGAAAAGCAACATCTTGCGAATTTTCATTGCTTAAACCATTCCAGTTATAAACTTGTAAAAACCATCCGTTTGATATTGGAAAAACAAGATCTTCTCCTGCAATATCTATTTGTTGCATACATCCAGCAATCCCAGTTTCATTTTGTCCTTCATATCTGATATACAATGATCTATGGATTCCGTTTAATAAAGAGAATAAATTGGCTGTTGTAGAAGTTGCTGATGCGTAATCAACAAACTCAGTTGGTTTCTTTACTAAGAAATCTTCCGAACACGAGCTTAATGACAGTATCGATAATACCACCAATAAAATTGTTTTGTTAAGTGTTTTCATGATATTGTATTAAAAGTTTAAATTGATTCCTAATGAAATAGTTCTAGATGGTGAGAATCTATTTTGAGTAGTTCCATTAAAAGTCGCTTGAGGGTCCATACCGTCTCTTTTGGCGAATAATTTTAAGTTTTCGCCATTAACATAAAACTTAGCTCCATCAATTTGTAATTTCGAAATAAGGTCTTTTGGTAAGTTGTAAGATAAAGATACTTGTCTTAATGATAAGTAATCAGAATCAACTAACCAACGATTTGAAGCTGCTGAGTTTTGTGTGTTTCTAGAGATATTCATTACAGGAACATCTGTGATGTCACCTGGTTTTTGCCATCTGTCCAAAATGTCTGTATGTAAAGCAGATCCGTAATTGTTACCTGAATGCATTAATGCAGCGTAGTTCGAGTCATAAATTTTTCCTCCTAATTGGTACGTCATTAAAACATCCATTTGGAAACCACCTACTTTAAAAGTATTAGTAAAACTACCAAACAAATCAGGTAATGAAGTACCGTGGTATTCGTATAATGCTTTGTTTTGATTGATGGTAACATTAACTCCGTTTACTGTTCTTGAATCAGTGTCAGTAGGAGTTGTCAATAAAGGGTCAACTACATAAAGAGCGTATCCATCTGTTGGATCTACACCATACCAAGTTCTCAACCAATAGTCGTAAATAGAGCTTCCTACTGCATATTTTTTAGTACCATTGATAATTTCTTTTTGCGGCAATGATGTAATTTCATTTTTAATAGTAGAAGCATTGATGTTTACATTCCAAGAGAATTCTTTTGTTTTTACAATCATAGCATCTAATGAAACTTCAATTCCTTGATTAAACATCGATCCAATGTTTTCAACTTTAGAATCTAAACCTGAAGAAACAGGAATAGGAACGTTAAAGATCAATCCGTCTGTTTTTCTATTGTAGTATTCTACTGAACCTCTCAATCTATTTCCAAAAAAAGCATAATCTATAGCGATATCTTTCTGTGTATTTTTTTCCCATTTTAAATTGGGAGCACCTTGGTCATTTGTAAGAATTCCTACTTCGCTAGCATTGTTAAGACCTAGTGAAAAAGTAGGTGCGCCAATGTAATAGTTTAGACCATCATAGCTTGTATGTGAATCATTTCCTACTTCTCCAAATGAAGCTCTTAATTTTAATTCATTGATCCAAGTTTGTTTTTCAATAAATGATTCTCTAGTTAAGTTCCATGCGGCACCTACTGACCAGAAATTACCCCATTTGTTAGCATCTGCGAATTTTGAAGACCCGTCTCTACGTACTGAAGCAGATAAAATATATTTTTCATCATAATCATATCCTACACGTGAGAAGTAGGATTCTGTTGCGTAATTTCTTGTGTAAGAATTTAAATCAGATACGGTAAGGTAGTTGATGAATTCGTTGTTGTTAGGTACACCTTGTCCTCTTTTTGAACCAAACATATAGTTGTATTCATAGTCAAAACTTTCGTGTCCTACTAATGCATTAAAATTATGGTTGTTTACGCTTTTAGTATAATCAAGTAATTGATTAAAAGTGATTCCTGTGGTTACAGTATTAGTACGTGATGCATATCCATCAGGTGCTCCATCTCCAATAAGTTTATTCCAAAATACATTGTTGTTGAAATGTGCGTTATCAAATGCAAAGTTGGTTGTGAATTTAAGGTCTTTTAAGAATTTTACTTCTAAATAAGTACGACCATTAAATGATAAGCTTTTATCTTTATTTTCATTGTTTAAAGTTTCATAAACAACGTTTCTTCCGTTTGAAGCTCCTGATCCACGTAGTGCAGAATAAACTGGGTTACCAGTTGCGTCTAGAATTACTGCTCCAGTAGTTGCATCATGACTCAATACAGGGTAAATTGGTCCCATATAACGGATAGTACGGAATGGATTATTGAAAGATGAAGTGTTAGCTACTCCGTCAACCGCTTGGTTTGAATCAGTAAATGTAGTTGCTACATTCGCTCCTGTTTTGAACCATTCTTTTAGTTTAGTGTTTACATTTAAACGTGCAGTCGTTCTCTTGAAATCAGAGTTTTGAATTGATGCTTCTTCGCTTAAGTTACCGATAGACACAAAATAATCACTTCTTTCTGTTTTTCCTTGGTAAGAGAAATCAATGTTTCTTCTTAATCCGGCTCTTTCTAGTTGTTTTCCCCAGTCCAAATCATCTGGATATAAAAGTTGTGCAGCAGGATTTAATTGTCCATTTGCATCAAATAAACTTGCATTCGGAACATTAAAAGGATTGATAACTAAATCTATAGGAGTTCTAGTAGAAGCAAATGCATTTGCAGTAGCTAATAATGCTGGAGTGCTCATTGGTCTACTGTTTCTAATAGCTTCCCAAGTTAAAGGGTAGTATTGAAATGCGTCAACTCTATCATATTCAGGGATAGATCTTGTAGAAAGACCTGTACTCATGTTGAAGTTGAATTTGTCTTTAGAAGAAGTACCTTTTTTTGTAGTAATCATTACTACACCATTTGCTGCCTTAGATCCGTATAAAGAGGTAGAAGCTGCATCTTTTAATATTGTCATGCTTGCAACATCGGCTGCGTTAATATTATTGATGTCTCCTGTAAAAGGAACTCCATCAACAACATAAAGAGGTGTGTTAGAACCGCTAATAGAGCTAAAACCTCTAATTCTAACTGACGGCTGAGAACCTGGTTGGCCTGAACCACTTTGAATTTGTACCCCTGATACAGCTCCTTCAATTCCTGAAAGTACATTGGTAACAGCTCTGTTTTCAATATCTTGTGATTTAATAGTCGTTGCAGATCCCGTGTAAGAAGCTTTTTTAGCTTTCCCATAAGCGATAATTACGACTTCATCTATAGCAACTGCTGTAGATTGCATTCTAACATTTAATGTGTTAGAGTTGTCAACAGTGATAGTTTTTGTATCTAACCCAATAAAGGATAGAACTAGAACATCACCTGTTTTTGCACTGATGGAGTATTTTCCATCAAAATTAGTTTGAACACCATTTGATGTTCCTTTAACTTTCACATTTACCCCGGTTAGGGCTTGCCCCTCATTGTCCGAAACAGTACCGCTCACAGTTCTGTTTTGCGCAAATGTAATTTGCGTAATTAATGCTAGTACAAGCATTAAAATTTGATTAAACTTTGGTCTCATTGTTAAATATTTTCGATTAGTGCGGCAAATATCTTAAGTAAATGTTAATATTACTATAATGTTAATTGTTGTAATATTTAAATTATTTTCATATATGTGGCAGAGACGGATTTTGGCGGTAGTAATGTTTTTGGTTTTTAAGTTGTTGATTTTGTGATTGTTATTGAGGTTATTTTAGTGTTGTGATTTTAATTTTGAAATTTATTTTGTTTTTTGAAATAGGAGAAATGGCAATTTTAATGTTAAAAATCGATAATTTTAACATCGTGGTCGAAAGTTGTTATAAAAAAATGAAGTTGAATTGTGAGTATTAAAAGTATTATGTTAAAATAGCGGTGTAATTGTTAGTATGTCGGTTAAAAAAGTAAAAAAAAAGGATTGAACAGCATAGAAGTTGCTCAATCCTTTAAGAATATTGTGTGTTTTAGAGTGTTAGCTCCTTTGTCGTACGGCTTCGTATAAAAATGCGCCGCAGGCAACTGATACGTTTAGTGATCCTATTGATCCAAACATAGGAAGTTTAGCTTTTTCATCAACAATTTTTAAAACCGATGGGTTTACCCCGCGGTCTTCTGATCCCATGATGATGGCTACGCCTTCTTTTAATTCGATATCATAAATATTTTTATCCGTTTTTTCAGTAGCAGCAACGGTTTTGATACCACTGGCTTGCAAAAGGAAAATGGCGTCTTTAATATGTTCTACTTTACAGATAGGAATATTAAATACGGCTCCAGCTGACGTTTTTACTGTATCTCCATTTACGGGTGCAGAACCTGCTTTTTGAACTATAATTCCATTTACACCAGTACATTCAGCGGTTCTGATTATAGCTCCAAAATTACGAGCATCTGAAATTTGATCTAAAACCAAAAACAATGGTTTCTTTCCGTTTTCTAATACTGACTCAATCAAAGTTTCTAAATCAAAAAAGGAGATAGGGGAGATGGTCGCTACAGCACCTTGGTGGTTATTGGGTGTTAATCTGTTTAGTTTTTCAACAGGAACATAAGAGAAGTTAATATTACCACGCTTCATCACTTTCATTAAGTCTTTCATCAGTTCGCTACTCGCTTCCTTTTGAATATAGACTTTGTCTACTGTTGCGCCTGCTTGGATGGCTTCGATAATTGCTCTAATCCCAAATATTTGATGTTCTTTTTCCATGGTGCAAATATATAAAAAAAACCACTCCGAATAAACGAAGTGGTTTGAATAATCTTGATATTAAAATATTAGTAATTGTCTTCTAGGAAACCTGTTCTTTTATGACCAGAAAAAATTAATATGTTTCCTGGGTCATAACTGAATTCTCCCTTAAAATAGATACTATCAGTAACGTTTCCACCTTTAGAGTGTGCGGCGTTTTTCAAGATCTTTCCTTCAGTAATTGTAAAAGTAGATCCCGGATCAAGTAAATTATCTTCGTCAGCTACACTAAAAGTTAAGTTGCTAGTATCTACTTTTAGTTTTCCTTTTAGCCACCAACCATCTTTATTGTCATTTATGTACATGGTGTTGTTTCCATCATTTGTATCATAAGTTACATGGTGCGCATGCTGAACTAAAAGTCCTGAAGCATCGCTGATATCAATATACCATTCACCATTCATTTCGATTGAAGGTCTTTCCACTGTTGTATAATCATCATAACCGTTATTGTCACAAGAGCTTACTGTGGCTATCATAAAAACTCCTAAAAGTATTTTATTGATATTGCTTTTTAATATATTCATGTTGTTTTGATTAAAGTTGTACTTGAGTTAAAGTAGATACAAAAACGTATGCAGTTCCAGTATTCCAGTCGCATGAAAGCACTAACGTTTTAGTTGTAGGATTTACAGTAAGTGATAAAAGATTTGCTGGAAAACCGAAGTAATCATTTGTCATTGGGTTTCCTGGGAAAGTGAATGTGTTTGTGCTGATATTTACAGCGTTTATTTTCCCACCAGGTGTGTTACTTCCTGCGATAGCTCTTCCTATAGAATACCATCCACCAAATGCATCAGATATTTCGTAAGTTCCATCAGTGTTTTTCCAGATATAGATATATTCCATGTTTCTGTATGCAGCACTAGGAGTAGAACCATTTCTAGCAACAGTTGAAGTGTATACACCTTCGATACTATTAACTAGATCTCCTGTTTTATAAACTATTACTTTTCTTGTAACTGTGTTTGCAAATCCATCTGCATTTATGGCTTTGTAAGTTTGAATGTACTCATCTTGAATAGAAGTATCCAATTTAGGCGATTTTCTGTTTACTCCAATTGCAGTGGAAGTGTATTCAACTGTAGCTCCATTTACTGTTGCGGTAACACCAGGGTCATTGTAAGTTGAACCTAGCGGAACAAATACTGTTGAAGCTCCATTTAATGTAATCTCAGGAAAATAGGTTACCGTTGATCCAATAACAGGTTCTGTGCTGCAGGAAAGTATTGTCAATAATAACACCGCTAACGCTGCTATCTTTGTTGTTTTTAAGTATTTCATATACGTATTTTTTTATATTAATTTTTTTGATCCCACCACACTTTTTGCGTGATTGATGTTCTTTGAGTAATATTTGTGTTTCTATCAATTTCGTTTTGTGGATAGAATAAAATACTTGGAACACTGTTAGAAGTTAATATAGAGGTACGAGAAGGGATTCTGTTTCCTGCTGCGTAATCTTGTGTTCCGAATGGTACAACTTCAGGAAATTTAGTTCTTGTAGTTTCGATGTACGCCTCGATGTTATTAACATTAGCAAGTGCTGCCCACTTTTGAATCATTACTTGTCTTACAGCTTGCTCAGTAGCAAGCCCAGTGATGAACTCATATACTGCACCTGTAGCAGTTAGTGCAGTAGCACTTGCAGTAGGTAGGCCATAAGTTGAAAAAGAACTAGCAACACCTAAATCATACTTCGCTTTTGCGCCTGCTTGTGCAGAATAGCGGATTAATGCCTCTGCTTGCAAGAAATTGCTCTCAGCTACTGTTATTAAGTAGACTGGAGTTTGTGCAGTAACATTTGGTCTAGCATAGCTTGGGGCAGTGTTATTAAAAGCTGCTCCGTTCCCTTGGTCTAGTGATGCATAAGTTCCAGTTGATGAAGCTCTATATACTGCATTTCTTCTCGGGTCACTGTTTTGTTCGTAAAACTGCATTAATGTATTACTTGCAACGTGGTTGATGTCACCAAGACCTGGAGATGATGATAAATTCACCTCGAAAAATGGATTACGTTGTGAAATTTGTGTACCAAAATTTGCAAATTTTGCATCAGCTGTTACAAAGTTGTTTTCGGCTAATAAAGCTCTAACTGCTGCTGGATTAGCTAAAGATGTATACGCCATACGCATATAAATCTTTAATTTAAGAGTGTTAGCAAATTTAAGCCAGTTTGTCATGTCTCCTTGGTAGATAACATCTTGTGTTCCAAAAGCAGATGGAACAGGATTTGCATTGTAGTTCGCAACTGCGGTATTGATTGTATTGATTAAATCAGTATAGATTTCATCTCCAGGTGTAACTTTAGGGTTGATGTTTGTAACACCAGCTAATGCTTCAGTATAAGGAACGTCACCGAACACATCTACTAACACTTGGTAGGTGTATGATTGAAGAAGTTTAGCGATCAAAACTTTTCCTGTGTTTCCTTGTAATTCTGACTCAGTAATCACAAACTGTAAATCATTTAAACATCCTGAGTAAAGTTCATCCCACGCTCTGTTTCCAAAAGTAGTAGGAAGATTGTATTCGTCAATAGCATCGTATTGACCAGCACTTGGTGCTTGAGTGTGATACTGGGCATAAAAACCTCCCATGTTTGCTAACTCTCCACCAGTCATTGCTATCAGAGATGCTTCTGCAGATGCAAGAGCTAAGTCTGGTGTGATTGCATCGGGAGTGTTAGGGTTTGTATTCACATCTAAATCTTGTTCGCAAGAGGTTAAAGCTCCAAACGAAAAGATTATTAGTAATATTTTAGATATATTTTTCATATTGTTTCTTTATTAAAAGTTTGCTTTTACACTAAAACCGATACTTCTAGTTGAAGGGTTAGCACTAAATTCACCAAATTGGCCACTAATATCTGTACCAAATGTTGAAGTTTCTGGATCGATGTATTGGTTGCTACTAGGAGTCCATAAGAATAAATTTCTTCCTACTACTGAAAAACCAAGTGATTGTAGTGGAGAAGATCCTAATAATTTTTTTGGAAGTTGGTATCCAATTACAACTTCTCTTAATTTTACAAAAGATTTGTCAATTACATTAGCTCTATCTAGAGCGGTTGCTCTGTAGTAATCATCTTGATGTTCAATATCTACAGGCGTAGTATTAGGAGAATACGAAACTGTTCCGTCAGCAGCTGTTGCTTGAGTTACAGATCCAGGTACCAGGAATGGTTGTCTGTTGTTCTCGTAAGTAGTAGTAATCGAGTTACCAGTAAATCTTGTGATATCAGCTGTTCTAGAATACATTAAACCACCTTGACGGATATCAAATGAAAAATCTAAAGTTATATTTTTATAGCTTAAAGAGTTTCCAATACCCATTGTATAATCATATTGAGTATCTCCATAAACTTCTTTGTTCGGAGAAGTAATCGGTATTCCATTTGCATCGACTACAATGTTTCCGTTGGGATCAGTCAAAGCTACGTTACCCTGAAGTAGTCCTATTGGTGATCCTTGTTGCGCTATAAACGCTGTAGTGCTCAATCCACCTAAATTAAGTTGACCTAATCTAGGATCTAACTTCTCTAAGATAGAGTTGTTTTTTGCGTAGTTTACAGTTGTTGACCATCCAAAACTATTGTTTTTTGGTTGGAAAAAGTTAAAAGTAACTAACCCCTCAAAACCTTTGTTAGAAATTGTTCCAACGTTAGCCGTTTGCGAAGTGTAACCAGTAGTTGCTGCAAGTGGCAATGAGATAATCTGATTAACAACTTTTGAGTCGTAGTAAGATAAATCTATAGAAAGGAAATTTTTGAAAAAAGAAGCTTCAATACCAAATTCAAATTCTTTTCTTCTTTCTGGTTTTAAATCTGGATTTGCAGCTCTATTACCTACTTCATATCCGTTTACTCCGTTGAAAGGGTATGTTAAGCTTCCAAAACCTAGACCTACGTCTCCTTTTACAAATACTGGCAATACTGCGTATGGATCTGTATCAACTCCTGTTTCACCGTAGTTAGCTCTTAATTTACCAAAATTTACAACATTCTTGATTTCTGGAAAAGTATCTGTGAAAGCCCAACTCGCATTGATTCCTCCGTATAATACTGATCGATTTCCTTCAGGTAAAGTTGAATACCAGTCATTACGTAAAGTTCCAGTTAAAAACAATTGGTTTTTAAATGATAAAGATGTGCTGTTGTATACTCCGTAAAGTTTTCTCTCAGATCTAGAAGAAGATGCAGTAGCATTTTCTGTCGAATTGTCAAATGAATGAAACCCAGCAATATCTTGACTTCCAACACTTCCAGAAATTGAACTACCTGTTCTTTGATTCATGTTGAATCCAAAAGAAGATTGTAATTCTAAATCTTTTGAAAGTTCGAAGTTTAGATTATATAAAAGCTCATGATTAATCTGTTTTGTAACAGACTTAGATTCTGCATACGAACCTGGTTGTTCCGTAGAAGAACCATCATTTGGGCTTCCAGGTAGAGCATCTACTCGTTCTTCCCAAAGAGCTAAACTCTCTGTAGATGAATCTAAACCAAAACGGTATACAAAACTTGACCATTTGTTGATTTCAGCATTTACTTCAATCGATCCGTATATTCTTTCTTTTGCAAATTTTGATCCATTTTCATTTAATGTAAAGTAAGGATTCGTTACGCCGTAAGGAGTATAGTAGTTTGATACGTTGTTAAATGGATTAGTGTAGTCTTTAAATTCAGTGATTGGAATATCAGTCGGAATTTGCATTAAGTTATTCATAACTGTTAATCCTTGTCCTGTAGCTACAGCGCTTCCGCCTGTATTAACATAGTTTAACGATCCTGAAATAGTTACGTTCTTTACTTTTGAGCTTCCAGATAAACCTAATGTGTTTCTTTCAAATTGATCAGCATCAGTAGGTATAATTCCGTCTTGTTGCGAATTCGAATAAGACAATCTTACTGACGAATCTTGAGATCCTCCTGAGATAGATAAAGTGTTTAATTGACTTACTCCAGTTTCGAAAAAGTTTTCAAGTTGATCTTTTTGGAAAGAGTAAGGTTTAATTTTTTGAGAATTGTCTACAACATTACCCCATGTTCTAATTTCACCATCAAATTTTGGTCCCCAAGATCCATTTTCTCCTAGGAAATGTTGTCCATCCCAACCTTGACCAAATTGATCTTGGTATTTTGGTGTTCTTAAGATTTCACTAAAATTAGTTGCGTTTGAAAAACTTACAGCTAACTTACCTGTCTTTCCTTTTTTTGTAGTGATAAGAATTACACCACTTGCTGCTCTAGATCCGTAAAGTGCTGTTGCAGCTGCTCCTTTAAGGATAGACATTGTTTCAATATCTTCTGGATTTATATCTCCAGACCCACGACCAAAGTCATAACCGCCATTCAGGCTGCTTGAAAAACTTGATCCATTGTTTATCGGAATTCCATCGACAACGTATAGAGGTTGGTTGTTTCCAGTCAAACTACTAAATCCTCTAATAATTACTCCTGAAGAAGCTCCAGGATCAGTAGAAGCGCTTGAAATGGTTACACCAGCTACTTTTCCTTTTAATGCATCAGCCACATTAGTCTGTGAAGATTTATTTAGCTCTTCTGAATTAATAGTAGTTGCTGAGTATCCAAGAGATTTTTTTTCTCTTTTAATACCTAATGCAGTTACTACAACTCCTTCAAGTTCTACAGCAGTACCTATTAAACGAACGTTAATAGATGTTGATGTAGCTTTTACTTCTTGAGATTTCATCCCAATATAGCTAAAAATTAAAATTTGACTTGGGCTAGCTTTTATTGCAAATTTCCCGTCAAAATCAGTTTGTGTTCCAAAGTTAGTTCCTTTAACTAATACACTTACACCTGGTATCGGCATTCCCGTATTGTCAGAAACAACTCCTGTTACAGCTCTCTCTTGCGCAAAAGTTAGTTGCGCCATAAGTACTATTAATAGTACTAAGATTCCATTGAACTTTAGTTTCATTTTTAAATATTTTGAATTAGTGAAACAAAATTCTTAATTAATTGTTAAGTATCCTAATTAAAGAAACCCTATTTTTAACATAATATAAAATTTAACATTTTAACACAATGGAAAGTATATGTTATGAAACAACCTCTTTTTTTGCCAATTTAGCCTTAAAAGAAATTTTTTATAAGATAAAACCTGCTTATTTATACAGCTATTAAGTATTGGTTATGAGTGTGTTATTTGGAAAATTGTGATTTGAAGAGTGGGGTAACTGTTGAAGTTTTATTTTGCTTTTAGAGTGACTTGTTATCGTGATTTTGGGTTGTTTAAAAAAAATCAAGTTGTTGGACTAGTTGCTGTGTATTTGTCGTGTTTTTTGCTTTAGTGAAAAGTAGGAGGTTGTGATTTATAGAGGAAATATGATTTCTAGTTTAATTTTTGTCTAGTTGTAGGAATTAGCATTGCTGATTTAAGGTAGGAGGAATGATAATTATGTAGCAGTAAAACGGAAAGCTTTTATCATTTTGTTTCTTAGAAGGTTTGTTTTTTGGTCGCATCTAACTGTGAGTTAAGTTAGCTAATAAGGTTTGTTTTGAGATGTAATTAATTTTTTCCGTTATGGTGTAATTCATATAACTGAAATGATATGTTTTTTACTATTAATCGATTGTTGTTTGTCTTGTCAATCAATAGTGTTTTTGTTATGGTGATTTGGCGATGTAATAGGATAATCTCAATTTTATGTAAGGCATCTCTGTAACCCTTGATGTAAAAAAATAATTAGCCAGATCAGTGGGGTGAACTTTTTTAAGGTTGTGTTATTAGAAATAATTGTGCTTTTAGAATGGATGTGAGAAATGTGGTATTTGGTAGTGAGTTTTTAGAGTATGTGTAGTTTGTTTTACACTATTAATATTTAGTACTTTTTTTTATGTGTTATATTTGAGGTTAGTATTTATGTCGTTATTTTTTGTTACAAGTATTAAATTTGACTTTTATGTTTGTTAAAGTAGGTTTGTGACGACTATTTTTTAAGGATTTTAGATATAAGATAAGGCTTCACATTAACAGTATGTCATTTTTCGGATATCTAGAAACGGAATAGAGAGATGGTTACTCTTGTTGGTTGATGATTATTCGGACTTAATTGCTTTGGCTATAAGAATATTGTTGTGAGCTGTTTATCTTAGTGCGGGTTTTATGAATTGAATGTTAGTTGTGTTTTGAATGTTGAATTTGGTCGTCATATTGATTAGTCGTTTAACTTTGGGAAGTATGGTAATCTGAAGCATTCTATTTTTTATTTTACAGCTAAAAAATATAAATACAAGAATAATTATTTTATTTGTGTTTTCTGTAAATAAAAAGGCTGCCAAAATTGGCAGCCTTGATAATTTAATAAGATAACTAATAGTTCTAGTTTACATCCCAAAATATTTTAGTAGTTTGTTCGTCTCCTCCTATTGCTGCTGCAGCAGAATTATAGTTGACACTATTTAGATTTTGTTCGCTAACAGGATATGTGTATCTTGTTGGAACAGGAAGTTCAGAAATAGCAGCTACGTTAAAGCCTGGTATGTCATAAGTTCTCCAAGCTGTCCAAGCTTCGTAACCTCTGTTGTACATCGCTAACCAAAGTTGGTTACCAATTTTTACTTTCCATGTACCAGGAGCAGTTGCATAGTTTACTTTAGGGTTTAATAAATAAGCAGCTACATTAGGAGTTTTCCAATAATCAAATGAAGCTGTAATACCTGCATTATAGAAAGCTGCTGCTTGAGCAGGTGTTCCTGAGATAGAGCGTTCAGCTGCATCAGCAAGATAAAAAGAAACTTCTGCAAAATCCATTAAGGATGCTGGGTTTGTTTGCTCTATTACACGGCTACCTACATGAGTGTATGAAGTAAAACTGTTGTTTTCACCGTAAGGTCCACCTTCATAAGTATTAGTTCCTAGGTTTTGGTCAAAGTAAAAAGCTCTTCTTGGGTCTTCAAGATCATTCATGAAATCTACGATTGTGTTAGCAATAACAAAATCAGATCTTCCAGATTGTACTAAATCAACCCAAACAGGATTTGTGTTAGGTGTTGCGCTTCCGTAAGATATAGTAGCGTTATCAGCATTTGAAGTAAAAACACCACCGCTAATAGCAGTTTTAATAGCAGTTTCAGCTACAGTTTTCATTGATGCAACGTCAACTACTCTGATACCCATTCTTAATTTTAATGAGTTACCAAACTTTTTCCAAGCAACAGTGTTACCACTATAAATTTTGTCTGCTTCACCAAAACCATCATCGGTTAAATTTGGAATTGCAGCATTCAAGCGTACAAGTAAATCACCGTAAATAGTTTTTGCATCATCATATACAGGAAGAAGATATTTATTTGGGTTCAATGTTTGAGTATATGGAACATCTCCATAAGTTTCAACAAGATTTGCCCAAGCATAAACGCTTAATATTTCAATTTGAGCATTTCTTGTTTTTTTAGTTGCTTCTGACATTTCAACATCCGCATCAGTGTAAGCTTTTGCAGTAGATAAGTCAAATAAAACATCTCTGTAGATTTCAGACCAATGTGCGTTGGTAATGTTACGAGTGTTTAAGTCATAATTAGCTTCATCCACATAAGTTGTTTCCGTCCAATGTTGAGCTAACATCCTGAAGACATTAGTGTTTACATTGGTGCTCGTCATTTGGTCAAATAAGCTCTTTGAAGCTGAATTGAATAAAAAAGACGCTTCAACCTCTTTAGGATTCTTCGGGTCGTTATTTAAACCTTCGTACTGGTCATTAGATTGACACGATACTAATGCTAGAATAGATAACGCTGTTAATATTATTTTTTTCATAATTTTTTTTTTTAAAACTGTAATTTAAGACTTGCTCCGATTTCTCTTATTGAAGGGAAGGCTCCAGATTGATATCCTTGTACGTTTCCAGAACTTAAACCAGCTTCTGGATCTGCATATGGTACACTTTTATCTATAATCCATAAGTTTCTTCCAATTAAAGATAATGCAACATTTGTGAAAGGTAAAGTGCTTAATGTTTTCTCTGTAAAGTTGTAAGTTAAACTTGCTTCACGTAATTTGATATAACCAGCATCGTAAACATGTAATTTGTTAGGAGCTCTAGCGTAACCCCATGCATTTGCATAAATATTAGCATTAGCTCTAACTTGATTTGGAGTTCCATCAGGAGCAACTCCAGGCATAATAACACCACCGCTGTTTGCTGCATAGTTACCAGGTGTTCCAACTACAACATCTCTTATTGGATTTCCTAGCTCGTTAGTTCCTGCAGAGAAGTCATACATCCCTGTTGCGTAACCATACCATGTATCAAGAGAGAATACGTCTCCACCTTTTTGCATGTCAATTAAGAAAGCTAAATTGAAATTTTTGTATGTAAAACTATTGTTAAGTCCTGCTTTCCAGTCTGGATTGATATCCCCAATTACAGAGTTGCTTGTAGAAGTTCTTTGGTATGTACCAATTCTGCTTGAGCTTCCTGTTTGGTTAACAATTGGTTGTCCATTGTCAGCATAAATATAATCACTACCTCTGATTGTTCCGTAAGGTTGTCCAGGAGTTGCGTTGATTGATACACCACCTTGTAATGATGCTAATTGTAAGTTATCAATACCATTAAGCAATTCAACTACTAAACTTTTGTTTTGAGACCAGTTTAGATTTAAATCCCATCTGAAATCAGTTGTCTTAAAAGGTGTAGCATTAAATGCAACTTCTATTCCTTTATTTTCGATAGTTCCTGCGTTTAACGTCGCAAATGAATATCCTGTTGATGTAGATAATGGAATATCTGTAATTTGGTTGATATTTTGATTGTTGTAGTAAGATAAATCAAATCCAATACGTCTGTTCAAGAAAGACATTTCTAAACCAAGTTCATAACTTTCTTGTCTCTCTGGTAAAAGATCTAAGTTAGCAAGAGTACCATTATTAGATGCCATAGGAGTTCCGTTAAATGGAGTTCCAACAGCATATGTGTTAAAAACTTTATACGGGTCTGTAGCACTACCTACCTCTGCATAATTTGCTCTTACTTTTCCAAATGACAACCAAGGAGCGTCAATTAGTGAAGAGAAAACTAAACTTCCAGAAATAGAGTAGTATCCAAATCTATTGTTCGCTTTTGGTAAAGTAGAAGAACGGTCAGTTCTGTATGAACCTTCTAAGTATGCGAATGAATCATAACCTAAACTAGCTCTGATGTACTCACCATCAACCATACTACTGTATTGATTTTCGATAGGAGCAAGAATAGGGCTTACGCTATTTGAAAGTGAATATAATCTTGGGATACTAATTCCACCATTTGTAGCTGCAAAAACGCTATTTTTAGTGTTGTTTCTTAAGCTAAATCCAACATTACCTTCTAGATTTAATTTTTCAGTTAAATCTTTATTGAAATTTAACATTGCGTCGTAGTTGTATTCAGCAACATTGTTATTGAATCTTGAGTAAGATGATACATCAGCACTTCCAACGTTGATTCTTTCTTCCTGAATTTCACTGTAAGTGTCAAATGAGAATCTTACGGTTGCAGATAACCAATCGTTTATTTTGTTATCTAAAGCAACATTACCAAAATATCTTGATCTTGTATCTGTCTCAAAATTCTCGTAAAATGTCCAGTATGGATTGTCTGAATAGATTGGACTTAAATTGTCAGGACCATTAGGATTCCATGTGATGTTTTGTCCTGTAAGTAGATAAGCATCTTTTTGCGCGCCGTAATCAACATTCATTTGATTCCATTGTCTAAATTGCTGCATGATGTTACCAGATGAGTAACCTGTACCGTTTCTACCTTTACCATCATTTTTCACAAAATTGAAATAAGCAGAAGCTGTCAATTTGTTTGATAGATCTTGAGATCCAGAGAAAGATATAGTATTTCTTTTTATATTACTGTTAGGTAAATTTCCTTCTTGTGCTAGGTTAGTGAAACCTAATCTGAATGAACTTGTATCAGTACCTCCATCTAAAGCGATAGAGTTTACTACAGTACTTCCCGTTCCCCAAACAGAGTTTGGATTGTTTTTTCCAGCTACCCAAGGAGTCGCTTTTTGGTAAGTGTCAGGTAATTGAGGATAAAGTGAGTTCCATTGGTAAACCATTAAACTTGGGTCAAATGCAGCACCATATGACGCATCTTCAGTAAAAGGTGTAGTTAAATCAGGAATTCCATCACCGTTTATATCAGCTTCATTGAAATACGCATCTTCATTAGGACCATAGTAAGGACCGTAACCAGCTCCGTATTTGTTTTGATATTTAGGTAATGTTTCTGAATCTGCATTTCCTAAAGTAAGACTAGAATTGATTGTTATACCAAGACCTTTTCTTTTCTTTCCTTTTTTGGTAACGATCATTACAACTCCATTAGAGGCACGAGAACCGTAAAGTGCAGTTGCAGCAGCTCCTTTTAGGACGTTGATAGATGCGATATCGTCAGGATTAATGTCAGATGCAGCATTTCCGTAGTCATAACCACCTCTACCTGCTTTTTGTCCCTCTGTATTTGAATTACCGTTGTCAATTGGTACACCATCAACAACAAATAATGCTTGGTTGTTTCCAGCTATCGAGTTATTACCTCTAATAACAACCTGAGTTGACCCACCTAAATTTCCAGATGTTTTAATGTCTAAACCTGCAACTTTACCAGAAAGTGAGTTTACAAAATTAGAACTTTTTACATTAGAAACGGCGTCACCTTTAACTTCTTGAGTTGCGTAACCTAAGGATTTTTTTTCTCTTTTAATCCCTAATGCAGTAACAACAACGCCTTCTAGTTCTACTGCTGTTCCTAGCAATTTAACATTTACTGTCGATGATGTTGCTTTTACCTCTTGGGTTTTCATCCCAATGTAGCTAAAAATTAAAGTTTGACTTGGAGTAGCTTTAATAGCATATTTCCCGTCAAAATCAGTTTGTGCTCCTGAGTTAGTTCCTTTAATCAATACACTTACACCTGGTATAGGCATTCCTGCATTGTCAGAAACAACACCCGTAACAGTTCTCTCTTGCGCAAAAGTTAGTTGCGCCATAAGTACTATTAATAGTACTAAGATTCCATTGAACTTTAGTTTCATTTTTTAATATTTTGAATTAGTTACACAAAACTCTTAATAATTTGTTAAGAAACCTAATTAATGAAAGTGTATTTTTAACATTAAATGAAATTTAACATTTTAACACAATGTAAAATTTATGTTATAAAAGCGTGTTGTTTAAACATTGTAGTCTGGTAAAAATAGAATAAAGTAAGATTAATCTTTGTAATTACGTAAAATGTTAGTGACTGTTTGTGAGTTGGTTAGTTGTTAATTTTTTTTTTAATTAATATTTATCGGTGTGGCTGGGTGTTGCTCAGCTGTTGATTTTTTCTAATGTAGGACTGCAAGGTATTAGTGGTGGTGAGTTTGTTAATTTTAATTATGGTTGTAGTGATATTTTTATTCTGGTATTGTGATTTTTTGTTTTTTTTAATTATTAGTATATGATTTTAAAGAAAATGAAGGAGGGGTAGTTTGTTTAAATAGGTTTTTCTGCTAAGTGTGTATGATAAAAAAAATATTATGGGAATTTAGGGAAAATGTCCATTAGTAGTATTATGTTCTGTTTTCTGTTTTGAATTATATGGTTGATTCAGCTTAGGTGATGTTTAGAGATTTTTTGTTTTTGATGTTTATTATTTTTGTTTAAAAATTCACGCCATAGCTAAGATGGATAATAGTATTCGAAAATTCTAATTTTTGGTCGTTTGGGCTGCCAGTTGCTATGGAGATTTTTAAAAGTCCGTTGTTTGTCTTAACGCCTAGTCCGAACCCTAATCCTAAAAGAGTTGTTTTGTCGCGGGGTTGGTTTTTTAATGTTGAGTCTTTAAATATGGAGTAGTCTAGTATAGTATGGAGGTAAAGTGTGGGAGAGATTAAGTATCGGTATTCGGTTAGAATGGCTGTCATAAAATTGGCCTGAAGGCTATTTTCTGTAAAGCCACGAATAGAGTTGATGCCTCCAAAACGGAATAATTCATTAGTAATGTAATTAGTGCTTTTTAAATAATAGTTTTGACTTCTAATATTGATGGCGTTTTTATTGTTCAAATAAAAGGTATGCATTGCTAAAAGGTCAATGTAGAATTGTGGGTTATTGATAGTATTGTTAGTGCTGTTTCTTATTTCTCTTTTTCCAATTCCTGTTTTAATGTTAAGATTGCTTTGTTTTTGAAAAAGGAAGCTTCGAGAATCTAATTTGTAATAGTCTAATTCGGAGGTTAGATAAGAATTTTCAAAATCAGAAATAAGTGTGTTGTTTGTGTTTTGGATGTCACTTGATATTGTTGATTGATAACCTAAATAGATTCGGGCATTATAATTAAGGTAGTAACTTAGATCTATGGCTGTTTTTGTATTTTGAAAAATGCTGTCTTGTTTGAAAATGTTTAGTTGGGCTCTTAGTCCTATTGGGCTTTTGAAGATATAGGGTAGTTCTAATGCTGTTTTAAATGTTTTTTGTTTATTTCCATCGCTTTTCCAGTATAATGAAAATTGTTCGCCTGCTTTTAAGGTGTTTTGAAGATTTAGGTCAAGGTAGCCGTTGAAGGTTAATTTTTTGCTGTCGTTGTTATTAAATCCAATAAAACCGTCAAAAGTATTGGGTTTAGCTTTTTCGAGGTAAACATAAACTTTGGTGCTATCTTTTGTGAATAGTATTTCGGGGTATTTTATTTGGTTGATGAAGTTGTATTTTTCAAAATCGTCATGAATTTGACTAACGAGATCGCGGTTAAATAGCTTGTTCTTGTATTTGAGATTAATCTGAGCTAAGTGTCCTTTTGGAAAAATGTCTTTTTGTTCAATTTTGTCGTTCTTGACTACAATGGAATTTAATGTTCTTTGGTTTTTTTCTTCAATTTTTAATGTAGCGAGAAGTTTACTGTCTTTTTTTTGAAATTGAGTTAGGTATAGCTTGCTGAAAGAATAGCCCTTTTGGTCTAAGTTTTTTAGACTTCGGTTTAAGAACGCTTCGATTTCGACGTAAGTTATTACAAGTGTGTCTTGATTGTGAGTTGGAAATAGCACCTTTTTTAGTACGGGGTTTCCTCCTATATATATGTGTATTGATTTAATTCGTTCTCCTAAGTTAAGTTTTGCGGTGTAGCTGGAGTCGTTGCTTTTCGTTTTAGAAACGATCTTATTTTCAATAAAGCCAATTTTTGATAGTTTTTCGGTAGTAAATGTAATCTCATCATTTAAGGATTTTGCGTTTTTGTGATTTGAAAGATAGGTTAGAGAATCAATCACTTTTGTTTCAGAAATTGAGTTTCCTGAGAGTTGTAATTGTATATTTTGGGCAGAAGAGGTTAGTCCAATGCTGAATAGGAAAAAGTAAATTATACTATGTTTCAATTAGGAGGAAGTTTTTATAAAAGTAATGCAAATATCCAAAGTTTGTAATAAAATTCCAATCGTTAAATAATCTTGTTGAAAATTAATGGATTAACGTTTGTAGAGTAAAAATTAATTCATACATTTGCAACCCCGTAAAAAGCGGGAATTAAATATACATAATAAATTTTTAGTATTAATTATGCCAACAATTCAACAATTAGTAAGAACAGGAAGAACTCAGATAACTAAGAAGAGTAAATCGGTTGCTTTAGATTCTTGTCCTCAAAGAAGAGGGGTTTGTACGCGTGTTTACACTACAACACCAAAAAAACCAAACTCTGCAATGCGTAAAGTAGCGCGTGTACGTTTGACAAATGGTAATGAAGTAAATGCCTACATCCCTGGTGAAGGACACAATTTACAAGAGCACTCGATAGTATTAGTTAGGGGTGGAAGGGTAAAAGATTTACCAGGAGTTAGATATCACATCGTTCGTGGTGCACTTGATACGTCAGGAGTAGCAGGAAGAACGCAAAGGAGATCTAAGTATGGTGCTAAACGCCCAAAAGAAGCAAAAAAGTAATTTAAAAAGTTGTTCTTGTAGAGACGCGATTTATCGCGACTAGATAAGTATGGCATTTTATTAAAAAAAAGACATGAGAAAAAGAGCGGCAAAGAAGAGACCACTTTTACCAGATCCAAGGTTTAATGACCAATTGGTAACACGTTTTGTGAACAACTTAATGTGGGATGGTAAGAAATCGACAGCTTTTAAAGTATTTTATGATGCAATTGACATTATAGAATCAAAAAAGCAAGATGCAGAAAAATCATCATTAGAGATTTGGAAAGATGCGTTAACTAATGTTATGCCTCACGTAGAAGTACGTAGTCGTAGAGTTGGTGGAGCTACATTCCAAATTCCAATGCAAATTAGACCGGATAGAAAAATTTCTTACGCAATGAAGTGGTTAATACTTTATTCTAGAAGAAGAAATGAGAAATCAATGGCTCAAAAGTTAGCTTCGGAATGTTTAGCTGCGGCTAAAGAAGAAGGTGCTGCTGTTAAGAAAAGAATGGATACTCACAAAATGGCAGAGGCTAATAAAGCTTTCTCTCATTTTAGATTTTAATTCTAAGAAATGGCTAGAGAACTTAAATATACAAGAAACATAGGAATTGCTGCTCATATTGATGCTGGTAAAACAACGACAACTGAGCGTATATTATTCTATACAGGAAAATCACACAAAATTGGTGAAGTACACGATGGTGCTGCAACAATGGACTGGATGGCACAAGAGCAAGAAAGAGGGATTACGATTACTTCTGCTGCTACAACTTGTGAATGGAATTTCCCAACTACACAAGGTAAAGTATTACCTGAAACATTACCTTATCACTTTAATATTATTGACACACCGGGACACGTTGACTTTACAGTTGAAGTAAACCGTTCTTTACGTGTTCTTGATGGTTTGGTTTTCTTATTTAGTGCTGTTGATGGTGTTGAGCCACAATCAGAAACTAACTGGAGACTAGCAGATCAGTACAAAGTTCCACGTATTGGATTTGTTAATAAAATGGATAGACAAGGATCTAACTTTTTGATGGTATGTCAGCAAGTAAGAGATATGTTAAAATCTAATGCTGTTGCAATCACTTTGCCAATTGGTGAAGAGAATGATTTCAAAGGTGTGGTAGATTTAGTAAAAAACCAAGCTATTGTTTGGCATGAAGAAGGTTTAGGAGCTACATATGATATTGTGCCTATCCCTGAAGATATGCTTGATGAAGTGAAGGAATACAGATCGATTCTTATTGAAGCAGTAGCTGATTATGATGAGAATTTGTTAGAAAAATTCATGGAAGATGAAAACTCTATTACAGAGGAAGAAATCAACGTTGCTTTAAGAGCTGCGGTTATGGATATGGCTATCATCCCGATGATTGCTGGTTCTTCTTTCAAAAACAAAGGTGTTCAATTTATGTTGGACGCAGTTTGTAAATATTTACCTTCTCCAATGGACAAAGATGGTATCGAAGGGATTCATCCTGATGATGCTGAATTGTTAGAAGAAGATCAAACTAAAATATTGCGTAAGCCAGATGTTAAAGAGCCATTCGCTGCTTTAGCTTTTAAAATTGCTACTGACCCATTCGTAGGTCGTTTAGCTTTCTTCCGTGCTTATTCAGGACGTTTAGATGCAGGTTCTTATGTTTTGAACACACGTTCAGGAAACAAAGAAAGAATCTCGCGTATTTATCAAATGCATGCTAACAAGCAAAACCCAATCGATTTTATCGAAGCAGGTGATATTGGAGCGGCAGTAGGATTTAAGGACATCAAAACTGGAGATACATTGTGTGATGAAAAACACCCAATCATTCTTGAGTCAATGAAATTCCCTGCGCCGGTAATTGGTATTGCAATTGAGCCTAAAACAAAAGCTGACGTTGATAAAATGGGTATGGCTTTAGCTAAATTAGCTGAAGAAGATCCTACGTTTACTGTTAGAACTGATGAAGCTTCAGGACAAACTATTATATCAGGTATGGGTGAGCTTCACTTAGATATCCTTGTTGATAGAATGCGTCGTGAGTTCAAAGTTGAAGTAAACCAAGGTGAGCCTCAAGTTGAATACAAAGAAGCTTTTACAAAAATTGCTCAACACAGAGAAACGTACAAGAAACAATCTGGAGGTCGTGGTAAATTCGGTGATATCGTATTTAAATTAGAGCCTGCTGATGAAGTTGATGGTAAAGTTCCTGTTGGATTGCAGTTTGTGAACGCTGTAAAAGGTGGTAACGTTCCTAAAGAATATATACCGTCTGTTGAAAAAGGTTTCAGAGAAGCTATGAAAGCTGGTCCGTTAGCGGGTTATCAGGTGGATAGTTTGAAAGTAACTCTTTTAGATGGATCTTTTCACCCTGTGGATTCTGATGCACTTTCTTTTGAACTTGCAGCTAGAATGGGATACAGAGAAGTAGCTAAGGCTGCTGGAGCTGTAATTCTTGAGCCAATCATGAAAATGGAAGTTATTACACCGGAAGAAAACATGGGAGATATCGTAGGTGATATTAACCGTCGTAGAGGTCAGGTTAATGACATGGGTGATAGAGCAGGTGCTAAAACCATTAAAGCAGATGTGCCATTGTCTGAAATGTTTGGATATGTTACGACATTAAGAACACTTTCGTCAGGAAGAGCAACTTCTACTATGGAATTTTCACATTACGCGGAAACTCCTTCTAATATTTCGGAAGCAGTAATCAAAAAAGCAAAAGGAAACGCTTAATCTTTAAGAAAATGAGTCAAAAAATCAGAATAAAACTAAAATCTTACGATTATATGTTGGTAGACAAGTCTGCTGAGAAAATCGTAAAAACGGTAAAAAGTACCGGTGCAGTTGTAACAGGTCCAATCCCATTGCCAACACACAAAAAACTTTTCACAGTACTACGTTCTCCACACGTTAACAAAAAAGCTAGAGAGCAATTCGAAGTAATGTCATATAAGAGATTAATTGACATTTATTCATCTTCATCAAAAACAATTGATGCATTGATGAAACTTGAATTACCTTCTGGAGTTGAAGTAGAGATCAAAGTTTAAGTAGCTTTTTAAGAAAGAGAAGAGCACTGCATTTAAGTGGAAAATATTTTATTTGGTTTGTGTGTAAATAAGTTATACTTTTGCACCACTAAAAAAATAGGGTTCACTTAAGTGTTGGTGTTCTATTTTTATATTTAATAATTAATAATTAATAATTATGTCTGGGTTAATTGGTAGAAAAATCGGCATGACTAGCATTTTCGACGAGAACGGGAAGAATATTCCTTGTACAGTAATCGAAGCTGGACCATGCGTTGTTACCCAAGTCAGAACCAAAGGTGTTGACGGGTATGAAGCGTTGCAACTTGGTTTCGATGACAAAAACGAGAAACATTCCACAAAAGCGGCTTTAGGTCACTTTAAAAAAGCGGGAACTGTAGCTAAGAAAAAAGTCGTTGAATTCCAAAATTTTGCAACAGAACAAAAACTAGGGGATCTTATAGATGTTTCTATGTTTGTTGAAGGAGAATTTGTAGATGTACAAGGTGTATCTAAAGGTAAAGGTTTTCAAGGGGTTGTGAAACGTCACGGTTTTGGTGGTGTTGGTCAAGCAACTCATGGTCAACATAACCGTTTAAGAGCGCCAGGTTCTGTAGGAGCTTCATCTTATCCATCTAGAGTATTCAAAGGAATGCGTATGGCTGGACGTATGGGAGGCGAAAATGTAAACGTTCAAAACCTTAGAGTTTTAAAAGTAGTGGCTGAAAAGAACCTACTTGTTATTAAGGGATGTGTTCCTGGATGTAACAACTCTTATGTAATCATTCACAAGTAATGGAAGTAAAAGTATTAGATTTCAACGGAAAAGATACTGGAAGAAAAGTTCAACTTTCTGATTCAGTATTCGCAATTGAACCAAATAATCACGCAGTATACCTTGATGTTAAGCAATATCTTGCTAATCAAAGACAAGGAACGCACAAAGCTAAAGAAAGAGCTGAAGTAGCGGGAAGTACTCGTAAGATTAAAAAACAAAAAGGAACTGGTACTGCTCGTGCGGGTAGTGCAAAGAATCCATTGTTCAAAGGTGGTGGAACAGTTTTCGGACCAAGACCAAGAAGTTATTCATTCAAATTGAATAAAAACTTGAAACGTTTGGCAAGAAAATCTGCTTTCTCAATCAAAGCAAAAGAGTCAAATATTATCGTTCTTGAAGACTTTAATTTTGAAACTCCAAACACTAAAAATTTCATTAATGTTTTGAAAGCTTTAGAGTTAGAAAATAAAAAATCTCTGTTTGTGTTGGGTGACGTTAATAAAAACGTATATTTGTCCTCACGTAATTTAAAGGCGTCTAGCGTAGTAAGTAGCTTAGAATTAAGTACTTATGCTATTTTAAATGCTAATAACCTAGTTCTTTTAGAGAGTTCTTTGGAGATAATTGAAGAAAATTTAAGTAAATAATAGGATATGAGCATCATAATTAAACCTATAGTAACGGAAAAAGTAACCAAAGAAAGTGAAGTTTTAAACCGCTTCGGATTCGTTGTTAACAAAAAAGCAAATAAAGTTGAGATTAAGAAAGCTATTGAAGCTGCTTATGGTGTGACTATTTTGAGTGTTAACACGATGAACGTAAGACCGGATAGAACTACAAAATACACTAAAAGTGGTTTAATCAGTGGAAAGACGAATGCAATTAAGAAAGCAATTGTTCAAGTACAAGAAGGAGAAACAATTGATTTTTACAACAATATCTAAGATAGAAAAATGTCAGTAAGAAAATTAAAACCTATTACCCCAGGTCAGCGATTTAGAGTTGTGAATGGTTATGACGCCATTACAACTGATAAGCCGGAACGCTCTTTGATAGCGCCGATAAAAAACTCTGGAGGTAGAAATAGTCAAGGAAAGATGACCATGCGTTATACGGGTGGTGGTCACAAGCAGAGATATCGTATTATTGATTTCAAAAGAACAAAGGAAGGAATTCCTGCGACAGTGAAATCAATCGAATATGATCCAAATCGTACTGCGTTTATCGCATTATTAGCTTATGCTGATGGTGAGAAAACTTATATTATTGCTCAAAACGGATTGAAAGTAGGTCAGAAATTAGTTTCTGGTCCTGAATCTCAACCTGAAATTGGTAATACGTTGCCTTTAAGCAGAATTCCATTAGGAACTGTTATATCATGTATTGAGTTACGTCCAGGTCAAGGAGCAGTAATTGCTCGTTCTGCTGGAACATTTGCTCAATTAATGGCAAGAGACGGGAAATATGCAACAATCAAAATGCCATCAGGTGAAACAAGATTGATCTTGTTAACTTGTGCTGCTACTATTGGAGCTGTTTCTAATTCAGACCACCAATTAGTTGTATCTGGTAAAGCAGGTAGAACAAGATGGTTAGGTAGAAGACCTAGAACAAGACCTGTAGCGATGAACCCTGTTGATCACCCAATGGGTGGTGGAGAAGGACGTTCTTCTGGTGGACATCCACGTTCAAGAAATGGAATACCAGCAAAAGGTTATAGAACTCGTTCTAAGAAAAACCCGAGTAACAAGTATATCGTAGAACGTAGAAAGAAATAATAAGATATGGCACGTTCATTAAAAAAAGGACCTTTCGTTCATTATAAGTTAGACAAGAAAGTTCAAGAAAACATCGCAGGTGGAAATAAAGGAGTGGTTAAGACATGGTCTAGAGCTTCTATGATTACTCCAGACTTTGTTGGACAGACTATCGCAGTTCATAACGGTCGTCAATTTGTACCAGTTTACGTAACAGAAAACATGGTAGGTCACAAATTAGGAGAATTTTCACCAACTAGATCTTTTAGAGGTCATGCTGGAGCAAAAAATAAAGGTAAAAAATAAGAAGCAATGGGAGTTCGTAAAAGAGAAACAGCAGATGCGAGAAAAGAGGCTAATAAGTCTATTGCTTTCGCGAAATTGAATAACTGCCCTACTTCACCTAGAAAAATGCGCTTAGTAGCGGACTTGGTAAGAGGTCAGAAGGTAGAAAGAGCACTAAACATCTTAAGATTCAGTTCTAAAGAAGCTTCAAGAAAATTAGAGAAATTGGTTTTATCTGTTATTGCCAACTGGCAAGCAAAAAACCCTGACGCTAATATGGAAGAAGCAGGTTTATTTGTTAAAACGATTACAGTAGATGGTGGAATGATGTTGAAAAGACTTCGTCCAGCTCCACAGGGTCGTGCACACAGAATAAGAAAACGTTCTAATCACGTTACAATCGTATTAGGATCTATTAATAACACACAAGCAATTTAATACAAGATGGGACAAAAGACAAATCCAATTGGAAATAGACTTGGTATCATCAGAGGATGGGACTCAAACTGGTATGGTGGAAATGATTATGGTGATAAACTTGCCGAAGATCATAAAATCAGAAAGTATATCCATGCTCGTTTATCAAAAGCTAGTGTATCAAAAGTAATCATCGAGAGAACTTTGAAACTTGTAACCGTTACTATCACTACTGCTAGACCTGGTATCATTATCGGAAAAGGTGGACAAGAGGTAGACAAGTTAAAAGAAGAACTTAAGAAAATTACTGACAAAGAGGTTCAAATCAACATCTTTGAAATCAAAAGACCTGAACTTGACGCGTATCTAGTTGCTACAAGCATCTGTCGTCAAATTGAAAGCAGAATTTCTTACAGACGTGCAATCAAAATGGCTATTGCTGCCTCAATGCGTATGAACGCAGAGGGTATCAAAGTTTTGGTTTCTGGTCGTTTGAATGGAGCTGAGATGGCACGTTCAGAAGGTTTCAAAGAAGGTAGAGTTCCTCTATCAACTTTCAGAGCTGATATTGATTATGCACTTGCCGAGGCGCATACTACTTATGGTAGAATGGGAATCAAAGTGTGGATCATGAAAGGTGAAGTCTATGGAAAGAGAGATCTTTCTCCGCTTGCAGGAATGGACAAAAAACAAGCTGGTGGTAAAGGTGGAGATGCTCCTCGTGGCAAATCTAACTTTAATAGAGGTGGAAAACCTGACGCTCGTAAAAGAAAGTAAATTTTTAAATTAAAGAAAAATGTTACAGCCTAAAAGAACAAAATACCGAAAGGTACAGAAAGGTAGAATGAAAGGAAACTCTCAAAGAGGGCATGAACTTTCTAATGGAATGTTTGGTATTAAATCTGTACATGAAGATGGATGTTTTCTAACTTCTCGTCAAATTGAAGCTGCGCGTATTGCTGCAACTCGTTTTATGAAAAGAGAGGGACAATTATGGATCAAAATATTTCCAGACAAACCAATCACAAAGAAACCTCTTGAGGTACGTATGGGTAAAGGTAAAGGTGCAGTTGAATATTGGGCTGCCGTAGTTAGACCCGGAAGAATCATGTTTGAAATTGGAGGAGTTCCTTTGTCAGTTGCAAAAGAGGCTTTGCGTCTTGCGGCACAAAAGCTTCCAGTAAAAACCAAATTCGTTGTTGCTAGAGATTTCGAAGCATAATCTATATTATATTATGAAACAATCAGAAATAAAAGATCTTTCTGCAGCGGAGTTGCAAGAAAAGCTTAGCCAGACTAAGAAAATATATGCTGACCTAAAAATGGCTCATGCTATATCACCAATTGAAAACCCACTTCAAATTAGAAGTGTAAGAAGATCAGTTGCTAGATTAGCTACAGAGCTTACAAAAAGAGAGTTGCAATAATTGTAATCTGCTGAAAGATGGAAGAAAAAAGAAATTTAAGAAAAGAGAGAGTTGGTGTTGTAACTTCGGATAAAATGGATAAGTCTATTGTAATCGCTGAAGTTCGTAAAGTAAAACACCCATTATACGGTAAGTTCGTGTTGAAAACTAAAAAGTATCACGCACACGACGAAAAGAACGACTGTAACATTGGAGATACGGTAAGGATTAGCGAAACGCGTCCTTTAAGTAAAACTAAATGTTGGAGGTTAGTTGAAATCCTAGAAAGAGCTAAATAATTATGGTACAACAAGAATCAAGACTAAAAGTAGCAGATAACACTGGAGCAAAGGAAGTTTTAACTATCCGTGTTTTAGGAGGTACCAAAAGAAGGTATGCCTCTGTTGGTGACAAGATTGTAGTTTCTATAAAAGACACAACTCCAAACGGAAGCGTTAAAAAAGGAGCTGTTTCAACTGCAGTTGTTGTACGTACCAGAAAAGAAGTGAGAAGAGCCGACGGATCATATATCAGATTTGATGACAACGCATGTGTGTTATTGAATGCTGCTGGTGAGATGAGAGGAACTCGCGTTTTTGGTCCAGTAGCAAGAGAACTTCGTGAAAAACAATTCATGAAAATTGTATCATTAGCACCTGAAGTGCTTTAATTCGTTTTAAGATGATAAAGCTAAAAATAAAAACAGGAGACATCGTAAGAGTAATCGCTGGAGACCATAAAGGTTCAGAGGGGAAAGTTTTACGTGTTGACCGTGAGAAAAACAAAGCGATTGTTGAAGGTGTAAACATGGTTTCGAAACATACGAAGCCAAGTGCAAAAAGCCCTCAAGGTGGTATCGTGAAAAAAGAAGCTTCTATACAAATTTCTAATATCTCTCTAATTGATCCTAAAACTAAGGAAGCAACTAGAACTGGAGTTAGAGTTGAAGGAGATAAGAAAGTAAGATTTTCAAAAAAATCTAATCAAGTACTATAGTAATGGCGTATATACCTAGACTGAAAGAGGAATATAAGAACAGAGTTATTTCTGCTCTTAAAGAGGAGTACGGATACATAAACGTAATGCAAGTTCCTAAATTGGAAAAAATCGTTTTGAGCCGTGGAGTTGGTGCAGCTGTATCTGATAAAAAACTTATTGACTATGCAGTTGATGAGTTAACAAAGATCACTGGACAAAAAGCAATATCTACAATATCAAAGAAAGACGTTGCGTCTTTCAAATTGAGAAAAGGTATGCCAATTGGAGCAAAAGTTACTTTGCGTGGAGAAAGAATGTATGAGTTTTTAGATAGACTTATTACTTCAGCTTTACCGCGTGTAAGAGATTTCGGTGGTATTAAAGCTACTGGTTTTGACGGAAGAGGAAATTATAACCTTGGAGTTTTGGAGCAAATCATTTTCCCAGAAATTGATATTGATAAAGTAAACAAAATTTCAGGTATGGATATCACTTTTGTAACTACTGCAAACACTGATAAAGAAGCAAAGTCGTTATTGGCTGAATTAGGATTACCTTTTAAAAAGAATTAAGACATGGCTAAAGAATCAATGAAAGCCCGTGAGGTGAAGAGAGAAAAAACGGTAGCTAAGTATGCTGAGAAAAGAAAAGCTTTGTTAGAAGCTGGAGATTTCGTAGGTTTGCAAAAGTTACCAAAAAATGCTTCGCCAGTTCGTTTGCACAATCGTTGTAAATTAACAGGTAGGCCTAGAGGTTATATGCGTCAATTTGGTCTTTCACGTGTTACATTTCGTGAAATGGCAAATAACGGATTGATACCTGGTGTTAAAAAAGCATCTTGGTAAAACGTAATTTATTACGTTCTGATACAGACCTAACCTAGTTACGTCTGTATCATTAATATTTATAAATTGGTTTCAGGTTCGATTAATGATTAATTGAAAACCAAAACCGCAAATCAATAAACATGTATACAGATCCTATTGCGGATTATTTAACAAGAGTTAGAAACGCTGTGGCTGCAAACCACAAAGTTGTCGAAATTCCTGCATCTAATCTAAAAAAAGAAATCACAAAGATCTTATTTGATCAAGGTTATATCTTAAGTTACAAATTTGAAGACAACGCTGTACAGGGTTCAATCAAAATTGCTTTGAAGTATGATAAAGATACTAAAGAGTCAGTAATTAGAGATATCCAAAGAATTAGTAAACCAGGTTTACGTAAGTATTCAAGTTCTTCTACCATTCCTAGAATCCTTAACGGATTAGGCATCGCTATTGTTTCAACATCAAAAGGATTGATGACTGGAAAGAAAGCGAAGCAATTAAATGTAGGTGGTGAAGTAATTTGTTACGTATACTAATAAATATTCTATAAGATGTCAAGAATAGGTAAAAACCCAGTCGTAATCCCTGCCGGAGTAACTGTAGAAGTTAAAGATGGTATTATTACGGTAAAAGGAAAAAATGGTCAACTTACACAGGAGTTTTCGGACGTAACTGTAACAGTTGAAGACGGTCAAGTTCAAGTAGAAAGATCGTCTGATCACAAAGACCACAGAGCAAAACACGGTTTGTATAGATCTTTAGTCAATAACATGATTATTGGTGTAACTGATGGTTTTACAAAATCATTGGAATTGGTAGGAGTTGGTTATAGAGCTTCGAATCAAGGACAAAAATTAGATTTAGCTCTTGGATTCTCACACAATATTGTTTTGGATGTAGCTCCAGAGGTGACTCTAGAAACTATATCTGAAAAAGGTAAGAACCCAATTGTGAAGTTAACTTCGTTAGATAAACAACTTTTAGGACAAGTTGCGGCAAAAATTAGAGGCTTTCGTAAGCCTGAGCCGTACAAAGGAAAAGGTGTTAAATTTGTAGGTGAAGTATTAAGAAGAAAAGCAGGTAAATCAGCATAAAAAATAAAATTATGTCATTAACGAAACCTCAGAGAAGACAGAGAATTAGATTCAGAATTAGAAAATCGATCAGTGGTACTGCTGCTAATCCAAGATTATCTGTATTTAGAAGTAACAAAGAAATTTATGCTCAATTAATTGATGACGTAAACGGAGTTACATTGTTGGCTGCATCTTCAAGAGAAAAAGAAATAGGAAAAGGTACAAACGTAGAAGTTGCTATTGCTGTTGGAAAACTAGTAGCAGAAAAAGCGTTAAAAGCTGGGATAGAAGTTGTAACATTCGATAGAGGAGGTTACTTGTATCACGGTCGTATTAAATCATTAGCAGAAGGCGCGAGAGCGGCTGGACTTAAATTCTAATATAGTATGTCTAATAGTAAATACAAGAATGTAGAGTTAATAAAACCAAGTGGTCTTGAATTAAAAGATCGTTTGGTGAGTGTTAATCGTGTTACTAAAGTTACAAAAGGTGGTAGAGCTTTCGGTTTTTCTGCTATTGTAGTTGTAGGTGATGAAAATGGAGTAGTAGGTCATGGATTAGGAAAATCTAAAGATGTTTCTGAAGCAATTGCGAAAGCAGTAGAAGATGCTAAGAAAAATTTAGTAAAAATTCCTTTACATGGTCAATCGGTTCCTCACGAACAAAAAGGTAAATTTGGTGGTGCACGTGTATTTTTAATTCCTGCCTCTCATGGTACAGGAGTTATTGCTGGTGGAGCTGTTCGTTCAGTTCTTGAATCAGTAGGGATTCACGATGTATTATCTAAATCTCAAGGATCATCAAATCCTCACAACGTAGTAAAAGCAACTTTTGATGCTTTATTACAAATGAGAAGCGCTCACACTGTTGCAAAACAAAGAGGAGTTTCTTTAGAGAAAGTTTTTAAAGGTTAATTCAAGGAAATTATGGCTAAATTATTAGTAAAACAAGTTAGAAGTAAAATCAACTGTCCACTTGATCAAAAAAGAGGATTAGTAGCTTTAGGTCTACGTAAAATGGGTCAAGTGGTAGAGCATGATTCAAACCCTACAATCCTTGGGATGATAAACAAAGTTAAACACTTAGTTTCTGTAGAAGAAGCTAAATAACAAATACTGTTATGAATTTAAGTAACTTACAACCAGCTGAAGGGTCGACACACAGTCAAAATAAAAGATTAGGTAGAGGAGAAGGTTCTGGAAAAGGTGGTACTTCTGCAAGAGGTCACAATGGACAGAAATCTCGTTCTGGTTATTCTAAAAAGATTGGTTTTGAAGGAGGGCAAATGCCACTTCAAAGACGTGTACCTAAGTTTGGTTTTACAAACATCAATCGTAAAGACTACGAAGGTGTGAATCTAGATACTCTTCAATTATTAGTTGATAATGGTATTATTACAGACAGTGTCGATATGACAACTTATGTAGCAAACCGTTTGGCAACTAAGAATGAAATCGTAAAGATTTTAGGAAGAGGAGAATTGAAAGCAAAATTAAAAGTAACCGCTCACAAATTTACCGCTACTGCAAAAGCTGCTATTGAAGCTGCTGGAGGAGAAGCTGTAACAATGTAATTTTCGATTTATGAAGAAATTTATTGAATCAATAAGCAATGTTTGGAAAATCGAGGAACTAAAAAACAGAATCCTAATTACATTAGGTCTGCTTTTAGTTTATCGTTTTGGAGCACATGTTACGCTTCCAGGGATCGATGCAACACAGTTAACTAGTTTAGCCGGTCAAACCAAAAGTGGTATCGGATCTATTCTAGATATGTTTACTGGTGGTGCGTTCTCTAAAGCGTCAGTTTTTGCTTTAGGAATCATGCCTTACATTTCTGCGTCTATTGTTGTTCAGCTTATGGGAATTGCGATTCCTTATTTGCAAAAGCTTCAAAATGACGGGGAAAGTGGTAGAAAAAAGATCAATCAGATTACACGTTGGTTAACTATCGTTATTACTTTAGTTCAAGGGCCAACTTATATCTACAATCTTTACAGAACTTTACCTAGTAGCGCATTTTTATTAGGGTTTAATTCCTTTGAATTCTTATTTTCTTCAGTAATTATCTTGGTTACAGGTACAATATTTGCCATGTGGTTAGGAGAAAAAATAACTGATAAAGGAATTGGAAATGGTATTTCTCTATTAATTATGGTAGGTATACTTGCTAGGTTTCCACAAGCATTCATACAAGAATTTACTACAAGAGTTACGAATAACAACGGTGGACCAATGTTATTGGTTATCGAAATTATTATTTGGCTTTTAGTAATTGTTGCATGTGTTTTGTTAACCATGGCAATTAGAAAGATACCAGTTCAGTACGCTCGTCGTACTACATCAGGAGATTTTGAACAAGATATGATGGGTGGTAATAGACAATGGATTCCTTTAAAGCTTAATGCTGCAGGAGTTATGCCTATTATCTTTGCTCAGGCGATTATGTTCATTCCTGCTGCTGTGGCTGGATTATCAAAATCAGATGCATCGCAATCAATTGTTGGCGCTTTTAGTAATATGTTCGGTTTTTGGTATAACCTTGTATTTGCAACTTTAATAGTTGTGTTTACATTCTTTTATACAGCAATTACAGTTCCTACTAACAAGATGTCTGATGATCTTAAGAGAAGTGGAGGATTTATTCCAGGTATCAGACCAGGAGTTGAGACTTCAGATTTTCTTGACAAAGTGATGTCTTTGATAACTTTCCCAGGATCTTTATTTCTTGCTTTGATAGCTGTGTTCCCAGCGATTATTGTTAGTCTTATGGATGTTCAACAATCTTGGGCAATGTTTTTTGGGGGTACCTCATTAATAATTATGGTTGGTGTCGCAATAGATACAATTCAACAAATCAATTCATACTTGTTAAACAAACATTATGATGGTTTAATGAAAAGTGGAAAAAATAGAAAAGCAGTAGCTTAATTTTATGGCAAAACAATCAGCAATAGAACAAGACGGATCAATCATTGAAGCATTATCAAATGCGATGTTCCGTGTAGAATTAGAGAATGGACATATTGTTATTGCTCATATATCTGGAAAAATGCGTATGCATTATATCAAATTATTACCTGGTGATAAAGTGAAACTGGAAATGAGCCCATATGATTTGTCAAAAGCAAGAATTACTTATAGATATTAAAGGATATTCACAATGAAAGTTAGAGCATCAGTAAAAAAGAGAAGTCCCGAGTGCAAGATTGTGCGTAGAAAAGGGAGATTGTACGTTATAAACAAAAAGAATCCTAGATTTAAACAAAGACAAGGATAGTTATGGCAAGAATAGCAGGGGTAGATATCCCGAAAAACAAGAGAGGTGTTATAGCACTTACCTACATCTTCGGATTAGGAAATAGTAGAGCTATTGAGATTTTAGATAAAGCTCAAGTAAGCCAAGATAAAAAAGTTCAAGACTGGAATGATGACGAGATCGGAGCAATTCGTGAAGCGGTATCAGAATTCAAAATTGAAGGAGAATTACGTTCTGAAGTTTCTTTAAACATCAAACGTTTAATGGATATTGGTTGTTACAGAGGTATCCGTCATAGAACTGGTCTTCCTTTAAGAGGACAAAGAACTAAGAACAACTCTAGAACAAGAAAAGGTAAAAGAAAAACTGTTGCTAACAAGAAAAAAGCAACTAAATAATAAGTAATATGGCTAAAGCAACTGCAAAAAAACGTAAAGTTATCGTTGAATCAACGGGAGAAGCTCATATTTCTGCTACCTTCAATAACATCATTATTTCTTTGACAAACAAAAAAGGTGAAGTTATTTCTTGGTCTTCAGCTGGTAAAATGGGTTTTAGAGGTTCTAAAAAGAACACTCCATACGCAGCCCAAATGGCAGCAGAAGATTGTAGTAAAGTAGCTATTGAAGCAGGACTTAAAAAAGTTAAGGTTTATGTAAAAGGACCAGGAAACGGACGTGAGTCTGCTATCCGTTCTTTGCATAACGGTGGAATTGAAGTGACTGAGATTATCGATGTTACTCCAATGCCTCACAACGGATGTCGTCCTCCTAAGAGACGTAGAGTTTAATAATAATATTTAAGTATAACAAGGTAGAATTAACGATTATCGAAGGATATGACCTGAATTCATAATCTCTACCTTAATTTAATTTTTAAGAAATGGCAAGATATACTGGTCCAAAGACAAGAATTGCTCGTAAATTTGGCGAAGCAATATTCGGAGATGATAAAGCTTTCGAAAGAAGAAGTTACCCACCTGGACAACACGGGATGGCTAAAAAAAGAGGAAAAAAATCTGAGTATGCTATCCAGTTAATGGAAAAGCAAAAAGCTAAATATTCTTACGGAATTTTAGAAAAACAATTCAGAGGTTTATTCAAAAAAGCATCGGCTACTAAAGGAGTTACTGGTGAAGTTCTTTTACAATTGTGTGAAGCAAGATTAGATAACGTTGTTTTTAGAATGGGTATCGCTCCTTCTAGAAGAGGCGCTAGACAACTTGTATCTCACAGACACATCACTGTGAATGGTGATGTTGTAAATATTGCTTCTTACCACCTTAAACCTGGTGATAAAGTTGCTGTTCGTGAAAAATCTAAATCTTTAGAGGCTATCGAACGTTCTTTATCTAATTCAAGTCATGTTTATGAATGGATTACTTGGAACAATGACGTTAAAGAAGGTACTTTTGTTACTGTACCGGCAAGACTTCAAATTCCAGAAAACATTAAAGAACAATTAATCGTAGAGTTGTACAACAAATAATAATTGACTTAGTCGAAATTTATGGCAATATTTAATTTTCAGAAGCCCGATAAAGTTATCATGATCGATTCAACCGATTTTGAAGGTAAGTTTGAATTCAGACCTTTAGAGCCAGGATATGGATTGACCGTTGGTAATGCACTTAGAAGAGTCTTGCTTTCAGCATTAGAAGGTTATGCAATTACATCTGTTCGCATAGAAGGTGTAGATCATGAGTTTTCTACTATCTCAGGAGTTGTTGAGGATGTTACCGAAATTATTCTTAATCTTAAACAAGTACGTTTCAAACGTCAAATTGAAGATATTGATAATGAAGCAGTTACTATTTCAGTTTCAGGTAAAGATCAATTGACAGCTGGTGATTTTCAAAAATTTATTTCAGGTTTCCAAGTTTTGAATCCAGAACTGGTTATTTGTAATCTAGATCCAAAAATCAAACTGAACTTCGATTTAACAATCGAAAAAGGTAGAGGATATGTTCCTGCTGAAGAGAACAAAAAACAGAATGCTGCAATTGGAACCATTTTTACAGATTCAATTTTTACTCCGGTAAAAAATGTAAAATATGCAATTGAAAACTTCCGTGTAGAGCAAAAAACAGATTATGAAAAGTTAGTTTTTGAAATAAAAACTGACGGTTCTATAAATCCAAAAGATGCACTTACTGAAGCTGCCAAGGTTTTAATTCACCATTTCATGTTGTTCTCTGACGAAAGAATTACACTTGAGGCTGATGAAATCGCACAAACAGAATCGTATGATGAGGAATCATTGCATATGAGACAATTGCTTAAAACTAAGCTTGTTGATATGGATTTATCTGTAAGAGCATTAAATTGTTTGAAAGCGGCTGAAGTTGATACACTTGGTGATTTAGTATCGTTTAATAAAAATGACCTAATGAAATTCCGTAATTTCGGTAAAAAATCTTTGACGGAACTAGATGAACTAGTTGCAATTAAGAATTTAAACTTCGGAATGGATTTAGCGAAATACAAACTAGATAAAGAATAATTTACTTCATATTTTGCTCTCCATAATGGATTGTAGCAAGATGAAGTTAAAATAAATTGGTCATGAGACACGGAAAAAAATTCAATCACCTTAGCAGACAGACAGCACATAGAAAATCTATGTTAGCTAATATGGCTTGTTCTCTTATCGAGCACAAACGTATTAACACTACTGTTGCTAAAGCAAAAGCGCTTAAACAATTCGTTGAGCCTTTAATAACAAAATCTAAAACTGATACGACTCACAACCGTCGTATTTGTTTCGCTTACTTACGTAGCAAATATGCGGTAACTGACTTGTTCAGAGACGTAGCTGCTAAAGTTGGTGACCGTCCAGGTGGATACACTCGTATCATTAAAGTTGGAAATCGTTTGGGAGATAATGCTGATATGGCAATGATCGAACTTGTAGATTTCAATGAACTTTACAATGGTGGTAAAAAAGAAGTTAAAAAAGCAAAAAGCCGTCGTGGTGGAAAAGCAAAGAAAGCAGATGAAGCTACTGAAGCTCCAGCCGCTGAAACTGAAACAACTACTGACGCAGCTGAATAGTTATGAAAATAATCATTCAATAAAAATCAAGGATAAGCTATTTATAGTTTATCCTTTTTTTTTGTTTTTTTTGGAGTAAATCTAATGAGCTTCGTTCGAGATTGGTCGTGCTGTTCACTGTATCTTTTTATCCTGAACTTGATTCAGGATCCTGAATCAAGTTCAGGATAAAAAGGATGTCGTTTCCATCAGGTCTAGTTTAGAACTTTTTATTTCCATAATAAATTTCAAAAGTTTGCTTCCATTGCATTAAAGAATTAAATTTGCACAATATTTAACTACAAATGAAACTAGCTTTGCGAGTTCCATGAGACTATTAAAATAATAATAGAAATCAACGAATGAAATATACAACAAGACAAAGTGCCATACTTTTATTAAGTGATGGAACTATTTTTCACGGGAAATCTATCGGAATCAGCGGAACCACTTTTGGTGAAGTGTGTTTCAATACAGGAATGACTGGTTATCAAGAAATCTTTACTGACCCATCTTATTTCGGTCAAATAATGGTAGCTACTAATGCCCATATTGGAAATTATGGTGTCAGTGAAAAGGAAGTAGAATCGTCAAGCATTAAAATCTCCGGTTTGGTTTGTAAGAACTTTAGTTTTAATTACTCTCGTGCTGATGCATCTGAAAGTTTAGAGGATTACTTCGTCAAAGAAAACTTAATTTGTATCTCAGATGTAGATACAAGAGCATTGGTAAGTTACATTAGAGATAATGGTGCAATGAATTCAGTTATCTGTACTGATGGAACTCCAATCGAAGATTTAAAGTTAGCACTAGCAAATGTTCCAGATATGAAGGGATTGGAATTAGCTTCGAAAGTTTCTACCAAAGAACCTTATTTTTATGGTGATGAGAATGCTACTTATAAGATTTCTGCACTAGATTTAGGAATAAAAACAAATATCTTGCGAAATCTTGCAAAAAGAGACTGCTATATAAAGGTTTATCCTTTCGACTCATCATATCAGGATTTGGCAGCATTTAACCCTGACGGTTATTTCTTGTCGAATGGCCCTGGTGACCCTGAGCCATTATCAGGTGCGATTCAAGTAGCTAGAGAAATACTCGAAAATAATAGACCATTATTCGGAATTTGTTTAGGTCATCAAGTAATTGGTTTGGCAAATGGGGTTTCAACTTATAAGATGTTTAACGGACATAGAGGAATAAATCATCCTGTTAAAAATCTTATTACTGGAAAAGGGGAAATCACGTCTCAAAATCATGGTTTTGCAGTTAGTAAAGAAGAATTAGACAATAATCCAGATTTAGAGATTACGCATCTTCATCTTAATGATGGAACTGTGGCTGGTATGCGAATGAAAAATAAAAATTGTTTCTCAGTTCAATATCACCCAGAAGCAAGTCCTGGACCACATGACTCTTCTTATTTGTTTGATCAATTTATTGAAAATATCAAAGGATAATGCTATAGTTGTTGCTTATATAAGTCGCAATTTATCAAATTATATTGGGCCTGACTTTTTAGTAAAGTCAGGCCCTATTTTTATGATAGGAATTCAAACTACATACCAAAAGGATATGTTTCTGGGATTTGACTGCCGTCCGGTTGAATGTGTAGTGGATGTAATGCGGTTGTTTGGTCAATGTAAATGAAGGCGTCATATCTTTTTGGCAAAATAGTAGGTACGTAATTCCCGTAGCTTTCATGTTCTGGATTATAAACTACACCTATTGCCCGGTGGCCAATGTAGTCTGAAATACATTTTTCATTGCGAATGTTGTTCATTAATAATAGTCTATTTTGACCATTACTTGCAAGGTGAAATGCATGTTCCCAACTTCCTTCTATAGCTTTAGGGACTTTTAACGTTCTCATATCATCTCCCCAATTTCTGCCGGCTATCACACTGCCTTTATAGGATCCAAAACCAATAGCTATAACTCCTTCAGTTGCGTATTGTTCCCTTAGTAGTTGACCTACATTTACCATGCCTTCTGATGCCATGTCCGTAGCTCGCGCGTCCCCAATATGAGTGTTGTGCTCCCAAACAATTACCTTTGACTGATTGCCATGAAACTTTAAAAGTCTTTCTATTGTTGAAACCATATGCTCATCACGGATGTTCCAAGAAGCCGAACCTCTCTTTATCATAGCTCTATAATACTTTTCAGCATTTCTAGCGATATATGCATTTTGCTCCGTGCTCATTACGTTTTCAGCATCAGAGTTATAGTTAGGGATATTTTTTCTTATTTCCGTAAGCATTGTGAGGATTTCTTTCTCGCATAATATTGGTACAAAAGCTGAGGCTCTGGCATAGGATTGACCTTCGTCTTTTGAGTAGGGTTCAAAGCATTCCAGGGCTGTTCTTGCAATCTGCAATGCTTTAGGATCATTCTTTTCTAAATATTCTATGATGGAATTCATTGATTCGCTAAAGCTGTAAACGTCTAATCCATAAAAGCCTATTCTTTTATCGGCGGATAATTTTTTATTGTATTCTTTTAACCATTCTATAAATGCTGCTGTTTCCCAATTAGCCCACATCCATGTAGGCCATCTTTTGAATTCATTCATAACTGTGTAAATATCTGTGCCTGAATTTAGGTATCCCTTTGCATATCGGTTTAAACGGTAGCAATCTGGCCAGTCTCCTTCAACGCCCACAAATGAGAATCCTTTTTCCTTAATTAGGCGCTGCGTTATTTTTGCTCTCCATGTGTAGTATTCGTGTGTTCCGTGAGAAGCTTCACCAAGTAGGACGTATTTTGCATCACCTATGTAATCCATAAGAGGATCTAGATCTTCTAAGTTTTGCAAAGGTGTTGAGTGGTTTTTTAAAAGCGCTACGATTTGAGGTGAATTATTCGAATTGTCTAATGTGTCCATCTGATTTTGAATTTAGCTATATAAAGTTAGTTCAAATAATTGATAATTAGCGTTTTAACATGTTTATTTATTCTTAAAAAGATTTATTCGTCTGCTTTTGTATTTTCTGACTCGTTAGTTGAGTTAGTTTCCATTTTTTTAATTAATAACAGAAAATAAAGAAGTGATTTATAGGAAATGTGCTAATTATTTGATTTTGGAAAATAATTATAACGTTTTCGTTAATAACATTCATTATTTTGATATTATCATTTAAAAAGATAGGATATATTTGTAGTATTATAATTTTAAATAAAGTAGTATGAGTATTATTATCAAAATTCACGCAAGACAAATTTTCGATTCGAGAGGAAATCCTACTATTGAAGTAGATGTAGTTACAGAAAATGGTGTTTTGGGTAGAGCGGCAGTTCCATCTGGAGCTTCAACCGGAGAACATGAAGCTGTAGAGTTACGTGATGGAGGAAAAGCCTTTTTAGGAAAAGGAGTTTTGAATGCAGTGAAAAATGTTAATACCATTATTGCTGAAGAATTGTTAGGGACATCAGTTTTTGAACAAAATTTAATCGATCAAACAATGATTGAATTAGATGGCACTCCAAACAAATCAAATCTAGGAGCAAACGCAATTTTAGGAGTTTCCCTTGCTGTTGCAAAAGCAGCTGCTAATGAATTGGGATTGCCTTTGTACAGATACGTGGGTGGTGTTTCTGCAAACACTTTACCGGTTCCAATGATGAATATCATCAATGGAGGTTCACATTCTGATGCGCCAATCGCGTTTCAAGAATTTATGATTTTTCCAGTAAAAGCAACTTCTTTCACACATGCAATGCAAATGGGGACTGAGATTTTTCATAGCCTTAAAAAAGTATTACATGATAGAGGTCTTTCTACAGCAGTAGGTGATGAAGGTGGTTTTGCACCAAATTTAGCTGGTGGTACTGAAGATGCATTAGATACTATCAAAAAAGCTGTTGAAATAGCAGGATACACATTTGGAGACGAGATTATGATTGCTTTAGATTGTGCTGCTGCAGAATTTTATGTAGACGGAAAATATGATTACTCTAAATTTGAAGGCGAAACAGGTAAAGTAAGAACTTCTGCTGAACAAGTTGATTATTTAGCTGAATTAGCTGCTAAATACCCAATCATATCTATTGAAGATGGTATGGACGAAAATGACTGGGACGGATGGAAATTATTAACTGAAAAAATTGGAGATAAAGTACAATTAGTAGGTGATGATTTATTTGTAACAAACGTAGCGCGTTTGTCAACTGGTATTGAAAAAGGAATTGCAAATTCAATTCTTATCAAAGTTAACCAAATTGGTACCCTTACTGAGACTATTGCAGCTGTAAACATGGCTAAAAACGCAGGGTATACTTCAGTAATGTCACACCGTTCTGGTGAAACAGAAGATAATACAATCGCTGATTTAGCGGTAGCATTGAACTGTGGGCAAATTAAGACTGGTTCTGCGTCTCGTTCTGACCGTATGGCAAAATACAACCAACTGTTAAGAATAGAAGAAGAGTTGGGAGAAACTGCTTATTTTCCTGGGAAAAATGCATTCAAAATAAAATAAAATTTCAAGATTTATATTTTTTAAAGCCATTCGTGTTAAACGAATGGCTTTTTTGTTGATTTTAACAATATCAGTAACAATTTCTCTTTTTAATTCATGTTTTTATCCTTAGATTTGGTAAATTATTAAATGTAAAGATTTATTTTCAAAATATTATGTCAAAAACAGCTACAATAGAAATTGATGGTAAGAGATATGAATTTCCAATAATCAAAGGAAGTGAAAACGAAGAAGCTATCGATATTAAAAAATTACGAGATTTAACTGGGATTATCACTCTTGACCCAGGGTATAAAAACTCAGGTTCTTGTACTAGTAAAATCACTTTCTTAGATGGGGAACTTGGAATTCTGCGTTACAGAGGATATTCAATTGAAGATCTAGCTGAAAAAGCTGATTTTTTAGAAGTTTCATTTCTGCTAATCTTCGGAGAATTGCCAACTGCAGCTCAGTTGGAACAATTTGAAGTTGATATTAGAAAATATACCCTTGTCAATGAAGAAATGAAAAGCATCATTGATGGTTTTCCACGAACAGCACATCCAATGGGTGTTTTAGCTGCTTTGACAAGTGCATTAACTGCATTTAACCCTAAATCGGTTAATGTTGATAATGACAAGGAAATGTATCAGGCTGTTTGTAAGACAATGGGTAAATTCTTAGTGATTGCCACTTGGACTTATAGAAAAAGCATGGGTTATCCTTTGAATTACTACGATAACACTAAAGGCTATGTTGAAAACTTCATGGATTTAATGTTTAAATTGCCAACGGAGCCTTATAAAGCAAATCCGATAGTAATTGATGCATTAGATAAATTATTCATTTTACACGCAGATCATGAGCAAAACTGCTCTACATCTACTGTTAGAATGGTAGGTTCTTCTCATGCTGGATTATTTGCATCTATTTCTGCAGGAGTTTCTGCACTTTGGGGTCCACTTCATGGTGGTGCAAATCAAGCTGTTCTTGAAATGTTAGAAGAAATTCACAAGAATGGTGGTGATACAGATGCTTATATGGCTAAAGCCAAAGATAAAGAGGATCCATTCCGTTTAATGGGATTTGGACATAGAGTTTATAAAAGTTTTGACCCAAGAGCACAAATCATCAAGAAAGCTGCAAATGAAGTTTTAGAAACTTTAGGTGTAGATGATCCTATTTTGGCTATAGCCAAAAAATTAGAGGCTGCTGCTTTAGAAGATGAATATTTCAAATCAAGAAATTTATATCCAAATGTAGATTTCTATTCTGGAATTATTTATAGAGCATTAGGTATTCCAACTGATATGTTTACTGTGATGTTCGCAATAGGACGTCTACCAGGTTGGATTGCACAATGGAAAGAGATGCGTGAAAACAAAGAGCCAATTGGAAGGCCAAGACAAGTATATACAGGAGCTAACTTAAGGGATTTTAAGAAACCTGAATAAATAAAAAGAGTATTAAAAAAGCTTCACTAACTAGTGAGGCTTTTTTTATCTTTGCTCAAAATAGTAAATAAATATATGCTAGAATTAAAAGTAAATAATGAGACTTCAAGGTTGAAAGCTGTAGTGTTAGGTACTGCAGTTAATAATGGGCCTACACCTTCGGTTGATGAAGCATATGACCCAAAATCACTGGAACATATTTTAGCTGGAACCTATCCAGTAGAAAAAGATATGGTAACTGAGATGGAAGCATTTAATAAAGTGCTAAAGAAATATGATGTAACCGTTTTTCGACCTGAGTTAATTGAAAATTACAATCAAATATTTACCAGAGATATCGGGTTTGTTATTGATGGTATTTTTATTAAATCTAATATTCTGCCTGAACGTGAGGCGGAGTTGGATGCAATTCAATATATAATTGATCAAATTGATCCTAAAAAAGTGGTGCGTCCTCCTGAGGAAGTGCATATAGAGGGTGGTGATGTTATGCTTTGGGATGATCATATTTTTATTGGTACTTATAAAGGAAGTGATTACGCATCCTATATTACGGCCAGAACAAATATGCAGGGAGTGCAGTTTATTAAGGATTTGTTTCCAAATAAGATTGTGAAAGAATTCGATTTGGTTAAATCAAAAATAGAAGCAAGAGATAATGCCTTGCATCTGGATTGCTGTTTCCAGCCCGTAGGCGTTGACAAAGGAATAATATACAAAAGTGGGTTTCGTGAAGAAGCAGATTACCTTTACTTGGTAAACCTTTTTGGGAAAGAAAATTTATTTCATATCACAAGAGAGGAAATGTATAAAATGAATTCAAATATATTTTCTATTGATTCGAATGTGGTAGTTTCTGAGAAGAATTTTACGAGATTAAACAATTGGTTGCGAGACCATGGTTTTACAGTAGAAGAAATTCCTTATGCTGAGATTTCTAAGCAAGAAGGTTTATTACGATGTTCCACTTTACCTTTAATTAGAGAATAAATATTTGTTTATGGTTTAAAGTTTAATGTTGCTCAATATTAAACTTTAAACTATTAAACTTTAAACTAAAAATATATGAAACAAACGACAAACTCCATATTAATGATTCGCCCTGTTGCGTTTAGAATGAACGAACAAACGGCTGTGAATAATTATTATCAAAAAGTGTTAGATGGCCTTTTGCCAGCAACTGTAAATGCTAAAGCACAACAAGAATTTGATGATTTCGTTGAGAAGTTAAGAGCAGTTGGTGTTGATGTGATAGTAGTTGATGATACCTTGAATCCAGATACACCAGATAGTATCTTTCCTAACAATTGGGTTTCTTTTCATGAAAATGCTGATGTGGCTTTGTATCCTATGTTTGCCGTGAATCGTCGTGAGGAACGCCGAGAGGAAATCTTGGATATGTTAGAAGAGAAAGGGTTTAAAATCGAAAATATTGTTGACTATACTGAAGCAGAGGATGATGGTTTTTTCTTAGAAGGAACGGGTAGTTTGCTACTTGATAGAGCGAATGAGAAAGCATATTGTGCGTTATCGCCTAGAGCTGATGAAGAGCTTTTTATAGAGTTTTGTGAAGATTTTGATTATGAGCCAATACTTTTTGAAGCTTTTCAAACGGTAAATGGCGAAAGAAAATTAATTTATCACACCAATGTCATGATGTGTTTAGGCGAAACTTTTGCCGTAATTTGTGCAGATTGCATTGATGATAAAAAAGAACGCAAAATGGTTTTAGATAATCTAAAGAAGGACAATAAAGAAGTCGTTCTGATTACTGAGGCACAAGTTAATAGTTTTGCAGGGAATATGTTAGAAGTACGCGGTGCTGATGATAAAAGATATTTGGTGATGAGTTCTGCTGCACATCAAAGTTTAACTCCTAAGCAAATAACACAGTTAGAGAAACATGCTACAATTCTTAGTTCAAGTTTAGATACTATAGAAGCTTGCGGTGGCGGAAGCGCCCGATGCATGATGGCAGAAATTTTCCTTCCTAAAGCATAAAAAAAAATGACCTTCAGAAATGAAGGTCATTTTTTTTACAAGTATTTCTTTTTACATTAAATTAGTTTGAACTATTGTGATTATAGAGCTAATAATATATTGAACTCCAATAGCAATTACGATAAATCCCACAATTCGTGAAATAGCCACAATTCCAGAAGCTCCTAGTATTTTAGCCAAATAATGTGCACTTCTTAAAGTAATGAATATCGCAACTGCAACAGCGAAAATAGCCAAAACCGATATGCCAATTTCAAACATTTCGTGGTGTTCATGGTAAAAAGCAATCAATAATGAGATCGATCCTGGGCCTGCTAACATTGGAATTGCCAGCGGTGTTAAAGCAATATCATTTCTTCTTTGGGCATCATTTTCTACTTTTTTATTTACTCCTCGTTTCTTATTGAAATTTCCTGTAAGCAATGAAAATCCTGAGGTGGCGATAATAATACCTCCTGCAATACGAAGTGCTTCAATGCTTATTCCAAAGAAAGACAAAACATATTCACCGAAAAAGAACGAGATGACCAAGATGATAAAAACGTTTATGGCAGTCCATAAGGAAATGCGCGATCGCTCTTTTTTATCGTCGTCCATGGTTAGTCCCACAAAGATAGGGACTGTTCCTATTGGGTTTAAAACGGAGAAAAGTGCTGCAAATAGAGAAATAAAAAGTTCCATGTTTTTTTTGCGAAATTAGTGGGTTTGGGTACAGAAAATAGCGCACTCAATATTAATAAAAGATTATAATTAATGTGATTTAAGCTTTTTATATTAGCAAATGAAATCGAAAGATATTGATTTAAAATGAAAAGGGACTATAGTATTTTACTACTTTTGCAAAAAATAATAATTGAGACAATGAAAAATAAAAAAACTGTAGTTTTAGGTGCGACCACAAAACCAGAAAGATATGCATACAAAGCAATAGAAATGCTCGTTGATAAAGGACATTCAGTATTAGCTATTGGCCAAAATGCAGGGGAAGTGGCAGGAATTAAAATTAAAACTAAAGCAATTCCTTTGTCTAACATTGACACAATCACTCTGTATTTAAATCCGGCGCGTCAGCGTGACTATTACAATTATATAGTAGAAGCAAAGCCAAAGCGTGTGATTTTTAATCCTGGAACTGAAAATCCTGAGTTATACCAACTTTTAGAATTAAATAATATCAAAGCAGAAGTAGCTTGTACATTAGTGTTATTGACTACTAATAGATATTAATTTTTCTGGGAGCTATTTCCGGCTATCCGTTGTGACCGAGCAAAGCGAACTGGCGAAGTAATCTTTTCCTTTTTTAAGAAAAAAAGGAAAAGGATTTATACATCTATCAGGGCTAAAAACCTAGAAGCTTATTTTTTCAGAAGTTGGTTTGCTAATTATCAGCAAGCCAATAAAAGTGATTAGTCCATTGATGATGATAAGCTCGTTGTCAAAAACATACCCAAAAAACAATGTTTTTGAATTTTCGCTAATCAAAAAGGTTAGGGCTGGGGATAATATACATATTACAGGTACCCATTTATCCCTTACGGTTTTTGATTTCATAAACAGTCCAAAACAGTATAGTCCAAGTAATGGTCCATAGGTATAGGAAGCTACCCTAAATATCATTCCTACCACGGAGCTGTCATTGATGGCGTTAAAAAACACAATCACCAGAAACATTAAAAAACAAAAAACAAGATGAACCAAATGTCTTTTTTTTACAGCGTTGGTTTTGTTTTTGTTTTCAGTTTTGTCCATCGCTAAGAAGTCAACGCAGAATGAAGTTGTAAGAGCTGTTAGGGCCGAATCAGTAGTGGCAAATGTTGCTGCCGTTAATCCTAATAAGAAAATCACAGATGGAATTAGCGTTAGATGATGAAAAGCGATTTCTGGAAATAGCAAGTCGGTTCTTGGTTTTCCAGTAACCAAATCTGTAGGGACTTCGATTCCGTTTTTTGCAGCATAGATATACAGTAAGGCACCCACGCTAAGAAAGAAGATGTTGATCAAAACAAATATCCCTGTAAAAGTAAACATGTTTTTTTGGGCTTCGCCAATAGTCGCACAACTCAAGTTTTTTTGCATTAGATCTTGGTCTAATCCTACCATGGCAATTGTTACGAAAATACCTCCTAATATTTGTTTTACAAAGTGAAATTTGCTGGACAGGAAATCTTCAAAGAAGAATATTTTGGAATAGTTGCTGTTTTTTACTGCTGAAAACGCTTCGATTATATCTAGATCCATGCTTCTGCATATAAAATAAATAGTCATGAAGACCGAAGTGACTAGGAAAAATGTTTGCAAAGTATCCGTAATGATAATGGTTTTTAAACCGCCACGATAAGTATAGGCAAATATTAAAGCCAAAGAAATAAGTACGGTAGCTGCAAATGGAATTCCGTAAAAGTCAAATACATAACGTTGTAGAACGATAACTACCAAGTATAGCCTAAAGGCGGAACCAATAGTCCTACTTATCAGGAATATTGTGGCAGCGGTTTTATAGGAATAAGTTCCCAGTCGGCGTTCTATGTAGCCATAAATGGAAGTCAAGTTCATTCGGTAATATAATGGGAGCAATACTTTGGCAATAAGAATGAACCCAATCGCGTTACCTATTACAAACTGAAAGTATTTAAATTGTTCTCCACTTGGAGCACCCACTTCTCCCGGGACTGAAATGAATGTCACTCCGGAAAGTGCTGTTCCAATCATTCCAAAAGCAACTAAATACCATTTTGAGTTTTTATTGGCTTTAAAGAAAGCATCGTTCCCGCTGTCTTTTTTACTTGTGAAATGGGAAATTGTAAACAATATTCCGAAGTATACTATGATGAGCGAGAGTATGGCGAATGGAGTCATTTGTTGGATTTAGTGTGACCAAAATACAATTTTTTGTTTAATCGGATATTTCTTGATTCAATTATTTGAAAAAGACTTGTTTTAGGGAAGGGAATGGGAATTTAACAGAGCAAACAAATAAACAAATTGCTACATTTGCAGTTATGGAATTTTCATCAAAATTAATAGAAAAAGCGGTTAACGAAATTGCGCAATTGCCAGGGATTGGTAAGAGATCTGCCTTGAGATTGGTGCTGCATTTATTAAAACAACCCAAAGAACAAACAGGATTTTTGGCTCAGGCATTGGTTAACATGCGGGAGGATATTAAATATTGTGAGAATTGTCATAATATTTCTGACAGTGCGGTATGTGAGATTTGTGCCAATACCAATAGGAATCATCAACTTGTTTGTGTTGTTGAAGATATTCGAGATGTTATGGCTATTGAAAATACAGGTCAATATCGAGGTGTTTATCATGTTTTGGGAGGTAAGATTTCGCCTATTGACGGTGTGGGGCCAAGTCAGTTGAAAATAAGTACATTAGTAGAGAAGGTTAAATCGGGTAGCGTCAATGAAGTAATTTTTGCTTTGAGCTCAACAATGGAAGGAGACACCACTAATTTTTATATCTATAAACAGATTGCCGATGCAGATATTGTTATTTCTACAATTGCTCGCGGAATTGCAGTGGGTGATGAGTTGGAATATGCTGATGAAGTAACCTTAGGGAGAAGTATTTTACAGCGGGTTCCGTTTGAAAAATCGTTTAAAAACAATTAATTTGCTTAATAAATTGTTAAACTTTTTATATAATAAATGAAAAGCTATATTTGTTACCTAAATCATCAAAATGAAGAAGTATATTTTCTTTTTATTCATAAGTATCAGCTTTGTATTCACTTCTTGTATTCCAACTCAAGATTTAATTTACTTGCAAAAAAAGGATGGGGCTGATGTGGAGAACTCGATTTCTGCCGTTATGGCAAAACCGTATAGATTGCAAACAAACGATGTGTTAAGTATAAGTATTAAAGCGATTGACCCAAAATTAGTGACCATTTTCAATACTACAAATCAAGGTGAAGCAGGAAAGTCAGCATCAGGATTATACTTTGAGGGTTTTACTGTTGATGATCACGGAAATATAAGAATGCCAGTTCTTGGTGATGTAAATGTGATTGGTTTTACTTTGGATGAAGTAAGACTTAAAATTGAGAAACAATTACTTGCGGAATATTTTAATAAAGAAGCTAATATTTTTGTGATAGTAAAGTTATCAGGTTTCAAGTATACTATCAATGGAGAGATAGGGAGTACAGGAACTAAAACCTTATTTCAAGAGAATGTAACTATCATGGAAGCTATTGCAAATGCAGGAGATATTACTATTACTGGTAATAGAAAAGCGGTAACCATCATTAGGAACACACCTACTGGAGTCCAAATGCATGATCTCGACCTTACGGATATTAAGGTGATGAATTCGCCTTATTTTTATTTGCAACCCAATGACTATATCTATGTCAAGCCACTGAAGCAAAAGACATGGGGTACAGGGAAAACTGGTATAGAATCATTCGGGACTATAACTACATTGTTTTCAGTGGCAACAACAATTTTCTTTTTACTATTTAAGAATTAAAACAGGAATCAAAAAATGTTAGATATAAAAGATTTTTCGATTTTTGAAAATCAGGTAAGTTTTGATTTTAAAGGGTTTTTAATAAAAATCGGAAGTTATTGGAAATGGTTCATATTGAGTTTACTCATCACTTTTACTGTTGCCTATCAGGTGAATATTCGTAAAGGAAAAGTGTATAGTATGGAAACGCTTATTTCTGTAAAGGAAGAAAGTAATCCTCTATTTACTTCTAATACAAGTTTGGTTTTTAACTGGGGAGGTACTTCTGATCAGGTTCAAACTATTTCAACTACGATACAATCAAGATCTCATAATGAGTTAGTCGTTGAAAAATTACAATATTACATTGATTATCTAGTTCAGGGCAAGTATAATATGGAAGATGCTTATGGAGCAGTTCCTTTTTATGTGCAAATCGATAAGTCAAAACCTCAAATAGCAGGAAGTCCAATCAGTATTACTTTTTTGAGCGATACCGAGTATGAGATTAAAATTCCATTTGCAAGTAACTCTGTTTCATTAGTGAATTATACTGATAATTCGTATAGTAAAACTTCAGTTGCGGTCGGGGATTTTGTAAAAAAGTACAAAGTAGGAGAACGAGTTGTGTTGCCTTTTTTGAATTGGAAATTGCAAATAAATGACAACCCCGGTTTTTACAAAGGAAACGAGTATTTTGTTCAATTTAATGATTTTAATGGTACAGTCGCTCGTTATCAAGGAGTGAATGTGCGATCAGGAGACAAAGGGGGATCTATACTTACGCTGGGAATGCAGGGGGCAAATAAGGCAAGAATGGTTGAGTATCTTAATTCGACTGTAAAAATGCTAATCAAAAGACAATTGGACGGTAAAAACCAATTTGCGACAAACACGATTGCATTTATTGATAGCACCTTGGTTGCCATGGAATCACAGTTAAAGGAAACTGGAAATGAATTGAAATCATTTAGAAAGGGTAAAAATATTTATGATATAGAGCAAGGTGGTGCGAAATTCTCGGATAAGATGCTTGAATTTGATGTCAAGAGAGACGAGGTGACCCGTAAAATCACTTACTATAATTCATTAAAAGCGTATTTGAAAAACAGTGTAGACTATTCTAAACTGCCAGCGCCATCAGTAGCCGGAATAGAAGATCCAAATGTGGTTGTCAATGTATCCAAACTGATTTCGCTTTCTACCCAAAGATCAGAAATGGCTTATGCCGTAAAAAGTGATAAGATTTTCAAAGATTTTGACAATCAGATGGAAGCCATTAAAAATGTATTATTGGTAAATATTGCTTCCGCAAAAGCGGAGTTGCAATTTGACCTGGCAACTGTGAATAGCAAAATTAATGAAACGGAAAGTACCATAAGAGACCTTCCGGATGACCAACAGGAACTGATTAAGATTAAACGAAAATATGATTTAAGCGATAATATCTATAGCACCTTTCTTCAAAAAAGAAGTGAAGCGGATATTGTTAAAGCTGCAAATTTATCGGATATTCATTTTATAGATCCAGCAAAAGATGTAGGAGGAGGCTTAATAGGTAATAAGACGTCAGTGAATTATGTATTGGCATTATTTCTGGGTATTTTGTTTCCGTTACTTTTTGTCTTTTTCATTTTCTTTATCAATAATTCAATACAGAATACGGAAGACATTAATAAACTGACTAAAATCCCATTGATTGGGGTTGTGGGTTTAAATAAAGAAATCTCTGAATTAGCGGTTTTTGACCGACCTAAATCAGCTTTGTCAGAATCTTTCAGGGCCATTCGTTCTTCATTACAGTATTTGTACAAGCAGAAGAATGTTGATGGAGCAAAAACACTTATGATTACATCGTCAGTCAGTGGAGAAGGAAAAACATTTTGTTGTATAAATATAGCTACTGTTTTTGCTTTAAGCGGAAAAAAGACGGTGATTATTGGACTCGATTTAAGGAAGCCTAAACTGTATGAGGAGTTTAATTTGGCAAATGACGTTGGAATCGTAAATTACTTAATCAAACAAAAAAGCTTAGACGAAATTGTTAATCATACTCAGGTTCCTTATCTGGATGTAATCTTGTCTGGCCCTATTCCGCCTAACCCATCAGAATTAATTATGGGTGATTCTATGGCTGAATTAATTGAAGAATTAAAGAAAACCTACGATTATATTATTTTAGATACGCCACCTGTTGGTTTGGTGTCAGACGCATTAGAATTATCTCAATATGCTGATGTTACCTTGTATATAGTGAGACAAAATTTTTCGAAAAAAGAAATGATTACCTTGCTCAACAATAGAATTAAACGAGGGGAATTAGACAATGCATCTATTATTTTTAATGGGTTTGAGAATAAGGCGAAATACGGTGCAGGTTACGGTTACGGTTATGGCTATGGCTATGGCAATGGCTATGGGACTTATTCAAATGGTTATGATGATGAAGGAGAGCCTAAAACGGCTATTCAAAAAATGATTAGTAAGTTCCGCAAAGGACTAGGTATATAAATAGATTAGAAAATGATGAAAGAAGAAACGAGAAGTACGATACTAATCACGGGAGGGGCAGGATTTATTGGGTCTAATCTAAGTGAATATTTTTTGTCAAAAGGGTATAAGGTAGTTTGTTTGGATAATTTTGCCACTGGGCACAGACACAATTTAAAGGACTTTATAAATAACCCCAATTATCGATTGATTGAAGGGGACATACGTAATGCAGCTGATTGTGCCAATGCCGTAAAAGGTGTTGATTATGTGTTGCATCAAGCCGCTTTAGGGTCGGTGCCACGTTCTATAAACGATCCGGTTACGACTAATGATGTAAATGTCTCTGGTTTTTTGAATATGCTAGTGGCTGCTACAGATGCTAAGGTAAAACGATTTGTTTATGCTGCTAGTTCATCTACTTACGGAGATTCTGTTGGCTTGCCGAAAGTGGAAGATGTTATTGGGAAACCCTTGTCTCCGTATGCGATAACCAAATATGTAAACGAATTATATGCTGAAATTTTCAGTAAAACCTATGGACTAGAAACGATAGGTCTTCGGTATTTTAATGTTTTTGGTAGAAAACAGGACCCTAAAGGTGCCTACGCTGCCGTAATCCCGAAATTTGTGATGCAATTAATGCAGCATGAAAGTCCTGTGATTAATGGGGATGGGAATTACTCACGAGATTTTACCTATATCGATAATGTCATTCAAATGAATGAATTGGCGATCACTACTACAAATGAATTGGCTGTGAATACGGTTTATAATACGGCTTTCGGAGATAGGAATACATTGAATAATTTAGTAAATTATCTAAAGGAGTTTTTATCGAAATACGATCCAGAAATAGCAAATGTCGCTATAGAGTATGGTCCAAATAGAGCGGGAGATATTCCGCATTCTTTGGCAAGTATTGATAAGGCAAAGGAACTTTTAGCCTACGACCCGAAATTTTCTTTACAGCAAGGTCTTGAAGAAGCGGTGGATTGGTATTGGAATAACCTGCGTTGAGAAAGAGTAAAGAGAATAGAATAAAGAGAATAGAATAAAGAGAATAGAATAAAGAGAATAGAATAAAGAGAAGAGAATAAAGAGAAGAGAACAAAGAATAAAAAAAATAGAAATGAAAATTACAAAAATTTGTTGCATCGGGGCAGGATATGTTGGTGGACCTACAATGGCTATTATTGCCCAAAAATGCCCTCAAATTCAGGTTACAGTGGTCGATTTGAATGAAGAGAGAATCGCCGCATGGAATGATGAAGACGTTGATAATATTCCAATTTACGAACCGGGCTTGTCAGAGATTGTAAAGGAAGCAAGAGGAAGAAATTTATTTTTCTCTACCAATGTTGAAAAAGCCATTGATGAAGCGCAAATAATTTTTATATCAGTGAATACGCCTACTAAAACTTATGGTAAAGGAAAAGGTATGGCTGCTGATTTGAAATTCATTGAATTATGTGCCAGACAAATTGCTAAAATAGCAAAAGACGATAAAATTGTTGTTGAAAAATCAACGCTTCCAGTAAGAACTGCTGAGGCTATAAAAAGTATTTTAGATAATACTGGGAATGGTGTACAATTTCAAATTCTTTCTAACCCAGAATTTTTGGCGGAAGGAACTGCAGTGCAGGATTTGTTAAACCCAGACCGAATATTAATTGGAGGAGATACTACTGAAGAAGGACAAAAAGCAATACAAGCATTGGTAGATGTGTACGCTAATTGGGTACCTACGGATAAAATATTGACTACGAACGTTTGGTCGTCAGAGTTATCTAAATTGACTGCTAATGCATTTTTAGCGCAGAGAATATCTTCGGTAAACGCAATGTCAGAATTGTGTGAAAAAACGGGTGCTGATGTGAACGAAGTAGCAAAAGCCATTGGAATGGATAGTAGAATTGGGGCAAAGTTCCTTAAAGCTTCTGTAGGTTTTGGAGGCTCTTGTTTTCAAAAAGATATTTTGAATTTAGTTTACATTGCTAAATCCTATGGATTGCACGAAGTGGCTGATTATTGGGAACAGGTAATTATTATGAATGACTACCAAAAAAGACGTTTTTCTAATAAAATAGTACAAACCTTATATAACACAGTAGCCGATAAAAAAATTGCATTCTTGGGATGGGCTTTCAAAAAAGATACCAACGACACCAGAGAATCAGCTGCCATTTATGTTGCGGATGATTTAATCAATGAGCAAGCGCAAATTGCGGTTTATGACCCAAAGGTGTCCGCTAAAAAGGTCCTAGCTGACCTAGATTATCTCGAAACACGATCTACAGAAAAAAATAGTGCCTGTGTTACTTCATTTGATGATCCTTATGAAGCCTGTGCAAATGCACATGCCATAGCCGTGCTGACAGAATGGGATGAGTTTGTGCAGTATGATTGGCAAAAAATCTATGACTCCATGCAAAAGCCTGCTTTTGTCTTTGATGGAAGAAATATTTTAGATCGTGCTAAAATGGAGGAAATTGGATTTGTGTGCCAAGCGATAGGTTCTTAGTTGAAGGGTTTGAAAGTTTAAGGTTTAAGAGTTTAAAGGTTTAAGGGGTGCAAAGCTATAGAGTTACAAAGTAAAGAATTGTAAGCATGTTTTCATCTTTGTAAGCGATTCTAACTTCTGAAATTAAATAATAATTTATGACAATACAATATAAATGATGAACTGGTATGTAGTTTATACAAAACCGAAGTGGGAAAAGAAAGTTGCTGAACAATTAACTAAATTCGGTGTTGAATGTTACTGTCCATTAATCACAAAAGTGCGTCAATGGTCAGACCGCAAGAAAAAGGTTGAAGTGCCGCTTTTTAATTCCTATGTATTTGTTCAGCTGTCTGAGGCGGATCGTAATTCTGTCTTCCAGTCGGTTGGAGTGGTGCGCTATTTATTTTGGTTGGGGAAACCCGCTATTGTCCGCAATGAAGAAATTAGTACGATAAAAAATTGGCTTAGTACACCGGAACAATGTGATGTATCTGTAGATGCATTTCAAATTGGAGATAAAATCACCTTAGAATCTGGGCCATTCATTGCACAGGAGGCCACTGTACAGGAAATTAAAAACACCCATTATGTTCTGGTATTGGAATCAATGGGATGTACCTTAAAAATGAATTTTAAATAAATGTTATGTAAGTTTTTCATACTATTTTAAAAGAATTGCTTATTAGTCAATTAGCTCAGAGGTTCTGCAATTCTAAAGAAGAGACCCAGCTATTTGATTTTTGAATATTACACTGAAATCTATAGTCGAATCATATTTTTAGTTATTAGAAATCAATTCGAAGTCTGATTATTAACAAAATTAAAAAGGTCAAGTTTACCAAATTTAAATATTGGGTAAGCTTGGCCTTTTTTGATATAAATTTTGACTTGGCTTGGAGTGACATTGTAGAGACTGATACCCTAGTTTTTGGATTTACATTCGAAAAGCGAAAAGAAGATACATTGAGAATCTGATTCTTTATTTAGGGGTAATAGTATTAGAACTATACTAAATGATACTGTGTTTTGAATAACTAAAGGGGCGAGCATTAATAACGTAGGTTTTTCTTATAAAAACAAGCTTAAGTGGGGTTTGGACTCTAACCTAATTAGGTGATATTTTTATGTAAATAAAATGTTAAATGAATGTATTGTTTATTGATATTCAGGTATTTGCGTTTGTGATAGCGCATTAACTCTCTACTGGCGTCTTTTAAAACAAAAATCGTAGTGAAAAGAACGATTAAATCTCCCTATATTTGCCAACTCAAATTTTGCTTACTTTCTACCACAATATTGTGGGTTGGAAATGCGAAGCGGTAGGATGTATTCAACTATATGCCCTAAATTGTGTAAAGATTTACTTCAGTAAAAATGGTTTCAAATATAAAAATAGCGGTTATAGGTCTTGGTTACGTTGGTTTACCATTGGCGCGATTATTTGCCACAAAACATGCAGTAATCGGATTTGACATTAATGAATCAAGGGTTGCCGAATTAAAATCAGCCTATGATGCGACACTCGAAATTGATTCGATTTCGTTGTCGAATGTCTTGGTTGAAAAAACAAGTGCTGCAGTTGGTCTGTATTGTACTTCTGTTTTAGAGGAAGTAACTGATTGTAATTATTATGTGGTTACAGTGCCTACACCAGTTGATAAAAATAACCGTCCTGACTTGACTCCACTATACAGATCATCTGAAACAGTAGGGAAACTATTGAAAAAAGGAGATATTGTAATTTATGAATCTACGGTGTATCCGGGCGTGACTGAAGAAGAGTGTGTGCCTGTTTTGGAACGCGTATCTGGACTAAAATTTAATGTTGATTTCTTCGTGGGATACTCTCCTGAGAGAATAAATCCTGGAGACAAAGAGCATACAGTAGATAAAATATTAAAAGTGACTTCAGGTTCCACTCCTGAAATTGGCCAAAAAGTAAATGAGTTGTACCAATCCGTGATTACGGCTGGTACGCATCTGGCACCATCAATTAAAGTTGCCGAGGCAGCAAAGGTGATAGAGAATTCGCAACGAGACATTAATATTGCATTTGTAAACGAATTGGCTAAAATATTCCAATTGTTGGATATCGATACCCAGGCTGTTTTAGAAGCTGCGGGTACCAAATGGAATTTTCTTCCTTTTAAACCGGGTTTAGTAGGAGGTCATTGTATTGGTGTTGATCCTTATTATTTGGCACAAAAAGCACAAGAAATGGGGTATCATCCCGAAATTATTTTGGCTGGAAGACGCTTGAATGATAGTATGGGAGAATATGTTGCTTCTCAAATTGTGAAGTTAATGATCAAGAAAGGGATTTCAGTTAATGGAGCTACGCTCTTAATGCTTGGGATTACTTTCAAAGAGAATTGCCCTGATGTTCGCAATACTAAAATTGTGGATGTGATTGCCGCTTTAGCTGATTACGGTATTAGCGTTTCTATATACGACCCTTTGGCTAGTCCAGAAGCAGTCAATAAAGAATACAAATTAGTAACGAGCAATACGGTTCCCAATCAAAAGTTTGATGCAGTAGTTTTGGCTGTAGCACACTCTGAATTTTTGGACATGGATTTATCGCAGTTACAAAATACAAATAGTCTGTTGTATGACGTTAAAGGGGTTTTAGGTGACAATGTGGATGGTAGACTGTAAAAGTCGTTGATCGTTTTTCGTTTTTCGTCCATCGTCTATCGTCTATCGGTAAAAGAAAAACGTTTACGTTTTTCTATCGAACATCGTCTTTCGTTCACCGTTCACCGTTCACCGTTCACCGTTCACCGTTCACCGTTCACCGTTCACCGTTCACCGTACATCGAACATCGAACATCGTCTTTCGTTCACCGTTCACCGTCCATCGTTGACCGAATGGCGAAAAACGTTTCACGTTTTTCCAACGAACAACGAACAACGAACAACGAACAACGAACAACGAACATCGAACATCGAACATCGAAAAACGAAAAACGAGCATCGAACTAACGAATAAAATATGGAATCCAATTTAGAAGTATGGAAAACTGCGCATCAATTGACATTGGCCGTATATAAAGTTACTCAGGACTTTCCGAAGTCGGAGCAATTTGGTCTTACAAGTCAAGTGAGAAGAAGTGCCGCTAGTGTACCTACTAATATAATTGAAGGCCAAGCCAGACAATATAAAAAGGAATTCATTCAGTTCTTATATATTTCAAAAGGATCTTTAGAAGAAACAAATTATCATTTATTTTTATCTAAGGAACTAGGGTACATTGTAGAGGATGACTATAAAATGTTGTCTGAATTATGCACAAGAATAAAAATGATGTTGTATAAATTGATAAAGTCGTTGGCGGCATAGCCGTTTTTCGTTGACCGTCGACAGTTCACCGTCCATCGTTGACCGTTTGTCGAAAATCGTCCACCGTTGACCGAATGGCGAAAAACGTTTCACGTTTTTCCAACGAACATCGAACATCGAACAACGAACAACGAATAAAAAAATATGGAAAATAAACATTCAATCACGCATGTCATTCTCACAGGAGGGGTAGGAAGTCGTTTGTGGCCTTTGTCACGCAAAAGTCAACCGAAACAATACCTTGACATTTTTGACGGTAAATCGTTGTTTGAAATGACCGTTGATCGCAATCGCAATATTGCTGATAAAGTGATGGTCGTTGGGAATATTGATAACTGTCATTTGAGCCGAAAAGTATTAGAGAAATCAAATACGGAATACATCGATATTATCGAGTCGACTCCACGAAATACGGCTGCAGCCATTGCATTTGCTGCATTTGCTGCTGATCCGGACGATATTTTGATTATCACCCCATCGGATCATATTATTGATGATATGGAAAACTATGAAACGGCTATTGAAGAAGCAGTTGAAAAAGCATCACAGGGATACATTGTTACTTTTGGTATTGTACCTACAAAGCCGGAAACGGGATATGGGTACATAGAGCGCAAAGGGGACGATGTAATTTCTTTTAGAGAAAAACCCAATCAGGTTTCAGCCAGAGATTTTATAGCCAAAGGAAATTTTCTTTGGAACAGTGGGATGTTTTGCTTTAAAGCAAGCGTTTTATTGGAAGAATTGAAAGCCTTTCATCCTGAAGTTTATGAGAAATCAAAACTGGTTTGGGAAAGTAACACGAATGGAAATTTAGATTTGGCACTATCTCTTGATATTCCTTCAATCAGCATTGATTATGCGGTGATGGAACGCTCTAAGAAAATAAAAGTGGTTTCCTCTCAATTTGCCTGGTCTGATTTGGGTTCATTTGAATCGGTATATGACTATTTGGTTAGCATTGGTCATACAGTCGATGAAAACGGAAACATGGTGATTGGGACTGATAATTATACGGCTTTTATAGGGGTTAAAGACACGATTTTTGTTTATACGGCTACGGCTAATTTAATTTTGAAAAAAGAATTTTCACAGGATGTTAAGAGTGTGTATAATGCTCTTGCAAGAGACAATTCGGATTTATTGAATTAAAAAGGTGATTTTGCTGTTGGTTTGTGATCTAGACGAGAGATTATAAAAGTAGCTAGAGAATCGTAGTAAATGTAGTTTTGTACTTTTAAGGAGTTCTTTTCTTTTAGCTCACTTAACTTTTATTTTAAGTGGTGTTCGCTGAATCTTCGATTTGCCTTGATGCAAAAGAAACAAAAGATCAAGCCTGAAAATATAAAGCTTGAAAACTACCTTGAAGTTCCACTCCGCAGCCCGAGCCGTTCGTCCTTCGTCCTCAACTCGCGGACTGCTGCCGCTTCACTTCTTCGTTGTTTTCCTATTCTTTTTATTTAAGGGCGGTGTAGAAATAAGTAATATAAAATGACGTACGGGGCTATAAGTTGAATTGTAAACTAAAATTTCTTTTAGTTAATAGGTTCACTTGTCATTAGCTTCCGCAGTCGAGCGTCAAATGTTTGAAGAATACGTAAAAAGAAAAGCCGTTTGATCCGCCGCGGCGGAGAGTTTTTTTCTTTTAGTGTTCGAAAACTAATTTGACCGACGAGGAAGTGAAGACTTGATTTTTTTGTTTCTTTTTTGATCAAGCAAAAAAGAAAATACATAATTAATAATCGCATCGAAAACCGTAATATAATTTTTTATTAAAAAAAATGAATAAAGACGCTAAAATATACATTGCAGGACATAACGGTATGGTGGGTAGCGCGATCTGGAGAACACTTACCGCTAAAGGCTACACCAACTTGATTGGAGCTTCAAGCAAGGAACTGGATCTTAGAAACCAACAAGCTGTCAAAGATTTCTTTGCTGTCGAAAAACCGGATGTCATAATTGACGCTGCCGCAAAAGTAGGAGGGATATTAGCCAACAATGATTTTCCATACCAGTTTATTATGGAAAACATGCAAATCCAAAATAACCTGATCGATACCGCATTACAATCCGGTGTTGAGAAGTTTATTTTTTTAGGAAGTTCTTGCATCTATCCAAAACTAGCACCACAACCGTTAAAAGAAGAATATTTATTAACGGATACTTTGGAGCCAACTAATGAATGGTATGCTATTGCAAAAATAACAGGGGTAAAAGCCTGTCAGGCGATCAGGAATCAATTTAATAAGGATTATGTAAGCTTGATGCCAACCAATCTTTATGGTACTCACGATAATTTTGATTTAACATCCTCGCATGTTTTACCAGCAATGATGCGAAAGTTTCATGAGGCAAAGGAAAACGGCAATACTCCGGTTACTCTTTGGGGAAGCGGAACACCTATGAGAGAATTTCTTTTCGTTGACGATATGGCACAAGCAGTCGTATTTGCATTAGAAAACAAACTACCGGACTACTTATACAACGTAGGAACAGGAGAAGATTTGACCATCAAGCAATTGGCTGAAACTATTCAAAAAATAACTGGACACCAAGGAGAAATTATTTGGGATAGCAGTAAACCAGATGGTACACCAAGAAAATTAATGGATATCTCAAAAATGCATGCATTGGGATGGAAACATCAAGTACAATTAGAAGAAGGAATTCAAAAGACCTATAATTGGTTTTTGGAGAACATAGATAGATTTAAGCAAGTGAAGATGTAGGTCGTTTGTCGATTACCGTCCAACGTCCATCGTTGGCCGTCCATCGTCCATCGATAAAAGAAAAACGTTTACGTTTTTCTATCGAACATCGAACATCGAACATCGAACATCGAACATCGAACATCGAACATCGAACATCGAACATCGAACATCGAACATCGAACATCGAACATCGAACAACGAACAACGAACAACGAACAACGAACAACGAACAACGAACAACGAACAACGAACATCGAACAACGAACAACGAACAACGAACAACGAACAACGAACATCGAACAACGAACAACGAATATGAGCACAACACAAAAAGTAGCATTAGTAACAGGAATTACAGGTCAAGATGGTTCTTATTTAGCGGAATTATTATTAGAAAAAGGATATATGGTTCATGGTGTAAAGCGCCGTGCGTCATCTTTTAATACGCAACGTATCGATCATATCTATCAAGATCAGCATGAAGTGCATGTTAATTTTAAATTACATTATGGTGATTTGACCGATTCTACTAATATTATACGAATTATACAGGAAGTACAGCCTGATGAAATCTATAATTTAGGAGCAATGTCGCATGTAATGGTTTCTTTTGATTCTCCTGAATATGTAGCTAATGTAGATGGTTTAGGAACCTTGAGGATTCTTGAGGCCGTTCGTTTGCTAGGTTTAACAAAGAAAACAAGAGTATATCAAGCTTCTACTTCTGAATTGTACGGTGGATTAGCTGAAAATAAAAACGCAGCAGGTTTTTATGACGAAAACTCTCCTTTCTACCCTCGTTCTCCGTATGGAGCGGCTAAGATTTATGGTTTTTGGATTACTAAAAACTACCGTGAGGCCTATAATATGTTTGCTTGTAATGGTATTCTTTTCAATCATGAATCTCCTCGACGTGGTGAGACTTTTGTAACACGTAAAATTACCATGGCAGTAGCGGCTATTGCTAAAGGAAAGCAAGATTGTTTGTACTTAGGAAACTTGAACTCTCAAAGAGACTGGGGACATGCTAAGGATTATGTAGAGGCTATGTGGAGAATTTTACAACAAGATGTGCCAGAAGACTATGTAATTGCAACAGGGGTAACTACCTATATTAGAGATTTTGTGATCATGGCTTTTGCTGAGGTGGGCGTTACCCTAACTTTTGAAGGAGAACAAGAAAATGAAACGGCTACCGTTGCTGCTTGTTCTAATCCTTTATACCAGATAGCGATAGGTACTGTTGTACTTAGAGTAGATCCAGAATATTACCGTCCTACCGAAGTTGATTTGTTGATTGGAGATCCTACGAAGTCAAAAACACAGTTGGGTTGGAAACCACAGTATGACTTAGCCGCTATGGTTAAAGAAATGGTAGCGAGCGATTTGAAATTGTATTAATAAAAGGTTATTACCTGAGGGTAACTATAATCCTTTGAACCGTTTTTATAAGTCAGAGAGTTTAATAGTAAAATTTAATTTTTTAAAATAGTCATTGAAAGCGATAATTCAAAAACTTTTCAGTAAAACTGGGATTAAAAGTGAACGTACAAAGAATATAACGAAGCATGTTATGGTGTCGTTCATTTATAAAGGAGGAAGTATATTAGCTTCTTTTCTATTGGTTCCGCTTACGATTACTTTTCTCGATACGGAGAATTATGGCTTATGGCTTACATTAAGTTCGTTCATAGCATGGTTCTCCTTTTTTGATATAGGATTAGGAAATGGATTACGTAATAAGTTTGCTGAAGCAAAGGCTAATGGGGACTTAACCCTTGCTCGCGCTTATGTAAGTTCAGCCTATTTTACTATTGGTAGTGTTTGTTTGCTGCTTACACTAATTTTCTTTGTGATCAATTTCTTTGTCGATTGGACTCGAGTATTTAATGCTAATGCCGGATTACAAAAAGAGCTTGGTATATTGATGCCCATTGTGTTTTCTTTTTTTTGTTTACAATTGGTCGTAAAACTAATAACTACTATATATACCGCTGACCAACACCATTCTATGCAGGGTAAAGTTAACTTTTACACTTCTGTACTTTCATTGTTGGCCATTTGGCTGATGACACATGTTGCAAAAAGTTCTTTATTGATTTTCGGCACCATTTTTTCAGCTTTACCCGTACTACTTTTACTTGGATTGAATGTATTTGCATTTTCAAAAACATATAAAAAGTATAAACCCACTCTGTCTTTATGGAAAAAAGAATATTTAAAAGATATCTTTGGTTTAGGAATTAGTTTTTTCTTTATTCAATTGGCATGGATTATAATAACGACCACTGACAACATGATTATTTCACAGTTATTCTCACCCGCTCAAGTGGTTCCATATAATTTAGCTTTTAAATTATTTAGTATTTCATCTATGATATTTACCATTATTGTAGCACCCTATTGGTCTACTTTTACTGAAGCATACTTCAAGAAGGATTATGACTGGATTAAGAAATCAATGAAAAATTTGAAAAGATTCGTTATTGTTTTTTGTCTTTTCTCTTTTGTTCTTCTTCTAATTTCCAATTTACTTTTTGAATTATGGGTTGGTAAAAAAGTGGAAATTTCTTTTGGGTTGAGTTTTCTTATGTGTATTTATACTTGCTTAATAATTTATTTAACACCGTTAAACTATTTTATAAACGGCGTTGGAAAAATTAAATTACAATTATATCAAACTATAATAATGGGTATTTTAAATATACCCATTTCGATATTTTTGGCAAAGTATTGTGGTTTAGGTGTTTTAGGGGTATTATTAGGAACGATATTGTGTGTGATTCCGGGTGCTTTTCTTTCAGCAATACAATTTAATAAAATTATTAATCAGAGGGCTTTTGGCCTTTGGGGCAAATAACTAATATGCAATTTCTGTTTATTATTTTTTTTAAGGTAATGCGACGTGTCAAACGGAATGTTTTAAAACCGATTGATTGGTTATTATGTTATTTTATTATGTATTCCAATGGTGTGATTTTTTATGATTTTATAAGTACTGGTATACCTTTAATTGATATCGCTTTAGGAGGGAAATTTTTTGTAGGTACTAATTTTAAAATGAATAACCGTGAATCAACTAACCCAATAGGTCGTTTTCAACATTGTAGTATTGTGGTCGGGAAAAAAGGAGTTTTGGTTATTGGTAATAATGTAGGAATGAGTTCTACTGCAATTGTATGCCATGAAAATATAGAAATTGGGAACAATGTGAATTTCGGAGGAAATGTAACCATATACGATACGGATTTTCATAGCCTAAATCCTAAAGTGAGAATTAATAAAGCTACAGATAGGATTGGTGCTCAATGTAAACCTGTAAATATAGGTGATAATGTTTTTATAGGTGCGCATTCAACAATTTTAAAAGGAGTAATAATAGGTGATAATGCTATTATAGGAGCTTGTTCAGTGGTAACTAAAGACGTTCCTACTAATGAAATTTGGGCAGGGAATCCAGCTAAGTTTATAAAGAAAATTTAAATTAAAATGTCATTAATATTTTTGCTTCTTTTTTTATTAAACCCATTTATTTGTATTCTAGTCTATGGTTTACATTTAAATTTAAAAACTAAAATTGAAACTAAAAATTTTTATTTTTTTTATTTTTTACTATCAGTTTTTCTTGGTTTTATCAATATAACAAAAGTGCCAGAAAGTGATTTAGCCCATCATGCAACAGATTATTTGAATGCTCGTGGTCTAAGTATTTTTCAATATTTAGGACTATTTGGTGGTGGGAAGGAATTTGTTTTTTATATTTTTAATTATTTATTTTATTATATATCAGAAGGAAGTATTAAATTTTGGATTCTTGTACTTACTGTTTTTGCTTATTTTCCATTTTTTGTAGCTGTGCATAAATTTCAGTTAAGTATAAATCCAAAGGCAAGCTATATTCTTTTTTCTATCTGTATAGCAGCTTTTTTTCCACAACTATTCAGTTTGTCAGCGCATTTAATTAGGCAATTCATTGCAGGATCAATTGCAATTTATTTTCTTGTTGAAAAAATTGCTTATAGAAAGAATAAATGGTGGTTAGTTATTTTGGGATCCCTAATCCATTCATCATCTTTTATATTGTTTATCCTTGGATATATTTCTTTTTTAAAAGATAGGCCTAATAAAAGTAATGTTGTAAAATATTTTTTCCTTTTTGCTTCTTTAATTGGTTATCAATTAATAGCAACAATATTATTACCTTTTTTTTCTGATATCGCAGGGATTGGTTATGCTTTAAACCGTGCAAGTAGTGACACGAAATTTGAACTAGATAGTTTTAGTTATAGCAATTATTTATTTATTATTATTATTATAACTGTTATGATAAAGAATGTCTTTACAAATAACTTCTTTAAAAAGAGCACAAGTATTATGTTTATTTGTAATATCGTATTAATTCAAATATTTTTTATACTCATTAATATTCGACAATTAGAACTTTCCAATAGACTGTTCTTTTACCTTTGTTTTTTCTTTCCATTAATAATTCCTCTTCAATTTAAATTTAAAAGACAAACGGATTTAAGAAAATTAATTATTATCGCCTTAATAGTGTTTTTTGCTTTTAGATTAGATTTTGGTACTTGGAAATACGATTCTATTCCTCAATTGTTAACTTCTAGCTCTTTTAATTTTTTAACAAGACATGATTTTAAGAATTTTTAATTTTTATTTAATTATAATTAAATAAAATCATATAATATTCTTTCTAAGATCTAGCTTTATGAATATTATTATATTAAAAAAAAGTTACCTCACTATTCATGAAAATATTAAGTAAAAATAATATGAAACCAACAGTAGCCGGCCTACTCACTTGTCACAACCGTATGGAAAAAACATTACAATGTTTAGAGAATCTGTATGCGCAAAATGGTCTAAATACTGATTATAAACTAGATGTTTTTTTGGTTGATGATGGTTCAACAGATGGTACAAGTGAAGCGATAACCCGTCAATTTCATTTAGTCGATATAATCAAAGGGAATGGTAATCTATATTGGAATCAAGGCATGCGTTTGGCATGGGATACAGCCGCTAAAACAAAAGATTATGATTTTTATTTTTGGTTGAATGATGATACAATTCTAGACCAAAATGCATTATTGGAGCTAATTAAAACCTACAACCATGTTGCAGTACTCGAACAAAATGACGCTGTCATTACTGCAGCTTGCAGATTAGCTCAGGGTAATGATACTTTTTCATATGGAGGAAGAATCGACAAAGGTCCAGTTTTACCCAACGGAAAACTGCAAACATGTAAATACATAAATGGTAATGCGGTATTAGTCCCAAAAGCGATTTACAAAAAACTGGGCAATTTATCCAATGATTATACGCATGGAATGGGCGATTTCGATTATGGTTTACGTGCCTTAAAAGAGGGTTTTGGTTGTTGTACTACTAGTGATTATATAGCAACCTGTCCCCCAAATGAAGGTACTCCAGGTTGGTGTAATCCAAACGTTCCTTTGAAAAAACGGTGGGAATTATTGCATTCTCCCCACGGTTTGAATATTAAAGAATATATCAAGTTTAGAAAGAAATTTTGGGGTATTAAATGGATAAGTTTTGCTTTTAAAGCCTATGCAAAAATGATCGATCCAAAGTTTTATAAAAAAATATCAAAATAAAGAATGACCGAATTATCGCCACGAGGAATATCTACATACAAGGGTCTAGATACTCTTAAACAAACTGTAACAGTCCTCCAAAAAAACTATCTTTCAGTATCAAAATTATATATTCTGTGTTAAGTATTTATTTATTAATTAATGTGGGATATGTGTAGAAAGGTTTAACTTATTTAAAAATGAGTTTATTTACAGTTGATCTCATATAAAAAAAATAAGAAAAATGATAAAAAGTAAGGTCCCGATATTACTCTTAACATTTAATAGGCCAGATCATACCATGAGGGTTTTAGAGGTTATTAAAAAATACAAACCATTAAAATTATTCATTGCAAACGATGGTTATAGAGAAAACGTTAAGGGAGAAAAAGATAAGGTTATAGAACTTAGAGAAAAAATGACACAGTTTGTAGATTGGGATTGTGAATTAGAAATTTTGTTTTCAAATAAAAATTTAGGGTGTAAAATTGCCGTTTATAATGCGGTTAACTGGTTTTTTAAACATGTTGATTTTGGAGTTATTTTAGAAGATGATATTATTCCTAATCTTGAATTTTTTGATTTTTGTAATGAGATGTCTAGCAGATATTCTGCTAATGAAAGAGTTTTGAGTATTTGTGGTTATAATCCACTCCCTTATTTAAATATCAAAGACTCTTATTATTTTTCTAAATATTTTTCATCTTGGGGTTGGGCAACATGGAGTCATAAATGGTTTAAAATAGATCTTAATTTTGAAGGTTTTAAAATTTTAGATGATAAACAACTAAAAACCATGTATCCTTCTTTTATTGAACGTAAAATAAGACTAAAAAAAATAAGAGACTCTATCAAAGGAAATAATAACTCGTGGGCCTCTCCATGGAATTTTACACATCAATTGAATAATGCTTACGCTATTATTCCAAAAGTTAATCAAATAAAAAATATAGGTTTTTCAAATGAATTTTCAACACATACAAAAGAAAATTTTATAGATAAATTTTTTATGGACTTAGTTGTAAAGGAAATTAGTTTACCCTTAATACATACAAAAAAAGTAAAAGAAAAAAAAGTACTAACACAGTATTTTACAGCTAAGGAGTTAACAAGAATATTGCTAAAAAAAATTTTTAAAAAATGAGCTTAACACAAATTAAAAAACCTACGTTAATCAATTTACCGATAACCGAGGTATGTGATTCTAAATGTGTGATGTGTAACATATGGAATGACGATAAAGAAGATGCTTTTCTTCCGGAAGTTTTAAGGAATAAATTTAAAGATCCATTTTATAGTGAAGTAAAACATCTTGGTATTTCTGGAGGAGAACCAACATTAAACCCAAAATTAATTGAAAATATTGAGGTTATTTTAACAGAATTAAAACTAAAAACCTTATCCATGACAAGTCATGGATTTCATACAGACAAGCATCAAATTTTATTGCCTCAAATTAAGAAACTTTGTGAAATTCATAATGTTAGATTTGGCTTAAATATTTCTTTAGACGGAATAGATGAAGTTCATTTAAAAATAAGAAGGATTAAGGACGCCTTTAAAAAGACCACAGCGACAGCATTTTATGCTAAAAGCATAGGTATCCCAGTTCAGTTACAAACTACGGTATCAAGAGATAATGTTTACAATGTTGTTAAGGTAAGAGAATTTGCTATTAAAAATGGTTTTGAATCTATTTTTAGAGTAGCAACCGAAATTGCGAGATTGTGTAATGAAGATTTACAAGAAGGAATTGCTATGGATAAAAAGCAAAAATCTTTTTTTGCAGATTTTTTACAATCAGAAAGAACAATTACGGCCTCTTATTCTGTAGGAAGAAGATTGTTTTATTCAGATTTAGCAAAAAGATTAACGACAGGCGCAAATCGTAAGGCCCCATGCAGCTTTCAATCAACTGGTTTGTTTTTGTCTCCAGTAGGAGATATTTATAACTGCTCTATAAGTAATAGTGCACTAGAAATTGATGCTGAAGATTTAGAACAATCCATAAAATCTTCTAAAAACTCAAAAATTCTTAATGATTTAGTCAATAATAAATGTAATACTTGTGTGCATGACCAGAGTGGCAGGTGGCCTTTATACCACTATTTAAAAGTGCACGACAAAACAAGAAAATATTATTTAAAAGGCATGAAGCTTTATAAAGCTTTAAACCTAATTAAAGAAATAACATTTAGTCATTCAGAAAAAAAGGATTTTAAAACAACACCAACAAATAGAATATTAATTATAGGAATGTATGGGGGTGAACATGTTGGAGATGCAGCCATATTGGGAGGTGTAATTTTAAGGTTAAAAGAAAGGTTTAAATTCACAGATATTGATGTATTAAGCATTAGAAAGGAAAGAACAGAATGTTGGGTAGATAATCTAGATATTCCTATAAATATTAATGTTATAGATAATAAGAGTAATATTAATCCGTATAATTATGATAGGCTAGTCTTAGCTGGGGGGCCAATTATGAACATTCCAACAGTTTTATTAAATCATATTAAGGTAATTAATAAGTTTAAAAAAACAAACAGGCCTTTTTTAATTGAAGGTGTAGGTTATGGACCGCTTAAAACAAAATTAAGTAAATTTTTAGCAAAAAAGATTATTAGTAAAAGTGATGAAATTTCTTTAAGAACTAAAGAGGATTTTCAAAAGGTAATCAAAATTAGAAAGAATAGTATTGAAACTTATGATCCCGCTTTCGATTATTTAAAATATCATTTAAAAATTTTAAAAGAAAGCAATGATAAATTTTTAAATAAAATCTTAAAAGATGACAAGAAAATTTGTGTTATTAATTTAAGGCCTTCTGATAAGACCTATACAACCAATGATGGAGTTGAAGATTCCGAAGAAAAAATGCTTAATAGTATTGTTAATTTCATAGAAAAGAACTCGGAAGATATGCGATATGTTTTTATGCCAATGAATTCTGATCAATTTGGATTTTGCGATTTTGAAATAGCTTATAAATTAGAAGATAAAATTAAACAAAGAAAGCTTTGTGCTGATTATAAAATTTGGGAAACTGAAACAACTATAAATGATTGTTTATTATTATTGAATAAAGCAAGTTTAACTATTTCTATGAGGTTTCATGGATGTATCTTTTCATTAAGCACTGATACGCCAACCATCGGTATTGATTATTCAACAGTAGAAAAAGGAAAGGTATATAACCTATTTAAAAATATTCAAAAAGAAAATCAAGTTGTTAATTTAAATCATTTTAAAGAAGATTCTATAATTAATATTGCAAAACAATTAATCTAATGATGACTCCAAGAATCCTATTTCTTCTACATTTACCTCCTCCAGTGCATGGTTCTTCTATGGTTGGAAAATGGATAAAGGAAAGTAGTGTCATTAATAATACATTTGCCTGTAGGTATATAAATTTATTAGCTTCGAAAAAAGTAAGTGAGAGTGGTAAAATTACTATCCTAAAATTATGGGGTATGTTAACAGTTTGTATATTGTTGTTTAAACAATTGATAAAACAAAAACCAGAACTTTGTTATCTAGCTTTAACGACTACAGGTGCTGCACTATACAGAGACCTGTTATTGGTATCTATATTAAAGTTATTTGGAGTAAAAAGAGTTTATCATTTACATAATAAAGGCATAGCCAAAGCAGCAAATAAACCTTTAAATAAATGGGTATATCGCTTTGTATTTAAAAATGCTTCTGTAATTCTACTTTCAGAATATTTGTATAAAGATATTAAAGAATTTGTTCCAAGAAATAGAGTAGAAATATGTCCAAATGGAATACCGGATGTTGACTTTAGCTTATTAATAAAAAAAAGAGGAAAACCTATTGTCTTATTTTTATCTAATTTAATTGAATCTAAAGGGGTATTTGTCTTGTTGAAAGCTATGCGAATATTAAAAGAAAAAAATATTGAATTTAATGGTGTTTTTGTTGGTGGAGAAGGTGATATAGATGCTCAACAATTTAAAGAGAAATTAGAGGAATTTAATTTACAAAATCAAGTTAGTTATCTGGGTAGAAAATTTGGAAAAGAAAAAGAAGAAATTTTTAAAAGTGCAGATATTTTTGCCTTTCCAACCTATTATTCAAACGAATGTTTTCCGTTGGTTTTAATAGAAGCAATGCAACATAAATTAGCGATTGTAGCAACTAATGAGGGTGGGATTATGAGCATGATAGATGATGGAGAATCTGGTTTTTTAATAAAACAAAAAAATATCCAAATGTTAGCCAATAAATTACAAATATTGATAGAACAACCAGAAATAAGGTTAAAAATGGGCGAAAACGCAAATTTCAAGTACAAAAATGAATTTACTTTAGCTAATTTTGAAGCAAATTTAGTGTCGATACTAAACAAAACCATTAGTTTATGTTAGAAGAATTTGCAATTTTTGATAATTCTTTAGAAGAATTACCTAATAAAAAAATGTTAATTAATACTATTAATGCCTATTCTTATGTAATGACCAAAAAAGATGCGTTGTTCAAAGAAGCATTGATAAATTGTGAAATTTTAATACCAGATGGTGTAAGTGTTGTATTGGCAGTAAAATTGTTATTTGGAAGAAAGATAACAAAAATTGCTGGAGCCGATTTGTTTTTTTACGAAATGAATAAATTAAATAAAACGGGAGGAAAATGTTTTTTCTTAGGGAGCTCACAAGACACTTTAGATAAAATAGTTGCAAAAGCAAAAATGGAATTTCCAAAGATTCAGGTAGAGGTTTTTTCGCCACCTTATAAACCAACGTTTTCTGAAGAAGAAAATGCAGAAATGATTTCTAGGGTAAATGCATACAATCCAGATGTGTTGTTTGTTGGGATGACCGCTCCTAAACAAGAAAAATGGGCATACACACATTACGATAAATTAAACATAAATGCACATATAGGAAGTATTGGAGCTGTGTTTGATTTTTATGCCGGAACGGTAGATCGGCCTTCTCCATTTTGGATTAATTTAGGTTTGGAATGGTTTATTCGTTTAATCAAAGAGCCTAAAAGAATGTGGAAGAGATACCTTTATTATGGTCCCATTTTTATTAAGATGATTGTAGAGCAAAAACTGAAACAGCTTTTTAAAATATAAGCTAAATAAATGTATAAATATAAATTCCAGTTGGTAATATGTCACTTTTAAAACATCTCGCTGCTTATCGGTTTTCCCGTTATTTCAAACTTTTGTTTGCGTTATGGGATTTGATTTTACTGAATAGTGCCATACTGTTTTCTTTTTTGTTGAGATACGGAAGCTTGGATAGAATGGATTTAAAGGAAGTGCAAACGATTTCTTTATTGACTAATTTGTTTTGGATTTTTATCTTATTTTATAAGGATGCGTATAGAATAATACGGATTGAAAGAATTGAGACGATACTTACTCGAATGATGCGACACATACTGATTCATACTTCACTAATAGCTGTATTTGTAGGATTGTTAAAATATTCAACCGTTTCGCGTTTGCGTTTGCTCTACTTTTATCTCGTTTTTTTTGTATTTCTTTTTATTTCTCGAGTGGTTTTTATGAAATTCATGAAGTATATTCGGGCTCAAGGGTATAATTTTAAAAATGTAATTATAATAGGGGCAAATGACAAAGGGGAAAATATTAGAAAATTCCTGAGTAGGGATCTGACCTATGGGTATCGAATTCTTGGCTTTTTTGATGATAAAGTGGATCCGTTTGCACCTATTTCTGGTCAGCTGTTGGGTGGTTTGGATGCTATCCATGAGTATGTTGTCAATAATAATGTCGATGAAATGTTCATTGCACTCCACAATGACAATTTGAAAACAATACATGAACTGACAGCGCTATGTGAACGTTATATGATCCGCATAAAATTTATTCCCGATTTTCAGCAATATACCCGAGCGAGAAAAGTGCAGATAAGCTTTTACGGAAATACTCCAGTGTTAATGTTGCGTAAGGAACCATTAGAAGGCATGCCTAATTTGCTGCTGAAAAAAGCATTTGATCTTGTTTTTTCCTTTGCGGTTATTGTTTTAATTTTTCCATGGCTGTTTCCTATAATTATACTGATGATTAAGATGGATTCGCCTGGTCCAGTGTTTTTTAGACAGCGACGTTCTGGTAGAGATAATGAGGACTTCTGGTGTGTTAAATTCAGAACGATGCAAGTGAATAAATTATCAGATAGTATGCAGGCAACACTGGGTGATAGCCGTGTGACCAAAATGGGGGCTTTTATGCGAAGAACGAATATTGATGAGTTACCACAGTTTTTTAATGTATTGTGGGGTACGATGTCTGTTATAGGACCACGTCCGCACATGCTGAAGCATACCGAACAATATTCAGAATTAATCAATAACTATCTGGTGCGTCATTATGCCAAACCTGGAATTTCTGGTTGGGCGCAGGTAAACGGTTTCCGTGGTGAAACTAAAGAACTGATTGAAATGAAAGACCGAGTAGATTATGATATTTGGTATATTGAAAACTGGAGTTTGTTGCTGGATATTAAAATTATTTATCTTACCGTTTATAATATTTTTAAAGGCGAGGAAAAGGCTTATTAGTTATCGTTGTTCGATTTTCGACGAACGAATTTCGATGAAAGAAGAACGAACTTCGAGACCTAGTTTACTTGCCCGTTTTTCTTTAACATTTTATAAAAAAGATAATCCCTACATTTGCCCCTTTTCAAATTTTTAAATAAGTATAAGGATAGCTTTTTCGCAAAAATCAAAAGATTACATATTTACCATAAAAAATAATAAATAACAATCAATTAAATGAACATTACGGAATTGCGAGGCTTACAGCGATTAGATATGCGAATTCGATTTGAGCGATATAAAATTAAATAACAACATATGAAATGTCTTTCTTTACTAAAGAAAATAACCCCTTTGCTACTCGTAACACTATTGTTTTCCTGTGCTTCAAGAAAAGATATTGTCTATTATCAAGGAATTGACGGAATAGCTGCCCAAGAAAAGTCAAATTTTTATGAAATCAAAATACAACCAGATGATTTGTTGATGATCATTGTATCTGCCGAAGATCCGGAAATTGCGATACCATTCAATTTAAAGTCTATTTCTGTTCAAAATTCGGGCAGACTAGATGCTGTTACTGGACAGCAAACCATGCAATTGTATCTGGTAGATTCATATGGTTCTATAGAGTTTCCTGTTTTGGGTAAATTAAAAGTAAGTGGTTTAAGCCGCACTAAAGTACTTCAAATGCTACAACAAAAAGTAGGGGTGTATATTAAAAATCCTATAATTAATCTTCGTATCATGAACTTTAAGGTTTCTCTACAAGGAGAGGTAAACGCGCCGGGTACTTATTCGGTAGATTCAGAAAGGATTACATTGATTGAAGCATTAAGTAAAGCAAAGGACTTAACTATTTACGGGAAAAGAAATAATATATTAATCATTAGGGAAATTGATGGGGTTAAATCGTATAACCGTGTAGACATTACCAATGCTGATTTTATTAATTCGCCCTTTTACTATTTGGCTCAAAATGACGTAGTATATGTTGAACCGAATAAAAATAAAATAAACGGGGCAGCAATTGGCCCAAATACAGGGGTAATAATATCAGCTACTTCCTTGCTAATTGCATTAATAACATTAGTAATAAGATTATAAATAGTTTGGACATGGAAAACAATTTCGATGATGAATATGAAAATGATTTTGATATAAAAGCATTTCTTAATAAGTATTTGATTCACTGGCAATGGTTTGTATTGGCAATGTGTATTGGATTATTAGTAGCTTTTTTATACCTACGATATACAATACCACAATATAATGTTAGCACCACAATTTTAGTTAAGGATGAGAAAAAAGGGGGTATGCTTTCAGAACTATCTGCCTTTGCTGACTTGGGAATGGGAGGAGGGATGAAAAGTAACTTGGATAATGAGATAGAAATTCTGAAATCACGTACCTTGGTAGAAAGTACGGTAAGAAAGTTAAACTTGAACACCACCCTAATCATTGCAGGCAAAGTATCGGACAGAGAAATTTACGGAGATACTCCTATCTCAGTTAACTTTATGGATAAATCGAATGACTTTTATAAAAGTTCCATTAACCTAAGTTTCACTGAAATATCGCCCACAACTTTTGAATTAGTTAATCTAGCAGAGAACGATTTTTCAAAAATAATTGCAAGGGATAAAAAAGATTTTCGATACGATGAGGCCATAATGACCAAATATGGTGTTTTGGTAATCAGTAAAGCGGTTTCCAAGGGGCATCAACAAGATCTACAAAATAAATCGATAAGAATAGTAGTTAATCCTCTTGAAAGTGTCGTGGCAAGTTTTCAAAACCGCCTGAAGGTCGAGCCAGTAAGCAAAACCAGCAGCGTAGTGGCGCTTTCCATAGCGGATCCGGTCATTAAAAAAGCGGAGGATTTCTTGAATAATTTGACCGAAATTTATAATTTGGATGCCGCAGCAGACAAGAATTTCATATCGGAAAACACCTCGATTTTTATTGCCAACAGGTTAAAATTGATTACGCAGGAGCTCGACGGCGTGGAACAGGACGTTCAATCGTTTAAGAAATCGAATAAGCTGACCGACATCGAATCGGAAACCAAGCTTTTTATTGAAGGTTCCAACGAATACGATAAAAAAGGGATCGAGACGGAGATCCAGCTTAATATGGTTAGTTCTATGATGAGTTTTTTGAAGCAAAGCACAAATTCAGATTTGTTACCTACAAATATAATATCCGGGGATGCTAGTGCAGCTGGAATGATCAATTCATACAACCAATTGGTTTTAGACAGAAACAGGATTTTGAAATCAGCTACTGAGGTTAATCCATCAGTGGTAAAGATGAATCAGGAAATCAGCTCGTTGAAAAACAATGTTCAGGGGAGTTTACAAAGAATGCAGTCTAATTTAAGCATTCAAAAACGAAATCTAAATAGCGAGGAAAATATACTGAATGCCAAAATAGGGAAAATTCCGGTGCAGGAACGCCAGTTCAGGGTCATTGCACGCCAACAAAAGGTGAAAGAAGAGTTGTATTTGTATCTGTTGCAAAAAAGGGAAGAAACGGCCATCTCTATGGCGGCCACGGAACCCAATGCACGTGTGATTGATGACGCGAAGGGTAATAAGTTGCCAATTTCCCCAAAGAAAAACATCGTTTATTTAGCCGGGCTGTTGATGGGACTTTTAATTCCATTTGGAATCATATATACGGATGATTTATTGGATACTAAAATCAAAAGCCGATTGGATCTAGAGGGAAAAACAATGATTCCTTTTATTGGTGATTTACCTACGTCAGATACGCCTTCAGTAATCATGAAAGCAGAAAGTAGAACTAGTTCTGCCGAAGCTTTACGAATCATAAGAACGAATCTGGAGTTTATGTTGAGCAAAGTGCCAGAAGGCATGGCCAAAACGATATTCCTGACTTCTACTTTTCCAAAAGAGGGTAAAACCTTTGTTTCTGCAAATCTGGCTGCCACTTTTGCTTTGTCAGGTAAAAAAGTATTGTTGATAGGTATGGATATTAGAAACCCAAGGCTAGATGAATATTTAAACATACCAGAAAGAGGTTTTACTAATTATTTATCTTCTAAAGATTTGAAGTTGGAGGATCTTATCGTTAAGTATGAAGGATACGAGGATTTCCATGTATTACCTGCAGGTGTAATTCCACCAAATCCAGCGGAGTTGTTGATGAGCAAGAAAGTGGATGAAGTATTCCAAATTTTGAAAACGCAATACGATTACATTATCGTGGATACGGCTCCTGTTAGTTTAGTAACTGATACCTTATTGATAGCAAAACATGCAGATACTTTTATATACGTGGCTCGTGCTAACTTTTTGGAAAAACGCATGCTGAGTATTGCTAACAGCTTATACAAAGAACAAAAATTACCAAATATGTGTCTGCTCCTTAATGATACGGACTCCACCAAAGGTTATGGCTATGGCTATGGCTACGGTAATGAAACGGTTAAAGAACCATGGTTCAAAAAAATATTTAAGGCATAGTATTTTATTGTCACACTACAATGCTTGGAAAGTCCATGAGATAATTTTATTTCATGAACTTTTTTGTTTTGGTTAGTATATTAGTTGTTCTTTCTTTTTGTCTTTGTTAATGATTGAAAGTGAGTATGTTATGTTTGTTTTGGTGCAGTAGCTATTCGCAAGAAAATATTGAATTTTATAAGGAGGTATGGGATACAATTTGGGTTTATATTAGGTACAGCAAAACATAGCTTTTATTGTATTTTTAACTTACTTTTGCGTTAATGTTGAAAAACAGTGTTCACTTTAGCTGTGAGTTACTGCGGCGAAGCCGTGCCATTTTGTTAATATTCTTGGTGATATCATCGAGATTTATTTAGAGTATAAAAAAAATTGAAAAGATAAGTTAATTCTTAGATTAGTTATGAGAAAAATAATTACGGTTGTCATATTGTTTTTGGCACTTTTACAAACGAATACACTGCTTGCGCAAGATTTGTTAAAGAGTAGTGATTTAAGCACGGTTAAAGTCGATAATTTATCTGATGCTGAGATAGCAAATATAAAAGCGCAATTGCAGTCTAATAATACCACTATTGAACAAGTGGAACCTATGGCTTTGGCCAAAGGAATGTCTGCTAGTGAATTCGCAAAGCTAAAATTGAGATTAGCTGCAAATGCTGCGGCTTCTGGGGTCAAAAATGATAGTGAATCTTCTACACAAAAATATGGCAGGACACAGGAGAAAATTGTGAATACAAAAGTTAAGGACAGCCTTAATTCACTTGTATTTGGATCTGAACTTTTTGATAATCCCACTTTGAATTTTGAGCCTGATTTAAAATTAGCTACCCCAATGAATTATATTCTGGGTCCTGGTGATGAATTACAAGTTAGCGTATATGGAGTGCAGGAATACAATGCTAACATTCCAGTATCAGTAGAAGGTAAAGTATCGATTCAGTATGTAGGTCAAATTGCAGTTGCGGGAATGAGTATTGAAGCGGCAACGCAGAAAATAAAAGCGGCCATGGCTAGGGTATATAGTACTATTGGTTCGGGTCAATCTCAAGTTTCTGTTAGTCTGGGTAGAATTAGAACGATTCGCGTAACTATAATAGGAAGTAAACAGCCGGGAAATTATTCTATTTCTTCATTGGCAACGGTTTATAATGCGTTGTTTTTAGGAGGAGGTCCTGGGAAAAATGAAAGTTATAGAAATATTGAATTGATACGTAATAATAAAATATATACTAAAGTTGATATTTATAAGTTTTTGGTAAATGGAGATCAATCAGAGAATGTCGGCTTAAAAGACAATGATGTTATTCGGATTCCAGCGTACGAACAAAGAGTTAAAGTAGAAGGTCAAGTGAAGCGTCCGGGGATTTTTGAAATGAAAGCAGGGGAGACTTTTTCTGATTTATTATCATTTGCTTCTGGTTTCAATGAGTTTGCATATACAGCATCAGTAAATGTGCTTCAAAAAACCGGAAAAGAATTTAAGGTGCAAGATATTAAGGCGTCTGAATTTAATAGTTATAAACCGCAATCGGGTGATGTATTTCGAGTAACTAAAATATTAAATCGCTTTGAAAACCGAATCAAAATTGAAGGGGCTGTTTTTAGACCTGATATGTACTCTTTTTATGAGGGAATGCGTATTTCAGATTTGATTGCTAAAGCTGAGGGTCTAAAAGAAGATGCTTATAGCAAAAGAGCTAGGATCATTCGATTGAAATCAGACTTGACAAAAGAAATAGTTAACGTAAATTTAGAGAAAGCCTTAGAAGGCGATGTGGAAGCTGATATTCCCTTGTTAAAAGAGGATATAGTAACAGTTTATTCTATATTGGATTTTGTTGAGGAATATAAAATTACAATTGATGGTGAAATCAAGAAGCCTGGAGTTTATGATTATCAGGAAGGTTTGACTTTGAATGATTTATTAGTTCAGGCCGGAGGTTTGACAGGTTCAGCATCAAAAAGGGTAGAAGTGGCTAGGATGATTATGTCAGAAGAAATTGACGATGCTAATCCTAATAAGGCTGAATTGTTTAATATTGAAATCACTCCAGATAACAATGAGCAAGCAGTTAATTTTTCGTTGTACCCATTTGATGTGGTAAATATCCGTAAGATGGCAGTGTATGAAAAGCCAGAAATGGTATCTATTAGTGGTGCTGTGCATTATGCGGGAAAATATGTTTTGGCAAGTAAGAAAGCGAAAGTGTATGATATTGTAAAGAGAGCAGGAGGTTTAACTTCAGGGGCTAATATTGAGGGTGTTAAAATAAAACGTCCAATTCAAGCCAAACAAATTGAGGCTGTTGAAAGTATAGATTTGAATTTGGGAACAAAAGACAGTATTCAAAATAAATTAGAAAAAAAACTAAAAGAAGATTTGAAATATGCCATTATACCTGTGGACTGGAAGTCTATTGTTAAGGATGAGAATAGCAATACAAACGTAACTCTTTTTCCTGGTGATGAAATTGAAGTGGCCGCTTTTAATGAAGGGGTTAAAGTTACAGGAAATGTTTTATTGACTTCGGAGATTCCTTATGATAAGGGTAAAGGATTTAGATATTATCTGGATGCGGTAGGTGGTGTTGATGCCAAAGGCTGGAAGAAAAAGGCTTACATTATTTATCCCAATGGTAAGGCGGATGTGGCCAGCTCTTTCTTGTTTTTCAGGAACTATCCAAAGGTTACTCCGGGTTCTCAGATTATTGTACCTGAAAAACCAGAAGTTAAAAAAATGAGTACAGGAGAATTTGTGAGTATAGCAGGTGTTTTGGCCAGTTTGGCGGGTGTTATTATAGCGATATTGAGATAGTTTAGTCGTCATTCGTTTACCGTCCATCGTCAACCGTCCATCGTCCATCGATTTGCGAAAAACGTGGAACGTTTTTCGCTCGAACAACGAACAACGAACAACGAACAACGAACAACGAACAACGAACAACGAACAACGAACAACGAACAACGAACAACGAACAACGAACAACGAATACCGCTTACCGTCCATCGTCCATCGTCCATCGTCCATCGTTTTTGCGAACAACGAATAACGAATAACGAGCAACGAACAACGAATACCGCTTACCGTCCATCGTTTTTGCGAATAACGAGCAACGAAAAACGAGCAACGAGCAACGAATAATGAACAACGAATATATGAATGAACAAAATACAAATGACGAAATTTCGTTAAAGGAATTGCTTGAAAAGGGAAAAGAATGGTTTGTTTATCTAGTTTTACAATGGAAAATTATTGTATTGGCTGTTGTTATAGGGGCAGTTATAGGCTTAGGCTATTCTTTTGTCAAAAAACCAGTTTATACAGCGAGTTTGTCATTTGCTTTGGAAGACGAAAAATCTGGAGGAGGGCTAGGAGGAGCTCTTGGACTTGCGAGTTCTCTTGGTTTAGACTTAGGCAGTAGTGGTGGAAGTATTTTTACTGGATCTAATTTGACTGAGTTATTTAAATCCCGCACTATGGTGGAACAAACTTTGTTGAGTCCCGTTGTTGTTAACGGGAAAACTATTTCTCTAGCAGAAATGTACATTCAAAATAAAGAATGGAGGGCTATATGGAATGAGAAGCCTAAGTATAAGAATATCCAGTTTTTGCCTAATAGCAAACGCAAGCTTTTTACAAGAGTTCATGATAGTATTTTAGGAGTAATTTATCAAGATCTATCAAAAACAGGGTTGTCAGTTGGGCAAAGAGATAAGAAAGTTGCGATTATTAGTATTGATGTAGCCTCTAACAATGAATTGTTTTCGAAATATTTTTGTGAGGCATTAGCAAAAAATGTCGGCGATTTTTATATCGATACAAAAAGCAAAAAATCAAGAGAGAATATGCTGATTTTAGAGCGGCAGACAGATTCCGTTCGTCGTGAATTGAATGGTGCTATTACCGGTGTGGCTGTAGCCAATGATAATACTTTTGGTTTGAATCCTGCAATGAATGTGCGCCGTGCTCCTTCTGCACGGAGACAAGTAGACGTTCAGGCTAATACAGCAATCTTAACTGAGCTGGTCAAACAATCTGAATTAGCCAAAGTAACTTTACGTAAGGAGACGCCTTTGATTCAGGTTATTGATAGTCCTATTTTGCCTTTGAAGAAAGAAAAATTTGGCAAGCTTAAGGGAATTGCAATGGGAGGTTTTTTAGCGGGGTTTTTTATCTTAGTATTTTTAATTATAAAAAAGTTATTAAAGAGTTTATGAAAATATTAATTACGGGAGGCGCAGGTTTTATTGGATCTAATTTATCAGAATATTTTTTAAATAAGGGATATCAAGTAGTTTGTTTGGATAATTTTGCCACTGGGCATAGACATAATTTAGTATCTTTTTTAGGAAATTCTGACTATACTTTGATAGAAGGTGACATACGAAATTTTTCTGATTGCCAGAAAGCGGTAGATGGGGTTGATTATGTTTTGCATCAAGCAGCTCTAGGTTCTGTACCTCGTTCCATTAATGATCCCATTACAACTAATGACGTTAATGTTTCTGGTTTTTTAAATATGCTTACTGCTTCACGTGATGCCAAAGTAAAACGTTTCGTTTATGCAGCAAGCTCATCCACTTATGGAGATTCTGAAGGTTTACCAAAAATAGAACAAGTAATTGGTAAACCATTATCACCTTATGCGATTACAAAATATGTTAATGAGATGTATGCTGAAATTTTCAGTAAGACTTATGGCTTAGAAACTATAGGATTACGTTATTTCAATGTTTTTGGAAGAAAACAAGATCCCAATGGGGCTTATGCTGCTGTAATCCCAAAGTTCGTCATGCAATTTATGAATTACGAAAGTCCCGTGATTAATGGAGATGGAAGTTTCTCAAGAGATTTTACTTACATCGATAATGTAATTCAAATGAATGAGCTGGCAATGACTACTCAAAACCCTGAGGCAATAAATACGGTATACAATACTGCTTATGGAGATAGAACTACTTTAATGCAGTTAGTTAGCTTGATAAAAGAAAATTTATCGGATTTTGATGCTAAAATTGATGATGTTAAAGTGATATATGGTTCTAACAGGGCTGGTGATATCCCACATTCTTTAGCCAGTATTGAGAAAGCAAAAAAATTATTGGGCTACGAACCTCAATATTCAATTAAAGAGGGTCTTAAAGAAGCCATCACTTGGTATTATAGTAATTTAAAACAATAGTACAGACTAACTAATCTTATAATTAGGAAATTTCGGATAATTATCAAGGATAAATTTAAAGTATGAAGAAAATTGCAGTCATTGGTTTAGGATACGTTGGACTACCATTAGCAAGATTATTTGCAACAAAATATCAAGTTGTAGGATTTGATATAAATCAAAATAGAATTGATGGATTACGTTCTGGAACAGATAGTACTTTGGAAGTTTCGGATGCTATTTTACAAGAGGTTTTGGTGAATGAATTTTCGGAGCAAAACGGTTTGTTATGTTCTTCTTTAATAGACGATATAAAAGATTGCAATTATTATATTGTAACTGTTCCTACACCGGTTGATAAAAATAATCGTCCTGATTTAACACCTTTATATAAAGCAAGTGAAACGGTAGGTTCTGTCTTGAAAAAGGGCGATATTGTAATTTATGAATCTACCGTATATCCGGGAGTAACAGAAGACGAATGTGTTCCAGTACTTGAAAAAATATCTGGATTAAATTTCAATGTTGATTTTTTCGCAGGATATTCGCCAGAGCGTATTAACCCTGGAGATAAAGAACATACAGTAGAAAAAATTTTAAAGGTGACTGCTGGCTCTACGCCGGAAATTGGAATTGTGGTTGATGAGTTATACAAAAGTGTCATTACTGCAGGGACCCATTTGGCACCGTGCATTAAAGTTGCCGAAGCAGCCAAAGTAATCGAGAATTCACAACGTGACATTAATATCGCTTTTGTAAACGAATTGGCCAAAATATTCAATCTTATGGATATTGATACCCATGCAGTTTTAGAAGCCGCCGGTACTAAATGGAATTTCTTGCCTTTCAAACCGGGTTTGGTGGGCGGTCATTGTATAGGAGTGGACCCCTATTATTTAGCACAACGCGCTCAGGAATTTGGGTATCACCCAGAAATCATTTTAGCAGGAAGACGACTAAATGACAGCATGGGAGAATATGTGGCTTCCCAAGTCGTGAAGTTAATGATTAAAAGAGGAATTGCTATCAAAGGAGCTAACTTGTTGATGTTAGGAATTACTTTTAAAGAAAACTGTCCAGATGTACGTAATACTAAAATTGTGGATGTTGTTAAGTCGTTAACTGAGTATGGAATTCAAGTTGCAATATTTGACCCAATGGCAAATCCCGCCGAAGTAAAATATGAATATAATCTGATTACAACACAAAATTCGCCAATAGCCAAATTTGATGCAGTTGTATTAGGAGTGGCTCATACAGATTTTTTAAAAATGGATTTGTCTTCCTTTCAAAATCCAAACAGCATTTTGTACGATGTCAAAGGAGTGATAGGAGATGTAGTTGATGGGAAATTATAATTATGTATTTTTATGAAACCTAAAATTATTGATTTACCCAAGATAAAAGACTCCAGAGGAAATCTTTCCTTTTTAGAGCACCCTAGTCAGTTGCCTTTTAAAATAGAACGTACCTATTGGATTTATGATGTTCCTGGTGGTGAAATGCGGGGGAGTCATGCATTCAAAGAGCAGCAAGAGTTCATTGTCGCCTTATCAGGTAGTTTTGATGTTGTGTTACATGACGGTGTTGCAGAAACTAGTTTTTCATTAAATAGGTCGTATTACGGTTTACTTATTCCTAAAGGCTATTGGAGAACATTAAAAAATTTTTCCACGAATTCTCTAGCATTAATTATATCTGATAAACAATACAATGAAAAAGACTACATAAGAGATTTTGAAGAATTTAAGAGAATGAAAAATGTATAAAGTGGCGGATTGCAAGATTGTAGACTTGCCTAAAATTCATAATGAAGCAGGAAATATTACTGTACTACAAAACGGTAAGGATATTCCATTTGAGGTAAAGCGTATTTATTATTTATATGACATTCCAATGGGCTCAGAAAGAGGAGGCCATGGTCATTATGAATTACAACAATATATTATAGCGGCAAGTGGGTCATTTACTTTCATTTTAGATGATGGTAATAACACAAAAGAAGTATTTTTAAATGACCCGTCCAAAGCATTGCATATTTTGCCAGGTATATGGAGAGAGATTAAGAATTTTTCGAGTGGGAGTATTTGCTTAGTCATGGCTTCACAAATCTATTCTGAAAAAGATTACATCCGAAATTATGACGATTATTTAAACTATATAAAATGATTTTATTAGAGGAATATAGTGAGGCTTACTTGGCTAAATCGTGGGAATGGTTGAATGATACTCAAATAAAGTCACTCACGAATACTACTGATTTCACTAAGGCGGAGCAACAAAAATGGTTTTTAAACCTTGCTAAGAAAGTAGATTATAAGATTTGGGGGGTAAGTTTTGATGGTGTTCCAATTGGCGTTTTTGGTATAAAAAATATAGATTTACTGTGCAAAGAAGGAGAATATTGGGGTTATATTGGAGAGAAGGAATATTGGGGCAAAGGATTAGGTGAAATAATAATTAATGAAGTTCTCCATATCGCTACTTTTACACTGGGATTGGATTGTGTTTATTTAAAGGTATTGGAAAGTAATAAAGTTGCTCGGAATTTATATAAAAAATGTCATTTTAAGGAAATTAGGCAGGACAACGGAATTATAACAATGGTAAAAGGATTGCAATAAATATGATTGAGTTGTGTAAATACAATCCTGAATATCAGGAACAATGGAATGCTTTGGTTGAAAGCAGCAAAAATGGAATTTTTCTTGTGCATCGAAATTATATGGATTATCATAAAGATAGATTCATAGATCACTCGATAGTGTTGATCAAAGGGAAGAAAATTATGGCGGTATTTCCAGCCACCGAAAATGGAAGTCAAATTATTTCCCATGGTGGATTGACATTCGGTTCTTTGATAATGAGCTTTGATGTAAAAGCTGTTGAGATTTTTGAAGCACTTAACCAAGTTAAGTACTATTATAAGGCATTAGGTTTTAGTGAAATCATTTACAAAGCCGTGCCATCTATTTTCCATAAATATCCTTCTGAGGAAGATTTGTATGCTTTATTTAGATTAGATGCAAAATTAGTAAGAAGAGATATTTCCTCTGTAGTTAAGATAAAGAATAAAATTAGATTTTCAGAAAGTAAAAGGCAGGCCGTAACTAAATGTGAAAAACTTGAGGTTAAAATTATAGAAAATAATAATTTTGATGAATATTGGTGTTTGCTTACAGATGTACTTTCTAAATTTGGTACTAGTCCTGTACACTCTTTAGAAGAAATAAATAAGCTTAAAAAGCTTTTTCCAACACAAATTAGATTGTTTGAGGCGAGGAAAGATGATGTGCTTCTGGCTGGAATTGTTATTTATGATTATGGTAACGTAGTTCATACTCAGTATATGGCTAATTCTCAATATGGTAGAAAAATAGGTGCCCTTGATTTTATAAATCAGAAGTTAATTGAAGATGTATTCAATGACCGGGAATATTACAGTTTTGGTATTTCGACTGAAAATCAAGGCATGTACTTAAATGAAGGATTGATACAACAAAAAGAGATGATGGGAAGCAGAGGAATTTCGATAGATTTTTACTCAATTGCTTTGAATTAATAATCGTCGGGTAAACCCGGAATAAATAATTATGATTAAATTTTTAGATTTACAGAAAATAAATCTTTTACACCAAGTAGAGATTGAAGAGAAATTACTAAGTGTATTTAGATCAGGATGGTATTTGCTGGGCAAAGAAGTAGCTAATTTTGAAGGTGAGTTGAAACGGTATGTTGGCAGCAATCATGCAATTGGTGTAGCCAACGGTCTTGATGCGCTCCGACTGATATTTAGAGCCTACATTGAATTGGGAATTATGAAAAAAGGGGATGAGGTTATTGTTCCTGCTAACACTTATATTGCATCGTTGTTAGCACTTTCTGATAATGGATTAGTTCCTATATTAGTAGAACCAAATATAAATAATTACAATATTGATATTTCAAAAATAGAATCCCATATTACTTCTAAGACTAAAGCCATCTTAATCGTCCATCTATATGGTCGGGTTGTTTTCTCTGAAGAACTGATTGCAATTGCAAAAAGGAATAATTTAAAAATTGTAGAAGATAATGCACAAGCTATAGGAGCTACTTGGCAAGGAATTAAATCAGGAAATTTGGGTGATGCAGCGGGATTTAGTTTTTATCCGGGTAAAAATTTAGGTGCGCTTGGAGATGCAGGCGCGGTCAGCTGTAAAGATGAAGAATTGGCTATTGCAATTCGTGCTATTGCAAATTATGGTTCCACTAAAAAATATGTAAATGTTTTTCAGGGCTTAAATAGTCGTTTAGATGAAATACAAGCCGTAGTTTTAACTGTAAAATTGAAGTATATTGACGAGGCAAATGATCGAAGAAGAACCATAGCCAAAAGGTATTGTGATGAAATACAAAATGAGCTAATTGTTTTGCCCATTCCGCCTTTAAAACCGCAAGAACACGTTTGGCATTTGTTTGTTATACGTAATAAAAACAGAAATAATTTACAAAATTATTTGAAAAATATTGGGGTAGAAACATTAATTCATTATCCAATTCCACCGCACAAGCAACATGCGTATGAAGAAATGAATAACCTTTCATTTCCAATTACGGAGCTTATTCATGACGAGGTGTTGAGTTTGCCTATAAGTCCCGTGATGACTAACGACGAAGTATCTAAAGTCATAACTGCTTTAAATAATTATAAAGTTTAGTTTTGCAATTAGTTAAAACGTCCATTTTCTCTGCAATCATCACTGTAATAAGAATAGCATCCGGCTTTGTAGCAAACAAAGTAGTTGCTATTTATACTGGTCCGGGGGGAGTAGCCTTAATAGGCGCTTTCTCTAACTTCATTTCTATCGCCTTGACTTTTGCTAATGGCGCAATTAATAATGGTGTCATAAAATACGCCTCAGAATATAAGGGCAACGAGAGGAAACAAAAATTACTCTATAGTACTTCCTTTAAGATATCAGTCTATTGTTCGATGTTATTTGGTCCTATACTTATTTTGTTTGCGCCCTTTTTTTCGGATCTCGTATTAACAAATGACGTCTACACTAACGCCATTAGGGTACTTGGTTGCAGTATCGTTTTATACTCGCTAAATAGCTTACTGATTTCGATACTAAATGGGCGTCATGAGATAAAAATGTTCACCTTAGTCAATACACTAGGAAGTATTGTGGGTTTAGTTGTTACTGTTATCCTTGTGTATTTTTTCAAAGTGCAAGGAGCCTTGTACGCATTAGTACTCTCGCAATCTATCGTTTTTTTTATTACCTTAATTTTAGTAGTAAAGAGCAAATGGTTTTCGTGGAGCTATTTTACGCAACCTTTTAATAAAATAATTGCCAGGAAACTTTGGGGCTTTAGTTTAATGGCGATCATTACTGCCATTGCAGTTCCTGTGTCCCAAATTTTATTGCGAAATCTGCTGATTGCTGAGGTCAGTATTGAAGGTGCCGGTTACTGGCAGGGAATGATGAAAGTGTCTGATGGCTATTTATTACTAATCGTTACTTCTCTAAGCACCTATTACCTGCCTAAATTAGCCTCGTTGAAAACTGATAAAGACTTACAAAAGGAAATTTTTAGCGGCTATAAAATTATTCTGCCATCTGTTTTATTCGGTTGCATTGTAATTTATTATATGCGGTTTTTTATAATCAAGCTGCTTTATACCCCCTCATTTACACCAATGGAATCATTATTCTTTTGGCAACTGGTGGGCGATTTCTTTAAGATGGCTGCGTGGATATTATCCTATTTAATGCTAGCCAAAGCAATGATAAAAATTTTTATTATTACGGAGATTGTATTTACCATTTTGTACGTAGGATTAGGTTATATTTTTGTGCACTACTTCAATTTACAGGGGATAACGATGGCTTTTGCTTTAAACTATATTATTTACTTTTTGACTATGTTGTTTTTGTTTAGAAGGTTAATCTTTAAAAAATTTAATTAAATATGATACCATTAGTTAGTATTGCGATTGTGACGTATAACCAAAAAATATATTTAAAAGAATGTATTGAATCGATCTTAGATCAAGATTATTCTAATATAGAAATAATTGTTGCAGACGATGGTTCGACTGATGGTACGCATGAAATGCTACATGATTATGATCAAAAACATCCAGGATTATTCGTTCTTCATTTAGCAGTTAAAAATTTGGGGATAACAAAGAATCACAATGTGGCGCATTTTTCATGTAATGGAACGTATATTGCGTGGATAGGGGGTGATGATTTAATGCTGCCTGGTAAAATTAGTAAGCAAGTAGCGTTTATGGAGGCTAATCCAGAGTGTACTTTACTCTATCATAATTTAGATGTATTTTACTCAGATGGTAACCAAGATTCATATCTTTTAAATTCAAAAAAGAACGCGAAAGAAGGGGATATTAAGACGATGATAAAGTACGGTAGTTTTAATGGAGGGTGTTCAACAATGTTAAGAAGAAGTAGGGCGCCACAATACGGCTTTGATGAAAGATTGCCAATAGCCAGTGATTGGATGTATTGGGTTGATGCGCTTGGTAATGGAGGCGAAATCAGATATCTAGATGAAGTGTTGGGTAGATATAGACGTCATGCTAATAATGTCACTTCGCAAAATAACTATAATGGATATATAGACCATCTTAATTCTTGTAATATACTTCTAACTAAGTATCCTTATTTACAAAAAATAATTTTATATAGATATTCGGAAAATTTAAGAGCATTAAGGTATAAAGAAAAAGCAAATTATCTTAATTGGTTAAAAGCCAGTTTTCGTGTTGGGCTAAACAATAAAAGTTTGGTTGCATTGCTTTTGTATTTTTTTTCTTTTAAAAAAATTAGTAAATAGTGACTTATTATTTAAGATTTAAAAGGACGCTCCCAAATGAGATATTTAATTTTATTGGGAAGTTACTCTTTATATTTGGATTTTTATACGATATCAATTTTACTTTTTTACCAAGTTTTACAAGTGCAAGATTAGCTTTCCTATTTTTGTTGTTGCTATTTCTGAAAAAAAATCATGGGATTTCTAAAAATGCACTATATTATATTTTAGTGTTGTTTTTTGTTTTTTCGATAGCATTAATTCAATTTGTTCTTGTTCCTGACTCGACACAATTGTCAAGGATATTGTGGTTCAGTATTTATGGAGTAATCTCTCCCTTTCTCTTTGTCAATTTTTTAAAAAGTCGAAATGAATTTTTGATTTTAGTAAGTGTCGCAGCTGCAATTCAGGCTGTACTCTCCATTTTTTCATTTATTAATCCTTCTGTCAAAGCATTGTTTTATAATCTGGTAATCTTTACTTCTAATTTTGAAGAGGATCAGGTTTTAAGAGCTGTTGCATTCGCTTCTATTGGCGGGGCAGGTTTGTCAGTTATTCAAAGCCTAGGGGTGATATCCTCAATAGCACTTTTGAAAATAAATAATTTTGGGATTTATCGCACTATATTGATCTGGCTTATGATGGCTATCACGGTTGTTTCAATTTTTTTAATTGGTCGCACCGGTTTGTTCATTTCACTGTTGTGCATATTTATATATTTTATCAGTGAAATAAAAAGCTTAAAAAAAATAATTGTAATTAGTTTAGTTATTCTGGGTATTTATCAGATTAATACAATTGATATTCTAGAGAACCTTACTTCAAATGTTGATGGTTTTAGTGTTGATATGTTTACTGCCTGGATAGAAAATGCATTTAATATAGAGAATAATGATACTAGCGAGGCTCTAGCAAGTATGCCAATTCCTCCTGTCACCTTTCAAACCATAATTGGGACAGGTAGAGTCGTTCATGAATCGGGCGTGGGCAATGCTTCGATGCATGATTCGGGTTACATTCAGACCTATTATTCATTAGGATTGCTAACCGCTATTTATTTCTATATCAGTTATATTATTTTCTTAATATTCCAAGTAGGGAAGGGAAAAAGTGGATACCTTTATTTTTTGATTTTACTTATGTTTATTATCGAAATAAAAGAACCTTTTATTTTTCAATATGTATTCCCCTTTTTTGTGTTAAGCATGATTTTAATTAGTGATAAAATAGAATTTAAAGAAGAATCAGAAAATAAAAGTAAATTGAATATTAATTTGAGTTAAGATATATTAATGTGTGGAATTTTTGGATTTGTAGGAAATAAATATTTTGAAAAGGAAGCTGATTTATCAGCTATGAGAAGTAGTTTAGCGCATAGAGGACCTGATCATTTTGATTTTTATTCTTTAGAGACAGCTAATAAGCAATTTGAGATTAATTTAGGACATGTTAGGCTATCAATAATTGATACTTCAAATGCAGGGAATCAACCAATGCATAGCGAAAGCGATAGATTTACAATTGTTTTTAATGGAGAGATTTATAATTTTTTAGATATTAAAGAAGAGATTGAAAAGAGGTCTCCCCAGATTGTGTGGAAATCAAGTTCTGACACAGAAGTACTTTTAGCGGGTTTAGAAATTTTTGGTTTGCAAGAATGTGTCTCGAGGCTCGTAGGGATGTTCGCATTTAGTGTATGGGATAAGGAAAAACAAAAATTAACCTTAGTTCGAGATAGAATCGGCGAAAAACCGTTGTATTATGGTTATCAAAAGGGACAATTGATTTTTGCTTCAGAACTAAAGGCTTTTGAGGTACATTCATGCTTTGATAAAAAATTGAATACTGAGGCAGCTGTTGGTTTTTTGCATAGAAGTTGTGTTCCTCAGAATCTTTCTATATATGAAAATATTTATAAAGTGATTCCGGGCACAATCATGGAATTTGATTTAGATGAAATTCAAAATAAAACGGTGCCTAAGCCCATTTTTTACTGGTCCTTGGTAGAAAAAGTGAAGGAATTAGAGAAGGATAGTTTCAAAGGAACATATGAAGAAGCAAAAAATAAATTAGAACAACTACTAATACAGGCTGTAAAAAATCAGGCCATAGCTGATGTGCCATTAGGAGCATTTTTGTCAGGAGGAATTGACTCTTCTTTGGTTTGTGCAATATTAAAGAAGTATGTCAAAAGTGATTTGCATACCTATACAATTGCAATGCCGGAACCTGGTCAAAATGAATCTTTGCATGCTGAAAAGGTAGCTGATAATCTTGGAACAATTCACAAGTCAAAAGAACTAAATACAGATGAAATCATTAGTAGGCTAGATGAAATCATTAGCTATTGGGATGAGCCGTTTGCGGATAGTTCGCAAATTCCTACTTTCTTTGTGTCAGAACTTGCCAGAAAGGAAGTGACGGTTTCCTTGAGTGGTGATGGTGCAGATGAGTTTGGTTATGGTTATTCAGATTATCCGATTTATGAAAAATATAAAAAATTTACAATACTGTCTGTTTTAGGGGTGGATACTATTTTTTCTTTGCTTATGAAATATAAGCCATTTCGTAAAATAGCAATTCTAAGAAAAACCGAAAATTTTTTATCTCTAACAACTATTTTAAAAAACAGTAAGAATCTAAATGAGGCTCATGCACAATGGAGAAACAAATTTAGAAATGTGCATTTGCCTATACAAAAAGAAATAATTTCCAATTCTAGTAAGTTCTTAAAGACAAAAGATTTGGGATTTAATTTTGCGGGTTATTATGACGCTCTTGCTTATTTGCCAGACGATATTCTTGTAAAAGTGGATAGAGCAGCAATGGCAGTAAGCTTGGAATCTAGAGCGCCTTTCCTAGACCATAGAGTACTTGAGTTTTTGATCAGTCTGCCTAAAGAATTCAAATATAAAAACAACATCTCCAAAAGGATTTTAAAAGATATTCTTTACGACTATGTTCCAAAAACAATAGTTGATAGGCCTAAACAAGGATTTTCGATTCCTTTAACATTCTGGCTTAGAAATGATTTGAAAGATTGGGGGTCAGAGATCATAAAAGGTATACCATTAGATTCGACTTTTTGGGACAGAAAGCTTGTGTTGGAAATGTGGAATGAACATCAAGAAGAGCAGGAAGATCATACCGAAAGAATATGGAATATACTATTGTTGGAGAGTTTCTTTAAGAGAAAAGAATTACTTCATTATTCAATTAATTAATGCAAATAGATTTTGATTTGGAACAAATAAAAAAAATAGTTTTTATAGAGGCTGTGCAAGATTATGGCGGCGCGAGAATCAGTACCGTAGAACTAGCTGAAAGACTATCGAAGAATCATAATGTTGCTATAATAGATTTTTATGGTTCATGTAAACCTTTTACCGATAGCGTAACAAAGAGGGGGTTAGAATTGAGTATTATTGATAAAAGAGAGGTGCCTTATATCATTAATACTTCACCTTATTTATTGGTCAAAATAGTCAACTTTGTACTGTTTGTGCCTCATTTGATGGGAATAAGAAAAAAGGTGCAACGTTTACTAAAGGAGATAGAACCGGATTATATTATTCTTAATAATTCGAAGGTGCTGACTTCATTAGCTTTCTTTCCAAATAAAAAATTTAAAGTTTTGTTTTTTGCCAGAGGTTGGTTTGTTCTCAGTCAGATAACTAAGCTTGATAGGTTGCTTTATAAAAATTTAGTTGATAAATATGTTTGTGTTGCAAACGCAACTAAACAAGCGCTTTTTTGCGGAGGACTTACTTCATTAGAGAATTTGTATGTTGTTCACAATGCGATTTCAGAAGTGAATTTAGCTAAAGAGGTGGCAGAGATTGAAAAAGGGGAAAACACCAAGATAGTATTACATGCGGGAGGGTTTTTAAAGGATAAAGGCCAATTAGTGTCATTGGAAATGGCAAAAATATTAAAGGAAAAAGGGGTGGATTTTAAACTGATTCTCGCTGGTCTTGTATATAAAGGTGGTGAATCAGAGTTGTTTTATAATAAGGTAATTGATTTGGTGCAGTTATACAATCTTGAAGGTTTTGTCGAACTGGTTAAAAACAAACCTAATGTAATCAGTTATTTTAATGCGTGTGACATATTAATACACCCTTCGGAAACAGAAGGATTACCTAGAGTCATAATGGAAGCAATGATATTAAAAAAACCAGTTGTAGCTAATGCAGTTGGAGGAGTTTCTGACTACATATTAAATGGTTTCACCGGTTTTTTGCCCCATCATAATTCAGCTACAGAATATGCTGAGTCTGTTCAGAAGCTTATTGAGAATGAAAGTATTTATAATTTTATAGCTGATAATGCTTACAATCTTGTGAAAACAAGTTTTACCGCAGAAAATCAGTTGAATAGTTTGAATAAAGTCTTTGAAAGCTAGTATCAACAGTATACAAAAATTAAACATGAAAATTTCTGTAGTAATACCAATGTATAATTCAAGGAATACTATCTTGAATACATTAAATTCAGTAAAAAATCAGACTATACTTCCTTTTGAAGTGGTTATAATAGATGATGGGAGTAAGGATGAATCGGTAACTGTTGTTGAAGATTTTATTTCTGTTAATTCTGCTTTAAATATTCAGTTAGTAAAACAAAAAAACAGAGGTGTTTCTTCCGCTCGAAATGTAGGTCTGAAATTAGCGAAGGGAGATTGGATTGCTCTATTAGACAGTGATGATGAATGGTTGCCTACTAAGCTGGAAAGACAAATTCAAGTGCTAAATGAGAACCCTACAATTGATTTTTTAGGAACTAATCGGAACGGTGAATATTTTGATAAAATCTTGTGGAAAAAACTGGGTGTTTTAACCAGGATTTCTCCAAAGTTGTTAATGGTTAAGTTCATTTTTGTTGTACCTACCGTAATTTTTAGAAAAAAAATTGTTTTGGATGCTGGATATTTTGATGAAACCCAAAAATATGCCGAAGAAGGGAATTATTTCATTCGAATAGCCCAAAAGTATAATTGTTATTTACTGAACGAAAGCTTGGTCGTTACAGGAGATGGCAAAGCACATTTTGGCCATTCAGGACTTTCTGGAAATTTAAAAGAAATGGAAAGGGGAGAGTTGAAAAATCTTAAAGACGCCTTAAGTTTAAAAATAATCAATCATTTTCAATATTCATTTTTAGTTTTATTTTCAATATTGAAATATTTTCGAAGAATAGTAATTGTTAAAACGAGACAAGAGTAGTTATGATAAAGAGATATGGAATTTTGGGTTCGATACGTTTACTAATATCATTGATTTATACAAAAATATTTTTCAGAAATGCTAGACTCATAAGACTTCCATTTGATATAAGAAATAAAAAAAATATTAAAATTGGAAAGGGTTTGACAACAGGTTTTGGTTGTCGATTGGAGGCTTACCCTCAAAAAGAAATTTCAGAACTAATTTTAATTCTTGGAGAGAATGTAGAGATTAATGATTATGTTCATATTGCCGCAGGTGAAAAGATTTTTATAGGAGATAATGTTTTAATTGCTAGTAAAGTTTTTATTTCAGACCTTAACCATGGAAATTACAAAGGTAAAAATCCGGACAGTCCGTTATCAACGCCAAATAGTCGAAAATTGTCGACTAATCCAATTATAATTAAAGATAATGTATGGATTGGCGAGGGAGTTTGTATTATGCCAGGAGTAACTATCGGTTGTGGGAGTGTAATAGGTGCTTTGTCAGTTGTAACAAAAGATATTCCAGATTATTCCATAGCAGTTGGTTCTCCGGCAAAAGTAGTTAAGGAGTATGATTTTGAAAGCAATAGTTGGAAGAGGGTTTAGATAAAAAGGAGAATAAATGAAATTTAAAATTACTTTCTGTATTGTTTTGTACCGAAACGATATAACAATGTTGCAGAATGCGATCCAGTCCATTCTTAAAAATGGCATAATTCACAAACTTTTTTTGGTCGATAATTCTCCAACAGATGAATTGAAAAAAAATCTTATAAACTCAAAAATAGAATATATTCATAACCCTGCCAATCCTGGATTTGGAGCTTCTCATAATGTCGCCGTCGAAAAAGCAATTGGCTTAGGTTCAAATTATCATTTTATTGTGAATCCCGACATCTATTTTGAAGGAGATGTAATTATGCCTATGGTTGAGTACATGGCAAATGATGAAAAAATTGGTATGATGATGCCTCAAATATTAAATCTAGATGGAACCGTGCAAAATTTACCGAAATTATTGCCAAGTCCATTCAGTATTTTATGGAGAAAATTGAAAAAACCTAGATCAGCCTATGAAAAATTTATTAATCAATATGAACTTCGTCAAGTATCTAGAGATATGATTTATAATGCTCCAGTACTTTCGGGCTGTTTTACTTTACTTAATTTACAAGCGATAAAAAAAGTAGGTATGTATGATGACGCATTTTTCATGTATTTTGAAGACTGGGATCTGTCAAGACGAATGCATCAACATTATAAAACAATTTATTTTCCTTCAGTATCTGTTTATCATGGATATGATTCTGGGGCAAACAAAAACAGTAAACTGTTTAAAATATTTGTGAAGTCAGCAGTTACCTATTTTAATAAATGGGGATGGTTTTTTGACGGACAAAGAAAGAAAATAAATAAAGAAGCTTTATCTCAATTTAAGTAAATGAAAATAATAATTACTGGAGCGTCAGGATTTGTCGGACAAAATCTTCAAAACTATTTAACGAATTTACACGAAATAGAAACTATGAGTGTTCGTTATATAGCCAATCAGCGATTTGACTTAAAAGCGGACGCTATCATTCATCTTGCAGGAAAAGCCCACGATTTAAAAAAGGTTTCTAATCCTACAGATTATTACGATGCAAACTTCGAACTAACTAAGCAATTATTTGATGCTTATTTAGTTTCAGATGCTTCTGTATTTGTTTTTATCAGTACTGTAAAAGCGGTAGCTGATGTTGTTCAGGGAATACTGATGGAAGATGCTGTTGCTGATCCCAAAACTCATTATGGGATTGCCAAACATCAGGCGGAGCAGTATGTTTTATCTCATAAATTACCATATGGTAAAAGGGTTTACATTTTAAGACCGTGTATGATTCATGGCCCAGGCAACAAAGGAAATCTGAATTTATTATACCAATTGGTTGCTAAAGGTTTACCTTGGCCGTTGGGAGATTTCAAAAACAAACGTTCCTTTTTAAGTGTCGAAAACCTTTGTTTTGTCATTAAGGAATTATTACAGAATACAAATATTCCCTCTGGAGTTTATCAAATAGCTGATGATGAATCATTACAAACAAATGAATTAATTCAGTTGTTAAGTTTAAGTCTTAATAAAAAAAGTAGAATTTGGAAAATTCCATCATCATTGATTAAGAGAACAGCAGTTTTAGGCGATTATATCAGACTACCATTAAATTCTGAACGCCTGCAAAAACTAACTGAGAATTATGTGGTAAGCAATAAGAAGCTGCTACATGCGATAGGAAAGCCTTTGCCAATAGAATCAAAAGAAGGTTTGTTGAAAACATTCCAATCATTCAAAAAATAATAAGTACAACATGACGATTGAAAAAACAACAATACAAGATTTATTAGTTATAACTCCCAGAGTTTTTGAAGATTCACGTGGCTTTTTTTTTGAAGCCTACAATCAAGCTAAATTTCATGAAAATGGAATTATGTACAACTTTATTCAAGACAATCAATCGTTCTCTAAACGTGGGGTAATCCGTGGATTGCATTTGCAAATGAATCCTTTTGCGCAAGCGAAATTAGTAAGGGTTTTAGAGGGAGAGATTCTCGATGTAGCTTTAGATTTGCGTAAAAATTCGGCAACTTATGGAAAGCATTTCAGTGTGGTTTTAAGTGCAGAGAACAAAAAGCAATTGATGGTGCCACACGGTTTTGCGCACGGCTTCTCTGTTTTAAGTAAAACGGCATCAGTGATATACAAAGTGGATCAGTTGTATGATAAGGAAAGCGAAAGAGGAATCCTTTATGATGACCCTAAGTTGGCGATTGATTGGCAAATAGATGCTAATGAAGTCATAGTTTCTGAAAAGGATTTAGTTTTACCGAGTTTTAGTGAAATTGATTGGGAGTTTTGAAATTGTTTAAAAGTTTAAGGTTTAAAGTTGTCTTTTGGATCGAGACTTAGATTTCTTTGTAAGTGGAATATTCAAAATAAAATAAAAGCAGCAAATTCCCTAGTGCTTTTAAGTTTAAAAAAAAATGAAAAAAATTTTAGTAACAGGTGCAACCGGACAATTAGGTTCAGAATTGAAAGTGTTATCTGAGAGCTATTCTCAATTCGAATGGTTTTTTGCGGACAGAACGATGGTTTCATTGGATAATTTATCCATATTGCAAAATCAATTAGAAGGAATACATCCCGATATTATTTTGAACTGTGGTGCTTATACTGCTGTAGATAAAGCGGAGGCTGAAGCAGAATTGGCGGATGTTATCAATCATCAGGCGATTAAAATAATTGCTGAACATGCGAATAAGCATCAAATTAAATTGATCCACATTTCTACCGATTATGTTTTTGATGGGACATCAGCTGTTGCTTTGACAGAAGAAGCAATTACAGAGCCCATCAATGTATATGGCGCTACGAAACGTGCTGGAGAATTAGCCGCTTTGGCTGTTAATCCTGATATTTTAATTATTAGAACGTCATGGGTATACAGTCGTTTCGGGAATAATTTTGTAAAAACGATGCAGCGTTTACTCAAAGAACGCGATACACTCGGCGTGGTGAATGATCAAATAGGTTCACCTACCTATGCTGCTGATTTAGCAGAAGCAATGATGGATGTATTAAATAACGAGAATTGGGTTCCTGGAATTTATAATTATTCAAATGAGGGAGAGATTAGTTGGTATGAATTTGTTTTGGCTATTCAAGAAATAACAGGAGATACTTGTGAAGTAAGGGGTATTCCTTCGTCATCTTATCCCACTCCTGCAAAACGTCCTGCCTTTTCTTTATTGGATAAATCCAAGATTAAAGAGGTGTACGGTATTACTGTTCCAGGTTATAAAGAGAGTTTGAGAAAATGTATGGGGTTGTTACGAATTGAAACGAATTGAAACGAATTTCACTAATGGATACTCCCAATTAGGTTTTATAGAAAGTAAAAAAATATAGGTTACTAATTTTCTTTTTTGCTTGATCAAAAAATAAACAAAAAAATCACTGCCTGAAAATTGAAAACTTAAAAACTACCTCAAAACTCTGTTCCGCAGCCCGAGCCGTTCGCCTTTCAGGCTCAACTCGCGGACTGCTGCTACCTGACTGCCACTGGCAGTCCTCCTTTTAATTTCAAATATTTTTTGACGTTTTTAATTTAAGGGTGGGGTAAAGAGTGATGCGAAGCGACCATAGGGAATTTTTTGCTGAAATTTCAGAAAATAGTGTTCAGAGAGTGGGTTTGATATTATGCTTTAGTTGATGCGGACTAACTTTGTGGTTAAATAAAAAAGATAAATTAAATAAAAATGAAAAAAATAGTAATAACGGGTGGTGCCGGATTTATAGGTTCGCATGTTGTCAGGCGTTTTGTAAATAAGTATCCAGAGTATCAAATATTTAATTTGGATGCGTTGACGTATGCAGGTAATCTGGAAAATATTACTGATATTGAAAATGAACCTAATTATACATTTATCAAAGGAGATATTGTTGATGCTACTTTTATAGATGCATTATTTGCAGAGCATCAGTTTGATGGCGTACTCCACTTGGCTGCCGAATCTCATGTTGATCGTTCTATTACTGATCCATTGTCTTTTGTAAAAACGAACGTGATCGGTACAATGAACTTATTAAATGCGGCTAAAACGATTTGGAAAGACAATATGGAAGGAAAACGTTTCTACCATATCAGTACTGATGAGGTTTATGGTAGTTTAGGTGCTGAAGGTTTGTTTACTGAAACTACGGCCTACGATCCTAATTCACCATATTCGGCTTCAAAAGCAAGTTCGGATCATTTTGTACGTGCTTATGGTGAGACTTATGGTTTGCCTTATGTGTTAACTAACTGTTCTAATAATTATGGACCTTTTCATTTTCCTGAAAAATTGATTCCATTGTTTATCAATAATATTATACAAAATAAACCTTTACCTGTTTATGGAGACGGTAAATATACTCGTGACTGGCTTTTTGTAGAGGATCATGCCGTTGCGATTGATTTGGTATTTCATGAAGGAGTTAATCATGATACCTACAATATTGGAGGATTCAACGAATGGCAAAATATTGATTTGGTGAAATTACTTTGTAAAATCATGGATGAAAAATTAGGTCGTGAAGCAGGTACTTCTGAACAATTAATTTCCTATGTCAAAGACCGTCCAGGTCATGATTTACGATACGCGATTGATGCCAGTAAAATAAACAAAGAACTAGGGTGGAAGCCTTCGGTTACTTTTGAGCAAGGGTTGGAGAAAACTGTGAATTGGTATTTGGACAATCAAACTTGGTTGAATAATATCACTTCTGGTGAGTACGCAAGTTATTATGAGAAACAATATAATTAAAATAATATGAAAGGAATTATATTAGCAGGAGGTTCAGGGACTCGTTTGCACCCACTTACTTTAGCAATGAGTAAGCAGATGATGCCAGTTTATGACAAACCCATGATTTATTATCCATTGTCTACATTGATGATGGCTGGTATCAATGAGATTTTAATTATTTCCACACCGCACGATTTACCAAACTTCAAAAAATTATTAGGAGATGGTTCTGCAATTGGTTGTCAATTTAGTTATGCAGAGCAAGCATTACCCAATGGTCTGGCACAGGCTTTTGTAATTGGGGAAGAATTTATTGGGGATGATGATGTCGCACTAGTCTTAGGAGACAATATTTTCTTTGGTTCGAATATGCAAGAATTGCTTCGCTCTAATACCAAGCCGCAAGGTGGAGTTGTTTTTGCCTATCATGTTTCGGATCCTGAACGATATGGAGTGGTGGAATTTGACAAAGATCTAAACGCATTGTCTATTGAAGAAAAACCTTTAGAGCCAAAATCAAATTATGCTGTTCCTGGTTTGTATTTTTATGATAATTCGGTTGTAGAAATCGCTAAGAATATCAAGCCAAGTGCGCGTGGAGAATATGAAATCACTGATGTGAACAAAGTATATTTAGAACAAGGGAAGCTGAAAGTGGGTATTTTAAGCCGAGGAACTGCTTGGTTAGATACGGGAACTTTTAATAGTTTGATGCAAGCAGGACAGTTTGTTCAAGTGCTTGAAGAGCGTCAAGGACTAAAAGTAGGTTGTATTGAAGAAATTGCGTGGAGACAAGGATTCATTACTGGACAACAGTTGCGAGATTTAGCCGAGCCTCTAAAGAAATCGGGTTATGGTGAATACCTTCTGAGTTTACTGAAACATAAATTATAATAATTTAAGTCATTTGTGATTAGTAGCGGTTAAACCGTAATTGGTGTTCGCGTTATAGATTACCTATATTTTTAAATATGATATATATTGCATTACTTGTGTTATTGCTAGGGATAGAACTTATCTATTTTAAAATCGCTGATAGATACAATATCATTGATAAACCTAATAGTAGATCCTCACATACGTCTCTTACTTTAAGAGGTGGAGGGATAATTTTCCCAATTGCAGTAAGTATAGGCTATTTTTTTGGATATGTTTCTTTGGAAATAGCATTGGCAGTCCTGCTTGTAGCTGCAGTTAGTTTTGTTGATGATATTAAACCTTTGCCGCAATTACCTAGAGTTACATCGCATATCATTGCCGTAGGTTTGGTTTTTTATGATTTAGAACTATTTTCTGAGTCATTATGGCTACTACCTATTGTATTCGTTTTGTTGATTGGCTGGGTTAACGCCTTTAATTTTATGGACGGTATTAATGGCATAACCGTATTGTATGCGTTAACGGCCATTGTCAGTTTTTCTTTTATGTCAATAAATGAGCCCAGTTTGCCGATATTGATTACCATGGGCTTGTCTTGCTTAGTTTTTGGACTGTTTAATGTCAGAAAAAAAGCAAAGACTTTTGCTGGAGATGTGGGTAGCATAAGCATGGCCGTTTTTTTGGGTTATTTTATGATAAAGACTATTTTAGAAACGGGACAATTAGGATATATTCTTTTCTTTTCAGTTTATGGTATTGATGCAATTATCACTATTATAGTTCGAATAAAAAACAAAGAAAATATTTTTCAACCGCATCGTTCTCATCTTTATCAATATATGGCAAATGAAATGGGTTACTCCCATGTTTTGGTTTCATTTATTTATGCTGGAATCCAGCTATTGATAAATGGACTTGTTATTTATATGGAAATTAAAGGCAATCTAAGTTATTTCTTCATGATAGAGACTTTGTTGGTGTTAACTCTGATTTATATATGGATACGAAGATTAGTTTTTCGTAAAATTATCCAACATAGTTCTTGATTTATTTCTGTTGAAATTCAATTATTTTTTTAAAATATGGGTAAGCGGGTTTTTGATGGTATTTTTGCTCTAATTTTAGTCCTCCTGTTTTCTTGGCTTCTAATAATTTTGTGGTTAATAGCAACTATTGATACTCATACAAACGGTATTTTTAGACAAGATCGAATTGGCCAATTTGGAGAAAAATTTGAAATATATAAACTACGAACGATTCAGGTTTTTACGGCTGAAAAAGGGAATATTACTAAAGTAGGTCAATTGTTACGTAAATATAAGTTAGACGAATTTCCTCAGTTGTTTAATGTTCTTAAAGGGGAAATGAGTTTTGTGGGGCCAAGGCCAGATGTACCGGGTTATTATGATTTATTAAAAGGTGAGAACCGAAAGATATTGGAGTTGAAGCCTGGGTTAACTAGTCTCGCAGCTTTAAAATATTATAACGAAGAGAAGCTTCTGGCGCTGCAAAAAGATCCTTTGTGGTTTAATGACAATGTTATTTTTCTAGATAAAGTACGGTTAAATCTGAAGTATTACTACCATCGCAGTTTTTTTGGGGACATAAAGATTATCGTCAAAAGTGTTGCTTTGATTTATAGCAAATGAACAAAAACAAAATTTGGCTTTCATCACCTCATATGGGAGGTAATGAACAAAAATTCATACAGGAAGCATTTGACACGAATTGGATTGCTCCGGTTGGTGCAAATATTGATGCTTTCGAGTTGGGTTTAGAGCTTTATCTAGGTACAGGCTATGTAACGGCTTTAAATAGTGGTACCGCTGCTATACATTTGGGATTAATTCTTTTAGGGGTTAAGGCTGGTGATGAGGTACTCTGCCAAACTCTGACTTTTTCGGCCTCGGCAAATCCTATTTTATATCAAGGGGCAATTCCTGTTTTTATTGACAGTGAACCCGATACTTGGAATTTGTGTCCAATGGCACTTGAAGAAGCTATTGTTGATAGGATAGCCAAAGGTAAGTTGCCCAAAGCGATAATAGCAGTTGCCCTATATGGCGTTCCTTATAAGATCGAAGAAATAAGAATAATTGCCAATAACTATAACATTCCTATCCTTGAAGATAGTGCAGAAGCCTTGGGTAGTAGTTATAAAGGAAAGCGTTGTGGTACTTTTGGAGATGTAAGTACTTTGTCATTTAATGGAAGTAAAATTATTACCACTTCTGGTGGAGGTGCAATTGTTACATCGACAAAAGAACTTAAAGACAGATCCATTTTTCTGGCAACTCAAGCCAAAGAGAATGCGCCTCACTATAAACATTGTGAAGTGGGATACAACTATAGAATGAGTAATGTTTTAGCAGGAATAGGTAGAGGCCAGATGGAAGTGTTAGACAAACATGTCGATTCTAGGAGAAAGATGCATGAATTTTATTTTGATTTATTCAAGGGTATAAAAGGCTTCTCTGTTTACATGGTTCCAAATGCAGATTATTTTGCTAATTATTGGTTGACTACTATTTTAATAGATCCATCGGAAACCAAAGGAATGACCAAAGAAACTGTAAGATTGAAACTGCTGGAAGAAAACATCGATTGCAGGCCACTATGGAAGCCTATGCACTTACAGCCTATTTATAGTAACTATCCTTATTATGGAAAACATGTTGCCGAGAGTCTTTTTGACAGCGGGCTTTGTTTGCCCTCTGGCTCTAATCTTTCTGATGAAGACCGCGACAGGATAAAAGCTGTTTTTATAGACTTATTTGAAACACAAAAGAAAAAGTGATTCGATTTTTTAATAAGTATAAGCTAAGTCAATTCCATTTCTTTCGTTACGGAATTTTAAAGGATTTAATGATTTTTTTTTAAATTCTTTATTTGCTATTTTTGGTATGCTGAATAGAATAACGTTAATATAAATAAATATTTTGAGTAATAATACAAAACCAACTTCAACTACTTTTAGATCTTATTTCTTTTCACGAGAAAACTTGAGGTTTAATATTCATAATTTAAGTTATTTGCCACGGTGGATAATTGTCATGATGGATTTTGCAGTTTTAATATTGGCTTTTTTCTTTACTTTTCTATTGTTTAGAGGAACAGGATTAGATTATATAATAACAGCTCACAGTATCATTTTTATTAACTTGTTGCTTGGTGTGAATATATTTTTCTTTTGGTTATTTCGGACCTATTCTGGAATTATCAGGCACTCCTCCTATATTGATGCAGTGAAGCTTTTATTTTCTCAAATGGCTGTGCTAATTGTTTTTCTAGTATTGAATTTTTTATTTGAAGTACTTTATGGAACTAAAGCGTTTTTGAATACCGCACTTTTTATGAATATGGTTTTGTCTTTCTGCGGTTTATTTTTATATCGTGTGATTGTAAAGCAAACTTTCGAACATTATTTTCAGGAAAAAAGCGATGTTAAATTGATAAGAACAGTAATTTATGGAACGGATGCCAATGCAATGTCTATAGCTAATGCATTGAAAATTGAAACACCAAGCCGTTTTAAAATTGTTGGATTTGTAGATAGAAACAGTCAAAACTCTTCCAAAAGAATGTTGGATTTACCAATATTAGTATTAAAGAAAAAGTTACCCACCCTAATGCGATCTGTTGGCGCGGAAGGCGTTATTATAGCAGATAAAAGTTTGTCAAAAGAGGAACGTCTAATTATTGTAGACCAATGTCTGGAATTCAATTATAAAGTGTATATCCTTCCTGTAATTACGGATTGGGAAGATCAAAAGGAAATTTCCCAAAAGGTAAAGAACTTACAAATTGAAGATTTGCTGGAAAGAAAAGCTATTGTTTTGGATAATAAATCTATTTCCAAACAGTTGAAAGATAAAACTGTACTGATTACAGGTGCTGCAGGTTCTATTGGAAGTGAAATAGTAAGACAGGTTTTGGGCTTTAATCCCAAAAGGATTATTATATTAGATCAGGCTGAAACTCCTTTGCATCATCTTAGTTTAGAGACGCAAAATAGTACTTCAAGTGCGGAAATACGCAATGTAGTTGCAGATATTAGAAATAAAGAAGCATTGACTAATGTGTTTAAACTTTACAAGCCGCATGTTGTGTTTCACGCAGCAGCCTATAAGCATGTGCCTTTAATGGAAGAAAACCCAGCGCAAGCTATTCTTACTAATATTGGAGGGACAAAAAATTTATCTGATTTAGCATGCGAATATAATGTCGTTAAATTTGTCATGGTGTCTACAGATAAGGCGGTGAACCCAAGTAACGTAATGGGAGCCAGCAAAAGAATAGCTGAAAAGTACGTTCAGTCATTGCAACTAAAAAGCCGAAAAGAAAATAATACAAAAGCAACAAAATTCATTACCACCCGTTTTGGAAATGTTTTAGGGTCTAATGGATCTGTAGTTCCTTTGTTTAGCAAGCAAATAGCGGATGGTGGTCCAATAACCATAACACATCCCGACATTATCAGATATTTTATGACCATTCCAGAGGCTTGTCAACTAGTTCTTGAGGCAGGAGCGATGGGTAATGGAGGTGAAATCTATATTTTTGATATGGGCAAGCCGGTAAAAATTATCGATTTAGCAAGAAAGATGATCAAGTTGGCTGGATTTATTCCTGAAAAGGACATTAAAATAAAGATTGTAGGCTTACGACCAGGAGAGAAGTTATATGAGGAATTGCTTAACGACACCTCTAAAACAATACCGACCTACCATGAAAAAATTATGATTGCAGAAGAAATTCAGGATGAGTATGAAAATCTACATACTGATATAGAAGACCTTATTGGAATCGCCAACTGTTATGAGAATGACGATATAGTTGCGAAAATGAAGAAAATAGTTCCGGAATTTAAAAGTATGAATTCAGCTTACGAAGTTTTAGATAAGTAGTCTTGAATTCATTCTGGCTTGCATATTTAGATTTGATTGTGTTTTAGAACTTATTGAGATGAATCTGATTTAAATCTCAATTTAAAACAAATATTGCCTCAAAAAAAGACAGACGAATTCCCCTTTTCAGAGGAGTTAGGGGTGTGTCTTTTTTGATCAATTTACCACTTATCTATGGCTAAAAGAAAAATCATTCCCTATAATCCAATACTTAAAGAATTTGCTCGACAACTGCGAAATGATTCTACCAAAACAGAAATCTTTCTTTGGTTGAAATTAAAAGGGAAGCAGATGCATGGATATGATTTTCACCGACAAAAACCGATTGACAATTATATTTTAGACTTTTTTTGTAACGAATTAATGCTTGGGATTGAAGTCGACGGCTATTCTCATGAGTTTTTGGAAGTCTATACAAAAGATGGAGTGAAGGAAAACCGAATGAATGAATTGGGGATTGCCGTTTTGAGGTTCAGCGATGAACAGGTTTTAAAGGATATGGAAAATGTTATTCGGGCTATTGAGTTTTATATTTTTGAGTATGAAAAACACACCCCCAGCCCCTATAACTCTAGATTATATTTGTTTTGGAATCGTTGAACCTGAAACGGTTTCAAGAGGGGAGTTAGAAGGGCAATAAACGGCTGTTGTTTTAGTTTAGAATTTCAAATTGAAAAAATAATTTCTCAAAAATAGTCGTAAACGAATTCTCCTCTTCAGAGGGGAGTTGGAAGGGCAATAAAGGGCTGTTGTTTTAGTTTAGAATTTCAAATTGAAAAAATAATTTCTCAAAAAATAGACGCAAACGAATTCTCCTCTTCAGAGGGGAGTTAGAAGGGCAATAAACGGCTGTTGTTTTAGTTTAGAATTTCAAATTGAAAAAATAATTTCTCAAAAATAGTCGCAAACGAATTCCCCTTTCAAGAGGGTAGTTAGAAGGGCAATAAACGGCTGTTGTTTTAGTTTAGAATTTCAAATTGAAAAATAATTTCTCAAAAATAGTCGTAAACGAATTCCCCTCTTGAGAGGGGTTAGGGGTGTGTCCTTTTAAGCAATATAAAAGAAAATTATTTCCTATCCCCACAAAAATACAGATTGATATGTATCTGGTTTTAAGTTCTATGAGCCCGATTTATTCCAACTTAAAAAACTGATTATTGGCTATTATCTCTTTTAAGGGAACTAAATCTTTCAATTTTACTTTCTGTTCAAATGCTGCGATATGTTTGTCATGATGTACATCAGAACCTACATAAGTATACATTCCTTTGGTAAGTAATTGTTCTGCTATTTTAGTGATGCTTTCACCGTAATAACCTACAACAGCTAGAAGATTCAGTTGAAACAGGCAACCCGCTCTTTTTAGTTTGACATACTCGTTGAAATTATTGTGATAAAACAAATAACGCTCTGGGTGTGCCAAAACAGGAATGTATCCCGCCACTTGCAAGTCAAAAAGGATGGAGTATAATTGTATAGGAGCATTTATATATGACATTTCAACCAAAACGTAATTGCCTTTAAGAGTTAATAAATCATTGGACTGAAAAAGTTGTACAAACTGATCATCCATCAAATATTCTGCTGCTGCTTTAAAAGGAAGCTTTATGTTGTTTTTTTCTAGTTCCAGGACTGTCTCATTTTTATTGGAGACGATTTGCTCATGGGTATTGTCCCAGACATGCTGGATGATATGTGGTGTAGTGATAATCTCTGTCACTCCAAAGCCCTGAAGCGCTTGGGTAAGTCGTAAACTGTCTTCAAATGTTCGGGCACCGTCATCTATACCCGGCAAAAGATGCGAGTGAATGTCTATATGACCATCTGGAATCAGATCCTTTAAAACCGACTTATTTTTAGAGAAAAAAAACACTTTTTTTGCATTTAGAAATGAGAAAGCAAAGTAAATGAAAATTTTGTAATACCGTATTTAGTAACAGTCTATTTAAGTAAAAATTGGGACTTCAAGTTTTCTTTAGTATAAAAAGTGTAGTTACAAAGATATTTTAGTCAATGTAAATAGTCCAGAAAAGATAATGTTACAATAGCAACTGTAAAATACTATATTTGCTTTTAAGTGAAAAAGCTTTGAGAAATACAACAGAAGTAAAACAACTCTGTTTTTTTGTAATATAAATGAGTAATAAAGATATAGCAAAATTGGAAACCAGAATTTATTCAAATAGCAATAAATACAGTATTAGACAATTGCTTCGGGATAGTTTAAAAGGGTATAAAAGTTCCTTTTATCTGGCTAAACAATTGGCTAAACGTGATATTACATCACAACACCGCCAATCTATTTTTGGGATATTTTGGGTTATATTACCAGTCTTGATGAATGCCCTGGTTTGGATATTTTTACAAAGTTCAGGGACAATTAATCTGACAGCCACTGCTATTCCGTATCCTTTATTTGTATTAATAGGGACGACAGTTTGGTCCATTTTTGGGGAATGTTTGAACATGCCAATAGGCACAATTAACGGTAACAGAGGAATTATAACTAAGATAAATTTTGAAAAGGAAGCTCTGATCACCTTGGGGTTTATAAAAATCGGGTTTAATTTATTGATAAAATTGGGGATGATCTTATTTTTTATTCTGTATTTTCAAGTGGTTCCTACGGTGTCAATAGTGCTGTTTTTCCCTTTTTTATTACTGATGATGCTTTTTTTTATAAGCGTTGGGATTATCATTTCGCCTATTGGAATTTTATACAATGACATTAGCCGATTTATTCCTATAGCCTTACAATTATTAATGTATATTACTCCGGTATTATATGTAGTTCCTAAAAGTGGCTTGATGCAAAAAATCATGAGTTTGAATCCGTTAAGTTATATTATTACTGACATTAGAAATACGTTAACAGCAATGCCTATTGAAAATGGAATTTTTTGGTTGTTTTTTTTACTGGTTACTTTGTTTTTAAGTTTAATTGCTATGGTAGTCTATCGGGTGTCGATGCCTATCATAACTGAAAGAATGAGTGCCTAATGAAAGGAGAAGTATTGATTAAAGCAGAAAATGTTTCTAAGAAATTTGCCAAGAGTTTAAAGAAAAGTCTCTATTACGGAGTTTTGGACCTAATAAGTGGGATTACGGGCAAGGATCAAAATAAAACTATAAGAGAAGACGAGTTTTGGGCGGTAAAAGATATTAGCTTTGAAGTTAGACGAGGAGAATGTTTAGGTCTTATTGGACATAACGGAGCCGGTAAAAGCACCTTGCTCAAAATGCTCAACGGTTTAATTGGTCCTGATGAAGGAACCATTACCATCAAAGGGAAAATAGGAGCTTTGATAGAATTGGGAGCAGGGTTTAACCCTATACTTACAGGTCGCGAAAATATTTATAATAATGCAGCAGTTATTGGTTTTTCGAAACAAGAAATTGAAGCTAAGTTTGAGGCTATTATTGCTTTTTCAGAACTAGAGGAATTTATAGACATGCCTGTTCAAAATTACAGCTCCGGGATGAAAGTGCGTTTGGGTTTTGCTATCGCGGCGCAAATGGAGCCAGATGTTTTGATTATTGATGAAGTTTTGGCAGTGGGGGATTTGGGGTTTGTATTGAAATGTTTTAAGCAAATAGATAAATTAATACCCAATACGGCAATTATTTTTGTATCGCACTCTATGCCCATGATTTCTAGAATTTGCAGTCAGGTTATTTTACTGGAACGCGGTAGGGTGGATTTTCAAGGTATTGATGTTGCTAAAGGCGTTAATAAATATTATGGGAAGTTTACGAATAATACGCAAAGTATATTGTTAGATGATAAGGTAATTGAGGATTTTGAATTTAAAATAGAAGCAGATAAAAACACGATTAATTGGAATGATGATTTTAAATTCACAATTTCATTTGTAAATTTAAAACTTACTAAAATGCCTTACTTTTCCATTTCACTGTTTGATAAAGAGAATAAACCAATTGCATTAATGTATTATAAAGAAAAATCTATTTTGATAGAGAAGAGGAAGTATTTATTAGATTTTTGTCATAAAAAAATGCAATTATCGAGGGGGGTATATTCAATAAATGTAACAGTTAATCAGTCATTTAATAATAATATTATTTATCGGATAAATAATGTGCAGCAATTATTTGTTGATTCTGAAATTGAAGATCTTCCAACATTTTTATTAGAAACTTATTTAACTAAACTAAATTGATTTTTATTTGTAAGTGGTATGAATCGAATGAAATTGTAGTATGAAAAATTATCTTAAAAAATATATTCCAAACAAATTACTTTATACCTTAAAAAACAATATAAATAGGTATAAGTTGCTTAGAAAAAAAATGCGTAGCCAAAAGATGAAAACAAAATTATTCCTTGCAGGTTTGTATTTTATAATATTTAAAAGAACATATGATAATCAAGGGGTAAAAATTCATGTTCCATTTTATCTAACAGATTTTAAATTTAGAGAAAGATTTATATTGAATCAATATGAGGTAGAAGAAGCAAAATATCTTGATGAATATTTACCAAATGATGCAAAAGTTTTAGAGTTAGGAGGTTGTATAGGTTATGTTTCTTGTTTGATAAATAAAATATTAACAGATAAAACTCAACAAGTCACATTAGAAGCAAATCCTAAATTAATCAGTTGGATCAAGAAAAACAGGGATCAAAACAGTTGTTCTTATTTTGTAGAAAATTCTATTATTTCACATAAAAAAGAAAATATATTTTATTTTCATAATTTGATCGTAGGAGGAAGTACTAAAAGAAAAACAGCCAATAAAATTACAGTAAAAGGGGTTGATATAGATTTTTTGAAAGAAAAATACAATATAGAATTTGATACTCTGGTAATGGATATTGAAGGAGGTGAATTAGATTTAATTAAAAACTTTAAAGAAAGTCTTTCCAATTTTAAAAGGATATTTCTTGAAGTACATCCATTTGCAAATATTTTAACTGAAGAGGAAGCAAAAACATGTGAAAACATTTTAGAAAGTATTGGATTTTACTTATTACTGAGAGATGGTAATTTTCAAATATGGAATAAAAAATCAACACACAATATTGTACAAAATTATTGAAAGGATGAATAGTGGCTCTGAAATTAAAGTAATCTTATTTTTGTCCAAATTAATTTAAACAGCTGATGTTAAAAGATTGTATCGTAGTTTTAGGTTCAGGTAAAAGCATTTTAGATTTATCTCCTGAAGAACGAAATTTACTGAATGACTGTGAAATCAAAATAGCTATCAATAAATTTGCAGGTTTTTATGAAAAAGCTGAAATTGAACCAACAGATATTTATTTTGTCGATAATTATGATTCTTCGTCAAAAATGATGTTGAATTATATTTTCAAGCTATTTTGTAATAAGTATTTAAAGAGTAAAACTTTTATAGTTTCAATAGATCATAAAGGATTCTTATTTAGAAATCATTTTTTGCATATAGTATATAAAGAGTTTAATTATAAAAAAGAATATCTCTTTCGGTTTTTAGTCAAATTTGGTCGGTTTTTTTTGAAAAAGGTAAGTGTAAATCAATTCAATAAATTTCATTTATGGTTAAGTCAATCATTGATAACTTATCCGGATTATAGCTATTCTGTTTTGCCAAAAAAGTCAAAAATCCATTATATAATAACTCAAGATTGTATAACAAAAGGTAATAAATGGTCAAAATCATTGGAGGAACCGCTTTATCATTTTAAAGGAAGTTTTTCAACTGTTTTAAATTATATTTCTATTTGTTATCCTAAGAAGATTATTTTATTAGCTGGAGTTGATTTTAATTCATCGGATTATTTTTTTGAAGAGGAGCTAGAAAAACTAGATTTTGACACTAAAGATTGGACTTATGATATCAAAAAAAGTCATAATAAGCATTTTAGTATTATTGAAACAGAGGGTTTGAAAATGGATGATGAACTTCCTTTTATGCTTTCTGAATTAGAGAAATCAAATAACAAAGTGTATTCCTTGAATAAATATTCATATTTAGTCGAACAAAAGTATATTGATTATATTAGTTTGAATGATGTTAACATGATAAAGAGACCTTAAACATTACTAATAATTCATAAACAAAATGAAATTAAAGTAATGTTTAAGAATGTTAATTAAGTAATAAAAATATTAGTTTTAAAATATTAAAATGAAATTAGCCTTTACTATTTGCTCTAATAATTATTTAGCTCAGGCTAAAGTTTTAGGTGATACATTGTTAAAACATAATGCAGGTTATAAATTTGCCATTGTTTTATGTGATAAATTTTCAGATAAAATTGATTATTCAATTTTTAAAAATTTTGAGATTATAGAAATTGATAGTATTGGTGTTAGAGGATTTAATGAATTGGTTTATAATTATAACATTATTGAGCTAAATACTTATATTAAACCTTTTGTAATTCGTTTTTTATTTAATAAATATCAAACCGATTTTTTATTTTATTTAGACCCAGATATTTGTATTTATGATTCACTTGAAAAAATTGAAAGATATTTTGTAAAAGATGAAATTCTTATTACACCACATATTTTAAAACCAATTCCTTTTGATGATAAAATTCCCTCAGAAAACTTATTTCTAAATTTTGGGATTTATAATTTAGGATTTATTGGATTAAAAAATACTAAGCAAGTTGATGATCTTTTGAGTTGGTGGGAAGATAAAACATATAACGCATGTTATGATAAAGTTTATTTGGGATTATTCGTAGACCAATTATGGATAAATCACGTGCCTATTTTTTTTAAAAAAGTTAAAATTATTAAAGATTATGGAGTTAATTATGGTCCTTGGAATTTTCATGAAAGGCAATTAGTATCTGAACGAGTATTTGAAAATGAGGATGAATTAATATTTCTTCACTTTAGCAATTTTAATTTTGAAAATATTTTTTCTTTTACGAAAGGATATAATAGATTTGAAATCAAGTCAAATAATTATTTAGTTGCATTGTATAATGAATATAAGGAGAAAGTCAGTTTTAGTAATTTTTCATTATTTTCTACTGTTAAATCACATTACTCAATTCTTAAAGAAGAATATTTAGAGAGTCTGTTACAGGAATATGAACAAAAGGACAAAGGAAAAATCAGAAATAAGAAAATAAAAAATTTCATAAAACAATTTATCCCTCCTGTCTTACTAAAATTTAAATAAATGAAATTATCTATCATTACTATCAATTACAACAATCTCGAGGGCTTAAGAAAAACCGTGGAGAGTGTTGTCAGTCAAACATGGCAAGAATTTGAGTATATTGTCATTGATGGAGGTTCAACGGATGGCAGTTTGACTTATATTGAAAGTCGGAGCGATAAAATCAATTATTGGGTTAGTAAACCAGATAAAGGAGTTTATAATGCCATGAACAAAGGGATTGAAAAAGCATCAGGTGATTATTTACTTTTTTTGAATAGTGGAGATCATTTATATAGTCAAGATGTATTGAAACAAAATCATCTACATTTAAGAGATAAAGATTTAGTGTATTTTGATCTTCAAGTAATGGGGCCAACAAAAAATTTTATTAAAAAATACCCAGAGAAGCTTTCGCTTTCCTATTTCATGAAAGATAGTTTGCCTCATCCCGCAACATTCATTAAGAAAAAAGCATTTTATAGGACTAATTTATATGATGAAAGCCTTAAAATAGTTTCAGATTGGAAGTTTTTTATGGATGGAGTTTGTAAGTATAGTTTTTCATACTCTAGAATTAACAATACACTTTCTACCTTTTACCTTGATGGAGTTAGTTCATTAAAATCAAATCAGGGTTTGATTATACAAGAAAAAGAAAAAGTTCTAAAACAAGATTATAATTTTTTTTTAAAAGAGATTAATAATCATAAACTGAACAAACAAAAAATTGAAAATTTAAGGAAATCGATATTCATTAGGGTTTTAGTAAGATTAGGAATAGTAAATAAGTTTTAATGACAAATAAAGTTTCCATTATTGTTCCTTGCTACGATCAAGCTCAATATTTGAATGAGTGTTTGCAATCTGTTTTAGAGCAATCCTATGCTCATTGGGAATGTATTGTTGTCAATGATGGTAGTCCAGACGATATGGAAACTTTGGCTAAGTCTTGGCTAGATAAAGATACTCGATTTAAATATGTTTATCAAGAAAATGGAGGATTGTCAAGTGCTCGAAACTGTGGAATTAGTCATGCTTCGGGGGAATTTATATTGCCTTTAGATGCAGATGATAAAATATCGAAAGAATATGTTTCTCTAGCTATTAAAGCTTTTGTAGAAGATGATTCCTTAAAAGTAGTTTACTGTAAAGCTGAGAAATTTGGCGTGGAAACTGGAATTTGGGAGTTAGCTCCTTTTTCTCTTTTTAATTTAAGTCGCGAAAACATGATTTTTTGTTCGGCTTTGTTCCAAAAAAACGATTGGGAACAGGTAGGAGGTTATGATCCTAATATGAAGTGCGGTTGTGAAGATTGGGAGTTTTGGATTGCCCTATTGAAAAATGGTGGGAATGTAAAACAACTGAATGAAGTAGGGTTTTATTATAGAACTAAAACAATCTCCATGATAAAAGAAGTAGGGAACAAGCAATATGATTATCTGTTTTCATACTTAAGTGTAAAGCATGCTGACTTTTTTGTGAATTATTTTGGTTCTTTTTTTGCTTTAGAGGCAAAGATTACAAAAGCTAAGAAAATAGAACAAACTAAATTAAACAGTCAAAAGTTCGTTATAGATGTTTTTTGTCAACGATTCTTTGGCTTTACGATTTTTGGACTTTATAAAAAAGAGTTGTAATTATGTTAGCTATTGTAATCCCTTATTATAAACGTTCTTTTTTTGAAGAAGCTTTGCAGTCTTTGGTTAAATAAAACAATAAATACACTTTTTAAAGCAAAGTTTTATTTTAATGATGAACAATACAAGAGAGTGGGGAAATGAAGAATATTAGAGTGAATTTTGTTGATTTTTGGCCTGGATTTAAAAAGGAGAATAATTATTTTTATAATTTATTGGTTCAGGAATATGATGTGATTATTGATGACGAACCTGATTTTTTATTTTATTCCTGTTTTGGGAACGAATACATCCATTATAATTGTACACGTATTTTTTATACACCTGAAAACAGGAGGCCCGATTATTTAGCTTGTGATTATGCTTTTTCATTTGACTATACTTCACGTAAAAATCATTTTCGATTGCCCTATTATTCTACAGTAATTGATAAAAATAATTATATTAATAAATTAAATTCCCCCTTATCTAAGGAAAGAGCAACTGCTACTTGGAAGAAAAAAACAAAATTTTGTTGCATTTTGGTTTCGAATCCTAAAGCAAAAAAAAGATTGGATTTTTTTGCTAAACTATCCAAAATTAAAAGAGTTGATTCGGCAGGGAGAATATTAAATAATATTGGTATAGAAGTCTACGATAAACTTGAATTTATACAAGACTATAAATTTGTTATCGCTTTTGAAAATAGTAGTTATAAAGGCTATACGACTGAAAAAATATTAGATCCCATTTATAAAGATTGTATTCCAATCTATTGGGGCGATCCTTTAGTTACTAATGATTTTAATGAAAATAGATTTCTAAATTATGCCGACTTTTTGTCAGAAGAAGCATTGATTGAAAGAATCATTGAAATAGATCAAAATGATGCTTTAGGTATTGAAATTATTCAACAAGCTCCATTTTCAGTTAATAAAATCCCTCATGAGTTAGAACATAAGAAAGTTTTGGTATTTTTGGACGTTATCTTTAATTCGAATTGTAAACCAGTTGCTAAACAACATTGGAGGTATCTGCATCGTATGAAGTTTCATTACAGCCAAACCCAAAAAAAGGTTGTTAGAAAGTTAATTAATATTTTAAAGTTATAGTTTGTTAGCCATTGTAATCCCTTATTATAAAATTTCCTTTTTTGAAGATTGTATGCAGTCATTAGCAAACCAATCTGATAAACGATTCAAAGTGTATATAGGAGATGATGCCAGTCTAGAAAATCCTTCTGCAATAATTGAAAAGTATCAGGGGAAACTGGATTTAGTCTACCATCGTTTTGAGACAAATTTAGGAGGCACATCATTAGTGCAACAATGGAATCGTTGTATTGCGTTGTCAAGTGATGAAGAATGGTTGATGATTTTAGGGGATGATGATTATATAGATAAAAATGTCGTAGCTGCTTTTTATGCACAACTTGAAGAGGTATGTGAGTTAAATATTAAAGTAATTCGTTTTGCAACTCGTGTTCACGAATTAGACGGGACTTATTCTAAAATTTACACGCATCAGAAGGTTGAAAAAAGCACGGATTTTTTCTACAATAAGTTTTTTAATCGTTCTAGAGGATCCTTGTCTGAGCAAATATTTAGTAGAGAAGCTTATTTGAAACATAAATTTAGAGATTTTCCTTTGGCATGGGGTTCAGATAATTTTGCTTGGTTGGATTTCACCAATTTTGGTGATATCTATACTATTAATGAGGCTGTTGTTTATTTTAGAATTTCTACAGAAAATATTTCAAGAAAAGGATATAAAGATGAAATAAAAAATGAAGCTAGGTATCTTTATTTTACTTTAATAATTGAAAACTTTTTACTTAAGTTTAAAAAAGAACAACGTCTAAAATTATTGTTCTATTATGAGCAATTAATTTATAATTTGGATAAAGCATCTATTTATTTCTGGACGCTAATGTGTATGAAATTTTTAAGTGAATTAGAATTTATTCAAGTCATTAAATTTACAAGGAGAGTATTAATTTATCAATTTAAAAAATGGAATTCTTAGTTTCAATTATTATTCCTACTTACAATCGGGCTCATTTAATAGGGGAGACTTTAGATTCGATTATAGGACAAACCTATTCTAATTGGGAATGTATAGTGGTAGACGATGGTTCTTCAGATAATACTAATGAAATACTAAATTTTTATTGTAATAAAGATAAGAGAATTAGTTATATTCAACGACCTGATAATAGGGTTAAAGGAGCTAATACTTGTAGAAATTACGGTTTTGAATTGAGTAAAGGAAAATATGTTAATTGGTTTGATAGTGATGATATCATGCTGCCAGAACATATTTTGGTTTTAGTAACTACATTAGAGAAAAGAAATGTAGATTTTGTGGTAGGAGATAGTGTGGATTTCAAAGAAGGAATTGAAGAAAAAATTCAATCTTATACTTTTGACAGAAGTAAAAATGAGATGACACCTTTTTTATTTGCTACTCATCAAATTGGTTGGATAACAGACGATTTCTTAGGGAAAAGAGAAATGTTACTAAGGGTTTTATTTAATGAGACACTTAGTGCTAATCAAGAATATAATTATTTTATTAGATTGTTGCATTATAAATTTAAAGGTGTTTTTGTGAATCAAATTTTGTCATGGAGACGATTACATTCACAATCTATAACAACAAGGAAAATCGAAAATAAACAAATTTATTTCAAAGTAATTTGTGACATAAAGTATCAAACCGCTCAAGATTTAGTCACTTATAATAATCATGAATTGATTAGATGGTTTTTGTCAGGTTACATGAAAAATGCATTTGAAATGGCAGTTTTAAAACAAACGATTCCTTATAAAATGGAAGCCTTTAAGTTAATTTGTAGGTATTTTTCAGTTTTTAAAGGAGTGGCTTATATTGTTGCTTTACTTTTGGCTCGATATAGTAAAAAAGGTTATGTAATAATGAAATATGCAAGAAGCTAAACAAATGTATTTACCACTAATATCTATAGTGATTCCTTGTTTTAATGATGCTGAATATATCGAGCAATCCATAAATTCTGCTTTAAATCAAAGCCACACTAATTTGGAGGTTATTGTGGTTGATGACGGCTCGAATGCAGAAACCAAAGTCGTTTTAAAAAAACTAGAGCCGAAAATCACAAAATTAATTACCCAAGAAAATCAAGGACAAAGCACCGCCAGAAATGTAGGTATCACTCAAGCAAAAGGCGATTATATTTTGGTTTTAGATAGTGATGATTTTTTTGAACCTAGTTTTTGTGAAAAAGCAATTATTCATTTTGAAAAAGATAATACAATCAAAATTATAACTTCTCATGTTAGGCGATTATTGTTAAATAAGCAAAATGATGTTTTTATACCCAATGGTGGAACAATAATAAAATTTTTAAAATACAATGGTGCTACGGGTAGTGCTATGTTTAGAAAATCAGATTGGCAAAAAGTCGGCGGTTACGATGAAGCGATGCGTCAAGGATTTGAAGATTGGGAGTTTTATATTCGCTTGCTAAAAGAGGGCGGGTATTCTTATGTCATTCCAGAAACACTTTTTAATTATAGAATAAAAGAAAATTCAACTACTACAATAGCAAATAAGAATAGAAGTAATTTATTAAATTATATTTATTTAAAACATAAAGATATATACATTAATAATTATGAATTATTGGTGAATAATTTATTAGCAAGATTAGACCGAGAAGAATTTGAAAAAATAAAAAACACCCAACGTATTGAATTTAGGATTGGGAAAGCTATATTAAGCCCCTTAAGGTATATTAAATCAATATTTAAAAAATAATGCATCCACAAGTTTCCATTATTATGGCGACCTATAATAGGTCAGAATATATTTTAGAATCTTTGCGCTCTATTCAGCAACAAACATTTGAAGATTGGGAATGTTTGATTATTGATGATGGGAGTACTGATGATACTCAAGAAGTTTTAACAGCTATTTTAAATCAAGATACTAGATTCAAATATTTTAAAAGAATAACTAATTATCAAAAAGGGTTACCAGGAAGTAGAAATTATGGTTTAGATTTAGCCAGGGGGGATTATATTATATTTTTTGATGATGATGATATTGTTCATCCTCAAAATTTAGAGTTATGTGTTTTTGAGTTACTTCGTAGTGAAGTATCTTTTTGTAGATATTTAAGAGTAAGTTTTTATGATACCTTTGATTATAAATTTGATTACTCAAAAGTATATGATACATTTAAAATTGATAAAAGGCATGTTTTTCAATTATTAAATCAAGAGCTCCCTTTTAATTCGTGTGCAGTATTGTGGAAAAAAGACTGCTTTAAGGAAGATAGATATGTTGAACATTTATTACATGCTGAAGAATGGGAGTTGTATTCTAGAATTCTCTCTACTGGAATTACTGGTGTATCAATAGAAAAAGTTTTGTTTTTTGCTCGAAGACATAGCAATTCTATGACAGGACGATATTTTAGAACCGATCCTAAAAGAACACAATCAAACATTGATGCTATAGTATTAGTAATAGAGAATCTGAAAAAAAGAAATCAATTAAATTATGCAATAGTTCGATATTTTATTGCAATGTCATATGGATATCGTGAATATGACTTATTTGGGGATTTAATTAAAGTTTTAGAATATAAAGGAATATCGGAATTATTTTGGAAAAGTTTTTTCTTTGTTTTACCTCTAAGATTAAAATTGACTAGAATAAAAAAGCGTTTAAAAAAAATGTATTCTTAATGAAGATTTTATTATGTTTTGGAACACGTCCTGAAGCCATAAAAATGGCGCCTTTGTTTCATGAATTAAAAAAACAAGTTGCTTTTGAGATTAAGGTTTGTGTTACTGCTCAGCATCGGGAAATGCTCGATCAGGTATTGGATTTTTTTGAGATTGTTCCTGATTACGATTTGGATTTAATGCAAACTAACCAAACATTAAACAAACTGAGTGCTTCTATTTTGTATAAAATTGATGAGGTTCTTCGAGAAGTAAAACCAACTTTGGTTTTGGTACATGGTGATACTACAACGTCTTCTATGGTGGCATTGGCAGCTTTTCATTTAGGAATACAAGTGGGGCATATCGAAGCAGGCTTGCGTAGCTTTAATAAACAGGCTCCTTTTCCAGAAGAAATTAATAGACAGTTTACAAGTAAGTTGGCCGATATTCATTTTACACCGACAAAGATAGCGACACAAAATTTATTGAATGAAGGGGTGCAATCGCAGAGTATTGTACAAACTGGAAATACAGTGATTGATGCTTTGTTTTGGGCCTCTGGTAAAATAGCTGAAAAAGAATATATACATCCTGAAATTGAACTTTTAAAAAGTACTATACCATTTGGAAAAAAAATAGTTTTAGTTACGGGACATCGCAGAGAGAACTTTGGATTGGGTTTTATTAATTTATGCGAAGCTCTGTTGACTATCGCCAAACGTGATGACGTAAATATAGTATACCCAGTTCATTTGAATCCCAATGTACAAGATGTGGTAAAAGAAAAATTGGCTAATCAAAAAAATATTTATCTGATTCCACCCGCATCATATCCTGCTTTTGTATGGTTAATGTATCAGTCCTTTTTGATAGTAACCGATTCAGGAGGAATACAAGAAGAAGCTCCTTCTTTAGGTAAACCTGTCTTGGTAACCCGGACAGTTTCGGAACGACCTGAAGGAGTAGAAGCAGGATTTTCTCAAATAGTAGGTACTGAACAAGAAAATATTGAAAAAAGTATTGTAGAACTTTTAGATACTTTTTCGGGCTTTAACAATAGTGAAAACCCTTATGGAGATGGGAATGCTTCTCAAAAGATTGTTGATTTTTTAGTTAGTAAAATGTAAATGAAAATACTGGTAGTTGTTGATTCTATTGATGTTGAGGATAGTAGTGGTTCTAAAGCTAATGTAGCTTTGATAAATAATCTAGCCAAAGCAGGTTATGATGTTGTGGTATATCATTATTCCAGAAAAGACATTCAGCTTTCAGGAATGTCTTGTTTTGCGATAGCGGAAATAAAATACAGTGCACTGTATTTTATGAGCAGAGCGCAAAGAATGATACAAAGAAATTCTACTATAAATTTAGCTCCTTTCTTTGAGAAATTATTTGGCTTTTCATTTACTTTTTTTAATGATTGTCGAAGTATTGTTAAAGCTTTGGAAAAACAGAGTTTTCGAGCTGATTTAGTTCTTACGTTAAGTAAAGGGGGGAGTTTTAGACCGCACTATGCGTTGCTTAAGTTGCCTCAGTTGCATGATAAATGGATGGCTTATATTCATGATCCTTATCCGTTTTATTATTACCCTGTCCCGTACAAATGGTTAGAACCAAGTCATAAATTTAAAGAAGCTTTTTTTAAAGAGGTTGCTGAAAGAGCTAAATATAGTGGGTTTCCAAGTTTATTGTTGAAAGAATGGATGGGGAGGTATTTTTCGAAATTTTTAGATACTGGTTTGGTAATTCCACACCAAAATGCGAAATCGAATCTAAATAATCCAGATGATACGATTAATTTTTTGGACTATTTAGATCTGTCTAAATTTAATTTACTTCATGCGGGGAATTTACTTGATGCACGTTCACCACAAGGACTAATAGAAGCTTTTAAATTGTTTTTGGAACGCAACCCCGATGCAACAAAGGATGTTCGGTTGTTATTAATTGGCCCATCGTCTCATTTTAGTAATCTTATTCAAAGCTATCAGGAAGTGTTGCCAGAATTAGTCGTGAAAAATGAAAATGTAAAATTTGATACCGTATATCAAGTTCAGCAACAAGTTACAGTAAATATTATTTTAGAGGCTAAATCAGAGATTAGTCCTTTTTTGCCTGGTAAATTTCCTCATTGTGTGGAGTCCAATAAGATGATATTATCATTAGCTCCATCAAACTGTGAAGTGAGAAGACTTTTAGGTAAAGATTATCCTTATTGGTCTGAAGTAGATGATATTGAATCCATTGCAGAAATTATAGAAAAAATGTATTTTATGTGGAAACAAAATCCAGAGGATCTGTTGTTGAATCGACCAGATTTAGAACAATATGTCTCTGCGGCATACCTTAAACAAATTATGGATGAACTGTATTTAAGCAGTTCTAATTAAGGATCATTGATGTCTATACAAAACAAAAAAAAACTAGCGGTTTTACTTCCTACTTATAATGCGGCCTCCTATTTAAAGGAAAGTATAGATTCCGTATTAAATCAAACGTTTACTGATTTTGATTTGTATATCTATGATGATTATTCTCAGGATAATACAGCAGAACTAATTGGTTGCTATCATGATTCCCGAATTTTTTACATTAAAAACGAGAAGAATATCGGGGTTACTAAAACCTTAAACAAAGGCCTTGACTATTTGCTGCCTCATTATGAATATGTCGCCAGAATGGATGCAGATGACTGGTGTTATCCGGAACGTTTTGAAAAGCAACTTCAAGTTTTAGATAAAAATGAGGAAGTATTTTTATGCGGAACACAAGGTTATTGGCTAAAAGATTTGAATTTAAGTCCTAATGAAGGCTGGTCATATCCTGTATCAGCAGAATACATTAAATATTATTTACTTTTTGGCGCTACGTTCGGTCATTCTTCGGTTGTTTTAAGAAGTGCTGCTTTTATTGAAAATGAATTGAGATATGATGAAACAAAAGTAAATTGCCAAGATTGGGAATTGTGGTCCCGAGTTTCTAAAATTGGGGTTATGGTTAATCTAGCTGATTTTTTGATGAAATACCGGATTGTGGGAAATAGTAACCACAGATCTCCAGAGAAGCAACAAATACATTTTGAAAACCGTTCCAAAATTATTGCGAGCTATTGGGCTGTATTTGGTATAACATTTTCTGAAGTTGAAATTTATAATTTGTATTATGCTTGTGAGACTGTTTCTAATCAGGATTTTAGAACTAATGTCGATAAAATGATTGCTGCTTTTAATTTAGTTTTCGAAGAAAGTAAAGCAGAACTTTCAGTAACAGATCAAAAAAACTTCAGTTATCTGCTGGCCAGAAAAGTGTTGAGTTATTGGAAACGTTCAGGTGTAAGCAGAAATGATTTTGTGGTGTGGTTTTTTATTTTAAGACAAGTGCAATTTATGAATAAAATGAGATTGTTAAAAAGTATAATACGATAATCATGCAAGCTTCGATTTTAATTGTTTCTAAAAATAGAAAGACTGAACTGGAGAAAACATTAGGAATACTTAAAATGAGGATAGATCTTTCAATTCATGAAGTATTGGTTTTTTTGGATGGTTGTACTGATGATAGTATTGAATTGAAAAATCAATTTTCATGGGTGCAATGGTATCAATCCGATACTAGTATTGGTGCTTCTGGCGCAAGGGCTATATTGTACCCCAAAGCCATTGGTCAGATACTAATCGGTTTGGATGATGATGCGCATCCATTGAACTCTGATTTTGTTAGGCTTTCGGAACAGCTTTTTAATCGATATCCCAATGTTGGAGTTCTCGCTTTTCAGGAAATAAAAGGCAATTTTCACTCAGATGTCGAAGCCTTAGCTCAAAAACAAGATGAATTAGTTGAATATTTTTGCAGTGAGTTTATAGGCTGTGGTTTTGCTATTCGCAAGGCAGTTTACGATTCTACTCGAGGTTTTCCGCTTTGGGTAGATATTTATGGTGAAGAGTCATGCGTGTCTATTGAAGTTTTGGCTAATGGTTACGATATTCTTTATACCAACAGTATTTCAGTTAATCACAGAGTAGACAGAGCGCAAAGGATTTTAAAAGGGAAAAACTATTTTAGATTTGGCAAACAATTAAAAAATACAGCCTTTTATTATTTGGTCTATTATCGCTTTCCTATGTATAAAATTTCCCGATTATTGTGGCATAATTTTAAGAAGTACGGCTGTAGTGACTGGAGGTATTTTAAAATTTATCTTCAAGCTTTGTTTCATGTTCTTTTGTTTCTGCCTAAATTAAAAAAATATAGAAGACCTATTAATAAATCTGTACTGACAAGAATTCGCCAATTGCGAAGTCCCCAATTTTATTAAAAAATGATCTCTATTAAAATATTCAAATCATATATTTGAATATTATTAAATAATAATACATGAAAAAAATGGGGATTATTCCGCTTCGCAAAGATTCTAAATGAATTATGGGATCACAAATGGGTTTCAATCTTTTTTACTAATGATTCTTTGCTGAAAATTAGATTCTTATTAGTAATATAACGGCAAGAAGGAGTTTTTTACCAGAGATAAGAATAGTTAATTTAAATAGATATGAAATATAAAGAAATTGCATTCAATAATTACAAACATTTTTGTAGATTGGAAGGTTCTGATTACATCGCAAGTGAATTTGCATTAGAAACTATTTTAAAGTTGATAAAAGAGTTTAATGTTTCAAATATTCTAGAGTTAGGATTAGGAATTGGATCTATTTCCGATACTGTTTTCAAATTTGCTAAAAACAGTAATTTGACCATAGATTATGTTGGAACTGAAAAGAATAATTTTTGTTTAAAAGCATTAAGTAAGAATGTTGAAGATTATAAAAAAATTCATTTGTTTTCTGAATTGAATAAAATAGAGAATGAAAATTTTGAATTTATTGTTATTGATGGCTATGATAATTCTTTCACTGAAATAGAAAAATATTGTGCTAAAAATGCGATACTATATGTTGAAGGTGATAGAGCAGTTCAGACAGGGAAACTTCTGGATATTTTTCCGAAAAGTTTACATGTTAATGTAATTACTCTTAAAAAGAATCCAGCTTACGCACATGAAAGCAGAAGTGTTAATAGTTATATTGGAGGCGGTCAATTAATTTTTACAAATCCTACTATTGAAATGAAGTTATTTTGGTTCAAAGAAAAAATTTCAACTTTTATAAAGAGAAAATTAAGAAATTAACTATTTTATGGATTCTGATAAATAAAAAAAGCAACATGAAAAAAATAGGAATTATTCCGCTTCGTAAAGATTCCAAAGGGATTCCGGGGAAAAACAAGAAGAAAATGCTTGGTCGGCCTTTGTTTTCATGGGTATTGACCGAGGCTATTTTTTCGGACTTAGATGTTGTTTATGTTTTTACTAATGATGAAGAAATTATCAATTATGTCAATAAGGAGTACCATTGGACTTCTAAAGTTGTTGCCCTATTGCGAGATGAGGAGAATGCAGATGACACTGCATCAACCGAAAGTGTACTGCTTGAGTTCGCCGAGAAAATAAACTATGATTTTTCGGTTTTATGCCTATTGCAGGCCACTTCAGCATTTACTTTGGCGAATGATATCAATCAGGCAATAAACAAGGTAATCCTTGAGGAATTTGATTCGGCTTTGACTGTGGTAAAAACCCATCGATTTACTTGGAACAGTGCTGGAAGTCCGCAAAATTATGATATTTTCAACAGAGCCAGAAGACAGGATTTTGAAGGATTATTGATAGAAAATGGGGCTGTATATGCCAGCACTAAAGAGGCTTTTTTGACCTCCAAAAATAGAATCAGTGGAAAAATAGGTTTGGTAGAGATGCATGAAGAATCCCTGACCGAAATAGACAGTTTGACAGATTGGATTGTCGTAGAAAACCTTTTGGCTGAAAGGCAAAAAAGACAAAAAAGCAATCAGCGCATCGAATATCTGGTTTTGGATGTGGATGGTGTTTTTACCGATGGAGGTATTTATTATAATGCTGAGGGTGAAATGGCCAAGCGATTTGATATGCGTGACGGAATGGGATTGGAAATTTTGAGACAGAATGGTGTACAAGTGATGGTGCTTACCTCAGAAAATTCAGAACTAGTTGGCCAACGAATGAAAAAATTGCAGATACAGGATACTTTTTTAGGGGTTAAAGATAAATATTCGTTCCTGAAGCATATTTTAGCTATTAAAAACAGTAGTTTTGGATCTGTTGCCTATGTAGGCGATGATGTTAATGATCTGGCTAATATATGTTCTTCAGGCTGGTCGTTTACACCAGCCAACGCGACGGATATAGTAAAACACCATGCCGATATTGTATTAAGAAACGATTCGGGTACGGGCGCAATAAGAGAAGTCTGTGAAACGATACTAAAGTATAACAAACGATATGACTAATTATAAAAAGCCCTATGTGATAGCCGAAATTGGTTGCAATCACAAGGGCGATATGGGAATTGCAAAAGAATTGATAAAAATTGCTAAAATCTTTTGTAACATGGATGCCGTAAAATTTCAAAAACGAAACAATAAAGAATTATTGACAGAGGCGCAATACTACGCAGCTCATCCTAACGAAAGCAATTCGTATGGAGCTACGTATGGCGAACATAGAGAATTCCTGGAGTTTGATGTAACACAACATGCAGAATTAAAAAGATATTGTGAAGAGGTAGGAATAGTCTACTCTACTTCGGTTTGGGATTTAACCTCTGCTAAAGAAATAACATCCTTGAATCCAGCGTTCATCAAAATCCCTTCGGCTTGTAATAATAATTATAAAATGTTGGATTGGTTGTGTGAAAACTACACAGGTGAAATTCATATTTCCACAGGAATGACCACCAAGAGCGAAACCGATGATTTAGTTGATTTCTTCGTGTCTAAAGGAAGAATTAAAGATTTGGTATTGTACAACTGTACTTCTGGTTATCCAGTGCCTTTTGAAGACGTCTGTTTACTTGATATTAATTTACTGAAGCAAAAATACCAAGATAAGGTCAAGCATATTGGTTTTTCTGGGCATCACCTTGGGATTGCGGTCGATGTAGCTGCCTATACCTTGGGAGCCAATATTATCGAAAGACATTACACCTTAGACAGAACATGGAAAGGAACCGATCACGCTGCTTCTTTGGAGCCTATGGGATTGCGTAAATTGTCTCGGGATTTAAATGCTGTTCATGCCGCTTTGTCATTTAAATCAACGGATATTTTGCCTATTGAGCAGGTGCAAAGAGACAAGTTGAAGAATCAGAAGGACTAATGATCTCTCGTCTAACTGGTCCGTCACTTCGAGTATTTTGATTTGAATAATTTGTTTGAGAAAAGAGAGCTGATATATCAAAATGTATCGAGAAGTCTTTTGCAAGGGTTCTCGATACTTCACAAAGGTTTTCTATCGCAAACCTTTTCTCAACTTGAACTGACGGCGAGATGTATTCTAGATTATATAGAACAAAACAATCTCTTTTTTCTTAAAATAAGCCAGCAATCTAAACTACAATACCCTTATTTTTGTTCAGTTTGTTAAAAACATAGTTTCATAGTAGATGAAGAATAAAAAAATATTTGTTTTCTTCCCTGATGGCGTGGGTTTACGCAATTTTGCGTTTACCCAATTCAAAGCATTAGGAGAAAAAAAAGGCCATCAAATTGTATATTGGAATAATACTGCTTTCTCACTCAAAGATGAATTGGGTTTTGATGAGGTAAAAATTGAAAACCATAGAATAAATAGGTTAACACCAATCTATTCCCGCATTAGAAAACACATCGAATTGAATCTTTCTCAAAAGAAATTTAAGGATGACGTGTATCCTACTTATAAATTTCCTTTTAGCTACAATGGTTTGAAAAACATACTGATAACGCTTTATACGAAGTTATTAATAGGATTGAATTCATCAGAAAAAGGGATTGTGCGCATTCGAAAACGAATCAATAGTTTAGAACGTTCCACTGAAAAATACCAGTATTGCAAGGCACAGTTGCAAGAACATCAACCGGATTTGGTGTTTTGTACCACACAACGCGCCACGCAATCTATTAGCGCTTTATTAGCTGCTCAAGATTTAGGGATTACTACTGTAGCATTTGTCTATTCATGGGATAACGTACCTAAGGCAATGCAAGTCGTAGAAACAGATTATTATTGTGTGTGGAGTGATTTAATGAAGGCGGAAGTCTTACAATACTATCCTTTTGTCAAGGAATCTCAAATTTTTGTTACTGGAACACCGCAATTTGAGCCACATTATGATGGCAGTTTGGAACTAAGTCGTGAAGTTTTTTGTGAAAAATACGGCTTAGATGCGGCAAAAAAATATATTTGTTTTTCGGGTGATGATGAAACAACTTCTCCTTTAGACCAATATTATTTAGATGATTTAGCTCATGCAGTACGAAGTTTGAATACCCAAGGGTATAACTTAGGGATCATTTATAGAAAATGTCCGGTCGATACTACGAATAGATATGATGCTGTAATTGAGGTAAATAAAGATCTTGTAAAAGTAATAGATCCAATTTGGAAACCAATTGGGAAACAATGGAATGAAGTGTTTCCGACTAAAGCCGATTTGGAAATGTTGTATAATGTTTGCAGGCATACGGAATTAGTTACCAATGTTTGTTCTTCGACGGTTTTTGATTTTGTGGCTCATGATAAAGCCTGTATTTATTATAATTATGAACAACCACAATTAAAAAATGGAATTCGTGATATTGGTCAAAATTATAAATATGTTCATTTTCGATCTATGCCAAGTCCGGAAGCGGCTATTTTTTGTAGGGATAAAACGGAATTAGAAAATTTAGTTAGAAAGATTTTGGACCAGCAATTATCTAATATTAAAGATGGTAAAAAATGGTTTGAAATTGTAGCTGGTACAAATCCGACTCAAGCTTCGGAAACAATTTGGTCTGCCATTGAAAACTGTTTAGAAAACTCTTCTTGTGGTAAACAAAATGACAGTAGATCAAAAAAAGGGAATCAATTTTCCTCAATCCAATAAATGAAAATAGCTTTTTTAACCCCAGAATACCCTCATGCCAGAACGGGAAACTCCGGCGGTATTGGTACGAGTATTAAAAATTTGGCCAAAGGACTTTTGGCCGAAGGCTGTCAAGTTCGCATACTCGTTTATGGACAAAAAGAGGATGCCGTTTTTGATGATGCCGGTATTTGCATCCAACAAATTCGAAATGTAAAAGTAAAAGGTCTATCCTGGTTTTTTAGTCGTAAAAAAATAGAGAAGATTATCAATACATTATATCGATCAAAAGAAATAGATGTCGTAGAAGCGCCAGATTGGACGGGAATCAGCTCTTTTATTAAACCTAAGCAATGTCCTATCGTAATCCGACTAAATGGTTCTGATACTTATTTTTGTAATTTGGACAAGCGTGCTGTCAAATGGAAGAACAAATTCCATGAAAAAAGAGCGCTGCAAAATGCGGATGCTTTACTTTCTGTAAGTCAATTCACAGCTGATAAAACAAATGAAGTTTTTAGCTTAGATAAAAAATTTAGGATTATTCCCAATTCAATTGATGTTGGCTCTTTTAATAATAGCGATGGATTAGAAGAATCTCCGAATACGATTTTGTATTTCGGAAGTTTAATTCGAAAAAAGGGATTGTTAGAGTTGCCTTTCATTTTTAATGAAGTGATCAAGGAAAATCCAGCAGCTCAATTGGTTTTGGTAGGAAAAGATGTGCCAGATATCATTTCAGGATCTACTTCTACGTGGGAGATGATTAAGCAGTTATTTACTAAAGAAGCATTGCAGCATGTAAATTATTTGGGCGGTGTACCATATGCTGAAATTCAAACACATATCAATGAAGCTACGGTTTGTGTTTTTCCTTCTTTTGCGGAAGCCTTGCCTGTTTCATGGATTGAAGCGATGGCAATGCAAAAATCTATTGTGGCTTCGAATATCGGTTGGGCAACAGATGTTATTGATGATGGTGTCAATGGTTTTTTGGTTCATCCACAAGATCATGTGGAATATGCTTCAAAAATTAATATATTGCTATCCAATAGTCAAATGCGGGAAGAATTTGGAATTGCTGCTAGAGAAAAGGTGATAGGAAAATTCAGTATTTCAGTTGTAGCACAACAAAGTTTGGCGTTTTATAAATCTTTAAGAAAGTAAAATTTGATTTTTGTTTATCATATAAATACTAAAATTGTAGCAGTAGAAACGGAGGCAGGAAAGCAATTGGATTTTGAATTCAAGAAGTCTGTGGCAGAAGGTTTAAGTCATATCGCCATAAAGAATCCGAACAGCAAAATAGTCTGGTGTCGTACTGACTGTAAAGATGTGTTAAACATTAAGGAGTTATGTACTCTTTTTCATCACGATAAATTATTGTTGTCTTTTAATCCAAGCAGTTCAAATTATATTAGTAAGGCAATAGGTTATGTTGATGAATCCTTATTTATTAACGTAAATAAAAAAGTAAGCTTTCCTTGTTGGCAGATGAGCAGTATAGTGGGAATCGTGCATGCTTCCGTTTTAATCGAATTGAAAAACAAAATTCCTTTTGATTCTGATTTTGACTATTATTTACATTCGGTAGCCAAACTGGCCATGCCTTTGGGATTGTTGTGTTATTCAGAACCCCAACTTTTAAGGGAGTCGAATAAAAAAGAAACTTCAAATGTGTCTAATTATATCCTTTTCCGTTTTGTAAAACAGCATTATAAGAAACGATGGGTGTTTTTGTTGTTTTTTAATCTATTCTTATACGAAAGGAAATTGGTACTATTAGCTTTTTTGGCTTCGTTTTTTTATCGAAAAAGGAATAGTGGGAATATCAATTTAGAAAATATAAAGGCTACATCTTCAAGAAATGTTATCAATAAAAAGACCATTGATGTGATTATTCCAACCATTGGAAGAAAGGACTATTTGTATGATGTTTTACAAGATTTGACAAAACAAACACATTTACCATTAAACGTAATAATTGTTGAGCAAAACCCAGATATAGCAAGCGTTTCCGAATTAGACTATTTGAAAAATCAAAGTTGGCCGTTTTTTATTAAGCATATTTTTACCCATCATGCAGGTGCTTGTAATGCACGAAACCTCGCCTTAAATCAGGTTCAAAGTGAATGGATTTTTCTGGCAGATGATGATATTAGATTTGAAAATGATTTTATTTATGAAACATTTGAAAATATTAATAAGTCGGGGGTTAAAGCAGTTTCAATAAAATGTGTTCAAAATAAGGAAAAGTCAATATTCAAACCTGTTTATCAATGGGGCAGTTTTGGCTCAGGTTGTAGTTTTGTAGAGCGTAAAGCAATTGAAAAGTGCGACTTTAATATGGGTTTTGAATTTGGGTATGGCGAAGACAATGATTTTGGCATGCAGTTGCGGAATCTGGGGCAGGACGTTTTGTATTTGTCAGAGCCTCAAATACTGCATCTGAAAGCTCCAATGGGTGGGTTTAGAACAAAGCCTTCTTTAGCTTGGCATAACGATAAAATACAGCCGAAACCTTCGCCGACAGTGATGTTGTATCAAATGAAGCACAATACCAGACAACAGAATTTAGGATATAAAACCATATTATTTTTTAAATATTATAATCGTCAGCAAATTAAAAATCCAGTCTATTATTTAATCCATTACAGAAAGCAGTGGAATCAAAGCGTGTTATGGGCCAATCAATTAAATCAAAAAATATGAAGTTTGCTTTAGTGATTTGTACCTATATGCGTCCTGAACCACTGCTGGAATTGTTACAATCAGTTAACAGACAGACAATTTATCCTGATGAAATTATCATTATTGATGGTTCATTAAATCAAGAAACTGAAAAAATAGTAGAGAAGAATAGTTTTGACAGTTTGCATTATTATAAAGTTTCAGAGCAAGATCGCGGATTAACAAAACAGCGTAATTACGGAATAGATCGAGTAGGAGAAGCGATAGATGTTGTTTGTTTTTTGGATGATGACACGGTTTTAGAAACGGATTATTTTGAAAAATTAATAGCAACATATAAATTGCATCCAGATGCTTTGGGTGTTGGTGGTTATATTAATAATGAGACAAACTGGGATTTTGTAGGGAATCAATACATGGCAGCGCTTAATGAATTTTACTTCGATGGATGGAAACGGAAAGAAGGTTCCCGTTTTGTGCTACGAAAGAGATTAGGCTTGGATAGTGACTGTCCGCCTGGATATTCATCTTTATATTCTCATGGTCGAAGTGTTGGTTTTTTGCCTCCAAGCGGTAAAACATACGAAGTCGAAATGCTGATGGGCGGAGTTTCCTCTTTTAGAAAAAAGGTGTTTGAAAGCCTTCAATTCTCCACTTATTTTGAAGGCTATGGTTTGTATGAAGATGCCGATTTTACTTTAAGAGTAGCAAAAAAGGGGAAGTTGTATCTCAATACAGCGGCGAAGCTAAGTCATTTTCACGCTGTCTCAGGCAGACCCAACCAATACAACTATGGCAAAATGGTTGTGCGTAATGGCTGGTATGTTTGGAGGACTAAAAACCCCAAGCCAAAAATTGTTTCTCAATTGAAATGGCATTGCATAACAATTCTCTTGACATTGATTCGATTTAGCAATACATTTACTTCTACTAAAAAAGCAGCGGCTTTGACAGAGGCGCTGGGCAGAACTGTGGGCTGGTGGAGTTTATTGTTTTATAAACCAAAAAGGCAATAGCTCATTCTAACCGTTGAATTGCTAAACAGTATTTTAATTATGACAGTATTTAAACTGATACAATCCGATTATTGTAAATATAAAAAATACGGAGGGCATTTCTTTGCCATCGTATTTTTGAGCCAGGGATTTTGGGCAATTTTTCAATACCGTATCGCCAATGGAATCTATAGGAAGATACGAATTCCAATTGTAAGACATATTTTGTTGTTATTTTGTTTATTCTGGCAAAAAATAGTAGAAATTACCACGGGGATTTCGATACCCGCTTCGGTACAAATCGGGCATTCGTTTTACATCGGACATTTTGGAGGAATTATTCTTAATGGAAATGCCGTAATAGGGAACAACTGTAATATTTCACAAGGCGTCACCATTGGTATTTCGGGAATAGAAAACAAAAGAGGCGTTCCGGTGATTGGTAATGATGTGTATATTGGTGCTAATGCAGTTTTGGCTGGAAAAATTAGGGTTGGCAATTCTGTGTTAATTGGCGCTTGCTCTATGGTAAATAGTTCTATTGCTGATAATGCTGTTGTTATGGGCGTCCCTGCTGTAGTTATTTCTAACCATGGATCTAAAGGCTATATTTAATGAAATTATTGATTGTTTCAACTGCGCCGTTTATCTATAGAGGAAGAGATGTATATGCCTACGGACCTTATGTAAACGAACTTTTGGTGTGGAATAAAAATGCAACTACAATAGGATTTTGTTGCCCAGTCTGGGAATCAGATAGGGGTTTATTAATATCAAAAGTACCGTTTGAAATCGGGAAGCATTTTAAATTAATAGATTTAAATGGCGTTACCTTGAAAGGTAAAATACAATCCTTCTTTAGGTCATTTTATAATATAATTATTTTGTTTAAAGCTTATTATTGGGCAGATCATATTCATATACGTTGTCCGGGGAATATTGGTTTGTTGAGCTGTTTTGTTCAAATATTTTTTCCTAGTAAACCAAAATCCGCAAAATATGCTGGGAATTGGGATCCTGAATCCAATCAACCGTGGAGTTACTGTTTACAAAAATGGATTTTAAGTAATACTTTTTTGACTCGAAATATGCAGGTGTTAGTCTATGGAGAATGGCCCAATCAATCTAAAAATATAAAGCCTTTTTTCACGGCCAGTTATTCTGAGAAAGAAAAACTGCCTTTACAACCATTGAATATGAGCGGGACTATCAATTTTATTTTTGTGGGGTCTTTGGTCGTGGGAAAAAATCCACTATACGCCATTAAGCTAGTCGAGCAGTTTTTCAAAAACAACCATAATGTAAGGTTGAATATTTATGGTGATGGAGTTTTAAAAGCTGAACTTGAAAAATATATTGAAGAGAATTATTTAGAAAAACATGTTTTTTTACATGGAAATCAAAATCAAGAAGTCATAAAAAAAGCCTATCAAAATAGTCATTTTGTAATTTTGCCATCAAAAAGTGAAGGTTGGCCCAAAGCCATAGCAGAAGGGATGTTCTGGGGATGTGTGCCAATTGCAACTCCCGTTTCTTTCGTGCCGTTTATGTTAGATTATGGAAAAAGAGGGGTGTTGTTGGAAATGGATTTCACCTCTGATTACAATCAGTTAAAAATGTTTTTGAGAAATGAAACTCTTTATCAAGAAATGAGAAATGAAGGGGCAAATTGGTCTCGATCGTATACTACAGACTTATTTCAAACTGAAATTAAGAGCATATTAATAAATTAATTTTTAATTAAGAGCTGTGTTTTTCTGCTAAAATTATAGTCCAAGGTATAGGTGACTCAATAGCGATTACCTTACCGTATTCTTTTTCAACTAGTTTGATGATTGATTTTTTCGACCAATGATTTAAATGTCCTGGTGTATTGCCAAAATGTCTTAAATATTTAAATCTGCAAATATTTAAAAAACGCCATAGTGGCTCACGTGGAACACCCAAAATAATATATTTTTTAGAAATTCTTTTTAATTCTTCTAGTGCTAATTTTGGAAAATCTAAATGTTCTAAAACTTCTAATAGAAGAACTAAGTCAACGCTATTGTCTTCATATTTAAGTTCGTACACGCTCTCTTGAAAAATAGTTAAATGAGGATTGTTATTTTTGGCAAGAGGTATTAAGCTTTCTACATATTCAGAAGCGGTCAAATTCGAAATCATTTTATTGATTTTCATCGTAGATCTTCCTTCTCCACACCCTATTTCATGGGCGGAATTAATAGTTGCAGTTTTGTTTAATAATTTTTCAACGGATTTAAAGTAATTGTCAACCAAAAACTTTGAGATTAAGTTACTGTCTTCATACTTTCCGGAAAAATTTTCTATTTCTGGAGTGGCCTTTAATTTGGTATGGTCAATTTTTTTCATTGTAAATTAATATTTTATTTAATTGTATACATAATATTTAGATACAATAAATCGGAGAGGCATTAAAATTAGGATAGTAATAACAGTCGATATCATGTAACTTAATTTTAAATACATTCCTGTATTATATAGTAAGTTCGCAAGCAGATAAAATGTTATTAAGAAAATACAAAATTTAATTAGTTTGTTTTTTTTGTGGGAGGTTTTGAATAATAGTTTTAATTGGATGAGATATAGTAATAAATACCAAATTGCATAAGTAACCATAAATGCCATAGACTTATCAATTTTAATAATACTGACTAATAGATATAGAGATAGAAAAATATATGTATACCCAAAAACACTGATTAAGATATAACGTACTATCTGTGATTGAAATTTTTTATCTTTCAGGATTTTCAAAATGCGTTTTTTTTAAAAAATATAATATCTTTTCTTGATTTTTTCTAATTCTACCGAGCATATCTGCCATAAAAGAAAAAATAGTAACTACCACACTCATTCCTAAAAGTGATAATCCAATTATACCAAAACTTTTATAAGGGGTAATTGTATCATAAACAATCCAATGGGTTAAAGCCCATCCACCAAAAAATAGGGCGACTAAAAAGGTAAAAAATGCTATTCCTAGGAAAAACTGTAAGGGTTTGTAGTCTTTAAGCGATTTAAAGATTATGGAAGAGGTTTTAAAAGCATATTGAAATAAATTATTCGCAATTCTGGAAACACGATCTTCAAAGTATTGTACACGCACAGGTATTTGCTCTACATTGAATCCTTTGTCCAATAAATCTAAAATAGTTTCATGCGTATAGGTAAAACTACCGTGCAAATTTAAACTTAACAAAGTATCATTAGAATAAGCTCTAAAACCACAGGAGGCATCATGAATTTTTGTGTTACTTACAAAACTTACAATTTGGTTGACTTTTTTGTTGCCCCAAAATTTGATTTTAGGCATATTATCTGGTTTTCCGTTTGTGAAACGAATCCCAATACAAAAATCGGCTTGGTTATTTAAAATGGGAGCTAGCATTTCAGGTATTTGATTAACATCAAATTGACCATCTGCATCAATGCTAACAAGAGCTTCAGCTTTTGTTTGTAAAGCATAGTTAATGGCGGATTGAAAAGCGTCGCCGACACCCTTGTTTTTATTATGGCTTAAAACTGTAGCACCTGCTTTTTTTGCCTCAGAAACGGTTTGATCGGTACTTCCGTCATTTACTACTAGAATTTCAATGGCTCTAAAACCAATAATTGTTTTAGGGATGGAATTAATTACCTGTGAAATGGTTTTTTCCTCATTCAGAGCAGGCATATAAATAATTAATTTTCGCAACATGTTTAGAGGATTTTTTTTAAGATCAGAAAAGTTAATCGAATTTCATTTAAAACCAAAACGATACTTAGTATTTGAGCAATTCTTATAAAATACTTGGGATTTGGAAAGAACTTGGCGTAAATTAAATAATACCCCAAATAAATTATAGGTAATAGAAGAAGCCAATATCTGCTAAAACCTGTTCCCGCTAAAATAAAACCAAGCATGACTAAAGAAAAGGCCAACAGTAAATTGACGACAATGGCGTTTTTGACTTTTTGATAAAGACCAAAAAAAACAGCTAAAAGTAGAACTGAACTAATAAAAAAGTTTCTGACTCCAGTTATAGGTACAAATAATGATATAAAAGCCGGTATTCCATTTATACGACTAACTTCATAATGTTTTTCTAAACCTAGTCCACATTTTATATTGTACCAAAGTGGATTTTCCCCAATTTTAAATCTATTGAAGTAACTTATCTCACTTAAGTTTTGAGATTCAATATTGTACACATATTTAAACCAAAAAAGTAGAGGAGTAGTGAGTAGAAGAGATATTACGAGTACTTTTAAAAAATATTTTCGAGAACTGGTGAAAAAAGAAAAATAATATAAAATTACGAGTAACCCTAAAATGGCATATAGGTATCTCGTAAAAACTAGTAAAATAAATAACAAGAAAAATTTTTTGAAATTGGATAGGGTTTTGGGTTCGTTGAGGTAATATATAAACCCCCAAAAAGAAACAAAAATAATAGATTCGGGATATAGAGAAGGAAGAAAGGATATGAAACCAGAAGAAATTATAGTCAGTAGGATGATGCTGTAAACAACCGCTCTGTCTAAATTAAGTTTTGACATAGTTAAGTAACAAAACCGAATACCTAAAATAGTTAGCATTATATGAAAAAGTTTCTGCAATGCAAATCCTAAATAAGGAAATTTGCTAATGCTGAAGAAAGCCATTAAAAAAGGGACTATAGGTATTACAGTTGAAGGATGATTGGTTTGGTAATATCTTCCAGTTAATAAATTTTTAGAAATTTTAAAGTAAGTGGTTTCATCACCTTGAAGAGGTATAATGAGATTTCTAAGAGACAGTATTAGTATTGAAATAAAAAGTAAACTAAATAATTTTTCCTTTTTTATGAAAGATAGAACACGTTGCATAAAGTAAATGTTAATGGAGTAAAAATAGTATTTTTTATTTGAAACGAAATTATTGTTGTGAAACGACTAACAAGTTCATTTTATTTATATTTGCTTGGTCCTAACTTTAAAAATAATAAAGCGATTAAAGCAAATATAAGAATACTTCAAATTATAGATTCACTTGAAGCTGGTGGTGCCGAACGTATGGCGGTGAACTATGCCAATGCGCTTATAAAGTATACTGAGTTTTCCGGTTTGGTAAGTAGTAGGAAGGGAGGACCATTATTAGAGCAATTAGATGATGAAGTAAATTACCTTCATTTGAATAAGAAAAATGCTTTTGATGTTGCAGCCGTATTTCGATTACGGGATTTCGTAAAAAATAACAATGTTACCATTGTTCAAGCGCATAGTAGTTCTTTTTTTATCGCTTTTCTTTTGAAATTGATTCGTCCTTCCGTAAAACTGATTTGGCACGACCATTACGGGGATAGTGAGTTTCTAAATAAAAGAACTAGTACCATTTTGAAAATGACAATGCCTTTTTTTGATGGTATAATAGCGGTGAATCAAAATCTTAAAAAGTGGTCAATCGAAAAATTATATTTTAATAATGTTATTTATTTAGCCAATTTTGCTACAATAGAAAAAGAAGTTTTTCCGCCTACAATTTTGGAAGGCAAAGCTGGTAAACGAATAGTGATGTTGGCAAACCTACGAGAACAAAAAAACCATTTTTTGGTTTTGGAGGTGGCAAAAAAAATAAAAAAGAAATATCCCGATTGGAGTTTTCATTTGGTAGGGAAAGATTTTAATGATGTATACTCCCGGAAAATAAAGAATCTAATTAATGATTATAGTTTGGAAGAAATGGTTTTTATTTACGGTTCGCGACAAGATGTTGGAGCTATTTTAGAGCAAGCTAGTATTGGAATTCTTACTTCAAAATCAGAAGGCTTAGCCGTTGCTTTACTCGAATATGGTTTTCATAAAATCCCCGTTGTAATTACAGATGTAGGAGATGCTGGATTAGTAGTTAAAAATCGTAAAAATGGCTTATTAATAAATTCCCGAAACTCAGATTTGTTTTATAATTCAATAGTAGAATTAATTGATGACGATAGCTTAAAGATAGAATTTGGTAATGAATTGTACAAAACGGTTATTGAAAATTTTTCAGAAACTGTCGTTATTAAGAACTATTTAAATTGGGTGCAAACCACTATTTTGAAATGAAAAAAGAAGAATTATCATATCTCTACTTAGTCCTATTCCATGTCTTTATTGGGTTTGTTATTTATTTGCTGCCTTTTACCGCAAAATTATATGGCTATTCCATGTTTCTATTAGGATCTTATTTTGTTATAAAAACCCAAAATAGAAATAATGAAGCCTTGATTGTCGCAGCTTATATTGTAGGTGCGGAGGTGCTGTTGCGGATGACAGGCGGAAACATATCCTATGAATTTTCAAAATATGCGGTAATTATTTTTCTTTTTATGGGGATTTATTTTAGCGGATTTTCCAAGGGAGCGACCCCTTATTGGATTTTTTTACTGCTATTGGTGCCTGGTGTGGTTATCTCTACTTTTGTTTTGAATTTTGACACCAACATCAGGACGACAATTGCCTTTAATATATCAGGACCAGTATGTTTGGCGGTAGCCTCCCTATATACCTATAGGCGAAAAATAGCATTGGAACAGCTAAATAACATATTGCTCAGTATGGGGTTGCCTATTTTAAGTTGTGCGATTTATCTGTTTTTTTATACCCCAAGTATACGTGATGTTATAACAAGTACGCAATCCAATTTTGAAGCTTCAGGGGGATTTGGCCCCAATCAGGTAGCTACTTTTTTAGGGCTTGGGATGTTTATCTTTTTTTCAAGGATTATTTTAGAATCCAAGTCAAAATTTTTAGTGATCTTAAATTTGATAATAGTTTTCAATATCAGTTATCGAGGAATGATTACTTTTTCACGAGGTGGTATGATTACTGGTTTTTTAATGATCCTTTTATTGTTATTGTTTTTGTATTTAAAATCCAATTATCGAGGAAAGGTTAAGTTGAACTACATAATAGTTATTATTGCTATGGCAATGATGGCTGTATGGGGATTTACCTCATTTCAGACAGGTGGTCTGATTAATAAGCGTTATAAGAATCAAGATGCTGCTGGTCGCGTAAAAGAAAATCAGTTTACAGGGCGGGAGGACATCGCTCAATCTGAAATTAATATGTTTTTAGAAAACCCTATTTTTGGAGTTGGAGTTGCTAAGGGAGCCGAGATAAGAGAAACAGAATCTGGGGTTTTTGCTGCTTCACACGATGAAATTACCCGGATGTTGGCGGAGCATGGTAGCTTGGGTATTATCGGTTTGTTAATTCTCTTTTTTACTCCCCTTATTTTGTATTTGGAAAACAGTTTCAACATGTATTTGTTGTGTTTTCTTGCTTTCTGGTTTTTAACGATTAATCATGCTGCAATGCGAACTGCGGTGCCTGCATTTGTTTATTCACTGGCTTTATTAAATGTACAGTTGGGGTCTGCTAAGAGGAGTGTTCAGTGATCAGTATTCAGCGATTACTATATAGTTTTTTAGTGTTTAACATGCGTTATGAGTGTTCAGTTATGAGTGTAGAAGAGCATTTACAGCTGTTTTGCCACTATTATAGAGATTAGGTCTTTAAAAAAAATAATCTGTTTAAAATATTTAAGCTTTTTTAGAATTACATGAGCGCAAAAGCACTAAATTGCGAGGATAATCACTAAAAACAATGTCCAAGAAAAAAATACATTTTGAGATCTCCGAAAGGAAAATGATTCTTCGGCTATTTGATGTTTTTTTTGTTTTGGCAGCTTTGTACTTGATAGGGAATGGCTTTGAACTAAACTATTTACAGGCCTCAGTTTCCAACTTTTATGTGGTACTGGTTTTGGCAATTTATATCAATATTTTCGGAATGATTTTCGAGATGTACGACCTTCAGGTAGCTAGTAATGAATTCCAAATTTTAAAAAGTACTTTGCTTACCGTGTCTACCACCGTCTTGGTGTACTTACTGACTCCCGTTTTTTCACCAGAATTACCATCAAATCGCCTTCAGATTCTGGCATTTTATGTTGTTGTATTTGTAGCGCTAATTTTATGGAGGCTGTTTTACGTTAAGTTTTTGGCATCGAACCGATTTCTCCAAAATGCGGTATTGATTTGTGAAGAGGAGCAGCTGGAAGAATTGGTTTTAGGTTTGGAAAATATAGATCCCCACTACAAAATTATTGCTTACGTTAGTGTAGATCCTGTTGAGAACGATGAGCTTTCAGCTTACCATTATGTACCGCATATTAAGAGGGGTGATTTGGCCTCATTTGTTAAAGAAAAAGGCGTTTCGGAAATTGTAATCGCGTCAAAAAATACTGAAGGAATTACTTCTGGATTATACCAGCAGTTACTTCATCTTTTAGAATCGGGTAAAGTAATTAGGGAATATACCCAAGTATATGAAAGTAAGACCCAGCGCATTCCTGTTCAGCATATGGCTAGGGATTTTTACAGTTTTTTTCCATTTAGCAGAAGCAATCAAAATAAATTGTATTTATCGATAGTGCGTTTTTTTGAAATAGGGTTTTCTGTCATAGGACTTGCTATCGGGGCTTTATTGTCGCCGTTGATAATATTGGGAAATGTTATAGGCAATAGAGGTAAACTATTTTATACCCAAGAGCGCATAGGAAAAGATGGTGTAGTGTTCAATATTTTGAAATTCCGAACAATGGTCAAAAATGCTGAGTCGAACGGTGCCGTTTTTGCCACATTAAATGATTCGAGAATTACCGCGTTTGGTAAATTTTTAAGGAAATCGAGGATAGATGAAATTCCACAATTTGTCAATATCCTTAAAGGGGAGATGGCGGTTATTGGTCCACGTCCCGAGCGTCCACATTTCGTAAAGGAAATTAGGGGACTCATGCCTTTCTATGAAACGAGACATGTGATTAAACCGGGACTGACCGGTTGGGCACAGGTGAACTACGCTTACGGAGAAACAATAGACGACAGCCTAATCAAACTGCAATACGATCTCTATTATATCAAGCACAGGAGCTTTTACCTAGATTTGAATATTACGCTAAAAACGATCACTACCGTTTTGTTTTATAGGGGACAATAAAGTTCGTTGTCCGTTGTTCGTTGTTCGATGTTCGTTGGGAAAACGGTTAACGATGATCGTTTTTCGATATTCTGCTATTTTGGATTTGCAATGGCAGTCCTCTTTTTACATTCAAACATTCCGCAGCCCGAGCCGTTCGTCCTTCGTCCTCAACTTGCGGACTGCTGCCACTTTGCTTGTTCGTTGTTTTGCTATGCTTTTTATTTAAGGGCGGTGTGAGGAGTTTTAAGGAAGAAGTGTTCAGTTATTGTTAGTTTTGAGAAGTAAGTTTTTTTTGAAAAGAGTCTTTTTCTTTTAGCTCACTGTACTTTTTTGCTAGTGGTGTTTGCTTCGCCTGTTCGCTTCACTCGGGTGTCTGAATCTTCGATTTCAAGCCTGAAAATCAAAAGAGCAGCCGTATAGCTTTCGTTGCTCTTCACTCTTTACTCTTTACTCTTTGTTCCTTTTTCATCGCTGACCGCTAATCGTTTGTTGTCCAGTAACAATCTCACTAATACAATGCTACTAGTTAATACCAAAGGAAGTACAATCAAAAGATGGGCTTTGTTTATAAGAATAAGCAAGTATATGAACAATGCAGCCAAGTTAAATAACGATAGTGCATAAATCCATTTGGTATTCTTCCTGAAACAAAAGTAAAGAAGAGCTAATGTAGCTGGATTGAATAATAGGACATTATAATTGTATCCCAATTCCTGATGGCTTGAATAAAATCCTACAGCTAAAAAGAACAAACCTAACAACCCCATAATCAAAAGATATAGTTGGTTGGTGAACGTTCTGTTCGCAAGAACAATTGCGACTAGTAGAAGAAGGTATGAATAGCAATTGTTCCACCAAGAAACCGGAGGGACTTCATTGAACTCGAGTAAGGTTTTGCTTTCTTTTGCAAGTAGTTGATTGTTGTATTGTACCTTTTTTAAACTTTTATGTAACTCAAAGGGTAAAAAAATCTTTGTTCCTAGTTGATCTACTTTTCTACCAAATATGATACTGGTACCCAGTTTTTCGTAAAAATGATTGTCAAAATAAGGATACAAGATTGTTCTGTATGTAATGTCAGTATCAGAATTTTTTACAATTGCGACAGTGTCTAAAGTTTTGTTGATTATGTCAACTACCATAGATGTACAGTTCTTGTCGATAAATTTATAGGTATAATGGCTTTCTCCAGATGCCAGGGAGCTGTTGAGGTTCTCAAACAATTTTTGTTTAAGTGTATATGGAATATTAAGCTCCTGCTCATAAACGGACCTTCTTTCATAGTTGTACTCGTTCATAAAGTCAGTAAAGGGATGTGCTACAGCATAATATTGTAGATCTCCTTTTGTGAATTTAGCTACAAAATTCGGAGTGTTAAAATCAAAAGCACCATAATTATAAACGAGATCGATAAAATGGTCAGGATCGGTGATGCGGATGGCGGTATGCCCAAACAGTGAGTAGGATTCGTTTCCTGTTCCACAAGTCAAGACGCTAACTTTTGCATTTTCTGATAATATTGGATTTTGTCCAAAGCTGTTATTCACGATGCCTAGGAAAACGGCAATAAGAATTATTTTTTTTAAAATGGAAATGTTCATTTTTATTTTGTTAAAGAGTATAATCAGTTTCTAAATAGGGATAAATCTACTTTTACCGAAAAAATATTAGAGTAGACAGCAGCGCTTTGATTGCCTAAGTCTGTTAATGCATAATCTACTTGGATGCCTTTGTATTTAAAACCCAAACCGATATTGGGTTGGAAACCCACTTTTTCCGTGCTATCTAATTGTTGTATTTTTTGAAAATTACCTACGCCTGCGCGAAGAAAAACTAAATCGGTATAACCAAATTCGAAACCTAAGGCGGGGTCTATACTGACAACATCTGTCGAAATCAAATCATTGGTTTTGGTAAATCGCATGTTGACATTGGCTGCAGCCAAAAGACTATAGTCGTACCGAATGATAAACTTTTTAGAAAGTCCCAGTTGGGCTTTGGGAGCGGTAATCTCTGTGCTTTCTGGAAGCTCCTGATTTTGTCCAGGTACCGCATCAGCAATTTTTTGATATTCCTTTTCGTCTATATTCCAGACGTTGTAAGTGGTAGTGATATCACGTAGCATTAGTCCAAATTGCCAATCATTCTTTTCAAATTGTAATCCGACATCAAAACCGAATCCCCAGGAATTAGCAAACTTACCGATAATGCGACGTATTATTTTTGCATTAACACCATATTGAAAACCTGGAACGGCTAATTTTCGAGCATATGAAAAAGTAAAACCATAATCAGCAGTAGAAAAAAGGCTTATTCTATTATAGTCGATATTACCTTGGCTGTCTATCAGTTCAGTCGTGTTAAGGATGTCATCAACTCCAAAACGGATTAATGAAATTCCCCAAGCACTACGGTCATCTATAGGACTAGCATATCCGATATAGTCGTATTGCGCGATATTAGCAAAGTAATTGGCATGCATTAAAGAAATCTGATGGTCTTCAAGATGCGTTAGCCCCGCTGGATTCCAGTACCCTGAATTCACATCGTTAGTGCTAGACACAACAGTATTTGCCATACCCAAGGCCGCCGCATCAACGCCAATATTCATGAATTCATTGGAATATTTTCTAACGGTTTGCCCGTAACTTAAGGAGCAAATCAAAAGCAATATAAAGAATTGAATTTTTTTCAATCGAATTGTTTTTACAAGCGGGGAAGCTGTTTAATTTTTATCAAAAATATAATTTTTTACTGAGCTTCCTTTGTTCTAAAGCTAAATAAATGACAATGGGAAAAGAGCTGTTAATAATCTCTATGAAAAACGTGGCGTGCATTGACTTATTATATTAAATTTGTCAACTAAGACTTAAATTAAATTGCAATGAACATTAAAAAACATATCCCTAATTCCATAACATTACTTAATCTGCTTTGTGGATGCATTGCTATGGTCTTTGTGTCTAATTCAGATTTCGAAATGGCTTTTTATTTCGTTTGTCTTGGAATATTCTTAGATTTTTTTGATGGATTTTTTGCCCGATTATTGAAAGTTTCAGGACCGCTAGGTTTACAGTTGGATTCTTTGGCTGATATGGTTACCAGTGGTCTGGTACCAGGATATGTAATGTATTTTTTACTGTCCAACAGCCAGCATGAGATTTCTGCGAGCCCAATGTTGCCTTATCTGGGGTTCATCATTACTATGGGTTCGTGTTACCGTTTAGCAGTGTTTAATATCGATACGCGCCAGACTAATTCTTTTATTGGTTTACCTACACCTGCAAATGCTTTGTTTATATTGAGTTTGCCTCTAGTATTAAAATATTCTGATTCCTTATTTATTCTCGAAGTGCTGACAAATCAATGGGTTTTATTAGCCATTACACTTTTTAGTGCTTACATTTTAAATGCTGAGATTCCGTTGTTTTCTTTGAAGGTTAAAAAGTTTAGTCTTAAGCATAATGCGCTTCAGATTGTGTTTTTGTTGTTTTCTTTCTTGCTGTTAATCTTTTTCCAATACGCGGGAATTCCATTAATTATTATTAGTTATGTGTTGCTGTCAATAGTGAGCAATAAATATTTATTGGATGAGAAGAAAAAGCGTTAAAAGAAAGCCACCTATAAGACGCCGAACTAAAAAGAATACTTCTTTTTTTTCTGGGAAAGTATTGCGATTTATGATAGCTGCTTTTTTTGTTCTTCTAGTTTTTGGTACGGCTTATCATTATCGAAATGGCCTTGCTTATTATTTTAGTTTCAAATCAAATCGGGTTTTACAAAAGGAAGCGGAGGACAAACGAATTTCAGATGTCCGTAATTACCAGGTTTTAAACAAACATGAAGGAAAGGTAATAGGACTGGATGTATCTGAATACCAAGGAAAAATAAGTTGGACAGAAGTAGATACTTTGGAAAATAAATATCCCGTACACTTTGTATTCATCCGAGCAACCGTTGGTGACGATAGATTAGATAAGAAATTTAACGAAAATTGGCTTGGCGCCAAAAAAAATAAACTACTACGAGGAGCCTATCATTATTACCGTCCCAATGAAAACTCTCTTGAACAGGCAGAGCTTTTTATTAAAACGGTTTCCTTAAGTAAAGGTGATTTGCCGCCAGTTTTAGATATTGAGAGATTACCTGAAAATCAATCTGTCGAACGATTGAAAATTGGTCTAAAAAGATGGTTAAAAAGGGTAGAGGAGCATTATAAGGTAAAGCCTATAATCTATACGGGAGAGCGGTATTATGATGATTTTTTGAAAGAAGAATTCAGTGATTACCTTTTTTGGATAGCCAATTATAATTTTTATCGTGAGGAAATTGATGAGGAGTGGTTATTCTGGCAGTTCACAGAAAAAGCATCAGTCAATGGAATTAAAGGGAATGTAGATGTTAATATTTACAATGGTGATTTACAACAGTTACGTTATATTACGGTGGAGTAGTCAGTGAGCAGTTTGTAGTGATCAGTGATCAGTAATCAGTGTACAGTTTTTAGTAGTCAGTGTTCAGTATTAAATAACAACAGAAGTAATGAAATTTCAAGATTTATTAGCCTATCAGAAATGATTTTCACTGGCGATGAAAATTTTTGAAATGACAAAGCTATTTCCGCTAGAAGAAATGTATTTTTTAACGGATCAAATTAGGCGTTCTTCAAGAAGCGCGTACCCGCCAATATCTCGGAATCTTATAGAAAAAGAGTTTATCTCAAAAACTTTCATAGTAAATTAACCAATTCAGATTCCGAACATTCAGAAACTCAGGTTTGGTTGGAGTATTCATTTAAATGCAATTATATCACGGAAGGTGTTTATAACGAATTGCTAAATGAAAGTAATGAAGTAGGCAAGCTAATTAAGTACATGATTTTAAATCCGCAAAAATTTGGAGTGGTTCTCTAGAGAAGTATTTACTAAACACTGACCACTTTATTTAAATCTGTCCTTGTAGTACTTATTCTTTATTTTGGCTGGAACACGGCAATTCCAATTATTATGATAATTATAATGACAAAAAAAGCAACGGAAGTAGTATTTGCAAAATTAACTGTCCAGCCAGCCCAAGCCACTCTTTTAGGAGGAAGTAGGCGTTTGTCTTTTTTGTTGTAGTAAAAGATACCAAGCTTCCAGTTATTAGGATTCTTGTGCCATTTTTCAAGTGTTTCTTTACTTGGTTTTTCTTTTTCGCTCATAGCAAATAATTTAAGTTAAGGATTTGCTGTTGTTTTGATTTTGGAACAAATTAAGGCTCGTTTTTTAGAATTGACCACTGATTACTCTGTATAAGCTGATCACTGAATACTGATAACTTTATTTAAAACTCCAACTTCTTCTTTCTCAGCTCAAAATTCTGTCCTAAATACACACGACGTACCATTTCATCTTCAACTAGTTCTTCTGGGATTCCCGCTTTCAAAATTCCACCTTCAAACATCAAATAGGTTTTATCAGTAATGGCTAATGTTTCCTGAACGTTGTGATCAGTGATTAGAATACCAATATTTTTATTTTTTAATTGCGCAACAATTCGTTGTATGTCCTCAACAGCAACAGGGTCAACACCGGCAAATGGTTCATCGAGCAAGATGAATTTTGGGTCGGTAGCTAAACAACGTGCTATTTCAGTACGACGTCGCTCACCACCTGAAAGTAAATCACCACGATTAGTACGAATGTGTTCCAAACTGAATTCAGCAATCAAGCTTTCCATTTTTGCCTCTTGCTCTTCTTTTGAAAGAGTAGTTAGCTGCAAAACGCTCAATATATTGTCTTCAATACTTAGTTTTCTAAAAACAGAAGCTTCTTGTGCTAAATAACCAATCCCGTGCTGTGCTCTCTTGTACATAGGGTAATCAGTAATGTCCATATCATCAAGATAGATGTTTCCTGAATTTGGTTTAACCAAGCCAACAATCATATAAAACGAAGTCGTTTTTCCAGCACCATTTGGTCCTAAAAGACCAACGATTTCACCTTGGTTTACTTCAACCGAAATGCCTTTTACCACACTTCGGCCTTTGTATTTTTTTATTAAATTATCTGCTCTTAAAATCATTTCGTTTCGTGTAATTGTTTAATCAAAGTCCTGCTTATTCGTTACAAATAAACGAATAAACAAATAAGAAAATCAAGCTGTTAACAATTATTTAGTTTCTTTTCAAAGACAATTGCCTTCCCAAAAGGGGAGGGACATTTTTGATTTGGCAAAGAGTATTATTTTGCTGCCTCTTCTTCTAGTGCTTCCCAGAATTCGTAAGCTCTACGTAAATGAGGTACAACAATGGTTCCGCCCACTAAAGTGGCAATTCCCATGGCTTCCATCATTTCCTCTTTGGTAACGCCTTCTTTATGGCTTGTTTCTAGGTGGTATTTTACACAGTCATCGCAACGTAAAACAGCAGAAGCAACTAATCCTAGAAGTTCTTTTGTTTTAACGTCAAGAGCACCTGGCGCATACGCATTAGTGTCTAAGTTGAAAATGCGTTTTACTATTTTGTTGTTGTCAGCTAGTAATTTTTCGTTCATTTTAGAACGATATTCATTGAATTCTTCGATTATTGCAGCCATCTTATTTTTTTTCATTTTTAGTTACAAATACCGAAATAAAGATACTTGCTTCATAGATTAATAACATTGGAATCGCAACAATAGTTTGACTCACCACATCTGGAGGAGTTACTATAGCCGCAACAATTAGTACAAGTACAATTGCGTATTTTCGATTGTTTCTTAAAAATGCAGGGGTTACAAGCCCTAATTTTGTCAAGAAATAAATGATAATTGGTAGTTCAAAAAACAATCCACTTGCCAGTACTGATGTTTTTACCATTCCTATATAGGAGTCTAGAGTAAACTGGTTCAGTACGACATCACTGACTGTAAAGGTGGCTACAAAATTTACGGACATAGGAATCACTACAAAGTAGCCAAACAGAACGCCCATAAAGAAAAGTAGCGAGGAGAAAAAGATGAAAACTTTGGCGTTTTTCTTTTCGTTGGTATATAGCGCGGGACTGATGAATTTCCAGATTTCCCACAATATATAAGGGAAACTTAATATAAATCCAGCTAAGATACACACCCAAATAAAGACGTTAACCTGGCCTTCCATTTCTGTATTCTGGATGATAAAAGGCATTTCGGTGATGCAAATACTGTCGGCAAAGCCTAGAGAATGGGATAAATCACAGAAAAAATGATAGGTAAAAAATGTAGGTCTCGTGGGACCAAATATAACCGTATCAAATAGGTAGTCGCTGAAAAAATAAGTGGCTATAGCCATCAGGATTACTGCTATTGTACTTCTTACTAATAACCATCTTAAATCCTCAAGATGATCTAAAAACGACATTTCGTTTAAGTTTTTCTTTGCCATTATAGTATTCCTTCTTTTAAAATATCGTGTAAATGTAAAACGCCTTTGTATTCCTCATTGTCTACAACTACCAGTTGGGTAATGGAGAAATCTTCGAGAATATTTAATGCATCGACTACCATAGCTGTTGATTGAATCAGTTTTGGATTTTTGGTCATGATGTCTTTTGCTGTCAAATCGGCAAAAGAATCTCTTTCGTTAAGCATTCTTCGAATGTCACCATCGGTAATAATACCAATGACTTTTTCCTGATCCACAACTGCAGTTACACCCAATCGTTTTTCTGAAATTTCAAAAATAACTTTCTTAATCGAAGTATCTGGAGAAACCATAGGTTTTAAGGTGTGTTCCAACATGTCTTGTACCCTAAGTAATAATTTTTTTCCTAGAGCACCTCCTGGATGGTATTTGGCGAAATCTTCTGGTTTGAAACCACGAATTTCCATTAAACATACTGCTATTGCGTCACCCATAACTAATTGGGCAGTGGTGCTGTTTGTTGGAGCCAAATTAATAGGGTCAGCCTCTTTTTCAACAGTTGTGTTTAAAATAAAATCAGATCCTTTGGCTAAAAATGAGGTTGTATTTCCAGTAATAGCAATTAAAGTATTTCCAAAACGTTTTAACAATGGAACCAAAACCTTTATTTCTGGACTATTTCCGCTTTTAGAAATGCAAATGATGATGTCGTCATTTTGTATCATTCCTAAATCCCCGTGAATCGCTTCAGAGGCATGAAGGAACATTGACGGGGTTCCAGTTGAGTTAAAAGTGGCTACCATTTTTTGTGCTATGATAGCGCTTTTTCCTATACCGGTGACAATCAATCTTCCTTTTGAATTGTAGATTGCTTGCGTTGCATCCGGAAAATTATCGTCTAGTAAATCAGTTAATTTTGTAATCGCTTCGCTTTCAGATAAGATGGTTTTTTTGGCGATAGCCAATATATTTTCTTTAGATATCAAAACAGAATATTTAAAATTTGTATGTGTAAAAGAAATTTGTATCTTTATGTGGTGCAAATTTATACAAAATACCACGTAATACCATATCATAATACCATATAATAAAGAATGAATTCAAACGAAATCGACATCCATAAAGAATTAAAGAAATATTTTGGCTTTGGCCAATTTAAAGGCTTGCAGGAACAAGTGATTAAAAGTTTACTCAACAAACAGAATACATTTGTTATTATGCCAACAGGAGGCGGAAAGTCGCTCTGTTATCAGCTTCCAGCTTTAGTTCAAGAGGGGACAGCTATTGTTGTTTCACCTCTGATTGCTTTAATGAAAAACCAGGTTGATGCCATCCGAGGCCTTTCTTCGGAGAATGGAATTGCCCACGTTTTAAACTCTTCACTTACAAAAACAGAAATTACACAAGTCAAAAAGGATATTACTTCTGGACTGACAAAACTGTTATATGTGGCTCCAGAATCTTTGACCAAAGAAGAAAATGTCAATTTTCTTAAAACTGTCAAGATTTCATTCGTTGCAATTGATGAAGCCCACTGTATCTCTGAATGGGGTCATGATTTTAGACCAGAATACAGGAATCTAAAACACATTATAAAACAATTAGGGGATTTACCTATTATAGGTCTTACCGCTACGGCAACGCCAAAAGTTCAGGAAGACATTCTGAAAAATTTAGATATGTGTGATGCTACTACTTTTAAAGCATCCTTCAACCGACCTAATTTATATTATGAGGTCCGTACAAAAACAAAAAATGTAGAATCGGATATCATCCGTTTTATAAAACAACATAAAGGAAAATCTGGGATTATATATTGCTTAAGCCGAAAAAAGGTGGAAGCAATTGCTCATGTTTTACAGGTGAACGGAATTAGTGCCGTACCGTACCACGCCGGATTAGATGCGAAAACACGGGCTAGACATCAGGACATGTTTCTTATGGAAGATGTGGATGTGGTTGTGGCAACAATCGCGTTTGGAATGGGGATTGACAAGCCAGATGTGCGTTTTGTGATTCACCATGATATACCTAAATCGCTTGAAAGCTATTATCAAGAAACAGGTCGTGCTGGTCGAGATGGTGGTGAAGGTCATTGTTTGGCTTATTACTCCTATAAAGATGTTGAGAAACTAGAAAAATTCATGTCGGGGAAACCCGTTGCTGAACAGGAAATTGGCTTTGCTTTATTACAGGAAGTGGTAGCTTATGCCGAAACTTCGATGTCCAGAAGAAAATTTTTACTGCATTACTTTGGTGAAGAATTCGATAGTGAAACAGGCGAAGGTGGTGATATGGACGACAATGTAAGGAATCCAAAAGTAAAAATAGAAGCCCAAGACCAAGTAGTGAAATTACTGGAAATAGTTAGGGATACTAGGCATTTATATAAATCTAAGGAAATTGTTTTTACCCTTATAGGTAGAGTCAATGCCGTGATAAAAGCGCATAGGACAGATGTGCAACCCTTTTTTGGTTCAGGAACTGCCTTTGACGAGAAGTACTGGATGGCCTTATTGCGACAAGTCCTTGTTGCAGGCTATTTGACTAAAGATATTGAAACTTATGGTATCGTTAAAATTACTGATAAGGGATTAGACTTTATAAAAAATCCAAGTTCTTTTATGATGTCTGAGGATCATGAATACAATGAAGCAGGAGATGAAGCAATTGTAACTGCTTCAAAATCATCTGCTGTTATTGATGAGGCCTTGATGACTATGTTACGAGATTTACGTAAAAAAGTAGCTAAGAAAATAGGAGTTCCTCCTTTCGTGGTTTTTCAAGATCCATCGTTGGAAGACATGGCTTTAAAATATCCTATTTCCGTAGAGGAGTTGATCCATATTCATGGAGTAGGTGAAGGAAAAGCAAAGAAATATGGTAAGGAATTCGTTGAATTGATAAGTCAATATGTCGAAGAGAATGAGATCCTGCGTCCGGAAGACTTAATCGTAAAATCAACAGGAATAAAATCAGCTAATAAGCTGTATATTATTCAAAATGTTGATCGTAAATTATCTCTTGATGATATTGCTAAAGCCAAAGGGTTTACCATGGACCTTTTGATGAAAGAAATGGAACAAATTGTCTATTCTGGTACCAAGTTGAATATAAAATACTGGATTGACGAGATGTTAGATGATGATCAGCAAGCTGAGATTTATGATTATTTCATGGAGTCAACCACAGATAAAATAGAAGACGCCCTAAAAGAATTTGAGGGCGATTATGATACTGAAGAATTACGCTTAATGCGAATTAAATTTATTAGCGAAGTAGCAAATTAGTCTTAAAGGCGTAAAGCCATAATACCTTAAAGTTAGTACTTTGAGGTATTATGATTTTTCACTTTCGACAAAAAGTTCTCCGCGATGTGGTTTCAGCGCATCACGAACCTGAATCATATGTTCGTCTGTAACTACCATATAGGCGATTGCTAACATTTCACCTTGGATTTCAAAGCCCGTAATGTTTAGTGGTAATTTTTCGAGGGCAATGTATTCCTTCAAATGGATTTCATGATGTTCAGCAGTTTTTGCGGAAGCGGGTCCACGGAAATCCCATATTAATTTTATTTTTCTAGACATTTTTTTTATGAAGTTATATGATTCAAAGGGGCAAAGTTACAAAGTCTTATTTGAAAAATAAGCCAATTTAAAAATGGATTCTCCTTTCCGTAACCGGAATTCATCACAAAATACTACTTTTGTACCGGATTATTTTGACTATTTATAGAAGTCAGATAGTCTGAAAATCGAATAATCTGAAAAAATGCCTCAAGAACATCTATTACAAGTATCTCCAGAAATAGCCGCAAATGAATTGTTGCTACAAGATTACCTTGGAAAATTACTGAAAATTTCCCCAAAGGAAATTCAGCATGTTTCCATATTAAAACGCTCCATTGATGCTCGTCAGAAAGCAATAAAAATCAATTTGAAAGTGGCTGTTTATTTGAAAGGAGAACCTTTTCAGGAGAGAAAGCTGGAAATTCCAGATTACCCCAATGTTGCTAATGCACAAGAGGTGATTGTTGTGGGCGCTGGTCCTGCAGGACTTTTTGCTGCTTTACAATTAATCGAATTGGGCTTGAAGCCAATAGTAATTGAACGTGGAAAAGAGGTGCGTGGTCGTCGTCGCGATTTGAAGGCAATCAATGTGGATCATATTGTTAATGAGGATTCCAACTATTGTTTTGGAGAAGGTGGAGCAGGAACTTATTCTGATGGGAAATTATATACCCGTTCTAAAAAAAGAGGCGATGTAACTAGAATTCTAGAGTTACTAGTCGCTTATGGTGCAACACCAGATATATTAGTGGAGGCACATCCGCATATTGGGACCAATAAATTGCCTCAAATTATTCAAGATATTCGTGAAAAAATTATCGAATGTGGTGGGCAAGTATTGTTTGAGACCAGAGTTACTGATATTTTAGTCAAAAATAATGAAGTGGAGGGAATTGTAACCCAGAACGGAACGACTATTCTTGCGAACAAATTAATTTTGGCCACAGGACATTCTGCCAGAGATATTTTTGAGCTATTGGATCGCAAACAGATATTTATTGAGGCGAAAGCATTTGCTTTAGGCGTTAGAGCTGAGCATCCGCAATCTTTGATTGACAGTATTCAATACAGCTGCGATTATCGCGGAGAACTTTTACCGCCCGCTCCTTATAGTATAGTGAAGCAAGTAGGAGGAAGAGGAATGTATTCTTTTTGTATGTGTCCCGGAGGTGTAATTGCCCCTTGTGCAACTAGTCCTGGCGAAGTAGTGACTAACGGTTGGTCTCCATCAAAAAGAGATCAAGCTACTGCTAATTCTGGAATTGTTATCGAACTGAAATTGGAAGATTTTAAGCCTTTTGCCAAATTTGGTGCGTTGGCTGGAATGGAATTCCAAAAAAGTATCGAGCAAAAAGCATGGCATTTGGCAGGAGAAACTCAAAAAGTTCCTGCACAACGAATGATTGATTTTACTCAAAGTAGAGTTTCTTCTGAAATTCCCAAAACATCATACGTTCCCGGTACTACTTCAGTAGAAATGGGACAAGTTTTTCCTGGTTTTCTAACTCAAATATTGCGTGAAGGATTCTCCGAATTTGGAAAATCAATGAAGGGGTATTTGACAAATGAAGCCATATTACATGCTCCAGAATCTAGAACATCATCGCCAGTTCGTATTCCGAGAGATGCTATATCATACGAACATCTTCAAATTAAAGGATTGTATCCTTGCGGAGAAGGTGCAGGTTATGCAGGAGGAATTATATCTGCAGCTATTGACGGTGAAAAATGCGCTTTAATGATTGGAGAAAGCCTAAATAAAAAAACCTCGAATCTTTAAAGAGTCGAGGTTTGGTATAGAATGAAAAAATCCTATTTAAGGGATGAGAATTATTTTTCCGGTGCTTTTTCTGCTTTCCAGATATTCGTGCGCTTTTTTTTCTTCCGAAAGTTTAAAGATAGTTGGATCTGCGATTGTAATTTTATTAGTGCTTATCCAGTCAAACAACTGATGTGCTCTTTTGATGCGTTCCTCCTTTGATGTCAGGTAACTCCATAAATCACCACCAGTAAGTGTTTTTGAAGTGTCCATTAACATTCTTGGGTTAATGAAATCAGGATCTCCGCCTGCCATACCAAAGAACACAACTTGTCCGCAATTCTTAGTTACTTCAAAACTATCGCTTAAAGTACTACCAACACTGTCATAAACAACATCAACACCATTTGGACTAAAAGATAAAACCTGATTTTTCCAGTCTTCTGAATACAAAAAAACTTTATCTGCTCCGTTTTTTAGTGCCATTTCAGCCTTGCTTGCTGATGAGGTAAGTCCTATTACTGTCGCACCCAAAAGCTTGCTTATTTGAGTCAAAAATGAACCAACTCCTCCAGCCGAAGCATGTATTAATACTGTTTCGCCTTTTTGAGTTTTATGACTGTCAGTTGCTAAGTAATGTGCCGTTAGTCCTTGTAATAATATTGTCGCAGCTGTTTCAAAACTGATTGTGTCCGGTAAAGGAATTACTTTCGAAAGAGGAACGGCTACTAATTCAGCATTGGCAAGGGGGACATCGGCAAATGCGATTCGGTCGCCAATTTTAAATTCGCTATTGTTTGAGTTGACTACAACTCCAGCGCCTTCGTATCCTGCAATAAATGGAGGGTTTCCCACTAAGTGATAATTTCCTTTTCGGCGGTATACATCAGCAAAGTTTAAGCCGATGGCTCGCATCTCGACTAATATCTCATCCTCTTTTAATACTGGATTGTGTACGTCTATATATTCAAGAACATCTGAATCGCCAAATGCAGAAAAGGTAAGTGCTTTCATTTATTTAAGTCTGTTTTAGAGTGCAAAGGACGGGAATATAAATACAGAATTGAGTTTTGATTCCCTACCATTTTTAATGAGCAATGAGAAAAATAGGGAAGGGCTACGTACTTATTTTACTAAACTAGATTGATATGCTTATTGATTTTACTAAGTAATAATTTTTCATCAATCGGTTTAGAAATATAATCATTCATTCCAACGGCTTTGCATTTCGCTACATCTGCTGTAGTAACGTCAGCAGTTAGTGCAATAATTGGAATTTTAGATTCTAGCACTTCGCGTATGTACGAAGTAGCTTCAAATCCGTTCATTTCCGGCATTTGTAAATCCATTAAAATGATATCATAACTGTTGTTTTGGAATTTTTCAATTGCGATCTTACCATTATCTGCTACGTCAATATCGTATCCGAAATCTAATAAGATGATCTTCAATAAAAGCTGGTTCAAGGTCATGTCCTCTACGACCAAAACCTTTACTCTTTCTGCCGTTGAGTCATTATTTATAAATGGAAGAATTGGGGAAATATCTTCTTTGATGTCTTCTTGAGACGAAGTTGGTTTTTCAAAACTCATAGTGAAGCCAAAGGTAGAGCCTTCTCCCTCTTCGCTGCTTGCAATGATTGATCCCCCTTGAAGTTCAACTAATTGTTTTACAATTGCAAGTCCTAATCCTGTTCCTCCATACGAGCTGGTGGTTCCTTTGGTAGCTTGTTCAAAATTATTGAAAATATGTGCTAGTCTGTCTTCTGGTACTCCAATTCCGGTGTCTGTTATTAAGAATTCAATAGTAACTCTCTCGCTATCTTCATCTAACAATGAAACTTTAACACTTATTCGCCCTTTAGAAGTGAATTTTATCGCATTACTCATTAAATTTAAAATAATCTGACGCAAACGCATCGGGTCTCCAATTAAAAATTTGGGAATCGACGGGTCACATTCCTGTATTAATTCTAAATTTTTTTCCTTCATTTTCTGTTCAAAAAGATGCAGAATTGTAGAAATGGACTTTGATAATTTAAAAGGCGCATTATCAAATGTCATCTTTCCAGCATCAACTTTAGCTATGTCTAAGATGTCATTAATTAAAATTATCAATGCATCTCCAGATTCTTTAATAGCATTAATATATTCTGTTTGTGATTTATCTAATTGTGTTTTAAGTATTACGTTAGTAAATCCAATAATGGCATTCATGGGCGTCCTTATTTCATGACTCATGTTAGATAAAAATTGCTGTTTTGATTTTACTGCTTCTTCTGCAATTTTTGTTTTTAACTCTGCATTGATTTTTGATTCGACTAGTTCGTTTTTTGCTAATACCTGATTTGTTACATCGTAAGCAATTATGGTTACGCCTGAAATTGTTTCATCAGCTTCATAATACGGCTGGTAAACAAAATTAAAATAGGCGTCTCTTAATTCTCCATCATGAAGTATAGGTGCAAGAAGTTCATTTCCGTAAAAAGGAATACCAGTAGTAAAAACATTATCTAGCAATAAAGGAAATTCCTTATCTATTAGTTCAGGTAAAACATCATTAAATTTTTTACCTTCTACATTTTTGCCTTTACCCCACATTTCTTTGATGCTGTCATTTGCGAGTGAAACAACCATGTCTTTGCTTTTTAATATCGCTATTGCAAATGGGGATTGCAGTAGTACCATATTAAATCGCTTATTGCTGTCTTCTATCTCTTTCGATGCGTTCTTCTGTATTTCAATTCGTTTTTCGAACTCTTTTTTCTCTTTGTTTTGAAGGGCTATCGATAATCGCCTTACCTCAGAAACATCTTGAATTGCCAGTAAAATTGTTTTTTCATCATGTGTTTTTTGAAAAATATAATTCGCGCTAACTACAATTGTTTTTCTATCAAAACTTGAGGTATCACAGCTTATTTCTACTTTATGAAAATCTATCTTTTTGGAAAGCATTTTATCCAAGAGGTTGCGTAATTCAGGCAAGTCCCATCTGTTATTGTCTATGGCAAAGACAGATGCTCCTTCTATTTCTTCTTTGCTGATAGCATATTTTAGGCAAAATGAATTACTGGCAGATTTTATTTTAAGATCTTCATTGAGGACCAGCATGGGTTCCATCATTGTAGCAATTATTTCTTCAGAGAAGCCGTAAGATTCCTCTAGTAATTTAATGCTCTTTTTTAATTTACTGTTGCTATACCGTAGCTTCTTGTTTTTGGTAATATCCTCAACAAGTAGCATTATATAGTTGATATTGTTGTTTGAGTCAAGGATAGGGGAGTTAATAGCCTTCCAATAACGTCTTTCAAAACCTCCTCCTTCTGATTCTGGCTTTTGAATGTCATATTTTATGATGTCAATTGTATCAGTTTTTTTTTTCAATAACACGCTATTTAGGGACATTCTCAAATTGCTAATGGAATACGATGTCTCTTCATTAGGGTTTTCAGGGAATACATCAAAAATGTTTTTATCTGTAATGTTTTCTCGTTTAGTCATAGTGACTTGTAGAAAATTATCAGTTGCGGCAACTACATTGAAATTAGTATCCAATACTATTGACAGGGATGGTGATTGCTTAAAAAAGTCGATGTAATCGTTACTGGTCATATATCGATAGGAAATTAATGGTTGTATTTAATACTTTAAAAACCGTTACGCTTTTAAAATTTTATTATGTACGATTTATTCTACTCCGTTGCAATTATGGTTCAAATATACACAAAAAAGCATTCGATTTTCACTTAACAAATTTCATTCCAAAAAACATTAATATTTTACGGTGGCAACTTGTAAATTGGGAATTATTTGTAATAAAAAAATATTTTTTTAAAGCGAAAAATTGGAGTTAAATTATTCGTATACAAATGTATGGGATGCTATTTGCGATAAGGAAGCAAGGAAGTAATTATTAGATAAAATGTATAAAATAAAGCAAAAAAATAAAATTAATTTGCTGCTTTAGCGGGAGATTGTTCTTTATGAGACCTTTTTTATAATTTTAATCTCATATTAATTAGGTGCTTTTTGAACCCAACTTTTTTATAAGCTTTTATAGCTGAAGGATTGTCATTGTAAACGTCTAAACGGAGTTCATAGATGTCAAGTGACAGGCACCAGTTCTTAAGAGCTTCTATGATTTTTGAATTTACCCCTATACCTCTGTATTTTGGGTCGGTATACATAAAACCTAAGTACGCATATTTTTTATGGTTTAAATAGGGTTTTGCGGCTGCTATTCTCGCATAGCCGGAACCTACAATAACCGTGTCAATTTCGGCAACGAGGACTTCTACGTCAGCGGCTAAAATCATTTTCTCAATGTCGTAATAATGAATTTTACCTTCTTTCAAAGTAGGGTCGTAGGGACGCTCTGCGGTGATAATCCCCTGTTCGAATTCGAGTAGTATATTAAGGTCTTCTAATTTAGCTTTTCGGATTTTTATTGGGCTCATTATTTGTGATGGTTTGGTTTGTCAAAAGTACGAAAGAATCTTTGAATGGATTTATGCTATTCAATTCGAATATTCATAACAATTTTGGCATTCAACAAAAAGAAACAGATTGTTAAAGGCGTTTCTATTGTTTATCTTTTTTGTATTTTTGTGACGCTAAAAATAGATATGATAGAAGAAAACGTAATATTAGTTAATAAAGACGACGAGCAAATTGGATTGATGCCTAAATTAGAGGCGCATGAAAAAGCAGTGTTGCATCGTGCCTTTTCTGTTTTTGTTTTAAACAGTAATAATGAAATCATGTTGCAGCAAAGGGCGCATCATAAATACCATTCGCCATTGCTTTGGACTAACACTTGTTGCAGTCATCAACGGGAAGGTGAAACCAATATTCAAGCTGGAAGCCGAAGACTGTTTGAGGAAATGGGTTTTAAAACTGATCTCAAAGAACTTTTTCATTTTATATACAAAGCTCCTTTTGATAATGGTTTGACAGAACACGAACTCGATCATGTGATGATTGGTTATTATAACGAAAAACCAGAAATCAATCCAGAGGAGGTCGAGGCTTGGAAATGGATGAATATTGAAGCCGTTAAAAGTGATATGTTATTACATCCGGAAATCTATACCGTATGGTTTAAAATCATATTTGACGAGTTCTATCATTATTTGGAAGACCATAAAGTATAAATTATAGATCTAATATTTCAGAAATCTGATAAAAAGACATTACAATGAGAGTAACCATAAGTAGAAAAGCACATTTTAATGCGGCCCATCGACTGTATCGCAAGGATTGGACTTTCGAACAAAACGATACGGTTTTTGGCAAATGTAATAATCCTAATTTCCACGGTCACAACTATGATTTGATTGTTAGTGTTACTGGCGAAATTGATCAGGAAACAGGATTTGTTATGGATGTCAAGATTTTGGCAGACCTAATCAAGGAAGAAGTGGAAAATAAATTTGATCATAAAAATCTAAATGTAGATGTTCCTGAATTTGAAAACCTAAATCCCACAGCCGAAAATATTGTGGTGGTTATTTGGGATAAATTAAGAAAAAAAATCAAAAGTGAATTTGATTTAGAAGTAGTTCTTTATGAAACGCCTCGCAATTTTGTAACTTATAAAGGAGAATAATGGAATTGAAAGTAGGAGATAAAATCCCAAATTTCATCGCGAAAGATGGTAATGGGAATGATTTTGACAGTCAAGATTTTGTTGGAAAAAAACCTCTTGTCATTTATTTTTATCCAAAAGACAATACACCTGGTTGTACAACACAAGCATGTAGCTTTAGGGATCAATACGAAGATTTCAAAGATTTAGGTGCTGAGGTTATTGGTATCAGTAGTGATAGTTTTGAATCACATCAAAAATTTGCCACACAATACAAATTACCCTTTATTCTATTGTCAGATAGCGATAAGAAAATCAGAAAATTATTTGGCGTTCCATCTAATATGTTTGGTTTGTTGCCTGGAAGGGTAACTTACGTAGCAGATCGAAATGGGGAAATCCAAATGATATTTGATAGTATGATGGCTGGTAAACATATACCTAAAGCACTGGAGACTATTAAAAAATTAGCATTATAAATTAATCATATATCAGCTGTTGTTTTGCAAAATTGTGAAATGCGTTTGCTGGAAATAAAAAAAAGACAATGATGACAAAAGTGTATCCTTTACAGTTTGAGCCTATTTTAAAAGAAAGAATTTGGGGAGGCGAAAAGCTAAAAACAGTTCTTAATAAACCAATTACATCAAAAATTACTGGTGAAAGCTGGGAGTTGTCAACTGTTAAAGGTGATGTTAGTATTGTCGCTAATGGAGAACTAAAAGGAAAATCATTGATGGAAATCATTGATGATTCACCAAACGAGCTTTTAGGAACTGCTGTTTATGAAAGATTTGGAAAAGAGTTTCCTTTGCTTTTTAAATATTTAGATGCACGTGAAGATTTATCGATTCAAGTACATCCTAATGATGAATTAGCTAAGAAGCGTCATAATTCTTTTGGGAAGACTGAAATGTGGTATATCATGCAGGCTGATGAGGATGCAAGAATCATTGTTGGTTTCAAGGAGAATTCAAATGCAAACGAGTATTTAGAAAATCTGAAGAATAAAACGTTGCTTTCTATTTTGGATGATGTAAAGGTGAAAGAAGGTGATGTGTTTTTCCTAGAAACAGGAACTGTTCATGCTATTGGTGCGGGATTAGTTGTTGCCGAGATTCAGCAAACTTCTGATATTACCTATCGTTTATATGATTTTGATAGAGTGGATGCGGAAGGCAATACTAGAGAACTACATGTTGATTTGGCTCTTGAAGCAATCAATTATAATAAGGTAGATACTTATCGTACTTATGATAAGAAAATCAATCAATCAAATACGATTGTGGACTGTCCTTATTTTACCACTAATTTTATACCGTTAGAGGGTGCTGAGGCTGTTACCAAGAAAGGGGATAGCTTTACCGTTTATATGTGTATTGACGGAGAATTTGAGGTAGAACACAACGATCTCACTTTTAAATATAAAAAAGGGGATACTATATTGATTCCTGCGGCAATGAGTAATTATGCGCTAAATGGAAAAGCTTCTATTTTAGAAATTTACATTTCATAGCGAGTAATAGAAAGATTATATGTACTTTTGCAGACGCAAATTAAAATTAAAAATAAAATGGCAAATATTAAGAATTTAAAAAAAGACATCAACTACGTTTTAGGAGATATTATTGAAGCAGTTTACTTGTTTGAAATTTCTACTACAGGAAAACCAACAACTGAAACTAACAATTTAATTGATGAAGCTATTGCTGCATTTGACGAATTGATCACAAAAGTGAACGCAAAAAACGTTGAAAACAAAAAAGCACACTTCAAACAAATCAATGTTGAATTAGAACAAACTGCAAATCAATTGATTGCTAAAATCAACGAATTGTAGTCGAAAAAAACGATAAAAAAATGCAGATTTGTTTTGGAGAAATCGAATTCATCTGTATATTTGCACCCGTAATGAGACGCCAGCGTAGCTCAGTTGGCTAGAGCAGCTGATTTGTAATCAGCAGGTCGTGGGTTCGAGTCCCTCCGCCGGCTCATCGTAAAACCATCTAACTTTTGTTAGGTGGTTTTTTTATGTTTTTGAATGAAATAATGCCGTTTTTTACCTCCTAAAAATAATTTATATTTTATTGATTATTTATTTGGAGATATGAAATTCATGTGTATATTTGCACCCGTAATGAGACGCCAGCGTAGCTCAGTTGGCTAGAGCAGCTGATTTGTAATCAGCAGGTCGTGGGTTCGAGTCCCTCCGCCGGCTCATCGTAAAACCACCTAACTTTTGTTAGGTGGTTTTTTATTTTAAAGCAGGTCGTGAATTGTTTTTATTTCATAGACCAAAAAAAAACGTCTCGATTTTCACGAGACGTTTTTGTATTTTGATAAACAATCGAAATAGAGTTTTTAATCGATTTATTTCTGGTTTTTGATATTAGCTACGTATTCAGTCAATTTCTTTCCGTAAAGCGATTGTGCTACTTTTGGAGTCATTGATTTTTGAATTGTATCCAAGTATTTAATGTTGATGTCGTAGATTTCAGATAAAGCTATGTAAGGAGCTACCTCGTGGTCTTTATTGTTTATGGCGAAGTTAGTCGCAAACAAATACTTTCTCTTGATGTTTGACTCTTGTTTTGCATTTAAGCTGTCAATTGATTTTGTGTTATTGCTTTTGATGGCATTGAACTTTTTTTCAATTAAAGTTAGTTTTTCATCTGTAAAACGAGAATTGATTTTTTTATACTCTTCGTATAAATCATGATTTTTAGAACCAGTGATTTTTGCGTCTGCAATATAAGATTCTAAGTTAGTGTCTATGTTGATGGTTCCTGGCTCAGCAAAAAATACCAAGTTATTGTCTAATGAGTTGCTAGTTCCTCTGTCTAGAAACAAATACAACATCTCAGGAGATTTTAAATCAATGTCACTTTCAAAGGTAGAACTACCATCAATATTAATTGTGTCTATTGCCACAAGGGTCGTATCGACAATTCTTTGGATGTATAAAGTTCCTTTCTTTAGTCCCTTGATATTTCCGGTAATATGCAAGTCTGCTTTTGATTCAGTTTTGTTACAAGATGCTAATAGCACAAGAGAAACGAATGCAAGAATTATTTTTTTCATTGGTTATATATTTTGCTGCAAAATAAAGAAAATAGTTGGAAACATAAGAGACTAATTTATCGAAATATTGCAAAAATAAAATCCCAATATATTTCTACATTGGGATTCTTAAATTGTTGTTTGAAATTATGCTTTCAACCAAGCTTCTTTTAATTGTGATTTTGAAGCGTCAGTTGCTTTTAGTATTTGTTTTTCTTCATAAGGTAGTTTTACTTTCCCTTTAATAGTTTGTATTGCACCGTCGCGTTTGATTTTTACGGTTATAGCATCGTTTTCTTTCCAGTTTTGACTTGCGCCAATCATATCATAGATGTTTTCCAGTGAGTATGCTTTGTCGTTTATTGTCATTATTACATCGCCACCTTTTAATCCTAAAGAGGTATAGAAGTCATTTAATTCAATATTTGGTAGAACAATGATTTCTTTTGTTTGTGGATCCACAGTGATGTAAGGTTTTTGACCTTTAAGGAAAACATTAGCAGGAGTTTTCGTTGTAGATCTTGACAATCCTACTTTTGCGAAATAGTTATCGTAAGGAATTGGAGTTGTTCCAGCAACGTATGTGGCTAAAAATTGTCCTACTTCTGGATAAGTCAATGACGTTATTTTTGCGAAAAGTTCATCATCGTTAAATGGTTTTGAAACACCATATTCATTAGATAGTTTTTGCATCAAATCAAGAATACCTCTTTCGCCATTGCTTTTTTCTCTAATGATAATGTCTAAGCACATTCCAATTAATGACCCTTTTTGGTACACATTTACATATTGATCTTTATATGGTTGTGTCAATACGTTAGCACTCATTGTTGTGAATGACATGGTATCGTTCATTGCGTTTGCTCTTTCAATCTGATCTGAAATACGGTTGTAAAAATCTTCTTCAGTAATTAGTCCTTGATTGATTTGAAATAAGTTAGCAAAATATTCCGTAACTCCTTCGTACATCCATAAGTGTTTTGACATCTTTGGGTCGTTATAATCAAAGTCTTGAATTTCTTTAGAGTGAATGCTCAATGGCGTTACGATATGAAAAAATTCATGTGAAACCACATCTTTCATTGATTTTACCAATTCTTCTTTAGGCATCACTTCAGGCAAAACAACGGTAGTTGCAGTTGGATGTTCTAAAGCACCAAAACCTTTTGCATCACCATCCTGCATAGTAGATAGATACAATAATACGCTGTATTTTTTAGTAGAATTAATTTTTCCTAAAAAGTTCTTTTGTGCGGTCATCATTGTTTTCATCTCTGGCGTAATGCTTTCGGCAGTAACTTTTCCAGTAGGGGAATAAACGCTGATGTTAATATCCATTCCGTCAACAATAAATGAAGTGTGGTCTGGTTTTGAATACATGATTGGGTTTTCAACTAATTCAGCGTAACGAGAGGTTACAAATACATCATTAGTTGCGCTAGAGTCGATATCAGTCATTGAAGTTGCTCCCCACATTTCTGCTGGATGCGAAATAGCTACTTTGTATGGCGTAGACATGAAATTAGTGAAGTAACCTACAAAACAATGCGTGTTTAGCATTATATTTTTACCAGCATCTATGTTTGAACCAGCAGGTGAGAAAACATCATCTTGACCAAAACCTGTCCCTTTTTCAGTGTCAAAGGAATCATTTACTAAATAAGTAATTTTATCTAAGGTTTTAGCTTTTGAAATAGACCATGAATTAGTGTCCATTTTGTTTACGACTAGTAAATTGCCTTTTTTGTCATAGGCCTTTAAGTCATCGACAAATCTCCCGTAATTGTCCTCAGAGTAGGTTCCAGGAACTGTTTTTGGGATATGATAAGTAATTTTATCAGAAGTAATCGATGGGGCTTTTACAGTCACCATCACCTTGTCTTCTATGATGTCACTTATGTTTATTGCTACTTGAACCTGTTCTTTACTGGCAGTCGCTATTGAACTGGTAGTTTTACAACTCCATAATACTGATGAAAATGCAAGTGCGTAAATTATTCTTTTCATTTTTGTTAGTTTGATTTACTTATTAGACTTTCAAAATATAAAATTGTTACAGTATATTTTAGAATTTTGAGTCTTAAAATTATTTGCAAAAAAAAACACCCTAAATTAAGAGTGTTTTTTTGAATTGGTTAATCTAATTTATTTTTTATGTAGTACTTACCGTCCAAATCTTCATCAAAATCATCAATTTTAATTGGTTTTGGTTTTGGTTTGTTTGCTGCAGCTTTCTTTTTCCACATTTCAAATTTTTCTGCGGGCATCTTCTTTTTCATTATTTCCAGAATCTCTTTTTCGGCCAGACCAAATTCTTTTTTGATAATTTCAAAAGGATTTTTTTCTTCTAAAGCCATTGTAACAAGTTTTTCTGTTTGTTCCCAGGTCAATTCTTTGCGGTTACTCTTTTTCATCAGGTGAAAATTAATTCAATTTGTTTTTAGTGATTAATATAATTGATTCTAAATCAGACACCAATATTAATAAAAATATATTTACTTCTGACCTAAATAGCAATTTTTTTTATAGTATTTACAACTTTTTGGAGGAGCGTGGTTTTTGAAAGGGTATTTTTAACAAATTCGGCAATTGATTGTGTTCTTCTATCTTCATGTGAGTGTCTACTCCATAAATAATGTCCTCTTTTGAAAGTGTCTTGAATGTCCCAAAAATCCGATCCCAAATCGAAAATAGGGTACCGTAATGACTATTTGTAATAGCATTTTTTACATTAACTTTTCATTCCGAAACTCTAATTTGGATATTAATTCTGCATTCGCTTAAGTAACAAATTTAGTGCTTTTAGGTATAGATATAAGCCCAATAAATCAAAACCAGTTGTAAAGGCATTCGTAAAAGTAAAACGAATTTTGGTAACTTCATTCCTGCCTTTTCATTTTGGTACATATACACATGAGTAGGAAATACGGCAATTAGTAAGGCGATAGTTCCCCAAGCAGCATAATTTGATACCATTGGAATCATGAGGGAAATCCCCAATACTATTTCAGCAAAACCACTTATTATATTTAATAATTTTGGGTTGGGAAAATAGGGCGGGATTATCCTTTCATACAGCTTAGGGCTTCTAAAATGATTGAGTCCTGCAATTGTATAAATCAAAGCCATTAAGTAAAGATGCCAAGGTAAAGTCATAATGAAACGTATTTAATTTGGTACAGCTGCTAATTTAGGGATATTAAATGGATATGTTTTTAATTAAAAACGGCAGTTAATTATTGCGTTTTTTAAAATTCACATTCATTATCACTATGGCCAAAATAATTAAAATTATGCCCAGCCATTGTGTTCCAACTACATTTTCATTCAAAAGAAAATAAGCCATCATTACTGAAACGGGAAGTTCTAATGCTGAGACAATACTTCCTAAACCGATTCCAGTAAGTGGAAAGCCCGCATTCATAAGCATTGGTGGAATAATAGTCCCAAATAATGCAAGTACAATTCCCCATTTAAGGAAGATGTCAAAATTGAATGGAGTAGTTTGTGTTGCTATCGAGAATCCAAAAACAATCACAGCGCCACCTAGTAGCATATATAAACTACGTTGTGCCGAAGAAATTTCAGTAGCCACGCTATTTGCAGTAAACATTGTCGTGGTGAATGAGGCTGCTGCCAAAACTCCCCACATGATACCATGCCAGTCTAATTGCACTTCATTTTGAATCAGGTTAGTGGCCAGAACGGTTCCAATCAAAACAATAACTACCGATATGATTTTCTGGTTTGAAGGGATCTTCTTTTCTAAAATCATTTCTAGTAAAACACCCATCCAAACGGTTTGCATCAATAAAACAATACCAATAGAAACAGGAATGTATTTTACAGCCAAATAATAAAAGACACTGGTCATTCCTAAAGAAGTTCCTGCTAGCATTAAATGGAATATGTTTTGCGTTGTTGCTTTCACAACTGCATTCTTGTTTTTTGCTTTTTGGAACAAATTAATAAGTAATATTCCAATAATTCCTAAAATAAATTGGGATGAGGTGACTTCCGCGGTGGTGTATCCTTCGTTATAGGCCATTTTTACAAAAGTAGCAAGCATACCATAACTGGTCGCTCCAAATGCAACTAAAAAAACTCCTTTTAACACTCTATTTTCGATCATTGTTTTAAATTTAAAAGCCGGCGAAGATAAGCTTTAGTTATGAATTACAAGTAAAGACTGTCTTTCTTTTGAAAATTAGTCTTGTATGGCTTTGGTTTTTTGGTCAGTTTCAGCTGTATTTAGGGTTCTTTTTGGATTAGTTTTGTTTATTTTAAAGTAGGTCTGTAACATTACACTTAAAGTTAGTACTTATGGTACATCTTATAAAATAGACATGAAAAAAAATATACTGTTTACCCTAATGTTTTTAGGAGGATTTTTTAGCATTTCGGCTCAAAATACTCCGGAAAAAACTGTTGAAAAAACAACTGAATTAAATGAAGTTGCTATTATCAAAACTAAAAAAGCCATTGAGCAAAAGGCAGATAGAACGATCTTTAATTTTGCTGACCAACCCAGTCTAAATACTGGATCAGTATTAGAAGGGATTAAGAAATTACCGGGATTAATAGCCTCAGATATTGCTGGAATGATGTATCAAGGAAAGCAATTGGATGTTTTTATGGATGGTCGTCCATTGAATATTTCTACTAATGAATTGAACGCTTTCTTAGAAGGAATGCCAGCGAATGCTATCGAAAAAATCGAAATTATTACGCAACCTGGTGCCGAGTTTCCCGCTACTTCCGGAGGTGCTATTTTGAATATTATAACTAATAAAAATGCCAAGAATTATCTAAGTGCAACCTATACTAATAGTACCAGTTTTACGAGTTATGATGATGTAAGATGGAGAATGAATAACAGTCTTTTGTTAAGTGCTAAAAACAAATACTTTGGTTGGCAGTTAAACCTAGGTCAGAATTATAGAGAAAGCGCGGTTTGGACTTCGCTTGAGAAACAAGAAAACAATACCACATCTATACTGTCAACTACAGATGCTGATCGAGTAGGGCGTAATAATTACATTAAATCGGCATTGACGTTTGATATTGGCAAAGACCGTTTGTTATTAAATTATGATTTAACGCACAACAATAATGATAGCCATACCTTGGGAAATGGTCCTGATTTTAGTACTAATGATGCCTCAGTGAGTACTGGTTTGCGACAAGACGCCGTGGTGACCTACCAAAAGAAATTCGAGAACGCAGCCAAGAAATTAGAATTCAAATTTAATTATAACAGTAATGAAAATGATTTTGAACTGAGCCCGTTAGCTAATTCGTCTTCGACATTAGATAACTCCTCAAATCAGAATCTGTATAATTTTAAATTTGATTATTCACAACCTCTTAAATTATCTGATGAAGGAAAGTTAAGTTTTGGTAGTTTGTATGAAGAGTTGCTTTTTGATGCGGAAAGCAAAGGAGTTAAAAATCTAGAATATAGACGTAGAACTGCGGCATCTTACGTAGAGCTGCAAACTAGGTTTGATAAAGTGAATTTTATTGTAGGTGGTCGCGCCGAAGATTATGATATTACGGGTAATACAGATACAGCTGAATTAACGGCATTCGAGCAATTCCGTTTTTTTCCGAATGCAAGTGCCCAGTATAATTTTAATAAATCAATTAATTTTAATTTAAACTATAATAAAAAAATTACGCTGCCTAGTACATCGGCATTGAACCCAAACAATACCAATTACCAAAATCCAAATATTGACTACTCAGGGAATCCAAACCTGCAACCTACTATTTTTAATAATTATGAGGTGAAGTTAAGTGCTTTTGATTATGCTTTTATAAGTTATAATGTTAGCTCTGCTAAAAATCAAGTTATCCAGAGAGTGACTCTTAATGATGATGTGGTTGTGAATAGTAATGAGAATATTCCGGAGATTAAGATTCATAATTTTAGTGTTGGAATGCCAATTCCCTATATGTTGTTTACCAAAGGACTGGAAGAAACAATGAAAATGAATGTTAATCCTGACACCATGAACTTTTTATATGTGTATGCGGGCTATCAATATCATGAAATTCCAAATGTTGATACTAATGGATTCTGGATGTTTAACTTCATGTCGCAAATTGTATTACCAAAACAAATTAAGTTTGTCGCTAACTACAATTACATTGTTCCAAAGGGGAATTATTTTTACTTCATCGCGGTTAAGCCTTTCAGAAATGCATTAGACTTGACTTTCTCTAAAAAGCTTTTAAAAGACAAACTGACACTCTCTATTTATGCTGATGATGTGTTGAATGGAAATAGAAATGCTTTCAATTCGTATGAAACACCATTGTTAATTAGCAATAAAATGGACACTAGGAAATTTGGATTTAGCTTAAATTACAAGATTCCAACAAAAAATAAGTTGGCTAAAGAGAATCCTAATTTACTGAATAAAGATAAAAAAGAGGATGGTGGAATTTTAAACCAATAATCTTTTCAAAATAAAAAACGACAAAGAGCGGTGAAATCTATTCGCAGCTCTTTGTCGTTTAGGTAGTTTTTAATGTGTTAATATCCCAATGTTAGGGCATTAAATCACTTAAATGGACTTGCAGTGCTTTGACAGAAATGCTGATTTCCCAAAAAGAAAGTGCTAATGAAATAAGCAAGCTTAGTAAGCTAAAGCCAAAGAAATAGAGACCGCCTATTTCGAAATCAAAGAAGAGTAATAGCATAGCAAAAACAGAAAGAAACAAACTTAATACTCCAAAAAGCTGCATGTAACGGATTAACGTTAATCGCAGGTTGAGGTTTGCAATTTCGATTAAAATACTCTTGTTTTCTTTTTCATCATAAGTTTTCTTAAGACTTCTCACGATAGTTGCAATTGTCAAAAAGCGATTCGTGTAGGCCAGAAGAATCAATGAAGTAGCAGAGAATAATAATGCAGGAGTTTCTATATGTAAGGTCATCTTTGTATTTTGAAATTATGGTTCAACTAAATTAATGAACCAAAGTTCGATAAAGTTTACGGGATAACAGTTTTTTTATAAAAAAAATCCACGTCAAGAAGTCTGATGCTAGAAAAAAAGAAGTGTTGGGTGTTGGGCTGAAACCCAAGTATGGAACTCTTTTGCAGCGAGTAGCTATTTGAAAAAAAATATTTTTTTGGGTAACCGCTTTACAAAAGCTACGATTTGTGTACTATTTTAAGTAGGTAGTCGTCGCAGACAAGCAGCAGAGAAAGTGGGCATACCAGCGCTAGTGCGATAATCTATTTCGTATTGTATATAGCCACGTAATCAGGAAGAATAATTTAATTTAAGATTTTAAAATCAAAAGCTAATTTTTTAGTATGAATTAAGGTACGCCAATTGATAAAAAATAAACAAAATAGCATTACAAATCCCAAAATAAAACTCGCAATAGACTGCCATGAAAAAATATTGTCAATGATACTTTGTTGATTTTCGGATGCAAATTTTCCTAAATGTAAGGCTATCGAATCACTAGTGAATTTCCCTACCAAAAAAGGGGCAATGATATAAATAGGCTTTATTTTTGAAATACCTCCACCTAAGAAAAGTGGTGTGGTAGGAAGCGGCAACAAAGAATAAGCAAGTACCACTAAAATACCTTTCCATTTATTTTGGTTCATTTTATCTCCAAGAAACTTAATGTCTTCATTTTTAGATGCCTTTAAATATTTGTTGGCCATTAACGGAGCATATAAAAGAAGAATAAACCGACCTATAACCGACCCCACAACTCCAATGACAATCACTGCCCAAACATTTAGATCAAAAAGAATTTGAAGAAATACCATTATTGTAAACGCGGGTGCAAACGGAAAAGGAACTATGTCAAATAATAGAGCTCCAAAAAAAACTAATAGATATTGCCACCACATGTGTTCTGAATTTTAATTTTATTGACAAGTTAATGAAGCAAGTAGTGCTCATTTTTTATGTCTAATCAATGAACGTCAAAACTACAATTAAATTTGGTGTGATATTGAAATAGTTTTTTGAGGTAATAAGTCATCGCGGTCTAGGTTTCCTTTTATACGATTTGGTGTTATAGATTTTGGCAGCGGAATAACCCTGTTTTTTATATCAATGTTTAGTATGAAATATTTTTTCAAAATTTCATTTACTTTTAACTTTTACATTTTTTAATCTTGTTAAGATGTATAAAAAAGAGTGCAAATTGGCTACTGTATTTTCTAAATGTTATCGTAAAAGAAAAACCTCCTTAATTAGCCCCGATAGCAGCAAAAATCCTTTGCTGTGGCGATAGCCAAGAGCAAAGATTGTAGCGAATAGCGGGAGGGAAGTTATTATGGAAATCATTAGTTCTGCTCCAAAAAAAAAAAGACCCACAAGTTTGTGCTTGCAGGTCTATTTTCATTTTCTGAAAAGATTCCGAAACAAGTTCGGAATAAGCGATTCACACCATTTTACTTCATAAAATGGGTTTTCTGCTTATTTGATCATTTCAAAACTTCTTTTTACAAAAGCAGTTAATGCTTCTCCTTTTAGTAAGTTTTGAGACAGTTTAGCTAAATCTAAGGCTTGTTTTACTAAGTGTTCTTGATCTGCTTTGTCTTTTGTATTCAGAATGGTTGTTGCTAATGGTGAATTTGTATTGACAACTAAGTTATACATTTCCGGCATATTACCCATTCCAAACATTCCGCCACCGCCACCTGACTGGCTCATTTCTTTCATTCTACGCATGAATTCTGGTTGCGTGATGATAAACGGAGCTGACTGACTGTCCATGGCTTCTAGTTGTACACTATAGTTTTCTTTTGGTACAATTGTTTCTACAACTGTTTTTAAACCTGTTTGCTCTTCTTCTGATAATTTAGAAATAGTAGTTTCCTCTTTCTTGATTAAATTATCGATATGATCTGAATCGACACGTACAAAAGTTAAATCACTATTGTCTCCTTCAATTTTTTGAATTAAATGAGAGATAATTGGAGAATCTAAAAGTAAAACTTCGTATCCTTTTTCTTGTGCTATTTCGATATACGAATGTTGCGCTTCTTTATTTCCTGCATACAAAACAACCAGTTTACCGTCTTTGTTTGTTTGCTTGTCTTTTAAGTTTTCTTTTAACTCTTCAAGTGTATAGAACTTGTTGTCAACAGTAGGATATAAAACGAAAGCACTTGATTTTTCGTAGAATTTATCTTCAGAAAGCATTCCGTATTCTAAAACGATTTTGATATCGTTCCATTTTTTCTCAAAATCTTCACGGTTTTCGGTGAATAATGATTTCAATTTATCAGCAACTTTACGAGTGATGTAGTTCGATATTTTCTTAACTGCTGCATCTGCTTGCAAACCTGAACGAGATACGTTTAATGGAATGTCTGGTGAGTCAATAACTCCTTTCAGCATCGTTAAGAATTCAGGAACAATTCCTTCTACATTATCAGTTACATATACCTGATTTTGGTACAATTGAATTTTATCTTTCTGAATTTGTAAGTCAGAACCCAATTTTGGGAAATACAAAATACCAGTTAAGTTAAACGGATAATCAACATTTAAATGAATGTGGAATAACGGCTCTTCAAACTGTGAAGGGTACAATTCATGGTAGAAAGACTTGTAATCTTCATCAGATAATTCAGTTGGTTGTTTTGTCCAAGCTGGATTAGGGTTATTGATGATATTATCTACTTCAACAGTTTTAAAGACTTCGTCTTTGTCTTCTGCTTCAACAGATTCTCCCTTTTTTTGTTCAATTTTTTCAGATCTAGTTCCAAATTTAATTGGAATAGGCATGAATTTATTGTACTTATTTAGTAACTCTTTTATTTTAGACTCTTCTAAGAATTCTAATGAATCCTCAGCGATATGTAAAATAATTTCAGTTCCACGTGTAGTTTTGTCAGCTGGTTCTAATGTGAACTCTGGACTTCCGTCACAGGTCCAGTGTGCTGCTGGTTCGTCTTTATATGACTTGGTAATGATTTCCACTTTTGCAGCTACCATAAATGCAGAATAGAAACCAAGACCAAAATGACCAATAATTCCAGAATCTTTAGTAGAATCCTTGTATTTTTCAAGGAATTCTTCAGCTCCTGAAAAAGCAAGTTGATTGATGTATTTCTCTACTTCATCAGATGTCATTCCTAACCCCTGGTCAATAATATGAAGCTTTTTACCTTCTTTGTCAATTTTTACTTCAATAATTGGATTGCCATATTCTACTTTGGCTTCGCCAATGTTTGTTAGATGCTTTAATTTTAACGTAGCATCGGTCCCATTAGAAATCAATTCACGTAAGAAAATTTCGTGGTCGCTATAAAGGAACTTCTTTATTAGTGGGAAGATATTTTCCACCGAAACATTTATTTTTCCAGTTGTCATATTTATATTTTTAAGGGTTTTTATAATCTCATACAATTCTTTCAAATAGAATACCAATACTTATGCAGGTGACAAATTGTCTTAACTGTTAATTTTGAAACAAAATAGTGGAATTTTGAAAGTGTAGCCGTCATATACCTTTGTATCTTTGTATAAGTTTAATAATAAAACTATAGAACAATGAAAAAAATATTTTTTTTAACAGCTTTAGCATTAATGCTATTCTCATGTAAGACTAGTTCAGTAACAGGAAAGAAACTAGATAAAAGTGCTCAAGTTGCAGTAAAAGGAAACTGGGTATTAACTTCAGTTACTTATCCAGGATCACAATATATCAAAGTAAATTCTTTTGACATTGCTGATTCAAAATGTTTTGAAGGAAGCACATGGAAATTTGTTTCAAATAATAATAAAGGGAATATGGCTTTGACAAATTTTGATTGTCCAGCATTTAGTTCTCCAATAACTTGGTTTATCAATACAGATGGTGAATTTATCTTAAAAGTTTTAGACGCAGGTGAAAAAGCAAAAAGAGTAAGAGCAGGTTATATTTTGCATATTGCAAATCAAGCTGATGATTCTTTCCAATTGATTGATAAAGGAAGTGACGTTGCTGGTAAAAGTATTGATGTAGTTTATCAATTTCAAAGAGCTAACTAATATTAAATATTAAAAATAAAATAATTATGAAAAAATTTTCTATACTAACATTGGCTGTAGTTATGTCAATTGGAACACTTTTTACAAGTTGTGAAGCTTTAAAAAATACTAATAACACACAAAGAGGAGCTGGAATTGGAGCAGCGAGTGGAGCTGTAATTGGTGCAATTCTTGGAAACAATGTTGGAAAAGGTGGTAATGGTGCTATGGGTGCTGTACTAGGTGGAGTAGTTGGTGGTGTTGCTGGTGGAGTTATTGGTAACAAAATGGATAAACAAGCCAGACAAATTGATGAAGTTCTTCCAGGAGCTGAGGTAAAACGTGTAGGTGAAGGGATTCAATTAGTACTAAATGAAAATGCAGTACGTTTTGATACTAACAAATCAACTTTGACAGCTACTGCTAAAGCGAATTTAGATAAATTAGTTCCTGTGTTTGCTGAATATCCAGACACTGATATTACAATATTTGGATATACTGATAGTACTGGTCCTGCAGATTTTAACTTAAAGTTATCTGGACAAAGAGCAGCTTCAGTTAGAAGTTATTTAGTAAGTAAAGGAGTAGCTTCAAGCAGATTTAATGTAACTGGTTTAGGTATAGCCGATCCAATTGCATCAAACGAAACAGTAGAAGGAAGAAGCCAAAACCGTCGTGTTGAGTTTGCTATTACAGCAAATGATAAAATGAGGGAAGATGCTAAAACGGAAGCAGGGAACTAAGACTTTAGTTCGTTTATATAGAAAGAAAGCCGTTTCGTTATTATAACGAAACGGCTTTCTTTTTTTAATTAAATTTTAATTTCAACGAAGTATTTTTGTCTAAGACAACTATCTTTGTAGCCTCAAAATATCATTATAATAAAATGCTTCAAGTTCAAAATATCTCATTCGGTTATACCGAAAAGCCTGTACTTCATAATATAAATTTCACAATAGAAAAAGCTCAAAATATTGCAGTAATTGGTGAAAGCGGTTGCGGAAAAAGCACGCTTCTAAAATTAATTTACGGTTTGTATGATTTAGATGAAGGGAATATTGTATGGAATGATACGGAAGTGTTGGGGCCAAAATATAATTTGGTTCCCGGTATGTCTTTCGTCAAGTATTTATCCCAAGATTTTGATCTGATGCCTTATACAACCGTTGCTGAAAATGTAGGTAAATTTCTTTCTAATGTTTTTCCTGAAAAGAAAAAAGAGCGGGTACAAGAGCTTTTAGAAATTGTTGAAATGACGGAATACGCTGATACCAAAGCGAAGTATTTGAGTGGCGGTCAACAGCAAAGAGTTGCACTTGCAAGAGTTTTAGCGCTAGAGCCAGAAATTCTTTTGCTGGATGAACCTTTCAGTCATATCGATAATTTTAGGAAAAATGCGCTTCGTCGTAATTTGTTTAGCTACTTAAAAGCAAAAGAAGTAACTGTTATTATAGCTACTCATGATAGTACGGATGCATTGTCATTTGCTGATGAAACACTTGTTTTGCAAAATGGACGCGTCATTGATAAAGCCAGCTCGCAAAACTTGTATGAAAATCCAGTGAATAAATATGTAGCCTCACTTTTTGGCGAAGTTAATGAGTTAAAGTTGTCTCAATTAGTTGCTGTTGATGAAGAAGATGAAATAGTACTATTATATCCGCATCAACTGAAAGTAGTCGATAATGGTTTAATGAACGTGGTTGTAAAACAATCGTATTTTAAAGGGAGTCATTATTTAATTAAGGCCGTTTTTGACCGAAAAGTAATTTTCTTTGAGCATGATACTCCGCTAGAACTGAATCAGGAAGTGACGCTGATGATAGCCTAATAAAAAGTAAAACCCCGAAATTTATTGAATTTCGGGGTTTTTTTTTTAAGTTTAAAGTGAACTTAGTTCTTTAAATATTTTTCTAAGAATTGATCTTGTTCCCATAATAGGTGTAAAATATTTTCTTTGGCAGCATAACCGTGTGATTCTTTTGGTAAAATCACCATTCTTGCAGGTCCTCCTAATCCTTTTAAAGCTTGAAAATAACGTTCCGTTTGTAATGTGAAAGTACCTGGGTTATTATCAGCCTCACCATGAACTAGTAATAATGGTGTTTTCATTTTGTCAGCATTCATAAATGGCGACATTGTATTGTAAACCTCTGGGACTTCCCAGTAATTACGTTGTTCTGACTGAAAACCAAATGGAGTTAAAGTTCTGTTGTACGCTCCACTTCTTGCAATTCCGCAGGCAAAAAGTTTAGAATGTGTCAATAAGTTAGCAACCATAAAGGCACCGTAAGAATGTCCACCTATAGCTACTTTTTCCTTGTTGATATATCCTAATGCATCTACTGCATTAATCGCCGCTTCAGCATTGTCTACTAATTGAGTGATAAAATTGTCATTTGGTTCTGTTTTACCCTCTCCAATAATAGGAAAAGAAGCATCATCTAAAACCACATATCCTTTAGTTACCCAATAGACAAATGAACCATAATAAGGAAATGTAAAACTATTTGGGTTTTGATCGCTTTGCCCTGCTGAATTCTTGTCTTTAAATTCTGATGGATACGCCCAGATTAATAAGGGTAGTTTTTCTTTTTTAGCCTTGTTATAACCCGCAGGTAAATACAAAGTTCCAGATAATTCTACTCCATCTTTTCTTTTGTATTTAATAACCTCTTTGCTCACATTTTTGATGCTTTCAAATGGGTTTTGGAAGTTGGTAATTGGCGTTAGCTTATTTTTGTGCTTGATGTTTCTGAAATAGTAATTTGGATAGTCACTTTTAGATTGTATTTGTACCAAAACTTCTCCTTTTTTGAAGTCTTCTATCGATAATAAATCTTCTTTTTTATCAGTGTAAGTAGACGTATAAAGACGGTTTGATTTTAATGATTTTAAGCTAAACTCATCAATAAATGGGAATTGTCCATTTTTAGTAAATCCATCACCCATTAAAAACAAATTGTTATTCTCAATAGCTAATACTCGTTTCCCATATTGGTTTTTGATTGTTTCAAAATTTCCAGGATCTGAATAGATGTCTTGAGAATTTCTGTCTGAAATTACTTTTGGAGCTTGACTTGCGTCAGATGGATTGAATAGATACGTTTTTGTGTTTCTAGTGTCATACCATTGGTCAAAAGCAATTGCTGTATTATCATTTCCCCAAATAACACCACCATAGCGTTGCTTCGTTTTCAATGTTGAAATAGGAGCAGTGTCGAAGGGTGCATTCCATTGTGAAACTTCATCTCTAAAATCTACTTTATTTTCAGGATTACCTTCGTCTAGAGCTTCTGTAAAATACAAAGTAGCAGCTTTGTCATTTCTCCAGTTCATACTTCTTTTCCCAGTACGAACAGCCATAAAACCTTTTGGCATGATTTCGAATAAAGGAACTTCATTAACTGTTTTTACAGCAGTACCGTTTTTATCATAAACAACCGTTTTCGATGGAAAACGATTTAATGGTACGATATAAGAAAATGGTTTTTGAATAGTAGAAATCATTAAGTAGTTTCCATCTGGAGAGAAATCTTCTCCTGCATACATATCAGCGCTTTTAAATAAGGTTGCTGTACCGTTGATGTTTACTTTAAATAACTCTGCAGTAATAATGTTTTCAAAATTAGTTTCATCAGTTTTGTTTTTCAATAAATCCTGATACGTTCTGTTTTGTGATTTTGAACCATCAGCATTCGAAATAATTGGACCTAATGGTAAATCTTTTTTAGCATCTAATAAAGCAGCTCTATTCTTAGGTAACATTTTAACTAATATGCTTTCATTATCATTGAACCAGCTAAATGGGTTGCCAAGGTTGGCATTTACAGTTGCCTCTGTCAACTTTGAAGCTTTAGATGTAGCAACATCAACAACCCAAAGTTCTACACCAGTATTTGTAGTGTGGGAGAACGCAATTTTTTTTTCATTTGGTGACCAACTAATATTGCTAATGCGAGGATTAGTAGGCAAGCCACTTACTTGATTCTCAGTTGTACCTTTTATTTTGCGTATTTTGATATTATTAACGTAAGTTACTGTGCTTGAGATATTGGTAATTGGGTTGATTCTCAAACCTCCTAATCGTAATTCCTCTTGATTTAAATCGTCTAATGTTTTATAGGTATTCCTATAGCTTAATAGCATGTATTCTTTTTTTGTATCCATAGATACTGAAGGAGCTCTCTCATAATCAGCCAAATCTAAAATTGATTTGGAAGGTTTTTGATAGCTTAGGTTCTCTTGTGCAATGGCACTTAGCCCAAAACAAAGGAAAAAGAGTAGGTTGATTTTTAATTTCATGGTTATTTTTTTTGATAATAATAATTGTATTTGTCTTACAAAGTATTGCCTTGTTACAGCCGAAGATATTTTTTTTTTGTACTATTATGTGACTAAATGGAATCGGGATTAAAATTAGGAAAATAAACTTAGTAGATTGTATTTAAAATTAGGAGTAAACTTTTCTAAATAGATATGGTTTTTAAATCGATAAAAAATAGTAATTTGTCAACCAGAATTTTAAAGTATGCTTAAATTTGCCAACTTATTTTAATAATATAACAATATGTACCATTCAAAAATAGCGGGATTAGGATATTATGTTCCTTCAAATGTTGTCACAAATGACGATTTATCTAAAATTATTGATACAAATGACGAGTGGATTCAAGAAAGAACAGGAATTCAGGAACGAAGACACATTATACCAGGAGAAGATACAACAACGTCAATGGGAGTGAAAGCTGCTGAAATCGCGATTGAACGTTCAGGTGTTGCTAAAGAAGATATTGACTTTGTGGTTTTTGCCACACTAAGTCCTGATTATTATTTTCCTGGCCCTGGAGTTTTAGTACAACGTGATTTAGGGTTGAGAACTGTAGGTGCATTAGATGTCAGAAATCAATGTTCTGGTTTTATATATGCTTTGTCGGTTGCGGATCAATATATTAAAACCGGAATGTACAAAAATGTTTTGGTGATTGGTTCTGAAGTGCATTCAGCTGGTTTGGATATGACTTCTCGCGGACGCGGAGTTTCTGTTATTTTTGGTGATGGAGCGGGAGCGGCTGTTTTAAGTAGGGAGGAAGATTTATCAAAAGGAATTCTTTCTACACACTTACATTCTGAAGGACAACATGCCGAAGAATTGATCGTAAAAGCACCAGGAATGGGAGGTCGTTGGGTAACTGACATTCTTGCGGATAATGATCCTAATGACGAAAGTTATTTTCCTTATATGAACGGACAATTTGTATTTAAAAATGCAGTAGTTCGTTTTGCAGAAGTGATAAATGAAGGGCTAGAAGCTAATGAATTACAAGTGTCAGATATTGACATGCTGATTCCACACCAAGCTAATTTGAGGATTTCTCAGTTTATCCAAAAGAAATTTGGTTTGAGTGACGATCAGGTTTATAATAACATCCAGAAATACGGAAATACTACGGCAGCATCTATTCCGATTGCTTTAACTGAGGCTTGGGAATTAGGTAAGATTAAAAAAGGAGATACAGTTGTTTTAGCTGCTTTTGGTAGTGGATTCACTTGGGGAAGCGCCATAATTAAATGGTAAAATCATTCCTTTTATAGTTAAGAAATAAGCTTATTATTTTATATAAAAAAACCGGAGTTGGCATACTCCGGTTTTTTTTTGGTAACAAATTATTAAAACTAAATCTTATAAAAGTCCACCGCCGCCTTGGGTTTCATTTTTATCTCTTTGTTTTCTTTGGATGGCTTTGTTTTTTCCACTTCCAAAACGGTAATTGAATCCTAGATATACGGATTGACTCTCCCAGTTGAACTGTCCGTTTGATTTGTAAGGACGGTCACCTTCAAAAGCAAAATGCATCGAATTAAAAATATCACTGAAGCGTGCACTAATTGTTCCGCTTCCTTTTAAGACGTTGTAGCTAGTTCCAACATCCATTTTCCACATTGCTTCTCTGTTGAATTGCAAGCTCAAATCACGCCCTCTATACATACCAAATAATTGGAAACGAAGGTCTTTTGTGGCTTTGAAAGTATTATTTATACGAGCATTAAACGTATTCGCGTTAACTTCAACAAATTCGTAAATTCCTGGCGAACTTTCTATCGTTCCTTTTACTTTTTTCTGATAAGCATCTACACTTACGTTAGCGCTCCACCATTTTCTGAAATCTAAATTACCTGAAACTTCAATTCCATAAGCTTCGTTGTCGTTGAAGTTGTCAAAAGATAAGATTTGTTTGCTTGGATTCTCAGGATTTGTAAAGATAACTCTAGTGATTTCGTCTTCAATTCTTCTATAAAAAATACCTGAAGTGATAGATCCTATTTTGGTTTTTCTAGTATAATTTATTTCGTACGAATTAGTAAATTGCGGAATAAGATCTGGATTTCCTTGAGAATCTAATGTCGCAGTACTCCATTCTCTAATTGGATTTACTTGTCCAATGCTTGGTCTGTCTACTCTTCGTGAGAAACTTAGGTTAAATGAGTTTTTGTCACTAGGGTTATAAGTCAAGAAAGTTGAAGGATAGACGTTTAATAAATCATCTTTAAAAGTCCCGTCAGCCTTAGATACTTCTTTAAATTGAGCTTCAATATTGTATTGTTCTAGGCGCGCTCCAGCTTGAAAACTCCATTTTTTCCATTGCTTTCCTAAAGTGGCGTAGGCTGAGGAAATTTTTCTATCGTAACTAAAATTTGAATTTGGGTTACTATCTCTAAGTAAACTGTTATCTGTTGTTTCGTTTCTATGTTCTAATCCCAATTCTAACTTTATAGTTTCAGTTAGTGGATTTACATAATCAAGATTGATAATTGTGTTTTCACCAATAGTTTCAACATCATTTGTAAAAGTGCTATTTATTGCTCCTGTATCTCTGTTGTAATTAGTATAAATCGCATTTTCAGGACCGTCATTTTTATTGTAATTCATTTCTAATTCTAAACTACTTCCTTCTTTTTTGAACTTTATCTTATAATCGAAATTGTAAGTTTGTGAACGATCGTCGTTTTTATTTTCGAATAGTTGCAGTAGATCTGTATTCGTCGAATTGTTTGTGTAATCTACATCTGTACTTGCCTTGCCATTTCCTTTAAAAAAACTTTGGTTGGTATAGAATGACAATGTGTTATTATCATTAATATTAAAATCGAATCCTACTTTTGCTAAATGGGAAGTGTTATTGTTGTTAAATGTGAAGATTTGGGTGTTTTCTCTATTAAGCTCTTCACTTTTTATAAATCCATTATTAGCTTGTTTTCCTGTGTTTAAACCATAATTCCCGTAGAAATTAAATTTCCCGCTTCTGTAATTTAAATCAAATGATGAATTTAATTTTGGTGTTTTTCCAAAGGTAACCCCATTGTTAATGCTACCGTTGAAACCAATTTTACTGTTTTTGTTTAAAACAATATTAATAATACCGCTCATTCCTTCAGGGTTGTATTTTGCAGAAGGATTAGTGATTAACTCAATCTGTTTGATTGAAGAGGAAGGTATTTGTTGTAATAATTGGGAAGCGTCAATATTTGAAGGCTTACCGTCAATTAAAACGCGCACGTTTGAATTTCCTCTTAAACTGATGGAGTTTGTTTGCGGATCAACACTAACTGACGGGATGTTGTTCATGATTTCCCCAGCTGTTGCGCCAGTAGAAATTAAATCTTTTCCAACATTGATAATCTTTCTGTCAATTTTTTGTTCGATTGTCGACTTTTCACTAATAATATCAACGCCTTTAAGTTGTATTGCATCTTCTTCAATAGCAAGAGTCTTTAAGTCGGCATTTTTATTGTCAGCAGACAATGTAATGGATCGTGTTACGGTTTTGTAACCCATAAACTGTATTTCAACAGTATAATTTTTTAAATCTAGATTTTTGATATAAAAAATTCCTTTGTCAGAAGTTATTCCTCCAGTAATGAATTTGTTTGCTTCTTTTACAATGACATTTACATAGGGAAGAGGCTCATTAGTTGTTTTGTCTACGACTTTTCCTGTTACACTTCCTGGACTTTCTAAGGGTACTGATTTTACCGATGTTTGCGCCTGCATCGAAAGTAGTGTTCCGAATAAACAGATTAAAATTAATTTGATTTTCATGATTGTGATTTTTGATTAAACATTTGATTGATGATGCAAAGGTATTCTTTTTATTTCAATAGTATGTATAACATAGTACTGTTTTTAATAAATAATGTATTAAAAGATATCTAATAGACTATCAGCGTACCCATTTGTTACATTTTTTTCTGTTTTTTATCTAAAAAAAAGACTTTCGGTAAGGAAAGTCTTGGATTGAAGAATATTAAAAGCATTATCTTTTTAAAGAAAAGTGAAACCGATGCTCTTTTGCAACTCCACTTTCAACGTAAGATATATAAAACCAATAATCGTCTGCGGGTAGTGGGTAACCATTGTATGTTCCGTCCCAACCAGCACCTTGTGGAAAGAGTTGCTTTAGTAGTTTGCCATACCTATCGTAAATATAAAGTTTTAGATTTTCTTGATTTGGCAGTTCTGTAACATTCCAAGTGTCATTAAAACCATCGCCATTTGGAGTAAAAAACTTAGGCGCATATATAAGTTTGAAAGTAATTGGATTTGTCGATCCGCAACCGTTTATGTCTGTAACACTTATTTCGTGATTACCAGAGCTTACATTTGTGAATGTATTACTCACTTGTGGCGCGTTCCCGTCTAGGGAGTATAGAAAGTTACTTCTATCTCCTGCGGTTGGCACTGCATTTACGATTATGGTTTGATTGTCAGAAAACCATCCCTCAGTAGTATATGTTATTGATGAGGGAGGAAATATTTCAAGAACTGTAAATGGAGCAGGATCTGATGAACAACCAATTATGGAGAGATCAGTTACAGTCAAAGTATAGTTCCCTGGGATGTTCGTAGAAAAATCATTAGCAACTCCTACCAGAGTTCCATCTTCAGACTTCCACTCAAAGGCATATTGAGGAGCTGTATAGTTAGTTGTATTGTAGGAATTAGTGAAGATTCCTGTGCTAAAATCATGACAAATAGGAGAGCTAGTAATAATAGGGTCTGGCTTTGGTGTGATTGTGATTTCTATAGGTTTTTCATCATAACATACTTTTGTGATAGCTGTTCCAGCTTCTGCGTAAGCATATATGGTTGATGAAGTAGTTATCAAATCACCTGGAAATTTTTCTATATTGGTTGTACTTGGACCACCTGCTTGAGTATAGTATTTGCTCACAGGGGCAAGAAAAGCTGGTAAGGTATATGAATCACATCTTAATATGGGAGCATAGGCAAGTACAACTGGTGTGTTATATATTGTTACAGTGAAAGCATCTTCAGCAGAACATGAAACTCTGCTATTGTCTTCTGCATAAACATATAAAGTTGTAGTGCTTGTTAGAGGTGGATAAGGAGCAGATAATTTTACTCCACTACCATTGGGTCCTCCAGGTGCAGTGTAATAATCGCCGAGTCCCACTATCGGCAGTAGGTTATAGGAATCGCAACTAAACTGATCTTCAATAGGGTTGACTTTGGTTACGAATACGTCTATGCTGTATTCTCTTACACAAGTATTTGGAGCTGTAGCAGCAGCGTATACGTATATTGTTTTTGATTCTGTAATTAAAGAACCAGGAAGTAGAGCAGGATTTATACTAGAGGGACCTCCCGAAAACTCATAATATTCACCATTGGTTAAATTATCTAAAACAAAATTATCGCCACATTTTATAACCTCTATAGGTCTTGCATCAATTGCTGGTGAAGGATTGATCGTAATCAAAAAGCTGTCTTCAACATAACAAGTACCTACAGCCGACTTGTCGTAAAAATACATAGTTTGGGTTTTCGTTACAGGATAGCCAACATCTCTTTTCGTTCCAGTTCCTAAAGGACCAGTAAAATAATCTCCGCTATGCGCAACTGCCGGGAGGAAATAAACATCACATAAGGTTGGAGTGTCTTCAAATAACGGCAAGGGAGCAATGTTTACGGTAATGGTAAACTCTAAGTTATCTGTACAGCTTTCTCCGGGAACATAAAACCACAAAGTTGTGGTAGTATTTATTATTGTGTTTGCAGGAACTACAGTTCCGCCACCTGCTGCTGCAGTGCGGTATTGTCCTACGTGTAAGGCAGGAAGTTTGTAAGCAGAGCAGGAATTAATGTCTGTTGGAGGAGTAATATTTGCGAGATCTATATAAACTGTAAACTTTTTTTCTGAAGAACAGTTTACTGGTGCTGTTGCTGTTTCTTTGTAGGTAAATATGGTGGTGTTAGTTGTAATAATAGTACCAGCAGGAAGAATTGGTAATCCCTTGTTAGTCCCTGAATAATAAGTAGCTCCATTTGGATCAATGGGTAAAGTGTAAGAACTACAGGCAAATTGATCTGCGTAATTAGGTAATGGCGTAAAGGGAATTATAGTTATGGTAAAATTACGCTCCTGTATGCAAGGTGGGCTTATAGTAGCGTCTTCAAACCAAATGTATATTGTGTTTGGGCCCGCCGTATTTATTGTCGTTCCAGCAGGCAGTTGAATATTTCCAGCAGTATTAGGACCACCACTTTGAGTGTAGTACTTTGCATATGGCAAAGAAGGAAGTTTGTATTGCGAACAATATGAAGCTGAGGGATGAGTTATCGCATTTAAGTCAGCAATAGTGATTTTAAATGGGGATTGATTTGCGCAGCCTCCTGATTGATTATAAACATAGATCGTCGTAGTCGAATTAATAATGTCGCCAGCAAATAATTCTGTACCCGTCCCGTTTGTACTAGTATAATATTGCGCCCCTGTTTTGGTCAAGACGGGCAAAGTGTAGGAATCACAAACAAATACTTCTTCTAGAATATCTACTTGTGGCAAAGGCGTCACAATTAGTTCCATGCTCACTGTAATGAAGCAGCTGGGGTTAGAAATGTTTTGAATTCGGACCCATATGGTTCGACTCGGAGATAATAAAAAATTGTTAGTCTTTATAGCTAAAACAGCAGTGTTAGTATTTGCGCCTGCCAGGGTTGTATGGAAAGTTAGGATATTATATGAAGTGTCTTGTGAACCTAGAATTGAAGTTATTGTCGTTTTCAGGTTGAAATCGGCTTTTGGTGGATTTTCGGATGCACTTAGAGCACATAAAGTGATGTTGCTGGGGGTGCTCGCAATTATGGGGCTATTAACAATTTGTAATTGGAAAGTACGGATTTCAAAACAGCTAGTAACAGGGTTTTGAATTCTAGCATAAATAGTTTTTCCGTTTTCCGCTGTTGAAATGGTATGGGGAGTCGAAATTACATTCGCATTTGCAACAGCATCTGCATTGTTGAGATGGTAGGTTATTATTGTCTCTGGGGCCAAGTCATCTAAAGCTCCGGTAGTTGTGGTAGTCTGATTTTTTCCTGCTAATAGAATTGTTGTGTTTTTTCCTAAATCAAAATCATAGGTTGGTGCTCCAGTTGCACAAGCAAAAATGGGAGGCACAGTTGTCATGACCCCAATTTCAGGATATATCTTAATCTCGATTTCATCGGTCACTGCGCCGCAACCAGGTTCAATATAAGTCACACTGTAAGTATGAGTCCCTGAGCTAATGAGTGGTAAAAGGGTATTTAAGTCTAGTGAAGATCCTGTTTGTGCGGGCGAAAAGGCATTTCCTTCTTTTTTCCATTCAAAAGTAGTCCCTGGACTTAAGCCCGCTGCAGTTAATATGGGTAAACTTTGGAATGGACAAATAGCGCTATTATTAGAAACGCTGTAATCTAATCCTAAGACATCTTGCCCGATATTAAAACTATTTGCCTCTAAAAATATGGCTGAGTCGTAGGCTGTATCATTACCACCGTCTGCAATTACTAATTTGATTCGGTAAGTGTGCGTGATATCCAGTCCTGCTGCCGAAGCTATCATTTTTACTGTTTGACCGTTAAAATTGATTGCCGGACCAAAACCGCTGGTGTTGTATGCTCCAAAATAATTTGGATTTGCTGATGGGCAATTGGAATTATAAGTAGCATCTCTAATCGTTTCTACAGACACGGGAATATTAGTACTGGGAATAACTGCAATATTGATATTCGCTCCCCCGGCTGTGACATCTTTTAATAAAAAGGCAAATGCATCTGAAAAATTACATTGTGAAGTGCCGTATTCTTCTGAAGCAAATAAGAAAGAAAAATCAAAGTTGGGTGTTTTGGGTTGAAAATCAAATTCGATATAAGTTGCATTTATAGAATTGATAGAAATTCCAGATTGTGATAAAAGAATGTTTTCTAAATCGGCGTCCCCTGTCCAGGAGTTATTTCCGTCACTTAAAATCGTACTGTTAGGTGCAGGCGTTTTGCTCACATCACCTGTAGATAGTACGACACCACTAGTAAATGGGAAATTAGTATTGGTATTTTTAAAATAGCCAATACTATTTGTTGAACCAAATTGTGAACCTGATTTAAAATTTATATTAGATGTATTTACACATGGTGAATTAATCAATATATCATTAACAAGTTCATCTGTGGTATATAGAGTTGTATTGACAGTTATAGATTGGGAAAAAGACGAGAAAAAAACGATCAACATTCCAAAAATAAAGATCTTTTTCATGTGTATAGATTTTATGTGTTAAACAAAAATAACATTTATAAAATGAATATTTTAATATTCGCTTGTTTTTGTAACTACTTAATTTTCAATATAGTAAAAATAGTGTATTTGTTTGTTTTGTCATTTAAAAACGATTAGATTTTTTTTTGTATTCATTTTAAGGAATTAGAATTATCTTTGCACGCTTAAAACCTTTACAAAATGACATTATCCCAAATTCTTACCCCATCAATTGAAAAAGCTGTCCAGGCCTTATTTGATATAGCTATTGACAAAGTTGAATTTCAGTCCACTCGGAAGGAATTTGAGGGGGATATTACGATGGTTATTTTTCCTTTACTGAAAGTAGTAAAAAGTAATCCCGTAGAATTAGGTAATAAAATAGGGAACTATCTGGTTGAAAACGTAGCGGAAGTTGCTAGATTCAATGTAGTTTCTGGTTTCTTAAATATTGTGATTTCAGACGAGTACTATTTAAATTTCTTCAATGAAATTAGAGAAGACCTACAATTTGGTTTTGTTACACCAAACCCTGATGATAAAGCGGTGATGGTGGAATACTCTTCTCCAAACACTAATAAACCACTGCATTTAGGTCACGTACGTAATAATCTTTTGGGTTATTCGGTAGCGGAGATTATCAAAGCATCGGGTAAAAAAGTATATAAAACTCAAATCATAAACGATAGGGGAATTCATATTTGTAAATCAATGCTGGCTTGGCAGAAATTTGGAAATGGAGAAACTCCAGAATCAACTGGATTAAAAGGAGATAAATTAGTTGGTAATTATTATGTGGCTTTTGATAAAGCCTATAAAGCAGAGATAGCTCAATTAATGAGCGAAGGCAAAACTGAGGAGGAAGCTAAAAAGCAAGCGCCAATTATTTTAGAAGCACAAGAGATGCTTTTAAAATGGGAAGCGGGTGATGAAGAAGTGATTTCCCTTTGGAAAAAAATGAATCAATGGGTTTATGATGGTTTTGCCATTTCTTATAAAAATCTAGGGGTTGATTTTGATTGTTATTACTATGAAAGCAATACCTATTTGCTAGGGAAAGATGTAGTTAAAATTGGACTTGAAAAAGGTATTTTCGAAAAAGATCCTGACGGTTCTGTTTGGATTGATTTGACTGACGAAGGATTGGATCGTAAAATTGTATTACGTTCTGATGGGACTGCGGTTTACATGACGCAAGATATTGGTACTGTCATTCAGCGTGTGAAAGATTATCCAGATGTGGGCGGAATGGTTTATACAGTGGGTAACGAACAAGATTATCACTTTAAAGTTTTGTTTTTAATTCTGAAAAAACTTGGTTTTGATTGGTCTAAAAACTTGTTTCATTTATCATACGGAATGGTAGATTTACCTTCTGGAAAAATGAAAAGCCGTGAAGGAACGGTTGTCGATGCAGATGATTTGATGCAGGAAATGACGGAAACGGCACAAAAAATCGCAGAAGATTTAGGGAAATTAGATACTTATTCTGCTGAAGAAAAAGCAAAATTATACAATACGATAGGTCTAGGAGCTTTAAAATATTATATTTTGAAAGTAGATCCTAAAAAACGAATCCTTTTCAATCCTGAAGAGTCGGTAGATTTTGCAGGAAATACGGGGCCTTTCATACAATACACTTATGCCCGAATTCAATCGATAATACGTAAAGCTAATTTTGATTTCTCAGCTAAATCAGAAATGCTTACGTTACACGAAAAAGAGAAAGAGCTATTGAAGCAATTAGAGTTATTTCCAGAGGTAATACAGAATGCGGCTCAAAACCATAGTCCTGCACTTTTGGCAAATTATACCTATGATTTAGTTCGCGAGTACAATTCATTCTATCAAACTGTTCCTATATTAGGTTCAGAAGTTGAAAATGATAAAATATTCAGGGTTCAATTATCTAAAAAAGTAGCTGATACTATCGCTTCTTCTTTTAAACTTTTAGGAATCAATGTTCCTGAAAGAATGTAAGAGAAAATAAATTTCTAAAAAAAAACGACCTCAATTTGAGGTCGTTTTTTTTTGGTTAATTAGGATTAGTTTCAAATTAAAGTCTAATGACTTATCCTGTTTATAATTTGCGGTAATTATGTTTTTTTTCTGTTCTGTACGAAAGCTTCCCTATATAGTTTTCTATATGCAATAAAATTCATGCGCTATAATTGGGTCATTTAAGGTATTACTAATAAATGTTGTAAAACACTGTAATATAAACGTGAATTTTTCGTTAGTAATACTAAGGATAAATAAATAATGACATTATGAAAAAGATACTGGTTTTAGCTTTACTTGTCATTATGATAAGCTCTTGTACAGAGAATTCGTCTGCATCAAAAAATGGAAATGTAACATTGAAAGTGTCTGCGGTATCGACTTCAGGCTTAACTTTTCCTGCTGCGCGAATGGCGTCAACTATAGTTATTACTGATTTTAAAATAAACATCGGGAATATTAAATTTGAAACTGATGAAGATGACGATAGATATAACGAGGAACCTAGCCATGAAGATGTTAAACTGACTGGGCCCTTTTTGTTAGATTTATTGGACACAAATAAAACATTGAGTCAAACAATTGCTTCTTTGACTGTTCCAAATGCCAAATATGAAGAAATAAAAATTAAGTTTGAAACGGGCATCGAAGTTGGAGATATGTTTGGCAAAAGCATTTTAATTAAAGGAACTATTGATGGGAAGGAATTTGTCTTTTGGAGTGACAAAGATGTTGAGTTAGAATTGGATTTTAATGAGCCATCTAAAGATTTCACAGTCAATAGCAACGATATTTCACTTAATATAAAAATACAAATAGATGCGCTGGTGGCCAAACTCACCTCTTTAGCCAGTCAAAATCTATTATTAGACAGGGATGGAGATGGTATTATCGAAATTAGTACTGGCGATGACGATGGCCATCATGATATAGGGGAGATAATAAAAAAATTATTGGAACACGAAATGCATTTAGATGACAAGGATTAAACAAAAATGGATATAAAATTATCAAAAAAGAGGCTGTCTTAATAAGATGGCCTCTTTTTGTTTATAATAGTATTTAAACTTCAAAATCAAATGCTTAAATTTGCAGCTCAATAAATAAAAAATCATGTTCGATAATTTAAGCGATAAACTAGACAAAGCCTTTCATATACTTAAAGGGCACGGGAAAATAACTGAGGTAAACGTAGCCGAAACTTTGAAAGAAGTTCGTCGTGCCTTACTTGATGCCGATGTGAATTTCAAAATTGCCAAGGATTTTACTACTAGAGTGAAAGAGAAAGCGCTTGGACAAGACGTTTTAACTACACTTCAACCAGGACAATTGTTGGTGAAGTTGGTAAAAGATGAGCTTACTGAATTAATGGGTGGTGATGTAGCTGGAATTAATCTTTCAGGTGCGCCAACAGTTATTTTGATGTCAGGTTTACAAGGTTCTGGAAAAACAACTTTTTCTGGAAAACTGGCTAATTATCTGCAAACAAAAAAGAATAAAAAACCTCTATTGGTTGCCTGTGATATCTATCGTCCAGCGGCAATACAACAATTATACGTTGTTGGAGATTCGATAGGCGTTGAGGTATACTCAGAGCCTGAGAATAAAAATCCTGTTGAAATTGCTCAAAATGCAATTAAACATGCCAAAGCAAATGGATTTAATGTTGTAATTGTCGATACAGCGGGTCGTTTGGCTGTTGATAAAGAAATGATGGACGAGATTGCTCGTGTTCATAAAGCAATTGAGCCTCAAGAAACTTTGTTTGTTGTGGATGCGATGACAGGTCAAGATGCAGTGAATACGGCAAAAGCCTTTAATGACATATTAAATTTTGATGGGGTAATCCTTACTAAATTAGATGGTGATACTCGCGGTGGAGCTGCACTTTCTATTAAAACGGTGGTTAATAAACCAATTAAGTTTGTAGGAACTGGAGAAAAAATGGAAGCTATTGATGTGTTCTATCCTGTACGTATGGCAGAACGTATCCTGGGAATGGGAGATGTTGTGTCTTTGGTAGAAAGAGCACAAGAGCAGTTTGATGAAGATGAAGCTAGAAAAATTCAAAGAAAAATCGCTAAAAATGAATTTGGTTTTGACGACTTCTTGTCTCAAATTCAGCAAGTGAAGAAAATGGGTAACATGAAAGATTTGGTAGGAATGATACCAGGTGCTTCAAAGGCGATGAAAGATGTAGAGATTGAAGATGATGCTTTCAAGCACATTGAGGCAATTATTCATTCGATGACTCCAATCGAAAGGACAAAACCATCGGTTATAGATGTGAAAAGAAAAGCTAGAATTGCAAAAGGTTCTGGGACAAAAATTGAGCAAGTGAATCAACTGATGAAACAGTTTGAGCAAATGAGCAAGATGATGAAAATGATGCAAGGGCCGGGAGGAAAGAACCTTATGAAAATGATGGGTGGAATGAAAGGAATGCCGGGCGGAATGCAAGGATAAAATATTTTTAAGGTTTAAAGTTTCATGTTAATGAATACTTTAAACCTTATTTTTTTAATGAAAATAAATAACTACTAAACCTTAAAGTTTAAGGTAATCAAAACTTTAAACATTAAACTTTAAACATTTTTAAAAATGCAACTACTAGACGGAAAAAAAACAGCAGAAGATATTAAAGGCGAAATCGCTGCCGAAGTGCAAAAAATTAAAGATAATGGTGGCAAAGTCCCTCATTTGGCAGCTGTTATTGTTGGTAACGATGGCGCTAGTTTAACTTACGTGGGTAGTAAGGTAAAGGCTTGCGAGAGAGTGGGTTTTGAATCTACTTTAGTGAAATTACCAAGTACTACTACCGAAATCGAATTGTTGAACAAGATCAAGGAGTTGAATGAAAATGACGATATTGACGGTTTCATTGTTCAATTGCCTCTTCCAGAGCAAATTGACGAACAAAAAGTATTGATGGCAGTTGACCCGAGTAAAGATGTAGACGGATTCCATCCTGAAAATTTCGGTAAAATGGCATTGGATATGAGTACTTTTATTCCTGCAACACCTTTTGGAATCTTAGAATTACTAGAGCGTTATGGAGTAGAAACTAAAGGAAAACATACTGTTGTTATTGGACGTAGTCATATAGTGGGAAGACCAATGAGTATCTTAATGGGAAGAAAAGGTTTCCCTGGTAACTCAACCGTTACCTTAACACATAGTTATACTAAAAATATTGAGGAAATCACGATTCAAGCAGATATTATAATCACTGCTTTGGGAGTTCCTAATTATCTGAAAGCTGACATGGTGAAGGATGGAGTAGTGGTAATAGATGTTGGAATTACTCGCGTTCCTGATGATTCAAATGCTAAGGGGTATGTAATTACTGGAGACGTTGATTTTGAAAATGTAAGTAAAAAATCGTCTTTTATTACTCCAGTTCCTGGAGGTGTTGGACCAATGACAATTGCGATGTTATTAAAAAACACGTTATTGGCTAGGGAGATGAGAATTGCAAGAAAAAACTAAAAAGATACAAGCCTATCCGTTTCGGCAGATAGGCTTTTTTTATTATGGGAAACACACAAGGTATAGAATTTAGTACGGTCGATGAATTCTTAGACTATCTTCCTGCAGACGAACTGGAAATAGTTCTTTTGCTACGCAAGATTATTTTAGAATGTATGCCTGACTGTAAAGAGAAATTGGCTAACAATGTTCCTTTTTACTATCGTCATTCTCGAATTTGCTATATATGGCCAGCGACAATTCCCTGGGAGAAAGTTTCAAAAGGAGTTGCAATTGGTTTTTGCAAAGGCGATTCTCTTTTGGATGAAACTTTTGAAACTACAAAATTCACTTTCAACTTAATAAAGGAAATAGACATCGATTTTGTAAAACAACAAATTCAGGAAGCTATCTTGGTTGACGAGAAAATTGTTAAAGCAAGAAGACGGAAAATTCAGTAAATTCAATTTAGAAACAGAAAATAATAGGTGTAATATTCAAACACGAAATTCACTAATTTACAGGAGTTAATTTGTGCAAATTAGTGAATTTTTTGTTTTTATTTTAAATAGAATAACTTCTTTAAGCTAATAATCTCCTCTTTTCTTAAATCTCGGGTCATCTCTTTTGATGAACTCGGTTCTTCGTCTTGGTGCTTCCTCTTTTGGTAAACTTGCTTCTTCCGTTTTGCTTGAAGGTTCAATAAGTTCGTTCAATTCTTTTATTTCGGCATCAGTCAAATCGCGGTACCTTCCCATTGGAATGTCAAGCGAAATATTGATAATACGGATGCGTTTTAGCGCTGTTACTTCATAACCAAGATATTCGCACATTCTACGAATTTGGCGGTTTAAACCTTGCGTTAAAATGATTTTGAAAATGTATTTGCTAATTTGTTCTACTTTACATTTTCGGGTAACAGTATCTAAAATAGGGATTCCATTTCCCATTCTTTCTATGAAGCGATCCGTGATAGGTTTGTTGACTGTTACAGTATATTCTTTTTCGTGATTATTTCTCGCACGAAGTATTTTATTGACAATATCCCCATCATTAGTAATGAAAATCAATCCTTCACTAGCTTTATCTAGTCTTCCAATTGGGAAAATACGTTTAGGATAATTGATGTAATCAACAATGTTGTTGCGAACATCTAAATTAGTGGTGCATTCTATTCCAACAGGTTTGTAGAAAGCAAGGTAAACGGATTTCTCATTTTTTTCACGGATTAACTTACCGTCAATACGTACTTCGTCGCTGGGAGAGACTTTTGTACCTAGTTCAGGAACGACACCATTGATGGTTACACGACCTTCTTCAATGATTTTGTCCGCTTCTCTACGTGAGCAATATCCAGTTTCTCCTATGAATTTGTTAAGACGTTTCAGATTTTCTTCCATACTGCAAAAGTAAGACTAAATTGTTTAACCGTTAATAAGCTACTTTGATTATTTGCGTAACAGTCGAAAAAGAAGAGAATTTAGCTATGGAATGAATTGCTTTATTCAGTTTCGAATAAGAAACGAGCAATTTTTGTGTAAAGTGCATCATCGTGCAAACTATGTCCTAGGCCAGTTGTTTTAATGAAAATAGAGTCTTTCCAACTACTGGCTATTTTTTTTCCTTCTTCAAATAGTACGACTGTATCGTCAGTATCATGAGCGATAAAACCTTTTGTTTTTATTTTAGAAGCAAATAGTTTTCCTGAAAAGTTTTCTAATTGAAGGTTGAAGCTTTTTAAATAATGTTTTTCAAGACCTTTTGAAATAATGGAGTTTAAACTCAATAAGTTGATGTAGTTATTAAGGATTATGTTAAAATCACTCGGTGATCCTAATATTACCATTTTTTCTAGATCATTATCTTGATAAACGGATTGATAATATAAACATGTTTTTGCTCCTAAAGAATGTCCTATAAGATGTTTGGGATTGTATTTTTGAAACAATACATGAATAAATTCCGCATATTGAGGGATGTTAAATTCCTTACCGCTTGATAAACCATGTGCGGGAGCATCGATGGCAATAATAGTGCTTCCTGATTTTTGTAAATAAGGCAGTATGTTTTCCCAGCGGGAGGCATTGCTCTCCCAGCCATGGACTAGTAGAATAACGTTACTATTTCCTTTCCAAGTATAGGATTGAAAATGATGCTCATTATGATGAAAAGTTTCGCTGACTGTGTCTTGGAGTATTGTAGGAAGATTGCTTTTTGTCAGTCGGCCATCTCTGGGCTCGCTGAAAAGAGAATAAGCAATTTGAGTTGCTTTTATAGGAAATATAAAACTTAAAAGGTTAATGTATAGACCAGCAGATTTGGTATAAAGGAAATAGATTAGCTTTTTCACATGTTGATATTTACTGACTTTTATCGGTCATGCTCATTTTATAAAAAAAAAGTCCCGATGTGAATCGGGACTTAAATATAATTAAAATTTAGAAAATAACTTTTCCATTTTTTCTTTTTCTTCTTCAGCTAATACGCTGTCAACTAAAATTCTTCCTGAATGCTCATCAATGATGATTTTCTTTCTTGAAGCAATTTCTACTTGTGTTTGAGGAGGAATTGTAAAGAATGATCCTGCAGAAGCACCTCTTTCGATAGAAACAACTGCTAAACCATTACGAACGCTTGTTCTGATTCTAGTATAAGCAGCTAATAACCTTTCTTCAATTAAGTTTTGGTATTCAGCAGATTTCTCTGTTAAAAACTCTTCTTCTTTAGCAGTTTCGGCCATGATAGCGTCCAATTCTAGCTTTTTATGTTTCAAGTGATTAGATTTAGTTTCTAATCTCTCTTTTGATTGAGCGATAGTATCTTTCTTGTGCTCAATAGAAGCTTTCATTTCTTTCATTTGCTTTTCAGCTAATTGAATTTCAAGCTCTTGAAACTCAACCTCTTTTGTTAAAGAGTTGAATTCTCTATTGTTACGAACAGTTTCCTGTTGTTTAGTGTATTTCTTGATAGCCTCTTTATGCTCCTCAATTCCACTCTTTTTTGTTTTGATAAGGTCCTCGATAACTTCAAGTTCACTTTTCAATTTTTCAGAACGTGTGCTTAAACCCGCAACTTCATCTTCTAAATCTTCTACTTCAAGAGGAAGCTCTCCTCTTACGTTTCTGATTTCGTCAATTCTAGAGTCAATAAGTTGTAAGTCGTAAATTGCTCTTAACTTGTCCTCAACACTTAATTCTTTCGTATTCGCCATATTCTATAAGTACTTAACTGGATTTGTATTTTCTTCAGATAAAATGATTGCAAAATTAAGGATTTTTTTCCGAAGATAGTCAACAATATAATTTTTTGTATAGCGTTCGCTTTCAAAATGTCCAATATCGGCTAAAAGAAGTCGATTTTCGGCCTCATAAAACTGATGGTACTTCAAATCAGCGGTTAAAAACGCATCGGCTCCAGCCAAAATTGCATTTTTTATGGCATAACTTCCAGAACCACCTAAAACGGCAACTTTTTTTATTTGCTTTCCTAAAAAAGTGGAATGGCGTATTCCTTCAGATTTCATTTTTTCCTTTACAAACAATAAGAAATCTTTTTCATCCATTGGGTTTTCAAATTCACCAAGCATTCCTAAACCTATATTTTGATGTTTGTTTTGTAGCTCGTATACTTCATAAGCAACTTCCTCATAAGCATGATTGCTAAAAAGGGCTTTTAGAATTTTGCTTTCCAAATATTTCTCAAAAGTAACTTCAATTTTGATTTCCTCACCTTGTACAAATTCAAAACGCTCTCCTAATTGTGGATTACTGTGTTCGTTCCCCATATAAGTCCCTATACCTTTCGAATTAAAACTGCAATCTTCATAATTACCTATGTTTCCTGCGCCAGCATCGAACAATGAATTTCGAAGTTTTTCGGCATTTTCTGCAATTGTATAGGTGATGAGCTTTCTAATAAAATTTTCTTTTGGGATTAAAATTGTAGTGTTTGTTAAACCAAGCGCATCGCAGAATATTTTATTGACTCCATCTTGATGGTTGTCTAAAGCTGTGTGGACAGAATAAATCGCAATGTCGTTTTTAATGGCTTTTATGATGGAACGCTCCACGTAATTTTTTCCAGTAATTTTTTTTATGCCTGAGAATAAAATGGGATGAAAACAAACAACCAAATTGCAGTCTTTGGCAATTGCTTCTTCTAATACACTCTCGAGCGCATCATGACAAACTAAGACTCCTGTTGCTTCTGTGTCAGGGTTTCCCACTAATAGACCTACATTGTCAAAATCTTCGGCATAAGCAAGAGGCGCCATTTCTTCAAGTACGGAAAGGATTTCTTTTATTTTACTCATCGTTTAGCTTTTTTGTATTCGTGAATCTTCGATTTCATGATTTTTTAGTTTAAAGTCTACTGCTTAAAGTTTGATGGTCGGGGAACTTTAAACTTTAAACAAAAGAGACAAAATATTTAATTCAAAGATAATTTATTATACTTTCGTATTATGATTTTACTGCGAAAAATACTTTTCCCCTTTGCCATCTTGTATGGTTTGGTCACCAGTATTCGGAATTTTCTTTTTGATAATGGAATTTTAAAATCTTATACTTTTGATTTGCCTATTATTGCTGTTGGGAATCTAAGTGTTGGCGGTACAGGGAAAACGCCACAAATAGAGTATTTAATTAGATTGCTTTCTGATAGCTATAAAGTGGCTACTTTAAGTAGAGGTTATAAGAGGAAGTCGGAAGGTTTTATACTGGCTGATACAACCTCAAATGCTGAAATTTTGGGTGATGAGCCATTTCAGTTTTATCAGAAGTTTGATAATATTCAAGTTGCGGTTGATGCTAATCGTAAAAACGGAATTGAAAAATTATTGTCGCATGAAGTAAAACCAGAAGTTATTTTGCTTGATGATGCCTTTCAACACCGGAAAGTTAAGGCTGGTTTTTATATCATGCTTACTTCTTATGGTGATTTGTATTCAGATGATTATATGCTTCCAACAGGGAATTTGAGAGAATGCCGCAGCGGTGCTAAGAGAGCTAACGTTATTATAGTAACGAAATGTCCGTCTGAATTAACTATTGAAGAGCAGAACCAAATTAGGAATAAATTAAAAATTGCTAAAACGCAAGAGTTGTACTTTACAACAATCGTTTATGATGATTGTATTTATTCTGAGAATCAAACGCTAAAAGTAAGTGAAATTCAAAATAGGAATAAGATACTTTTGGCTGGGATTGCAAAACCGGAACCGTTTTTCAATTATTTAAAAAATAACGATGAAGAATGTTTAACTTTTCCAGATCACCATCATTTTACTGAAAAAGATATTTTAGACATTAAAAATAAATCAATAAATAAAATTATTGTCACCACAGAGAAAGATTATGTTCGATTAAAAGGTAGTATTCCAAGTGAACAACTCTTTTATTTACCCATAAAAAGTAAGTTTCTTGTAGCTGACAATGCGTTTAAAAAAACAATACTTAATTATGTGGGAAGAAGTACAACAAACAGTTAGTTATATTAAAGAAAGGATCGATTTGACACCTGAATATGGTGTGATTTTGGGATCAGGTCTAGGTAGTTTTACCGAGGAAATGAATGTTGAATTTGTGTTGCCATACAGTGAAATACCAAATTTCCCTGTATCGACGGTTCAAGGTCACAAAGGAGCTTTGGTTTTTGGGACAATAGGAGATAAAAAAGTGGTTGCCATGCAAGGTAGGTTTCATTACTATGAGGGCTATTCCATGAAGGAAGTTACTTTCCCTGTTAGGGTCTTGAAGTTTTTAGGTATAAATAAACTGATTGTTTCTAATGCTTCAGGTGGTGTAAATCCCGCCTATAGAGTAGGGGATATAATGCTAATCAAAGACCACATCAATTTTGCGCCAGAACATCCTTTACGCGGAATAAATGATGAGCGATTTGGTCCTCGATTTGTAAACATGAGTGAGCCGTATTCTAGGAAGATGATTGCAAAAGCAAAAGATTTGGCAGATACTCTAAATATAGAACTTAAAGAAGGTGTTTATTTAGGATTACAAGGTCCTACTTTTGAGACATTGGCAGAGTACAAAATGGTCAAAATTCTGGGGGCAGACTGTGTAGGGATGTCTACTGTTCCGGAAGTTATCGTAGCACGTCACATGGACCTGGAAACTTTTGGGGTTTCAGTAATTACAGATATGGGCGATGAAGATAGTATCGAAACGATTTCTCACGATGAAGTGCTAGAAGCGGCGCAATTAGCTGAGCCAAAAGTGAGAACTCTAATTAAAGAGTTGATTTTAAAGTATTAGCTTTCTTAATGTTTTGTGTTATCACAGTGTAAAATTCTGCGGGAGGGAATGGTTTTGTAATGACATCATTCATTCCGTAGGATAATAGCATTTCTCTGTTTTCGTCTAATGAAATGGCAGTAATAGCTATTATTGGGGTGATCGAGTCAAATTCTCTAATTTGTTCTGTTGCTATCGTACCATTTATTCCTGGTAAATGAACATCCATAAGTATTAGATCATAAGTATTGGATTTAGCAACTTTTATAGCGTCTTCTCCATTGTCAATGATTTCACAAACTATGCCTTTATTTTCGAGCATTTTTTTAGTAATCATTTGATTTATTTTGTTGTCTTCAACAATGAGTATTTTTTTATCTTTTAAGATTGATTCATCATATGGTTTTTGCTTTTCTTCATTATCAAGAGGTAGCTCATTTACCTCAAATTTTAAAGCAAATGAAAAGGTAGACCCTAGACCTTCAATACTTTCTAGTTTTACTTCTCCGCCCAATAATTCTATTAATTTTTTGACAATTGTTAATCCTAATCCTGTACCGCCATATTTGCGATTTATTTCCACGGAGCCTTGAGAAAAGCTTTCAAAGACTGTTGCGAGCTTATCTTTAGGAATACCAATACCTGTATCCGTTATTGCAAAAGATAAAGTTGCTTTTCCGTTCTCTAGCGACAGCAGTTTGACGCTAGTTGTAACATTCCCATCCTTGGTGAACTTTAATGCGTTGTTGATTAAATTCAGGAAAATTTGAGACAGTTTAGTTGGGTCTCCAAGCAAATATTCAGGAGTATTCGGATCAATGTTTAGTGTGAAAACATCATTGTTTTTCAGGGCTATTCCCTTTAAAGAATTTTGAATGTCTTTCAATAGTTCCCTCAAATTGAAGTTTATGTTCTCTAACTCCGTTTTATTGGATTCTATTTTGTTAATCTCCAGAATTTCATTAATAAAGGTTGTCAAGTAATTTCCTGAAAATTTTAAGGAGGACAAATAATGTAATTGTGACTTTTTTGGATTTTCTTCTAATAATAAATGAGTGATTCCGTTTATGGCATTAAGTGGAGTGCGAAGTTCATGACTAACAGTAGATAAAAATTCAGATCTCGCTTTTGATGCTTTCTCCGCTTTTTCTTTGGCTATAATTAGTTCGTTATTTTTATCCCTTAATAGTAAATTAGACTTTTTTCTAATGATGTTGTTCTTGTACAACGACAAACTCAATAGCGATAAAATAGAAATTAAGGCAATAGCTAAAATATTAATAAGTTTAGAAAATTTATTAGTTTTTGCTTTCTCTATATTTTGTTTGTTTAACTGTTCTATTTTTTTTAGGCGCTGGGATTCTTTGAAAGATTCATAATCGTCTATCCCCAGTTTTTCATTATTTAAAATTGAAATGCTTTCTTTTAAGTTTAGGTGCTGCTTTAAATAGGAATAAGCAAGACTCTTGTCTAGCATCTTGTCATAAACTGAACTTAACGCAAATAATATATTTGATTTTTGTTCCAGGTTTTTATTCTTTTCATTTAAAGATAAAGCCTTATTGTAATAGTTTAATGCTAAATTATTTCGTTTATTTATTTCTTCAATTTGGCCTATTTGATACATGGCCTCCGCTTTTGTGTCAAGTACTTCGGGACTATCTGTAGTGGCAATTATACCACTAAAAATTTCCGAAGCCAACTCATAATGGCCTTTAGATTTGTGAATGATTCCTTGTTGAAGAATTATTAATTCATTAAAACCTGGAATTTGTAACTCGCTGTTGATTTCCTGTGCTTTGTCAAAACAAATTTCAGCAGCCTTGGGCTTTTTTTTGCGAATATTAGTTAGGCCTAAATAATAGTAGAGATCGGCATAAGTGGCTGAGCTTTTTAAGTTTTCAAGCAAGGAGATGCTTTCAGAAAAAGCTTCCTTTGCGTCATCGTACTTTTTAACTGCAAAATAGATTTTACCTAATTTGTATGTTTGAATTCCTTGGCTATCAATCTGATTGTTTTCGACTGAATAATTTATTGCTTTCTGGGTGTAAAAGAGGGCGTTTTTGTAGTCGTTATCTTTTATGCTTGTGTCGGCAAGAGTGCTGTAGTATGCTATGCTATCTGTATTCTCTATCTTTTGAGAGTACAGCAGCGAATTAAAAAAAATAATAAAAACCAAGAGGTATTTCATTTGTAATTTTTTAATTATTCATTTTTTTTGTCAAAAGTATTAAATCAATTAAACGAGAAGAATAGCCTATTTCATTATCGTACCATCCTACTACTTTCACCATTTTATCAATTACCGAAGTCAGTTGCGCATCAAATACACAAGAATTTCTGTTACCAATAATGTCAACCGAAACAATGGGGTCTTCAGTGTAGTCAAGGATACCTTTTAGATTACCCTCTGCGGCAGTTTTAAAGGCTGCGTTTATCTCACTTATCGAAACGGTACGCTTAACGTTAAAGGTAATGTCAGTCAATGAGCCGTCGGGTACAGGAACACGAATACCACAACCTCCAATTTTCCCTTCTAATGTTGGGAATATTTTTGACAATGCTTTTGCGGCTCCAGTTGTTGTAGGTACAATGGACTGACTAGCTCCGCGTGCCCTACGTAAATCTTTGTGCGGTTGGTCGTGCAAGCTTTGATCTGTCGTGTAGGAATGAATAGTTGTAATATAAGCTTGTTCAATTCCACAAAGTTCATCTATCACTTTCATCATCGGTGCAGCATTATTCGTTGTGCAACTTGCATTTGATATAATGGTTTCCGTTCCGTCAAGGATAGAATCATTAACTCCTAAGACAACTGTTTTTATAGTGTCAACTTCAGAAGGTGCTGATAGAATCACTTTTTTTGCACCAGCAATAATATGCGCATTAAGTTCTTCGTACGTTTTAAACTTCCCTGTTGATTCAATGACGTAATCTATGTTTATACTTTTCCAATCTAAATTTGAAATGCTTTTTTCATGAAAAAACAAAAAATGATTGCCATCGACTAGAATTCCTTTTTCATCAGCGGTAACGGTGTTAGCTAAAACGCCGTGAATACTGTCGTATTTTACGAGATGTGCCATAGTTTTAGTGTCCGCAATATCGTTTATGGCAACAACTTCAATACTGGGATGATTTAAAAGTAAACGAAATAAATTTCGTCCAATTCTTCCAAAGCCATTTATGGCAACTCTTGTTTTCAATATGTTTTGTATAAAAAATCAGGATGCAAGTTTAAAGGCGCTCGATGGGAACCTTCAAACTTGAAAGCTGAAATATTTTTTAAAGAATGTGTTTCTGTGCTTTATAAGATGAACGAACTAATGGGCCGCTTTCGACATGGCGAAAACCTAATTCCAATCCAAATTTTTCATAAATGGCAAATTGATCTGGTGTAATAAACTCCTTAACTGGTAAGTGTTTTTTACTAGGTTGTAAGTATTGCCCTATCGTTACGATATCAACATTAACCGCGCGTAAGTCTCTCATTGTTTGAAAAACTTCCTCTTCTTGCTCACCAAGACCAAGCATAATTCCTGATTTCGTTCTGTTGATTCCTTTTTCTTTTAGGTATCTCAATACTTCTAAACTTCGGTCATATTTGGCTTGAATTCGCACTTCACGAGTCAATCTGCGTACAGTTTCCACGTTATGTGAAACCACTTCAGGATTAGCTTCTATAATTCGATCTATGTTTCTTTTTATATCCTGAAAATCGGGAATCAAAGTTTCTAAAGTAGTAGTAGGGTTCATCCTACGAATTGCTTTTACGGTTTCGATCCAAATGATCGAACCACCGTCTTTTAAATCATCTCTGTCAACACTGGTAATCACTGCATGCTTGATATTCATGATCTTTATAGAGCGAGCTACTTTTTCAGGTTCGTCCCAGTCTACCGTTTCGGGCCTACCAGTTTTAACACCGCAAAAACCGCATGAACGGGTACAAGTGTTTCCCAGAATCATAAAGGTTGCTGTACCTTCACCCCAGCATTCACCCATGTTTGGGCAACTTCCAGAAGCACAAATTGTATTCAAACTATATTTGTCAACTAAGCCTCGAAGCTCAGTATATTTTTTTCCTATTGGTAGCTTTACCTTCAACCATTTTGGCTTTGCAGTTGGTAAAGTATTTTCTAAAGCAGTTTCCATATATCAATTTTCAAAGTACAAATATAAGGAATGCGGATTTAAAACAAAGGGTTTAAGCACCAAGCTTTGGTATAGATTTACTAAAGAAAAAATAAGGCAAAATACTAGAAGCTGTTTCCAGCTTTCCATTTCCATCTTGTATTTACAAATGGTTTTTCCTATGACAATAAAGGAGCTTCTTTCAGTCGCTCATTCTTGTCAGGAAAATAATCCATTTCTAAATACAAGGATGTTCATTTCAATCTGGGCTAGGGCAGTCGTAATGCTATTGTATTTGAGGTTTTGAAAGGACACAAAAAAAGCAGAACCTCCCGATTCTGCTTTCTATGATTTAAATTTAAGATTAGTTTCCCTGCACCATAATAGGTAAATTATAAGAGGTTCGCACCGGTTTTGAACCAATCATTCCTGGCGCCCATTTCGTTTTCAGGGATTTCAGAACGCGAATAGCTTCTGCTGCTAATCCATAACCAGGATCATTTTTTACCTGAATACTAGTCATGCTACCGTCTTTTTCAACCACAAATGAAACATAAATACGTACGATTCTTTCGCCATTTATATCTGGAGTTTCAAAATTTTTACCAATGTAAGTATAGAACTTAGCAATGCCACCCGGAAATTCAGGGAGTTTGTCTAGAATTGCAGCCGTAACAACTGTATTTCCATAGTCTGTCGGCGCGCTGTTCTCAATACCATTTCCCGGAGAAGAATGGGGATTTGCAATTCCAATTCCCGTATTGGTACTTTGATTTATTACTGGATATTCATTGTTGGTCGCAATATCAGGAGTTGCAAGCGGGGCTTCTACTATGACAGGATTGACTAATTGCTTTTTTAGATTTACTTCTAGAGGGTTTTGTGCAAGCGTTTTTATTGGAATTTGAGCTTCAATTTTTTTAATTTGTGGAGGTGCAATAGTGGTTACTTGAATGATTTTGTCAATAGGATCTAGGATTTCAACGGTCATGCCTTTTTCAATATTAAAAAAACTTAAAATTGATGGAATGCACATCAAAGAGGCGCATAGTAACAAACCCATAAAAAGGGCAAATAAGGAGGTCCTGGAACTTTCTTGACGAAGTTGGTAAGCGCCATACTCTTTGTTTCTGTTCTCGAAAACTAGATTAATCCAGTCATTTTCGTAAATGCTTAGTTTTGACATATTTCAAGGATTTAATGGTTAGGTATCAGTTAAATCATAAGCACATGTTGTTTAAAATAACAACGTAAATAACAAGAAATTTAGTATGTGAAATATGTCTTTTTTTATGAAAAAAAAAGAAAGGCTTACACAGTCTGGTAAAGCAGGCTGACTTATGTGATTAATGAAGGTGAAAAGCAAACCGAATCACCTTCTATCCCTAATGATCTCTGCTAATAATTTTTTGGCACGAAGTAGTTTAATTTTGACATTGCTCAAGGGTTCGTCAATGGCATTTGCAATTTCCTGATAACTCATTTCCTGAAAATAACGCAATTGTATTACTTCCTGGTAATGGGGCTTCAATTCTTTTATATATCGTAGCAACTGAGAAAGGTTTTGCTCCGTGATTAGTTCGTCTTCTTTAGACGGGGTGGTGTCTGCAATGTTATATGCCTTCTGGTCTTCCTTGTCCGTAATTTCTACAAAAAGACTTGATTTCTTTTTGCGCAGCATATCAATATGGACATTTTTTGCAATACTGATTAACCACGTATTAAACTGGAATTCCGGATTGTAAGTGGCTAACTTGTCAAAGGCTTTTGAGAACGTCTCAATAGTAATATCCTCAGCAGTAGTTTCATTTTCTACGCGCTTTAGCATGAAGCCATATACTTCATTCCAATAATGATTCAATAGAAAAGTGAAGGCGGCTTGATCCCCTTTTTTTGCTTTTTCTATATGTGTATTTATTTCCAATGTACTGGTTTTGAGAAAATATTGGTGATAAAGATATTAATTTGTGTGAATATAAGTACTAACTCGATAACAGGAAACCAATATTTTAAATCGTTCTCTTTTAACTTGCCCGCAGAAAATCCAACTACAATCCAAGCGCATAAATATCTGAGTGCTATTATGGCCAACACCAAAATCCATTGAAATTGAAAGGACAATAATATTACAGGAAGTAAGATAAATAGCAATTGCGAGCAATAGAAAGTTCCCAATTGCAGTTTGTCAAACTTTTTATAATGGTTTGCAGTCGCAACATGTCTTCTTTTTTGTGTAATCCACTCTTTAAATGTTGTTTTAGGCTTAGAATATGTAAAACTTTCTGGAGTATAGCTGATGGCTGTATTTTTTCCTGTAGCTGCCTCGTTAATGAATAAATCATCGTCTCCAGAACGAATCTGAATGTGGCTAATAAACCCATTTACATTAAAAAACTCTTCTTTTTTATAAGCTAAATTTCTTCCTACGCCCATGTAAGGAAGCCCTACTTTTGCCCATGAAAAATATTGAATTGCGGTAAGCAAAGTTTCGAAACGAATTAGTTTATTAAGAAAGGAATTGGCGATTTTTTCATATCCGCCGTAGCCTAAAACAATAGTTTTTTGCATGGTAAACTGAGAGCTCATAGCTGTAATCCATTCTTTAGAAGTAGGGTAGCAGTCAGCATCTGTAAATAATAAGTATTCTTTTTTAGCTGCTTTAATTCCTAAGGTCAATGCGTATTTCTTGTTTCCCCAGAAAGCCTCGTTGTTTTGCACTTTTACCAAACGAATGTTGGGATATTGTTTTTCAAAATCCTCGAATATTTCTAAAGTATTGTCGCTAGAAGCGTCGTCTATCAATATGATTTCAAAATCAGGATAGTCTTGTTCAGCTAATAGCGGGATAAAGTTGGCGACATTTTCTTCTTCGTTTTTGGCACAAACAATAACGGATATTGAGAGTTTTTTAGGTGCTATTTTTTGAGGTTTTGCAAAGGCAAATTTCCCGAAAATCCCTAAATAAAAGGAGAGCTGAATGGCAACGACAACAATAAAAAAGTAAAGAATCAGTATAAGCATCGGAGTTTTATGTATTATTAAATCGAGTGCAAAGGTAATTCGCAATTGCCAATTATCAACATGTTAATTTCAATTACTTTCTGCATTTTTTTCATTTCATTAGCGACAGCAATTGACTGCTCATTTTTTGTCTTTTCTAATTCTAAAACTATATTTTCATGATCTAAGTCGTTGCGATTTTGTGACATTTTTTTTGTTGATTGAATATCCTGAATCTCGATTTCAAACGCTACAATTCCTCGGGTTTGCATCATTGTTTTCTGAGATAGATTCTCCACTCGAACGGGGTAGTCAGAATTTTGCTCGTATTTGTCAACAAGTTTTTTAAGAGAATCAGTTACAGCCTCACCTTCTATAACTTTAATTTTTCCGTAAACATGGACCGCAATGTAATTCCAAGTTGGTACATTTTCATGATCATACCAGGAGGACGAAATATAGGAATGTGGCCCAGAAAAAATCGCTAAAACTTGGTCACTATCAGTAAAGCCTTTCCATTGTGGGTTTTCTTTTGAAATATGCCCTAGCAGAATTTCCTTGCCTTCTTTATTTGTATCCAATTCAAGTGGAATGTGTGTTGCGCACAATTTCCCATCAGTTTGATTAACCAGAATACCGAAACTATTCTGGATCAGAAAAGTTCTGATTTCCTCTTGATTTTCGTTCTTGTAAATATCGGGAGTGAACATATCTTAGGTGTTAAATATTTTAAAACTAAAATTAGATGACATTGACTTCAGCTTCAATCTGAATACCAAACGTACTTAAAATAGTTTCTTGGATATCCTTTGAAATGTTTAAAATTTCTTGTCCGGTAGCATTGCCGTAATTCACCAGAACCAAGGCTTGATTTTTATGGATTCCAGCATTGCCAAAACGCTTTCCTTTAAATCCAGCTTGTTCAATAAGCCAGCCTGCGGGAACTTTTACTTCAGTTTCAGAGATGTCATAATATTTCATTTCAGGAAACTGCTGATGTATTTTTTCGAAATCAGATTTCAATAAGATTGGGTTTTTAAAGAAACTACCGCTATTTCCTAATTCTTTTGGATCTGGTAATTTACTTTGTCTAATGGCAATTACGGCATTACTAACGTCTTTTAAAGTTGGCTCGCTAATACTATTTTTAGCTAATTCAGCAGTAATGTCGCCATAAGAAGTGTTGATTTTGTGATTGCGTTTTGTCAATTTAAAAACAACGGACGTAATAACATATTTGTCTTTTGCCTCATTTTTAAAAACACTTTCTCTGTATCCAAAATGACATTCCTCTTTTATGAACTTTTTTGTTTCTTGGTTTGTTATAGAAAGGGCTTCGCATGATACGAAAGTATCTTTGATTTCAGTACCATAAGCACCAATGTTTTGAACGGGAGTAGTACCTACATTTCCTGGGATAAGAGACATGTTTTCTAATCCACCAAAATTCTGGTCTATCGTCCAAAGTACAAATTCATGCCAGTTCTCGCCAGCTTGACTTTCGACCCACACAAAATCATCGTCTTCAGCAATGATTTTTTTGCCTTTTAAATCGATGTGAATGACCAAAGCTTCTATGTCTTTTGTAAGAAGCATATTGCTTCCGCCACCAAGGATAAATTTTTTCTCTAATTTGTTTTGTTCTAAAACGGTTTTCAATTCAGTCACAGAGTGAACTGCAATAAATTGCCTTGCTTTGGCTTCAATGCCAAAGGTGTTGTAGTTTTTTAAAGAGAAATTGTTTTGCATTTCCATAAAAGGGAGTTCTTTTTATTGTTGAATTCGAGTTCCAAAAGTAAGGATTAAAATTTATTTGTATATTTTTTCAGTCAGATAAGTATCGAAAATAAAGTAGAATATCTGTAATAATTTGAGTATCTCCTTTTTGCAAACTCTTGACGGCTTTATAGCGAATACCCGTTATTTCCGCACATTGCTAAATGCTGCTGTAGGTATTAATTAACTCGTGGTATTTGGAAGCTATGATTTTCATGTTGATTTTATAATTGGCGTTCTGCTCAACAAATTTTCGGTTGGTCATGACGGCTTCGGCTCTATGGGCTTTGTTTTCAAATGACCATAATAATTCTTGCGCTAGCATTTTGGAATCATCCAAAGCAATAAGTTGGCCATTTTTACGGTGTTGTATCCAACTTTGATTTCCTGCAATATCTGTTACTACTGGATAACAATTCGAAGCCATAGCTTCAAACAATGAAGCTGAGACTCCTTCAGTTATTGGCATACTGATGTAAAAATTAGAAGCCTGTAATAATTGTGGTAATTCGGTATTGGGAATGCGTCCGGTAAAACGAACTTTATTTTCTATACTTAATTGTTTGGCTAAATTTTTCAAAACGTTTAGCTGTGTTCCGTCACCTACTATGGTAAGTGCAAAGTCAATGCCCTTGTCGTTTAAAATTCCAAAAGCTTTTAGAATGACATCATGGCGGTATTCAGGAAGCAATGATCGTGTAACAATAGCGGAAATTTGGTCAAGATTAGTCGAGCTTTTATCTTCGAATTTTGTCAAGTCAATTCCTTTTGGCATAACCAAAACCTTCTTCATATCAACATTAACTTTTGCCATTGAAACAGCCATCACAGGTCCCCAAGCGTGGATGAGAGTTGCTTTTTTGAAAGCGTAATTCTGCAATATTTTTTTGAATGGTAAAAAAGGGGAGTTTTCAGGCCACAAATCTGTTCTTCCCTGTTGCGCTATGGCGATGGGCTTAACTCCGGATAAGGCAGCCAAAAAACCATAACTTGTAGTTCTTTCGGCAATAACCATATCGGGTTTATGCTGTCTTATTATTTTTTTTATTTTAAAAAGGGCGAATTTGTATTCTAAAATTCGCTTCAATTTATTGAAAGAAGTATTGGTTTGTGTCTTTAATTCCCAACTGATGATTTCAAAATCGCCAAACTCTTTAAGTCCATTCGTCCAAGTTATGGCGTCCGCTCTGTAGGATTCTCCAAGAAAAAGGATCTTTCTTTTTTTCATGGCTTGTATTAAAAATCTTCAGTCGTCAGTGCTCTATTGATGAATTCGTTTAGAGGTTTTAAAAGAATTAGTTTTTTGCTCATTTTCGAAACAAAATCTTTTTTGGCAACTTCAGAAATATTAAATGGTTGAGAAGTCTCAAAACTTTTTAGTTTTAATAGTTCAATTGCGGGATGGTCTTTTTCATAATCTCTAGGCGCATTTTTAAGCATGCTTTTTTCATTTCGATCAAAATCCCCGAACTCTTTTTTGAAGTTTTTTTCGTTAAGAATTTCTTCTAAATCTTCATGGAAATATGCAATTTCTTTGCGTACTTTTTTTAAGTCTGCCGCTTCAGGAGCATAAAAACCACCTGCAATGAAACTAGCTCCTTTTTCTATATGAACATAATAACCTGCGCGATTATGACCTTTAGTACCTGAAGAAAGCCAAACGCCTAAATGGGACTTGTAAGGAGATTTGTCTTTTGAAAACCGAATGTCCCTATTGATTCTGAAAGTACAGTTTTTTATTTCCAGGATTTCTAGTGATGGATCCAGGGGTTTCATAACATCAAGAAAATCAGCAACTAATTGCTGATAGTCTTTTTTGAAAACCTCGTATCTTTTTTTATTATCCAAAAACCAATCCCTGTTGTTATTGTTTTTTAGATCTTCTAGAAATTCTAAGCTGTCTTTTGAAAGCATGTATTGACGATATATTACAGTGTTTCTAATTGATTACTTTGGGTTTGTTCTATTTATTAGAAAGGCCTTCGGCATCCCATTTCATAAAACCGCCATCTAATTCATAGATGTTTTTAAATCCTAGTTCTTGTAGTTTTTCGGTTGCTTTTTTGCTGCGGCCGCCGCTTTTACAATAAACAAATACAGGTTTTGTTTTGTCATATTTTTCGGCATCTTCAACAAAGCTGTCTCCAAGCCAATCTACGTTGTCCGCATTTGCTATATGATCTTCATTGAATTCTTCTGGTGTACGGACATCCAGAATTTGTGGACTGTCTGTTGTATTGATTTTTTCGGCAAAAGTTTTTACTTCAACAGTTTTGATGTTTTCTGACGTTTGTCCGTTGCAAGATAAAATAACAAAGGATACTAGCACGAAAAATATGGAGCGAAATTTCATTTGAATTTGTTTAAAAGGTTGAAAAGGCTAAATTAAGTAAATTTTGAGGACTTGAATGATTTATAATGCCATTTACAAGTTAAATATTTTATAAGATTGATGTGTCGATTTAACGATTGCTTCAGTTCGTTCTGGATGTGTATCAGAGATAAATAGTTGTCCAAAAGTGTCGCTATTGACCATCTCAATTATTTTTGCAACACGACTTTCGTCTAATTTGTCAAAAATGTCATCAAATAACAAAATGGGTTTTACGCCACTTTGCTTTTTTAGGAATTCAAATTGTGCCAGTTTTAAAGCTATTAAAAAAGACTTTTGCTGTCCTTGCGAGCCAAACTTCTTAATAGGATGTCCATCGATTTCAAATGATAAATCGTCTTTATGTGTACCAACGCTGGTGTAGTGTAAAGCGCGATCCTTATTGATGTTTTCTCGCAAAAGAGTTAATAGATCCTTTTCATACAAATGACTTTCGTAAACTAATTGAACTGTTTCTTCTGAACCTGTTATTGCGTGATGGTGATTATTGAAAATAGGAAGAAACTGTTCGATAAATTCTTTCCTTTTTTCGAAAATATACTTTCCAAAACCGTCAAGTTGCTCATTATATATAGACAGGGTGTCGTTTTCGAAAACATGGTTTAATGCAAAGTATTTTAGCAAGGCATTTCTTTGGCTCATTACTTTCTGGTATTGTATTAGTTCCTTCAAGTAATGAGAGTCTAATTGAGAGATGACGCTGTCCATGAATTTTCTTCTGGTTTCGCTGCCTTCAACAATTAAATCACGATCTGCAGGCGAAATAATAACCAGTGGAATAAAGCCAATATGATCTGAAAACTTATCATATGATTTACCGTTGCGTTTTAGTACTTTTTTCTGGCCTTTCTTCAAACTGCAAACTACTTGCTCGTTTCTTTCATTTTTTATGAATTCGGCATCTATCACGAAAAATTCCTCGCCATGTTTGATATTTTGGACCGCTAATGGGTTGAAGTAGCTTTTGCCGTACGATAAATGATAGATGGCATCGAGTACATTCGTTTTTCCAATGCCGTTTTTACCTACGAAACAAATTATTTTACCCTCAAATTCGAAATTTGCCTCCGAAAAATTCTTGTAATTGAATAGTGAAATCTTTTTTAAATACATCTTTAAGGCTTACTGGTATTGGGGAGTTTGTTGTTTTTGATTGGCTTATATAAAGTGGGTGCAAATTATTGAAAATTATCGATATAATAGGCTTTTGTGCCTTTTCTATCATAAATATTTTATCTTTATAAGGGATGGAGGCTTAGTAGAATATCTATTTTTTATTATTATATATAAAATCCTAATTTTTTTGTGTGGGTTTGAATAAAAATTTTATTTTTGCGGTTCACTAAATTAAAATTAAATGGCTACTTACAGTAAAAGAGGATATAAAGCACCAAAAGAAAGAGCAGTTGATGATTCGACTGAAAACGTAAACATTGATGAAAAAGATAGCACAACTGCGGAAGTGTTTTCAACTTTAGATGAAACTGCTTCAAAAACAGAAGATTTTGTTGCTAAAAATCAGAACTTCATCATAGGTATTGTAGGTGCGGTAGCTTTAGTAACTATAGGTTATTTAGTGTATCAAAAGTTTATTGCTGAACCAAAACAAGTTGAAGCGGCAAACGAAATGTTTGTAGCACAACAAAACTTTCAACAAGCTACTGATGGTGTTGCCAGCGATTCATTATATAAATTGTCATTGAATGGTTCTGAAGGTAAATTTGGATTTATCAAAATTGCTGATGAATATTCAGGTACTGATGCAGGAAATTTAGCTAATTATTATGCGGGGATGGCTTACCTAAATACAGGTAAATACAATGAAGCGATTGATTATTTAAGTAAATTCAAATCTGAAGATATTGTTTTAGGAGCTTTGGCAAAAGGAGCAATTGGAGACGCATATGCACAAAATAAAAAACCACAAGAAGCTTTAGATAATTATTTAAAAGCAGTTGTGGCAAATAAGAATGATTTTACTACACCACGTTTCTTGTTAAAAGCAGGTAAAACGGCTTTGGAATTAGGTAAAAAAGAAGATGCATTAAAATATTTCACAGATATTAAGGATAATTTTGACGCAAGTCCAGAGGCTGCTTCAGTAGATGTTTTGATTGGATTAGCACAATAGTGAAAATGATTTAAAATTACTGATTTTAGATTTTAGATTGTTGATTCAAAATTCTATCTTTAACAATGAAAATCAATAATTAAATCAAAAAAATACATTCACATGGCAACTATAAATAAAAATTTATCCGTTTATGATAAAAACACTGTTCCAAAAGCGAAAAACTTTCGTTTTGGGGTGGTTGTGGCAGAATGGAATGAGACTATAACTGAAGGTTTGTACAATGGAGCTCATGAAGCTTTTTTGGAAAACTCAGTTCCTGCTGAGAGCATCATTCGCTGGAATGTGCCGGGAAGTTTCGAACTTGTTTATGGCTGCAAAAAAATGTTGCAAACTCAAAATGTCGATGCTGTAATCGCTATAGGTTGTGTTATTCAAGGGCAAACTAAGCATTTTGATTTTGTATGCGAAGGAGTTACTCAGGGAATAAAAGATTTGAATGTACAAAGTGATATTCCAGTTATTTTTTGTGTTCTTACTGACAATACAATGCAACAGTCGATTGATAGAAGTGGGGGAATCCACGGTAATAAAGGTACAGAAGCGGCTATTGCTGCCATTAAAATGGCGTTCATTCGTCAACAAGCATCTTTAACACATCAAAAACCTACGGGACCTTTACTGTCTGCAGGTGCTATGCAACTGGAGGAAGGGTCACCTTTAGAGTTAAAGGAGTAAAATTTTAACTTAGCCTTTGTTTTAAAATATTTGAAAAACCTATTCCATAAAAGTGAGGGCACTGAAAAACTTCACTTATTTTGATTAGAGTCGTTTTTTAGACAATAAAAAAACGCTTATAACAGGATTTTAAAGATCCTTTATGAGCG
>NZ_FNMV01000033.1 GCF_900106645.1 Flavobacterium degerlachei
GACAACTGTTCAACAGCGACAGTAACGGTAACAGTAGTTGCAGCACCAATCAAAGCAGTAAATGATGTTGCAGGACCAATCAACGGAATAGTTGGCGGAGATGCAGGAATCAATGTATTGGATAATGATTTATTGAATGGCGTTAAAGTAACTCCATCAGATGTAAAAATCACTTCTACTCCAAACGGACCATTAACGGTAAACACAGACGGAACCGTAACGGTAGCAGAAAACACAAAAGCAGGAGAATACACAGTAGATTATACAATCTGCGAAGTATTAAATGCCGACAACTGTTCAACAGCGACAGTAACGGTAACAGTAGTTGCAGCAGCAATCAAAGCAGTAAATGATGTTGCAGGACCAATCAACGGAATAGTTGGCGGAGATGCAGGAATCAATGTATTGGATAATGATTTATTGAATGGCGTTAAAGTAACTCCATCAGATGTAAAAATCACTTCTACTCCAAACGGACCATTAACAGTAAACACAGACGGAACCGTAACGGTAGCAGAGAACACAAAAGCAGGAGAATACACAGTAGATTATACAATCTGCGAAGTATTAAATGCCGACAACTGTTCAACAGCGACAGTAACGGTAACAGTAGTTGCAGCACCAATCAAAGCAGTAAATGATGTTGCAGGACCAATCAACGGAATAGTTGGCGGAGATGCAGGAATCAATGTATTGGATAATGATTTATTGAATGGCGTTAAAGTAACTCCATCAGATGTAAAAATCACTTCTACTCCAAACGGACCATTAACGGTAAACACAGACGGAACCGTAACGGTAGCAGAAAACACAAAAGCAGGAGAATACACAGTAGATTATACGATCTGCGAAGTATTAAATGCAGACAACTGTTCAACAGCGACAGTAACGGTAACGGTAAATGCAGCACCAATCAAAGCAGTAAATGATGTTGCAGGACCAATCAACGGAATAGTTGGAGGAGATGCAGGAATCAATGTATTGGATAATGATTTATTGAATGGCGTTAAAGTAGTAGCCTCAGAAGTAAAAATCACTTCTACTCCAAACGGACCATTAACAGTAAACACAGACGGAACCGTAACTGTAGCAGAAAACACAAAAGCAGGAGAATACACAGTAGACTATACGATCTGCGAAGTATTAAATGCCGACAACTGTTCAACAGCGACAGTAACGGTAACAGTAGTTGCAGCACCAATCAAAGCAGTAAATGATGTTGCAGGACCAATCAACGGAATAGTTGGCGGAGATGCAGGAATCAATGTGTTGGATAATGATTTATTGAATGGCGTTAAAGTAACTCCATCAGATGTAAAAATCACTTCTACTCCAAACGGACCATTAACGGTAAACACAGACGGAACCGTAACGGTAGCAGAAAACACAAAAGCAGGAGAATACACAGTAGATTATACAATCTGCGAAGTATTAAATGCCGACAACTGTTCAACAGCGACAGTAACGGTAACAGTAGTTGCAGCAGCAATCAAAGCAGTAAATGATGTTGCAGGACCAATCAACGGAATAGTTGG
>NZ_FNMV01000016.1 GCF_900106645.1 Flavobacterium degerlachei
TATTATCGAAGAATTAAAAGAAAAAGCAACAAGGAAGCTAAAGCAATTGAAGTCGTGTCAATGATTAATCAAGTTAGGAAAACAATGCTCAGGCTTGGTGGTAAGAAATCATATCACATACTAATGAATGATCTTAAGCCGATGAAAGTTGGAAGAGATAAATTATTTGATATACTCAGGGCTAATCATTTATTGATACAGCCAAAACGTAGTTATCATGTAACCACTAATTCTCATCATCGATTTAGAAAACATCAAAATCAAATTCTTGACTTAGAAATATACAGGCCTGATCAAGTGTGGGTTTCAGACATAACATATATCGGAAAACGAGAAAAACCGTGTTATTTGAGCATTGTTACAGATGCATATTCTAAGAAAATTATGGGATATTATGTTGCTGACAACATGAATACAGAAAGCAGTGTTAAGGCTCTTAATATGGCTATAAAGCAGAGAAAGAACAATGAAATACCATTGATTCATCATTCAGACAGAGGATTGCAATATTGTGCGAATGATTACCAAAATACTCTAAATAAAAACGGAATATTGCCAAGTATGACGCAAAACTCTGATCCATATGAAAATGCGGTAGCTGAAAGAATAAACGGAATATTAAAACAGGAATTCATGATTGATAAATACAATTTAGATTTAAAAATCATGAAGCAAATTGTGAAAGAATCTGTCAATATATACAATGAATTAAGACCTCATTATTCTAACTATATGCTGACTCCAAACAAAATGCACTTACAAAGTCAAATTAAAATGAGAACATATAAAACAAAAAACACTTGCAAAAACGTTTTTGCAAGTGTTTAATTAAATATTTTTGTTTAATAATCTGTATCGGTTATTCAGGACGAGACATAGGTAAACGGTATTATTCAGTTACCACTGCATCATTAATTCCAACCACTTCAAGGTCAAAAGTTAAATCTTTTCCTGCTAAAGGATGATTCCCGTCCAAGACGATGCTTTCTTCTCTCACTTCAGCAACAAGCAGATTCATTTCTTGTCCATCAGGAGATTTAGAAACAAGTCCCATTCCAACTTCAGGAGTGATTTCTTGTGGAAGTTCGCTTTTAGCAACCTCTTGTATCAAATCTTCTCTAACAGCACCATACGCCTCATCAGAAGCAATTGTGATGGTTTTTTTCTCATTCAATTTCATATTGATTAAGCCTTTTTCAAAACCTGGAATTAAACGTCCTTGTCCTAAAGTAAATTCTAACGGCTCTTTTCCTTCAGAACTATCAAATACCTGTCCATCAGATAATTTTCCAGTGTAATGTACTTTAACCGTGTTATTCTCTTTAACTTGACTCATAGTTTTATTTTTTAATTTTAAAAAATATTCTTCGCATAATTATTACGCAGCAAATATTTTAGTTTAAACATATGTTTCTACTGTCCGCCAAAACCAAGCCAAAGAGCCCTTATTTTAAAGAAAATCTTAGAAATCATTAAACAAAACAGGCTTTTTTTGACCAAATGGCAGTTTTATCTACTAAAAGTCGCTTTTTGAAATAGATATAGAATCATACCTCAAAATCACTGTTTGCGAACTTGAAAAAATAGCTTTTAATTGTATTTCGGTAACCTATTTTTAGAATCGTATTATAAAATCAGTTTTTAAATTTAAGTAGTATTTGCTCTAAATTTTTCTTTGGCGAAGACTCCAGAAATTCAAAATAGAATCTTCTTAATATTCATAAATAGTTCTATTACTTTTTGACTTCTTACATCAGTAAAATGAGGCTACCGCTCCAAAAAAAAAAGGAATATCAATTATCAAATTGAAGTATATACAATTCAATTCATTACTAATGGTCATAAAAGAGGATACTACTCATGCCGCTGTTTCTAAGTAGTGTAAAGCTTGTGATATCCTGATTTTAGATCTAATCAAAGAATAATTTCATTCGTTTTATTTATCAGTTTCTTTAAAATCTGTCTTTAGGTTGTTTTAAAAAAATGTTTCCTAACACACTTTATTAGCACAAAAAAGAATGTTTTGTTTATCAGACCGTTTTAGTTTGTCATTAATCGGAATCGAGCTTTATAATAGCCAGAATTTGGATCGATACCTTGAGCTTATTGGAACAAAAACAACAAACCCAATTTAGATTTTAAAGCTCATTTTCTCTAAGCTTAATTTATAAGCTTCCTTTTAGAATTAGAACGATAGCTTATTGCAACCGAAACAATAATTAGTAGCTAGCACATCAAATAGTATATTTATTTTAAACATTTTAGGAGCAACAACTACAAAGTTGTCATAGTGCCACATAATTTTCTGCAATAATGGCAGTTTTGAGTAAATCTCTAATGAAATGACTTCTAGACAAAGAGGCTAGCCATCTTTAAAGTGGATCCCTTTTTTACTAGTATCGAGTTTTCTGTAAGAAAAAAATGAAGTAAATTTGAGAATGCATTAAAAAAAGAATCCTCTACAAAAAGCTAAAGAAGACTTAAACTAGCTAAATAAGATTATATTTATCTTTCTTACTATAAAGCAACTATTGGCAATAAACAATATGAAAAATAAAACGATATCATTTCAAAACTCAAAAGGGATACTTCTTTCAGCTAAACTTGAATTACCGGCTGACCAACATCCTAAGGCTTATGCACTTTTTGCTCATTGCTTTACCTGTAACAAAAACCTAACAGCCATTAGAAACATATCAAAGGCGCTAACGCAGAACGGTTTTGGTGTGATTCGTTTCGATTTTACTGGATTAGGAGAAAGTGAAGGAGAGTTCTCAGAAACTAATTTCTCTTCTAATATTCAAGATCTAGAAGATATTTCGACTTATATGACTCAAGAATTGGAGTCTCCTAAACTTTTAATCGGACATTCATTAGGTGGAGCTGCAGCTATTTTTGCAGCTAAAAACATTTCTTCTGTTCAGGCGGTGGCTACGATAGGAGCACCATCATCTCCTCAGCATATTCAACATCTTTTTAAGGATGACATTAATGAAATTCAGGCTAATGGAAAAGCTATGGTTGATATTGGCGGAAGACCATTTTCGATCTCCAAGCAGTTTATTGATGACATTAGCAAAACAAATATGACTGAAGTGGTAAAGTCACTGCGAAAACCACTATTACTGTTGCACTCACCACAAGATACTGTTGTAGGCGTTAATAACGCGGCTGAAATTTATGCAGCGGCCTTGCATCCCAAGAGTTTCGTGTCATTAGATGGTGCAAATCATTTGCTTTCTAACAAGGAGGATTCAATGTATGCAGGTCAAATTATAGCGCAATGGGCTTCTAGATATATTGATAAAAATGACACTAAAAAGCTCACGACTTCTAAACAGGTTGTGGTAAGAATTGGAAATCAAGACCTCACAACTGATATTATTGCTGCAGGACACTCCTTGATTGCTGATGAGCCAGAAGAGGTAGGGGGTAATAATTTTGGTCCATCACCTTATGATTTGTTGCTTTCCTCGTTAGGAGCTTGCACCGCGATGACCTTACGTTTATATGCTGATCGGAAAGAATGGGATTTAGAAGAGGTAATTGTTCATCTTTCGCATGGTAAGGATTATGCAACGGATTGTAAAGAATGTGATCAACCGCAGGCAAAAATTGATCATATTGAAAAAAACATTGAATTAATAGGCAATCTAGATGAAACTCAAAAAAAACGATTGCTTTATATAGCCGAAAAATGTCCGGTACATAAAACACTGCAACAAACGGTTATGATAACATCTAAAATAATAGCATAAAGCCATTTACTTATAAATCCTAAACTGTACTAATGCGCAGTTTAGAGCTAGTACAGAAAAACAATTCAAAAATAGTGTAAAGCTTTCTTTAGTTTTAAAATTTGGCGAAAGCCAATTCCCATATTTACCATCTTTAGGCCGGTATTTACCTTTTAGGATCTGCCAATTTAAGTGAACTTTGAATTCTAATTTAAACCTAAAAAAAAAATTATGAGTCAAGTAGCTAATTGTCCATGCTGTGGTGGTAAATCTAAAATTAAAGAAAAGGATGGCGAAGTTAGCTATCATGCCATTCAGGATGAAGAAACCTTAAATAAAATAGGCCAACTTAAAAAAGCGATGGATAAATTCAAAGAAAAAGCGGAAGCATTGCAAAAAGAATTAAATCTATTACAATCCATAAAATAGCTATAGTATGAATTTAGATCAAAATAAAAAGAACGCGATTGCTTTTTATAAAATGGCTTATGAAGGCAATCCAAAAAAGGCTACAGAATTATATGTGGGCAATGAATACATTCAGCACAATCCTTTAGTAGGAGATGGGATTCAGGCTTTTATTGATTATTTTGATCGAATGCAAAGCGAGTATCCTGTCAAATCAATAGATTTTGTGAGAGCGATAGCTGAAGGAAATTTAGTTGCATTGCATACACACCAAATTTGGCCAGACAATGACGAGTATGTCACCATGGATTTTTTCAGGTTCACTGATGACGGAAAAATAGTAGAACACTGGGACAGCCTGCAACAAATTCCAAAAATGGCTTTGCATAATAACAGTATGTATTAAAAAAAAAGTTAAGTATGACATTTATTAAAAAAAATTATGGCTGGATGCTAGTGGCTATTTTAGCTATATTCCCTTTGTTTGTTATCTTTAAGATGATAAATATTGATTTTTCTAATGGCTTATCGATCACATTAATTGAAGGTGCAGCTAGTGAGGGCAAAACAACATTAGAAATGTTATATCATGTTTCTGGTGAGTTTGCTATACGATGGATGACCGCCGTTCTTACATGCACGCCATTCTTTATCCTTTTTGGTGCAAACAATCTTTTTGTACGACAAGCAATGGGAATTGCTACCGCAGTTTGGAGTTTTATTCATTTTATCCTATTTTTATTTGCCGAAGGTTTTTTAGAAACCTTTACAGAACTAAACTACATAGCTGGTTTTCTCGCTGTTTTAATATTGATTCCATTGTTTTTTACTTCTAATAGAAAATCAATGAAGAAAATGAAATCAAAATGGAAAAAGCTACAAAGCCTCGCTTATGCTACAATCTTTTTAAGTTTGCTGCACGTGGCTATTTTAGATAAAACTTGGATAATTTATGCTGTAATAGTAGGAGTAGGGTTTGGTATTAGAATTCCAGTTATCAAAGATAATTTGATTGGGTTTCGAAAAAAAAGAAGAATCACTAAGGTTTAAATAATTAATAATGAACGTAAGCGAAAAATACAAGGACATTAGGATGCAAACCATCGCGTTTTGTAAGCACCTCCATATTGAAGATTATGCATTACAAGTAGTGCAATTTGCCAGTCCGCCCAAATGGCATTTAGCGCATACTACTTGGTTTTTTGAAACCTTTATTTTAATTCCAAATTCAAAGAATTACACGCCTTTTAATCCTGATTTCAACTTCCTTTTCAATAGTTATTACAACAATGTAGGCGATAGAATTTTGCAAGCGAGCAGAGGAAATATGTCGCGACCAAGCACCGATGAAATTTACAAATATCGGGAATATGTTGATGCTAAAATGCAAGAATTGCTGGCTGAAGTTTCTGATAATACTATAATCGATTTGGTTATTTTGGGTTTAAACCACGAACAACAGCATCAGGAATTATTGATTACTGATGTCAAATATATGCTGGGGCACAACCCTCTTTTTCCTGTTTTCAATAAAGAGTACAATCTGGTAAGTGATGTGAATTCACACACAGGAACGATTAAAATAAATGGCGGTGTTTATGAAATTGGATACCAAGGCAACGATTTTTGTTATGATAATGAGCTAGGTGTTCACAAAGTATATGTTGATGATTTTGAGATCAACAACTATTTAGTGACCAATTCTGATTTTATAGAGTTTATGGAAGCTGGCGGTTATGCTGACTTTAATCTTTGGCTAGACGATGGATGGTCTTGGGTAAATGCTAACAATATTAATTCTCCTATGTATTGGCACAAAATAGAGGGAGATTGGCATTGTTACAGCCTTAGTGGTTTGCAAAAAATTGATCCATTGGCAGTCTTGTGCCACATTAATTATTATGAAGCGAATGCTTTTGCTGAATGGAAAGGAATGCGATTACCTACAGAGTTTGAATGGGAAATTGCCGCCCAGCAATTAGACTGGGGTAAACGTTGGGAATGGACAAACAGTGCTTACTTAGCATATCCAAGATTCAAAAAAGAAAATGGTGCTGTAGGCGAATACAATGGCAAGTTTATGAGCAACAGAATGGTGCTGAGAGGAGCGTCTGTAGCTACTTCAAAAGATCATAGCAGAACTACTTATCGCAATTTTTTTAACCCAACGGAACGCTGGCAATATACCGGAATCCGATTAGCTAAATAAGATGATTGAAACTTTCAAAAATGATGTAGAAAAAGGACTCAATACAACTCCCAAAATACTTCCGTCAAAATATTTTTATGATAAAAAAGGAGATGCTCTTTTTGTAGAAATAATGAATCTGCCGGAATATTATCTAACGCGATGTGAATTGGATATTTTTCAGAATAAAACACAACAACTAATTGATAAACTTCAACTTAGGCCCAATAGCTATTTTGAATTAATTGAATTAGGAGCTGGAGATGGTTTAAAAACTAAAGAATTACTGCGATTATTAGATTCACAAAATTTTAAGTTTGACTATTTACCCATAGATATCTCTATAAATTCCCTGAAGCTTTTAGAACAAGATTTAAAGAAAGAATTGCCCAATGTTTCTGTACAAACACAACAGGGCGATTATTTTGAGGTTTTAGCTTCTTTAAAAATGAGTTCAGCTCCTAAAATCGTGTTGTTTCTGGGTTCTAATATTGGGAATATGACTGATGAACAGGCCGCTCAGTTTATCTATAATTTAGGTGCTAATCTTCAGGCTGGTGATCAATTACTGTTAGGCGTTGACTTGATAAAACCTAAGGAATTAGTACTAGCTGCTTATGATGATAGTAAAGGTATTACAGCTCAATTCAACCTGAATCTTTTAGAAAGAATCAATGAAGAATTAGGAGGGAACTTCGACTTAAATTATTTTAAACATCAACCCGAATATAATGAGGAAGAGGGGATAGCTAAAAGTTTTATTGTAAGTACAATTCAACAAAAAGTAACCATAAAAGCCGTGGGAAAAACATTCGAATTTGCCGCAGCTGAAAAAATACATACCGAAGTTTCTAGAAAATATAATGATGGCTTAATCGAAAAAATCATTGCCAATACTGATTTTAAGATTACTGATAAAATAATGGACAGCAAAAACTATTTTGCCGACTATATTCTCAAAAGAAGCTAAAAATGGATAAGATGAAATTGGGAATATTAGGATTAGGAAGTCGTTCTACACTATTTTATATCAATGAATTGAATACATTGTACAATCAAGAAAAAGGGGGATATAGCAGTTGTCCTTTTATGCTGTTGAACTCCAATTTTGATACTATCAATTCACTTTTACCAGATACTTCAGATTCATTAAATGCGATAGTTCAAGATTATATTAAAGAATTAGAAAAAATGGATATCGAAAGTATCTTGATTCCAAATATTACGCTACATGAAACTATTGACCGATTAGTTATTAAAAAAAGGATTATTCACCCTATTCATTTAGCTATAGCAAAAATTAAAGAAAACAATTGGACTAAAATCGTGCTATTAGGGTCCTTACACAGCATGCAATCGCAGTATATTAGTTCCGCTTTTAAAGCCAAGGGCATCGAAGTAGCCCTTCCTTCAGAAGAAGATCGATTTCTGGTAGATGAAGTTCGTAAAAGGGTTTATGCTGAAACAGAAACTATAGGCCTTATTGAAGACTACTATTTGCTGATAGAAAAGTATACTAAAGATAATCCAGTAGTATTAGCTTGTACGGAGTTGTCTGTCTTTAAACCTATGAACAACAACAACCTTTTAGATATGGCACAACTTCAAATTATTGAAGCTGTTCAAATTGTTTTATAAACTAGCTTTCAATTTAACTAGTTTGATTTCCTTGAGCATTATTTAATTCATAACAACAGCCCAATTTTTAATTTTATAATCATACAAAATCATGAAAATAGCAGTAACATCAGCAAATGGACAATTGGGATCATCGATAGTAAAGCACTTAATTAAGGTAATTGGGAAAGAAAATGTAATAGGAATCGCCCGAACACCAGAGAAAGCAAAACACTTAGGAATTGAAATTAGAAAAGGGGATTACAACAGCCGTGAAGAATTTGAAGTCGCTTTACAAGGTATCGACGCTGTACTTTTGCTCTCGGGTATGGACGAACCTCAAAAGAGGATTCAACAACACCGCAATGTTATTGAGGCTGCAAAAGCTAACGGTGTCAAAAAAATAGTGTATACGAGCATCGTAGGAGACGAAGAGAAAAATGCTTTTAGCCCCGTTGTGCAAAGCAATCGTCAAACCGAACTTGATGTGCAAAACTCAGGAATGGAATGGGTTATTGGTCGGAACGGGATTTATATTGAACCTGATTTAGAATACATTGACAATTATGTGAAAGAAGGTGAAATACGTAATTGTGCCGGAGAAGGAAAATGCGCGTATACAAGTCGCGAAGAGCTAGGTTATGCTCATACAAAAATGATCACTGAAGCTGAACACAACGGAGAAATTTATAATTTAGTTGGCGAAGCCATAACTCAAACAGAACTTGGCTCTTATATCAATGAGGTGTACAATACTAACTTTGGCTATCATTATATCTCTTCAGAAGTTTATGCCATTGAAAGAAAAGCAGAACTAGGCGATTTTATAGGATCTGTAGTAACTGGAATTTATGAAGGCATACATAGCGGTGCTTATTATGTTCCTTCTGATTTTGAAAAAGCTACGGGTAGAACACACAAATCAGCAATTGAAATGATTAAGGCATTCAAAAACAAATAAAATAATAGGGTGGTTAGGCTTAGATCCAAGTCACGGTATTCTTACAGGAAATAAGTATTTCCCGATTGCTTCAAGTGCGCACTTCTCAAACACAATGCCCGTTCCTGGAGTTATATGAGGTAGTGGAACTTCTAAATTAGAAACCCAACTTTCGATAGAAAAATATAAGTAAACCATTATAGGCTGAAAGTCCATACATTTGCAGTTCCAGACAAAGGTCTAGAAGATTAAAAATTAACCTTGAATTTCACAAATTAATTAGTGCAAATCTGTGAAATTTGTCCTGAAAAATAGTTGCAGAAGCTAAAGCGAGATGAACTAAAGCGCAAATTTTTAGCTATAAATACATCAAGATTAAATTTATGAAAATATTTCAATGTGGTCATTGTGCTCAATCTCTGTTTTTCGAAAGTTATACTTGTGAAAATTGTGGGCATTTATCAGGTTTTAGAGATCAAGATCGCAAGATGCTAACCTTTGATCCTCTAGGTATATCTTTGATTTCTGATCAGGAGCACATTGAATATAAGTATTGTAAAAATAAAGAATACAACGTTTGTAACTGGCTAATTGAGAAGAATTCACCTGAAGAATTTTGTAATGCTTGCCAGCTAAACAGAACAATACCTAATCTTTCAGATACTGAAAATTTTGAAAAATGGAAAAATCTTGAAATTGCAAAGCACCGCTTGATTTATCAACTTCAAAAAATTGGACTTCCACTGCCAAGTAAAATAATCAATGACGAAGGATTGTGTTTTGACTTTGTTGTAAAACAAAATGATCCTGATTTAATGACAGGTCACGCAGACGGAGTTATTACTATCCTCTTAAGTGAGGCAGATTCTGCCCTAAGAGAGCAAATGCGAAAACAATTTCTAGAACCTTATCGCACATTGATTGGCCATCTTAGACATGAAGTAGGTCACTATTTCTGGGATCGTTTAATATATACTAACGAGCAATTATTAACCGAGTTTAGAGCCATTTTTGGAGACGAACAAGTGAGTTATGCCGATGCTTTGCAAAAATATTACAAGGAAGGAGCTCCAGCACATTGGCAAAAGTCATTTGTTAGCAAATATGCTACATCACATCCGTGGGAAGATTGGGCCGAAACTTGGGCACACTACCTCCATATTATGGATATGCTAGAAACAGCCTATTTTTTTGGTTTAAATGTGAAGCCAATCGATCCGTCAAACACTATGAAAGCTAATGTTTCTTTCGACCCTTATACTGTAGCTAATTTTGATGTGATTATCGAGACTTGTATTCCTTTATCATTTGCCGTCAATAGTATCAATAGAGCAATGGGAATTCCTGATGTTTATCCATTTATTATTACACCGAATATGGTTGAAAAAATGAAGTTTATTCATAAAATGCTATTACCAAAACGCTAGAAAAACTAGAAAAAAAAATTCATTTTTATATTTAAATAAGCAGCCATAACCATTGGATTATTAGACTAAAAAGTATGCTGTAATAGTTTATATTTTTTGAGCATGTCCCTTTAGTTAACTTCGTCGTTCCTCCTCGTTACTTTTGGGTCGGGCTATTCGCTATATCTTTTATTCCGCAAGCTCCATAAAAGGATACCACTACTATCCCTCATGCAAATTTGACTAAGAGAAATGATGGAGTTTTTAGACTAAATCAAAAATTTGTATTAAGATATTTTAGGTAGTAGAGTAGTGACTGCCTTTTAAATACTACTTTGGGATGTTTTTGCTATTTCGTATCTCATTTGCTTTACAGTAAAAGTACTTCCATCATGGCTCCAGCCGGGAGCGCCAAAAACATACTTGAACTTGTGATATTAATTGTTTGATTTTTTCATGTCTTCCCAAATATTTTTGTACTCAGGCGTTAAAATAACATATAGATTATAAAAAGCATTCTAAAAGTTAGTCAAAATCCGGAAATTCACGATTGAATTGTTTGAGAATCTGTTGCTGCCCAAGGTTTAGTTCATCAACTACCTTAATGGATTTAGACAATTGGCTTATGATGAAATTATATTCAAAAACTAATTTTAAATTTGTCCTTACTGTTGGGTTCAGACTACAAAATTATATCGAGAACTGATTTCAAAAAATGGAATTGGTCTCGATTTTTTTTGGAACGAAGTAGATATGATGTTCGAAGAGATCATTATCCCCGAAATTTCAAAATTTGGCAATTTATTATCATAATGCATTCTTTAATTGGACTGCATTTTTTTATTTTTATGCTTTACAGTAAATAACGTTCAAGCGAACTCAAAAAATATACATAATGGCAAGTACTACAACTATAAATCCGTCAACAGGAGAAAAAATAGCAGATTACAATCGTCTTTCGATAAATGAAACAAAAGATAAAATTGCTCAATCAAGAAAGGCATATGAAAGCTGGAAACAAAAAACGTATGAAGAACGAGCTCAACTGATGCACAAATTAGCGGATGTTCTAGATGAAAATAAAGAAGAATACGCGCAGTTAGCCACTAGAGAAATGGGGAAAACTATTGGTCAGTCCCGCAAAGAAATTGAAAAATGTGCATTAGTATGTAGGTACTACGCAGATAATTCCAAAGGTTTATTGTCAGACGAAATCGTAAAAACGGAGGCTACCAAAAGTTATGTCACTTTTCAACCCATCGGAGTAGTTTTAGCCGTTATGCCTTGGAATTTTCCTTTCTATCAAGTGATTCGGTTTGCTGCTCCAGCCTTGATGGCAGGAAATACAGGAGTTTTGAAACATGCTTCTAATGTGCAAGGTTGTGCATTTGCACTAGAAGATGCTTTTACTAAAGCCGGATTTCCAGTAGGAGCTTTTACCAACTTGAATATTGACTCTAAACTGGTAAAAGATGTTATTGAAGATAAAAATATTGTTGCCGTAACCCTAACCGGAAGCGATCCTGCGGGTCGTTCTGTAGCTTCAATTGCGGGACAAAATTTAAAGAAAACCGTAATGGAACTAGGAGGGAGCGATGCTTATATCATTCTAGATGATGTCGATATGCAAGAAGCTACTGATTTAGCCACTTTGGGAAGATTACAAAATAATGGACAAACTTGTATAGCAGCAAAAAGATTTGTGGTACTAGACAAAATTTATGATGAATTTTTAGCACTTTTCACAAAGAAAATGAAAGCCGCTAAAATGGGTGAACCTACAGCTGAGGATTCTTATTATGGTCCGATGGCAAGATTCGATTTGCGCGATGAACTACACGAGCAAGTACTAAAAACGATCGCTCAAGGTGGACGATTGGTTTTGGGAGGAGAAATTCCGCTCTGCAAAGGCGCTTATTATCCAGCTACTATCTTGGCTGATTTAGAACTAGGAATGGAAGGTTTTGACAATGAGCTGTTTGGTCCCGTGGCATCTGTAATACGTGCTAAGGACGATGCACATGCTGTTGAATTGGCTAATAACTCTCAGTTTGGTTTGGGTTCTGGTGTATTTACAGGAAATAATGAAAGAGGAGAAAAGCTGGCGCTACAATTAGAAGCGGGTAGTAGTTTTGTCAATAAATTAGTGGTTTCTGATCCTCGATTGCCTTTCGGCGGAATTAAAAATAGTGGATACGGAAGAGAATTAGCTGCTTATGGAATCCGCGAATTTGTGAATACAAAAACCATTTGGATAAAATAATTTAAATGACAGCAGCGATTAAACTTTATAACACCGAAGCATTACAATTGGATAAAAAAAAGCAAGAACCCCTTTAGATGAGGATTGAAACAACTGGATTGAAAAGTTAATATGACATTAAAAGAAAGTAAGATTGCCTTAGGCGGCGGCTGTCACTGGTGCACTGAAGCAGTGTTTCAGTCGTTGCTGGGTGTTGTAAAAGTAGAACAAGGTTATGTGGCATCGATAGGAGATAATAGCTCGTTTTCTGAAGGCGTAATCGTGTATTTTAATTCTGAAGAGATTTCTTTAAAAACCCTAATTGAAATTCATTTGCATACGCACAAAAGTACGTCAAATCATTCGATGCGAAGTAAATACGATCGGCAGTTTACACATTTTCTGAAGTCCAAAGACAAGAAGTTGAGCAAATCATTGAAAGATTTCAAGTGCTATTTGAAAACAAATTATTGACACAAGTATTTCCATTTCATAATTTTAAAGCTTCAAGATCCGAAATAACCAATTACTATTATAAGAATCCAAAGAAACCTTTCTGCGAAAGCTTTATAAACCCTAAATTGAAACTGCTATTAGATCAGTTTTCAAGCGCAGTCAATCAAGAGAAATTAAAACATCTAAAATAAATTATAACCATATTAATTGTATGTCAAAGACAGAAATACAGCTGCTGATTAACTATTAAGCTGGTTATTTTGCCTTTTTTTATAATTTTATGTTGGTAATTTTTCAGCATAAAACTCCTGTTCAAAATCATACTATTTCTTTTTTACCACATAGTATCAAAATAATGAAAGGTTTGTATTTAGTATTACCGGCATTCCATACTTTTATTTATTTCGACTTGGCTTAGTTATTTTAACCAGATATGCTTTAAAACCTTTAAAATAAAATTAATGACGTTATCTTTGCTATACACCGAAGGCAATAAACATGGAATCAAATAAGAAAATTACAATAATTGGAGCAGGAATTAGCGGATTAATAGCCGCTATAGAACTAGAAAAATTAGGTTTTAATCCCATAGTTATTGAAGCTACTGATCGTGTTGGCGGCCGTGTTAAAACAGATATTGTCGATGAATTTCAATTGGATCATGGATTTCAGGTACTTTTAGAAGCGTACCCAAAAGCAAAGAAATATCTAAATTACAAAACGTTAGAACTCCAAAAATTAATACCAGGAGCCGTTATTTATAAAAATAGGGAAACCACATTAATTGGTGATCCACTAAGGGATTTTTCACTATTGGTACCAACGATTTTGGCTAATGTGGGTTCGATAAAAGACAAACTTGCCATTTTTAAATTGAATTTAGAACTCAAAAACAAATCCCTAGAGGCTATTTTTGATTCTGAACAAGTAAGTACACTGCAATATTTAAGGGACAAAGGTTTTTCTGAACGTATTATTAAAAATTTTTTCAAACCTTTTTTTAGCGATATCTTTTTAGAAACAGATTTACGCACCTCAAGTGCCATGTTTCAGTTCACTTACAAAATGTTTGGTGAAGGTTTGGCAGTTATCCCAAAAGATGGTATTCAGGCCATTCCCAATCAGTTAAAATCACAACTGACCAAAACAGTATTCAGATTCAATACCAGAGTAAAAACAGTGGAAGAGGGGTGTATCGTTTTAGAAGACGATTCCGTTATCACATCAGATATTATCGTAATTGCGACCGATGCTTCCAAAATACTAGGTTTGGAAAAGCCTGTTGTTTGGAAATCCTGTGATAATCTTTATTTTGAAGTGGAACAGAATACTTTGAAAAAACCAATTATAGGTTTACTAGCTAATAATGATTCCTTAATAAACAATATTTTTTACACTACAAGCGTTGCTAATAACAACAAATCGAAAGGACATTTACTTTCGGTTACAATTGTCAAGAGTCATAATTTGGGTGAAACAAACTTAATTAGTCAGGTTAAATCCGAGCTGAAAAACAACTGCGGCATTATTGCCGGGCGCTTTGTAAAACGGTACAGAATAAAAAAAGCACTCCCAGATTTAGAACGAGTTGATTATAAAGGTAATGAAGACAATTTTAAGTTTTCTGAAACTATTTATCTAGCTGGAGATACGCAGCTTAACGGTTCTTTAAACGCGGCTATGACAAGTGGAGAAGCTGTTGCTAAGTTAATCGCTGAGCGTTTTAAATAGTATATAATCCTAATGACCCGTATTTTAGTGCCAATTGATCCGTTTCATTTAAATCTATTTTTGGAGCTACATCAGCTTTTTCAGCTTAAATAATATTCTTATAGCTATTAACATGCTGTATCTGATTTTTTTTTGTTTGGATTGTTTTGGAAATGCGCATAATAGATCTAATTTAGTATCAAACTTTTGCGGCAATGATATTGTATTTCATTTTGCTCAGATAACCGCGGTTTATCAAAAAATTCTAAAAAATACAATCTTCGATGAATAATAGACACGCAACTTGGCTGGAACTTTTTTTCGATTTGATTTTTGTTGTAGCCTTGGGAAAGGTAACTCATGTTTTGGCCTATACCCATAACAATCAATTAGATAAAGGTACATTTTTGAAATTCACAGTGTTATTTCTTCCTTTTTGGTGGATTTGGGTGCTACATACAGCATTTTCAAATCGATATGACACTGACAATCGTTTTCACAGAGCCTTTACATTACTCTTAATGTTCATGCTAATTATATTGTCAATCACATTAGATGGCGATGTTGAAAAAAATCATATGCCTTTTTTACTGGTATACGGCGTTGCAAAAATAATTATTGCGGGATTATATGCGAAGGATGTCCTTAAAATAAATAATCGCCCTATAAACAAAAGTGTAATGTGGGCGATGGGATTGGGAACTCTTCTGGCGACAATAGGGACATTATTCAACTACAAAATAGCCGCTGTGTTACTGACAAGTAGTATTTTTTTTGAAATAATAGTGATTGAAATCGCGCTTAATCATAAAAATTCTACCAAAGCTGCGGACAAGGAACATTTGGTCGAACGCATCGGTCTTTTTGCCATAATTCTATTGGGAGAATCCATCATTTCAATAGTATCTGGCCTAACAAAAGTAGATTGGACGGGCTTAACCATTATAACAGGAGCGGTTGGTTTCGCAATTATAGCCATCATATGGTGGATTTATTTTGACTCACTCAATTTTTTGATAGAAAGCAAAAAAGATAAAAACGGCACAGGAGTTATGTACTCACAGCTTTTAGTCTTTATGTCTTTTGCCATACTGGCAAATACAATAAGGCATGCGATACTGCAGGATTTAAATGATTTAGAATTTAAAATCATGGCCATTTCAGGAATGTTGCTACTTTACATAGGTAAACAGACAGCATATGCCATTAATATACCGGAGCATGGGAAGTATAGAGTTATAAACACTATTATAGCGTTGTCAATAGCCTCGATATCTTTACTACTACCTAAGCAAGAATACATTCTTATAGGAGTCGCATTATCCTTTATGGTGTACATTATAGTAAATTATAAATCCCAGATGAAATTGTACGGTAAAGTAAATTTTTGAAAACTTACTCGATAAACTATTCCTTTTTTCTCTGAATGGTTATAAATGACCATTTATAGTTTTTAAAAAAAGATACGTAAATGAACTTGATAATTTGCGATCGCTTGGAATCGCGTATTTGAAAAAAGACCGATATAGTTGTTCAGATTCGACTGTGCCTGTCCTATTTACTATACTAACTAAATTGAACTATAATTTATATTATGTAAAATAGAATTTATAAGGAATCCCTTATTCAACTTTAAATAAACAAAATACATATTCCTAATTATAATAAAATGACTAGTGCTACCAACACATAATTGTATTTCTAGCTTTCAAATACTTTTAAAACTACATTTTTCATAAATCTTATATTTTACAACAGATATCATTCTTTTATAAATGTTTATTTTATTATTTTTACTGAAAATATTATCAAAAGTAACATGAATACAATTGCAGCGCATATTGCGGATTTTTTAAAAGAATACTCACCGTTTGATCATCTGACAATTCAAGAGTTATCCGAAATTGCTGCGAATATTCGTGTAGTGAATTTACAAAAGCATAAATCCCTTTTCCAGATAAATGATATCGTGCATGATAGTTTTTATGTTGTAGCCTCAGGAGTTATCGATTTATCCATAATTGCTGATGCTGAAGAAACTATTTTAAACAAATGTCATGTAGGTGCTATTTTTGGTTTGCGTCCATTTTTCGCAAAAAACAATTACAGGATGACAGCAAAAGCGCGAGAAGAAAGCATTGTTTATGCTATTCCTATAGCTGTTTTCAGACCTTTTTTGGCTAATAACACTGAAGTTTTAAATTTCTTGCTGGAGAATTTTGCCACCAATACACCTAATTCTAAAGACAGTGAAAGTTTACGGGGAAATCTAATTTCTGATTCGGTTTTCTATACGGACCAACAATCTGAAATGCAATTTTTCCAGACGCTATCCTATAATACTAATCCGTTAACAACGACTGTATACGGCATTGTAAAAGATGTTGCGCAATTAATGGCTGAAACACGAATCAATAGCACTATCGTATGTGAGAATGATGTTCCGCTTGGTATTGTCACTGATACCGATATGTCTTCTAAAATTGCTACCGGCAGATATCCTGTTACAGTTACAGTTGATAAAATCATGTCAAAGCCAGTAATAACGGTTTTGGAAAATGTTTCTTTGGCGGAAGCCCAATTATTAATGTTAAAAAATAATGTGACCCATCTTTGCGTGACTTTAGACGGAACGGATACTACTATTGTAAAAGGTGTGATTTCTGAACATGATTTAATAATTGCACAAGCCAGTAACCCAGGGGTTTTAATCAAGGAAATCAAACGTTCCCAAAGTGCAAACGAACTGAAACAAATTCGAGTACGCTTAACAAATCTTGTTCAAACCTCAATTCAAAAAAATATTCCTCTTACTCATATTGCTAATATTACAAGTGAAATCAATTTTGCTATTTTAAAACGTGCAATTGAATTATCTATTTTGGATTTAGGCTCTCCTCCTGCTCGATTTGCTTGGTTAAGCATTGGAAGTCAAGGAAGAAAAGAACAATTATTGCTGACAGATCAAGATAGTATTTTAATATTTGAGGATGTTGCAGATGAAAAATATAGAGATGTAAAGGACTATTTTGTCACTTTAGGAAAAAGAACGACTTTGACTCTTGAAAAAGTTGGATATGAATTATGTCCAAATGGGCATATGGCAAGCAATATGATTTGGTGTAAGTCATTGACTGACTGGATTAAACAATATGACAGTTGGATGAAAGCTCCAGGAGAAAAGAACAACAATGTAAGCAGTATTTTCTTTGACTATGAGCTTGTTTTTGGAGACCAAAAACTAGAAGACGCTATTAGTAATGTAGTTTTTAAAAATGTAAAAAATAATACCCTATTCTTTGACTATTTAGGGAATGATGCTTTAAGGAAACATTCGCCATTGACTTTTTTCAAAAATTTCAATGTAGAGGAAGAAGGTCCGTATAAAAACATGTTTGATATTAAGACACGTGCCATCATGCCTCTTGTTGATAGTGCTCGTTTATTTACTTTGTATTTTGATCTAAAAGGTATTAACAATACATATGTTCGATTCAAGCAATTATCCATATCTGACCCTAAACACTCTGAAATATACCTGAACTGTGCAGAAGCTTATTTGATTTTATCTAAATTCAGGACCCTCGAGGGACTTAAAAATGAAAACTCGGGACAATATATAAATTTAGAAGAATTATCAAAAATAGATAAGGAAAAACTAAAAAATGCGTTGTTACCAATGAAAGAATTGGAGGAATTAATAAAAAGTAAATTTCAACTGACTCAATTTTCATAGTTATGCTAGACTGGCTAAAACATATCAATAAAGATTTTCCTGAATTCTGGAAATCCTACCTATCAAAATTCGATAAAAAATCGAAGCGTTATGTCATTTTATCTACTCAAACTTCAGGTTTAAACTTCTCTAAAGATGTTATTTTCTCTATTGGAGCTTTTGCCGTAGTAGATGATAGCATCCTTATTGGTGATAGTTTTGAGGCCATTTTATTGCAATATAAATTCCTTCATGACAACAAGCTTTCCAATACCTTTATTATTGAAAGCAAAATGAAGAAATTAGGAGAACCCGATGCAATTATAGAATTGATTGAGTTTATTGGAAATGCTATATTAGTAGGCCATCATATAGATGATCATGTTGAGATGATTAATGCTGCTTTGGAAAGATTAGATTGTGGTCGACTGAAAAATGAAGCTTTGGATATTGATATTATGCATCGAAAACTACATGCTATTACCGATCAGAAATTCACATTAGATGAGTTATCTGAAATTTATAAAATACCCAAAAGCGATAGGAATTCCGCATCGGAAGATGCCTATAAAACATCTTTGTTATTCTTGAAATTAAAATCAAGATTGGGAATCAATTAAGTATACTTTAAGCCACACTTACCCTGGAAATGAAACGCCCGTGATGACTTATGGAAATTGGCTTTAGCACATTTTTAGCGTCATTTACATAAGGAATACCATTTTTCTTATAGACTTGCACATTGGCCTGTAGCTCTTTTATTGCTTTAAAATCACATATTCGGCTAACAGCAACAGTCGATATTTTATCTTTTGAAACTTCTGTTTTAGTATAGTAAATATTCCCTTTACAGCATACAGAACCTGAACTCGCGGTCTCATAATTACATTCTAACTGCAGGGGTATATAAGCCCTAATTCCCGTTTGTCTATTGTAAATCTTATAAGCAGCTTCTTTCCTGCTCCAGAGATTCCAGACCATAATTTCAGGATTCTCAGCATTCAAAATAAGGAGCTGCTCTTTATTGGTGAAAATTTTCTCTAAAAAACCAGGCCGTTGCCAATTGCTTTCTTTTTTGGCTAAAGCCAAATCGACAATATCATTCCCAATCATCTATTAGCTAATTTAGTTTCAATAATTTCCAGAGTTGATTTTACATCAATCATTTTCTCCATCGATTCATTATCGATATGAATTTTAAAAGCATCTTCTACATCTAAAATGATATCCACCAGATTGGCTGAGTTGATATTCAAGTCAGTAATAAAATCAGTCTCTGCGGTAAAATTTTCAATTGCTAATTGATTGTTTGTGTAAGGCTTAATTATTTCCTTTAATTGGTTTAAGGTCTCTTCTTTATTCATTTTTGTTTAAAATTTAGGTGGTATACTTTTTTAAAATAATACAGCCATTGACATCTCCAAAACCAAAACTGGCTTTTGCGATAATATTCAATTCTGTTTCAATTAATTGCTGCGGTATTTTTGAGGCGTCAACTATACTGCTAATCTCGGGATGTATATCCTCACAATTGATATTTGGAAATATAAATCCCTGATGTAATTGTAACACTGAAGCAACAGTTTCAATACTTCCAGCAGCTGACAGACAATGCCCTACCATTGATTTCAATGAATTTATGTATGGAAAATCAGTTCCTTTTCTGCCCAAGGCTTCACTCCAATTCTGAATTTCCAAACTGTCCTTTGACGTAGCGGTAAGATGTCCATTAATAGCATCGATTGAACTAGCTTCAATTCCTGCATTTTCTATAGCGCTCTTTATACATTTTTTAACGGCAGTTGGGTTTGGGGCAGTCATAGTTCCAAGACCACGTTGCCCACCCGAATTGATATTTCCGCCTAGTACTTCTGCATAAATTCGAGCTCCGCGGGCCAAAGCCGTTTCCAGATCTTCTAGTACCAAAGCCCCTGCTCCACTTCCTGGAACAAAACCAGAAGCACTTACACTCATTGGTCTCGAGCCATCTTCAGGAGTATCATTGTGTTTAAAAGTACACACTCGCATCGCATCAAATCCTCCCCAAATATAGGGCCCGCTATCACTGGTGCTTCCAGCTAATATTCGTTTAGCCTGTCCTGATTTTATACGTTCGTAGGCCATTAAGATACTTTCGGCGCCAGTAGTACAGGCAGAGGAATTGGTTGTGACTTGATTCCCCAGACCCAATTTCCCACCTATATAAGCGCTTACACCACTATTCATAGTTTGAGCCACGGCGGTGCTTCCTAATCTACGGGTTTGTAAATCGTCAATTTTATAGATGCTTTCGCGAAATTTATCAATTCCCGAAGTACCTGTTCCAAAAATTGTTCCGCTGTCCCAATCAGGCTCATCAGCTATCGCAATAGATAAACCTGCGTCTTTCCATGCGTCCATACCAGCAATCACTCCGTATAAAATACCAGATGAGTTAAAATTTCGAAGTTCCAGCTCAGTGAAATAATTCAAGGAGTATTCAGTTGAAATTTCCGGCTTTCCTGAAATCTGACAGGAAAACTGTAATCTTTCCAATTCAGGATCCTTTTTGATTCCAGAAATTCCATTTCTTATCGCGATAGTAAACGCATCTAGCCCCACTCCATTTGGAGAGACAACGCCAAGTCCTGTGATTACAACTCTCCTACTCATTTTTTCGCCTCTTTTAAGTTTAGAAAATCTAAAAATTATTTATGAAAACTTATATTTTATTAACTATCATTCCCGCAATTTCTCCCATACAAACTAGCTCACCACTTTCATTTGTCATCCTGAGCTTGCATTTCAACTTTCCAAATCGAAAGTATAATTTCTCTGAAACAACAGTTACTTTTTCATTTGGAAAAACAGGTTTTACAAACTCAACAGACGTTGATGTTAAGGCAATTGAAGTGCTTTCATTAAACGTATCGTCTAACAAGTAAATCCCTAAACAAACCAAGCCAATTTGAGCCATAACTTCCGTCAAAATAACCCCTGGTGTCACTGGATATTCTTTAAAATGTCCTTTATAAAAATCTAAGTTTTTATTGAAAGTAAAACTCCCAGTTACGCCGTTTTCATTAATTTCCGTTAGTTCGTCAACAAATAAAAATGGTTTAGAATACGGCAATTTCGAAATGATTTCCTGATGTGTCATTATATTGTTTCTTGATTTAAGAATTCTAAAACTGCAATAAAACTCTTTGGGCCGAAAAGCCAGGTCCAAAACTCAACATTAAAGCTTTTTCCCCTTTTGCAGGCTTCTCATCAATAAAACGTTCTAAAACATATAGCACCGTTGCACTAGACATGTTTCCGTACAAACGCAAGACTTCTTTTGTGTGATCAATATTTTTACCTAAATCTGAGAACAAAGCTTCAACTGTCTGCACGATTTTTTTTCCTCCAGGATGAAATATCAAATGATCGATATTTTCAATCGTTAAATCGTTTTTCTCTAAAAAAGGATGAATGATTGCCGGAAAATGAGAAGCTATGGTGTCCGGAACATCAATATCTAGAATCATTTGCAAACCTGAATTTGTAAGTTTAAAACCCATCATGTGCTCGTTATCATAAAAATGATACATTTCTTCGGCTAATACTTCAGGTCCTTCATCATCTTCATGTGACGAAAGCAGGACACAAGCCGCACCATCACCAAAAATGGCAGCGCTAACAATATTAGCCATCGAGAAATCGTCAAGCTGAAATGTTGCCGTGGGGCTTTCGACCGCAATTACTGCCGCACGTTTACCGGGATTGGCCTGCAGGAAGTTCTTCGCATAAATTATCCCTGAAATTCCAGCCGCACAACCCATTTCTGTAACGGGAAGCCGCACTATATCCTGACGCAGTTTCAATTTATTAATTAAGTAAGCATCTAACGAAGGAATCATTATGCCAGTACAACTTACAGTGATAATATAATCCAAGTCTTCTGGTTTCCATTTTGATTTCTCTAATGCTTTTTGAAGCACCTTTTCACCTAGGTCAATGACCTCACGGATATATATGTCATTTCTTTCCTCAAATGATGTTTTTGTAAAAACTTCAATTGGATCCATAATGGAATAGCGTTTATCAACTGCTGCCCCTTCAAATATTTTTTTTACTTTTCTGATGAATCGCTCGTCCTGCCCGTCCAACCAAGCGTCCAAAAACGGGATGATTTCTTCAGTCGTTCTTGAATATTTGGGTAGTTGTTTTGTTACGGTATGTATTTTTACACTCATATTTTTGAAATTATCCATTGGTAACGGAAAGCCCATTTCCACTTAATGATATAGTTGCTGAAATTTAATTTTTTTGAAAAATCTATCAAATCGTCTCTTTTAAATCCTCTTAAAATAGAAATCAAACCATCCTCACGGGACATGGCATTCAATTGAAAAACAAAACATAAAGATTGAAATAATCGGTAGGCCAGACTGCTACGTTGTAAATCATTAATCACGACACCATGAGAGGCGTTTGTATGAAACACATTCATTATATCTAGAATTTCAATATCTTTAAAATGATGTAATGTCAACGTACATAATACGATATCGTACTTCAACTCTCTAAAAGGTTTATCAAATATATCTTCACATCTGTAAGATATATTAGGATAATTCTCTGATAGTTTAAGTGCATGATTACAGGTGAAATTATTGGCGTCAACTCCGATTAAATTAAACTTTAAATTATTTTTCACTGCGTAATCTGCAAGGCTTCTTAACATATCGCCATTACCACAACCTACATCAACAATCGTGATTTCAGAGTTATTAGGAACGTCAGCTATCAAAGCTTTCACTCCAAGTAAAGTTAGTTTGTTTCCACCCAAAAGCTGATTAATTTTGGCAATTTTATCCAAAGCCTCACGTAAAACTTCACCTTCCATTTCGAAATCATCCATGATTTCAGCTTTATCAGTCCTGTATTTGGTATTTAACAACATTTAATATTTGTTTATAATAGGTTTGCCGTGCGTCTTTTTTATTATGATAGGCAATAAGAAAGGGAATCTCACTAATATACGTAATAGTACATCGGATAGGTTTTGATGTTGCAATATTTTTGCTAATAGTCTTCCCGTTTTTAATCTTTTACCAAAATTCTCATGCCATTCCCTAAAATATCTATTTTCTAATTCCGCTCTTGTTTTAATTACACCATTAAAATAGTCTGCAATCAATTCCGAAACAATTTTAGCGCTATGTATGGCCATCGCCATTCCATTTCCACACAAAGGATGAATTAACCCCGCCGTATCTCCTACCATTAAGATATGATTTTCTACGGTTTGTTTTTTATCGAAAGAAATTTGGCTAATCGTTATAGGCTTGTCAAATACTAAATTGCAGTTATCAAAAATATTCTTCATATGAGGATTTCCAGAAACTACTTTATCTTGATACTCTTCTATATTCTTATATCGTTTAAACGTTTCATAATCTGCCAAATAGCAAATGTTTATTCTTTCATCTTCCACTTTTGAAACACCACAATATCCTCCTTTAAAATTATGCAAGCCCACTAAATCATTCGGAAAATCACCTGAATAATGCGCTTTGACTGCTAGCCAAGACGATTTTTTTTGAATAAAAACTCTGTTTAATTTTTGATCTATATTAGAACGTTTCCCAAAAGCTCCTATAACAACATCGGCTTTAAGAACCGTGTTATTTGAAGTGGTTACAGTAAATGCGTTATTATCAAAAACTATGTTTTCTGCTGTATCTTGTAGTATTATGCATCCGTTAGCCAAAGCTTTTTCATATAGAAACAGATCCAAAGCATAACGACTGATACCGAAACCTCCTAGAGGTAAATCGCCATTAATCAGTTTTCCTTTTATGTTTGAAAATTGTAATTTATAGATGGAAGTTGGCTGTAATTCAGATACTTTTATATCTAACCAATCAAAATAGGGTACAACTTCATTTGAGATGTATTCCCCACATACCTTATGTTTAGGATAACTATTCTTTTCAATAACCGTAACTTGAAGCCCTAACTTAGACAGATGTATAGCCGAAGTCAATCCAGCTAAGCCTCCGCCAATAATTATTACTTCTTTGTCTTTCATAGTAAAGTAAATTTATGGATTTGTTTGATATAAAAGCCATAACATATCATAAAAAACTTACTAAAACCACTTATTTTTTTTCAATAATAAAGAAAGATTATCAATTATTTTAAACAGGATAGTCATAATTATCTGATGAAATTTCGAAAGTCATTTCCTGTAGGCTCTTCAAAAACTTCCAGTTCAAAATCAGAAATAATGGTATATAGATGATCAAATATATTTGAAACAACACTCTCATATTTTATCCATTCTCTTTCTGAAGTAAAGCAGTAAATTTCTAACGGCAATCCTTTGGATGTAGATTCCAACTGACGTACCATTAATGTCATATTCTCATTAATTTTAGGATGAGCCGTAATATATTTTTCAGCATAAATTCTAAAAACACCTATATTAGTTATCCTTCGATTATTTACAGAATCTATCTCATTGTCAATCATTTTCGAATTGAATTTCTTCACATCATTTTCATTTTCAATGATGAAATCTTCAATTAGCTTGTATTTTTTAAATTGTGAAAGCATTTTTTCATCACAAAACTTAAAACTGCTAACCTTTAAGTTTATGGCTCTATTTATTCGTCTTCCACCAGAATCATTCATACCACGCCAGTTCTTAAAAGAGTCTGTGATAAAAGCATAAGTAGGTATTGTAGTAATGGTTTTATCCCAGTTCTGAACTTTTACTGTGTTTAAATTGATTGACATAACATCACCATCTGCATCATATTTTGGCATCGAAATCCAGTCTCCTACACGAACCATGTCATAAACGGACATTTGAATACTAGCAACAAAACCCAGAATGGTATCTTTGAAAATTAAAAGCAAAATAGCAGTCATCGCTCCCATTGCACCTAAAAAATAGAAAGGACTTTTTCCTAAAATTAAAGATAAAACTAGAATTCCCCCAATGAAATATACCCCAATTTTAAGAACTTGGATATAGGTCGTAATGGGCTTGTCTGCTAAAATAACAATATGGGATAGAATTTCATCAAAGACTGACAATAAAGTAATTGTGGAACGGATTATTACTATAATTATAAAAATATTTGATAGGAAAACGGCATACTCAATTACTTTTGGGAAATCTCCAAAAATGTATGGAGCAACCAAAACGATTATAAAAGCAGGTACCAAATAAGCCATTTTTTCGAAGACTTTTTTTTCTACTAGGACATCATCCCAAACTACTTTTGTTTTTAAAAAGATTTTATGGACAGAACGAACAATGATTATTTTCGTTAAGTACCAAGACAACGTGCAAATTATAAATAATACTACAATAAGAGTCAAAAGTTTTAAATACAAAGCCAACATTGGATCTAAGCCAAAATCTTCAATAAACCATTTGTCTAACCAGAGTGCGATGTTGTATTTTTTTTCAATTTGAATCATAGAAAATTTAGCTTTTTTTGTAAATATAACCTTCCTATGCTACGCAGTCTAAAACTAGCTTCGTATTGTGCTTACATTAACATCTAAACTAGTTATCTAAAACCGTTTTTACCGCATTAAAAGACATATTAATCATTGAATTTCAGTCATTTAAAACAAAAGACCCTTTCAGAATTTCATTTCCGAAAGGGTTTTAAAAAATAAAGGGATACTATAAGCACCCCCTTTTTATGTAAAATGGTATATTAATTCTTTCCTGCAATAATTTCTTCAATAATCTCTGGGTTTAACAGCGTGGATGTATCACCAAAATTTGAAAAATCACCTTCTGCTATTTTTCTAAGAATACGACGCATGATTTTACCAGAACGTGTTTTTGGCAAACCAGAAACAAATTGTATTTTATCTAATTTGGCTATCGGCCCAACGTGATCTGAAATATGCTGGTTTATCTCTTTAAATAAGTTTTCTTTATTTCTTAGCTCACCTGTTTCTTTCAAGATAACATATCCATATAATGCATTTCCTTTTACATCATGCGGAAAACCTATTATAGCACTTTCTGCAACAGCTGGATGTTCATTTATAGCATCTTCGATTGGTGCAGTACCTAAATTATGCCCTGATACAATCACAACATCATCTACACGACCTGTAATTCTATAATAGCCTACTTCATCACGTAAAGCACCGTCACCAGTAAAATAATTACCTGGATAAGCAGAAAAATAAGTGTCTTTGTACCTTTGGTGATTTCCCCAAATTGTTCTGGCAATTCCTGGCCATGGAAATTTAATACATAAGCTACCCACTTCTTGATTTTTTTCAATTTCAACACCCTTATCGTTCATTAACACGGGTTGAATTCCAGGCAATGGTAAGGTCGCATAGGTTGGTTTTGTAGGTGTAATGAAGGCTAAGGGCGAAATCATGATTCCTCCTGTTTCTGTTTGCCACCAGGTATCAACAATTGGACACTTTTTTGTACCAACATTATCATTATACCAATGCCAAGCTTCTTCATTAATTGGTTCACCCACAGAACCTATAACTTTTAAGGTTTTCAAATGGTGTTTTTGAACATATTCTAAGTTTTCTTTTGCCAAAGCACGAATTGCAGTTGGAGCTGTATAGAACTGGCTCACCTTATGCTTTTCGATAATTTCCCAAAAACGGCTGAAATCAGGATAAGAAGGAACTCCTTCAAAAATAACTGTGGTTGCACCATTCAATAAAGGACCATATAATATATAGGAGTGACCAGTTATCCAACCGATATCTGCAGTACACCAAAAAATGTCGTTTTCTTCGTAATTGAAAACATTTTTAAATGTGTAAGCCGAGTAAACCATATATCCAGCGGTAGTATGAACCATTCCTTTAGGTTTTCCTGTAGAACCGGAGGTATAAAGAATAAATAACGGATCTTCGGAATCCATTATTTCTGCTACACTATTATCTGAAGCTTCATCTAAAAGAGGCTGTAGCCAAATATCTCTACCTGACTTCATGTCTATCTCAGTATTGGTTCTTTTTACAACCAAAACTGAACTAACTGACGGGCATTTTTCTAATGCTTCATCAATGATTGATTTTAATTCTATCGTTTTATTACCACGGTATCCACCATCAGATGTGATAACCATTTTACAATCACTATCAAGAATACGAGTAGCTACCGCTGAGGAAGAAAAACCAGCAAAAACAACAGAATGAATTGCTCCTATCCTTGCACAAGCTAACATTGATACAGCAAGTTCAGGAATCATAGGTAGGTAAATACAAACTCGATCTCCTTTTTCTATTCCTTGCTCGCGTAAAACATTGGCCATTTTACAAACACGTTGATGCAATTCATTATATGATATATGTAATGCTTTTTCGGTTGGGTCGTTGGGTTCAAAAATAATAGCAGTCTTCTCCCCTCTTTTATTCAAATGTCTGTCAATACAGTTTTTGGCCATATTAACTTTTGCTTCAGTAAACCATTTTATTTCGGCATCAGCCATATTGAAATCTACAACTTTATCCCACTGTTGATACCAAGTAAAGTTCTCTTCAGCGATCTTACCCCAAAATTTTCGGGGTTCACGCACAGATTTGTTGTAATGTTTGAAGTATTGCTCCAGATTTTCTATCTTATAGTAACTCATCCGATTTTTTTTTTTATAAATGTATTAAATCTCCCTCGATTGCAAAAGTGTTTTGTTTTATAAATTAGTATGAAAAATTAAATACTTTTCACAAAATCACACTATTTTGTAAGTATTCGACATTATCAAACTAAATTAGACAAAACTATGGTACTATAAAAATAAAAAAGACGCAGAAGATAAACCTCCACGTCTTTTTAAATTAACAATAATTATAACAATTAATAAAGCGATACAAAAATAAACTACTATAATCAATTCATTTTGTAAATTGATTTTTGTCTTTCTATACCACTTAACTTTTAAGTATCACTTACTTTCTCTATCAGCAATTAGTAACACACAATTAAGTTCCTTATATATTAAAGGAATTACTTCACTTAACTTCCAAGTTCGAAGTAAGTTAAGTGAATGTAATAATGCTACCATATTCATTATCAAGTTTAATATGTTGTTTACTAATCCAAAATAGTAGAAAAACAAATGATATAGTGCAAATCTCAACACACTCTCATGTGTGGTAATTCCTAAATTTAATCTATCCAATTTTTTTCATTGCAGTCATAGACTCTCTCAACCATGTTCCAACTTCTTCAATTGGATGTTGACGAATACTTTTATTAACAGCAATTAGTACTGCATTGTCAACTCCATTTGTAGTTGAAAATGGTTTTCCAATAATATTAGTTTCAACCGTTTTCATGAATTCAGTTAATAATGGTTTACAAGCATGATCAAATAAATAACAACCATATTCAGCAGTATCCGAAATGATTCTGTTCATTTCATACAATTTTTTTCTTGCTACTGTATTTGCAATTAAAGGCAATTCGTGTAATGACTCATAATAAGCAGACTCTTCAATAATTCCAGATTCTGTCATAGTCTCAAAAGCTAGCTCAACACCTGCTTTTACCATTGCAATCATTAATACTCCATTGTCAAAGTATTCTTGTTCAGAAATCGCAGCTTCAGTTGGAGCTGTTTTTTCAAAATTAGTTTCAGCTGTAGCTGCTCTCCAAGTCAATAAATTAACATCATCGTTAGCCCAGTCAATCATCATATTTTTAGAGAATTCTCCCGAGATGATATCATCCATGTGTTTTTGAAACAACGGACGCATGATGTCTTTCAACTCATCAGCTAATCTATAGGCTTCAATTTTTGAAGGATTAGACAAACGATCCATCATATTTGTAATTCCACCATGTTTCAAAGCCTCAGTTACAGTTTCCCAACCGTATTGAATCAATTTTGAAGCATATGCAGGCTCAATTCCTTTTTCAACCATTTTGTCGAAGCATAAAATAGATCCCGTTTGCAACATTCCGCAAAGAATAGTTTGCTCTCCCATTAAATCTGATTTTACTTCGGCAACAAAAGAAGAGTTCAAAACTCCAGCTTTATGACCACCAGTTGCAACAGCATATGCTTTTGCTTGTTCAAAACCTTCATTATTTGGGTCATTTTCAGGGTGAACAGCGATAAGTGTTGGTACACCAAAACCTCTTTTATATTCTTCACGAACTTCTGATCCGGGACATTTTGGAGCACACATAATAACAGTGATGTCTTTACGTATTTGCATTCCTTCTTCAACGATATTAAAGCCGTGAGAATAAGCCAAAGTTGAACCTTGTTTCATCAACGGCATGATTGCAGTAACCACTGCTGTATGCTGCTTGTCTGGTGTAAGGTTACAAACCAAATCAGCAGTTGGTATTAATTCTTCATAAGTTCCCACATTGAAACCATTATCAGCAGCATTCATAAAAGAAGCTCTTTTTTGAGCGATTGCTTCTGCACGTAATGCGTAAGAAATATCTAAGCCTGAATCTCTCATGTTCAAACCTTGGTTTAAACCTTGAGCTCCACAACCTACAATAACTACTTTTTTACCTTTTAAAGCTGCTATTCCATTTGCAAACTCTGCTTGATCCATGAATTCGCAAACGCCTAATTGTTCTAATTGTAATCTTAGTGGTAATGAATTGAAATAATTTGCCATTTTTTAAATTTTATTTTTGTTTTAATTCTTCTAATAATGCTGAGATTTCCATTTTTTCTTTAGAAATCGATATTCTTCCTGAACGCACAAATTGCATGATTCCGAAAGGTTTTAATTTTTCATATAATTCTTCTATCTCTGAACGTTTTCCTGATTTTGAAATCACAAAAAAGTCTCTTGAAACTGTAACTATTTCCGAGTTACTTTCTTTGATAATATTTTGAATTTGTCTTTCGTCGAATAATAAACTAGACTCGATTTTGAATAAAGCATTTTCCAAGAAAATAGTTTCCTCATCAATATGATAAAACGCTTTAATCACCTCAATTTGTTTCTCTATTTGACCAACGATGTTTTGAACCCATTTTTCGGTAGTATTTACTACTATAATAAAACGTGAAACTGTCTCAATTTCTGATTCTGAAACATTTAAACTCAATATATTAATGTGACGCTTTAAGAATATACCTGATATTCTATTTAAAAGTCCAACGTTGTTTTCTGAATAAACAGAAATCGTAAATGTTTGATTTTCCATACTATTAACTTAATCTGATATCAGAAACGGATGCTCCTGTAGGTATCATTGGGAATACATTATTTTCTTTCTCTACCATAACTTCAAGGAAGTATGAATCTTTTGACGCCATCATTTCGGCTACAGCTGCATCCAAGTCTTCTCTTTTAGTTACCTTTTTAGCTTTGATATAATATCCTTCGGCAATAGCAATAAAGTTAGGATTTGTCATCTCTGTCGAAGCATATCTTTTGTCAAAGAACAGTTGCTGCCATTGGCGCACCATTCCTAAAAATTCATTGTTCAACACCACAATTTTCACAGGAACTTTGGTTTGAAAAATAGTTCCTAATTCTTGAATGGTCATTTGAAAACCACCATCACCAATAATAGCAACCACTTCACGTTCTGGCATTCCCATTTTGGCACCAATTGCAGCAGGTAAAGCAAATCCCATAGTACCTAATCCACCTGAATTAATGATACTTTTAGAATGATTAAACTTTGCATAACGACAAGCAAACATTTGATGTTGACCTACGTCAGGAACAATAATAGCATCTCCTTTTGAATGTTTATTAATCATTTCAATAGTTTCTCCCATAGAAATACCTTCTTTCTTAGGTGCTAACTCATCATTGATTACTGTATCTAACTCAATTTGATATAATTTCTTGAATTCATTATGCCAAGACTCGTGTGCTCTTTTTTCGATTAAAGGAATAATAGCCGCCAAAGATTCTTTAACATCAGCTAAAACCGCTACATCTGTTTTTACATTTTTATCGATTTCCGCAGGGTCAATATCAAAGTGAATCACTTTGGCTTGTTTAGCATAAGTAGCTAAATTTCCTGTTACACGGTCATCAAAACGCATCCCTAACGCAATTAAAACATCACATTCGTTAGTCAATACATTAGGACCATAGTTACCATGCATACCAAGCATCCCTACATTTAGTGGGTGATCAGTAGGCAATGCCGAAAGACCTAAAATAGTCCATGCAGCAGGTATTCCTGATTTTTCAATAAACTCTTTTAATAATGCTTCAGCCTGACCAAGTATAATACCTTGACCAAAAACAATCATCGGTTTTTTGGCATTATTAATTAAAGCTGCAGCAGCTTCTACTTTTTTTAATTTTAATTTAGGATACGCTACATAGCTTCTAATTCCAGTACATTTTTCATAACTGAAATCCAATTCATCAAATTGTGCATTTTTAGTAATGTCTACTAAAACCGGACCTGGACGCCCTGATCGAGCTATGTAAAATGCCTTTGCCATGATTTCTGGAATCTCAGAAGCCTCAGTAATCTGGTAATTCCATTTTGTTACTGGAGTCGAAATCCCAATAATATCAGTTTCTTGAAATGCATCAGAACCCAATAAATGTTTTCCAACCTGTCCCGTAATACAAACCATGGGAGTTGAATCGATTTGCGCATCAGCTATACCTGTAACTAGGTTAGTTGCTCCTGGCCCTGAAGTAGCAATTGCAACTCCAACTTTCCCAGTAGCTCTTGCAAATCCTTGAGCAGCATGTGTTGCACCTTGTTCGTGGCGTACTAATACATGATGCAATTGATCTTTAAATTTATATAATTCGTCATAAACTGGCATAATCGCACCACCTGGGTAACCGTAAACCAAATCTACTCCTTCTTCTAATAAGCATCTAATAACGGCTTCAGCGCCTGATATTTTATTTGTTCCCATTGATTAAAATTTATTGGCTTTGAGCCTTACACTCTTCGCTTTATTTATCAGTTACACATCCTGTTGAAGCACTTGAAACTGATCTGATATATTTTAGTAAAACTCCTTTTTTAATATTTGATTCGGGTTGAACCCAATTTGCTTTTCTTGCTGCAAACTCTTCATCAGAAATTTTTAGATTGATTGTGTTTTTGACTGCATCAATAGTGATAATATCCCCATTTTGTACAAGTGCAATTCCACCACCATCAAAAGCTTCAGGTGTAACATGTCCTACAACAAAACCATGTGAACCACCAGAAAATCTACCATCAGTAATTAAAGCTACACTCTTACCTAAACCTGCACCCATAATGGCTGACGTTGGTTTAAGCATTTCAGGCATTCCTGGCCCTCCTTTGGGTCCACAATATCTGATGACGACTACATTACCCGGTTTTACATCACCGTTACGAACTCCAGTTATTACATCGTATTCGTTTTCAAAAACAATAGCATCTCCTTCGAAATACTCTCCTTCGTTTCCACTAATTTTAGCAACACATCCTTCTTCTGCAAGATTTCCATAAAGAATTTGGATATTTCCAGTCGCTTTTAACGCTTTTTGAATTTCGTGTATTACTTCTTGTCCGTCATTTAAATCTGGAACGCTAGCTAAATTTTCAGCTAATGTTTTTCCGGTAACAGTTAAACATTCTCCGTGCAGCAATCCTTCTTTTAATAAATATTTCATTACTGCAGGAACTCCACCAGCTTCATGTAGATCTTCCATCAAGTATTTACCACTTGGTTTCAAATCGGCTAGCAACGGTGTTTTATCACTGATATCTTGGAAATCTTTAAGTGTAATCTCGATATCAACTGAATGAGCCATTGCAATTAAGTGCATAACCGCATTTGTTGATCCTCCTAAAACAGCTACCATGGTAATCGCATTTTCAAATGCTTTACGTGTCATGATATCTCTAGGTTTTATATCTTTTTCTAACAAGATTCTAATTGCCTTTCCTGCATCAACACATTCTTGTTTTTTCTCTTCACTAAGTGCTGGATTAGATGAACTGTATGGCAAACTCATACCTAAAGCTTCAATAGCCGATGACATTGTATTGGCAGTATACATTCCGCCACAAGCACCAGCTCCTGGACAAGCATTTTGAATAACTCCTTTAAAATCCTCAGGAGCAATCGTATTACTAAATTTTTTTCCTAATGCTTCAAAAGCAGAAACAATATTCAATGATTCCCCTTTCCATTTACCAGAATGAATAGAACCTCCATAAACCATAATAGCAGGGCGATTTACTCTTCCCATTGCAATTACAGAACCTGGCATATTTTTATCGCAACCCGGAATAGCAATTAAACCATCGTACCATTGTGCACCCATTACAGTTTCGATAGAATCTGCGATTACATCTCTAGATACTAAGGAAAAACGCATTCCGTCAGTACCATTTGAAATACCATCACTAACTCCGATGGTATTAAAAATCAAACCAACTAAATCTTCTTTCCAAACACCTGCTTTAACATCTTTGGCTAAATCATTTAAATGCATGTTACAGGTATTCCCTTCGTAACCCATGCTAACAATACCAACTTGTGCTTTCTTTAAATCTTGTTCAGTTAAACCAATACCGTACAACATAGCTTGTGCTGCTGGTTGAGTTTCATCTTGAGTTATGGTTTTACTGTATTTATTTAATTCCATTATGTATCTATTTGTATAAGTATTTCTTTTATTTTAATCTTTAGTAAGCTTTAAACAATAGTCGATTGTCCTAAATTGACGTTGTCCATTTTAAAATACAAATCGCCTTTTTCTAATATATAGTTTGCTATATAATCGCCCACTTCATTAGTTCCAAATTTAGAATCCACTTTTAAATCTATGGTCACAATATGATTGATTATTGCTTTTTCAACTGCTTGAAAAACGGTTAAAGCCTCTTTTATTAGTCCAAAATGTTCTAATAACATCCCTGCTGATAAAATTGAAGCAATTGGATTTGCACAGTTTTTATCTTTCACTTCATTATAACTCCCGTGAATAGGTTCAAAAAGTGAATATTTTTCACCTACAGATGCTGATGCCATTAATCCTTTAGAACCTGCAATAACACTAGCTTCGTCTGATAATATATCACCAAACAAATTATCAGTCAATATAACATCAAATTGTCTTGGGTTCAATATTAGTTGCATGGCTGCATTATCTACATATAGAAAATCTACAGTTACATCTGGATATTGTTTAGCAATTTTTTGAACTACTTTTCTCCACAAGCGAGACGTTTCTAATACATTAGCTTTATCTACTAATGTTAATTTTTTGCGTCTTTCTTGCGCTGATTTAAATGCCAAATGTGTTATTTTGGAAATTTCCTCTTCGCTATATTCACAAAGATCAGAAGCGTATGTTCCTTCTTCGTTTAAATGTTTTTTACCAAAATACATTCCTCCATTTAATTCTCTATAAATTATAAAATCAGTTCCTTGAAGAATTTCTTTTTTTATAGGAGAGGCATCCATTAATTTTGGATATGCTTTTATAGGTCTAATATTAGCATATAAACCCAATTCCTTACGAAGTTTTAGTAAACCTTGTTCAGGACGAATTTTAGATTCTGGATCGTTATCATACATTGGATCACCAATGGCACCAAACAAAATAGAATCAGTGTTCTTACATAAATTTAAGGTTTGGTCCGGTAACGGTTTCCCTGTTCTTTCTATTGCGACTGCTCCAATTAAAGCATCTTCAAAAGTAAACTCATGACCAAATACTAATGCGATGGCACCTAACGCTTTTTTGGCTTGCAAAATCACCTCTGGTCCTATCCCATCACCTGCTAAAACGGCTATTTTTAATTTCTTCATAGAATTAGGTATAAAGGCTGTTAATTTCTAATTAAATCACTTTCTATTTTACAAACTTCAATTATTTGATGAATATCATCATCCATCACTTCTTTTTTAATATCTGCAAATTTTAAAAACTCTACATATACAATATCCAATTGCACTTTTGTAAGTTCATAACCCACTTTCTTAGCTCTATATGCTAATGCAGCTCTACCACTTCTGGCAGTAAGTACTATTGAAGATTCATTAACACCTACATCAAGAGGATCCATGATTTCATAAGTAGCTCTATTTTTTATTACACCATCCTGATGAATTCCTGAACTATGTGCAAAAGCATTTGCTCCTACTATAGCTTTATTAGGCTGTACAATCATTCCCATGCTTTCAGAAACCAAACGACTCATTTCGTTTAATTGCTTTGTATCTATATCAGTATATAAATTTAAGTAAGGATGTTGTTTGAAAATCATTACCACTTCTTCAAGTGCTGTATTTCCAGCTCTCTCTCCTATTCCATTTATAGTACATTCTATTTGTCTTGCTCCGTTTACAGCTCCTGCAATAGAATTTGCAGTTGCCATACCTAAATCATTATGACAATGACAAGAAAGAATTACATTTTCAATCCCTTTTACATTCTCTCTTAAGTACTTTATTTTTGCACCGTATTCTTCTGGCAAGCAATATCCAGTAGTATCTGGAATATTTAATACCGTAGCACCTGATTTAATTACTTCCTCACAGACTCGCGCTAAAAAATCATTATCAGTTCTACCTGCGTCCTCTGCATAAAATTCAACATCTTCAACATAAGATCTAGCATGTGCCACAGCAAATTTTGCTCTAACAATAATATCTTCTCTAGTTGTATTTAATTTATGTATTATATGTGAATTTGAAGTACCAATTCCTGTGTGTATACGTGGTTTTTTTGCATGCTTTAAGGCCGCAGCTGCTACATCAATATCATTTTTAACTGCTCTAGTCAATCCGCAAACAGTGGCATTTTTTACAATTTTACTTATTTCAGAAACAGATAAAAAATCACCTGGACTAGATACGGGAAAGCCTGCCTCAATAATATCAACACCCATTTCATCCAGTCGATTTGCTATAACGAGTTTTTGTTTGGTATCTAATTTACATCCTGGGACCTGTTCTCCATCTCTTAAAGTGGTATCAAAAATTTGGACTTTCTCTCTATTCATTTTCATTTATTTAATGTAATTTCACGTCTCAATAACAAATTTAGATTTCATTAGATTAAAATAAAACTCAATTTAACGAAATATACTGTTCATAAAACAACTAAAAACTTTGTAAACTATTGTTTTACAATGAATTAAGCTTCTATATTCTACAATGGCTAACCATCAAAAAGATTTCTTATTTGTATTAATAAAATCGCTTTCAAAATCTGAAAAAAGACAATTTAAGATTTTTGCAAGCCGACTTGAGACAAGTTCAAATACAAAATTTATAGAATTATTTAACATTTTAGACAAATCAGAAGTCTATGATGAGAAAATTATATTGAAAAGTGGCATCATCAAAAAAGTGCAATTATCAAATTTAAAGCACTATTTATATAAGCAAATTCTGGTAAGTATTCGATTGAATATTCCGAGTCAAAACATTCGATATCAGCTGAGAGAGCAGATTGATTTTGCAACTATTTTATACAATAAAGGACTTTACAAACAAAGTCTTAAAATATTAGATAAGACAAAAATACTAGCGTTAGAAAATGACGAAAAGTATATGGCTTTTGAAATTGTTGAATTTGAAAAATTAATCGAATCACAGTACATCACCCGAAGTATTCAAGGTCGTGCAGATGAACTAGTCATTCAAGCCAAAGAATTAAATTATCGCAACACTATTTCGAGTAAACTGTCTAATCTTTCCTTACAGTTGTACGGAATCATGTTAAAAACCGGTTATGTAAAAAGCGACGAAGAATATCAATATATAGACGACTATTTTAACAAGCACATTTCGAAATTTGACGAGGAGAAGTTTGGTTTCCGAGAAAAATACTGGTTTTACAATGCTAACCTTTGGCGCAGTTTTCTGGTACAGGATTTTTTGGGGAGTTATAAATATGCCTATAAATGGGTGACTCTTTTCTATGATAATCCAAATATGATTTTTCTAAATCCTGTGTTTTTCATAAAAGGAAATCACTATTTATTAGAATCGTTGTTTATGTTAAAATACAAATCAAAATTCAAAAAATACCTCCTTCTACTTGAGAAGACGATTGCAGATCCTCGCTTTCCTGTAAATGATAATATTGCATCGCTGTCATTCCTTTATTTGTACAATAATAAATTAAACTATCACATTCTGGAAGGCTCATTTGATGAAAGTGAATATTTGATTCCAGAAATCTTAGAAAAGATAAAACTGCATAGCGAACATCTTGATGAGCATCATGAGATGATGTTTTATTATAAAATTGCCTGTATTTATTTTGGAACAGAAAAGTACGCTGAGTCTATTTATTATTTGGAAAAAATAATAAACAATAAAAATCTTATCATGCGTGAAGATCTAATGTGTTTTGCGCGTCTTCTTTATTTAATTGTCCATTACGAAATGGGTAAAGATTTTAATTTGGAGTCCCAACTTAAAAGTACCTATAAATTTTTATTAAAAATGAATGATTTGCAAGAGGTGCAAAAAGAAATTATTCGCTTTTTGAAAAATCTAAATACATTATACCCAGGTGATATTAAAAAGGAGTTTATAAAAATGAGGGAACGTTTTATCGAATTAGAGAAAAACACCTATGAGAAAAGAGCTTTCCTTTACTTGGACATTATTTCTTGGCTCGAAAGTAAAATCGAAAACCGAAGAATAAGTGATATCATAAGAGATAAAGCTAAATTGAATAATAGATAATATATAAAAAGCTCCTTCCGCAATTGTCAGAAGGAGCTTTTTATTTTTTGAAAGATATTTATGCTACTCTCGAAGTGCTGTAAACTATAGGCTCTACTTCTAAAAGTGTTTTTGCAGTCGCAAAAAACTCTTGAATATAACTTTGTTGATTGTGATTATCAAGTCCTTCTTTATCCTTCCATGTTTCGTGGAAAATAAAAATGCTAGGATCTTCTTTACTTTGATGTAAATCATATTGCAGGCAAGCCGCTTCTTTTGTAGACTGAGTCACTAATTCCTTTAATTTACTTGCAAAGAGCTCAATATTTTCTGTTTTACTTTTTAGTATTACTGTCAAATGTATTTTCATAATTAATTTAAAAATAGTTTTGTTAAATGCTTTTGATACAAACCAAGGTCTTTTTCGATATCAGCATTTTTTTCAATATCATGAAAATGGATACTCTCTAAGGGTTCCATTCCGGTAAAAGCATTCATTCTATGAAATCCAAATAATGCACCATCATCAACACTACGTTGATTAAAAAATTCCCCTGCTAAAGTAAATGCTTCTTTTGGAGCATTCCAAGAAGAAGTTACCATGTATTTTTTTCCATGGAGCATTCCGCCTGTACCATAGTTAATTGTAGGATTAGCAGAAGACCTTCCATCACTTTTGTAGATTCCTTTAGCATGCCCTTCAGTAAAGACAACATCAATGTACTTTTTGAAGCCATGCGGCAACTGAAACCACCAGATTGGGGTGTGGTAAATAATGACATCTGCCCAAACATAATTAGCTACTTCTTCAGCCGGATCATATTCATCATTTATATTAGTTGCTCTAACTTCAAAACCTGTGTTGGATTCAAAGAAATTTAAAGTTTCATTTGCAATGGTTTCGTTAAATCTACCTCCTGAATGGCCAAACTTTTGTCCACCATTAATTATAAATATTTTTGTCATAACTATTTTCTTTTAATTTGATCTTGCAAAGGTAAAACCTCAATTACTATAATTAAAATAATATAAATCATACCTTTGCATCATAAATATAATAGTAATGGTAAATCTAGAATGGTATCGCACTTTTAAAGAAGTCTATAAAACGGGAACATTAACAAAAGCCGCAGCAGCACTGTTTATATCACAACCGGGCGTTAGTTTGCATTTAAGCGCACTCGAAAACTATGTAGGCTATAAGTTATTTGACAGAACAGGAAGAAAAATGGTTCCTACAGAAAAGGGAAAGGTTCTTTATAATTTTATTATTGAGCCTTTAGCTAAACTGGAAGAGGCCGAAAAAAACTTTCAAAAAAGTACCGAGAAGAATACACCGACAATCAGTATTGGAATGTGTTTTGAAACTTTCCAAATTACTTTAGAACAGTATATTTCGAGTTTGCCATTTAACGTTATCATTCAATTTGGTGAATATCCTGATATGGTGGAAAACCTCGAAAAAGGAATTTTAGATTTAATAATTACGCCTCAAATGGTGGTTAAAAATGGGATTGAATACCAAGAATTTTCATCAGAAACAATTGTGCTTGTTGGTGGTAATGAAATTGATACTACTGAATTTAACGACATTGAAAAAAAGGCAAGTGTACTTGAATTAGAACAATGGTTAAAACAACAAAAATGGTATGGAACGACAGGAGACATGGAACATTTGAGGCATTTTTGGCAGTTAAATTTTAATAAACACCCCGATTTCAGACCCAATTATATTGTTCCAAATTTAAATTCTATTGTCCGTTGTTTAAGCAGTGGAAAGGGATTAGCAGTAGTTCCTGATTTTTTATGCCGAAAAGAAATCGAAAGCGGATTAATAAAACTCATCTGGGAAGGAAAAACTCCGCTAACAAACATACTCTATTTCGCCACCAGAAAGAAAACAATGTATGAAGAAGAAATCCAGAAGATTAAACAAATTTTCATAGAATTAAACTAAACATAAAGTAGTTAACGCTAAAAGTTTAATATTTAACACGAATTAATTTATCAGAATTAATGAGATTCGTATTTTTCCTTATTCGTGGTTTCAAAATCCATAATTATCAATATTATAGCATTTTGTTTCAAGATTTACAGTTCTTATTTTTCGTATTTAATAAAAGATTATTTTTATAAAAATATTTAAACAAAAAAGATATGAATGGTTTTTTCAAAACAATTATTGCGGGCTACGGTGCCAAAAAATTAGGCGGAGGATGCTTTGGGACGATTCTTTTATTTATAATTCTATATTGGATATTAGGCCAATTTTAGAATTATAAAAGTAACTAAGCTCAAAAAATGTAATTATTTTTTGAGCTCTTTCAACATTAATCCTTTGATGTATTTTACAGGAGCACTACCATAACTTAGAAATTTTTCGTGGAATTGTTTCAAATTAAAATTTGCTCCTTGTTCTTTCTTCAACAAATCTCTAAATTCATATATTTCAGTATATCCAGTAAAATAGGAGCTCAATTGCACTTGCGATAATGTTACCCTTTTCCATTTGCCTTCAGCCTCTGCTTTTTGTTGAAATGCCTCTACAGTAAGTAATTTCATTGCATCATCCTGACTCATGTTCTTAACATGAACTCCATAGTCTAAAATGGTATTACATGTTGTTCTCAAATTCCATTTATAATACATCAGCCACATTTCGTCTGAGTTTTTGTATCCGTTTTCTAACATCATCAATTCCGCATAAACAGCCCAACCTTCAACCATAGCTCCGTTTCCAAGAATTGATTTAATAATACTTGGTGATTGATTACTATATACTAATTGAGTATAATGCCCCGGAATCGCTTCATGAATGTTTAGAATTTGCAATATATAATCATTGTATTCCCTTAAATAGCTTTCTGATTTCTCAGTGCTCCACCCTTTCATGCTCCCTACATTATAATAGGTATTTGCATTTTTATCATATGGTCCAGGTGCTGATATGGATGCTCCAGCAACACCAGCCATATAGTCTGGTTCTCTGCGCACAACCAAAGGTTTTGAAGGATCAATATAGAGTAAGTCCTTTTCTTCTATAAATGTAACCAATTCCGGAATTTGCTTCTCTATTGTTGATTGAAACTTTTGAGCGGTAGTGTGTTGCAACGAAATCTTATCTATAACCGTTTTAATAACTACTAAACTGTCCAGGGGCTTAGGCTCCGTTTTCATGTATTTTGGCCATAATTTATCAGCCAAAACAAACATTTTTTTATGCAGTTCTTTTTTATGATCAACCGCTTTCTTAAATATGGTATCGGCTTTATAACTTGATTGTATGTCCAAGTTGAATTTTTCTCTATACAAATCTTCCCCAATTCTAAAGGAACGCGGGTTTAAATTGTCCAAATCCTTCAACCAATTAGCATAAGTTGTAATTGCGTTTATAGCTACTTTAGACCTATTTTTTATTGCTTTTTTTTCAGATTCAGCTAATTTACTTTTGCCTAAAGCGATAAGCAAGTCCTTTTCAAAAACAGATAGTCCACCTAAATTTTGGTCGATTGCTAGGGAAGTATGCTCTAAGGTAGGATTCTTAATATTACTTTTTGCGGCCTCATAATAAGCTGGAATTGCATTCATTTTTAAGTAAAAACTATGCAGTCGCACATCTAAAGAGTCATATTTTCCATTTAATATCTCAGCAAAAGCACCACAAACATTATATTCAGCTGGGTTCCATTGGTATGATTTTAATTTATCTATTCTAAAAATAGAGCTTTGTAACTGATTTTTTATAATGTAATAATCAATTATATTATTATCCGAAAGATCATCAATGGAATAATGCTGCAACGAATCTAATTGAGCATGGGAAAAATCGAGCTCCTTTTTTATACCTAGGGAATCCGAAACTACTAGTACACTATCCAATTTATGATAACCTTGACTGGCTGCCCAATCTGGATTTATTTCCCAAAGACCTATTACAAACCCTTCTTTATATTTATCAAATTGTTCATTCAGTACTTTGGTATCAATCGTTTCTGCTTTTTTACTGCATGAAAACAGCAAAATGGAAAATAAAATCGAAACAAATATTTTTTTCATGTGTAGTTAATTCAGAAAAATAAAGATATAAAAAATGCCGCTCAGTGAACGGCATTTTTTATTCTAAATTATTAATAAGCTAAAAGTGCCATTAAATCTGTTTCAAATCTGCCTTTCGGCAAATATTGATCCTCTAGTGCTTTGGTGAATGGAATTGGGGTATCTAAACTGGCTACTCTTTTTACTGGAGCATCCAGATATTTAAAACATTCCTCCATAATCATTGCTGAAATGTCACTGGCAACACCACCAAACATAGAATCCTCTTGATAAATAATCACCCTTCCCGTTTTCTTCACAGATGCAAAAATAGCTTCAGTGTCTAAGGGTTGCAACGTTCTTAAATCTAATAAATCAGCTGAAATTTCTGGATTTTTTTCTAAGGTATCCAAAGCCCAATGTACTGCTGCTCCAAAAGATATGATAGTTACCTCATTTCCTTCTTTCAATAAAGCCGCTTTCCCTAATGGCAAAGTGTAATAGTCTTTTGGTACTTCTTGGTAAACACTTCTATATAATTGTTTGTGCTCAAAAAACATCACCGGATTCGGATCGTTAATTGAAGCGTTCAACAAGCCTTTAGCATCATAAGGAAAAGCAGGATAAACTACTTTCAGTCCAGGAGTTTTGGTAAACCAAGCCTCGTTAGTCTGAGAATGAAAAGGTCCTGCCTGGGTTCCGCCACCGCATGGCATTCGAACCACAACATCCGCATTTTCTAACCAACGGTAATGTGACTTGGCCAGCAAATTTACTATTGGATTAAAACCAGTTGAGACAAAGTCAGCAAACTGCATTTCGACAATTGCTTTATATCCGTTTATTGACAATCCCATTCCTGCAGAGACTACGGCGCTCTCACAAATTGGAGTATTTATAACACGTTCTTTTCCAAATTGTGCTACAAATCCATCAGTGATTTTAAAAGCACCACCGTATTCAGCAATGTCTTGTCCCATAATAACCAAGTTTTCATGACGTTCCATAGATTGTTTTAAACTACTGGAAATAGCATCTATAAAACGTATTTTTTCTTTTTCTTCTGTAGGCTTAACTTGTTCAAATACAAAAGTTTTGTATACATCATTTAATTCTTCACTTAATGAAGCTTCAATCTCAGGCTCAGCATTGGCAATAGCCAAACTTTCGTCAATATCTTTCTTAATTTCACTTCGTAAAGTTTCATCAAACTCTTCAGTAAGTATTTTATTTTCTTTTAAAAATGTTCTGTAATTTTCTACAGGATCTTTAATTGCCCATTGATCCATTAATTCCTGAGGGACATATTTAGTACCACTAGCCTCTTCATGTCCACGCATTCTAAAGGTTTTAAATTCCAATAAAACGGGACGCGGATTAATCTTCATCGAAGATTTCAATTCTGATAATAAATTATATACTTCTAAGATATTATTACCATCAACAATATGACTTTCCATTCCGTATCCTTTCCCTTTATCGGCTAGATTTTCGCAACGGTATTGCTCATTTGTAGGTGTCGAAAGACCGTAACCGTTATTCTCTATAACAAATAGAACTGGTAATTCCCAAACTGAAGCAATATTCAATGCTTCATGAAAATCACCTTCAGATGTAGCTCCTTCTCCAGTAAAAACGGCAGTTACTTTACCGTTTTTCTTCAATTTATTGGCTAATGCAATTCCGTCAGCCACACCTAATTGTGGACCTAAATGCGAAATCATTCCAATAATCTTATATTGTTGTGTCCCAAAGTGAAAGCTTCGATCTCTACCTTTAGTAAAACCATTAGCTTTTCCTTGCCATTGCGAGAATAAACGGTAAAGTGGAATATCTCTTCCTGTAAATACACCTAAGTTTCGGTGCATAGGCAAAATGTATTCATCCTTATCTAAAACAGCGGTTACTCCCACTGCAATAGCTTCTTGTCCTATTCCTGAAAACCATTTAGATACCTTTCCTTGCCGAATTAGGATTAGCATTTTCTCCTCTATAAGCCTCGGCCTTAGAATTCTTCTGTATAAATCTAATAAAGTTTCGTCAGTAAGATTTTGTCTTTCAAATTTCATTTGTTGGGCTTTAATTCGCATTTCAAAGATAAAAAAATATAACAGTATCGGCCTAAATTGTTATATTATTTTGTTTTGTTTATAACTTTTAAAATTCTAATTTAAATATATTCAATACCTTTGTGATTGGAAGGCTCTTAAGGCCTTCTAAGTTATTAAAAAATATGTATAGTATGCAAAACATTCCTAGTGTTGACTTGCGTGATTTCCTTTCGGACGACCCGAAACGTAAACAAAAATTTGTAAATGAAATCGGAAGTGCATTTGAAGATATTGGCTTCGTAGCATTAAAAGGTCATTTTTTAGATGACAAATTGGTAAATGAACTGTATGGTGAAATAAGAAATTTTTTCGCTTTACCTCTAGAAACAAAACACAGCTATGAAATTCCAGGTATTGGAGGTCAGAGAGGTTATGTTTCTTTTGGAACAGAACATGCCAAAGGCAGAAAAGAAGGAGATTTGAAAGAATTTTGGCATTTTGGCCAGTATGTGAGTGAAAACTCAAAATACGCTTCAGAGTATCCTGAAAATGTTGAAGTAAAAGAATTACCTCGCTTTAATGCTGTAGGTAAGGAAGCGTACCAAATGCTTGAAAAAACAGGTGTTTATGTCTTGCGTGCTTTGGCATTGCGTTTAGGTTTAGATGAATTCCATTTTGACGATTTTGCCAAAGACGGAAATTCAATCTTGAGACCTATTCACTACCCACCTATTACTTCAGAACCTGCAAATGCGATTCGCGCTGCAGCTCATGGTGATATCAACTTGATTACCTTATTAATGGGAGCTCAAGGAAAAGGACTTCAGGTTCAAAACCACAACGGAGATTGGATTGATGCCATTGCTGAACCAGATGAGTTGGTTATTAATGTAGGTGATATGTTATCTCGTTATACGAACAACAAATTGAAGTCTACAATTCACCAAGTGGTAAACCCACCAAGAGAATTATGGGGAACTTCACGTTATTCAGTACCGTTTTTTATGCACCCTGTGAGTGATATGCCATTGAACTGTTTAGAGAACTGCGTTGATGCAGAACATCCAAAACAATTTGAAGATATTACTGCTGGTGATTATTTATACGAACGCTTAGTAGATTTAGGATTAATCAAAAAATAATTCCTAATTTTACTTCTAGTAATAAAAGACATTGAGTTTACTTAATGTCTTTTTTCTTTTTGTTCAACACTGAAATAACTGAGAACGTCAATTCAGCTTTAAAGTAATTGGAACACGGATAACACTGATTTAAACTGATTTTCGCTGATCTTAAATTATTAGAATTAAATAAAAAGGACAATGTCTCAATATTCAAAAAAGTATAAATATATATGAGTAGTATTTTACATCGAGACATAACTCAATCTATTTTAAAACACTTTTATGATGTTTACAATGAACTAGGATATGGTTTTCTTGAGAGAGTATATCAAAATGCATTATTTTATGAACTTAAGGAAAATGGCTTTAAAGTTGAAGCTCAGAAAAAAATAAAAGTTTATTATAAAGAAATTGAGGTCGGAGAATACTTTGCAGATATAATAGTAAACGATTTAATAATTTTGGAGTTGAAAGCTCAGGAGTATCTGATTGAAGCAAATGAGTTCCAATTAATAAATTATTTAAAATCTACTCATTGTGAAGTTGGTTTACTTTTGAATTTTGGAAAAAAACCTGAATTTATTAGAAAAATATATCAGAACAACAGAAAGTAAATTTATAATTAAACAATTTAAAATAGTGAGTACTCGATTTAAATCTGCGTGATCTCAGTTCTATTATGAAAAACCATATTCATATTAAACAAAGCGATAAAAGAAAGCAAAATTACAAGTAAACAATAAAAAATCCGCGATTTCTCATTTTAAATCCGCGTAATCTGCGTTCGATTAATTGACATAAAAAGCAGTATTAAAACATAAAATATGGATTTACAAGACCAATTAAAAAACCTTTTCCCAGATCATGAGCCCGCTCCAGTAGAAAAAACTGAAGAGGTTGCCCATGAATTATACGTTCAAAAAGAACCTATGATTTGCAAATTTGAAAAAAGAAAAGGCAAAGCAACAACCATCATCGAAGGTTATGAAGGAACCGACGAAGACTTTAAAATTTTGGCTAAAGAAATCAAAACAAAATTGAGCGTTGGCGGTACTTTCAAAGACGATTCCATTATCATTCAAGGAGACTACCGCGATAAAATAATGGAAATACTTAAAGTTAAAGGTTTCAAAGTAAAACGAGTGGGAGGTTAACCAATTGATAATTGAAAATGTATAATTAATAATTATTTTTTTTTCAATTGTCCATTGTCAATTATTAACTATCAATTAAAATAAAATGATACAATCATCAGAATTAATACTTAATCCAGACGGAAGTGTATACCACTTAAATCTAAAACCGGAACACGTTGCACACAATATCATCTTTGTAGGAGATCAGAATCGTGTCGAAAAAATCACCCAATTCTTTGACAGTATTGAATTTTCGACTCAAAAAAGAGAATTCAAAACCCAAACTGGAATTTTCAAAGGAAAAAGAATTACCGTAATGTCAACAGGAATTGGACCTGACAATATTGATATTGTAATCAACGAACTAGATGCGTTAGTGAATATCGACTTAGAAACTCGTCAACCAAAAGAAAAACTTACTTCCTTAAACATTATCCGTATTGGAACATCAGGCTCTTTGCACGCCGATATTCCCGTAGATAGTTTTGTGATGTCTAAATTTGGTTTAGGTCTTGACAATATGCTTCGCTCCTACTTGATTGATGCGGTTTCGAATATCGAAATGGAAGATGCTTTTGTACAGCATACCAACTGGGATTTACGCAAAGGAAAACCCTATGTGATTTCTTGCTCTGAAAAATTAGAAAAAATCATAGAAAGCGACAAAATGCATAAAGGAATTACGGCAACTGCTGGAGGATTTTATGGTCCTCAAGGACGTGTTTTACGTTTGGATATTCAGGATGAAAAACTGAATTCCAAAATGGATAATTTCAAATTTGAAGAAAACCGAATCACAAATCTAGAGATGGAAACAGCTGCTATATATGGTCTATCGGCACTTTTAGGACACAATGCCTTGTCATTGAATGCGATTATCGCCAATCGTGCTAACGGTACTTTCAGTGAAGATCCCTACAAAGCCGTGGATGAATTGATTGCTTATACCTTAGAAAAATTATCTCAACAGGAATAATGCACTTTAGGAGCTATTTCCCGCTATACGTTTCAATCTTTTTATTTTAAAGAAAAATAAAAAGGATTTTCACTGCTATCGGGGCTATAATCTGGTCACTATAAAAATTTTAAATAAAATGAAAATAGGAACTATTGAAACCGAACGATTAATTTTAAGAAAACTAATTCCTTCTGACGATGAAGGAATGTTTTTGTTAGACAGCAATCCAAATGTACACCGATACCTTGGAAACAAACCGGTCACCTCCATTGAGGAAAGCAGGGAGTACATCAATAACATTCTAATACAATATATTCAAAACGGAGTTGGCCGATTTGCAGTAATTCTCAAGGAAACTAATGAGTTTATCGGCTGGGCGGGATTGAAATTCATTACAGAACCAGTAAACGAACGTCTTAATTTTTATGACATTGGATATCGATTCATAGAAGATTATTGGGGCAAAGGATACGCACAAGAAGCGGCAAAAGCATGGCTTGACTATGGTTTTAACCAACTGAAGATTCAAAAAATATGTGCCTATGCTGATATCGAAAACAAAGGTTCTAGGAAAATATTAGAAAAAATAGGACTGCAGCATATTTCAGAGTTTGATGATGAAGGAACAACATGCGCTTGGCTAGAATTGACTAAAACAGACTACTTAAAATGAAAACAATAAAAATAGCTGGAGTACCAGAACATTTCAATTTACCTTGGCATTTAGCCATTGAAAATAAAGAATTTGAAGCTCAAAATATTGATTTAAACTGGACAGATGTTCCCGAAGGAACTGGTAAAATGTGTCAAATTCTTCGTTCTGGAGAAACTGACATAGCTGTAATCCTAACAGAGGGAATTGTTAAGGATATCGTTGCCGGAAATCAGAGTAAGATCGTCCAGGTTTATGTAGAATCTCCTTTAATATGGGGAATTCATGTTGCCGCTAATTCTAAATATAAAACAGCATCTGATTTAGAAAATACAAAAGTGGCTATCTCAAGATTGGGTTCTGGGTCACAATTAATGGCGTATGTAAATGCCGATAATCAAGGCTGGAAAACTGATGATTTGCAATTCGAAATCATAAATACAATTGATGGTGCTGTTGAAGCGCTTACAAATGGTACTGCTGATTATTTTATGTGGGAACGCTTTATGACTAAACCTTTAGTCGACAAAGGAGTTTTTAGGAGAGTTGGCGACTGCCCTACTCCTTGGCCTTGCTTTGTAATCGCCGTTCGCGATACGATTTTAGAACAACATCCTGAAGTTATTAGAACAATTCTCGAAGTAATAAACAAAAAAACGGCAACGTTTAAGGATATTCCAAATATTGATAAAACATTAGCAACAAAATTTAACCAAAAAACTGAGGATATTCAGCAATGGTTGTCACTAACGGAATGGTCACAAAAACCATTAGCTAAAGAAATGTTAAACAAAGTTCAAAATCAGTTATTTCAGCTGAAAATCATCGATAAAAAAGGTACTTTTGATGAAATTGTAAAAACAGTCTAGTTTTTACATTTTTTTGGTTTCTATGATAAACAGTAAAAAATTTTCTTTTCAAAATATAAAACAAAAACTTCAGGTTAAAAAACCCTGGGATGATGTCATTATTTTTGTCCTGAATATTTTAATAGCTGTGCCTGTTTTTATAATTGCACATCAAAATTTAATAGAACTTAATTGGTTTTTCAACATAGACAGAATCCTTCTTTTTTTACTAATAATTGTAGTTATACAGCTAATATTAAGACTGTTACGTACAGTGATAATTGTGTGCAGTATTTTATATATATTGGTTTTGTTATATGGTACTGCTTCTGGGAATTATGGGTTCAATAGCGTTTATGAAGATTATGACTCGATGATTTACACCATGTCTGATAACCCATTCCCTCAAGACATAATCATTGCAAAGCTGCTCCCTTTTCCCAATAAATCAAAGATTCTTAGTGCTATTGAGTATCAAAATCCAAAAGTTAGAAATTTTGCTATTATGGCTACTTCTAAAAATTTCAAAAACATAAAAGGATATTCTGATTATAGAACCATCATACAATGCTTTGCAGTTTTTAAAGAAATAAACAGCCGCTGGAATTATGTAAGTGATCCAAAAGATACTGATTACATTGCTTCTGCCAGTGAATCATTAGAATATTTTTCTGGGGATTGCGACGACCATTCCATATTAATGGCTGCAGCAGTTAGAGCAATTGGCGGAACTCCAAGACTAATTCACACCAAGGGACACATTTATCCCGAAATATTAATAGGATCTCTAAATGATCTGGAAACGGTGAATTATTTGATCAAAAATGTTTTGTTTATTAATGAAAGTTACAAAAAACAACTTCACTATCATATAGACGAACGTGGCCAAGTATGGCTAAACTTAGATTATACTGCAAAATATCCTGGCGGCCCTTTTATGTCAGAAGAAATTCTGGGTGCCTTAACATTGAACTAAATAATGTAATAGCTCTTTGGCGGAGGAATTGCTACTATTGTTTTATTATCTATTTCAGCTAAAGTATTTTCAATCATTTCTGACATCGCTTCTAAGGCCAAATCATTAGGTTGAGTACCAAAAGGATCTTCGAGTTCATCAGCTATCGCTTCTAAAGCGACAAAAGTGTAAGCGATAAAAACAATCACAAAAGGCGTAACCCAAACCGTTGACTCTACAAATCCAAAAGGAAGTAAAAAGCAATAAATATAAACGGTACGATGCAATAAGATGCTGTAGGTATATGGAATTGGAGTGCTTGCAATTCTTTCGCAGCCACCAATTATATCTGATATTTTATTCAAATTTGCATCAAAAGCAGCTTGAGTAATTGAATCTATTCTACCAGAAAGTTTCGCTTTATTAACCCAAACACCTAAGTCTTTCAAAATCATGATTGGTTTAAAAACCATAGGTCTAAACTTATCATCCTCTGAATTAAGTAGTAATCTTTTCAAATCACCATCGGCCTCTGTTTGCCTTAATTGGTGTTTTAAAGCATGGACTAAAGCAGTCAACAAGCTAATAAAATGAGTTCGTTCCTTGTTATAATCGCTTCCTTCAACAAGTGTATGGGCTTGTCTGGCTAAAGAACGGGTATCATTTAATAAGGCACCCCATAATTTTCTACCTTCCCAAAATCGATCATAGCTTACGGTATTCCTGAATCCTAAAAATATAGCTAATGCTATTCCAAAAAGAGTGAAAATGGCCGGATTAATATAAATATTATAACTAAGTAAATCTTCTCTAAAATAGACAACTAACAGAGAATAAATAAAAAGGATAGATAAACGTGGCAAAAGTTGCGGCAGCACAGATCCATTCCACTCAAAGAGCATTCTGAACCAATTTGTTTTTTTCTTAGTGATCATAACACAAATCTAATGCTTTATGAGGGTTTAAGAATGAAGTTTTCTTAGAAAAACAAAGTATCGTCTTTATGATTTATTTTAAACTGTATCCAACTTGAAAATCATTTTATGTAAGATTTAAAGAAAATTGTAACATCATAAGTTAATCGTAAATATTATTTTTAAATTCGCATTGTGAAAATATGGGTAACAATTTTATCGTTTATTGTGCTGTTTCTTTCAACAGTACCTTGCTCTGCTTACGCTAAACAATCAGAATGTGCAGTAGAGAAAACCTGTGAGAATGAATCTGACGATTGCGGTAATGATTGCAACGGAAAGTGTTCTCCATTTTATTCTTGTGGTAGCTGCATTGGTTTCGCAATAAACTTCAGTTTCACCCCTCTCAGTGAAAAACTAGATTTTTCTACAGATGAGATAGTACAACCATTATCATATGATAAATTTGTATATTCTTCATTCATTTGTAACATTTGGCAACCGCCTAAAATCGCTTAATATAAAACAGTTATGACTTGCTTGATTTTGATATCAGGCAAACACCTTATGTTTATTAATATTAAGAAAATTTAAATGTTTAAATATATTTTATTGATTGTGGCAATCGCAACTATTGGCACAGCACAAGCACAGAATACAATCAGAATCGTTATTAAAGATGCTGAAACAAATCAGCCCATTAATGCAGTGACGGCTAAAATTGAGCAAACTAATTTAGTATCTACATCAGATGCGAATGGTACTATTATTTTTGAAAACCTTCCAGAAGGTATTCATAATGTATCTTTCTTTATTGAAGGTTATAGCAAACACAATACATCATTTACAATCCCTTTTACTAGCGAATTTTTAGAAGTTTTATTAGAAAGTGAAGCCGAGGAAATGGATGAAATTGTCATTACTTCTACCAGAGGAACTAGAAGTATTAGTAACATTCCCACCAAAGTAGAATTTATTGCTGGAGAAGAACTGGAAGAAAAAGCTAATATGAAACCAGGTGATATCCGTATGATGCTAAATGAAAGTACAGGTATACAAACACAGCAAACATCTGCGACCTCAGGAAATTCATCTATTAGAATACAAGGTTTAGACGGAAGATACACTCAAATATTAAAAGATGGTTTTCCTGTTTTTTCTGGCGCTTCAAGCGGGCTGGGGTTACTACAAACACCACCTTTAGATTTGAAACAAGTGGAGATAATTAAAGGATCCGCATCTACCTTATATGGTGGTGGAGCAATTGCTGGTTTGGTTAATCTTATTTCTAAAACTCCTACAGAAGAAAGAGAATTACGCTTTTTATTAAATGGAACTTCCGCTCTTGGACTGGATATTAACGGGTTTTATTCACAAAGATTCAATAAAGTTGGATTGACAGTTTTCGCATCACATGATAGAAATGCTCCTTATGACCCTGCGGATATTAAGCTTACCGCTATCCCCAAGTTTGAACGTTTTAATTTTAATCCAAAATTATTTCTCTACCTTAATGAAAATACAAATCTTAATTTTGGTATAAATACGGTTTTTGAAAATAGAATTGGTGGAAACATTGATTATATCAAAGATCAAAGTAGTTATCCAAACAGTTATTTTGAAAAGAATAAAACACAAAGAATAAGCACACAGTTTACTCTTACTCATAAATTCAACGAAAAGGAATCCGTAATATTCAAAAACAGCTTTAACAATTTTAATCGTGTTGTTACTATTCCAGATTATGTTTTTGATGGTTTGCAGAACAGTACTTTTTCTGAACTTGCCTATTCTTATAATGGTGCTAGCTCTGAATGGGTTGCAGGAGCGAACTTATATACTGATAATTTTACTGAAGACGGCAACACAGCTTTTCCTTTGAGAGATTACAATCAAATAACGTACGGTACTTTTGCTCAAAATACGGTGAAAGCGAATGATTGGTTGGATATAGAAACGGGACTTAGAGGTGATTATGTTGTTGATTATGGCTTTTCTCTTTTACCAAGAGTTTCTGCTTTATTTAAAATTAACAACCAACTTACTTCTAGAGTTGGTGGTGGATTGGGTTATAAAACACCAACCATATTTACTGAGGAAAGCGAACGCATTCAATATCAAAAAGTACGTCCTATTGATAGCGATTTCAATACACTTGAAAAGAGTTATGGGGTAAATTTCGATATAAATTATAAGACTTATATTACTGAAGATCTATCTCTAACTGTGAATCAGTTATTCTTTTTTACAAATGTTGACAATCCTCTTGTTTTAACTCCTCTTTCTAATGACGACTATCAGTTCGTTAATATTGATGGTTATTTAGATACTAAAGGAACTGAAACAAATGTAAAATTAGGACATAAAGATTTCAAATTATTTCTTGGTTATACCTACACCGATGCATCGGTAAATGATTCTGGTGTAAAATCTGAAAACCCATTAACATCTAAACACCGATTAAATAATGTTTTAATGTATGAAGTGGAAGATCAATGGAAAGTAGGATTAGAAGGATATTATTACAGTCCACAAAAATTGAATGACGGCACTACAGCAAGAGAATACTGGATTTTTGGTTTAATGATCGAAAAGTTATGGGAGAATTTTTCAGTTTATTGCAATTTTGAAAACTATACAGATACTAGACAAACCAAATTTGGTAGTATATACACAGGAACACTTTCAAATCCTGTTTTCAAAGACATTTATGCGCCATTAGACGGCTTTGTAGTAAATGCAGGGATTAAAATAAAAATTTAAACATTATAAATCATTAACCCAGATATTTTTGGGATCGATCCCTGAAAAAATGATGCAGCATTAGTATAAAATAAAAAAACTCCATTATATCTAATGGAGTTTTCTGTGGGCAAATAGGAAAGCCTTTTAAAACTTAATACTTTACTTTAAAAACTATTATGTTGTAACAAATTTATTTTAAGAATTATATATTGCAGTTGAAGACTATTTTTTATCAAATCATATTTTGCAGAAAGAAATTGATTTTTTACAGAAGAATAGAGAATTGCTTCTACTCTACCGTTAGTAAACTTTGCCTGCATAGTATTAAAAGAAGCCTTAGCATAGCTTAGTCTGTCATTTAATTTTTCTTGAAGAAGCAAATAATTTTTTTTGTTTTGTTCCTCTAACACAACTTGTTTATCCAACTCTTGTTTTTCCTGATTAATAACTAGTTTTGCTTTCTCACTTTCAATTTTTGAAGCAATTATTTTTTTGTTATTTCTAAATCCATTAAAAACAGGAATCATCAACTGCATTCCTACCTCCTGATTTTTATTATCAGATAATTGAGTTGAAAAAGAATCAGAGAAATCGCTTGCTTCTTTTATATTTTTATAATAAAAGGTCGAATACCCATAATAGGCTGATAATACTGGTAAATTATTAGCTCTCTCTAAATGAATGGTTTTCAGACTATTTTGATATTGAAATTCAGCAAGTTTTTTTTTTGGATTAGAATGAGTTTTTTTAATGTTATCCACATTATTTTCATCAAAATAAATTTCTAGAATAACTGCATCCGTTTCAACATTCGAAACATTTATCAACTGAAACAATTGTGTTTTCTGTATGCCGTAGAGTTGTTGTGTTTCTAAATAGCTATTTTCCTCTTCTGAAAAGCTCAATTGCATATCGTATAAATCACTTTGGGGTTTACTTCCAATGGCAACTTCTTTAGAAATTCGGTCTAAATTAAAAGTAGCTTGTTTCAATTGTTCTTTCTGAATTTTTATTAATTCCTGCGTATAAAGCGTCTGATAATAACTTTCTAAAAGCTGCAATTTATATTCATTTTCAATGACTTCTTTTTCTGCTTTAGCAATTTCAATACTAATTTTATCTTTTTGAGCATTTGCAAAAGCACTAAAATCAATCAAATTTGTTCTTGTATTGATATAAAAATTATCATTCTGAATGTTTGAACTTACTCTTCCATTAGTTGATGGATCAATGGTAGAACCGAAACTATACTGTTGCTCTCCATATAAACTTACAGTGGGTAACATTCTATTTAAAATAGAGTTTTGTGACTTCAGAGTTTTTTTTATTTCTAACTGTCTAATTTTTATTTCAATATTATTCTGCAAAGCCGTTTCAAAGCATTTTATAAGCGACCAAGAAACTTCCTGACCGCTTGCAAAAGTACAAAATGCTAAAAATACAACTGTTAATACTCTTTTTCTATTCATATTTTAAATATTTCAAAACATCTGTTTTAGTTGCCTGATATGCTCTAGACAGCACAATGATTAGCGTTAAAACCAATAGAATTAGGAATCCAAAAATAAATGGATATACAGTGACATCGATTCTAAAGGCAAAATTTTCAAGCCATTTATTCAATAAATAATACACCGGAAATACTGCAAGTAGAAAACCGATGATGCAATACATAATGTACTGTTTTGATAATTCTTTTAACAAATTATTCGTTTCGGCACCAAGCGTTTTTCGAATAGCAATTTCTTTCATCCGACTTTGTATCGAAAAAGAAGCCAAGGCAAACAATCCGAATAGAGCGATTAAAATAACCACTACATTCAATGATGAAAATAGATTCTTTTGCTTTACATACGATTCATAGGTTCTCGCGTATTGTTTATCTACAAAATCATATTTAAAAGTATATTCATTATCTGCTTTTACCCATAACTTTTCGATATCAGCAATCGTATTTTCAATATTATCCGATTTTAGTTTTACGAAAACCTTATTGATATTTTGAGCAATATCTACCGTTTTAAGATGATAGAAATACATCCCTGACACCGCTACTTCAGGACTTAATAAATTAAAATCTTTAACAACTCCTATGATTTTTAATTTTCTTTGTTTGATAATTAGTTCTTTTCCTATAGGCTCTTTCATATTCATCAACTTTTGTGCTGTTTCATTAATCACCACAGAAGTAATAGTATCCGAAGCATATTTCTGACAAAGAGACCTTCCTTTAACTACTTCTATTTTCATCATTTCGAACATACCAAAATCAACTGCAATTGTTCGTGCTTTAAAAAGTTCATCATTATACAATACACCTCCTAAAGAATCATCTGAACCATCAAATGAAATCAATCCTGTGGAAGCTTGTTCTACCCCTTTTATTTTAGCCAGCTCTTGTTTTATTGTACTGTATTTGTTGTAAATATTTTGCCCTACGCTTTCCACTTCATAATCCGAATTAGGAAAATCCAAATTAATTTCAATCACTTGATCTCCTTTAAAACCTAAATCTTTATTGGTTAGATAATCGATTTGCTGATACACAATATAAGAACCAACAATAAAGAAAGTAGCCACTGTAAACTGGAAAATCAACATTCCGTTACGCAACCAGATTCCGTTTTTACTTCTTCCAAAATTGCCTTTCAGAACTTTTAAAGTTTCGAAATTAGCAACATAAACCGCTGGAAGTATTCCTGCCACCAAAACTGTAATACTGAAAATTAGAATTAATTGCAGATAAAACTGACTGCCAATTATTCGTAAACTCTTATTTAAAAAATCATTGTAATACGGCAAAGTCAACTCAACAATAACCAATGCTAGTAAAATCGAAAACAAACTTATTAGAGCAGTTTCAAAAATAAATTGAATAACAATAGTATTTTTTGAAGCACCCACAACTTTACGAACACCAACTTCTTTAGCACGTTTAACTGCATTAGCTGTAGCCAAATTGATATAATTTACAATCGAAAGAATGAGTATTAAAACAGATAAGCCGACCATAATCAACAAAAACTGATAATTCCCTCTGCCTTCAGGATATCCATCTGCAATAGAATGTAATCTCGCTTTTGAAAGTGGCTCTATAGCTACATTAAAATGACCTATTTTACTGGCCATTTCTTCGTAAGTAAAACCTTCTTCCTTAGCATTTCTTTTAACAAAATCAATATTGTATAAATTTCCCAAGCTCTTTCTAGTATTCTCAATTTTTGACGGATCTTTTACTTTTAAAAGTAATTTAAGGACAAAAGGAGATGTCATATTCCCACTCGTCCACTCTTTCATTTTATTCATTACAACATCTGGAGCAATTGAAGAATTCCCTGGAATATGATACACAGCGCGTACTACAAACATTTGATCCAAACATATTATTTGTTTTCCAATTGGGTTTTCATCACCAAAAACTCGTTTGGCAATAACATCTGAAATAGCAGCACTTGAATCATCTTTTAATGCCGAAACATCATCTCCCTGAATCATTTCAAATGGAAAAAGAGTAAAGAAATCAGCTTCAACATTAATAATTTTATCAACTATTTCTTTCTTGCCTTTGTAGGTAATTTTATCCTTTTGATACCAGCTGTCAGCATAAACTACATTTTCAATATTAGCATCTTTATCTAAAATAGGTTTTAGGAATAAAGCACAATCTGAAAAAACGGGCATTCCAGTTAACTGTACTAATACTTGATGTACCTTTTCCTTTTCAGGATTCCAAGCGTCATAACTTTGCTCGTCATTCCAATACAATAAGGCAAAAATCAATCCTGCAATTCCAATCGCCAATCCAAAAACATTTAAAGCCGAAAAAAGCTTGTTGTTTTTAATGTGGTATAAAAAAATATTTGTCCAATTTTTCAGCATTTTTTTTTAGGATTTATTGACTTATTAAAATATCAATATTTTGATTATTCATTTTTTCGGAAAGTATCATTCCATCTTTCATCAAAATAGTTTTTTGAGAAAAGGAGGCATCATAATCCGAATGAGTAACCATCAGAATCGTGGCTCCATTGACATGTAAGTCAGTCAAAAGCTCCATTACTTCATTGCCGTTTTTACTATCTAAATTTCCTGTAGGTTCATCAGCAAGGATAATCTTAGGATCGTTGATTAAGGCTCTGGCAACGGCGACGCGTTGTTGTTGCCCTCCGGAAAGTTGCTGTGGATAATGTTTCAATCGGTATGAAATACCTAATTTATCTGCGATTGCTATTACTTTTTTCTTTCTCTCCTCCGAAGAAACTTTATTGTAAATCAATGGCAACTCGATATTGTCATATACTGATAATTCATCAATTAAGTTGAAATTCTGAAAAATAAAACCAATATTTTCTTTTCTCGCTTTTGATTTTTCTTTTCCTTTCAAACCAATCATTTCTTGATTCAATAATTGAAAACTTCCGCTAGAGGCGCTGTCCAACAATCCTACTATATTCAACAAGGTCGACTTTCCGCATCCTGAAGGCCCCATGATCGAAACAAAATCACCTTGCTTGATACTTAACGAAATCTCGCTCAAAGCTTTAGTTTCCACTTCCTCCGTTCTGAATACTCTTGAAAGGTTTTTAATTTTTATCATAATTGTAGTTTTAAAAATTTGATGTTATTCTATGTCTAATATTTCGATTTCATTATAATCTTTATAAGAAGAAGTAATCACTTTCTCATTCGAATTCAATCCGCTCAAAACTTCGTAATATAGCGGATTTTCTCTTCCCAATTTAATAGCTCTTTTTTCTGCTTTGTTTCCCTTGACAACAAAAATCCATTTTCCATTGGTCTCTCCATAAAAACTTCCTTTTGAAAGTACTTTTGTTTTTGTTTTTTCTGACAGATTTAATTTTACCCCAAAACTCAATCCTTGTCTTAAATCTAATTTTTTAAGGGAAACAAAATCTAATTCCACTTGAAACCTCCCGTTTTTAATTTCGGGATTCAATTTAGTTATTTGGACTTCAATAATCTTATTGACAAAATCTACCGTTCCTTTCTGTCCTACAGCAATTCTAGCTAAATAAAACTCATCTAAATCTGCCACTAATTTGTATCCTTTCCTGTCATCAATAGTTCCAATACTTGTATTTTGCGCATAGGTTTTTCCGAGGATTGGTTCAAACGAAGATAGCCTTCCTGCAAGGGGCGCAGCGATTAAAAAATTTTTCTTATTCGTTCTGAGGATCCCGAGACTTTTATCCATTATGGTTATGGATTGGTTAAGTTGCTGTATTTGAATTTGATTTGCCTGTTTTTCCTTTTTAACACTTTGCTGAATAATATTCATGCGTTCCTTTTGAAAACGATAATTTTCTTTTGTTTTCTCCCATTCATTTTTAGACAGAATTTCCTCTTCAAAAAGCTTGGTATTCAAGACATATAAATTTTTAGCATCCAAATAATCATGTTCAATCGAAATCAAATCTTTCGCTAAATTCAACTCTTGGTTTCTCAGATCAAGTTTCGCTTTATTTAAATTATTGATTTGCTCTATAATAGCCGTTTCCTGCTGCATATAAGCAAGTTCTGAATTAGGATTATACAATCTTGCCAAAGGCTGCCCTTTTATAACTTTATCTCCATTTTCGACAAATATTTCCTGAACAGCTCCGCCTTCAATGATATTAATGAACATGGAGTTTAACGGAACCGCTCTTGCTTGAAAAGCCATAAAATCTTCAAAAAAATCATTTTCAACTGTCTTGATTGTAATTTCGGATGCTTTTATTGTAAGGCTTCTTTTCTTGGTTACAGAAGTAAAAATGAAAAAACCAAAAAGTAAGATAATAGGTAATGCGATTAAAAGATACTTATTTTTGTTAGTTTTACGTTTGATTATGGTGTCCATAGTTACTGATTTGATAAACCTATTGGGATTTTCATGCCAATAAATTAAATAGTGTAACCACCTTATTTTTAAGTTTTTAATTTCAATGAAATTTTAAAGATGTTCACTATTGAACAGCTTTTGTCCGAAACCGCACACTAATGAAAAAGACCAACGCCTCTATTTTAGTAATAGACGATCAAGAAGATATACTTTTCGCCTCAAAAATGCTTCTAAAAAAGTATTTTGAAAACATTTATACACTCAGTAATCCAAAAAATGTGGTTGAATTATTAGCAAATAATGATATCGATGTGGTTTTGCTCGACATGAATTACCGAATAGGATTTGAAGAAGGCAAAGAGGGTTTGTATTTATTAAATGAAATAAAAATGCTTTCGCCAAAAACAGTCGTTATTTTGATGACGGCTTTTGGTAAAGTAGAAACTGCTGTGGAAGGATTAAAATCAGGTGCTTTTGATTATATTTTAAAACCTTGGGAAAATCATAAATTACTTGAAGTTGTTAAACTAGCCGTTGATAAATCTCGAAAAGAAAAAAAGAAAAAAGTCAATATTCCTGTCTACAATGATTATTTCTTAGGTACTTCTGAAGTTATTAAAAAAGTATATTCGGTAGCTGATAAAGTAGCTAAAACAGATGCTAACGTATTAATTTTAGGAGAAAATGGAACAGGAAAATTTGTGTTAGCACACCATATTTACAGTCATTCTGAACGAAAAAACAATCCTTTTATACATGTTGATTTAGGTTCATTAAATTCTAATATTTTTGAAAGTGAATTGTTTGGCTACGCTAAAGGTGCTTTTACGGATGCCAAAATTGATACTCCAGGACGTTTTGAAATGGCTGAAAACGGAACGATTTTTTTGGATGAAATAGGGAATGTTCCTTTGCATTTGCAGTCTAAACTCTTGCAGGTAATCCAAACTAAAACCGTAACCCGATTGGGAGAATCGAAAGCGAGAGCTTTGAATGTGCGTATTATTTCAGCCACCAACTTAGATTTGAAACAAGAAGTCGCCGACAAAAACTTTAGGGAGGATTTGTATTATCGAATCAACACCATGGAAATTGTATTACCTCCATTGAGAGATCGCGATGAAGATAAAATTCCGTTAGCCGAATATCTTTTGCAAAAAATGATAGTCAAATATGGTAGAGACGAAATCACTTTTGACGAAAAAGTATTAGAACAATTTGAAAAACATGCTTGGAATGGGAACATTCGGGAAATGGAAAACAGGATAGAACGTGCTGTGATTCTTTGTGAAAACAATCATATTAATCCTTCTGACTTAGATTTAGAAGAAATTACAAAATACAAAGAAAACCCAGAAGACATTCAACTTTCGTCAATCGAAAAAACAACTGTTGAAAAGGCACTTTTAAAAAACAACAATAATATTACTAAAACGGCGGATGAATTGGGTTTATCAAGGGCTTCATTGTATCGTCGCTTAGAAAAACACAACATTACTCCCAATTAAGATGTTTAAAGCCTTAAAAATATACCAACTTTTATTTCTTCGCATATTACTTATTCTTGTGAATGCGGGAATTTTAATTTGGCTACTTCAAAATGAATTGATTTTTACAACTGTATTTGCATTTCTTATAATCCTACTTCTAGTTATAGAAATTTATTTTTATCTCAAAAAAGCATTTTTAATTTACGACAGAACCATTACCTCTATTTTGCAAAATGATTTCACCTCTGATTTTTCAAAGCATAAGTTATATAAAAACTATTCCAACTTATTCAAATTGTATGAAAATCTTAAAAACAAACAAAACGAAGAGGTTTCAAAAGACATTATTTACCGTTCTATTTTAAACAATATTGAAACAGGAATTATAATTCTTCAAAAAGAAGAGAATGATTGGAACATTTTTTTAATGAATGATTATTTTTCCAAACATTTTGATGTTCCAAAAGTGAGTAAATGGAAATATCTGAAAAATCAATTACACTCCTTATGTGCAATTATTGAAGAAGAAAAATTTCAAGAAATCAAAACTTCATTAGAAATTCGTGTGAACCATCAAGATACACAAACTTTTGTTTTACAAACTTCTAGAAGTCAAGTTTACAATCAGGATTTTTTTATTATTGTGCTCGATTCAATTCAAAATGTTGTGGAGAAAAAAGAAAAGGAAGCTTGGGGTAATTTAATGAAAGTTATTTCACATGAGCTTTTAAATTCGATTACTCCCATTCGGTCACTTTCTCAGAATTTACAGGATTTAGTTCAACAGGAAACTATTTCTCAAGAAGACCGCGATGATATGAAAAACAGTGTCGCTACAATGTTGCGTAGAAGCGATCATTTACAGCAATTCATAGAAAGCTACCGTAAATTAGCCATGTTACCATCTCCCAAAAAAGAAAAAGTAACACTTCAAAAACTACTTAAAGGGAGTTTAGATATTATGTCTCCATTGTTTAAAGAAGAAAACATAGAAGTCACGAATACGATCTCTATGAATAATTGGCTAAATATTGATTCGCAACAAATGGAACAAGTCTTAATCAACTTGCTGACAAATTGCATTTATGCGTTGAATGATACGGAGCAAAAAAAAGTATTTATTTCGGCGGAGGCCAAAGAAAATAGAACATTTATTACTATTGCAGATAATGGAAAAGGAATTGAAACCGAAATTGAAAATAAAATATTCCTGCCGTTTTTCACTACTCGTAAAGAAGGTGCCGGAATTGGATTAACTCTATCCAAAAGTATTATTGAGTCTCATGGTGGCTATCTTGTATACAGAAAAGAGGCTGAAAAAACTTCGTTTGTAATTTGTCTGCTCACTGATTAAGGATCTATTCCAAATATTTCTAGAAAAATCTAAAGCAAAAAAAAACTCCTCAATTTCTTGAGAAGTTTTGTGGGCGATGAGGGGTTCGAACCCCCGACCCCCTCGGTGTAAACGAGGTGCTCTGAACCAGCTGAGCTAATCGCCCTATTTCAACAATTAAAGATGTTTTGTTATCCCTTATTGCTGGTGCAAATATACACCTAGAATTGGTATTTACAAGAATAATTTAAAAAAAAATCAATAAAAAATCACTGCTAAATCCTTTCATACTCTGTTACAACGGATTAATCCTTTTTTATAGGAATACTATTTTTTTGTAATGAATCCCTATAGTATTACATTTGCGATATAAACAAGATATAATGGCAAGGTTCAAAGAAAATGATTTACCAAAATCAAAAATTACAGCAACTTCACTCAGTAAAGCAACGCTAATATTTCAATATGCGGGGAATCACCGTTGGAAATTTTATGTAGGCCTATTATTCTTATTGCTTACTGGTGCAACTGCTTTAGCATTTCCTAAATTAATGGGAATGTTAATTGACTGTGTTAAGAATAAAGATAACGGCCAAGCCAACAATATTGCCTTATTATTGATTGGTATACTTTTTATGCAATCGATTTTTTCGTTTTTTAGGCTATCCTTATTTATCAATTTCACCGAACATACTTTAGCTAACCTTAGACTATCATTATACAGTAATCTGGTTAAGCTTCCTATGACTTTCTTTTCGCAAAAACGCGTTGGTGAATTAAACAGTAGAATTAGCTCAGATATTACCCAAATACAAGATACTTTAACATCCACGATCGCAGAGTTCTTAAGACAATTTATCTTAATTATTGGTGGAGTTGCCCTATTAGCCACTGAGAGTATCAAACTAACATTATTAATGTTATCAGTTGTTCCTTTAGTTGCTGTGGCTGCTGTTATTTTTGGCCGATTCATTCGAAAATATTCGAAAAATGTTCAGGATCAGGTTGCCGAAAGTCAGGTAATTGTTGAAGAAACTATGCAAGGAATCAGTATTGTTAAGGCTTTCGCCAATGAATGGTACGAAATCGCCCGTTATGATGGAAAAATAAAAGAAGTGGTTAAAATTGCTATTAAAGGAGGAAAATATAGAGGGTACTTTGCTTCCTTTATCATTTTCTGTCTTTTTGGAGCCATTGTTGCCGTAGTTTGGTTTGGTGTTCGATTAAGCATTAGTGGCGAAATGAGCGTGGGACAATTAATCTCGTTTGTCCTTTACTCTACTTTTGTAGGAGCCTCATTTGGTGGAATCGCTGAATTGTATGCCCAAATCCAAAAAGCTATTGGAGCAACCGAACGTGTTTTTGAATTATTGGACGAAACTCCTGAAAAGATCAAATCAGAACAGAACACAGCACCAATTGAAAAGATAAAAGGAAATGTAACTTTCAAAAATGTAGCTTTCAGCTATCCTTCCAGAAAAGAGATAAAAGTATTGAAAGACGTGAATTTTACGGCAAACTTTGGTCAAAAAATAGCGATTGTAGGCCCTAGTGGAACAGGAAAGTCAACTGTTGCTTCCCTTCTACTTCGTTTTTATGATATTGATAGTGGAGAAATCTTGGTCGACGGAAAAAATATTTATGATTTTGACTTGGAAACCCTCAGAGGAAATATGAGTATTGTTCCCCAAGATGTGATTTTATTTGGTGGAACTATCAAGGAAAATATTGCTTACGGAAAACCCGATGCAACTGAAGAAGAGATTCTTCTAGCTGCAAAACAAGCTAATGCCTTTAATTTCATCGAAGGTTTCCCAGAAAAATTCGAAACCATTGTTGGAGAAAGAGGAATCAAGCTTTCCGGAGGACAAAGACAACGTATCGCCATAGCTCGTGCGCTTTTAAAAAACCCGAGTATTTTAATTCTTGATGAGGCAACGTCATCATTAGACAGCGAAAGTGAAAAATTAGTTCAGGAAGCTTTAGAAATTCTAATGGAAGGAAGAACGAGTATCATCATCGCACACCGTTTATCTACTATTCGTAGTGCAGATCAAATTTTAGTACTTGATAATGGTGTCATTTCTGAACAAGGAACACATCAAGAATTAATAATCTTAGAGAACGGGATTTATAAAAACTTAAGTAATCTACAGTTTAGTAACTCTTAAACTTTAGAATAAATATCCCACAAAAAAACTCCAATTAGTATAATTGGAGTTTTTTTTTATTTAAAATTGAAGTAAGTCTTTTCTAAAAAATACTTAATCTATTCTATTTTCCTTTTCTTCTTTTTCTTTCTGCTTTTATCAAAGATAATTCTCTGCTGGTTTGCCCAGCTACTGAGGTGTTTTCTTCGGCACGACGTATTAAGTAAGGCATAACATCTTTTACAGGACCAAAAGGTAAATATTTAGCAACATTATAACCTTGTTCTGCTAAGTTGTAACTAATATTGTCACTCATTCCGTATAATTGACCAAACCAAATTCTGCTATCATTTGTTTTGATTCCTCTTTCTTTCATCAAGTTCATCAAGAAATAAGTGCTTTCTTCATTATGCGTTCCCGCAAAAATTGACATACTGTCTAAATGATCTACCATATAGCTAACTGCAGCATCATAATTAATATCCGTAGCTTCTTTTGTAGAGCAAATTGGTGACGGATATCCTTTTTCCTCAGCACGTACATTCTCCTTTTCCATGTAAGCTCCGCGAACTATTTTTATTCCTATAAAAAAACCTTCGTTTTTAGCTTGCGTGTGTAAATTTCTTAAATAATCTAACCTATCCCAACGGTACATTTGAAGGGTGTTGTAAACAATAGTCTTTTCTTTATTGTATTTACGCATCATTTCAGTCACTACTTCATCAGCTGCATCTTGCATCCAGCTTTCCTCAGCATCGATTAGTAAGCCCACATCTTTTTTATGTCCTTCGCTACACACTAAATCAAAACGAGCTACTACTCTATCCCATTCGGCTTGTTCCTTTGGACTTAGCGCTTGTTTCTCTCCTACTTTTTGATACAATTCAAAACGGCCAAGACCTGTAGGTTTAAAAACTGCAAATGGAATTGCCTGACGTTCTTTGGCAAAATCAATTGTTTTTAAAGTCATTCTCAAAGCAGCATCAAATTGATCTTCTTCTTCTTTTCCTTCAACTGAATAATCCAATACAGATGAAACCCCTTTGGTATACATTTTATCAACAACAGAAAGACAATCATCTTCATTTACACCTCCACAAAAATGGTCAAAAACGGTGGCACGAATTAAACCTTCAACAGGTAGATTTACATTCAATGCAAAATTAGTAACTGCTGCTCCAATTCTTACTAAGGGTTGGTTTGCAATCATTTTAAAAAGAAAATAAGCTCTATCAAGTTCTGTATCGCTTTTTAATGAAAAGGCAACTTGTGTATTATTGAATAATTTTTCCATCTATTGTGATATTTTTGGACAAATATAGAGAGACTTTTCAATATTATTTAGCAAAAATTACCTTATTTTGCGCATTCAATTAATCTACAATGATGCAATCAATACAAGCCAGTAATTATCCGATTCATTTTAATGAAAAAGGATATGAAGCCCTAAACCTTCATTTAAAAGAAAATAAGTATTCTAATTTATTTATTATAGTAGACAGCAATACAAATGAGTTTTGTTTGCCCAAATTTCTACCCTTTATAGAAACCGATTTGACCATTGAAATAATCGAATTTGAAAATGGAGAAGAGAATAAAAACATTGAAACATGCGTCCAAATTTGGAATGTTTTAACCGAGCTTGGCGCTGACAGGAAGACTTTAATAATCAATCTTGGAGGTGGAGTTGTTACTGATTTAGGCGGCTTTGTATCTTCTACTTTCAAACGCGGAGTTGATTTTATTCATATTCCTACTACCCTACTTTCCATGGTAGATGCTTCTGTAGGAGGAAAAAACGGTGTCGATTTAGGTAATTTAAAAAACCAAATTGGAGTTATTAATACTCCAACCATGGTACTGATTGATACTGAATACCTTGAGACGCTACCACAAAACGAAATGCGCTCTGGATTGGCAGAAATGCTAAAACACGGCTTAATATATGACAAGGTATATTGGGAACAATTTCTGGATCTTAAAGCCATCGACTTTGTTGATTTAGATGAACTTATTCATAGATCTGTAGTTATAAAAAATGAGATCGTTTCGCAAGACCCTACAGAAAAACACATTCGAAAATCATTGAACTTTGGCCATACATTAGGGCATGCCATTGAAAGTTACTTTTTAGAAAATGAAAATAAGACTACATTATTACATGGTGAGGCGATTGCTGTGGGGATGATTTTAGAAAGTTACATTTCATTAGACAAAAAACTAATAAACGCTGATGAATACAACCTTATTAAGACCACAATAAAGTCTATCTTTGAAGATGTCACAATTTTAGATAACGACATTCAACCAATCTTAGAATTGCTAATCCATGACAAAAAAAATGAGTATGGAACAATTCAGTTTGCCTTGATAGAAGGCATTGGTCAAATCAAAATAAATCAATCTGTTGAAAATGAATTAATTCTTAGAGCATTTAATGATTATAAATCATAATTATTTTTTAGCCAAAAGGATTGGATTACGTATAAATTATTTTTTACATTTGCCCCAATGAAAAACAGTCGAAACCAAAGAAATTACAGCTCGCATGAGAATAGAAACAATAGATCTTTAAAGAGGATCTTGAAACGTTTCTATTCAATTAAGGAGAACTTCAGTTTTGACTTATCTCAATATCTAAAAGTGGATCACGAAAAGCTACAGATAATATATGCAAATATTAGGGTTTGAATTTTAGCTTATTTTATTTCAATTTAATTAATATAAAACACTAAAAGCTAAATGAATACTAAATATACAGACTTAATAAATCAAACATACTATTTTCCACAAGAGGAATTTAAATTAAATAAAGACAACCTTCAGTTTCATAATATTGATTTAATGAAATTGGTAGAACAATATGGTACTCCTTTAAAGTTTACCTACTTACCTCAAATTTCCAATAATATTAACAAAGCCAAAAGCTGGTTTCGTAAATCAATGGAAAAAAACAAATATGAGGCGAAATACTATTACTGTTACTGTACTAAAAGTTCTCACTTTGAATTTATTATGAACGAAGCGTTCAAGAACAATATTCATGTTGAAACTTCATCTGCTTTTGATATCAACATTGTTGAAAATTTAATGGCTAATGGTAAAATCAATAAAAGTACGTTTGTAATTTGTAATGGATTCAAAAGAGATCAATACATTGAAAACATTGCCCGCTTAATCAATAACGGACATAAAAATACCATTCCAATTATTGACAACTATGAAGAACTAGATTTACTTCAAGCTGAAATCAAAGGGAAATTTAAAATTGGTATTCGTATTGCTGCAGAAGAAGAACCAAAATTTGAGTTCTATACTTCTAGACTAGGAATCGGGTACAAAAACATTGTTAGTTTTTACAAAAAACAGATTCAGGAAAACGATAAGTTGGAGCTGAAAATGTTGCACTTTTTCATCAATACTGGTATCAATGATACTGCTTACTATTGGAATGAATTAGTGAAATGTATAAAAGTATACATAGCGCTTAAGAAAGAGTGTCCAACATTAGATGGTTTAAATATTGGTGGTGGATTCCCAATCAAGAATTCATTGGCCTTTGAATATGATTACCAATATATGATTGATGAAATTATCAATCAAATAAAGATTGCTTGTGACGAAGCTGAAGTAGAAGTTCCTAATATTTTTACTGAGTTTGGTTCGTTCACAGTAGGTGAAAGTGGCGGAGCCATCTATCAAATTTTGTATCAAAAACAACAAAATGACAGGGAAAAGTGGAATATGATTGACTCATCATTCATTACTACTCTACCAGATACTTGGGCAATCAACAAACGTTTTATCATGTTGGCAATAAATCGTTGGAACGAAACCTACGAGAGAGTATTACTTGGTGGTTTGACCTGTGACAGTGATGACTACTACAACTCTGAGCAAAATATGAACGCCATTTATTTACCAAAATACAACAAGGAAAAACCATTGTATATTGGATTTTTCAATACGGGTGCATATCAGGAAACAATAGGCGGATATGGAGGTTTACACCACTGCTTAATTCCACAACCCAAACACATTTTGATTGATCGAGATGAGAATGGAATAATTGCTACCGAAGTCTTTTCAGAACAACAAACTTCTGAAGATGTATTAAAAATTTTAGGTTACAATCAAAAATAAATATTAAACACACAATTAGTCAACTTAAAAATTCATTATATTTGAATCTATTCAATTAATTGATTTTTAAATCTTTAAACCAAATAAAATGAGTAAAGGACCTATAAGTCAGTTTATAGAAAAGCATTATTTGCATTTCAATTCTGCGGCTTTAGTAGATGCAGCAAAAGGCTATGAAGAACAGCTTGCTAATGGAGCTAAAATGATGGTAACTCTTGCGGGAGCAATGAGTACTGCCGAAATTGGAAAGATTTTTGCAGAAATGATTCGTCAAGACAAAGTGCAAATTATATCTTGTACTGGTGCAAATTTAGAAGAAGATATCATGAACTTGGTAGCTCATTCACATTACGAAAGAGTACCAAACTACCGTGACTTGACTCCAGAACAAGAATGGGATTTATTGGAAAGAGGATTAAATCGAGTAACAGATACTTGTATTCCTGAGCATGAAGCATTCCGTCGTTTGCAAAAGCACATTTACAAAATTTGGAAAGATGCAGATGATAAAGGAGAACGTTTTTTACCGCATGAATTTATGTACAAAATGCTTTTATCAGGCGTTTTAGAAGAATATTACGAAATTGATTTGAAAGACAGCTGGATGTATGCTGCAGCAGAAAAAAACTTACCAATTATCTGTCCAGGATGGGAAGATAGTACTATGGGAAATATTTTTGCTTCCTATGTCATTAAAGGAGATTTAAAAGTCTCTACAATGAAATCTGGAATAGAATACATGACATTTTTAGCAGATTGGTATCCTAAAAATTCTGCTAATGGAGTTGGATTTTTCCAAATTGGTGGTGGTATCGCAGGAGATTTCCCAATTTGCGTGGTTCCAATGTTATACCAAGATATGGAAATGCCAGAAACACCTTTTTGGAGCTATTTCTGTCAAATTTCAGATTCAACTACTAGTTACGGTTCTTATTCTGGAGCAGTGCCAAATGAAAAAATTACTTGGGGTAAGTTAGATATTAAAACTCCTAAGTTTATTATTGAGTCAGATGCTACAATTGTGGCACCTCTAATTTTTGCTTATATATTAGATTTATAGAATATCCTTATGAAAAGAGTAATTGTTGATTATGCAAAACTTACCAATGAAATTTTAAACCTTTTGGTTGAAAAGTTTCCTGATGGTTATGACGATTCGAACATTGTGCGTTTTAGAAATGCAAAAAACGAATTAATTGAAGCGGTTGAAGTACGTACTGAGGACACTATTTACTTAGTAAAAGTAAGTATGAAACTAGCTGATAGAATTGAAAATTATGATGAAGACGAAGAAATTGATGACGTTATAGAGCCAATCATGCCAATGAAAGCTCTTGGTATGACTGACGACGACATGGATGACGACGATGATGATGACGATGACAATCATGACAAACCTGATGTTGATGAGGATGATGAAGATTCTGATACCTCTGATTATTCTGACGAGGGAGAAGACGATGATGAAGATTAAATTTATATGATTAAATAATAAAAAAAGGAACTCACAAACGGGTTCCTTTTTTTAATAGGGCTCTAAAATATTCAAAATAGCGTTGCCATAATGCTCCAAAAATTCCTTATGATTACATCTCAAAAATTACATGAAACGCTTAAGGAAAATTTTGGTTTTGAAAAATTCAGAATAAATCAAGAGCAGGTAATCAATGCAATTTTATCTGGTCAAGATACTTTAGCTATTATGCCTACTGGTGGAGGTAAATCAATTTGCTTTCAGCTACCAGCATTATTATTTCCAGGAATAACGATTGTTATTTCACCATTGATTGCCTTGATGAAAGATCAAGTTGACAGTTTGAAAGCAAATGGAATCCAAGCCTGTTTTATTAATAGCTCTCAAACAGATGCAGAACAGCAATCGCATATTCAGAATCTAATAGACAATAAAATTAAACTTGTTTATGTTGCTCCAGAAAGTTTATCCTATTTAGAAAATGCTTTTAGCCAAATAACCATAAGTCTTATTGCAATTGACGAAGCACATTGTATTTCTTCATGGGGGCATGATTTCCGTCCTGCTTATACTAATCTAGGTTATCTAAAAAAACGCTTCCCTTCTACTCCAATTTTAGCTTTAACTGCCACCGCTGATAAAGCTACACGTAAGGACATTAGCAAACAATTAAACTTAAAGGACCCAAGGTCATTTATCTCTTCTTTCGACAGAAAAAACTTAAGTTTAGAAGTTCGTCCAGCGCTCGATAGAGTAAAGCAAATCGTTGATTTTATTAGTGCTAAACCACGCGAATCTGGAATTGTATATTGCTTAAGTAGAAAGACTACCGAGGAGCTTGCAGAGAAACTTCAGAAAGCAGGCGTCAATGCTAAAGCGTATCATGCAGGTTTAGATAGTGCCGTGCGCTCTAAAACACAAGATGATTTCATCAATGATGATTGCCAAGTGGTTTGCGCCACTATAGCTTTTGGAATGGGGATCGATAAATCAAATGTGCGCTGGGTAATTCACTATAACTTACCAAAAAACATTGAGGGTTATTATCAAGAAATTGGACGTGCAGGCCGTGATGGATTACCATCAGAAACCATATTGTTTGAAAGTTATGGAGATGTAATCCAATTGCAAAAATTTGCTTCACAAGGTTTAAATGCCGAAGTACAGTTAGCAAAACTAGAACGAATGAAGCAATATGCTGATGCTTTGAGTTGTCGCAGGAAAATCCTACTATCTTATTTTGGAGAATTAGTTACCGAAAATTGTGGGAATTGTGACATTTGCAAAAATCCACCAGCATTTTTTGACGGAACTATAATTGCCCAAAAAGCATTATCGGCTATTATGCGTTTGAAGGAATTAGAACCATTACCCGTAATCGTTGATTTCTTAAGAGGATCCAAGAACGCTTATATTTTCGAAAAAGAATATCAAAATCTAAAAACATATGCCGTTGGTGCTGATATATCTTGGTACGACTGGAATCAATACATTATCCAGCTGATAAATCAAGGGTATTGCGAAATTGCATTCCATCAGCAAAACAAAATAAGACTCACCACACTTGCGCGTGAAGTATTATTTGAAGGAGATAAAGTCCAACTTACAACAGTTCAAAAAAATATCGTTGAAAAAACAGATGTAAAAGAGGCTAAAAGCAAATCTACAGCCAACTCACTTTTCGAAAAATTAAGAAAACTACGATACGAAATTTCCAAAGAGGAAAGTGTTCCAGCCTATGTGATTTTTAGTGATGCGGCTTTGCGCCAAATGGAAACTAAAAGACCAATGAGCGATTCCGAATTGATTGCCATTGATGGTGTTGGGAAGGCAAAACTGGAAAAGTATGGAGATGCTTTTATAAATGCCATTATCGAATTTCACAAGAATAAAACAGTAAAACCTAAAAAAGAAGCAGGCACCTACAAGGAAACACTACTTCTATTCCAAAGCGGAATATCCGTGAATGAAATAGCATTAAAAAGAAAATTAGGCCTAGGAACAATAATGTCTCATTTAGCCAAATTATATTCTGATGGTGAAAGAATCGATTTGCATCAATTTGTTTCCAAGCATGAAGTAGAACTCATACATAAAGCCCATATAAAACTAAAAAAGCCAACCACCCTAAAGCCGTATTTTGACTTTCTTGAAGAAAATATAGGGTATGACAAAATAAGATTAGGTTTAGCAATTATAGAAAAAGAAAATAGACCAACTTAAACAAGTACTATGATAAGCTCCTTTACTCCTTTTGTAAGTTCAAATACTGAAACACTAATTCTAGGAACCATGCCAGGTATTGCTTCTCTTGAGAAACAAGAATACTATGCACATCCGAGAAATCACTTTTGGAAAATTATCTATACGTTGTTTAACAACATGCCTATTTCAGAGGATTTTAATGAAAAAATAAAATTTTTAGAACTTAACCGAATTGGACTTTGGGACGTTTTACAAAACTGTGAAAGAAAAGGAAGTTTAGATATTCACATAAAAAAACAAACTGAAAATGATTTTGATACCTTATTTCAAAAATATCCTTCAATTAACAAAATAATCTTTAATGGAAAAGAAAGTCACAAGTACTTTTTAAAAAAATTTGGACAAAAAGAAGGCATCACTTATTACGTGATGCCTTCTACAAGTCCTGCAAATACAATGTCTTTTGAAAATAAGCTTAAAATCTGGTCAAGCTGCTTTCTATAATTTACAAATATCTTTCCTGATAAATCCTCTGGTGATGCTTTTGGTGTCCAATAAGGATAAAGCCAATTGCACGTACAGAAACTGGGCTATCAGAAGCTGTTCCTATAATATTTAGTTGTTCAGCTGAAAAACTTTTAAACAAGGACAAAGTAGATTGTCTTACAACTGCCATTTCTGTCAATAATTCCTGAAGACTTCGCGCATTGGCATTTGTATTGTCAACATAATGGTTTTCTTCAAAACCAGCTAATGGCGTCATATCATTTCTAGAAATACGCATTGCACGATAACTAAAAACGCGTTCCGCATCAATAAGGTGTTGAATAATTTCCTTTATAGTCCATTTGCCTTCCGCATAACGGTAATCAAATTTATCCATGGGAATGTTCTGTACGAATTTGATGAATTCGTGTACACAAATCTCTAACTCCTCTATCAATTCTACATCCTCTAAAGCTTGAATATAAGCCTTATAAAATGGAGCATATTCAGTAACAGGCAATTGGTTTGATTTCATCTTTATGTTGTTTATGCTGAATTTCTACTTGCGTTTGTATTTCCAAAAAGAGAACGCATTACTATTTTTTCGTATACTTTAATTAACTCTTCGTTAGGAACGTTTTCTTTATTTAATTCATTTATTCTTAATAAAGCATATTGTTGTATTGTTAACAATGGCAATACAATACGCTCTCTTATTTGAATAGATGCTTTACCATCAGGATAATTTTCCATCAGTTCTGTATGACCTGCTATTTTCAACAACAATCTCTTAGATTCTAAGAATTCATCATAAATTATTTGCCAAAAAGCACCAAACTCGGGATCCTTTTTCATGTATGCAGTTAGAGGAAAGAAAGATTTCGCTAAAGACATCATACTATTTTCCAACAGTGTTTTAAAGAATAAAGAATTGTCATATAAATCCTGAACTCTATCCCACTGACCCATATCTTCAAAATGTTTCAGTGCGGTACCTACTCCAAAAAATCCGGGAACATTTTGCTTTAATTGACTCCAAGAACCCACAAAAGGAATTGCTCTTAAGTCCTTAAAGTCTAATTCTGCCGACTTACTTCTTTTAGAAGGTCGGCTTCCTATGTTGGTTTTAGCATAATATTTTAAAGTACTCATTTGTTCCAAATATGGAATGAATTTGGGGTGGTTCTTAAAGCTTAAATACTTTTCGTATCCAAAATCAGCTAATTGCCCCATTACCGCTTTCTCTTCGGCAGATAATTCGTTTTTATTTTTACTAAACACCTGGTTTGTGACCCCTGCACTTAATAAATTCTCTAAATTATAACGACAGGAATCCAAAGTTCCAAAATTAGAACTGATAGTTTGTCCCTGAACAGTAATCTGAATCTCTTTATTCTCAATAGTTGGTCCTAATGAAGCATAAAACTTATGTGTTTTTCCTCCTCCACGTGCCGGTGGCCCACCACGACCATCAAAAAAGATCACTTTAACCCCGTATTTCCTAGAAATTGCAGTAAGCTCCTCTTTGGCTTTGTAAATACTCCAGTTAGCCATTAAATAACCTCCGTCTTTTGTACCATCAGAAAAACCTAGCATTATAGTCTGCTTCATTTCTCTATTAACCAAATGATCAGCATACATTGGATTCGTATACAACTGTTCCATGATATTGTGCGCATTCATCAAATCATCAACTGATTCGAATAAAGGAACTACATCAACTGTAGGAGTTTCCCAATCACTTAAGCGGATCATAGCAAAAGTTTCCATTACATTAAGAGCACTTTCGTTATTGCTTATGATATAGCGATTAGCTCCAAGTTCTCCGTTATTTTCTTGAATAACTTTGATAGCCTGAATAGATTCAATAGTTGATTTTGTTATTTCATTTTCAAAATCAGCTGAATCAAGATTTCCTTTTACATTAGACAAGACTTCAAATTTCTCGTCTTCCGTTAATTCATAATAATTTTTAGGAAAAACGGCTGTATCTGAATTTACATAATACTCATATACATCTTTAAAAACAGCATCGTGTATTCTACTATTCTGACGTATATCTAAGGTAGCAAAATGAAAGCCGAACAAATTGACTTTAATAAGAAGCGCTTCTAATTCGTCTAAATAAAGCGATTGATGCTGGTCAATTATTATAGTTTTAATCTTATTTAATTGCGCTTTCAGCTCATCTAAAGTGATGTATATTTCACCTTTCGAATAAAAAACAGAACGATAAAGCTTATATTCAAGTTCAGACACTAAAACATCAACTCCTGAGAACGTTAGCTTTCTTTTCAAACCTCTTACTTCTATATAATAACACTTTAAAATAGACGTTCTTAAACGTTCCGCCACATTCAAAGTTATTTCTGTTGTTACAAATGGATTTCCATCGCGGTCTCCTCCTGGCCAAAAACCAAGTTTAATCAATGAATTTTGAATTGAATTGCCATGAAAAACATTTTTCTGAAGATAATGCACCATATCTCCCGAAGTACTATAAAATACATTTTCGAGATACCAAATCAAACTAACCGCTTCATCAAATGGATTAGGCTTTTCTTGTTTTATAAAAGGAGTTTTTCCTAATTGCGCTAAAAGTTCCTTAATATCAAGTAAGTTATTATCTCTGATCGCATCAGTCAAATCATTGATAATACCTAATACAGAACCGGGGTAAAATTGCGTAGGATGAGCTGTTAGTACAGTTCTAATGTTAAAATCTTCAAGAAATCCAATAAGCTCTTCTCTCTTCCCTTTTGCATCTGCTTTTTCCTTAATATCCCTTAAAGACCCTCTACCCTCCATATTATTTACAATAGGAAAAGCAGCATCTTCAACTGCGTCAAACAAAACAATCTGACGCTCAATATATTGTATAAAACGAAACATTAAATCAATTTTATCAGCTTCAACATCGCTGTGCAAGTACTTTTTAGAGAAGGACTCTATGATTTCTTTTGGTGTTTCTTGTTTTTTGAAGCCAATTTCACAAACATCTGTAAATAAAGGGAGTAAAGCTCCTGTATTATCTATGGACTGAAAGGGCAAAGTGATAAAAACACTATTGTATATATTATATTTAGAGAGCACGTTTTCGTTAAAACGTTCTATTTTGGGTAGTGTATACATAATTTTGTTATAGTTGGTTTGGTTTAGCGGAAAATAGTTATAAAAAAATAACCCCAAGAACTAACTTGAGGTTATATTAAAATATAGCGTTCAAGTTTATTACATGTTTTTAAAGATCGTGTGCATTAAACGCTTTTTATCGTTAATGCTTTCTTCAAGAGAAATCATAGTTTCAGTTCTATATACACCATCAATATCATCAATCATAAAAATTACATCCTTAGCATGCTTAGTATCCTTCGCTCTAATTTTGCAAAAGATATTAAACTTACCTGTTGTCACAGAAGCCACTGTTACAAACGGAATCTCATTGATACGTTGTAAAACAAACTTGGTTTGAGAAGTGTTATTAAGAAAAACCCCTACGTAAGCAATAAAAGAATAACCTAATTTATCATAATCAAGTACTAAAGAAGAACCCATTATAATACCGGCATCTTCCATTTTTTTAACTCTAACATGAACAGTTCCTGCAGAAATTAATAATTTTTTTGCAATATCCGTAAACGGAACTCTTGTATTGTCTATCAACATATCTAAAATCTGGTGATCTACTTCATCTAAACGGAACTTACTCATATTTCTTTAATTAACATTATTAATGGCTATAACAAAGTATAAAAATATACATAAAAACGACAAAATGACATAAAAATTTAATTTTTTATCAATCCGTTAACAATTTTAATACTATTTTCTAAATAAAAATCGGCTTTTTGATTTAATTTCGGAAAGCTGCCAAACTCATCTTTATACACTGCTTCTTTTGCATCATACTCAAAATGACCGTAATAGCCTTCCAATTCTCCAATTTCTACAATATAAGCATTAAAAAATATTTCATTTTCAATTAATTCTTCTTTGTATTGTGCAGCAAAATTCGTGATTTTTTCAACACCATCATAATTTAATCTGACATTTTTGTATATAAAATCATAAAAAGCGACTTTATTTTGAGGAATACTCAAGTAATTGTCAATTCTATTGTCAACTATATCGTTTTCGCTAAGTATCGCAAAACTAGAAACTAAGGCCATAAATACATATTTTCTTGTTTCTTCTCTTTCATAATCATTTGGAAAATGTCCCGCTTCAAATAATAAAGTTGTAGCGCCAAGTGATTGAAATGTATCACCAATACAATTTATATTAAAAGAATCATCAAAACGCCCAATTTGATTAGGGATATACTGCTGCAAAACAGTATTAATACCAGCAATAAGATTTATAGCTTTCAATCGACACTCATTAACCTCTCTTTCTTCATTATAAGAAGGAGCGAGAAAAGACATTGTAGCAGGTTTCCCTGTGCTTGCGACACCAAAAATAGTACGCTGGTCATGTAGATTGTAGCAGTAATCCGGTTTAAAAGACTCGAAAGAACCTCTCAGTACCTTACTTTCCGGCTGTGTAAGATCTTGAGAGTCTCTGTTTAAATCGACTTCATTAGCATTAATACGTGTGTAGCGTTTTGCTCCGTCAGGATTTAACATTGGAATACAGTAAAAAGTAAAATTAGCAAGCAACTCCTTTGCAAATTCCGTATTCCCATTTAATAGGTTTAAGAAATCAAACAAGCCTTTTGTAGTTGTACTTTCATTTCCATGCATCTGAGACCAAAGCAATATTTTAGTCTTCCCATTTCCAATTTGATATTTATAAATCGGTTTTCCAAGCACCGATTTGCCAATTACCGCAAGCTGATTATTGGTATTCATTTTCTCTAATAAAGGCTCAATCGATTCTAAAGTTAGATACCTACCTGAGATAGATTTCTCTTTATTATAGATGAATAATTGTTCTAAATCCATGTTGTATTATTTGATTTACAAAAGTAAACAACTTTATTTTTACAATTGTAAACAAGTGTAATTAAGCATTAATTAGAAATGTAACCAACATCACCCTGATTATAAGCATCTATTCCACTGGCTTATTTGACAATTGTTATCTGTTTTTAATTATCTATTTTAATGGCTGTTTACCAGTCATTTACAACCGAATAACTAATCTTTTACTTTACTTAATTTTGTATATAAATCACTATTTACAGTTGTAATTTTGGTGTTAATGACTATTTTAGTTACATTTGTAAATAGCTTGTCTCTAATTACAATTTACAATGGTAAACACAGAAGAATTCATTAAACGTCTCGAAGTAATACTAGATTATTACAGTCTCAACGCTTCTGCATTTGCCGATAAAATTGGGGTACAGCGATCCAGTTTGTCCCATCTCCTTTCTGGGAGAAACAAACCAAGCTTAGATTTTATTCTTAAAATTTTAGATGTATTTCCAGATGTAGATTTGTATTGGATTCTGAATGGTAAGGGTAGTTTTCCTAAAAATAATGAGACCATTCAGATGCAGGAAGAAAAACAGCACAAAGAAATCACACCCTCTACTTCTGATGCTATCAGCGAACCTTTACCTACTCAAAATTTATTTTCAAAAGAAAATGATACTAATCAGCAAAACAAAGTAAGTCCTAAAAAAGAGGAAATTCAAAATGTTGCAGGCAGAGCTGTTTCCGAGGAAGTGGAAAAAATTGTGTTTTTTTATAAAGATGGAACCTTTAAAGAATTTAAACCGAACTAGTCTCTTGGGTAATTTTAGAACTTTTTACAATAAAAATTAAAATTGAAATCCTTTTTCAGGAACCTTACCTTTTACTCCTGTAAAATGTTCCATTAAAATAGGCATTTCTTTTTCTATATCTCCAGAGGGCATTAAGGGCCTTCCTAAATTAACTTCTTTTTTACCAAAATCAAATGCAACAGGAATTATAGGAACATTTGCTTTTAAGGCGATATAATAGAATCCCGTTTTTATTTCTCCCACTTTTTTTCGGGTACCTTCCGGAAGAACTGCCAAACGAAAAATTTCTCTTCTATTAAATATTTCTGCAATCACGTCTACTTTGTTCATTCCACCAGATCGGTCTAATGGTTCACCCCCCATGTATTTAAAATAATAACCAATTGGAAAAACAAACAATTCCTTTTTAGCGACAAAATTCATTTCTAAACCTGTGATGCCTCTTGTGAATATTCCTAGATAAAAATCATGCGCACTTGTGTGAGGCATAACCATCATGACGCATTTCTTAATGTCCGCATCGATAGTCCCAACAATCTTCCAACCCATGAGGTTAAAAAATATCCATTTGTAAATTTGTTTCTTCATTGTTTGGCAATTTAAGGCCAAATATATAATTTAAAACTTATTTTTGATAAAAACTGCTATTGATGATAGAAAAAATATTGAGTTATTTTATTCCCATTAAAATTCACACTGTTAAATCAGAAGTAAGTAAAGCGATTGAAGTGACTTGGACAAATGGAGAATTAGTTATGGATTCTGAAAACACAAACTATTCTTATGGTAGTTTGCAACGAATTCTGCGACTAGGTTTAAAAACTATTGGCTTTAAAAAAATAGTAGCTATGAATCATATTTTGGTTTTGGGAGTAGCTGGTGGAAGCGTTATAAAAACATTAGTTGACGAAATTAAATTTGAAGGAAAAATAACTGGAGTGGAAATCGATCCAAATATTATAAAAATTGCAAATCAATATTTTAATTTGGATGAAATAAAACAACTTGACATCATAATTGATGATGCCTTTGAATTTGTTTTAAAAACCAAGGAAAAATATGATTTAATCATTATTGATGTTTTTCAGGACACAACGATGCCTAATTTTTTATACGAAACTTTTTTTACTGATCAGGTTTGTTTTCTATTGCGAAGCAAAGGGGTTGTCCTCTTTAATACCATGCTTTTAAATGAAAAGCAAAATGCCAGAAATTTAAAATACATTACTGAATTCAACAATGTGGATTACAATGTCAAGTCCATTCCACGGGTAGAAAGACATAATGAATTGATAGTGATTGAAAAAATCCATTAAATGGATCTACCTTTTAGATAACCGATAAATAGTTTTAAAATTATATTGAACAGATGAAAAAAATTATAAGTAAGCTTCTGCTAGGAAATATCACAAAGGTAGATTCCCCCAAATTCAATCCTATTCAAAAGCGGATTCAAAACATAAAATCAATATGGAATAATGACCATCAGGATGATAATGGAATTGAAAAGATTGTTCGTTTATTTCTATCTTCTTCACTATTATTTTTTCCTGGAATTTATATTAAATACTTCTCTGCAAAAAAAGGACCTGAATATGAAGATTTAGCTTTAGATATATATGTCCTGCTAAAAGTGGCGCTGCCTTTACTAATTCTGATTAACCAGTGGCAAAACAACCATTTTATTCTTGTAATAATGGTTTATGTGATGTTAGAAACTGTTTTATACATTCCCACCTTAATTTTTGCATCCGATTTATTTTCAAAACCACGCTCTTATAAAAGATCGATGCTTTTATTATTCTTTAATTATATCGAAATGGTATTTGCTTTTGCTGTACTGTACAGTTGTGATAATTATTTAAACAAACCTTTTACACATTGGTTTGATGCCATTTATTTTAGTACAACTACTTCATCAACAATTGGATTTGGTGATTTCTATCCCGTAAAAACTTTTGGAAGATTTTTAGTAAGCATGCAAGCTTTATTTGTTTTGCTTTACGTGGTATTATTTTTGAATTTTTTCTCTACCAAAATAAAATCCAAAGGCTATTTTGACCAGGACAATAAGGAATAAACCCTATTATTTATTCCATCTATAAATACCTATGGAAAAATATAAACAAAAAAAAGAGAGGATCACTCCTCTCTTTTTTTGCTATTAACTTTTAGTAATTAGTTTCTTTTTTTAATATCATCGTCTATTTGGACTTCTGATACTTTACCATATTTTTCAGCTATTTTCTTTATGTCTTCTGACTTACCTACTAATACAAATTGCAGCTTATCCTTAGGGAAATATTTAGCTATTATTTGATTGGCTTTCGCCAAGTCAAGGCCATCAACATTTTTCTCGAAATTATCGATAAATGATTTGTCAAAATTATACCAAAACATTTGTGACAACAAATTGGATAATTGTCCTGTGGTTTCATAACGAGGAGGAAATTGTCCTTTTACATAATTCTTTGCTGAACTCAACGACTTTTCGTCAAGGCCATTAGTGTGCAATTTATTAAGAACTTCTAATGCCTTATCAATAGCGGCTTCAGTGGTTTTAACTGCGGTAAAAGTGCTGATTACAAATGAACCTCCATTTTTTAAAGAATTAAACCTACTGTTAGCACCATACGTTAAACCTGAATTTACTCTAAGCTCATCATTTAACATTGAAGTAAAGCGTCCTCCAAAAAGTGTATTGACAACTTCAATCGCTACATAATCAGGATTATTTCTACTTATTCCAGCTGATCCAATATAAAATGTAGTCTCTTTTGCATCTCCTTTATTTACTAAAAGTACTTTGTTTTCTGTAGGCACATTAATTGAATTCGATGCAGGGTTTTCTTTTTCAGCAACTGATTTTTCCCAACCAGAGAATAATTTGCTTAATGCTATCTTCATATCATTGCTAACAAAATCTCCTACAACAGTGATTGCAGCACCATTAGGCTTATAGTTTGTTTTATAGAAATCCTTCAAATCATTTACAGTTAATTTTCCAACGGTAGCTTTGTTACCATTAATTACATTTCCATAGGCATGATTCCCGTATAAAAGGGTATCAAAATAGGGCCCTATAACTGATCTTGGACTTTCTTTTTGCTGCTCTAATTGAACCAAAAGTCGGCTCTTTTCTTTCTCGAACTCTGCTGCATCAAAAGCTGGATTAAGTAGCAACTCTTTGATAATTGCCAATACTTTATCTCTATCTTTAGCGGCAAATTTAGACGAAAGACCTGAAAATTCCTTAGATGCATAAGTATCCACATTGGCACCAATGAAATCTAATTCTTCGTCAATTTTTTCCTTAGTGAAACTTTTAGTACCATGTTTAAGTGCGGTAGCCGTAAGTGATGCTACTCCTGCCCTATCATAATCATAAATTGCTCCGGCAGGCAATATAGCCGAAACACTAATGACAGGCACGTCATGTTGTTCCATTAAATAGATGGTCAGACCATTGGCTAATTTAAAGCTAGTGTAATCAGGTAATTTAAAGCTTTGGGCCGAAACGGTAATACCACTAATCAGCAGTAGGCTGAATATCATTAGTTTGTGCTTGATTCCTTCCATAATTTTATTCGTCTACATTTGTTTTTAAAATACCTACAGTTCTATTACTTTTCGTAAAATACTTATTGGCCACTTTCTGCACTTCCGCAGTTGTAATTTTGTTGTAATTAGCCGGAGCATTGAACATTTTTCGGTAGTCGCCAAAAAACACTTCGTAAGTACCTATATTATTTGATTTTCCGTTAATAGTTTCTACTTGCTCGTAGAATTCCATTAATTTCTGATTTTTTATTTTCTGAAGTTCCTGATCACTAATTCCTTCTTTTTTGATTCTTTCAATCTCCGCATAAATAGCCTCCTCTAAATCAGATTCTTTTATATCTTTATTAGCAACAGCGTATACATTAAAAAGACTAGGGTCAAAACTATCTCCAAAATCAGTAAATACCTGTGTAGCTAATTGCTTTTGGTCCACTAATGAAGCATACAAACGTGATGAATTACCACTTGATAATACTGAACTAAGAATATTCAAAGCATAATAATCCTCGCTTTTAGACTCAGGTGTGTGGTAGCCTATCATAAGATAAGGAGTTGCCACTTCTTTTTTTACTGTAATTCTACGTTCGCCAGTTTGAGCTGGTTCAACAATATGAACTTTAGGTGGAGCTACTTGAGCAGGAATTGGTTCAAGATACTTCTTCGCAAACTCTTTGACTTTTTCCATTTTTATTGCGCCAGAAACTACAACTACACAGTTGTTAGGTGCATAATATGTTTTAAAATAGCGTTCTAGGTCTTGCTGTGTCCAGTTTTTCATGTCATCTTCATAACCGATAACGGGCCAATGATAAGGATGTTCTTGAAAAGCGGTTGCTTGTACAGACTGCGATAAAAGTCGCCAAGGGGAGTTTTCAAGACCTGTACGACGCTCGCTTAACACAACGCCTCTTTCACTTTCTACCATGGTAGAGTCTATACTCAAACTAGAAATCCTATCGCCTTCAAGATCAAATATAACTTCTGTGGCTGAGGCTGGAAACCAGTTAGTGTAAACTGTTCCATTTTCAGTCGTATAGGCATTATTTGCCCCTCCATTAAACTCCATTGTGCGATCAAAAAGTTTTGGCCCGTACTTTTTTGCACCATTAAACATCATGTGTTCAAAAAAATGGGAAAGACCTGTGATCCCTTGATACTCGTTTCGGCTTCCTACCTTGTAGAACAAATACATATTCGCATTTGGGATAGAAAAGTCTTCCACTACCAGAAACTTCATTCCGTTTGTTAAAGTAAACGTTTTTACATCATCCGCTTTCATTTGTGCTTGTCCCATTAAGGGTAGCAAAAGAAAAAGATGGAACATTATTTTTTTCATCGATAAATAAATTAGTTACCGATAAAACTAATAAATATAATTGACTATTTTAAATATTATAACAATAAGCTTCCGTTAAAAGTATATTTCTAACATTTTAGTCTCTCAAAAAAAACAACCTAAAAACAGTAAAGAATAAGCAGTATTAAATCATAGCCCTCGCCTTTTCTAGATCCTCTGGAGTATCTATTCCAATTCCGACATGAGTCGTTTCAATCATTTTAATTCGTCTTCCAAATTCCAAATAGCGTAATTGCTCTAATTTTTCGGATGCTTCCAATGATTTCATTGGCAAACTGTAAAAATCAGACAAAGCTTGTTTGCGAAAAGCATAAATCCCAATGTGCTGCATATAGCGCACTCCCACGTTTTTCTCTCTTGCATACGGAATCACCGAACGAGAGAAATACAATGCAAATCCGTTTTGATCCGTTACAACTTTTACATTATTAGGATTGTTGATTTCGTCTTCGTCTTTTATTTCTCTCATTAACGAAGCTAAATCTACTTGTTTGGCCGAATCTTTTCTAAATGTCTCGATTAATTTTGCCAAAGGTTCCTCATTGATAAAAGGTTCGTCTCCTTGCACATTCACTACAATATCCACATCCAGATTTTCAATTGCTTCTGCAATTCGGTCACTGCCCGATTCATGTTCCTTAATACTACGAATAGCCTTTCCTCCATTCGAAACAATCTCATCATATATTAGATCAGAATCCGTAACCACAAAAACATCGTCAAACAACTTCGTGCTCATGGCGGCTTCATAAGTTCTTAAAATCACTGTTTTACCTCCCAAATCCTGCATTAGTTTTGCTGGAAATCGTGTGGAAGCGTAACGGGCGGGAATGACGGCTATTATTTTCATTATTGTATTTTAGAGTGCTGAATTATTCCTTTATTATAAAGATATAAGATAGCTATTAATTTTTTATGTACTATCTTTTTTATTTATGCTGACTTCTGACCGCCAATTTTTTGTTTTAAAATCGTTTTGAAATATTTGTTTAATGGTTTTTCAAACCAAATAAAACTAATATAACTAACAATCAAGGCAACTGCTAAAATGATAGCTATAATATAGTATTCATTTCTAATATGTAAATAAAGTTCATTAAGAATTAAAAAATACTTTAGTACAAGCTGATGAAACATATAAAAACCGAAACTTATTTCTCCAAGGAGTAGCAATGTCTTATTTGATAAAAAATTAGATATGACTCCCTTTTGAAAAGAAAAAATCAATATTAATAAGCTCATTGGTAGCCAGTAATAAATTGAATATCTTACAACTAATGGAACATCCGTATGAAAAATAAAGAAAAGCAATAGTAATAAAATAGCCCCAACTTCGAGTAAATCATAATTGATTGTTCCTTGTTGAATTTTAATTTTTAAATAGATTTCAAATAATATAAGTCCTATGATAAAATCAAAGACTCTAAAAAAAGGATTTACGTAAAAGAGATCTTTATAATAATTTGTTGGTATGATTAGCATAAGAATAGGAATTAACAATAATGACATAGTTAATAATCCTTTTTTATACCTATTGTCTTTTACTTTTGATCCTAAAATTATTAAAAAAGGAAATAACAAATAAAAGAATAACTCATTTGAAATACTCCATGAGGGAGAATTGAATGAAAAATAGATATACTTTATTGGTATAAAACTTTGGGTTAAAGTGGCATTAAAAAATAACTGAGTCAGCCATGTTGATAAATTAAAGGAAACGTCTTTAAGTGTTATTGGAACGGCAATCAGTAAACATAACAAATGAACGGGGTAGATTCTTGCGATTCTAGCAATGTAAAAATCAGATTTTGAAATGCTTTTGTTTAAAATGGAGTCACGATAATTATAAGCTAAGATAAACCCACTTAAAATAAAAAAAAAACTCACACCAATAAACCCTTCTTTTAGGATATTTTCATGAAACCATCTCAAATAAGCTGTCTTACTTTTACCCAAGAAAGTTAAGTGATGGGTAAATATAATAAATGCAAAAAAGAATCGTAGCGAAGTAAGAGGCTTAATCATTTCTGTATAACAAAATTAGTTTCGTTTTTAACAGTCCAAATATAGGATTTATTTTATTTAATGATTCTCATAATACTTATCAATACTGTACTTTAAAAACACGTATGATAAAAAGGGAAATATTATTATAAGAGAACGATTTTTAAACGGAAGACTGATTGAAAAACACACTTATGACATAGTTTACTATTAAGTTATGACAACAATTACTCCAGAAAATTGTCATCCTTAAACCCAATCAAATATAATTTATTCTTGGCTCGGGTCATCGCGGTATACAGCCAACGGATATAATCTCTATCAATTCCATTTGGTAAATACGGTTGTTCAATAAAAACGGTGTTCCATTGTCCACCTTGCGATTTATGACAAGTGATCGCATAGGAGAATTTTACTTGCAAGCCATTAAAATATTCATTGGCTTTCACTTTCTGGAATTGCTTGTATTTGGTTTCCCCTTCATAGTCCTTCAGTACTTCCTGATACAAACGATTCGATTCTTCATAAGTTAAAGAAGGAGATTCACTTTTTATCGTATCCAATAACAAAACGGTTTCAAACGGAATCTGTTTTGGATAATCGACCATTCGTATTTTTACTTTGGCAAACTTAAAACCATACAGTTCTTTGATATTAAATATTTCAAGGATTTCGATAATATCACCATTGGCAATAAAACCAGCTTCATCCGTTTCTTTCAACCAAAAATAATTATTCTTGACTACCATCAAAAAATCACCCGTCGAGAGTTCGCTTTCCTTATCGAGGATTTTAGTTCTAATTTGTTCATTATATTGATTCGCCCTTTTATTAGAACGAACGATAAAAGCAGTGTCTTCTATACTATAATTACTGTAGGCAGAATTTATAGCATCCTGTATATCGTAACCGTCAACTAGTCGAACAATATCTTTGAATTTTTTTACATCAAATTGAAAATCGGTTATGAAAGAATCCTTCAGCAATTCCCGAAGTTCAGTTGCATTGTATAAAATCCCAGAATCTTCTTCCTGACGCATTACTTCGTCCAGTTCTATATGTTCTACTTCTTTATTGTAATTCAAACTCAAGGTTTGAATGTCTAAAGCCGGACTGATATCTAAATTAACTGGTGGAAGCTGCGCAGTATCTCCCAATAGAATCATCTTGCAATTAGTTCCTGAGTAGACATACGAAATCAAATCGTCTAGCAAAGAACTGCTTTCATAAAGTTTAGAATCTGAATTAGTATCTGATATCATCGAGGCTTCATCGACAATAAATATGGTGTTCTTATGTTTGTTTTGCTGCAAGGTAAAAGATACGCCACCACCTGAGGATTTCTTAGGGAAATAGATTTTCTTATGAATGGTAAACGCGGGTTTCTCTGAATAATTAGCAATTACTTTGGCGGCACGCCCCGTTGGCGCAAGTAAAACATATTTTTTATTGATACTTAAAAGGCTATTTACAATGGTAGAAATTACCGTTGTTTTTCCGGTTCCCGCGTATCCTTTTAGTACAAAAATGGTGTCGTTATCTGGTTCTGTCAAAAAAATAGCTATTTTCTGAAAAAAAATATCCTGATTGTATGTTGGACTAAAAGGAAAACTTTTGCGTAAAAGGCTATAAAACAAGGAGGAATTCATTGTGGAATGGTTACTGTAAAATGAACTTCAAATATAGGAATCAAAATTGAGGGAAGCACATTAAATACCATTAGAATAAAAAAAAATTGTAAGTTTGTCATCGCATTAAATCCTTTCTTGATTGTATGGAAAGAATGGATTACAAATCTGAATATGTCTACACAAAATACTAATATTACCGAAAAGAAATATAAAAAACTGTCCATTCAAGTTTCCTTGACCGGACTTTCTTTTTGTTGTTTTGACACACTTAATAATACAATCACTTCCTTTAATGAAGTGCGGTTTGACAGCTTTCATAAAGGAATAAAAATAGAAGATTTATTTTCGAATGCTTTTAGAGATTATCCAGAATTGAATGAGGACTATGATGATGTACTCGTTTTGCACAATAACAATCTATCTACATTTGTCCCTACTCCTCTTTTTGATGAGAATTTTATGGGAAGTTATTTACAATACAATACTAAGGTCTTTGAAACTGATTTTTTTGCATTCGATGAAATCAGCAATTATGAGATCAATTCAGTTTACATTCCGTATGTCAACATGAATAATTTCTTTATTGACCAATTTGGCACTTTTGATTATAAGCATGCAAACAGTGTTCTTTTGTCAACCCTTTTGGATGCTTCAAAAAACAATGATGACAAAAAGATGATTGTACATTTTAGCCAAGGCCATTTTGAAATCATAGTCATCCAAAATCAAAAATTGTTACTATTCAACTCTTTTGATTACGAGACGCCTGAAGATTTCATTTATTACGTCTTGTTTACCGCAGAACAATTAAACTTGAATCCAGAGAAATTTGCTTTGGAATTGATAGGAGATATAGATTCTGAAAATGAATTTTACAAAATAGCATACAAATACATCCGTAACGTTTCACTAATTGACGTTGAAGCCTTACGATGGAATAATTATTTTTCTGAGGCCGAAAACAGAAAACATTTTATACTTTTCAACTCATGAGAATAATTTCAGGAAAATTTAAAGGGAGACGTATCTCTCCGCCAAAAGGACTACCCGTTCGCCCTACTACCGATATGTCTAAAGAGGCATTATTTAATGTATTGAATAACCATTTTAGTTTTGAAGGACTGAAAGTTTTGGATTTATTCGCAGGAACCGGGAACATAAGTTACGAATTTGCCTCAAGAGGTAGTTCACCTATTACTTCTGTAGATGGTGATTTTGGCTGTGTGAAATTCATCAAACAAGTCGCTGCAGAATATGATTTTAATATTGCTGCTACCAAAAGTGATGTTTTCAAATTTTTAGAAAGAAACAATGCCACTTTCGATATTATTTTTGCGGATCCTCCTTATGCTTTAGACCAAGCCACATTTGAAAAAATTGTTTCAGTTGTATTTGAAAAAAACACACTTAATGAGGATGGAATGATGGTGATTGAACACTCTAAATATACCAAACTCGATCACATGATTAATTTTTCTTTCAAGAAAAGTTATGGCGGTTCTATATTTAGTTTCTTCGAGTTAGCTAAAGGTGAAGAAGAATTGGACGGTGATTTAATGGCAAGTGATAACGAAGAGGAATAACTATTCCTATTTTACTTTATATAGAAAAGCCCTTGTTATAACTAACAAGGGCTTCTTTATTTGTTTATAATCTGGAATTTGAATAGGATACTACATTAAACCGCTTCATTAAGCTTCGATAATTTATCCAATACCAATTGATAGGTTGGGGTTTCCATTTCGTATTTTATCCCTTCATTGACTACAAATTCGGTCAATGAACCAAGCTCAAATTTTCGTTCTGCTAAAACATCACGATGCATTGACGAGGTTGCTGTATGAGGCATTTTCTCTAATTTCAGAATGGTTTGCATAATAATATCATTAGGCAATTCCAATCCTTTTATTGCAGCAATCATGGTGATTTCGTTAAGTAAATCAGCATAAAATTTTCGGCTAGAAGCACTTTCGAGAATCTCTCCTATATTCTGATTTAAATAAGAAGTGGCTGATGCCAATGCTGAAATAAATATGAATTTTTCCCAAACCGTTTCTTCAATAGCCTCCACAAGCTTACTGTCAATATTCGCTTTTTGAAAAATAGATTGCAGTGCATTCAATTTATAAATAGAGGCAGTTCTAGATCCGAAAAAAAGTTTTTCATATGGCCCCACTTTCTTTATAACTCCAGGAGAATCAATCATTGAAACAATATACACACAACCTTGTAATACTTCATTATCAGGAAATAATTCGCTGATGCGTTCTGGAGCGTCAACACCATTATATAAAGGTAGAAAAATCGTGTTTTTGTTTATGCATTTATTTAGAGAAAGAAGACTGTCTTCAATATCATACGTTTTTGTTGCACAGATAAGATAATCCAGTTTTCCTATAACTTTAGGATCATTAGAAACAATAGTTGGAAATGTAATTATTTCAGTTTCATCAGTAATGATTTTTAAACCCGATTCTGACACCACTTTTTGAGTTTCTCCACGAGCGATAAAGATGATTTCAATTTCGTCCGATTCGGCATACGCTTTGGCTAAAAGTCCACCAAAATAACCACCTACACCACCTAATCCTAAAATCCCAATTCCTGTTTTCATAACTACTATTTGTAATAAAAATTAAACCATTGAGAAATTTAGAAAATTAAGCATAATCACTTAATGAAACTTAATTTCTCAATGGTTCCCTTTTAGATTTTACAATCTTTTATTTATTCTTAGAATAAAAATAAAAAAACAGACCTATAAGCCGGATTCTGTATCCGCCGAGGCGAACCCTTATCATTTATCTAGGCTTACAATTACTCGTGAGCTCCAACTATCTACCCTTCAACAACGGACGAGACGCCCTTAAATGCTGATATACTTGATATTTCACCGCATAGAGTTTACCTGGTTTCACTACAGCATTACCTGTACATACTTTCTGTTGCACTAGTCCTAATCTCATTCTTGCGAACAAAACCGACGGGTGTTACCCGCTATGCTTCTCTATGGTGTCCGGACTTTCCTCCTTCTTGATTGCTCAAAACGGCGATAAGGCGGTCTGTGCCGCGAATTTACGATATTATATCAACGAAGTCAAGTTTTCATAATTTACTTTAACATGTCTTTTATAAATACTTAAATATAAAATGGTTATCTTTAAATATTAATTAAATCTTCCTAATCATGAGACCTATATACCATTACTCGACTGTTTCTGAAGCCTTAGATAACTTAAATGAAATGGGATTCAGCTATGATTTTAATATTCATGAAGACGAAATTGTAAATGATCCACATATACATCAAGTAAAGCACGTCTATCGTTATGAAGGTAATTCTGACCCTGGAGATTCAGCCATTGTTTATGGTATAAAATCAACTTCAGGTAAAAAAGGAGTTTTTGTTGCTGGTTTTTCAGCTAAAACAAATAGCGAAGCAGCTCGCGTTTTAGATAAAATATGCATTGAAGGTAGCAATCAATGTTAAATTTAAAATTTTCACATCCATATTAACAACAACTAATAAATATAAAAATATGAAAAACATATATCATTATGACTCCGTTTCGAAAGCCTTAGATGATTTGAATGAAAAAGGTTTTACCTATGATTTCAACCTACACGAAGAAGATATCTCAAAAAATCCCGATAAATATGAAATTGTTCATATTTACCGTTATGAAGGAGATTCTAATCCAGATGATGAGGCTATGGTCTTTGGTATTAAATCAAAATCCGGAAAAAAGGGTGTCTTTGTTACTGGTTTTGCAGCAAATTCAGTTTCTGAAGCTGCACAAGCGCTAATCCAAATAAGTATTAAAGACAGGATAAAGTAAAGAATATCTATTATCTAAAAACCACAATAGTTAAATTCCATAAGATTCCAGACCGTATTTTTATTTCCCCAGAAGCTATATTTTAAATTAGAGTCAATATTGATCTAATGATGCTTTCAGAATAATTAGTAAGGAGGATTTTATGGAAATTACTTTGTATTTCCCAGCGTTGGTGTGTAATAATTCTACAAGACTAAATGGGAGTTATATATCTAAATTTAAAGTAATTAGTACTATTCAAAAGTAAGCTATACCTTTTCATCGATGTTAATTTTCGAATTAAACAAATTATCCTTTTCATAATATAACCGCTTTTCCTATATTTGCTTTCGAATAAAAATTCTATGGAACAATTTGTAGTATCGGCGCGAAAATATCGTCCTCAAACATTTAATGATGTAGTGGGACAAAAAGCCATTACAAATACTTTATTGAATGCCATAGACAGCAACCATCTTGCCTCTGCCCTATTATTTACAGGCCCTAGAGGAGTTGGAAAAACGACATGTGCCAGAATTTTGGCCAGGAAAATCAACCAACCGGGTTATGATGACCCCAATGAGGATTTTGCCTTTAATGTCTTTGAGCTGGATGCCGCATCGAACAATTCTGTTGATGACATACGTAGTTTGATTGATCAAGTTCGTATCCCACCGCAAACCGGAAAATACAAGGTTTATATTATTGATGAGGTGCACATGTTGTCTTCGGCCGCATTTAATGCTTTCTTGAAAACATTAGAGGAGCCGCCAAAGCATGCCATTTTTATTTTGGCAACGACCGAAAAACATAAAATTATTCCAACCATATTATCCCGTTGTCAAATATTTGATTTCAAAAGAATCACAGTAAAAGACGCCAAAGAACACCTTGCAGAAGTAGCTACGAATCAAGGTATTGATTTTGAAGATGATGCTTTGCATATCATTGCTCAAAAAGCAGATGGTGCTATGCGTGACGCATTGTCTATTTTTGATAGAGTCGTTTCCTATTGCGGTACTAACTTAACTCGTCAAGCAGTTACAGAAAACTTAAATGTTCTTGACTACGAAACTTATATCACTGTTACTGATTTAATTCTTGAAAATAAAATTCCTGATTTATTAGTAACATTTAATGAAATACTAGCAAAAGGATTTGACAGCCATCATTTCGTATCGGGCTTAGCTTCTCATTTTAGAGATTTATTGGTAAGTAAAACGCCTTCAACTTTGTCGTTATTAGAAGTTGGAGAACAAGCACAAAAAATGTACGGATTACAAGCGCAAAAATGTAGTCAAGATTTTTTATTAAAGGGAATCGCTATTGCAAATGATTGCGACTTAAAATTCAAGCTCAGCCAAAATCAGCGATTACTTGTTGAACTTTGTTTAATGCAACTAGCCTCTATCACTTTTGATGGAGAAAAAAAAAAGTTGACGCATTTATAATTCCACCCACTTATTTCAGGAAAAATGATTACTCAATAGCTGATACAACAAAACCTACTGAATCAATACCTGTTGCAGTTATTCCTGCTGTAAACACTGTACAAGTTTCTGCAAACAAAGAACCTGAGTCAAAACCGGTTCCCACTGAGCAGAGCAAAACAGATACTTCACTTTCAGACGGGCCTAAAGTTTCTGCCTTTTCATTAGCAAGTATTCGTGCAAAAAAAGCACTTGAAGAAAGCAATAAATCGTATGTAAAAGAGGAACTCCACCTGCCAACTCAAAACTTTACTGAAACAGAAATGTTATTGCATTGGACTAAATACGCAAAGCGACTAGGAGAAAAAGGTTTCAGGATAATGGAATCATTACTACTTATTAATGATCCCGTTTTAAATGGTTTTGCTATCACACTAGAATTACCAAATGAAGGTTCAAAATTAGATTTTGAAAAAGAATTAAACGGCCTATTAGGTCATTTGAAAGGGCATTTGCATAATCATGACATTACAATAGAGGTGATTGTCAACGAAAGTATTCAAAGTAAAAAGAATTTTAACGATCAGGACCGCTACAATAGACTTCATGAAATAAACCCAAATATTGACCTCTTGAGGACAACATTTGGATTAGATTTAAATGTTTAAATATAAAACTGCTCTAATATAAATTTAGCTTTTTTTAAATATTACCATAATACATAGCCTTTACAATCCCATCTGAAAGTCCTATTTTAGGAACATAGATTTGTCTAGCACCACTCCATTTCATCGCATTAAGATAAATACGAACCGCTGGTATAATTACATCGGCACGATCTGGATTCAGTCCTAATTCAGATATTCTTTGTTCATAGGTCAATGAATTTAGAAAAGCATATTGAGAATTTACATAGATAAATGACAACGGTTTTTCCTGTGCTTTTCCTGACATTTTAAAAAGTTTATTGATGTTTCCACCAGAACCAATTAGCGTTATTTCTTCAAAGCCCTCCGTATTTGTTTTGATCCATTTTTCTATTTCATCCCAAACAGCGTCAACAACCATCTCATTTAACAAACGAACGGTTCCTGCCTTAAATGATTTAGAGGTTACAATCTTACCATTAGAGAATAAAGTAAATTCGGTACTTCCACCTCCCACATCAACAAATAGGTATGTTTCGTCTGTATTTAGCAAATGAAGTAAATCAGTTGATGCAATTATAGCTGCTTCTTTTTTACCGTCGATAATTTCTATCTCAATGTCGGCTTTCTCTCTGATAATATCGACAACTTCCTTACCGTTATAGGCTTCTCTCATTGCCGATGTTGCAAAAGCTCTATAACTCTGTACTTTATGTACTTTCATCAAAAGGTTGAATGCTGTCATCGCATCACGCATTCTATCAATATTTTCTTCAGATATTTCCCCTACGGTAAATGCATCCTGACCCAAGCGGATAGGAACCCGTACCAATGAGCTCTTATTAAATTGAGGTTCTTTTCCCTCCTGCTCGACAATATTCACTATCAATAAACGCATAGCATTTGAACCGATATCGATAGCAGCATATTTCTTTATTTTAATCATTCTATATTATGATTTTATATTTAAGTTTTTGGATATTAATAAGCAAAAACTTAAAATTTAAATTTCTAAAATTTTTCGTCTAATAAATCAACTTTATTTTGATAGTACTTATAAGTTTCGATCTGAGCCCTAAATATAGGTTCGCCATTTCGCTCTCTATATTTATTATCTAATTTATAAGAGTGATAGCGTGCTTTTACATTACCCTTCCATCCTAAATCAAAATTATCTATTAATTCATTTTTTATATCTTGATCATAAATAGGACAAGTCACCTCTACTCTACCATCTAGATTTCGAGTCATGAAATCAGCTGAGGAAATAAAAACTTCTGTTTGTCCTGCGTTACCAAAAATATAAATCCTAGCATGCTCTAAATAATTATCAACGATACTTATGGCTTCAATATTAGAACTCATTCCTTTGATTCCAGGAATCAAAGAGCAGATTCCTCTAACCTCCAATTGTATTTTTACTCCTGCATTACTGGCTTCATATAATTTATCTATCATTGAAAAATCAGATAAACTATTCATTTTTAACTTTATATGTGTTTTTCTCCCAGCACGAGCGTGTAGAATTTCTCTATCTATTAATTTATAGAATCTCATACGCGTATAATGTGGTGACACAATAAGATGTTTGTAACGATGGATTCTATAATTTATATCAAAAAAGTCAAATATTTTAGAGATGTCTTTCAAGATTTGCTGATGACTTGTAAAAAGAGTTACATCTGTGTATATTTTCGCAGTTGCCTCATTAAAATTTCCTGTCGAAATAAAGCCATAACGTTTTATTTTCCCCTTTTCAAGTCTTTCGATTACACATATTTTACTATGTACTTTCAAGCCTTTTATTCCAAAAATAAGTTCAATACCCTCTGTTTGCATTTGTTCAGCATAGGAAATATTTGAAGCTTCATCAAAACGAGCCTGTAATTCTATTTGAACAGTTACTTTTTTTCCGTTTTTGGCGGCATTAATCAGTGAACTAATAATTTGGGAATTTTTAGCTAATCTATAAAGCGTGATTTTAATCTTGGTTACTTTAGGATCAAGCGCAGCTTCACGCAGAAACTTAGTTAAATAAGAGAAAGACTGATAAGGCGCATTTAATAAATAATCCTTTTTACTAATTCTTTCCAGTATACTCCCTTCAAGGCTTAAGCCAGGGATTGGTAATGGATCATTGGTTTTATATAAAAGATCGTGTCTACCCAAATTAGGGAAATTCATATAGTCCCTCCTATTGTGGTATCTACCTCCGGGAATGATACTATCTGTAGAAACAATTTTCATTTTATCTAAGAAGAATGCCAATGTATCTTTTTCTATCAATTGATCGTATATAAAACGAACTGGCTCCCCTACTAATCTGTCCTTTACACTAGTCGAAATTTTTTCCAGCATACTTTTACTTAAATCGCTATCAATATCTAACTGTGCGTCGCGACTTATTTTTATCATATGCGCCGAAACACTTTCATAGTCAAAAATATTAAACACACTTTTTAAATTATGTCTAATCACATCATCGATCAGTATAACATATTGTTTATTAAGATAGGATGGTAAAACAACAAATCGATTCATCGTTTTTGGGATTTCGATAATTGCATAACGAACCTCGGAATCCTTCTTCATTACCAATTTTATGGCTAAATAACCAATGTTATCTCTTAATAATGGGAACTCTGATAAATCATTTAATATTATCGTAACCAACTCTGGACTAAGCTGTTGGATAAAAAAATCTTTTAAAAATATTTCCTGCTCTTCAGAAATTTCATCTTCATTTATAATAAAAATGTTTTTTGTTTGCAGTTCATTTTCAATTCCCTTCAGTATAAGTAGGCTTTCGGTTTGGTGTCTGATTACAATTTCTGTTATGTCTTTAACTAATTGCTGAGCTGAAATACCTCCAAGAATTTTCTCTCCTGATTTTCCTGAGAGACTTAATCTTCTTATTGCTGCAAATCGAACTCTAAAAAACTCATCTAAATTATTGGAGAAAATCCCTAAAAATCGTAATCTATCTAAAAGTGGTACTGATTCATCTGCTGCTTCTTGAAGTACTCTTGCATTAAATGCTAACCAACTTTTTTCTCTATCTATATATTTTATTTCTGGCACTATATGTATTATTTTAAATCTTTTGGAACTATTATTTTTTTTGTCTTGCCCTTTTTTATTTTTTCCCAATAATCAGTATCGAATTGCAAAGATACAAATCCGCAGGTAGGCACATTACTAATTAAAACATCCCCAAATTTATTAACAAAATTTGTCATAGCTGCATTATGTCCAAAAATAATCAAGCTCTCAATTTTGTTGTCACAGGATTTGATGATTTTTTCTAAATGTTTTTCATCAAAAGTATAGAGTTCATCCTTAAAAACGATGCATTCCAAAGGGTATAAAATGTTATGCGCAAATATTCGTGCTGTATCTGCGGCCCTTTTGGCAATACTACTCCATAAAACATATGTCTTAGGGACAAAATCATGGATATTTAAAGATACCAAGTGAGCATCTTTCATACCTCTTTGGTCTAATGGTCTATCAATATCTTGTAAAGGTGCATCCCAATTAGATTTAGCATGTCTTATTAATATTAGATTTTTCATATTTGGAATTTTTCATATTAATTTCGATGAGATTAATTTGGCTTAGAAAGATACAATATATATTATAAATCTTTATTTATTTTCATGAAAAATTACCAATACTTCATCATTTATCTAGATTAATAAAAATGGATTTTCGTCTATTTAACATCTATAAATTAATAATTGACTACTTGTTAAAATTCACTAAACTCATCTCCTTTCCAAAATTTAATAAAATTTATCCTTTATTAAATACGGCAATTAATTTCAAGTTAAACTAAAAAACTTAATTAGAATTTTAATCAAATTAACAAGAAATGCTGAAATTCTATGTCATCATTAGTCCTCAACATTTTCTTACGTAAATCAAAACGATAATTTCAAATTATTAAATATCAATGAATTAACATATCTGAAAATTGAATATTGGATATAGATGTTAAAAAACAGAAGTCTAACCATTCAAAAACATTAAATTTTAACATAAAATATAGTTAAGTGTAGGATTCAATTCACAATTTTTCATAAAAAAACAAAAAAAACACGCATTTTAACGAGTTTTCAGGTCATTCAAAGAGAAAATTCATAAAAGATGTTAATTGTAATTACATTAGTATAAAATTACATATTTCTGATTATTAACATCCTCGATATAAATTAGTCCCACGTATATTATATACAACTCAATTAAAATTTAATTGTTATGAAAACTAAAATTACTCTACTTTTACTGACTTTCTTCTTGTTTGTCGGTAATTCTTATTCTCAAACCGAAACTGATCCTGATAAACTCGGTGGTCCTGTTTTGATTGGAAAGGTAGCTCCGTTCACTTTACCAGTTGATATTACTGGTATACAAACAAAATCGAGCGCCAAACTTACAAATAAAACATCCCTTACTTCAAAAGTGGCTGTTGCTCCTAGTTTAGAGTGGCCAAACCCGGGTGCGGTTCACATTGAAAAAACCGCTGAGGCAACTACTACCCCTGGAAAATGGAAAATAAACATATTAACTCAAGGAAAGAATATCCCAACTACAACTGATGTGGTTCTGGTAATTGACAACTCAGGTAGTATGGGGGGAAATAAAATAACAAGCGCAAAAGCTGCAGCTAACACTTTTTCCAGTGAATTATTAAATGGTTCGTCAGGGATTCGTGTTGCAATTGTTACAATAAACGCTACTGGAAATTTTGGAACTCCGTACGTAAATCAAAGTTTTACTAATAACACAACTACTCTAAGTACTGCAATTAACGCTATATCTGCTAGTGGAGGAACTAATTTACAGGGTGGGTTTTATGCCGCAAGAGAGCTGATAGCTGCTACAAGCACAGCTGACAAAAAAGTGGTGATTTTGCTTTCTGATGGGGCTCCAACTTATAGTTATCAATCGAATAATATTACAACAGATTTTAATGTTTCTTGTGGAAGCATAAGTAATTTTAATATTTCACGAAGTGATTTTGAAGCTTCCCATTTGTTTATTGGCTCAAGTACTTATACAACTGTCGTAGGAACTGGAGGCAGCTTCAATACAACTTTATATTCTAAATCTTTAAATTGTAGTGGAACCAATAGAACTTTTAATGCTGGGAACCATGGAATTCCTACTATATATGAGGCGGGGCTTGTTATGAATAATGGTATAGATGTATACACTATTGGATTCGAAGTACCATCAGCTGGAGATGAAGCAAATGTTCTAAATAGTTCGCAAAACAAAGGATATTTCGCCGCAACAAGCAGTAATATTTCAAATATTTATTCTCAAATAAGATCAAATATTGCATTTGCTGCATCAAATGCAATATTTACAGATCCAATGAGTACTTATATTGTGCTACAAGCTGGAGTAACTCCAACTTATTCAGTGAGCCCTAGTACTACTGGTAATGTTGTAGTCACTAAGGGGACAGTAACATTTGTCAATAATGGCTTTGTTTTAAATGATCCTGATATTCCAACAAGTGGAAATAGTAATTTAATTAAATGGAAAATAGTTTGGAATATAGGTACTATTTCAGAAATAGGTGATCAAATGTATTATTATGTCACTATGGCTCCTAATACAAATCCAACTATATTATATGACGCCAATGAGAAAACTTACATGGATTATACTGATGTAAATGGTAATACAACTGCACATCAAGAGACGCCAACTGATTTTACAATACCTAAAGTGAGTGGAGGAAAAGGATCAGTTGAAATTATTTACTATACTGTCAATGAAAACGGCGAACCTATTAATAGTGTTGGAACTGTTGTTCCAATAGAAAATGCTGTGAAAATAATTCCTGGAAGTAGTAAATACTTCGAATATAATGGTAGTACTGCTTTAGAAGTCAACCAAAACTACACCATTTCACCTGAAGGCCTATATACATCAAATAGTATATTATATCAATTATATTGTACTTTTGGAAACATATCTGTTACCCCCACGCCAACATCACCAAACAAGGTAGTTTGGTTTGGTTATAGATTAGGTAAAGCACCTGAAACATCTGTGGTGCAACCAATTTGTGGAGTAGCAACAGGAAGTGTAACCATAACAGTACCAGTAGCTGGTAGTGGGTTCACATATACTATTACTGGTACAAATCCAGTTACAGCCCCAATAACTAATTCCAATGGTGTATTTAACTCACTTACGTCAGGAACTTATTCTGTTACTTCAAAATCTACTAATGGTTGTATTTCTGTTCCTTCAGTTGTCATTATCAATGACCAACCATTAACTCCTACGACTGCTACTGCTGGTGTGGATCAAACTGGAAGTGCTACTTGTGGAATGACTATAGTAACACTTGCAGCAAATACACCAACGGTAGGAACTGGTAAATGGACTATTGAAAGTGGAACAGGTGGGTCTTTTGTATCTGATACAAATCCAACAACTGATTTCTCTGGTACTCCGGGAATGGCATATGTATTAAAATGGACAATTTCAAATGCACCTTGTACTGCTTCAAGCGACGAGGTTAATATAAAATTCAACCAAAACCCTACAACTGCTACTGCTGGTGTAGATCAAACTGGAAGTGCTACTTGTGGAATGACTACAGTAACACTTGCAGCAAATACACCAACGGTAGGAACTGGTAAATGGACTATTGAAAGTGGAACAGGTGGGTCTTTTGTATCTGATACAAATCCAACAACTGATTTCTCTGGTACTCCGGGAATGGCATATGTATTAAAATGGACAATTTCAAATGCACCTTGTACTGCTTCAAATGACGAGGTTAATATAAAATTTAATATAATACCCAATCCACCTATCTCTGGTGGTAATCAAACCGTATGTACTGATGGGAATACTACGCAAACACTTACTGCAACCGCTACAGGTGGAACTATTACTTGGTATGACGCTGCTGTTGATGGTACGGAAGTAGCGAATCCTATTCAAATAGGTGTAGGAACTAAAACTTATTACGCGCAAGCTTCTAATGGAACTTGTTCTAGCTTGACACGTACTGCTGTGATATTAACTATCAATAATGGACCTATGCCTCCTACATCTGGCGGTAATCAAACAGTATGTGAGACCTTGCCGCTACAAACACTTACCGCAACAGCAACTGGTGGAACTATTACTTGGTACACTTCCGCAACGGATGGAGAATTGGTAGAGAATCCAACACTTAACACAGTAGGTTCAGTAACTTATTATGCTCAAGGTGATAATGGTAATTGTTCTAGC
>NZ_FNMV01000017.1 GCF_900106645.1 Flavobacterium degerlachei
AAATTTTAAAAGCTCGAATGAATCCATTTATTATTGTTTTGCTCTGCAAATATCTATATTTTTATTAAATCCTCCCCAGGTTTTGTTCCTGATCCATAATCACATCATATAGATACTATTTGATTTACTTTTGCCTCATGGACTCTTTTACTCAAATAGCTTTAGGAATTGCCGTCGCTGAAATATGTGCTGGCAAAAAACTTAAAAACAAAACATTTTTATACGGTTCTGTTTTAGGTACAATCCCCGACTTAGATGTTGTAGTTGGTCTATTTTTAGATCCTATAGATGCAGTCCTAATTCACCGAGGCATCAGTCACTCCCTTTTTCTGTTTCTATTTCTCTCTCCTCTTTTAGGTTGGCTTATTTCAAAAACAGAAAAAAACAAGATTAACTTCCTTCACGCCTCTAATATGGTTTTTTGGTGTTTGTTTACCCATGTATTATTGGACATGTTTACTTCTTGGGGAACACAAATTATATGGCCTTTAGACTATCGTTTTGCACTAAAAACTATCTTTGTAGTAGATCCACTCTACACTATTCCGCTTGTCATTGCATTGATTATTGTATGGAAAACAAAAGATGCTGTACTTCGAAAAAAACACATAATCAAAGGCCTGTTGATTAGTAGTTTCTATCTGCTTTTATCTTGTTTTATAAAACTGTATGCTTTAAGCCAATTTGAAAAAGCATTAAAAAGACAAGGAATCACTTATTCTGAGATTATTGTTAAACCCACCGCTTTCAATACCATTTTATGGAATGCTAACGTAGCGAAACCAGATAGTTATTTATTGGCCGACTATTCCCTATTAGATAGCCAACCGATTACTTTTACTGCTTACAACAAGAACAAACCTTTAGAATCGAAGTTAAATGGGAATTCAGATTTTGAAAAACTAAAAAAAGCTAGTGAAGGATGGTATATTATCTCTCAAAAAAATAAATCTTTATACTTCAATGATTTACGCTTTGGCCTATTAAATGACAACCCAATAAATCCTCAATTTGCATTTAGCTATAAATTTATTGCGACAGACTCTCAATTAAAAGCAGTTGAAGTTCCAAAAAGCAAAAGGGATGGAAAGCGATTACTTCTAAAAATAGCAAACCGAATAAAAGGGAACTAGAAGTTTTAAATCTACATTTATAATACCCACAGTACTCTAGTTTAAACTCTTCAATTAATACAAATCACCTTGAGCCGAGCTGTGATTATTATTCTAGTACTCTTTGCTTTCCAATTAGAATAGCAAAAGCCTCGCAGATGTTGGTGTGCTTTTATGAATTTTATTCAGGGAACTCCTGTTTTTATAAGGCAGTTAGAACCCGATATGCAAAAAAATAAAAAATGGCATATACTTCCAATAGGCAATTTTCTTTATTACAATATCACTAAAAATGGGTCTCGTGAAATCTCATTAAAAACATCGTTCATATAAACAAATTGAGGTTTGAATACTTTATGCCGGAGATTTACTAACTTACATGCTCTCTCCACGAGAAATCGATAATGACCACATCGCCCATTATGATTTGACCAAAGATTGCGTGTGGTCATTTTACAGATTATTGGAGAGTGGCGAGGAAGCAGTATTTGTATTTTCAGAGTGATTGCAGCGTAAAGACAAAAATAAGGATGACAATTCAGTCAAATTAAAAGAATAATAGTAGTAATTAATTCATATAACCATTTTAAAATGATACATCTACAGACTATCATATTTCTATTTTCTACATTCTTATTTGGATATACAAGCGGCCCTGAAAAGCCTCAAATAGATATTGAATTAGCAAGAACCAAAGCTGAACAGGCTCTCGCCTTTTGTAATACTCAAAACTTCAATACCGATTTCTGTATATTAATTGACATGAGCTTACACTCTGGTATTAAAAGGTTTTTCGTTTGGGATTTTAAAAACAAAAAAATCAAAAATAGTTTTTTAGTCAGTCATGGATGTTGCGATAATTCTTGGGGTAATGACGCTTCAAAAGATAAACCAAAATTTAGTAACACTAATGGTAGTCATTGCACTTCTCTTGGAAAATATAAAATTGGAGAGAGAGGGTACAGTAGTTGGGGTGTGAATATAAAATATGTTTTGCATGGATTAGAACCAACAAACAGCAATGCTTTTAAACGCTTTATAGTGTTTCACTCATGGAATGCTGTTTCTGATGAAGAAGTTTATCCAAATGGAACAGCTGAAGGTTGGGGGTGTCCGACAATTTCTAATAATAGCTTCAAGATAATTGACCCACTACTAAAGTCAAGTTCTAAACCAGTTCTTATGTGGATTTATAAATAGGGAACAGTAATGAAAAAACTAAGCTGACTAAAAGAAAAAGGTTTTTATCAGTAGCTATCCAAAAGAAAGAACTTATGTTCAACCTCAAACGAGAATTGATCCAGGAAGAAGATAAATATTTACATCTATGATTTTTAAAAGTCTACCTATTCAAAAAATATAATTTATGAAAATCTATTTTCCAATTATTCTATTTTTAGTAAGCTTATCTATCCAGGCCCAAAAAGTATATTCAGTTAAATATGAAAATCAGGCAGATATAAAGGTTTTTGTCGTCAATTATCCCAATCAGGCGGATTTAAAAGTGTACAAAGTCACCTATTACAATCAGGCGAAAAACAATAACGGCTTATGGTTTTTTACCAAATATGCCAATCAGGCCGATAAAAAAATATTCTTTGTTGAATATGCAAACCAGGCAGATTTGAAAATATATTTCGTCAACTATCAAAATCAGGCGGGATGGAATGATGTAGCAAAAAAACACTTAATGTATTAATCTCCTACCCAACTCACAATAGTTATCAAAAAAAAATTATGGAACCAGCAAATGACTTAAATCGCTTTTTAGACGCTCAGGAAAACAACTTCAATGAGGCTCTATCCGAAATCAAAAATGGTAAAAAGCAAAGCCATTGGATGTGGTTTATTTTTCCGCAAATAGCCGGGTTGGGATTCAGTCATTACAGTGTGCATTACGGTATCCAAAATACCGAAGAAGCAGCACTTTATCTACAACACCCCATCCTTGGAAAGAGACTGATAGAAATTTCTATGGAAATATTGAAAATTAACGATAAAACGGCAGAAGAAATCTTTGGAAAACCAGATGACCTAAAACTGAAGTCCTGTATGACATTATTCAGTCTATTGGATGAAACGAATCCAGTATTTCATCAGGTTCTGGTTAAATATTTTGATGGTGTACAAGACGCAAAAACAATTAAATTGCTTCACAAACTGCAGTAGCTTTTTAGCCCCGAAAAGAAAGCTCCATAATCGGTACCACCGGAACCAATCCCCAAAATCATCAACACATAACCTTCTAAACAGCAAACTCAATTCTAACTTTAAATCCTTTTTGAATCACATTATCAAAAGTAAGCGTTCCCCCTATGGCATTTATTCGGTTTTCTACGTTCAGTAGTCCACTCTTTATGTTTATTTGCTCTGTTTGTGCTCCAATACCGTTATCAGCGTATTCTATCATGATATTCTTCTCCATCTTTTTAAAAGTAACCACTACTAAACTACATTGGCTGTGCTTCTTCATGTTAACCAGCAATTCCTGCAGGATTCGGTAAACCGTAATCTTCTTGTTGGTTTCTAAAATTGTATTCTGCAATACATCAAGACCGTTGACTATAATATTCACCTCATCATTACCGTAATTCGCCATCATATCCCTCAAACTTGGTACAAAATCAGCTCCCGTATCAATAAAACTATTTTCCTTAGAAATATTTCTCGTTCTAGAATAGATATTATCCAAATCTCTAAGTAGCGTCTCTTTGTTGTATTTTGTCGATAAATCCTGCGTTTCTGCAAAAGTCATCGCATGATAGACGTCATTAGCCAATTCATCGTGAAGTTTTTTGGAAATTCGTGTCTCGGTATCATAAGACACTCTGACTTTTTCTTTTTTGCTTTTATTATTTAAAAAATTAATGATTAAAGCAGTAATCCCTAGTAAAAACAATATTACAAAATACATTAAAAGTGTACTGTTTTTCTCTTTTTCCAATAACAGCGTAGTTTCTGCCTTTTGAGTGGATAGTTTTTGGTTTTGCTCTTTTTGGTTGCTAAAATCGTATCTGATATTGGCAAACTGATTTTTGTTTCTTTGTCGCACTTCAGAAATGCTGTCATTTAATCTAAAATGAACTGTTGAAAAAGCTCTCGATTCATTTTCAGAACTGCTATTAACTAATATTTGAAGTGCATCCAGTCGTTCATCGATACTCTTCATTTTGGATGCATTTTTATACGCTTTTAACGCGTATTGTTTAGCTAGTAAATTGTTCTCTTTTGATTTGTAATAGTTTGCTAACTGAATATAACTTCCAATTAAACCGTATTCATCATTTTGATCTTCTCTAATTGCTAACGCTTTAAGAAAATAACCAACTGCTCTGGAATCATTGACTTTAAAGTAAGCCAAACCTAAATTATTTAATATTTTAGATTTGATTTTTTCACTAACTACTTCGCTTTTTGCCAGTTCCAATTTTGATAATAATATAATCGCTTTTTGATATTCTTTATCTAAAATAAACACAGATGCGATATTATTATCAATAATTATTCTGGTAGATTCATCCTCAGCATATTGTCTTGCTTTTTTATAATAACCTAAAGATTTTTTATAATCATAGGTTTCTTTTAAGGAAATCCCCAGATTATTGTATGCACAGCTAAAATTGTAATTTCTGTTCGTTTGGTTAATAAAATTTAATACTTCTGTATTCACAGCTTCCATATCGTAATAATCGTCTTTATTTTTTAAAATACTAGACATCATCAACAAGGAATAAACAACGAGACTGCTGTCTTTTTTATATTCGAATTGTATTTTGGACTTATTGAAATAACTAAAAGCGATGCTATCTTGTTGCTTCGCGGAATAGTAATCCGCAAGATTAAGAAAAGAATGCCCCATATAAAAGGTGTCTTTTTTTTGCGTCGCTACTTGCTCAAATTCTTTTAAAAAAGGAAGAGCAATGTCTGGGTTGTAATGGTTCAGCAGCTCCCCTTTTCTATTCATAGTCTGAAAGATAACAGAATCTATATTTACCTTTTTAGCCAGCTGATAAGACTTATCTATGTAAGCCAGTTTTTTTTCTGCAGGAATAGTGTCCGATTTACTCAGTTCTAAAAAGCTGTTTATAGTATCTATAGTCGCTTCGTCTTGCTGTGATGGTACACTTTTGTTTTTAGTGCACGATAGCATAAATACACAAAAAACAAGGATATAAAAAGGGGAATAAAAACTGTTAAATTTCATTCCCCGAATGTAGCAAAATAATAGTAACTTACTAAAAAACCACTTCTTAATTTTTATTACGGTTTTCTAGGAGGTATTACTCCATCATCAACTCCTTCATCACTTGGTTCTGATGTAGTTGTCATGATAGTACTATCTCCTTCTTGTAAAAGCAAACCACTATCTTGTTGTGAAGTTACCTTTATTTTTAAATTTTGACTTGAATTTTCTAGCTCTTCGGTATCTGCTGAACATGATACCATAACTAAACCGCATACTGTAAATACAGCGATAAAAACATTTTTTTTCATTTTGTTATAATTAAAAATTAGACATGAGTTAGGCCGTCCGAATTAGAAATTCGAATACCATTAAGGCCATAGCGTTGTATTTTGGTTCGGGAAGTTTAGTGCTCAGTAACAGTAAAGAAAGAATTGACTTCCCAACAAATTATTCCTTGCTGTTACCGCATCACTATATAAGAACTAGTTTGTACATTTGTCTCTGATGCATGTCAAGACAGTAACTAATTCTGAGACAAAGAAATGTGGATTTTAAGTGAGTGTTTATACGGAATTCCTAAGATTCCGATAATTCCACAAGATTCCGTTTAATTCCAATTAAGGCGTATGAAAAAAAATACTTTAGACGATTATAAACAGGCTATACAAGCAAAATATGAAGAAGATAAGTCAGGAGATTATAGTAGTTTTTTAATTAATCCTTCACGTGCAAAACTGAGAGACTTATGTACTATCCATTATAAAGAAAATGGAAACCCTGTAGATTTTGCAATCTTTCGTAACTTTTTTGGTTTTGAATTTGAAGAAGATAATAGCAAGGAATTAAAGAAACAAACAGATAAGTTTAGACCTCTAGAAACATTTTTTAAAGGGGAAACAGATTTAACTGATATAAGTGCAGTTGATTTAGCTGCGGTATTGGTAAACTATAACCCAAGACCATTGAACCGCTTTATTAAAGTAAATGGGATCAAAACAGAAGCTAGCATAGAAGAAAACACAAGCTATACTATTGTGGATAAAAGCACTGATTTTACAACTGAAGAAAAAAAGAAAGAACCAATAATAAGTCATGACCATCCAAGCAAAAGAACGGTTGCACTGCAAAGTACCTTAGCACAGATACAACACAAAACTATTTCTGTTAAGCAAATGTTTAAAATACTTATCCTATTCGTAATCATTTTAGTTTCAGCTTATGGAATGAAAGAACTTATAGTTCCTGAAAAACAATGTATGCAATGGCAAAATGACCATTATGAAATCGTTGATTGTAGCAGTACAACTCAAGGAATTGGAGCAATTAATGAAATAAAGCCAATCATAGAAGAAGAATTGAAATTAAAAAAAATTGAGGTAAGTCTTCAAACTCCTTTCTTTCAAAAAAACAAAGCAGCAGTCTGGTATTGTAAAAAAGATAACAAAATTGAGTATTTCAATGAGGCGGGCTATCATCCTGAAAATGGTAAGCCATTAAAACCCATTTCGCAGTACATTATTACTAAGTATATTAAAGAGTAGTTGACTAAAACATTAGTTGCTAATATCTCGTCTAGATAAAACTTTCTTTATTCTACTATAAGATGAATAAAACGTAATTGAAATTGTTGAAGAGTTGCATCAGAAACAATATGCCCTTTTTTAACCCCTCGTATTTAGATTAATAATATATTTCTAGACTCCGATTCCTAACTTCGTCAGTACTTTCAACAGTTAAAACCATAACGTCGTAATTTGTCGTTGTATCCGCTTATTTTTACATAACAAATAATACGTTGCCCCTTTTGAATAAATTAAACATAATTTCAAAATCAACACATTCAATAATTCTAATTCACATAAACTATGACTATTTTATATTTACATGGACTCGAAAGCAAACTTAGTCCAGCAAAACGATCCATTTTAGAACGTTTCGGAACCGTCATTGCACCTGATCTTGATTACCATAACAACCCAAATGTTTTTGATCTACTTTTAAAAATGAGTGAAACACATACCTTTGATGTGGTTCTTGGTAGCAGTATGGGCGGTTTTATGGGCTACTATTTTGCTAATACAATTAACTGTCCTGCCCTACTTTTTAATCCGGCTTTACCACATAGACCCGTTCCCCAAAATATTCCGGCAATAGATCCTGTAAATACCTCATCACTTTTGCATTTTGCATTAGGAGGACAAGATGACGTCATCAAAGCCAACGATAATCTAAAATGGCTTGCTGAAAACAGACTCTCTAATACAGATATAAAAATTTCAATCCACAACCAAATGGGACATCCAATTCCAGTGCGTATTTTAGAAATAGAAGTAACTGAATTCTTCCGTCAATTAGAATTTTTGAAATAAAACTGTTTTTTTTTACGGCTGCATTACTTGCTATTATCAATATCTTGCTTTGCAGCGAAAAAAAAATGAGGCTAAATAAATAACCAACAAATTAAAGACAGATTATGAAAGAACTACGAATTATGTTGACTGATGATCAGCATGAAAAATTGATGAATAAACTAAGTAACGAGGGACAAAAAAATGTGGAACATTCCACCCTTTCTGGTTTTTCGATAACCTTAAAAGAAGCCTTTCCGGGTATGTCCTGGTTAACGGTTGACATGAACAGCGACCTAGATTTGGGTGATGTCAATTGGGAAATAAAATGATAAACGCAGCTTATGATTCGGTATCCACACGAAGAATAAATTAGTGTTAAACCCAAAATACTAAAGCAAAAAGCTTCCTATTATTATTATTAAAGTCTTTTACATCACAGTCCATAAAACTAAAAATATTACATATATTTTTTTTTTGAAAAATGATATTTCTCATGTTTTTTTACATTAAGTAAAAAGTACCATCATTACTTCTTTTATTACCATTACTACATTACCTTTTAGTTACAAATTTGCATAATCATTTTAAATAAGGATCATTATGAAATTCCAAACTAAAAAGCTTTATTCCAAAGTAAAGTTAGTTACTATCACCATACTACTTTTTTTTCAGCCATTATTAACCTTTGCACAAACAGACGAGGGTGTTAGTTTTTTTCCTAATAAATCTATAGGTTTTATTGGCTTATTAGTAGGTTTAGTAATTGTTGCTGTTGCATTAGTATTTTTTTTAATATTAAAACTGGCGGGAAATACAAACCAATTCTTGGAAGATAAAAATGAGGTTCAAAAAGATAAATTCAAAAAATATATGAATAATTTGAATTCGTCAGAAATTGAAATTTTAAAGAAAAAAAGAAGTCAGAACAACAACCGCATTTCAATCTTAGTTTTGGGTTTTTTATCTTTAGTACCACAAATAATGTCTGCTCAAACTGCTCCTGCAAATAGAGAAGATCTTTTTTCTCAACCAGGAGTAATCATTACTTTAGTCTTGATTTTTATTCCGTTGTTTTTGGCTTTGGTCTATTTGGCTGCAAAAGTAAGCACCGGTTTCAAAAATTACGTCAACAATCAAAAAATTAATGAAGCTGAAGAGTTTGCATCCTATATTTCTGAAACAGAAAATATTCCAAGCGATGCGATTTTGGATGAAATCAAACATAAATTAGAATACAATATTACGCCAAATGAACTTTCTGGTATCGAGACTCCAAATGATTCAAAAGGCTTATTAAAAAATATTAGTTCTGAAACGAACTATCGCTTTTTTGCTTCTAAAAGACCACCCGTAAAACGCCCTAAAATTGACCCCGAATTGACCCGGTTAATTTTATGGTTTCTAGGAACTGCGGTTTTTTGGCTCTTCGTTGGTAGTAGTGTTGGAGAGTACGTAGGTATAAAATTTATCGTTCCAGACGCTGATAATTACAGTTGGTTGAGTATTGGTAGACTTCGTGCCGTGCATACAAATCTAGTTTTTTGGGCATGGTCCACAATCGGAATTATGGGATTGGGTTATTATATCGTTCCTATGGTTAGTAATGCGCCATTAAATAGTATCAAAAATGGATGGAAAGCACTTATTGCTGTAAATGCAGCCATGCTTATAGGAGCTATTTCGATTATGGCCGGAATCAATAATGGTGGTGGTGAATACCGTGAAATAATTTGGCCGATCATGGCTGTTTGGGCCTACGGATTATTACTTACCGTAATCAACTTCATTAAAACAATTGCAAAGCGTACCACACTCGAAATATACATTTCTAACTGGTTTATCGTAGCGTCTTATATTTTCATTTTGATCGTTGCAACAATTGCTTATATCCCAATGGGACAAGACGGAATTGGTGAAACAATCGTGCAAGGATATTATATGCACCAAGCGGTGGGAATGTGGTTTATGTTCTCCATGTTAGGAGTACTTTACTATTTATTGCCGCAACAATTGAACAAACCTATTTATTCCTATAGTTTAGGAGTATTAGCGTTTTGGTCACAAATTTTATTTTACACCGTTATTGGGACTCATCACTTTGTTTTTAGTGCCTTGCCATGGTGGTTGCAAACAGTTGCCATTGTAGGAAGTGTAGGGATGTTAATTCCGGTTACTTCTGGAACAATTAATTATTTGATGACTATGAGAGGTTCATGGAGTAAGATTAGTAATAGTTATTCATTGCCTTTCTTCTTTGTTGGAATCATTTACTATTTCACTGGCTCTTTTCAAGGAACTGCCGAAGCTTTTCGTTCTACTAATTTAATCTGGCACTTTACTGATTTTACTATTGCACACTCGCATATTACGATGTACGGAATTATTACTTTTTTACTTTTTGGTAGTATTTATGCCATTGTACCTCGCCTTACAGGAAAAGAACCACCACAATTGGGAGTTGGTGCTCATTTTTGGTTGGCATTAATAGGATTACAATTTTATACTATTCCGTTAATGATTGGTGGTACTTTAAAAGGAATTATGTGGGCCGAAGGAAAACCGTTTATTGATAGCGTGGTATTAATGGGACCGTATTGGTTATGGAGAGCAATTGGAGGAACTTTAATGTGGTTGTCTCATATCGTTTTAGCTTACAATATGTATAAAATGATGCGCCCTTCTACTGATGTAGATGTTAAAGAAAGAGCATTCGAAATAATCAATCAAAATTTGGAAGCTAATTCAGTTGAACCTAAAATATAAATACGATGAGTATATTTCACGATCATAAAAAACTTTTTACGTTAGCTACTGCCCTATTTGGCACATTAACTCTTTTTGTAGCCGTATTTCCATCATTGTATAATGAAGAAAATAGCGCTCCTCTATATGGTAGTGTACCACTTACGGAGCAGGAAGAAGCGGGAAGACAGATTTATATAAGTAACGGCTGTGTAGGTTGTCACACGCAGCAAGTACGTAATGTAGATATGGATAAAACTTGGGGAAGTCGCCCAGGAATCGCCTCAGATTATGCGTATAGTACCAGAAAAAGCATTTGGCAAAATTCAGGTACTTTAATGGGAACTGAAAGAACGGGACCTGATTTAACAAATATTGGAGACAGACAACCCAGCCAAGATTGGCATCTAGTCCATTTATACAATCCCAGAACGGTAATGCCTCAATCAATAATGGCACCTTATCCGTGGTTATTTGAAATTAAAGATAAAGTAGAAAAAGGTGACATAAAAGTCAATGTTCCTCAAGAGTTCCTTCACGGTCAAAAAGGAGTTGTCGTCGCTACACAAGACGCTTTAAATCTAGTAGCTTATTTAAAAAGTTTAAGACAAGTTAAATTACCTGACGGAACTCCAGACCCTGCCTTTTTATACAAAATAGAAAAAGCAGAAGCAAATGCTGCAGCCGGTGGTGCCCCAGCAGAATTAAACGGAACCGATTTATATGGTGCAAATTGTATGGCTTGCCATCAACAAAATGGTGAAGGACTTCCTGGTGCATTTCCTCCTTTGAAAGGCAGTAAAATTGTTTTGGATGACAACCCCGAAATTATGGTTGGAATTATTATGAATGGCTACAACGCACAAGAACAATTTGGTGAAATGCCTGCCGTAGGAACTAACGCGAACCTATCTGCCGAAGAAATTGCCGCAATCATGAACCATGAAAAAACCAGTTGGGGAAATACTGCCAAAAAAGTAACACCAGAACAAGTTAAGAAATTAATGGATCTCGCTAAGTTAAGTGCACCACAACAATAAATAAAAAGAAGATGAAAAAGTCAATATACACAGTACTACTTGCCGCATTTTCGGTGGCAACAAATGCCTGTCCCATGTGCGAGAAACAACAGCCTAAAATTTTGAGGGGAATTGCACATGGAGCTGGTCCTGAAAGTAATTTAGATTATGTAATTGTTTGGGGCATGGTTGCATTTGTTTTAATAACATTGTTTTATGCGTTGAAATACCTAATAAAACCAAAAGAAAACAATGATGATCATATAAAAAGAACCATTATAAACTTTGAATAATATGGACCATAAAAGTAAAGTGATTATATTTGTTGATGATGATCTTCAACCAATAGGAGAATTTGATGCACCTGTGAATTTTGAATTGGATACTCGTAAATTGAAAGATGGATTTCACCAATTAAAAATAGTTAGTAAAGACCCCGCAGGGAAAGAAGGCGTACGAGTTATTCCCTTTAAAGTTAGGAATGGTCCTGCTATTGCTGTCGAAGGATTAAAAGACAATGACGAGGTTGATGGCGTTTTACCATTAATGATTAATGCGTATGGAAAAGGAAATCAAAAACAATTTTTAATTGATGGTAGTGAAACGCCTAAAAGTGTTCCTTCCTGGTTAATCTCTGGTATCATTGCTTTTGTAGCTTGGGCAATCTATTTTACAATAACTTCTTTAGGGTAAAAATAATATGTGCGAAATAAAAAACATCAGTTGTAATGAAGTTGCTCAAAATGACTTAAAATTTGCTATTTATACAACGGCAGATTTTTTAAAATTCATGGAACAATTAAATACACCGCACAGACATAATTATTATATGATTTTGCTCAATAATAAAAATCACGGTGCACAATTAATCGATTTCGTAGAATGTCCTATTGAGCCGTTTTCTATAACTTGTATGCACTTAGGACAGGTACATCAATGGCTTAATTATGATAGTATTGAAGGCTATGTTTTAGTGTTCGAAAGTGATTTTTTTGCCTTGAGGTACCAGAATTATCAACTCAGTGAATTTTCATTTTTAAGTTATCGTCATGAACAGCCGTACATAAACATCTCTGAAGAAAAATTTAATCATATTGAATCCATTGCCGTTTGGATGTTAAGGGAGTTCAATGGTAATGAAGTCAATTTTGAAAAATGTTTACGTTCTCTACTCAATATTATGTTGATAGAACTCAATCGGTTATTTGAACCTGCAAACAAAAATGCAGAGTTTAGTCAATCACTGCAACTTATCCACCACTTCGAAGAGTTAATTGACAAATACTACAAAGAGAAGCATTTTGTAAAAGACTACGCTTCAATTATGCATGTAAGACCTAATTATCTCAATGCGATTTGTAATGAGGTAACTAACAGTTCTGCCGGTGATTTAATTCGAAATCGTATTCTTATTGAAGCCAAACGATTGCTGCTTTACGAAAAAAAGACAGCCTCTGAAATAGCGTACGAATTAGGTTTTGTAGACAACTCTTATTTTGGACGCTTTTTTAAAAAATATGAAAATTATACACCAGACGGTTTTAAGAAAAAATATCTAAAAAATTAGTCTCCAATTCGTCGAAAAAACGAAATTATAGAACTACACTGTAACATATGTCACAGTGCAACTGCTCCTTAATAAATACCTTTGTAATATATTAAATATTGGGTTTTGTTAGCAAAACAGCGTATTGTTTCAATAAAAAAAGATCCAATTTTAAAAATAACTACTCTTTTCATACTGCTCTTATAGTGAGCAAAACAAACTTGAAAATCGCATAACGTTCAACAGGAATGAATAAATCAATTCAAAATAGTTTTATCTTTTTAATCATAATTAGCATTGTATGTTTTAATTTGAAAACGACTATTTTACAATTTGAATATTCTTTTTTTAATGAAAGTTTTACGGAGCAGTTTTGCCAAAACAAAGCAAAACCGGAATTGAAATGCAACGGTAAATGTCATTTGAAAAAGATAAATAAAGAACAGGACAATCAGGATTCTTCAAAAAAATCATTGGCAGATCGTGACGTTTTATTTTTTAATGACTTCGTTCAACACCCTATTTCTTATCTAATTCCTTCACAAAAGAAAAAGATCTATTCTAAAAAAGACTTCTTTCAGGTTAAAATAAATTATCCTTCAGAACATCCACCTCAAAATTTGATTTAACATCGCAACAGCTTAATAGCTAGAATGTTTAATCAAATTTATCAAAATGAAAAAAATTATTTGTGCCTTAACTATACTAGGCACGCTAAACGGTTATGCTCAAGAAGCAACAAAAATAATAGACACGACCAAAGTGACCCTTTTAAATGAAGTACTTGTTACGGGTTCGTCCATAAAAAACCCTGCCCAGGTTATTGTTAAACAGGATTTCTCTGAAAAAGTAGTGCAGCCTAAAAATTCTGGTGAATTATTTGAAGATATCAATGGTTTTCATCTCATCAAAAGAGGAAATTATGCTGTTGACCCCGATTTTAGAGCTTCTCAATACGAACAGTTAAATGTTCAAATAGATGGTGGAACTAAAGCGTTTCATGCCTGTCCTAACCGCATGGATCCTGTAACTACATTGGTTAATCCAGAAGAAATTACTAAAATCGAAATCATAAAAGGCCCATTTTCGGTTCGTTATGGAAACACTTTTGCAGGACTTATCAATTTAGTTTCAAAATCTCCGGCTAACAACACTAAGCTCCTTAGCGGAAGTCTTTCTTCTGGTTATGAAAGCAATGGAAATTCTATGGTGAACATGTTTACTTTAGACAGTAAAATTAAAAAGTTTGACTTTTCTGGAAACTTCAGTTATCGCGATTATGGAAACTATGAAGACGGAAATCAAAACGAAATTCCGTCTTCGTTTAGAAGTATTAGTTATGGATTAAAAACGGGTTATCAAATTTCAGATAACCAACGTTTGCAAGCAACTTTACGTCAAAATTTTGGTCGTGATGTGCTTCACGCAGGTTTGCCTATGGATACAGATGAAGATAATAGTACCATGGCTAATTTAGATTACAAATTAGAGACAAATAACACCTATTTTAAAGGATTAACTTCTAAGGTTTACTACTCGTATGTAGATCATATTATGACCAATTCACGAAGAGCTTCTTTTGCAAATTCAGAAGCCGTGTCAAAAGTAAATGCTTTAACTTATGGCGGGAAAATTGAAACAGAATGGAGTTTAGGCTCCAAAGTCAATTTGTTTACTGGAATAGATATGGTCAATTTATCCAGAGAAGGTGGCAGAGATCGTTTAGTCAAAGTTAATATGATGGGAAATAATCTTGCAACACCTTTAGCTTACTATGATAAAGTTTGGCAAGACAGTTACTCCAATGATTTTGGCTATTTTGCGGAAACTAAAATTAAAGCTTCAGAGAAATCATGGTTGACTATTGGTTCCCGTTTGGACTTTATTACTTCTGATGCGAATGATTTAGATCCCACTTATGCTGCTTTGTATCCTAATTTAGAAAAGAGAAATGAAACATTGTATAGTGGTACGGTTTCGTATCAATACCTTTTTAATCCCAATTATAAAATAGAAGCTTCTTTTGGTCGAGGAATTAGAGCAGCTAATATTGAAGAACGATTTATTGCCTTCTTTAACATTGGAAGAGATGCTTATGAATATGTCGGAAATCCAAATTTAAAACCGGAAGTAAACAATCAATTTGAATTAAGTTTTGATGGAAAAACAAACTTAAAAGGCTTCTTTAATTCAGTTCAATATGGAACTTCAGTATTTTATTCTATTTATGAAAACTATATTCTAGGCGTTGTAGATGCCTCTTTAACTCGAAAATACAACTCGACTTCACCACCAATTCACCCAAAAGTTTTTAGAAATATTGACAAAGCATTAAAAACTGGTTTTGAAGCTTACGGAAACATTACATTCCATGAGAATTTTAATTTTGGAACAGAAGTTTCGTACACCTATACAGAAAACAAAGATTTTAATGAAAGTTTACCTCTAACTCCGCCATTAGTAACGCGATTAAAATTGAGTTATGAATACAAAAAGTTCTGGGCCAAAGCATTGTATACTTTGACAGCAAAACAAAACAAAATTTCAACCAGCTATGATGAAATTGCTACCGCAGGATATGAAGTGATGGATTTAAACATTGGCTACAAACCTATAAAATCAGTATCCATTGGAATGGGGCTTTTAAATGTGTTTGATCAATATTACAACAACCATTTAACCTTTGCTTTCAACAATGTAGCCAGTTTTGGAAGAGTTCCTATAACGGAACCTGGTCGAAACTTTACGCTATTTGTAAACTATAAATTTTAAAACTCAAAAAAGCCTCAAGTTATTCTTGAGGCTTTCTAATTTTAGGGAAAAATCGGTTTACTTTTTTCTTATACTCCTTGTAATCATAAAATTTTTGAAGTAATTGTTGTTCTTCATAATTTGTTTTGAAATAAAATAAAAGCAATAAAATTAGAGCAATAACTAATTTTAAAAATGAAACTTTATAAAAGGCATATCCAAACGTAAATAAGATAAGTCCTGTATAAATAGGATGTCGACTGAGTTTGTACATTCCAAAAGTGATTAACTCAGAATCTGTTTTGGGTGTTGGAAAAACAGTTAGATTTTTGTTGAGTTGCAAAACCGAAAGTGCTGAAATAAGAAAACCTATGATGGCCACCACTAATCCAATATATTTTACTGGTTGGGGAAGTTCAAATTGTGGTAAAAAATCAAAAGCATACAATCCAAATAATAGGAATTGTATGCTTACAAATAAATAATCTTTCCACGATTTTATCATTTTTTCTTACCTATAAATCGAATAACGGATCCCTTCCCTTGGTGAAAAGGGCCTTCACTTAATTCGATAATTTCTGTTTTTAAGAAATCAAATGCTATGTTTTTAAATTCCTCTTTTACCTCCTCTTCCGAAAACAACATTTCAATATCCTTTGGTCCACCAGAAGGATATTGTAATTGTTCCTTACTAAATGCCTCAAAAATTACAACCCCATTCGATTTTAGTAATCGTTCAATTTGTTGATGAATTGTTGCTCTAATGGCCTTTGGAAAATGAGAATAAATAAAGACAACTCCATCAAAAGAAGCTGGTTCAAAATCTAATTCTTCTAGTATTCCAACGCGATAATCAATTTTTACACCGTTATCATTAGCTAACTTATCCGCCTTCTTTTTACCTTCCATACTTGTATCAAAAGCAAAAACTTCAAATCCGTTTTTTGCTGCAAAAACGGCATTTCGACCTTCTCCTTCGGCAGGAAATAATATTTTTCCGTTTTCAGGCAATTTAGAAATCGATTCTGAAAAAAATTGATTGGGCTGAATTCCGTAAGCATACTCGTTTTCAGCATATCGTTCATTCCAAAAATTACTCATAATGTATCTTTCTTTTTTGGTGAAGTTACAAACATATTAAATAACAAACCACCCATTAAACCACCATATAAAGTACTATTTATCGGCTTTGAGGTAATGGCACAGGTACCTGATGCACAACCTACAAAATGATAATAGGCGTAACCAGCAATTAAGCCCACTACTACTCCAACTCCCGTAAAAATATATTGTTTTTTCGTCATTTTATTTGCATTTTGATTCACCTCTACAACATGATTTTTCTTCAATTGTGGTTTCACCTCTAATTGGATATCCTTTCTGAATCCATTTTGAAAGTCCTTTTTTCATGTTCAACAAATTGTCAAAACCATAATCACGCAACAAATGTACCACCTGTAAACTTCGCTCTCCATTTAAAGACGCCACAATTACTTTCTCGGATTTTGGGATTTCGTTTATTCTTAAAGCCAATTCACTCATTGGTATGTGCAATACGCGTGGAACATCAAATGAGAACTGATTAAACTCCTTTTCTTCACGAACATCGAGCAATAGATAATTGCGTTTTATTAATTCTAATGTGCTTGTTGGGCAAACCTCTTTTATTCTTAACTCTTCCATAACTTATTTTTTATCGAATACAATACTCCACATTCCTCTTACTTCATTCTCACTATAACCCGTTGCCAAATCATTTGGATACAATCCTTTTATTTTAATTTGTACCTCTGGTTTAATATTATCAGACGTACCATGACATTGCAAACACATGGCATTAGTTGGTATTGGGTAGTAAAAATGTACTTTATCGCCTTTCTCTACTATAACTGGTTTAGGCTCTTTATTAGCCGCTAAATCTTTCTTGAATTGCGCGATATAAATCAATTCTTCGGCATTTGCTTTATTATTTGGATTTCTATTTTTATCAGATACACGTTTGATTGTTGCATTGTATTTAACGGACATACTGTCTGTTAATGGAATGGCCTGAATATTACAAAAAGCCATTGCTTCTATCGTTCCTTTCTTTTGGATGGTTCCCATTAGATTTTTACCTAAAACCTTTTGGGTTCCCAATGCGTATTCTAAACCTTTATCTGCATAAGTTTTTTCTTTTGCAACAGCAACAAACTCTTTACCTGATTGTTCCCAATCGTTATTTCCGTGACCTTGCCAATGCTCCTTGAACCATACTGGCGCTTCCACTTTATAATCATAAATAAATGCGGCAATTTTTACGGTAGCGCTATCAGGGAAAGCTTGTTTTGGCATTACGCCAAATTTTCTGACCGCTCCATATAGTAACGCATTATCATCTGTAGGATTTGCTACAAAATCAGAAACTGCTTTTATAAATTCGGCTTTGTTGTATCCTTCCTTATCAATATATCGTGCTTTAATAGCAACAAATGGCGGCGCGATTCTACCTTCTACCTCATCTGCAGTGGGACTATGGCAGGTATAACAATGTTTTTCCATTAAGTCTTTGGCTTCCTGCGGTTGGTAAGCAAAACTTGGTGTCTTATCAATATCTTGATACGAATGCTTCTTCTTATTACAAGAAAAAAGCAGAACTACCGAAAAAAGTATAAAGATTTTTTTCATGATGCGTTTTTAAGTTTTTGTAAAACTATTTATTAATAGCCAAAAGAAGTGTAACATTTATCACAAGAGGCTTTTAATATTAATAACTTAAATTAATATATCTATAACCAAAAACTATTAATTATAAAAATACGATAAAGTTAATTAATACAATGTAACTCTTGTCACATAAAATTAATTGAATCTATACTAACTTCGTAGTATAAAATAATCATCTAAATATATAGAACAATGGAAGAACAAATAATTTCAATGCCGAGAATTGGTGATATGGCTCCAGATTTTGAAGCGGTAACCACTACAGGAAAAATAAAATTTTCAGAATATAATAAAGGAAGTTGGGTTGTGTTTTTTTCACATCCAGCTGATTTTACTCCAGTTTGTACTACAGAAATGAGTGGGTTTGCTTTAGAAAAAGATTTCTTTGCAAACCACAATACAAAATTAATGGGTCTAAGTATTGACAGCATTCACTCTCACATTGCATGGGTAAATGCCGTAAATGAAAAAACAGGTGTTTTATTTGAATTTCCAATAGTTGCAGATATTAGTATGGAAGTTTCAAAAAAATACGGAATGCTTCAACCAGGAGAAAGTGAAACAGCTGCAGTAAGAGCCGTTTTCATAATGGATCCTAAAGGAAAAGTACGTTTAATCATGTATTACCCTTTAAATGTGGGTAGAAATATGGCAGAGATTAAACGTTCTCTACTCGCTCTACAAACATCAGACGAGTACAGTGTAGCTATGCCTCTTGACTGGCAACCTGGTGACAAAGTGATTGTTTCTGCTCCAAAAACAGTAGAAGAATTAGCTGAAAGAAAAAAGAGTAATTTAGAAATGGTGGATTGGTACTTAGCTAAAAAATCTATTTAAATCTACCATTTTAAAAAACTTAAAAACCATTCTTTTACAGGATGGTTTTTTTGTAAATTAGACTCAATTAATCACTTAAAAATAAAACAATGTATTTTCAACACATATACGACAAGAGTTTAGCTCAAGGAAGTTACTTCATTGGATGTCAAAAATCAGGCGTAGCAGCAGTTATTGATGCAAAAAGAGATGTAGATACTTATATAGAAATAGCAAAAGAAAATAACATGCAAATAACGCATGTACTGGAAACTCACATACACGCTGATTTTCTAGCAGGTTCCAGAGAGTTAGCAAAAGTAACAGGCGCTGAACTATTTCTTTCTGCAGAAGGAGGTAAAGACTGGCAATATGAGTTTCCCCATAATGGTCTAAAAAATGGCGATATAATAAAATTAGGTAACTTAACATTAGAAGTTTTACATACTCCAGGACACACTCCTGAAAGTATCAGTTTCCTACTTACAGATATTCCTGCAACCACAAAACCTGTCATGTTGTTTACAGGTGACTTTGTCTTTGTTGGTGATGTTGGTCGTCCAGATCTATTAGAAAAAGCCGCTAATGTAGTGGGTACTGCTAATGCTGGTGCTTTACAAATGTATAAATCTATTCAGTTATTTTCAGAACTAGCGGATTATATCCAAGTTTGGCCAGGCCACGGCGCTGGTTCCGCTTGTGGAAAAGCATTAGGTTCTGTGCCAAGTACTACTGTGGGTTATGAAAAGATAAGAAACTGGGCGCTACAATATGCTAATGATAGAGATGGGTTTGTAAAATATTTATTAGAAGACCAACCAGAGCCTCCTAAGTATTTTGCCATGATGAAAAAGTTGAACAAAGTTGACAGACCGCTATTAACTGAAGTTCCAACACAAAAATTACTAGCTGCATCAGAATTAAAAACAGCGATCCAAAAAGGAGTAAAAGTAATTGACGCTAGAAATAAAGTTGACTTTGCAGCAGGATTTATTCCACAAACTCTAAATATTCAAGGAAGTAACTCATTTGCAACCTGGGCAGGTTGGTTCGTAGATTATAATGAAAAATTTATTTTAGTAGTTGAAAACGAAAGCCAAGTAGATGACCTTACTCGTAAACTAATGAGAATTGGTTTAGACAATGTTATGGGGTATGTCGTAGGCGCAAAATCGTGGACTGATAATGGTGGGAAATTAGAAAAAGCAAAAAATATTGACCTTGACAAATTTAAAAAAGTGATGGACGATAGCGTTATAATTGATGTGAGAGGTGCTTCAGAATTTAATACTGCTCACATAAAAGAAGCGCAAAATGTATTTGTAGGAACTATTTATGACCATCTAAATTTAATTCCTAAAGATAAACAAGTAGTCATTCATTGTCAAGGTGGAGACCGATCTGCAATTGCATATTCAATTTTAGCAAAAGAAGGATATACAAAAATAGCAAACTACGCTGCTGGAATGAACGAATGGGTAAAAGAAAACCCTACAATATCACACGAAAAATAGCTAAACTAATTAGATGAAATTTGAGCTGTGACTTACTTTTAATTCTAATTAAACTTCTCTAAATAATTCCAAGAAACCGTCTCCATACCATTTTTTGAGGCGGTTTTTTATTCATCTAAATTATTCCTTTTCCACTATAGCTCTTAAAAAATATTTACATTTGGTTAACTAATCATTTACATAATTCGTGAGAGTATTTTTTTATAATTCAATAGTGATTTTATCAGTATCATCCCCCCTTACGCAAAGCAACTCCAATCCTTCCAAACTAAATTAGAGAATTAGCAATGGATATAGTAAGTTTGCCATCATTAGATTAAAAATGTAGTTTATCCACAAAAAGATAATTTTATTTTCATTTTATTTCCTTTATACCTTAAAAAAGGTCTGAATACAGCCTTGACTTACAATATAAAGACATCACTTATGGTGAAGAACAAGTCAATTTCAAGGAACTTGAATCTTGCACGTTTACCAATTGTGATTTTTCCCAATGTAATTTTATTGCTGTCACTTTTATCGACTGTCACTTTAATTCTTGCAATTTTAATAGTTCAAAGATAAATCATGTTGCCTTTAGAACGGTCTTTTTTAATACATGTAAAATGACCGATGTAAACTTTGCGATGTGCGACAAACTCATTTTTGAAGTTCATTTTAAGGATTGTATTTTGGACTTCTCCAAATTCTACGCCTTAAAAATGAAAGGGACTACATTCACTAATACCAGCCTTGTTGCAGTTGATTTTATGAGTACTAACTTAACCGAAGTCCTATTTAGCAACTGTGATTTATACCGTTCTGAATTTGAAAAAGCAATTGCCGACAAAGCTGATCTTAACACCAAGCAATGAAGTACATGCGATTAGTTCGTAGCTCGACATGAGACTTTCACTGGAAAAAACAATTCATTTTGTTTATTTTTATTAGTTTTACTATCCCATGAAACAAAAAGTTTTTCTTTCTAGCGTTCAAAAAGAATTTGCCAAAGAGCGAGAGGCATTGCACCGTCATTTATTGTCGGATCCAGTGTTGCAATTGTTTTTTGAGCCTATTTTATTTGAGAAATTACCTGCTCTCGGTGAGCAGCCACAAAATGTATATCTGAAAGAAGTTACTCATGCTGAAGTGTTCCTTATTTTAATAGGAGAATCATACGGTTATGAAACAGCTACAGGGATTTCACCTACTGAACTTGAGTACGATCTAGCACAGAAAGAGGCCGTTTTTTCATTAGCTTTTATAAAAAATGATACCGATGCAGAGCGACACCCAAAAGAAACCGCTTTATTAAGAAAAATTCAAAACAATTTATCCTACAAACGCTTTTCAACTACCGAAGAATTAATTCGAGAAGTAACCAAAGCCTTAGTCAATCTGCTTCAACAAAAAGGATTGATTCAAATAGAAGGTTTTGACAGTTCCATTGCTAAAAAAGCCTCGCTTTTAGACATCGATGAAGAAAAACTGAATCATTTCATAAATATTGCTCGTCACAAACGAGGTTTCCCTTTTAGAGAAGGTAGCGCAGCTTCTAAAGTCTTATCGCATTTGGACTTGTATTTAGCTGATGGTGTAACCAACAGCGCTTTACTCGCTTTCGGAAAAAATCCACAACAATTTTTTCCTGCTGCAGTAGTTAAATGTGCTCATTTTCATGGTGATTTTATTGCTAAACCCATCCCAGACCATCGCGTAATCAAAGGAGATGTTTTTATGCAGGTAGACGAAGCAGTTGATTTTATATTAGCCAAAATTGCCGTTACTGTGGGAATGCGATTGGAGTCTAATCAAGCTCCTTTGAAATATGAAATACCAAGACCTGTGATTGCCGAAGCGATTGTCAATGCAGTGGCGCATCGAGATTATCAAAGTACTGGAAGTGTACAAGTAATGCTGTTTTCTGATCGAGTTACTATTAGCAATCCTGGTGGTTTACCGATGGAACTAACTTTAGAAAAGCTGAAACACGATCATGCTTCCTATCCTAAAAATCCGCATCTGGCCGAAACCTTATACCAGGCAGGTTATATTGAGCGTTTTGGAACCGGAACTGGAGAGATCTTTCGTTTGTGTGCCGAAGCAGGATTACGCGAGCCCACATTTAATTTAGAAGAAGGTTTTTCAATTACAATATACCGTCCAACTACCGGGCAAGTCACTGGGCAAGTCACTGGGCAAGTCACTGGGCAAGTCTTTACTAATTTAACACCAATAGAGAGGGTTATTTGGGTATTGGAAGCTGAAATGAAACGTGATGAAATCCAAGAAGCATTAGAACTAAAACATCGTGATAATTTTCGTGCAAACTATCTTAATCCAGCCATTGAAGAAGGTTGGGTTGAAATGACCATCCCAGACAAACCCACGAGTTCAAAACAAACATACCGCCTTACCAGAAATGGACTGAAGAAGAAAACAGAATTGAAAGCAAAAAACAACTATATCTAATGCTGCTAAGTAAAATAGCAGTAAACAAAAACATTCGTTGCTAATGACCCATCTAGACAAACCCAATTACTTAGATAATGATAAATTTATTTTCTGCCTCGAAGCTGTTCCTGATATAGAAATTGCCACCACTACTGAAGTGGTCAATAATTTAGAACAATTAGCAGTTGAATATGGTATTACCAGCATTTACAAAACCTGTGATACGATTGAAGGATTAGAAGAAAGTTTAAACGCATTGCGGTACGACGACCATAACTTTAAGGATTATGAAATAATCTATCTAGTAATGGAAGGCGAAGGAAATAACATCTGTCTAAATGACTACTACTATAGCATAGATGAACTTGCCGAACTTTTTGAAGGAAAATTAACTGGTAAAATTTTGCATTTTGCCAATACAAAAATACTAGACTTAAGTGAGGAAGAAGCACAATATTTTATAGATGTTACCGGCGCAAAAGCTGTTTCGGGCTACGGAACGGCCTATAACAGACTAACTAGCATCAATCTTGACAAAACTTTCTTTAGTATATTCCAAGATGAAGATAACGTCATTGAAATTGTTGAAGAGTTGCATCAAAAACAGTATGCGCTTTGTAAACTGCTCGATTTTAGATTGTATTATTAGAACTAGATTTATAGGCACCGCTCCAGCTTAATTCGTTGAAAGTTATCATTATCTAGCCAAAGTTTCCGTACTTATTCCATAAAACAACTTATCCTTTTACTATATTTGAGATAAGACAAATTAGAAAACTATTCAATTGTGCTATTTGTGGGATATTAACCAGCATCCATACTTTAGCATTACCCTCATTTGAATTGAAGAGTATAAATTGGACTAAAACTTTAAAAATTAGAGCAAATGAAACTTTTTGAATTTTTAAAACTTACGGAGGAAGAGCAATATACTGCAACTTGGAAAAAAGGTGCCTATGTAGACCTTTATTTAAAGGATAATATTGCAATAGAGCTATATACCATAAATAATTTTTATGTCGAAATTTATTATGAACGCTACACTACGGAACGACTATATAAAAAAACTTTCAAACAAGGTGAGTTATTAGACAAATATTTGGACCGAATTCATTTAAAAACAAATCCGAATATTTAAGTAATTGTAAATAAATCTAAAAACAGCAGCTAATAGATAGTGCGCTTTACACAATTAAATAATAATTTAGCCGTCGTAGAAATCTATTTATACACAAGCAATCCCAACATATACAATGCCTGAATATTTCCTTGACATACAATACAATGACATCACTTATGGTGTAGAGGAAGTCAATTTCAAGGAATTTGAATCCTGCATTTTTAACAGTTGTGATTTCTCCCAATGCAATTTTATTGCGGTAACCTTCATCGATTGTACTTTTAATGATTGTAATTTCAATGCCTCAAAAATAAATCATGTTGCTTTAAGAACTGTTCTTTTTAATAACTGCAAAATGATGGAAATCAATTTTTCCATGTGCGACAAACTTATTTTTGAAATCCATTTTAAAGAATGTAACTTGGATTTCTCCAAATTTTATACCTTAAAGCTAAAAGGGACCACATTTATGGATAGCAGTCTTGTAGCTGTTGATTTTATGAGTACTGACTTAACCGAAGCCATTTTTGATAATTGTGATTTGTATCGCGCTGAATTTGAAAAAGCAATTGCCAACAAAGCTGATTTTAGAAGCAGTTATAATTATACAATTGACCCAACGAAAACAAAACTCAAAAAGGCACAATTTTCTATGGCTGGTTTAAAAGGTTTATTGGCAAAACATGATATTATTGTAAGTAACTAGTATTACAATAGAATTCTACCATCTTCCATTGTAATTATCCTATCCGTTTTATCGGCAAAATCAGTATCATGAGTGACAATTAATATAGTTTGCTTAAAATCTTCGGTTAGTTTCTTGAAAATATCAAACACCAGATCACCGTTTTTTCGATCCAAATTTCCCGTCGGTTCGTCTCCCATGATTACTAGAGGATCATTGATTAGTGCCCGCGCTATGGCCACGCGCTGCTTCTCCCCGCCACTCAACTGATTTGTCATTTTAAGCGCGTGCTTTTCCATTCCCAGAGTTTTCAAATGTCCGATGGCTCGATGTTCTAATTCCTCATTGGAATATTTCCCTAACTTTAGACCTGGAAGCATCACGTTTTTAAGCACGTTATATTCCGTTAATAAATAATGAAACTGGAATACAAAACCAATTTTCTCGCTTCGTATCTTCGCTAATTGGGCGTCCAACTGCCCCGTTACAAGTTCGTTATGAATATACAATTCTCCTTCATAATCCGTATCCATAGTAGACAACAAATACAGTAAAGTTGATTTCCCAGAACCAGACCTGCCTACAATCGAAACGAATTCACCATGATTAATACTTAAGTCGACTTCTTTAATCACCTGAAATTTCACAGGGTCATAAAAATATTTCGTTAACCCAATAGTTTCTATCACTTTATTATTATCCATAGCTACTTTCCTCTAATAATTTCTACAGGATCTACTTTACTCGCTTTCAAAGCAGGAAAAAGTCCCGAAATAACAGTTGTACAAAGGGCAAAACTTATCCCAATGACATAATAAACTGCATTGTAATCAATAGGATATGTTTTTACGGTGGGTAAAGAAGTAGTTTCAAAAGGAACATTATCAATAATAACTGAAAATATATACCCAAACACCAGTCCAAAAACCCCACCGGTAAGTCCAATAATTAGTGAAAGTGAGATAAAGATCCATTTTACGTCATCCCCTGAAAAACCGGTTGCTTTAAGAATGGCTATACTATCCATTTTTTCATAAATCATCATGTTCAAGATATTATAAATTCCAAAACCAGCAACAATCAGTAACACAATCCCTACTGAATAAGATATGATACTCCTAACTGTACTTCCTGTTTCAAATTGCGCATTTGCCGTTTGAAAATCCATGGCATCTAAATTGAATGCTTTATGAAACTCTTTTGCAACGGCTGCCGCAGTTTCCTTGTCGTATAAATTCAGCTGAATGTCTGTAATATAATTTTTAGGTTGTCCCAATATTTTTTGAGCTGTTGCCAATGAAGTATAGCTCATCACATTGTCGATTTCAGCAATTCCTAATTCAGAAAACCCTACAATTTTTAAAGAAGCTAAATTACCATTGGAAGTTGATATTTTTATAATGTCGCCTATGGTCAGCATCATCTTATCTGCTAGTCCTTTTCCAATAATAATGCTGTTATTCTGAGACAAATCAGTGACTTTGCCTTCTTTTATATAATCGCTTATCTTAAAAAGTTTATCCTCTGCTACCATATCGATTCCATTTACAAAACCTGCAATTTCAATCGTCCCAGAATTAAATAAAACGGAGGAAGTCACTTTTGGTGCTACATCTATAATCCGTTTGTCCTCCTTCAGCACTTTAATTATTGTATTGGCATTATAAATCGATTTTCCTCTGTCTTTTGGTTTGATGGAATTAATAAAGTTTACATTTTTTTTATACTTATAAGACAAATCCAGAGGCTGATTTTCAGAAGGTTTTACCTCATTATACAAACGAACATGCGGCGTCCTATTGAGCATTAGTCCGTCTAACAACTCATTTAATCCGTTCATAAAACTCACCAAAGCTATAAACATAGCAATACCAAAGGTTACCCCCACTGCAGCAACTACGGTCTGTTTTAGCCGCGCTATTAGCAAATGGAATGCAATGTTTAAAATAAGTTTAAAGTTCATTATTGAGGTTCGTAAATGGTTTCTCCTTCTTTCAAGCCTTCTAAAATTTCCACTTTTTGATAATCAGCCAAGCCAATCTTCACCTTTATGCGCTCCTTTTTATCGACCAAAACATATTCGTTATCTATCAAATAAGTTTTAGGAATTGTAATCGCATTTTCTTTAGTTCGAATAACGATATTGGCTTCTGCTGTGAGATTAGGATACAGTTTTTTAGGTGGTTTTACAAAATGAGCCTCAATCTTAAACGTACGTGAGCGCTCGTCCATTATAGGGTAAATCTTATCCACAATCGCATCAAACACTTCGCCTTTATAGCTATCCATAGTTACGAGTACCTTTTGGCCTAGAGCCACCCGCACCATATCATTTTCATCTACTTCCAGTTCTAATACAAATGCATTTGATTTCCCTATAATCGCAAGTGGAGTCTGTGTGGTTACCAAGGTCCCTTCTTTTACCAAAACATCAAATAGCTGCCCCGCGAATGCACTTTTTACGCTGTAATCACTTTGGGATTTTTGATTTAATTTAAGGTTCACACTACTACGGCTTTGCTCATTATTTAATTGGGATCGTAGCTGCGCTAATTGCTTTTTAGAGCTTTCATAACTAAGTTTGGAGCTTTTATAGGCTAATTCAATTCCTTCAAAATCAATTTCAGAAATCCCCTCTAGAGCTCTTATTTTTTTATTTCTGTTATATCTGGATTCATCCAGAGTCATCCTGTCCTTCGCCGACTGGACTTTTAATTCCATTTCAGCAATTTTATCTTTGACATAACGACTGCTTTCTTGACTCAATTGATAAGCTAACCTTGCGTTTTCAGTATTTAATGCAGCTTTTTCGCTTTCAAGATCAAATAATAGTTGCCCTTGACTAATAGATTGTCCCGCTATAACCCTGCTCTTTTGTAAAATACCATTTACTGTAGAAAAAACGGTGTACTGATCGTCTGCTTTTATGACTCCTGAAGCGTACACACTTTCTGTAACATTGCTGCGCTTAGGTTGAATTCCTTCAGCATTTTTAGAACAAGATAGCGTCAAAAATAAAATAGAAAATATTAAAAGTTTTACAAATCTCATCGTGGTGGTTTTAAGAAAACAGCTGATAAACAAACACTTAAATTTACCGCTTTTTTCTTTAAAACAGAGAATTCTCAAAATAACTTTTAATAAAATAAAAATAGGAATGTAGTATTTTTAGTAAAGAAGATGACTTTTTAAATTAAAAGTTCTACTACAGCTGATTGGGAATTGGGAATCGTAAAACTACAACGCCTTTTCCATCACGTAATCCTCCATCAGATAACCGTGACCAATTTCAATATCCACTTCTTCAATGACTACAAAACCTTTTTTTTGGTAAAAAGCGTAGGCATTATTAAACCTGTTTACATTTAGTGAAAGTGCTGTTGATTGATTTTCTCTAGCCAAATTTTCGATATGACTTATAAGTTTATTCCCAATTCCTTTGCCTTGCGTTTTAGGCAAAACATATATTTTGTGGATTCGAGTTCTATTATTTTCCTGGTAATTATGCTCATAAGAAGCAAAACCCAAAACAACATCGTCTTCCTTGGCTAACAAAAAATGATGTCCTTTAGAGACTACATTATCATTTAAAGCAGCTATTGAATAAAAAGCATCTAACATAAACTCCAATTGCTCTTTTGACAAGATTGCACCATAGGTCTCCGGCCAAGTTTGATACGCAATTTCTTGAATTGTTTTGTAATCGTTAGGGCTGGCTATGGCAACAGTTATCATATTATATATTTAAAAGAAATGAATTATTAATTTGAATGAACTTTGCTTTCTTGTTCATTCTTATACTAAACATAGTTTAATACGATTATCGTAATCTGGTATTATGGAAAAACTAAGCTTTTTTTGGTAAAAAAATAGAAAACGTAGAACCTACATTAGGTTCTGAAATCACTTTTATAAACCCATTGTGATTGTCTACAATTCGTTTGCAAATGGCTAAACCAAGACCAGTTCCAGAATATTTAGAACCTGTTTCTAAACGCTGAAATAATATAAATACCTTTTCGGCGTATTCTTGTTTAAATCCTATTCCATTATCCTTTACCACAATCTTATAATAATCTTGATCAGTAATTATTTCATTGTCAAACACCTCGTTTTTATCAATTTTTTCAGAAAAAATTGAAATTTCAGGTGCCACATCTTCTTGACTATACTTTAATGAATTAGAAATCAAATTAATAAAAAGTTGTTCCATTTGAAAAGAAATAACTTTTACAGTAGGTAAATCCCCTAAATCTATCTTAGCCTTTTTTTCTTCAATATCAGATGATAAATCGTCAATTACATGATAAACTAATTCCTTTAAATCAGTATTCTCAAAAACTTTATCTCCTTTTATAGTTCTGGAGTAATTGACCAAATCAATAAGCAAGGTTTGCATTTTATTAGCTGATGTGCGTATTTTATAAAAATATCCTTTCCCTTTCTCGGAAATAGAATCCACTTCAGTTGATTCAATTCTTGAAATAAACATTTGAATTTTACGAAGCGGCTCTTGTAAGTCATGGCTTACAATATTATTAAAAGATTCTAGTTCTTCGTTAATGCTTATTAATTCTTTATTGTTTTCTTCTAATTCAATAGTTCGCTTATATTGTTCCGTCATATCATAATTCACACCTGTCTTAACCATTTGTCCTTTACCGTTCCTGGTAAAACTACCTACAGACATAACGTATTTTAAGTCCCCATTAGGTAATACAAAACGATACATTAAAGAGGTGGGGTTATAAGAAACAAGAGAATCCAAATGCATTTGCGTTACATATTCAATATCATCGGGGTGCACGTATTTAGAAATATTTTCTAAACTAGGCACGAATGATTGCGGCTCCAATCCTAAAAGTCGGAAGAAATTATCCGAAAAAGAGTATGTATTTGTTTCTAAATTAATCTTCCAATGACCAAATCCAGCGATTTTTTCTGCATTATTGAAAGAGTGGTTTAGGAATTTTAATTCATCATTAGCTCTCTTAAGTTCATAAATGTCAACATTCATTTTATTAAAAGAAAGCAGTAAAATTAATAATGACAGAATCACCAATAAAAAAGCACTTATGATGGAGTCTTGCAACTCAAATTGATGGTTGTTATTGTGAATTTTAACCTTATCACCCTCAGCGTTAATAGTTTTATAAACATAGTTTTTCATCAACTCCGTAAAGTCATTACTCTCTTGAAGTTTTGCGTTTAATACTTCGCTGTTGGGCATTTTACTTTTTGCGAGAAGCAGTGTTTCCCTAAATAGTTTAAATCGATAATCAATGAGTTTATTAAGGCGTTTTACATCCTTAACCCGAGCAGGGTTATTAGCTACTAATACATTAATTCGCTTAAGATTAGTTTCTATTTCTCCCCTTCTCAAAAATCTCTTTTCTAAATAGGATTCATCTTTTGTGATAATATAGCTCCTGAGGTTTGTCTCATATATACTGATAATCGACAATACTCTTTCTAATTCCAATTGTGTCTCAGTAGCATTCGTAATTATATCAACTGAGGAGTCCAAGCTTCGCATTTGTGTGTAAAAAACGCAGGCTATATAACCTACTACTGCTATAGCAATACCTAAAGCTATTTTAAAGACCTGGGAGTTTTTATACAATTTTGCTAACTTCATACTCGATGCTTTTTTAAATACTAAAGAAAAACGTTTCTCTATTTAAACCAGAGGAGTGAAATTGCCAATTGATGTTTAACACTTCTTTGACTACTTTTTTAAGTTTACTGAAGTCATTTGGTTTGTTTATATAAATATTTGCTCCTTCTACAAAAGTTTCTTCAATATCTTTTTCAGATGAAGATGTAGAGTAAATAGCAATTGAAACTTCTTTAAATCTTAAATCAGACCTGATTTCTTTTAGACATTCAAAGCCCGATTTACGAGGCATATTTAAATCCAAAAAAAGTAAGTGTGGTAATATAATATCTGGATTTGCTAAATAATCCATCAGTTCTTTACCATCATTAAATAACGTTAACTCATTATTCATTTTAAGCTCCATCATTGCATCACTAAAAAATGCGCGATCATCCTCGTCGTCATCAGCAATCAAAATACGCATTGAATCTTTATGTGAAATCATACTATTGTTGGATTTAATTTATAAATTATTATTTGATAAACTTCTTCTTTTATCTACTATTCTTTTGAAAGCAGAGGGTGTCAATCCTGTAACTTTTTTAAACTGACTTGACAAATAAGCTACACTACTGTAGTTTAATTTATACGAAACCTCTGTTAAAGTCAATTGATCTTCAATAATTAATTTTTTTGCTCTTTCAATTTTTTGAATAATAATGAAATTTTCTATTGAAGAATAGGTGTTTTCAGAAAAAATATTGGTCAAATATCCATAGCTAAAATTCAACTTTTCTGATAGATATTGAGAAATAGTAATTGCTGGCAATTTATCATTTTGATAAATCATTTCAACAATAGTATCCTTTATTTTTTGAATTAGCTGACTTTTTTCATTATTGACAATGAAAATAGAATATCTATTTAACGCAGCCTGAAGTTCAGCAAAGCATTCGTCAGAAACAGAATCACTAATTTCAATTTCTCCTAAATCAAGAAGCTTGTGTTTTATCTCTAATCGTTCTAACTGTTCTTGTAAAATTACCCTACAAGCAACGATTCCATCATATTTTATATAGAGTTTCATTTATATAATATTTTTTATTTGCTGAATATTCACGAGATAAATATATATTAAAAATAATAAATGCAGAAAAAAAAGTACTTTTTAAGCATAAAATAAATCTCCATACATAATTTTACAAATACAAATAATTGATTTTAAATCTATTCTGCATTAAATAAAAAAATTACTAAAACACAAATCTAACCATGAATCGTCTCATTCTTGCCATAATTTGCAATAACTGAAGCTTCAAATTCAATCCATTCTCGCCAGCGCTTCTCTACATCTATTCCTGTCCCGTATTTTCTGGCATAGGTTATAAAAGTAGTGTAATGTCCAGCTTCACTTTCCATCAAATCTCTATAGAATACAGACAGCTCTTCATCTTTAATGTTTTCCGAAAGAACTTTAAAACGCTCACAGCTTCTGGCTTCAATCATTGCTGAGAAAAGTAGTCTTTCCACTAAACTGGAAACCCTACTCCCATTCCCGTTTTTCTTCATATACAAATACAGTTCATTTACATAATCGTCTTTGCGCTCACGCCCTAATTTCAATCCTCTTTTGATGATGATATTATGTACCTGCTCAAAATGATCGATTTCCTCTTTGGCTAAAGCCAACAAATCCTGAACCAAATCCTGATGTTCTGAATTATTGGTAATTATTGTAATTGCATTTGTTGCCGCTTTTTGCTCACACCAGGCATGATCCGTCAAGATTTCCTCAATGTTTTTCTCTACTATATTGACCCATCTTGGATCCGTAGGCAATTCTAATCGTAATACACCCATTTTTTTTTTTGTTTAAAGTTTATAAAAGTTTAAAGTTTGAATTCAAAAAAAAAGTTTAAAGTTTAAAACATGTGATACCGTTCCGTATACACAAACCTTTAAACTTTAAACCTGAAACTTTAAACAAAAGTTTTTAGAAAACGAAGATCGCTCTTTCGCTCATCATTTCATTCACTTCATTAGCTACTTCCTCGATAATATCTTCGTTTGTATGGTTCATGATAACCTTGTCAATCAAAGCTACGATAGTTTCCATATCTTCTTCTACTAATCCACGAGTGGTGATAGCAGGAGTTCCAACACGAATTCCAGAAGTTACAAATGGTGATTTGTCATCAAATGGAACCATATTTTTATTAACGGTGATTTCAGCTTTAACTAATGCGTTTTCAGCCTCTTTACCAGATATCCCTTTATTTCTTAAATCAATCAACATCATGTGATTATCAGTTCCTCCAGAGATGATATGATAGTCTCTTTTTACAAAAGCTTCTGCCATAGCATTAGCATTTTTTTGCAATTGCAAAGCATAAGTAAAGAATTCATCTTTCAAAGCTTCACCAAAAGCAACCGCTTTTGCAGCAATAATATGCATTAAAGGTCCTCCTTGGTTTCCAGGAAAAACAGCTAAATCAAGTAAAGATGACATCATTCTTATGTCTCCTTTTGGAGTAGTTAATCCCATTGGGTTTTCGAAATCTTTCCCCATCATGATCAAACCACCTCTTGGTCCACGCAATGTTTTGTGTGTTGTAGTTGATACAATATGACAATGAGGAATTGGGTCATTCAATAATCCTTTAGCAATTAAACCTGCAGGATGAGAAATATCAGCAAACAAAATTGCTCCTACACTATCAGCAATTACTCTAAAACGTTCAAAATCCATATCACGAGAATATGCCGAAGCTCCTGCGATAATTAATTTTGGTTGCTCTTTTGTAGCAATTTCTTGAATTTTATCATAATCTAAACGTCCCGTTTCTTTATCAACACCGTAAAATACTGGATTGTATAAACGACCAGAGAAATTTACTGGCGAACCATGAGTTAAATGTCCTCCATGAGACAAATCGAAACCTAAAATTTTGTCTCCCGGTTTCAAACAAGCGTGATATACTGCTGTATTAGCTTGTGAACCTGAATGTGGCTGCACATTTGCATAAACCGCACCAAACAATTCCTTAGCTCTATCAATAGCAATTTGTTCTACAACATCTACTACTTCGCAACCACCATAATATCTTTTTCCAGGGTATCCCTCTGCATATTTATTCGTTAGGACAGACCCCGCTGCTTCCATCACTTCTTCACTGACAAAGTTCTCTGAGGCAATAAGTTCTAATCCGTGTATTTGTCTTTCTTGTTCTTCTAGAATAAGGTCAAAAATTTGTTTGTCGCGTTGCATTTCTTTGATTTTAGTTAATTTGAAGCAAAAATACGAAAAAACGTTTGTGAAACTGTTAGATTATAATATATTTGAAGTATAATTTTCAACAAAACAATTAACATATTATGCCAATATTAGCAAACGATACAAACAGAAAATCATGGTTAGAAGTACCAGAAAATAGTGATTTCCCTATTCAAAACATTCCTTTTGGCGTTTTCTTAACTAAAGAAAATATAGTAACCGTAGGAACTCGAATTGGTAATTCTGCTATCGATTTAGGGGCTTTGCAGCAAATGAATTACTTTGCAGGTATTGAATTAACTGATGATATGTTCATGCAAGACACTCTTAATGACTTTATTTCCGATGGACAAAAAACATGGAGATTAGTTAGAAATCGAATTGCGGAAATTTTTGACGAGACCAATTCAAAATTAAGAGATAATGCAAAGCATCGTGATATTGTTATTTTCGAGATAGACGATGTCGAAATGCAGTTGCCTGTATTAATAGGTGACTACACTGACTTTTATTCAAGCAAAGAACATGCTACAAATGTAGGAAAAATGTTCAGAGACCCAGATAATGCATTATTACCAAACTGGCTTCACATACCCGTAGGATATCATGGTAGAAGTTCTACTATTGTTCCTTCAGGAATTCCTATTCACAGACCTATAGGTCAAACATTACCAGCCGGTGAAACTACACCTGTTTTTGGCCCGTCACGTTTAATTGATTTCGAACTAGAAACCGCTTTCATCACTACTGATGCTAATGTAATGGGTGAAATGATCCCAATTAATGAAGTAGAAGAGTACATATTTGGAATGGTTTTATTAAATGACTGGAGCGCACGCGATATTCAAAAATGGGAATATGTGCCTCTAGGACCGTTCTTGGCAAAAAACTTTGCGTCGTCTATATCTCCTTGGATTGTAACCATGGATGCTCTAGAGCCATTTAGAGTTCTAAGCCCTAAACAAAATCCAAGTCCATTGCCTTATTTACAGCAAAAAGGAAAACATTCTTTTGACATCAATTTAGAAGTTGCAATACAACCAGAGCACGCAGAACCTACGGTAATAAGTAAAACCAACTTCAAGTACATGTATTGGACTATGAGCCAACAATTAACACATCATACTTCAAACGGTTGTCGTGTAAATTCAGGTGACATGATGGGGTCTGGAACAATTTCAGGTCCAACTCCTGATAGTTACGGTTCGATGTTAGAATTGACATGGGGAGGAAAAAACCCAATAAAACTGAACGACGGAACGGAACGTAAATTTATCAATGACAATGACACTGTGATTATCAAAGGTTTTTGCAAAAATGGACAGGTAAGAATCGGCTTTGGAGAAGTCTCTTCAAAATTATTACCACCGTTTGTACGAAAATAATTTTCTAATAATAATCATAAAAAAGTCCCATTTGTATATGCAAAATGGGACTTTTTCTATTTCAATAAGTGGTCACTAAAAATCGGATCACTTAATATAACTTCTTATTTATTTCCTTTTTCGAAATCAGCAACAAACTGAGCTAATCCGCTATCAGTTAATGGGTGTTTCAACAATCCGTAAATTGCAGAAAGTGGTCCAGTCATAACATCAGCACCAATTTTAGCACAGTTTACAATATGCATTGTGTGACGTACAGAAGCAGCAAGAATTTGAGTTTCATAACCGTAGTTGTCATAAATCAATCTGATTTCCTCGATTAATGCTAATCCATCTGTAGAAATATCGTCTAAACGACCAATAAATGGAGAAACATAAGTAGCACCCGCTTTAGCAGCTAATAAAGCTTGACCTGCAGAGAATACTAATGTTACATTCGTTTTAATTCCTTTATCAGAAAAGTATTTAGCAGCCATAACACCTTCTTTGGTCATTGGCAATTTAACAACGATTTGCTCATGTAAATCAGCTAATTCTTCACCTTCTTTAACCATACCATCATAATCAAGCGCATTCACTTCAGCACTTACATCACCGTCAACAAGATTACAAATGTCAACATAATGCTTCATAATGTTGTTTTTTCCAGTAATTCCTTCTTTCGCCATCAATGATGGGTTAGTCGTAACTCCGTCCAAAACTCCTAATGCTTGCGCTTCCTTAATTTGAGCTAAATTAGCCGTGTCAATAAAAAATTTCATAATATTTATAATTAAATTGTGTGTTCTTTTTTTGGGCGTGACCCTCTTTAATCCCGATAGCTATCGGGATCGGGTCGGGCTATTCGCTACAAGTCCTCGCATCGTTTCGCTATCGCTACACGCTGCTGTGGGCTTTTCACTACTATCCCTCACGCAAATCTGCTGCAAAATTACAACTTAAATTTACTTAACTAAATTGTTTTTATTCAATTCTTTCAATTCGTCTCTAATTTCCTCTAGAACATTAAGTATATCCTCCTTATAGAGATCGTTATTATTTATTTTATCACTAACTGACTTCAATATCCTACGAATAATAAACCAAAAAACAATAACGCATAAACCCATCAAAATTAAAGGTAGTGATTCTGATATTTTTTCCATAATTATAATTTATAATGGTTCATTAGCATTTTTTCATATACTTTATCAGGTAAAATTCGCTTAAGTACTATCGAAAATTTCTGCATAAAAGCACCCACTTTGTAATGAATTTTAGGCTCTTTTGTTTGAATAATCGCGTAAACTGCTTCGGCCATTTCATTGGGATTGCTTCCGCTATCCACATGTTCATCCATTGTTTTTAGGGTATTCCCGTAAGGAACTTCATATGCCGAACCTTCAATTACCGGAGCATGATAGCGACCCGCGGCAATATTCGTTGCAAAATCACCAGGTGCTACATTAGTAATGTGAACTCCAAATGATTTCACTTCCATGCGCATTGCTTCCGTGATCAACTCTAGAGCACCTTTCGAAGCAGAATAAACGCCACGGTAAGGCAATCCCATATAACCCGCAATAGAAGTAATATTGATAATCAATCCCGATTTTTGTGAACGCATTTGTGGCAAAGCCGCTTTCATCACTTCAATAGGACCAAATAAATTAATCTCAAAATTATTCTTGATTTCCTCAGTTGGAATCTCTTCTAAAGGTCCAGTTATCCCTACTCCTGCATTGTTAATTACAACATCTAATCTTCCTGATATAGCAATGATTTTAGCAATTGCCGCCTGAATTGAAACAGTGTCCCTAACGTCTAAGGCCACTAATGGAAAAACAGAGTTAAGAATCCGTTCCGGGTTTCTACTAGTTCCATAAACAATAAAACCTTTGTTATGTAAAAATTCCCCAATAGACTTCCCTATTCCGGAGGAACCTCCAGTAATTAAAACCACTTTACTCATATTGCTTGTTGTTTAACTGTATTTTAGTATAGACCAAAAATAAAAAAATCCTCCATACGGAAGACTGTAATTATTTTTATTTTGAAAACATTTCAAAATTGGCATAAAAAAAATCTGTCTCGCCTTAACGAACAGATTATAAAAAAATGGCAAGCGACCTACATCGCACCGCTCAACCACGTACCCTTGCTATGTTCCCATCCTGGGGGAGTCTGCAGGAGCTGGTCGTGTAGGACTTGCCGGTGCAAATATACAATCTTTTTATATTTTTGCAAGCGCTTTGTCCTCTAAAAATAACATTGTATATTGGTCTATACAAAATTTAAACGATGAAAAAATATAACTTACTATCTATCATTTTATTAGGAATCACAATTTCTAACTGTGGTGATAAAAAAAAGGGAGAAAATACCATATTTAATTTCGATACTTCGAAATTTGCTGCTAAATATCAGCCTCAAGAGGTACTTGACTTGACTATTTTGAATCCAGAATCGAAAAAAGTCGATAGCATTATATACTATGTCAATGATAAAAAGATAGCTTCAAGAAAAGATGCAGATAAACTAACCTTTGAATTGAAAGACCAAAAATTAGGCTACCAAAATCTAAAAGCGTTGGTATACTATGAAGGTGAAAACTCAGAAGCAACCGCAAGAGTAGAATTAGTATCGAATGTACAACCAAAACTATTAAAGTATAAAATTGTAAACACCTACCCTCACGACATTACTTCGTTTACGGAAGGTTTAGAGTTTTACAAAGACACATTATATGAAAGTACAGGACTTAATGGTAAATCCTATTTCAGAAAATACGATTATAAAACTGGAAAAGTATACAAACAAGTAGATCTTGATGCAAAATACTTTGGCGAAGGAATTACATTCGTTAATGACAAATTATACCAATTGACTTGGCAGGAAAAAACTGGTTTTATCTACAATGCTAAAACATTAAAACTAGAAAAAACTTTTTCATACGATAAAGACATCGAAGGTTGGGGAATGACTAATGACGGAAAATACATCTATCAAACAGATAAAACCGAGAAAATTTGGAAAATGGATCCAGACACTCAAAAGATGATTGATTATATTAATGTATATTCTGGTAGCTCAAAAATAAAAGCAATCAACGAACTAGAATGGATTGACGGAAAAATCTACACCAATGTTTGGCAGAAAGATGCTATTGCAGTAGTAAACCCTATAAATGGAGCTGTAGAGGGCGTTCTAGACATGTCAGGATTAAGAAAACTAATTAATGGAACTCCTGATGATTATTTAAATGGTATCGCTTACAACCCAAAAACTAAAACCATTTTTGTAACCGGAAAAAACTGGGATAAACTTTTTGAAATTACAGTTTCAGAATAACAAAAAAAACAAAATGACAACATTAATCACCAATATCAAGGAATTGCTTCAAGTTCGAGAAACTTCAGTTTCGAAAGTTTCTGGTGATGAAATGGCTATTCTTCCAACAATCAAAAATGCGTACCTATTAATTAAAGACAATTTGATTGCTGATTTTGGCGCTATGGAAAACCTTCCTACAAAAACGGCAGACACCGTTATTGATGCAACTGGAAAAATTGTTTTACCTACTTGGTGCGACAGCCATACGCATATTGTGTACGCCGGGAATCGCGAACAGGAATTTGTAGATAGAATCAATGGTCTAACCTATGAAGAAATTGCCAACCGCGGCGGAGGTATTTTAAATTCGGCTAAAAAGCTGAATGAATCATCAGAAGAAGAAATCTACCAACAATCAAAAGAGCGCTTAGAAGATGTAATACGTTTGGGAACTGGAGCTGTAGAAATTAAATCTGGATATGGACTCTCATTAGACGGGGAGCTAAAAATACTTCGCGTTATCAAACAATTATCTAAGCAGTATCCTATAACCATAAAAGCTACTTTTCTTGGAGCACATGCTATTCCATTAGAATACAAAGAAAACAGAAAAGGCTATATTGATTTGATAATTGACGAAATGCTTCCTGAAATTGCAAAGAACCAACTCGCTGAGTATATCGATGTTTTTTGCGAAACAGGCTATTTTACGGTTGCGGAGACGGAACAAATTATGGAAGCAGGAATTCGCTTTGGCTTAAAGCCAAAAATTCACGTGAATCAATTCAATTCAATTGGAGGAGTACAAGCAGCCATAATGTACAGTGCGCTTTCAGTGGACCATCTTGAAGTCATGAAAACAGAAGATATTATTGCCTTAAAAAATACAGAGACCATGCCAGTTGCTTTGCCATCTTGCTCCTATTTCTTGAGTATTCCTTATACACCAGCACGCGAAATGATCGCAGCCGGTCTTCCTATTGCACTTGCAACTGATTACAACCCTGGCTCAACCCCATCTGGAAACATGAATTTTGTCGTAGCTACTGCTTGCATAAAAATGAAAATGACTCCTGAAGAAGCCATAAATGCAGCAACAATAAATGGTGCCTACGCCATGGGACTTTCAGATACTCATGGAAGCATCACCATAGGAAAAAAAGCGAATCTTATTATTACAAAGCCAATTCCCTCCTACTATCAATTGCCCTATGCCTTTGGCAGTAACTTAATTGAAACAGTAATACTGGAAGGAAAAAATATTACATAAAAAAAGAGGAGCAATTAGCTCCTCTTTTTTTTTTTACTTGATAATATACTCTTATTTTAAAACAAAACTTGTCTTAGAAACTAGTTCCCCTTTATTAAAGATATTGATATAGTAAGTTCCTTTAGCAAAGTCTTTTCCTTTTAAATCTTGTGTAACTTTAACTGTTTTGTTTTCATAAGCAACATTAGTCGCAAAACTATACGTTAAAGTATTATCTCCAAAAGTTTCAGTTTTCTTATCACCTAAAACATTGTTTTTACTATCAATAACCTGTACTTGGTACGTTTTATCACCTGATTGAGCAATTTGATTTTCAGCAATTGTGAAGCTTACTCTAAGAACGTCAGCTCTGCTCGCTTTGTCAGTTTCTATTTGTTTACCAGAACTTCTTAATTTAAAAGCAGATCCAGTTGTATTTAAAACTGTTAATTTCGAACCTTTTTCAACCGCTTTTGCCAATTCTTCGTTTTGCCCAGCTAATGCTTCAACATTTTTCTTAGTTTCAGTCAATACAACAACAGTACTGTCACGTTGCGTAGTTAAGGTGGTATTTTGCTTTTTTAAACCTTCATTTTCTGCCATTAAAGTTTTCATATTACTTTGTAAAGCAATAAATTGAGTTTTGTATTTTGCTAGCGAAGCAACATCTCCTTTAGATTTTTTTAAGTCAGAAATTAAATTCACAACTTTATCTCTTTCTTGAATCAATTCATCAGACATAGAAGTATTTTCAGCGATTGCAGCATCATATGTTGCTTTTAAATTTTCTAAATCCTTCATAACTGTTTCTTTATCAGTCATTGTAGATTTCAATTCAGTCTGTACAGTAGTCACATCAGATGTAACTTTAAAAATATAGATTAAACTCCCCACTAGTAAAACTGCTAACACTGCAATTATTGCTTTTAGACTTGAACTACTTTTTTGATTTTCCATTTTAATTAATTTTTTTTTCAAATTTAACAATATATATTAAAGTTAAACGAAAGTTAACACAATTATAGTATTTTTGAAAAAAATATTTTTTTTATATGGAAAAGCTTCTGCCTTTTACAATGAATGATCTCGCCAAAATTACCAACCACCGAAGCGGAGAAATTAAATTTGGTGAAAAAATGATTACAGTGCCTAAAGGGACTGATACAATTTCATTTTTAAAAACCTGCGAAGCAAAATATGTCTTACTTGGAATTCCTGAGGACATTGGAGTTAGAGCCAATTTTGGAAGACCTGGAGCCGCATCTGCTTGGGATAGCGCCATCAAAAACATAGCAAATATTCAACACAATCGCTTTTGCAAAGGAAGCCAAATCATTGTTTTAGGACAGGTTAATGTTTGTGAAGAAATGAAAGAAGTTGAGCATTTAGACTTTAATGATATTGACGATCGTTCTAAATTAAGTCAATTAGTTGAAAGAATAGATAAAGATGTTTCTCATATTATATTTAACATTATCAAAGCCGGAAAAACCCCAATAATTATTGGAGGTGGACATAATAACTCTTACGGAAACATAAAAGGTGCAGCACTTGCGAAGGGCAAATCAATTAATGCTATAAATTTTGATGCACATTCTGATTTCAGAATCTTAGAAGGACGCCATAGCGGAAATGGTTTTTCATATGCTTTCGAAGAAGGTTTTTTGAAAAAATATTTTGTCTTTGGTTTACATGAAAATTACACCTCTAAAAGTGTACTTGACATTATAAAAAAAACCGAAGATCGAGTGCGGTATAATACTTATGACGGTATAAAGATTAGAAAAGAAAAAGATTTCAGTTTAGAGATGAACACTGCACTAGCATTTGTCGAAACTGATTGTTTCGGAATCGAAATTGATTTGGATGCAATACCAAATATAGCTAGCAGCGCAATGACTTTGAGTGGTTTTTCTGTAGAAGAATTGAGGCAGTTTATTTCCTTTTTTGCCAAAAACAAAAATGCTACTTACCTGCATATATGTGAAGGTGCTCCAAGCTTAGGAGAAGATAAAAATAATCACCTTATAGGAAAATTGATTGGTTATCTAGTCACTGACTTTATAAAATCAAACAATACCATTGGTTAATCAAAAGCCGTAATTTTATATACCATATAACAGGTATAACTTAATTCGAATATTTAGCAGAAATACCCATCAAAAATAATAATACTATCTTTGCAAAACTATCTATGTACTTAATACAAGATATTTAATTGTAAAAATATGTTATTCGAAGAATTATCACTTTCAAAAAGTATCCAAAGAGCCGTATATGAACAAGGCTATACTAACCCCACTCCCATCCAAGAACAATCAATTCCTCTAGTTTTAGCAGGAAAAGATTTAATAGGATGCGCACAAACAGGAACAGGAAAAACGGCAGCATTTGCCATACCCATTATACATCAACTACACCGTATTGTAGGATCGTCAAAAAAAGCCAAACAAATTCGTGCTCTGGTAGTAACTCCTACTCGAGAATTAGCAGTTCAAATTGGTCAAAGTTTTGACACTTACGGAAAATATACTAATTTAACGCAACTTACCATTTTTGGAGGAGTCTCTCAAAACCCACAAGTAGATGCGCTAAAAAATGGTGTTGACATTTTAATTGCAACCCCAGGAAGGTTATTGGACTTGCATAAGCAAGGTTTTATTGATCTTGACCACTTGCATTGTTTAGTTCTGGATGAAGCGGATCAAATGCTTGATATGGGTTTTGTAAACGATGTAAAAAAAATCGTCAAGCTTACTCCTAAAAACAGACAGACCTTATTTTTCTCTGCAACGATGCCAATGGCAATACGTGAACTAGCTGAAATGTTTTTGACAAATCCAGAAACGGTAACGGTTTCACCCGTTTCGTCTACCGCTGAAAACGTAGAGCAACGTGTCTATTTTGTTGAAAAAACAGAAAAGCGCAACTTACTTTATAACTTAATCAAGAATGAAAACTTGACAGATGTATTGGTTTTTTCAAGAACAAAACATGGTGCAGACAATGTCGTAAAGGCTTTACGCAAAAATAACATTGCTGCCGAAGCTATTCATGGCGACAAATCACAAAATGCGAGACAACGCGTTTTAGAAGCATTCAAAAACAAAGAGGTTGGAGTTCTTGTAGCAACAGATATTGCTGCTCGTGGAATCGATATTGACCAATTGCCATATGTTATTAACTTTGACTTACCCAATATCCCTGAAACCTATGTACATCGTATTGGAAGAACTGGACGTGCCGGAAACGGTGGAGTTGCCATTTCTTTTTGTAGTAAAGACGAACATGGCTATTGGAAAGACATTCAAAAATTAATTAAAGTTGACGTAAAAACAGTTAGCGACCATCCTTATCCATGGCATTCAGGTAATCCTGAGACTGCTCCAGGAGGATCTACTAAGCCAAAAAATTCAAATAGAAGTGGTGGAGCCCATAAATCTCGAAAATCGGATGCTTCGAAACAAAATAAGAAACGCTGGTACTAATTTAAATTATTTATCGAATTATTAAAGTGTAAGAAATACCTTTTACCATTATGGTAAAAGGTATTTTTTTATTAGGTAAAACCTTAATACAGAGTTAATTAAGTGTTATTTTTTTTGAAATAGGCATTTTACTTTTGTAAATTTAATTAAATGATTAACAAACCTTTAAATAATTAAATTATGAAAACTTTAGTAAAAAGAAATGGCTTCTCGCCTGTAGTTACAAGTCCGTTTTTACCATCAGTAGATGCGTTTTTTGATGATTTCGCACCATTAGACCTAATGGATTGGAGCGATCGAAATCTCGCTTCAATAGGTAGCAATTTGCCGTCAGTAAACTTAAAAGAAACGGATAAAAAAATCGAAATTGAATTGGCAGCTCCCGGCTTAAAAAAGCAAGACTTTAAAGTGGAAGTTGATAATAATATGCTTTCTATATCTTCCGAAAAAGAAGAAGAAAAAGAGGAAACCAGAAAGAAAGACAATTATTATAGAAAAGAATTCAATTACCAGTCATTCCGCAGATCATTCAGTCTTCCTGACTATGCGGATGAAAATAAAATAACTGCCAATTACAAAGACGGTATCCTTCATGTAGAGATTGATAAAAAAGAAGGAGCAAAACAAAATATAGCTAAGACAATTGCTATTAAATAAAAACATCAAGCTTCACAATCAAAAAAAGTCTTGCTAAAATTAATCGTAAAATCATTTAAAATGATTTTGCGATTTTTTTTACAACAAGAATTATCACACCAGCGTACCTTCTTTAACTTTATATATCAGTTGATTTATCGTTTTAACTAACAGCGAAACTGCAAATGGCTTAATAAGAATATCGTTAATTCCAGCAGAAATAGCTTCTTCTGAAATCTCTTCTTTATCATAAGCCGTTAAAGCGATAACAGGAGTATCAATACCTTTTTTACGAATTCTCCTAGTGGTCTCAAAGCCGTTCATTAATGGCATGTTTATGTCCATTAGAATAACATCAAACTGTGCTGTTTCAAGAATTTCTAGCGCTGACAATCCGGAATCTACAACTGTACATTTATAGTTGTGCTTTTCGATAATCTTTTTAGTCACTAACTGATTTATAGCATTATCATCTACTACCAAAACTTTAAACATTTGCCCAGTCGTCAAATCAACTTGGATGTTATTTATTAAGCTAGTAGTTTTTATAGTATCGTAATCAAAGGCAATAGTAAAGGTAAATGTTGTTCCCTCACCTATTTTACTTTCAAGAGAAATGGTGCTATTAAATAGCTCTAGCAAACGTTTCACAATTGATAGTCCTAACCCAGTTCCTTGATAGTCTATTTCTTTCCTTCCTATTTGAACAAATTTTTCAAATATTTTTTCCTGATCTTCTTCGGCAATTCCTACTCCATTATCTTGAATCTTAAATTCAATATAATGCAATCTATTTTCTATTTTTATCAAATGTGCATTAATATTTATATCCCCATTCTTTGTGAACTTTAATGCATTACTAACTAAGTTTATTAGAATTTGTGAGAATCTCAGTTTGTCGCCAATTAAATATTCTGGGATTTTAGGATCAATATTAACATTTATAGAATTAGAATGATTCTTAGCAATAAATGACAAAGAATTTTTAATCATATTAATTTCATCCGCAATATTAAAGGTCAGGTTTTCAAGAACGATCCTGTTTTCTTCTATTTTATTGATCTGAAGAACATCATTAACTAACGACAATAAATACCTAGCTGAAAATTTAAGAGAACTTAAATGTGGACTATTGGCTAATTCCTTATGTTCATCTAGCAACATATTAGTTATCCCTAAAACTCCATATAAAGGAGTTCTTAGCTCATGAGTAATTGTCGAAACAAACTGTGATTTAAGTTGTGATGCTACTTCAGCCTTTTCCTTAGCGGTACTCAATTGCTCATTGGCAACGATAAGCTCGGAGTTCTTCTTTTTCTTAAAGTTATAATTTTTATACAGAGAGTAAATTAAAAGTAAAAATACTCCTGAAATAATCAAAAATAGAATCACAATAATTCTGGATTGCTGTAGGCTCTTGTATTGCAATTCATTTTCATGCTCAATAACATCTACTTTTCTTTTGTATTCATCTAATTCAAGATTAACACCTGCTGCATTAGCTTTCTTTTGCCTATCTGAATTATCGAGATCCGCTTTAATTTTGTTGAATAAAACTAAGTTTTCATAAGCTTCCTTATAATTACCCATTTTCATCAATAACATCGCATACTCCTCGTGCGAATAGGACAAATCCCATTTCTGATCACCTTCATTACCTAACTTAATAGCTTCTAAAAAGAATGATTTTGCTTTTTTATATTCCGCTTTTTCCCCATAATACATTCCATTAAGCATATTTAAAGCAACCATTGTTGTTTTATCTCCGTACTTGCTTTTGTAGGTATTGATGAAATCAAGATAAGACTTCCCTTTTTCGAAATTTTTAGTATAAAAATAAGCCCAAGCTAAATTTAATTCTGTAATAAAGACCTGACTAGTATCAGCTATTTTATAACCATATTCTAGTGACTTCTTATAATAATTTAGTCCTTTATCAAATTGTTTTTTTTCAAAACAATAGATGTTACCTAGATTATTATTAAATGCATGCTTAATGGTATCATTCCTTGTTTTATCAGCATATACCAAACCTTTCTTATAATAAAAAACTGCTTTTTCATATTCAAACAAATCCTCATAAGTAGAGGCTATATTTTTATAGGACCTCGCGATAAGGTAATCATCATTTATCGTCAAAGCTTGCTGTAAGGCAAGTCTTGAGGTTATAAAAGATTTTTCATAATTGGCCTCACTTAAGTAACATTCGGCCTCTTTTGCTAATACTGTTATTTTCTTTCTTGTAGGTAAATTCGATCCGGTAATGGTTTTATTACCGAACATATTCGAAGAAATTAAAATAAATAAAAGAATCCGTACGTAAAACATAAGTAGCTATTGGATTACAAACATACATTTATATAATTGATGTTTAACAATTTTAATGAATTAAGTATTAACAAATTAATAAATTATTTCAATTTCTTTGAACTAAATAAATAGACGAACCAAACTATTAACTAAAAATTCTCCCAAAATAAAATCTTTGATATCAAAAGTAAACTCAAGTCCTAAACTCCATCCTTAAAACACTTAATTATCAAATATATCTTATTTAAAATCTCACGAAATTAAAATCCCTTGGGAGTCTTTAATTTCCCAACTGATTTTGCGACAATCGTTGCTATTGTAGAATCACTGGTGACATTGACAACTGTTCTACACATGTCTAATGGTCTATCTATTGCAAAAATAAGTGCTAATCCAGCTTCTGGAATCCCAGCTTGGCCAAGAACAATTACTAGCATCACCATACCAGCACTAGGAACTGCAGCAGAGCCTATAGATGCCAAAGTTGCGGTAACAACAATCATCAACTGGGTCTGCAGGTCTAATGCTTCAGGAAGCATAGCCTGTGCTATAAAAATTGCTGCTACTGCCTGATACAAGCTTGTCCCGTCCATATTTACCGTTGCTCCCAGTGGTAATACAAAACTAGATACTTCTTCGTCAACACCAAGATTCTCCGTCACACATTCCATCGTAACAGGAAGTGTAGCTGCACTAGAGCTTGTAGAAAAAGCAAGAAGTTGGGCTGGGGCGATTGCTTTAAAAAATTTAATAGGATTTACTTTAGCGAAAATCATCAATAAAGTAGGATAGAATACAAATGCCATTATAAACAAGCCTAATAACACGGTCAAACCATAAATTCCAAGGGCACCTAAAGTCGAAAAATCAGGGATTTCGACCATCAAAGCAGCCATCAGAGCGAAAACACCATAAGGAGAAAATAACATTATGATATCAATTATCTTCATGATTACCTCATTCATTCCTTTAAAGAAATCTACAACCGGCTTAGCTTTTTTCTCTTCAATTAAAATCAGACCAATTCCAATAAGAATTACAAAAAATATCACTTTTAACATACTACCGTTATCGCTCAATGCACTAAAGAAATTTTCTGGAACAATATCTATTAAAGGCTGAAGCGGCCCACTGTTCTTGGCTTTAACCGCCAATTCAATTTTTTGCGAAGCATCTCCAGAAAAATTTTCAATCAAAGTTTCTCTCGATACGTCATTGATATATCTACCTGGTTTAATTAAATTAGCCAATACTAAACCAATAGTAACTGCTACTACTGTTGAGCATAAATAAAATAATACCGTTCTACTACCTAGTTTAGAAAGTTTAGAAATATCTTTCAAATCAGCTAATCCTACTATCAAAGAAACTACTATTAATGGAACAGCTATCATTTTAAGCAGATTGATAAAAACAGTACCAAAAGGTTTAATCCAATCGACTACCAATCCATTTTGTTCTAAATTTTTCATTAATAATCCGAACAGTAGCCCTAAGATCATTCCTATCAGAATTTTCCAATGCATTGCGAGATTTTTCATATCTTATTTTTTTACTTTATTATATAAACTGAATGTGTAAAAATAAAAAAACTCCTCAAAATTGAGGAGTTTCTATTAAATTTACTCTGATGGAATTATATCTATTTCATTATTTTCTTCCCATTGTCCTACCACCGATGTGGCTAAAGCATTCCCTAAAACATTAGTTGCGCTTCGGAACATATCACAAAAATGATCAATTGGTAATATTAGCGCTATCCCTTCAATAGGAATATCAAACATTCCACAAGTTGCTGCAACAACCACTAAACTGGCTCTTGGTACTCCTGCAATTCCTTTACTGGTAAGCATCAATACTAAAAGCATGGTCATTTGCGTCCCCAAGTCCAAGTGTACACCGTAAGCTTGCGCAATGAAAATACTGGCAAAAGTCATGTACATCATACTACCGTCAAGGTTAAAAGAATAACCTAATGGCAACATAAATGAAACGATTTTATCTTTCACTCCGAAACGTTCTAATTCTTCCGTTAACTTTGGAAAAACAGCTTCGCTACTCGTTGTCCCAAATGCAATAATTAAAGGACTTACAATTCGCTTCAACAATACAGTCATTCTGCTTTTAAGGAAAATATAACCAACAAGGATTAATAAAATCCAAAGTGAAGAAATTCCAATTAAAAAGGAACCGAAAAATTTGAAATAGGTTATAGCCAATTCTTGAAAATCCCTAACTGCAAAAACTCCTGCTATGGCACCAAATACACCAATTGGTGCAAAGTTCATTACGTAGTTCACCATTTTCAAAATGATATGAGACATTTTGTCTAAACCATTTACAACAGGTTTTACATAATCTCCTATAGAAGCCGCTGCTAAACCGAAAAAAATGGAAAATACTACAATTTGAAGAATTTCATTCGTTGCCATTGCTTCAAAAATACTTTTTGGCACAATATGTTCGATGAAATTTTCGAAGGAAATACTTTGAGTTTTAGCTGCAACTTCGGATGCTGATGTCAAATCAACATTCGATAAATTAAGTCCAACCCCAGGTTCTAGTATGTTCACAAAAAACATACCCAATAATAGTGAAATAAAAGAAGCTGTAAAAAACCACCCTAGTGCTTTTCCTCCAATTCTACCCACAGCACTTACATTTCCAAGTTTTGCTATCCCTACAACTAGTGTGGTGAATACCAATGGAGAAATAATCATTTGAACCAACCGAATAAAAACGGTGGCAAGTATTTTTATTTTATTACTAAATCCCAAAGCAGCTTCAGCTGAGATTGTATTATGAATAATAATACCTAAAATCCCCCCTAATAACATTGCTATTAATATCTGGGTAGTTAGGTTAGCGAAAATAGATTTCTTCTGCGTTTCTTGGGTTGTGGTCATTTAATTGGTTATTGTTTTTGGTTTTGTTTATTTACTATAGGTTTTGTTTATTAAATAAAAATCAGCAAGAACTATCGCTGCCATGGCTTCTACAATAGGAACTGCTCTTGGTACCACACAAGGATCGTGACGTCCTTTTCCAGTCATTTCAGTTATATTTCCTTTATTGTCAAGAGATTCTTGTTTTTGCATAATGGTTGCGACTGGTTTAAACGCCACTCGGAAATAAATATCCATACCATTACTGATACCACCTTGAATTCCTCCAGATAGGTTGGTTTTAGTAGTTCCGTCAGGGTTGTATAAATCATTATGCTCACTACCTTTCATTTTGGCACCGCAAAATCCGCTACCATATTCAAATCCTTTTACAGCATTTATGGATAGCATTGCTTTACCTAGTTCAGCATGAAGCTTATCAAAAACAGGCTCGCCTAATCCTACAGGAACATTTTGAATAACACAGGTTACGGTTCCTCCTACAGTATTACCCTCTTTTCGAATTTCACGGATGTAATCTTCCATTACCATCGCCATCTCTTCATCTGGACATCGTACAGGATTGTTTTCTGTTTCAGAAAAATCTAAATCTTGATACGGTTTTTCTAAAAAAATAGGCCCTACAGAAGATACATAGGCATTAATTTTAATCTCAGGTAACATCTGTTTTGCAATTGCACCAGCAACTACTCTACTTGCTGTTTCACGAGCAGAACTTCTTCCACCACCTCTATAATCACGTACACCGTACTTTTTATCATAAACATAATCAGCATGGCTAGGTCTATAATTGTCCTTTATGTGAGAATAATCATCTGATTTTTGGTTTGTATTTGGAATGATAAAACCTATTGGAGTTCCTGTCGTTTTACCTTCAAAAATTCCAGATAAAAACTGAACGTCATCTGGTTCTTTTCGTTGTGTAACTATGGCCGATTGACCCGGTTTTCTTCTGGACATTTCAAGTTGAATTGCCTCTAAATCTAATTGTATTCCAGATGGACAACCGTCTATAATTCCACCTAAGGCTTCCCCATGTGATTCTCCAAAAGTTGTTACTCTAAATAGTGATCCGTAGCTATTTCCTGCCATTATAATTAATTTTGAACAAATATATGTTTTATGACCTAAAGTAAAAAATTTAAAAATAGGATTATTTAACAATTAGCTAACGTAGTAACGTTACATTTTATTAATGTTAACCAAGAATTGATAACACTCTATTAAAACAAATCCCATCAAGCTATCCTTAAATTTGTGAAACTTCAAATTTGAATAAATTGAAAAAAAGAAAACTTGATTTAGTAGTAATTTCTGATGCACATCTTGGAACATTTGGAAGTCATGCAATAGAACTCAATAAATACCTCTGCTCTATCAAACCGAAGATTTTAGTTTTGAATGGAGATATTATAGATATTTGGCAATTTAGAAAATCTTATTTCCCAAAAACACATCTAAAAGTTATTCAAAAAATAATAAGCCTAGCAACCAAAGGGACTAAAGTCTATTACATTACAGGTAATCATGATGAGATGCTACGTAAATTTAGTGATATGCACATGGGCAATTTTACTCTTGTTGATAAATTAGTATTGGAATTAGATGACAAAAAGGCTTGGATTTTTCATGGTGATGTCTTTGACGCATCAGTACATCATGCTAAATGGATTGCTAAATTGGGTGGCTTGGGATACGATTATTTAATCTTAACAAATCGCTTTGTAAATTGGTGTTTAAAAAAAATGGGGAAAGAGCCTTATTCTTTTTCGAAAAAAATAAAGGCAAGTGTAAAGAAAGCAGTAAAACACATTTCAGACTTTGAACAAACAGCGACTGATATTGCCATCGAAAAAAATTATGATTATGTAATCTGTGGCCACATTCACGAACCTAAAATCATAAAAAAAGAAACTAAAAACGGTTCTACCTTATATTTAAATTCTGGAGATTGGGTAGAAAACCTAACTTCACTAGAATATAATAAAAAACGATGGAAACTACACTATTATAATGAATCGCACTATACTGCAGAGGAAAACCTATTTGAAATGGAGGACATAGTGAGCAACCAAATGATAAAATCACTGCTATTTTCAAAAAAATCAATGTAATTCTATCTTTTTTCGTTAAAAATTAACTTTTAATTATTACACTACAAAAGCCACCAATACCCTATAAACAGTAAGCTTACTATGTTTTTGAAAAATACAAACATGTGAATTTTGAAACAATTAACATTTATTTTATAATTCCGTACGTCTACTGTCGTTGTAAATTTGCGGTAACAAATACTTACTTATGAAAAAAATTATTTTATCTGCTGTTATGCTAATTGGATTAGCATTTAGCGCACAGGCACAAGACATATCAAAAAATGCATTAGGACTTCGTTTTGGAGACAATGGTGGATTTGGAGGAGAACTTTCTTACCAAAGAGCTTTATCTGAAAATAATCGTTTAGAATTAGACTTAGGTTGGAGAAACAGAAGTAACTTCAACAATAATGGTTATGATGACAACGCTATTAAATTAGCAGCATTATACCAATGGGTTTGGAACATTGACGGTGGTTTCAACTGGTACGCTGGTGTAGGTGGTGGTGTAGGTAGCTACAATTACGACAACAACGGCAATTCTTACAATGATACATTTGTATTCGCAGCAGGAGATATCGGTATTGAATATAACTTTGATATCCCATTGTTGATTTCATTAGATTTTAGACCAGAAATTGGTGGAAACGGATACTACAAAAACAATTATGGTTCTGATGTAGCATTAGCTCTTAGATACCAATTCTAATAAAAAGCACACATTACAAAAAAACGCCACTAGAAATAGTGGCGTTTTTTTATTTAATGATAATTTCTTTCTTCGAATTTATTTTGACTACACAAAACGGATAACTAAATCCTTGCGAAACCATCGAACCTAGAACAGGGCTGCTTTCTTTTACGCTGATAATTATATTTTTATCTGTTTCGACGACGCTTTCAATTGAAATAGAATAACCCCCTGTATTTTTCTCTCCCATATTCAAAATAACAAAATTAGATTTTTGAACATCTATTGGACTAATTTTGTTTCTTAACTTCTTGTCATTCTGCAACATTCTTATCTCATTTGGTTCTGTAAGAATTTCAAAGAAATGAATGTTTCCCCCACCGTCACCTTGTTGCGTCAAAACTTCATACAAAACCTTTCGTTCGGTATTTATTGGAGTACTTGCCCCACAAGACACTAACAGTAATGTGAGTAATGATATACTTATTTTCTTCATTTTTTTATAGAGATAGCCACAGCATTAATACCTATTTTGCATCGTTCAACAACTTATTCTTTTTCGAATATTTCTTTATTGCTTTTTGATATAGATCTACATATAATGGTAAGATATTTTTAATATCAAACTTTTTTGCCACTTCTAAGGCATTTTCCTTGAACTTTAAAAGTGTAGCATCCTCTTTTAATATTTTCAAAGCGTTTTCTGCCATCTCATCAGTATCGCCAACATTACTCAAATAACCTGAAACCCCTTCAAAATTCACTTCAGATAATCCTCCTGAATTACTTGAAATGACAGGAACGCTCCAAGCCATTGCCTCTAATGCAGCTAGACCAAAACTTTCTGTTTCTGACGGTAATAAAAACAGATCCGTATAACTCAAGATCTTATCAATCTCATTACTGTTCCCAAAAAAGATTACTTTATCTAAAATTCCTAATTCTTGACATAAATACTCCGCTTTTTCCTTTTCAGGTCCGTCACCAACCATCATTAACTTAGCAGGAATTTCCTTTTGAATTTTATAAAATATTTTTATAACATCAGGAATCCTTTTTACTTTCCTAAAATTACTTATGTGTGTAATAATACGCTCACTTGGTTTTGCCATAACGGAACGGTGACAAGCAATACTAGGATCCGTATTATTTTTATCCAATTCAATAAAATTAGGAATCACATGGATATCTTTTTTTATGTTGAATAATTTATAAGTGTCGTCTTTTAAACTTTGGGAAACTGAAGTCACCACATCTGATTTATTAATACTAAAACTTACTGCTGGCTTATAGAAAGGATGATTCCCAACCAAAGTAATATCCGTACCGTGCAGCGTAGTCACCATAGGAATTTCAATACCTTCATCTTTTAGCATTTGCTTAGCCATATATCCTGCATAAGCGTGCGGAATGGCATAATGAACATGCAATACCTCAATTTTGTAAAGTTTTACCATATCCACTAATTTGCTAGATAAAGCCAATTCATAAGGTTGATAGTGAAACAACGGATATTCAGGAACATTTACCTCATGGTAATGCACATTTGGATTTAACAACGCCAATCGTACTGGCTGGCTATATGTAATAAAGTGAACCTCATGACCATGACGAGCTAATTCAAGACCTAACTCTGTAGCGACAACGCCACTTCCACCAAAAGTGGGATAACAAACTATTGCAATTCTCATGTATATATTTTAAAGTAACGAATTTATGAAAAATAGGAATGCCATTTCTGTAAAAACAGAAAAATTACATCCCTTAAATTCCAACTATAATTCTTAATGTGTATTCAAGTGTAGTCCTAAAACTCAATCGAATCATAAATAATTTCTTGGATATCTTCTCTTATATTCCCTTTTGATAATTTATTTACAGCATCATTTGGATAAGTTCGATTGGATAAAAAGATATAGACAATTTCGGTTTCAGGATCTGCCCATGCCATCGTTCCGGTAAATCCGGTATGGCCAAAACTAGTCATTGAAGCGCAACCGCAAGTGGGACCACTTTTGCCCAATTGTGGTTTATCAAAACCTACTCCTCTCCGATTTCCTTCAGCACAAAAATAACAGGTATTAAAATCATCAAATGTCTTTTGCGAAAAATACTGACGGTTACCGTAATTCCCTTTCTGCAAATAGAGCTGCATTATTTTAGCAACATCCATGCTATTCGAAAAAATTCCTGCGTGACCTCCAATTCCTCCCTCCATAGCGGCTCCCATATCATGAACATAGCCCTGTATCGTTTGGTGCCTGAAATAAGTGTCGATTTCTGTAGGTGCAATTCTGTTTTTATTGATTTTTTCTAAGGGATTATACATGGTGTTATTCGCCCCAAGAGGTTTATAGAAGTTTTCATAACTTAACTCGTCCAATTTTTTCCCGGTTAATTTTTCCAAATATTCTTTCAGGATAATAAAAGTAAAGTCGCTGTATCGATATCCTTTTTGTGGTAATAATTTACTATCTGCAATTATCTTCATAATGGTATCGTGATAATCATCCCTTAAATATAAGCTGTCTGCTACTTTTGTTGAAAACGGAGCTTCTTTAACTTTTCTATAATACGCCTCTAAAGGATTACCGTTACGATCTATGGTTGCTTTATAAAAAGGAATCCAAGGAAGCAAACGGGCATAATGGGATAAAAATTCTTTAAAGCGGATGTCCTTTTTATTTGAATTCTTAAAAATAGGTAACATGGAGTCTAACCTTGTTTCCATATTTATTTTATTGGCATCATATTGCAGCATAGCATTAGGCAAGGTGGATAATATTTTTGTCAAAGAAGCAACATCATACAAGTCAGTATTTAACACCTTCGATTTAGATTCATAGGTAAGAGAACCATACGATTTCTGAAACACCACTTTTCCTTTTCTTGCTACAAGTATTTGCATACCAGGAGCCATTCTTCCATTGATTGCCTTTTGAGCAATAGCATCAATCTTAGATAAAACAACAGGGTTCATTCCTACATTCTCTGGAGCTGTAAAACCCAATATATTTAACTTTTCAGTGGAAAACCCTGATTTAGCAACAAAATCTGAAGAAATCGTAACTGGTAACTTTCCTTTTGAACTAATTGCCCCAAAAATTAATTCAGCCGACACTTCCTGTGCAATCGCGCTATTTTGATAGGAAATAACTAATCCGCCCAAATCATCAAAATTTGTGATGGGAAGCAATGAATATGGCGAGGCAAAAACATCCAGAATAACATTGTTGTTTTTTGTCAAAAAAGCCAACTTTGCTAATTCATTAGATGTAAAATCGTGATTTTTAAATGCTGCATTCGATTTATGATACCCAATAATTACGGTTGTGAAAGGCTTTAATTTTAATTGCAAACTATCTAAATTAGTATCAGCTACTTCCGTTATTTCAGCATATTTTTTAAGTGTTGAAACAAAGCTGCTATTTGTTGCGTCACCCATTTTTACATAGGCTATTTTTTGATTTTCCAATTCCTTGATTGGTAAAATAGAATTTGTATTTTTTAAAACAGTAATAGCATTTTCATACAATTCGTATTCCAACGCATTATTTTTCGAAGGATTAAGATCCTCATACAAGTTCTTTATTTCTATAGGCTTGTAAGAATTCAAACCTGCCAAATATTTAAATTTAAGTATCTTCTTTACAGAAAAAGCTATTCTTTTTTCAGTTAACAAAGAGTCTCGATACGCATCTTTAAAAATTTCAATTGCCAACGGAACATCTTCGGGAAATAATAAAATATCATTACCTGCTAAAAAAGCTTTTAAATCTACATATCCCGCTTTATGAACATTGCTTACAGCCTTCATGTTAAGCGCATCGGTAAAAATAAGACCGTCGAAACCCAGTTCTTTTTGAAGAACATCAGTAACTACGTTATATGAAATTGAAGACGGATAATTCTTTCTTGACTCCAAACTCGGGACGTTCAAATGGGCTACCATAACAGAGGAAAGTCCTTCTGCAAACATTTGCTTGTAGGGATAAAACTCCATCATTTCCAATCTTTCTTTCGAAAAGTTAACTGTAGGCAAGGCTTTATGCGAATCAGTTTCAGTATCACCATGGCCCGGAAAATGTTTTCCAGTCGCAAAAACGCCCTCACTCTGATACCCTTTCATTAAAGCGACAGCTCTTTCAGTCACTTTATATTTGTCTTCGCCAAAAGAACGAAAACCAATAATTGGATTTTTAGGGTTGGTATTTATATCAAGTACTGGCGCAAAATTAAACTGCAGCCCTAATCTTTTGCTTTGCTGTCCTATTTGAACTCCCATTTTTTCAATGAGTTTCATGTCCTGAACTGCCCCAAGTGTCATGTTGTACGGATAACTATAGGTTGAATCAAGTCTCATTGCTAATCCCCATTCGGCATCATTCCCAATAAACAAAGGCACTTTCGATTTGGCTTGGAAACGATTAGTTAATTTGGCCTGAGCTAAGGGTCCACCCTGGAAGAAAATCAAACCTCCGATTTTATTTTCCGTGATGAGTTTTTCAATGGCGTTAGTATGCGCATTGTCTTTATTCGAATAAGCAGCAACCATAAACAATTGCCCTATTTTCTCATCTAAGGGCATTGCATCATAGATACTATCTACCCATTTTTTCCCTTCATCCGATACATCAAATAATGTAGCTTTCTTTTGTGGTTTGTCAATTTCCAAATCAACTACTTCGGTAGGAATATGAGAGAACACTACTTTAGGCTTATCTTTTTTTACGCTGCTACAACTGGCTATAAAAAAAAATAAGACATAAAGAAAATAAATTCTGATGTCTGTATTTTTCATTGTAGTGTATTTATTTTAGAAAAATCGGCTATGCCAACTATCAATTGCTGGAACTTCCCATGATTCATTGTACTCCTGTATATTATTAATTAAGTTATTAAAAACTACAGTGTTTTCAGTAACCGCCTTATCCTTTACCATTTTTTTGAAATCAATTAATGGTTTATGGGCAATATGCTCTCCTAATTTAAAAGTAACATTCATCTTGTCCAATAAATCAACATTGTATTTCTTTTCCAAACTTTGAATAAACTCTACAGAAGAATCTATTGAGCATCCAGTCGCCGCCTGTACTTCTTGATCAACAGCAATTATTATAAAGCGATTGTATTTAAGTTGATATGAGGAAGCAAGCCCAGTGCCATGTGCAGCCCAATTTTCAAGAAAGGATTTCAAGGCAATTTCAATCTCTGCAAATTCAGCGTCCGAAAATTTACGATTGCATTGATAGATCCATATTCTGGATTCTTCAGGAAGTGTATTAAAATCTACTAGCATAATGATTATTTATTCTACAAAAATAAGGCTTTCGATTTATATAATTTGAACTATCACTATAAAAATACAATTCTATTATGAAATGCTTTTGAAAAAACATAAATCAACAACAGCCAACTATCAAAAACAAAAAAAGGCTAAAACGAATACCGCTTTAACCTTTTAAATATTCTATAAGTTACTTCCTTACAAATCTTCCGCATTAGCGATTAACTCTGCAATATCCATAACTTTCACATCTCCTTCTTTTTCTTTGTTTTTCACACCATCAGTCATCATCGTGTTACAAAACGGACAACCTGCAGCAATAATATCTGGCTTAGTTTCTAATGCTTCTTCGGTTCTTTCAACATTTATTTCCTTGTTTCCAGGCTCAGCATCTTTAAACATTTGCGCTCCACCAGCACCACAACATAAACCATTAGCTTTAGAACGTTTCATTTCAACTAATTCAACATCGAGTTTGCGAATCAAATCTCTTGGAGCTTCATAAACCTTATTAGCTCTTCCCAAATAACAGGGGTCATGGAATGTGATTTTTTTTCCTTTAAATTGTCCTCCTTCGATAGTTAATCTTCCATCGTCTAACAGGGATTTCAAAAACTCAGTATGATGTACTACTTCATACTTTCCACCTAACTCAGGGTATTCATTTTTTATTGTATTAAAACAATGCGGACAAGCAGTAACAATTTTTTTGGCTTCATAAGCATTGAGAACTTCAATGTTCATCATTGCTTGCATTTGAAACAAAAACTCATTCCCAGCTCTTTTTGCAGGATCTCCAGTACAGCTTTCTTCCGTACCAAGAACAGCAAAAGAAACATTTGTACGGTTTAAAATTCGAACAAAAGCTTTTGTAATCTTTTTTGCCCTATCATCAAAACTTCCTGCACAACCTACCCAAAACAAAACCTCTGGTTGCTTTCCTTGAGCTAGCATTTCTGCCATAGTTGGCACTATTAAATTCTCTGACATATATTTTTTTTTAAAGTTTAAAAAACAAATTTTCATGTTTTGAAAATTTGAAATCTAATATTTATTGGTGTTGACTGTGATAAAAAACTCCTAAGCTTACTTAAAGGATCATTTTCAATTCCTCTTAATTTTCATTTTTCCAATTCAACCTGTCTTGTTGGTTGTATTGCCATGGCGCTCCGTTATTCTCAATGTTAGTCATCATTGCGTTTAATGGCATTGGAGCAGCACTTTGTTCCATAACTAAATAACGTCGCATATCCATAATAATAGAGAGAGGACTTATGTTTACTGGACATTCCTCAACACATGCATTACATGATGTACAAGCCCAAAGTTCCTCAGCTGTAATATAATCATTTAACAAGGTTTTATTGTCTGGAATAAAAACACCTTTATTGGCATCAATATTTTTACCTACCTCTTCCATTCTATCTCTGGTATCCATCATAATCTTTCGAGGAGACAGTTTTTTACCAGTTATATTTGCTGGACAAGCTGATGTACATCTTCCACATTCAGTACATGTATAGGCATTTAACAGTTGTACCCAGTTCAAATCCTGAATATCACTAGCTCCAAATTTAGCAGGAACTTCACCTTCTGCTGGTGCTGGCGCTGCTGCAAATGGATCAGCGTTTGGATCCATCATCATTTTAACTTCTTTAGTTACCGCTTCTAAATTATCAAATTGTCCCAAAGGATTCAAGTCGGCAAAATAGGTATTTGGAAATGCTAATAGGATATGCAAGTGTTTCGAGAAATACAAATAGTTCATAAAAACTAAAATACCAGCAATATGAATCCACCAGAAAACTTCAAAAAGAAGCATTACTGTTTCATTTGCCATTCCATTAAATAAAGGCTCAATAAATTGACTTATTGGAAAAGAACCTGCTTTTATAAAATGAGAAAAGCCTCCTGATACGTTCTGTAAATGCAGATCAGAAGCATCCATTAGTAAAAATAAAGTCATTAAAACAACTTCAAAATAAAGTATGTAGTTAGCGTCATTTTTAGGAAATCCTTTTAAATCTCCCATAACGAAACGTTTCAATTTTATTACATTTCTACGTATCCAAAAAACAACTACTGCAACAATAACTAATATTGCCAATATCTCGAAAGACCCGATCAGTACGTCATAAAACGAACCCATGAAAGCAAAAAATCTATGCGTACCAAACAAACCATCAATGATGATTTCTAACAATTCAATGTTAATGATAATGAACCCTAAGTAAACAACAATATGCAGTGCACCAGCTATAGGTCTTTTAACCATTTTAGATTGTCCCATGGCAATCATCGCCATGTTTTTCCAACGAGCAGATGGATTGTCTTTACGGTCTATATCTATACCTAGATTTATGTTTCGTTTGATTTTATTTATGTTTCGAAAGAAATAACCAAATCCGATAACCAATAATACGGCAAATAATATATTGTCTAAGTAGCTCATTAAATTTAGTTTTGGGTTGATGAAATTGTATCTTTTACTGGCGCTTTATAAGGTTTGTCCTTTTTTCCAAAAACTGAAATATTCACATATCTCGTAGGATGAAGTCTCACATCCTGAAGTAAAAGCTCCAACTCTTTTGAAGTTTTATCTAAATTGTTATATAAGGCATCGTCATTCAACAATTTACCCATTGTTCCATTTCCAGATTTCAAACCATTCATAATACCATCAACTTTAGCTAATGTAGCATTTAGGTTTTTCACTGATTTACCTAAGTCGGCTTTATTTAATGAATCGGAAATTTTAGAAAAATCAGAAGAAATCTTATTAAAGTTAGTTACAACACCTTTTATTTGAGTTTTATTCTCGTCTAAAATAGTATTCATACTCAAGGAAGCTTTGTGGAATTGCTCCATAGTCGCACTCAATTCAGCTAGGCTTTTTCTTAAATCCTCTTGCGCTTTCTTATCTAAGACATTATTAACTCCAGTAATTAGAACATCTGCATTAGCCATTATTTTCTCTAATTTTTCCTGAATAGGTCCTAATTTGTCACCTACACTTGCCGTAAGTCCCATCCTTATTTCTCCCTTTAGTCTTTGACCATCTAAGGAAATTGAAGGATCTTTAAAATTTGGCTCAATTGCAATTTGTTTCCCTCCAATAAATCCTGGCTCATAAATAGTAGCGATACTGGATTTAGAAATTGGAAAGTCAGTTTTAATTTGTAACTCTACTAATAACTTTCCTGTACTTTCCTCTATTGAGATGTTGTTCACTTTTCCAATAATTAATCCGTTTAAAGTGACCGGAGAAGATGGAGCTAAACCTTCAACAGATTCATATTCCACATAAAAAGTTTTGTAACTATTAAAAAGGTCTCTACCTTTTAAAAAGCTATAACCCCAAATAAATAATAATATAGACGCAATTACCAAAATTGCCGTTTTTATTTCTCTTGTTAATTTCAAAATCTAAGTGTTTTTTGACAAATTTAATATAAAATAATGAACTTGTTATAATTTAATTGCTTCTTGAACGCTAATCTTTTTTCCGTTTTTAAATGCAATCAAAAAAGCAGAATCATATCCTTTAGCCTTTGCTTCATCTACTAAACGCATAGATTCGCCATAATCAGAAGTTTCACCATACATGTATTTGTACAAATTATCATCATAATCCATTGAGATGTTCCTTAAACCTTTAAAATTTCTAGGGTTCAGGTCCATTTTTCTTCCACTTGCAGCAATTTGCACCTTAAAAATAACATTCGAGCTATCTTGCTTAACTACTGGTTTTTTAATTTCAGCTGGAGCAGAACTGTTGTTCTCCACGCTTCTTTGAGAAGGTATTGTTTCTGCTGTTTCGGCACCACCATTCCCATAATACTCATTTTTGTAACTGATAATTGCATTAGCAATTGCTCTGGCAATTTCATTCTGCCCATCTTCTGAGTCTAACAAATTACCTTCGGTATAGTTCGATATAAAACCCATTTCCACTAAAACTCTTGGCATATACGCTTTGTGTAGTACCATAAAGGGAGCTTGCTTAACACCACCTCCTCTTAGTTTTTTTCCTAGCCCATCAAATGAATTTTCTATTTTACTTGCTAGTGAAATACTATTTTCAAGATATTCTTCCTGCATCAAGGTCAATCCAATCATTGTTTCCGGAGAGTTAGGATCAAAACCTTCATATTTACGTTTGTAATCTTTCTCCAATGTAATAACCGAGTTTTCCTTTTTTGCAGCCTCTAAATTCGAAGCAACCTTATTCATACCCATCACATAAGTCTCTGTACCGAATGCAGCCGTATTTCTATTTGCATTACAATGAATAGAAACAAAAACATTGGCATCAGCCCTATTTGCTATATTCGCTCTTTCAACTAAGTCAATAAAGACATCTGTTTTCCTTGTATAAGTAACATCAACTTTAGAATTAGCTTCTAATAATTTCCCCACTTTAAGCACGACAGCTAATGCAATGTTTTTCTCAACATGACCATTATATACCGCACCAAAATCATGTGCACCATGTCCTGCATCTAAGGTTACTTTAAAGTTTTTATTTTGCCCAAAAGAAAGACTACTAACTAAAAAAGTTAGAAATAATACTAATTTAAGAGTGTTCTTTTTACTAATTATCAATTTCAAAATCTATTTTTTTTTTACAATTTAATTATTCTTCTTATCTAACCTCTAAAGTGTTATGACAAGACTTTTACTTATTTAATTTCTACTAATATTGCATCCGGATATCCAATCCTTTGCGCTTCTAATTACATTTTTGTTGTTTTTTCCAGATTAGATCCTTCTCCCTACATATACCTAAATAATTCATTGTCAAATGTACTTGATATATTGCTTAATCCTTTTAAATTACTGGATATTAACGGTATCTTTTTAGCGCTTGCTAAAAGCTGTACTTTATATAAAATTTGATTATTAATTGAAGATACATTTTCTACTAAACTAGTATTACTATCTTCAATTGCTTTATCAACAATTCATCAAGCTCCAAAATATTTCTTTTTATACTGAACTATCGCATTTGCTATTTGCAATGCCATTTGATCTTGTCCTTCCTCTGAGTTCAAAAATTCCCCCTCTTCTTTATTTGATAGAAACCCTAGCTCAATTAAAACACTAGGCATATAAACTGCGTCTAAAACCCACAGTGGCTGTTGCTTTATACCTCTGGAATTTCTATTTAATTTATTTGTGAAATTATCCTGAATTTCAGTAGCTAATATAATACTATTATTCAAGTTCTCTTCTTGCAAAATAGTCAATCCAATCAAGGATTCTGGTTTACTAGGGTCAAATCCTTGGTACGTATCTTTAAAATTATCTTCTAATAAAATTACTGAATTTTCCCTTTTCGCAACCTCTAAATTAAGATCACTTCGAGACAAACCCATTACAAAAGTTTCAGTCCCATAAGGCTGAAAATTTTTCACAGAATTGCAGTGAATAGAAACAAACAAATTAGCATTCGCTTTGTTCGCAATCTTTGGTCTATTTGCTAATTCAATAAAAACATCAGAAGTTCGAGTATAAATAATTTTAAAACCATCTGTTTTTTCTAAAATACTCCCCACCTTTAGCGCAGTTTTAAGCGCAATTACTTTTTCAGTAAAGCCATGATAAGAATTTCCGGGGTCTTTACCGCCATGACCTGCATCTAACACTACAGTAAGCGTTTGATCGTTTTGAGAAAACGCACTTGTACTATTAAATAATATAAAAATTGGTATCAAAAAAAAACTATAATAATTGAATTTCATATGTAAAATTTAATTTTAATAAATACATGCATAATTCTAAAGTTAATTTAATTAAAACACTGAGGTTATAAAAATTTTATTTGATTATTTTTGACAAAAAATAATCTGTAAGTTTGACACTTCAAAAAACAGGCCATAATTTTACAAAAATAGTATTTAAACCTTTGCAGACAAACTTATTTAATATCGTTTTATTATCATTTTTCCTAACAATAGGACATGGAAATTTATATTCCCAAGATATATCAAAAAAAACGACCGCCATTCCGAACAAAAAACAAATTACTCTCTCTAATTCAAACACTAACAATGTGAAAAAGGAGACTGTTGCTATAAAAAAAGAAACGGATACCATAATAAAAAAGGATAGTATAAAGCCAACGAAAGCATTTCTTGATGGCAAAGTAAAATACAAGGCTGATCAATATGCCCGAATTGATCAGAAGAAAAAACTCATTACCATTTACGATAAAGCCGAACTATATTATCAAGATATTGAATTAAAGGCAGGAATAATCGTAATGGATTACGAAAAAAATGAAGTGTATGCGGGAAGAATTAAAGATTCTACAGGTAAATACACACAATTACCCCATTTTAAACAAGGAGAAAATGAAGTAGAACCGGATTCTATTCGATTTAACTTTAAGACAAAAAAAGCTTTAATATGGAATTCCAGGTCAGATCAAGGCGAATTTAAAATTAAGGCTGAAATTACTAAAAAAGAGAATGACTCTGTCTACTTTTTAAAAGGTGCTCGATTCACAACTTCTTCAAATATTGAAAAACCTGAATATTATTTTCAAACCAATAAAGTTAAGTTTATCCCTGGTAAAAAAGTAGTGACCGGACTAACCAATATGGTTATCGCAGACGTGCCGACTCCTATTGCACTGCCATTTGCCTATTTCCCCTTAAGTAAAGAAACAGCTGTATCTGGAATAATATTACCCAGCTATAACGACTCTAACACTAGAGGTTTCTCCTTGCAAAACGGAGGGTATTACTTTGCATTAAGCGACAATTACGATTTAACGGTATTAGGAGATTATTATACTAATGGTAGTTATGGTTTGCGATTTGAATCCTCTTATGCAAAGCGTTATAACTATCGAGGTAACATAAATTTCAGATATGAAAACTTAATTACCAGCGAAAGAGGTTATCCAGATTATGCAAAACAAAAAATCTACAACTTACAATGGTCTCATGCCAGAGATTCAAAAGCAAATCCAAACTCCAGCTTTTCGGCTTCTGTCAATCTTGGAAGTAGTAAATACTTTCAACAGTCTATCAACCTCGCTAATGTAGGGTCGAACCTTAATAATTCCCTAAACTCTTCCATTTCTTATTCAAAAACCTTTAATTCCATACCGCAAGTTAGAATGTCATTGTCAGCAACACATTCGCAAAACACACAAACGGAAGTAATAAACATGACGTTACCTACACTTCAATTAAGTGTAGACAGAATTTATCCGTTTGCAGGAAAAGACGGCGTTAAAAAAGGATTCATTAAGAATATAAATTTGCAATACAATTTAAGCGGAAGAAATACAATCACAACTACAGATTCCTTATTCTTCAAACCAGAGATGTTTAGAGATGCACAACTAGGTATGCAACATAGTATCCCTTTAAGCACCAATTTTAAATTGTTTAAATATTTTAGTGCATCAACCTCTGGAAATTATGAGGAAGTTTGGTATGCCAAAACAATTGAGAGATCTTACGATACAGAACAAAGCGCAGTAGTAGACAAAACAGTAAGTGGTTTTGATGCATTTAGAACTTACTCTTTTTCATCCAGTTTAGGAACTACAATTTACGGAACATTCAATCTTGGAAAGGATAAAAAAATACAGTCTATTAGACATGTCATGCGACCATCGGTTTCCTATGGTTATACTCCAAGTTTTGAAAAATATTACGATACTTATGCTATAGATGCTACCGGAACTACTACAAAACAGTATTCCCGATTTGAATCAGGGATTTTTGGAGCTCCAGGACTAACCAATTCTAATACATTAGGCTTTGACTTAAGCAACACCTTTGAGGCTAAAGTAAAAGACAGTGACAGCACTAAAGTGGAGCCTAAAAAAATCATGCTGCTCAACAATTTAAATTTATCAACCAGCTATAATCTAGATGCTGATGGTGTAAATGAACTTGCTTGGTCTCCAGTGAGAGTTAGTGGTGGAACACAACTATTTAAAAATAAAATGAATGTCAATTTTGGAGCAACACTAGATCCTTACGCGATAGATAATTCTGGAAACAGAATGAATCTTTTCAATATTGACAATGGAGGTAGCCTATTTAGAATGACTAGTGCTAACATGACCTTAAATTACTCTATTTCCAGCAAGGAAAAAGACGGTACTAAGAAAGATAAAAATAATCAAAGTCAACGAAATGGAGGTCGTGAGGATGACCTTTTTGGTAAAAATACCGTTCTCAATGACAATACTAAAAGCCAATTTGACGGCAGTGAAGAAACTGGTGACGACAAGATATCAGAGTTTTTTAGTTCTAAGTTGCCTTGGGATATGACATTTGCCTATTCATTAACATATGGAAATACCAATAGGGAGAAAGAAATTATTGGAAACTCGATAATGATTTCTGCTAATGCCGATTTGACACCAAAATGGAAAGCCGGAATATCAACTGGTTATGATTTTGTACAAAATGGAGTTACCTACACTCAACTGCGTTTCGAGCGTGATTTACTGAGTTGGAGAATGGATTTTAACTGGACTCCTTTTGGAACAAACGCAAACTGGGGCTTCTTTATTGGAATAAAATCAGGTGTCTTAAGCGACATTAAATGGGATAAACGAAGTACAAATACAACACGTTAATTTTCGGTTTTTTAAACCGTTTCCACTTTAAACATAAATTTACACTTAATAGTATGAAAAAGATAATTTTTACAGAAAAAGCACCTGCTCCTATTGGTCCTTACAATCAGGCCGTACTTAAAGGAAATACTCTTTATACTTCAGGACAAATTGCCCTAGACCCTGACACAGGGAATTTAGTTATGGATAGCATCGAAGCTGAAACACAACAAGTAATGAAGAACATGGAAGCGGTACTTGAAGCTGCAGGAATGACCTTTGAAAATGTGGTAAAAACGACCATATTCATCATGGACATGAATGATTTTGCCCGTATAAATACCATTTACGCTTCTTATTTTAACGAGAAAACTGCTCCAGCACGTGAAACGGTTCAAGTGGCATGCTTACCAAAAAATGTAAATGTCGAAATTTCTATGATTGCTATTCTATAGTTTAACAAAATAGATCTCAAAAAAATGTCCCGACTTATATAAAAGCGGGACATTTTTTTTTGATACTATTCTAATAAAAAAACCGTTTCAGTATATGAAACGGTTTAAGTATATATATATTCAGAATATAAAATTCTATAATTTCATTGTAATTGCATTTAAAAGCAACTGAGCAGTAGCTTCATTTGTTGCAATTGGCACATTATGAACATCACAAACACGAAGCAACATATTGATATCTACTTCATGAGCGTGGCTCGCTAGCGGATCTTTAAAGAACAAAACCATTTTAGTTTTACCCTCTGCTACTCTTGAAGCAATTTGAGCGTCACCTCCCAAAGGTCCCGAAAGCATTTTTTTAACCTTAAATCCAGCCTTTTCGGCCTTACTTCCAGTTGTTCCAGTTGCTACGAGTTTTATTTTTTCATTTTGTAAAATAGCAGTGTTTTTATTCAAAAACTGAACCATATCTGCTTTTTTACCGTCATGTGCAATAATTGCAATTTCCATAGCTAATGTTCTATTATTTATTTGCTATATGATAAGCTATTAGTCCGTCAATAGGTCTTCTAAGAACGTTCCCTAATTTTAAATCATATTTATCAAAAGTCTGTTGCAACTCGTCTTTCAAATAGAAAGCGATAGAACCTACAAAATGCACAGGAACTTCCTTACAGTTATCGTATTGCCTTATATAGTTTTTTACAAACGATTTCATTCCCTTGAAAATGATTTTTTTGCAAAACTCTGTGTCTTTATGTTGAATTAAAAACTTGGCAAAAGTTGCCAAATACGCATTCGGATTAGGTTCCTTATATAATTTACTTTTAACAGCATCTGGGTCTAAATCATATTCTTTTTCAAATTCTACTGCCAATTCTTTTGGCATTTTATTGAAATAGTATTTTCTGATCAATTCTTTTCCAAAAACATTTCCACTACAGTCATCCATTACAATATAACCCAATGATTGCACTTTTTGATGTAATTCTTTACCGTCAAAATAACTACAGTTTGATCCAGTTCCCAAAATACTAACAATCGCTTTTTGTCCCTTAGGAGTAGTAGCATAAACTGCAGCATAAGTATCCTCTTCAACTGAAATTATGGCGTTTGGAAAATAACTTTTAAAAACTTGCGATAAGCTAAGCTTCATTCTATCAGTCCCACAACCTGCTCCATAAAAAAACAAATGTGTTGCATTTTTTTTGTTTTGCAAGATATCAAAACGATCATTTAGACGTTCAATAATTTCATCTGCCTCTAGTACCTCAGGGTTTAATCCCAAAGTTTGTGTTGTAAACAACACTTTACCATTATCATCTATCGCTATCCAATCGGCTTTCGTAGAACCACTATCAACTATTAATCTCATCTTTTTGGTTTTTGGTTTTGGATTTCTATTCTCAATCTAAGATCGATATGGTTAAATCCGATACAATATAAAAATAAAAAAATAAAATCCCGTCAAAAAATATTTTGACGGGACTAAATAACTAAATAATATTATTTTAATGCAGAAATGTGTACTGCTAAGTCAATCAATTTACTTGAATAACCATATTCATTATCATACCAAGAGATGATTTTAAAGAAAGTTGAATTTAATCCAATTCCACCGTTAGCATCAATGATAGAAGTTCTAGAGTCACCAACAAAATCTTGAGAAACAACTAAATCTTCAGTAAATCCTAATACACCTTTCATTGTAGTTTCAGAAGCTAATTTTAAAGTAGCCATGATTTCTTCATAAGAAGTTTCTTTCGCAACTTTTACAGTTAAATCTACTGCAGATACATCTGTTGTAGGAACACGGAAAGCCATTCCTGTTAATTTTCCATTCAATTCTGGAATTACTTTTCCTACTGCTTTTGCAGCACCTGTAGATGAAGGGATGATGTTACATGAAGCAGCACGTCCACCTCTCCAGTCTTTTCTAGAAGGACCGTCAGTTGTCATTTGAGTTGAAGTTGTAGCATGAACAGTAGTCATTAACGCTTCAACAATTCCAAAATTATCATTTATAACTTTAGCTAATGGAGCTAAACAGTTAGTTGTACAAGATGCATTTGAAACAATAAGGTCACTAGCTAAAGCTTTATCGTGATTTACTCCCATTACAAACATCGGAGCATCAGCAGAAGGAGCAGAAATAATTACTTTCTTAGCACCACCTTTGATATGCTCATTCGCAGTTTCAACTGTAGTAAAGAAACCAGTACATTCAGCAACTACATCAACATCAACTTCATTCCATTTCAAGTCAGCTGGATTTCTTTCAGCAGTGATACGAATATTTTTTCCGTTTACGAAAAGTTGTCCATCTTTTACTTCAACAGTACCATTAAAACGTCCGTGAACTGAATCGTATTTCAATAAGTAAGCTAAATGATCAACGTCTAATAAATCATTGATTGCTACTACCTCTACATTGTCTCTATTAAAAGACTCTCTAAAAACAATTCTTCCTATTCTACCAAATCCGTTTATTCCTAATTTTACTTTTGACATTTTTTTATTTTTTTGTGATTAACGTATTAAAAAGTCTAATTTCCTCACTATAAACTTTACTCTATTTTTATGTTGACATGATGTCAGAAACTCTTAACAATTCTCTATCAATCTCTGATTTTCCTTTTATGGCTTGCTCCAAAGGAGTTAGATTTACTTTGTCATTCTGCAAACCTACCATATAACTTGACTTTCCTTCTAACAAAGATTCTACTGCTTTCACACCTAATCTACTAGCTAGAACTCTATCAAAACAAGAAGGTGATCCACCACGTTGCATATGGCCTAAAACAGAAACTCTAACATCATATTCAGGTAAATTTGCTTCTACGTAATCTTTCAGTTCAAATACATTTTTACCTATTTTATCACCTTCTGCGATTACCACAATACTTGATGATTTACCAGACGCTTTACTCTTTTGCAAAGAATCTAACAATCTTTCTAATCCTAAGTCTTCTTCTGGAATAAGTATCTCTTCGGCACCAGCACCAATACCAGCATTTAAAGCAATATGACCGGCATCTCTACCCATAACCTCTACAAAGAACAATCGGTTATGCGAACTAGCAGTATCTCTAATTTTATCAATTACATCCACTACGGTGTTTAAGGCTGTGTCATATCCTAGTGTGTGACTAGTCCCGAATATATCATTATCAATTGTTCCTGGAATTCCCATTACTGGAAAATCAAATTCAGTATTAAATATCAAACCTCCGGTAAATGTTCCGTCTCCTCCAATTACCACTAAGGCATCAATCCCTGCTTTCACAAGATGTGCATGGGCTTTTTTTCTTCCTTCTGGAGTTCTAAACTCAATAGAACGAGCTGATTTTAAAACTGTCCCCCCTTTATTGACAATATTATTTACACTTCGAGGTCCCATTTCTTTGAAGTCACCTTCAATCATTCCTTGATATCCTCTATAAATTCCTATACATTCAATGTTATGGTACGCACAAGTTCTAACAACTGATCTTATGGCGGCATTCATTCCAGGAGAATCTCCCCCTGAAGTAAGAACCCCTACTTTTTTTATTGTTTTTGGCATTATTTAAGTATTAAAGTGTAAAATTAACAAACATATTACACTTTTAGCGTTATCTTTTTACTAAATTAGTTAAGTGAATTAAATTCAAACGTTTTCGTTAATAAGTTTTATTAAAATCAAAAAAAACACAGTTTTTATTCACAAAAGTTAATTTTTTCAATTTTTAATTGATAATTAACTAATAATAGACAAAAACACCTCTGTTTTGACTACTAATATTCAAGACTAGAAACTTGCGATTCACGCTCCTCTTTTTAACGAGCTTAAAAAAAGGAAACAACTATTTATCCTCTAAGTATTTTTTTGAAAAAACAAATAGCAAGTAAAAACTATTTCAAGTCATTTAAGACTATTACCAACTGGACTATTTATTTATTCTAAGTTTTTTTTTTGTAGATTATTAGGAATCGAAGAAAATGTAGAGTAAGACCTTTTGTACTAAAACCATTAAGAAGATTCAATCTTCATTCGGAATTATTGCTTCCTGATTTTTCTTGGGTTTTTCAGATTGCGGTGCCTTAGGCTTAGAAAAATTTATATATTCTGGCGCTAAATTTGAATCCTGAAATTGATCAACAGCTGCTTTTTCACTACCTAATGTGTGATTTTTGAATATTTTATTGACCAATTCCTTGAAAGTATCAAAATCGACCTCATATGAAACACCAATTCCCTGTGTATACCCAATACCTTGCCCAATATAATTTATATCATTTTCTCTATTAAACAGGCGTAAGTTTAACGTTCCATCCTCATTTACCCTATATTGAATTTCTAAATCCCCTACAATTGCAGATTCATTTATACCTCCAAATGGAACCCCAACTTTTCCATTTATTGTTATTCTTTCATTGATTTTTGACGAGATGGTAGCTACAACACGACCGTCCGTTTCCTGGCCGATTCTTCTATCTGCAGAAATATAATTAAGTCCTACTTTAAATTTTTCATTATCTGATTGAATAATTCCTCCCAATAAACTGGATGCTGTTTCAAACAAACTTCCTGAAAAGTCAGACTGATTGACTCCTTCAGAACTTAAAAAACCACCTGAGGATAATAAATATAACGCTTGTGTTTGTCGTACATCCTTATCATTAAGTTTATACTGAATCTCTGATTTTAGAACATTACTAACCGTAGGGAATTCGATATTAAAATCAGGCTCCGGACTAGCTAAATCACCACGTATACCAATAATTACTTCCACTGGCACTTTCCTATTAAACGATGAATTTTCTAATAAAACAGCTGGGTTTGCAATCGTTTTATATACCGCTTCTAAATTCAATTGGGCTTTCATAGGATTTCCTTCCCAAATAATAGAACCTCCTTTTTTAACATCAAACTTCTTGTCTATAAGTCCTCCGTACTTGAAGTTATAACTTCCTTCATATGCCTGGAAATCACCCCACATATTAAATTTACCCAATGTATTGATCTTGAAAAGTAACGAACCGAAACCCTTCCCTTTCATTCCATGTCCTGAATTTCTGTCTAAAATTACTTCAATCTCTGCATCTGGAGTTATATCAAGATCAAACTCTAGTCCAAGCCCTTTATATCGTCGACTATCCTCAACAATTCCCATTTTTATATTATACTTTTCTTTTTCGGTCAAAAAATGAACGAAGGCATTTTCGCTGACACTTTCGGCGGAGTTAATCGGAATTTTGACTTCAGTACCTTTTTCAGATTTTGCCTCAACCTTAATAAACAAGCCATTCGTTGGCCCTTTAATAGTTGCACTTCCGTCAATAAACGCAGTTCCATAATATGCGGCATCTTCACTATCTTTTGTGTCAAGTACCAACAACCTTCTGGAATCAATAGATAAATCTAATTTCCAATCCCCAAAATTATTATGTTCAACAACTCCATTCAGCACACCCTTTGTACCAAATTTTGAATCGGTCAGAGTATTGTTTCTAAACAAAAACCGTTGTTCAGCAAGATCAATTACTGATCTTTCGTTTAATTCATAATCGACATTGAGATAAGGAATGGTCAAACCAGCATCATCTAGAAAAAGTCGGCCATTAATATCTGGTTTATCAACATTACCCCTGATAGTAGCATTCCCTGTAACCAATCCCCTAATTTTGGATATTACATCTCCTCCTAATGAACCTAATACTCCCAAATTAAATTTAGCCAGTTTTAAATTCATATCAAGAACCGTTTCCTTATTTACAATTTTGAAATTTCCATAGGCATTAAAAGATTCTAAATTTTCATTTTCCAAGAAAGAATTTATGGTAAATTTCTCCAAATTCTGATCTCCTTCGATATCAAATTTAAGAATACCCAGATCAGTTTCATTAATATTTAAATGATCTATAACTAATGATGCGGTAGGTTTATAAATCTCATCATTTTGTTTGAAATTTACAGCTCCATTTATATTCCCATTAAAAACGAACTTGCTGCTTGCTGGAGTAATTTTAAACAAATCAACATCCTTAAAGCTTAATTTCAAATCTTTATTTATGTTATCTTTTATAGTACCCTTGAGCGATATAGCCTGATCTTCATGAGAAAGTATAATGTCGTCAATATTGAAATTTTTAAAAGCCTTATCAAAAACAATCTGATTGTTTGGAGTTTCATCTTCATTCAAAAACCAGAGATAATCTTTAAATTTCATCTCAGATTTATTTATCCCTACCACATTTTCATTATTCTTATTTATTGTATGATAAAGATTCAAGTTAAAATAATCCTCTCCTTGCGATCCTCCTTTAAATTCTGATCTAAAGAACAGGGTGTCTTTCATTGTTACGTTAATCAAACTAAAGTCACGAACTTTATAGTATTTCGTTTTAATACTATCTAGTTCAATGTAAGCATTATAAAGAGGGTTTTTATTATCTATTGCCACTCTGATATTGTCAAAAATATTTTTTGAAGCTACAATTTGAGGAGAATTAAAGTTGAGCTTAAACTCCTGAATATCTGACTTTATATTCCCTTTAACAACGGTATTTGAACCAATGGAAATTTCAGGATAGAATATTTCAATGATTTTATTATAAATAGTGAAGTTAAACTTCAAAAACTGTCCCTTATTCACCTTGTCAGGTTTGAAATTTGTATACAAGCTTCCCAACGAATTCTTGACTAAATTACCTAATTGGTCGAATTGAAACTTACCCACAATTTCACCTTGAACAATATCAGGAGAATTCACTGTAATCGTACGCACTCGATCTTGATCAAAACTGGAATTTATATTAAAATCATCAAAACTATAAGTATCCTTTTCATTCTGATACGACGTTTCTTTTATATAAATATTTCCTTCCAAATTTTCAATTGTATTACCGCTTACTTGAACAACAACATCACCTTTAAAAACGGAAACAGAATCTTTTACTAATTTTAACCTATGCAAATCAGCATTTTCAACATTAATATGAAAATCATATTTATTGTCCTTATTACTTAAGTCCAATAAACCGTCAAAATTCATCGTAAGATTTGGGTCATTTACAGAAATTTGCCCCTTATAATTTGGAGCTTTAAAGTTTCCGTTTAAAACTATATTATTATAGGTATAATCTTTGAAATCTATTTTGCTAACATCCCCTTTTATTGCGGTATTCAGATATTTTTCAGTAAACCCTACTCCATCAACATCAATGTTCATTGTTATTTTCCCAAGGTCTTTTCGTTCCAATAATGTTCCTATATCAAAATCATCCAACACAATCTTACCTACATAAGATGCTTTATCAATAAAGTCAATACGATTCATCTCTAATTGAGACTGCACTTTTCCTAGATCGGTAAGCATTGAAAAATCAGCATCAAGGCTAGTGGCACTTAACTGAGAATTACCAATCAAAGTGAAATTCCCTATTTTTTTCACCTCTTTAGGCAATTTTTTGCCCAAAACATTTGGAAGTAAACGTACCAATTTTTCATAACTGCTTGAAATTTTATCAAAATTCCCATCCATAAAAAACCTTTGCTCTTTATTTCCAAAGAGATTTTTGAAATTTACATTTCCTACTATTTGAGATTTATTGGAATCAACAAGCTTTAATTTTGTAACATTTAAATTATTTAAGGTCCCTTTAATACTAGCATTAATTGTAAAGTATTGATTTTTCCCCAATTCATTATAAAAATGTCTAATGTCATTGGTAGCCAATTTCGAAGAGTTAATATTCACATCAAACTTGACCTTATCAGTAAAGTTTGAAAAATCCTCGATCTTGTAATTCAAAAAGATATCCCCTTTCAATTTTGACTCTTTGGTCGATAAGTCAAGTGCTTCAAGCTTTATACTTTTTTTAGTATAACTAAACTTAGAACTCAAATTAACAACATACAAACCATGGTGGTCCTGAAAAGACATTCTATTAATTGTAGTTTTTACAGCAGGGCCATACAATAGAAAATCACTAATACTGGCATTAAGTCTGGTAAAATCAACATCTTTGGGATTTGCTTTGTTCTCATCAGTTAGGATAAAGTGCCCATCTGAAATATAGGCTCTATTTGCCTTTAGTAAAAAATGCTTACCCGATGGTTTCCCGGTATTGAAAGCATTTATAAATTTATCAATATTAGTTTCCTTTTCGTTTTTATACGTTTTCAAATTAAACAGCAAGCCGTCTAAACGAATGTTTCCAAATATTAAATCACCATCCAATATTTTTTTCCCTTCTAATATATTGGTATTAATAATTTTAGAATAAATTAAGGTATCATTATGATGATCTAAAATCAAGACATTCTTAAATTTTACTCCCCCAAAAACCGAAACTCTAACTCCTTCAATACCTATATGGGTACCATAGTCTTTATTTATGCTGTTAGTAAAATATATGGCTATTTTAGTCTGAACAAAGGGCAACGAAAGAGCAATACCAACTGCCAATAATAGCACGATAAGGCCGAGAATAAAGCGAAAAAGTATTTTAATGAATTTTTTGATACCTAGTATGTTGTTATAATTTTTTAATTATTCATTTTGCCCAAGGAAAGAGCGGCACCTTTAATAAAAATTCTTTAATTTTGGCTGCGCCGTAAAATTAAAAAAATAATAACGGCGTGTCAAATATAATTCAAAATTTGTGCCCTTTTATGCAAAATTCCGAGGTTTTTATTTTAGCAATCGAAAGTTCCTGTGATGACACGGCAGCAGCCGTTTTACATAACGATAAAGTACTGTCGAATGTTGTTGCAAATCAATTAATTCACACCCAATATGGAGGCGTTGTACCTGAATTAGCTTCTCGTGCACACCAACAAAATATTGTTCCGGTAATTGACGCTGCACTTCGCAATGCCAATATTAAAAAAGAACAGTTGTCCGCAATAGCATTTACTCAGGGTCCCGGTTTGATGGGATCACTCCTTGTAGGGAGTTCTTTTGCAAAATCAATGGCTTCAGCCTTAGATATTCCACTTATTGCTGTCAATCATATGCATGCCCATATATTAGCCCATTTTATTGGTGAAGAAGGATATGAAAAACCGAGTTTCCCCTTTTTGGCCTTGACTATAAGTGGAGGACATACGCAGATTGTAAAAGTGGACGACTTTTTTGATTTGACCATTATTGGAGAAACAACGGATGATGCGGTAGGTGAAGCTTTTGATAAAAGCGCAAAAATCCTTGGACTACCCTATCCTGGTGGTCCTCTAGTTGACAAGTACGCACAATTGGGAAACCCAAAAGCCTTTGCCTTTACAAAACCGAAAGTACCTGGATTGAATTTCAGTTTTTCAGGACTTAAAACGGCAATCTTGTATTTTGTTCAGAAGAAAAAACTGGAGAACCCCAATTTTATTGAGGAAAATCTAAATGATATTTGCGCTTCTATACAATATACAATAGTTGAAATATTGATGGACAAATTAAAATTAGCCGTAAAAGAAACAGGTATAAAGCAAATTGCTATTGGCGGAGGTGTTTCTGCTAATTCTGGCATTAGGAAAACCATTAAAGAAGCCGAACAAAAATACGGTTGGAAGACTTTTATTCCAAAATTCGAATACACAACCGATAATGCTGCAATGATTGGAATTGTAGGTTATCAAAAGTTTTTATCACAAAAATTCGAAACTTCAGCAGTCGTTTCAAAAGCACGAATTCAATTCTAAACTATGCAATTATTTTACAATCCTAATATTGATGAAACTACTGAAAACTTTTCTTTTGATAAAGAGGAAAGCAAACATATAATAAAAGTATTACGCAAAAAAGACAGTGATATTTTATTTGTAACCAATGGATCAGGTTATTTATTTGAAACTGAAATCACTTTGGCTTCTGATAGTAAATGCACAGTTAAGGTACTTTCTTTCGAAAAAAAACCAGCCCCGAAATTTCATTTACATCTTGCAGTTGCCCCAACAAAAATGAATGACCGTTACGAATGGTTTCTGGAAAAAGCAACCGAGATTGGTATTAGTGAAATTACCCCTATTATTTGTGACCGCTCTGAACGAAAAGTAATCAAGAATGACCGCTTTGATAAAATAATTTTGACTGCCATGAAGCAGGCTAATGAATTATATCTTCCAAAATTGAACGAAGCCATTACATTTAAAGAGTTTTTGAAACATAAAAATGAAGGCTTACAATTGATTGCACATTGCGAAGAAACAGATAAGAAAACACTGAAATCAGTTTTAAAACCTAATGAAAGTGTTACCCTACTTATAGGTCCAGAAGGTGATTTTTCAGAGAAAGAAATCGCATTGGCATTAGAAAAAAAATACGTTCCGGTATCACTAGGAAATACCAGACTGAGAACAGAAACGGCAGCAATTGTAGCCTGTCACAGCGTTGTTTTCTTTAATGAAGAGTAACCTTATTTAAAAGGAATTATGAAAAGAATATATTCAGTTTTACTGTTAATTTCTATTGCTTCATTTTCTCAAGAAATCGCATTGGTAAAATATGGTGGCGGTGGGGATTGGTATGCCAACCCTACATCGCTTCCCAATTTGGTCAAATATTGCAATGCCAACATAAATACTCGAATAAACAGCAAACCCGCTACCGTTGAACCAGGAAGTCCAAATCTATTTTCCTATCCTTTCCTTCATATGACCGGCCATGGAAATGTCGTTTTCAGCGATTCAGAGGTAACTAACCTTAACAAATACTTACTTTCAGGCGGTTTCCTCCACATTGATGACAATTACGGAATGGACCAATATATTAGAAAGGAAATAAAGAAAATATTCCCCAATAACGCATTGGTAGAAATACCTGCAAATCACCCCATCTTTCAAAAACCATTTCTTTTCGCTAACGGATTGCCCAAAATCCATGAACATGATGGAAAACGCCCACAAGCATTTGGGATTTTTTCAGACAATAGACTGGTATTACTTTATACATTCCAAAGCGATTTAGGCGATGGATGGGAAGATCAAGAAGTACATAATGACCCAACTACTGTGCATCAAAAAGCACTAAAAATGGGAGCTAACATCATCAATTATATTTTTAATAATTAAATAACATTGCTTTCCATTTTCAAGCAGTGACACAACTCCTTTTACCATAAATTTTATTTTTACAAGATAGTCTTACACTATGTTATATAATGCAATAATCCTTACTGTATTTATTAAAATGAAATACAATTTCATTATACATCTTTCGCTAAATTTTATCTGCTTTAATTAAAAAGCAAATGATGAACTCCCGAAGGAGAGTTTCCTCCCTAAATGAAATTGACAATCTGATATATATAGATCATTTTACTAGCTGAAATTCTCTAAAAAAAATAAATCACTATTTTTTAAAAATAAATTTATCGGTTAAAGTGTGTTATTTAATCGTTAAACTGCATTTTATTTGTATAATTATTTTTATATATAAGTTATTTCTTATAAATATATAAATATTATTTTTCCGCTACCACTGTAACAGCCCGTCAAATAAGACTTTCTATTTTCTTGTTAAAATATTACTAATAAATATTTTTTTTATTAATCATTTTTGTTATAAAATTGCGTCATTATTAACCAAAACAAAATTTTATTAACAAATACCAAAACCTATTATGAAAAAATTACTATTATCCGCAATGGCATTAATGATGTTGTTTTCTTGCCAAAATGACCAGACGGACTCTACAGATTTATCAGCTTCGGCAGTTACAAAACGTGGTTGTGCTTCTCAAGATGTGTTAGATGCACAATTAAAAGCCGACCCGACTTTAGCTTTGAAAATGAACCAAATCGAAGCCTTTACTCAAAAATCGATGTTAACCAATCGTTTAGTGAATGGCAAAATAGTCATTCCAGTAGTAGTTAATGTATTGTATAGAACTGCCGCAGAGAATATCTCAGATGCCCAAATTCAATCTCAAATAGATGTTTTAAATCAAGATTATAATGCTACAAACCCTGACTTTAACAGCGTTCCTTCTGAGTTTGCTGGAGTAGCGGCTAATGTAGGAATCACTTTTGAATTGGTACAAGTTATTAGAAAATCTACTAACAAAACCTCTTGGGGAACTAGAGACGTAATGAAAAATTCAAAAAGAGGTGGAATTGATCCTACATCACCTGAAACAACACTTAACATGTGGGCTTGTACAATTGGTGGTGGAATCTTGGGTTATGCCCAATTTCCTGGAGGCTCTAGTTCAACTGATGGAGTTGTAATTGATTCAAATTATTTTGGAGTATCTGGCGCAGCAAGCTACCCTTACAACTTAGGAAGAACAGGAAGTCATGAAGTAGGTCACTGGATGAACCTAAGACACATTTGGGGTGATGCCTCTTGTGGAAATGATTTAGTATCTGATACTCCAGTTCACAAAACATCAAACTTTGGAGTTCCAACTTATCCTTACGTAAGTACTTGTCTTCCTGCTCATAATGAAATGACAATGAACTATATGGATTATACAGACGACAGAGGTATGTATATGTTTACAAACGGTCAAAAATCAAGAATGTCAGCTTTATTTGTTTCTGGTGGAGCTAGATCAGGTTTTGGAATTTAAATTTCAATACTATTGATATTACAAACTCGCTACTTAGTAGCGAGTTTTTTTTTAATATTTATTATAAATGACTTTTAACTGAGTCTCACAAATTCACGAAAAGACTAATGTAATAGTCATAATCTTTTGTCATTAAAATATTTAAAAGATCCTGACAGCAGCGCCTTGCAAATGTTCACAAAGGTTGAACATCAAACGTGACTATACTATTTGTCTATGGCAGATGGAGATAGTTGTAGCGGATAAAAACCTTGAACAATAGAAAAGAAAATTCATTGCATATTAGCTAGTTTTTTTATCTTTATGCGCAAATATAAATTACACCATGATTACATCAAAAACCATTTCCAATGGGATTCTTCGCGCCTTACTAACAGTCGTACTTTGTAGTTTAATTTTATACTTTTTCTATCAGATTCAGTCTGTACTGATTTATTTGGCTGTTTCCCTGATTCTAACCTTGATTGGACTTCCTGTTTTACACTTTTTTAAAAAGCGCTTCAAGTTCAATCATCTTTTTGCAACTATTGCAACGGTGATATTATTCCTATTGATTATCCTAGGCTTTATCATGATGTTTATCCCTTTGATTTTATCACAAGGTCAAAATTTATCACTTCTCAATACCGCTGAAATTGAAAAAAGTATAGTGCAGTTAATGAATCAGTTTGCATTATTTCTGGAGAGCTATCATATTGACTCCTCCGAAATGTTGAAAGAAGCTAATATAACTTCAAAAATAAATTTTAATGTAGTTCCCAATTTTCTAAACGCAATCGTAGCGACAATCAGTAGTTTTGGAATAGGTTTAGGTGCTGTACTATTTATAACTTTTTTCTTTTTAAAAGACCGTGTAGTATTTATGAAAGGGGCTAGAAAGTTAATCCCAGACACGCATGAGGATAAAATTTTGAATTCTCTAGACAAAATTAACAACTTACTATCGCGTTATTTCATCGGATTACTACTGCAATTGTTTATTGTATTTATTTTATATCTAATTGTTTTATTAATTTTTGGTGTTCCTAATTTCTTAATCATTGCCTTTTTATGTGCGGTACTAAACATAATTCCATACATTGGTCCGTTAATTGCATCCGTGTTAGCCGCCATTTTAACAATGATGAGTAATTTAGGTAGTGACTTTCAATCAGAAATTTTACCAACTACCATCTATGTTTTAATAGGATTCTGGCTTGTTCAAGTAATCGACAACAACTTGTCACAACCGATAATTTTTTCCAAAAGTGTTAGCTCACATCCTTTAGAAATATTCCTCGTTATTTTGATCGCAGGTTATCTTTTTGGCATTTTAGGAATGATCATTGCCGTTCCTTTTTATACAATTATAAAAGTAATAGGTAAAGAATTCTTTCCCGAGAATACCGTAATCCGACTATTAACAAAAAATTTATAATCTTGGATTTAACGATTCTAAATCCCGAAATTCAATCGTTTATTAAAGCAAATATCGATAAACGAATTTCAACTTTAGCGCTTCAAAAAAACCCTTTTCCAGATGTGGAATGGATTTCGATTTTGAACCAAATTGAAGCTAAAGCAAAAGCTAAGGATAAGTTACCCATTTGGTTCGACACTAAAAACATCATTTATCCCAGTAAAATTTCGATAGAGCAAACCTCCTCGGAAAAAACCGCTTTGCATAAAGCTTCTATCATCGCAGGAGAGTCGCTAATCGATTTAACGGGTGGTTTTGGTGTAGATGATTATTATTTTTCGAAAAAAGTAAAAACTGTCGCCCATTGTGAAATCAATTTAGAGCTTTCAAATATAGTCAAACATAATTTTGAACAATTAGAGGCTAAGAACATCACATGCTACCCCGGAGATAGCACATCAACTTTAGAAACATTAAATCAAAAATGGGATTGGATCTATATTGACCCTTCCAGAAGGAATGATGCTAAAGGAAAAGTATTCCTACTTAAGGACTGTTTACCTAATGTTCCCGAAAATCTCGACTACTATTTTGAGAATACAAATGCCATACTAATAAAAACAGCGCCTCTTCTCGATATTTCTGCTGGATTATCAGAGCTCAAGCATGTGAAAAAAATTCATATTATAGCTTTGGAAAATGAAGTGAAAGAGCTTTTATGGGAATTGCATTCCAACTATACTGGAAAAGTCCAGATTAAAACTGTAAATATCCTTAAAGAAAAAACAGAGTCTTTTGATTTTATATTAAATGAAGAAACTAAACCACCAACTTATGGTCTGCCACAAAAATATGTGTATGAACCCAATAGTGCCATAATGAAGTCAGGAGGTTTTGATCAAGTGGGTTTGTTTTACAACTTAGACAAGCTACACAAACATTCGCACATTTACACATCAGCAAGCCTAGTTCCATTCCCAGGAAGAGTGTTTGAAGTTGAAAATTGTATTCCCTACAACAAAACTGAAATGAAAACTTACTTACAAAATAAAAAGGCGAACATCACAACCCGTAATTTCCAAGATACGGTTGAAAATATCCGCAAAAAATGGAAAATTAAAGAAGGAGGAGATACGTATTGTTTCTTTACAACTGATACAAATAATAATAAAATAGTATTAATTTGCACCAAAATAAAATAAAAATGAAACACCTAATTACCATCACTTTAATCTTCTTAAGCTTTAATGCATTTGCACAAAAACCATGTGAATATAGCGAAAATATTTCTGATTCTATAGGAGACTATAAATCAACAAAGACATATATGATTTACGAGAAAAATTTTGCTGGTAACACCAACTATATCTTTTTCTCATTAGCTGTAACCGACGCTCTGCCAACCCTAAATGGGATCATGTCCAAAACCTGTGGAGCGATAAAAATCACGCATAAATATTAGTTAGTCTAAAAAGAAAGAATTCCACATTTCTAACGCCTCTAAACT
>NZ_FNMV01000005.1 GCF_900106645.1 Flavobacterium degerlachei
GGTTTTAAAAACTTTAATATCGTTCTCAATACCATAACCGTCAATTATAATTCAATACTAAACTATTTTGACAATCGAAGTACAAATGCTTCAGCTGAGTCATTCAATGCAAAGATTAAAGCATTTAGAAGTCAGTTTAGAGGAGTTCGCAATATTGACTTTTTTCTATTTAGATTATCTAACCTTTATGGATAATCCCCAACTTTTGCGCTTGATCCTATAATTCTCGCTGTATTTTTCGGAATATAAAATGTAAACAACAAATTCATCCATAAGAATTACTTTAAATAGAAAAAAGCCTCATATTTCTATGAAGCTTTCTTAGTAGCGGGAACTGGACTCGAACCAGTGACCTTCGGGTTATGAGCCCGACGAGCTGCCTACTGCTCTATCCCGCGATGTGCGTTTGTAATCTCAATAAAATTAACTTAGTAGCGGGAACTGGACTCGAACCAGTGACCTTCGGGTTATGAGCCCGACGAGCTGCCTACTGCTCTATCCCGCGTTGTTTCGGGTGCAAAGGTACAACGAATTTTGGCATTTGCAACTAAAATTTAAAAAAAATGTTTTATTTCATCTATTGAGTTGATATAACTACCTTTGCAGATTAAATACTATAATACATGTCACATAAAGCCGGTTTTGTAAATATCATAGGGAACCCAAACGTTGGGAAGTCAACATTAATGAATGCTTTTGTAGGGGAAAGGTTGTCTATCATTACATCCAAAGCACAAACAACACGCCATAGAATCCTTGGGATTGTAAATGGGGAAGATTTTCAAATGATTTTATCTGATACACCAGGTATCATTAAGCCAGCATACGAAATGCAAGCGTCGATGATGAACTTCGTTAAGTCTGCTTTTGAAGATGCTGATATTTTGATCTACATGGTCGAGATAGGAGAGCAAGATTTGAAAGACGAAGCTTTTTTCAATAAAATCATACATGCTAAAATTCCAGTACTATTATTATTGAATAAAATAGATATGTCTAACCAAGACAAATTGGAAGAGCAAGTAGCATTCTGGGCTGAAAAAGTTCCTAATGCTGAAATTTTCCCAATATCTGCTTTGCAGAATTTTAATGTTCCAGAAGTTTTTCAGAGAATAATTTCTCTTTTGCCGGAATCACCAGCTTATTATCCAAAAGACCAGTTAACTGACAAACCAGAACGTTTCTTTGTTAACGAGACAATTCGTGAGAAAATCTTGTTGAATTACAGTAAAGAAATTCCTTATGCAGTGGAAATCGTTACGGAAGAGTTTTTTGAAGATGAAAACATCATTAGAATTCGTTCTTTGATTATGGTGGAGCGTGAAACTCAAAAAGGAATTATTATTGGTCACAAAGGAGCTGCGCTAAAGAAAGTGGGGATGGATTCTCGTGCTGATTTAGAGAAGTTCTTTGGTAAACAAATACATATTGAGTTGTACGTGAAGGTGAATAAAAACTGGAGAAGTAACGTGAATATGTTAAAACGATTTGGATACAACCAATAGGTTTGTATAGATAAAGAATCTCTTTTGAGATTATAATTAGAAAGTCCCCATGCAATTCTTTTAGATTGTATGGGGACTTTTATCTTAAATTCAATTCTCGTTATTTGCGGAATTTATAATTGTATTAAAATAGGTGTCGAGTTCCTTCATCTGCTGGCTTCCTTTTTTCCTGATAGTCATAGCTAAGTAATATAATGAAAACCAAAAAACGGTCATCAGTACCATTATTGAGACGTCTAGTGTTAGTGAATTCTTTAAGATATAGTCAGAATAGGCCATTGCTCCAAAAACAAAAAACAAGGCGGCAATTATAAAATGAAGAAACATGAAAAATGTCCAAAGAGTAGGGTCTGGCCCAAACAGACCTCTGATATGAGTTTCTGAATCACTTTTGGGTTCGAGTTCCAAATGCAAATGAGGAGTCCAGTATTTTCTTTTTGATGGAACAATATCAAGCCAAATGTGATTGTCACTAGTTTTTATGGTAAAATTCTCCGATTTGATATTGGAATATTTTTCGAATTTAGAAAGTAAGGAAGCGCTATTTTCCTGAATTTCTAGGTTAAAACGCAAACGAAGTGTAATCTCATTTTCAGGATCCATGCAGAAAGTTTTAGTCTATTAAGGGTAAGGTCTAAGCTAATATAGTAAAATAATTGATATTCACGCTTTTTACACTACCTTTGCAAAATATTTGAATTTATATTATGAACAATATTGTTGCGATAGTAGGAAGACCTAATGTAGGGAAATCAACCCTTTTTAATAGGCTGATACAAAGAAGAGAAGCGATTGTAGATTCCGTTTCGGGTGTTACCCGTGATAGAAACTACGGAAAAAGTGAGTGGAATGGAAAGGAATTTTCTGTAATTGATACCGGTGGATACGTTCGCGGATCGGATGACGTTTTTGAAGGCGAAATCCGTAAACAAGTAGAACTAGCTATTGATGAAGCAGATGTTATCATATTTGTAGTTGATGTTGAGGAAGGTATTACTCCAATGGATGATGCTGTTGCTAGACTATTGCGTAAAGTAACTAAGCCTGTTTTACTTGCTGTAAATAAGGTAGATAACGCTATGCGTGAGAAAGACGCGATTGAGTTTTATAACCTAGGATTAGGTGAATATTACACTTTTGCAAGTATTTCAGGAAGTGGAACTGGAGATTTGTTAGATGCTTTAATTAAAGCTTTTCCAGAAAAACCAGTAGTAGAGGAAGTTTCTGACTTGCCACGTTTTGCAGTTGTAGGACGTCCAAATGCAGGAAAATCTAGTTTTATAAACGCATTGATTGGTAAAGACCGTTATATTGTTACAGATATTGCAGGAACTACCAGAGATTCTATTGATACTAAATTTGACCGTTTTGGTTTCGAATTTAACTTAGTAGATACTGCGGGAATTCGTCGTAAAGCGAAAGTGAAAGAAGATTTAGAATTTTATTCAGTAATGCGTTCTGTACGTGCTATTGAGCATTCTGATATTTGTATCTTGATTATCGATGCCACTCGTGGATTTGAAGGTCAGGATCAAAGTATTTTTTGGTTAGCCGAAAAAAATAGAAAAGGTGTTGTGATTCTTGTTAACAAATGGGATTTGGTCGAAAAAGAAACCATGTCAACAAGAGACTACGAAGAAAAAATAAGAGAAGAATTAATGCCATTTACTGATGTGCCAATTCTTTTTGTATCTGCTTTAACAAAACAACGTTTATTGAAAGCGCTTGAAGCTACAGTAAAAGTGTATGAAAGCAGACAGCAACGTATCGCTACTTCAAAATTCAACGAATACATGTTGAAAGTGATTGAGGCGTACCCACCACCTGCAACTAAAGGGAAATATGTAAAAATTAAATATTGCATGCAATTGCCAACGAAAACACCACAGTTTGTGTTTTTTGCTAATATGCCACAATATGTTAAAGAACCTTACAAACGTTACCTTGAAAATAAAATTAGAGACAACTGGGACTTTTCTGGAGTACCAATCGATATTTATATTAGAGAGAAATAGATTGTTAAAATTATTGTAAAATATAATTTTTTGTTATTTAAAATGCCTTAATTAGCTGTTATTGTTCAATCTATAACAGCTAATTTTTTTATGCGAAAATTCTACCTACTAATACTACTAATTGTTTGTTGTACTTCATTTGCTCAAACAAGTATTAAGTTATCTGGCAAAATCACTGATTCAAATACGCAGATTCCTTTAGAATCCGTAACAGTATATCTGTCATCTGTCCAAGATTCAACCGTAATTGACTATACGATTTCAGATAAAAACGGTTTATTTGTTTTCTCTACTAAACCAATCACAAAGCCATTTTTCTTAAAAATATCCTATATAGGTTACAAAGTTTATAAGCAAGAGTTTAAAGAACTTCTTAAAGAAAAAGATTTTGGCACTTTGAAATTGGTTGAAAATGCATTCGCTTTAGGCGAAGTCATAATAAAAAGCGAAGCACCACCCATCCGAATTAAGCAAGACACATTAGAGTTTAACGCCTCTTCATTTAAAGTGCGTCCAGACGCAAATGTAGAAACCTTGTTGAAGCAATTACCAGGAGTCGAAATTGATACCGATGGGAAAATCACCGTTAATGGAAAAGAAGTAAATCAGGTACTGGTAAACGGGAAACCATTTTTTGACAAAGACGGGAAAATTGCACTTCAAAGTTTACCTTCTGACATTATCAATAAGGTTCAAATCACCGATACTAAAACCAAAAAAGAAGAGTTGACAAATCAGGTTGCTAGCTCTAATAATGCAAGTATTAACCTGACCATTGATGAAGATAAAAACAAAGGTTTTTTTGGTAAATTTATGGCTGGTGGCGGCACAAGTAGCCGTTATGAAAGCAGTGCATTAGTTAATTATTTTAAAAACAAAAGGAAAATAAGTGTCTTGGCTTCTTCTAATAATATTAATTCAACCGGTTTCTCCATGGATGAAATTTTTGATAATATGAAAGGAGGACGAAATAATTCGTTTTATTATTCTGATAACGGTTCGTTCGGAATTGGAAGTATGCGATTTGGTGGAGGCAAAGGAATTACAAGGTCGAATATGGTAGGTTTGAATTACTCAGATAAATGGTTTAAAGGTATGGAGCCAAGTGGTAGTTACTTTTTTACCAATTCTGATTCTGAAAATATAAACAGATCAAAACAGACTGTGTTTCTGCCGACAGGAAATTTTACAACCGAGTCTAATTCAGAATTTAGTGAGGAGAAAAATGGTCATAATTTTAATTTTCAATTTGAATATAAAATCGACTCGACCACCTCAATTGTAGTTTCTCCTAGGTTTATTAAATCAGATTCTAAATATAGAAATAAATCTTTCGAGTTTTCAAAAGATGAAAATGACCAATTGTTAAATGAAAACACATCACAAGTATTCGAAGAAAGTGAAAAAAACAATTTCAATAATTTAATTGAATTCAATAAAACATTTACTAAAAAAGGGAGAAATATGAGCCTTTCGTTTGAGAATGAAAATACGAAAGAGGAGTTAAACTCCATTAATAAAACGAATACTATTTTTTACCAAGGTTCTGATCCAGATGTTATACGGGATCAGATAAGGAAAAACAGTAATTTTAAAGATGTTTATACGGCAGAAATAGAGTACACGGAGCCATTAACGGATTCATTGAAAGTTAGATTAACTGCTAATTATTCGTCGCAAAACACAACAGAAGATAGAGATACTTATGACTTTAATTCAAACTCTCAATCTTATTCTGATAGCAATGCGAGTTTAACGAATTACTTCACATCTGATATTAAAACCTTTAAGCCTAAGGCTGGTTTGAGTCTGAATAAGAAAAAATATAACATTAATTTTAGTGCCGGTACTTCGATTACACAATTCGATAATGAGTCTTTATACCTTAATGCAAAAACAGCACTCAGCAAAAACTACGTTTTACCTTTTGCAGAAGCGCAAATTAGTTACAAATTTACCAAGTCAAAATCATTATGGATGAGTTATGGTTACGATATAAATTTCCCGTCAGCAAGTCAGATTTTGCCAGTGGAGAACCTCGCAAATCCGTTAAATACCTATATAGGTAATCCAGATTTAGATCCTAATAAAAGTCATAGAGGATACATTAGTTTTAGAGATTATGATTTTGCCAGTCGTGCAGGTTACAGTATTTATTTAGGGGGTAATTATTATGATAATAAGGCGGTTTCTTCAACAGTTTTTGATGAGAATAGAAAAAGAAGAACCACTTACGAGAACATTTCAGGAGTTTATGATTCTTTTTTTGGGCTAAATTGGAACAAAACTTTAAAAAAGGATGCTCATAAATATAAATTCGGACTTGGCCTGCATGCAAATTTAGGTTTGTCAAAAGGATTCACAAATGATGTTTTATTTGAAGCAAATACACTAAGTTTAAGCCCAAGGGCAAGTTTTTCCTATGAATATGGCGAGTTGTTAACGATTAGTCCATCGTACAATGTGAGTTTTAATGATACCAAGTACACCAATTATTTACTAAGTTCAGCATCTAACGTAACTCATAAGTTCAATATTCAAACCACTAATTATTGGCCAAAAAACTGGGTTTTCGGTAATGATTTTGGCTACAACTATAATTCCAATATTGCTGATGGTTTTAAAAAGGATTTCTATTTGTGGAATAGTAGTTTAGCTTATAGTTTTTATGATAAAAAAATAACGGCTAAAGTAAAAGTATATGATCTTTTAAATCAAAATCAGAGTGCTACTAGAACTATAACTCCTGAAGCGATTCAGGACGAAGAGAACACCGTTTTAAAACGATATCTGATGTTTTCATTGACCTATAAATTAGAGAAGTTTGCAGGAAAAGAAAAGACAAATGGAGGAAGAATGATATTTCATTAAATAGTATAATCCAAAATGAATAGAAGGGTTTAAGTACTTGCTGTTATGTTTTTGGCGCAGAAATAAAAGTAATTTTCCCGCTTACAGTAGAAAGTTTATTGAGTTAGTCATAACTCGATAAACTTTTTTACATTTATAAGAAAAATGGATTCAATAAGTAACAAGGTAGTTTGGATAACGGGAGCTTCAAGCGGGATAGGGAAGGCCTTGGCTTACGAGCTTTCGCAAAGGAACTGTAAGCTCATTCTTTCGGCCCGTAACATTGAAAACTTAGAACGAGTTAAATCTCAATGTACGAGTTCAGAAGTGGTTATTTTACCATTTGATTTGGCTGATTTTAATAATGCCAAAAATCATGTAGCTACTGCGATTTCTTTTTTTGGAAAAGTAGACATCCTAATAAATAATGGCGGGGTCAGTCAGCGTTCACTTCTTGCAGAAACCGATTTTGAAGTGGATAAAAAATTAATTGAAGTCGATTATTTAGGCACTGTTGCACTATCCAAGGCTTTGTTACCGCATTTTATCCAAAACCAGAAAGGTCATTTTGTAACCGTTAGTAGTTTGATGGGGAAATTTGGTTCACCATATCGTTCTGGCTATTGTGGTGCAAAACACGCTTTGCACGGTTTCTTTGATGTGTTACGTATGGAGCATCAAAAAGACAATATCAATGTGACGCTAATTTGCCCAGGTTTTATCCAGACGAATGTGGCTATTAATTCGCTTACGGCTGATGGTTCTAAGCAAAATAAAGATGATCTCGCAACCTTAAACGGAATGCCCGTTGGAATCTTTGCTAAAAAATTAGTAAAGGCTGTAGAGGCCAATAAATTTGAGGCATACATTGGCGGAAAAGAAGTTTTAGGTGTTTATTTAAAACGCTTTTTTCCTAAGCTGCTGCACCGTTTTGTCCTAAAAAGTAAAGTCCGATAGTTGTAAAATAGCAATAAAGAATTAAAGGAAGAAAGTAGCTAGTAAAGCATCAGAATACCTTCTTCCATTAATAGCTTTAGTAAAACGAATTCTCTGTTTCTATTCGTCCAAAGTGTCCATAGGCTGATCTTCATACCAGTCTTTAAAAGTTTTTGTAGTACTGTATTTATCTGTTAGAACTTTATAAACCATAAACAATATTAAAAAATAGCCAATAAATAGAAAGATGGTTAATACTTGAATTGGAATATTTAATAGACATAAAGCGGCAAAAATAAATACATACAAAGTGGTCAACCACACGAGTTTAATTGCATAATTTTTCATGGCTTTGTTTTCTATTAAAGTTACATTTTACATCGCTAAAATTTAGTTAACTTATTGGTAATCAAATATTAAAATTAGTTATTCCTATGTGTTTACTATTTTTTTTTATAGACTCGATATTTAGTAAAGCAGCTTCTTTTTTTTTAAAAATTCGCTGTAATCGTTTAGTAGAGAGCACAAAAAAAGCTGCAAATTGCAGCTTTTCCTTATTTTGATAATCTAGAATATTTTTTACCAGCCTCCGCTAGAGCCTCCACCGGAGAATCCTCCACCGCCAAAGCCTCCGCCAAAACCGCCGCCTCCGCCGCCAAATCCACCTCCCGATGAACCTCCGCCGAAGCCACCGCCTCCGCCTCGTCCAAGACTACTCAGAAGAATAACATCTAGTAAACTAGGGCCTCCACCACCACGGTTCCCTGAGTTTCCACCACCGCTACCTTTATTTTTAGAAATAAGGATTACGATAATTACTATGATTATTATGAATGGCAAAACAGGAAAGTCTTTTTCTTTAGTAGCTTTTTTTCTTTCCCCTTTGTATTTTCCAGCAAAAACTTCAATAAGAGCATCGGTTCCTTTGTCTAGACCATTGTAATAACTTCCGGCCTTAAACTCAGGTGTAATAATGTTTCTAATTATTTCTCCTCCAGTTCCCGCTGTTAATCGATCTTCTAATCCATAACCAGGGTTGATGGCGATTTTTCTCTCAGCCTTTGCGACTAAAACAATTACTCCATTGTCATCTTTTGCAGTTCCTCCAATTCCCCATGTTTGTCCCCATTTGGTTGCCAGCTGGCTAACATCTTCGTTTTGTAGACTTTCAATTGTGATGACAACGATTTGAGTAGTTGTACTATCAGAATAGTGGATTAGTTTTTCTTCTAATTGCTTTTTTTCTGAAGCACTTAGAAGGTTAGCATAGTCATAAACGGAAGTTTGTAAACTAGGAACTTCTGGTATTGTATATTGTGCAAAACCTATTTGAGTAACAAAAAAACAAATAAGTAGTTTGAAAAAATGTGAGCTATTTAATTTGGGTATAATCATATTATCCTTTTGAGATTTCGTTTGATAATTCATTCGTATCATCTTCGGACCATGGAAAATGTTTTTTTAGTTCTTCTCCCGCTCTTAAAATACCGTCAACCAAACCTTGTTTGAAATTTCCGTTTTTAAAATGAGCGACCATAACGTCTTTGGTACTGTCCCAAAAATCATTTTCAACAATTTCATTTATACCTTGGTCACCACAAATCACAAAGGTTTTGTCTTCTACCGCTAGGTAGATTAACACACCGTTTTTAAGTTGGGTTTCATCCATCTTTAGTTCATTAAAAACTTCCAATGCACGATCATAAGGATCTAAATCAGTTGTTTTTTCTAAGTGGACTCTAATCTCTCCAGAGGTATTTTTTTCGGCTATACGAATCGCTTCAACAATTTCTTGCTCTTCTTCTGGTGTTAAAAAATCTTCTACTTTTGACATCGTATTGTTTTTTTTATTACCTGAATCCCACGAACGATAAAGCCCGTGGGTTCTAGGATTTTTGTTTTATTGCTAAACTAATTCCCTTTTTGGGCCAGTTTTAGAATTTCACTTCAACTGGTGTGTCAGCGCCTTCAACGGCAGTGAAATATGCTTTTTCTTTAAATCCAAACATACCTGCAAAGATGCTGTTTGGGAAAGTTTTGATATGCGTGTTGTAAGGTTTAACCGCTTCATTAAAACGAGTTCTAGCAGTTAAGATTTGATTTTCAGTGCTTGCCAACTCATCTTGTAATTTCAAGAAATTTTGATTGGCTTTTAAGTCAGGATATCTTTCAACAGAAACTAACAATCTTGATAATGCTGAAGAAACGCCGCTTTGTGCTTTGTTAAATTCGGCTAATTGTTCTGGTGTAATGTTTGCAGGATCAATAGTTGTTGACGTCGCTTTTGCACGTGCTTCAATAACTGCAGTCAAAGTACTTTTTTCGAAATCAGCAGCACCTTTTACAGTGTTTACTAAGTTTCCTATTAAGTCATTTCGTCTTTGGTAAGCTGTCTGTACATCTCCCCAAGATTGCTCTACAGTTTGATTTAATGTTACAGCAGTATTGTTAATTCCCTTAACCCAGCTATAAATTCCAAAAATAATAACGGCTCCGATAATCCAAGGCAAAAATCTTTTCATGTTTATTTAATTTTAAAGTTGATTTTTAATATTTGTTAATTGTGTTCTTATTGTTTCTAATTTTCTAATAATTTCAAATTTATCCAGGGTTTTCTTTTGTCCCTCTTTCAGGTGGGTTTTTGCACCTTCAAGTGTAAAACCTCTTTCTTTTACAAGATGATAGATAAGCTGTAAATTGGTAACATCTTCAGGCGTAAACATCCTATTACCCTTAGCATTTTTCTTGGGTTTTAGAATATCAAATTCCGAATCCCAAAAACGAATCAAGGAAGCATTCACATTAAATGCTTTGGCAATTTCACCAATGCTGTAATATCTTTTATCTTTCGAAAGTTCAATATGCATTTTTATATTTTTTTACTGAACACTTTTCTAACAGTCTTTTACTACTGATTATTATAAAGCGAACACTGAGTATTTTTTTTTATTAATCCAATGATTGATTCTCTTGGGTAGCTAATTTCGAAATGGCTACATATTCCACTGCTGAAATATTTCCGTAATAAAAATTGAGCGGATTCACGACTTTCTTGTCTTTGTGAACCTCATAATGCAAATGCGGACCTTCTGATCTTCCGGTGCTGCCCACAAACCCTATTATGTCTCCGCGCTTGATTCTTTGTCCTGGTTTGCAGTTGTATTTACTCAAATGTGCGTATAATGTTTCGTATCCATAACCATGCCTAATGACCACATGATTACCAAAACCCGAAGCATTGCTATTAGCTTCTGCTACTACACCATCGCCAGTTGCAAAAATGGGAGTCCCTATTTTTGCTGTAAAGTCCATGCCCTCATGCATCTTACGTGCTTTAGTAAATGGATCTGTTCGATATCCAAAACCGGAAGCCATTCGTTTCAAGTTTTCGTTCCTGACAGGCTGAATGGCAGGAATGGCAGCCAGTAATTTGTTTTTCTCCTTGGCTAATTTTAAAATATAGTCCAATGATTTAGATTGTATCGCTAATTCTTTTGTAAGAACGTCCACTCTTTTCGTAGTGTTTAAAACCAGTTGCGTATTGTCATAACCTTCTAAAACTGCATATCGATTGACATCTCCAAAACCTGATTTTCTTTCCTCTTGCGGTATTGGTGAGGTGTTAAAATAAGTGCGGTATAAATTGTTGTCGCGGTCTTCAATTGCCAGCATAACATTGTCAACCTGATCCATTCTTTTATTCAAAACGTCGTAATTCAGCTTCAAATTCTCGATTTCGCGAATCAATAGCCTATCTTTTGGTGTGTCAAAATAAGGAGTATTCAATAAAACAACAAAACTCAAAAATCCAAATAAGGCGGAAGCCACTAAAAACAAGATCGCTATACCAAATTTCTTCCTTTTTTTTGTTTTTATTTTTCTATACGCCAGATTTTCGGAATCGTAATAATATTTTACTTTCGCCATATTTTAAAATACCCTATTTTTGCACTTTATAAAGTGTTAGATGAACAAATTTAATAAATGTTTCATTTGTTCTACACTTTTTTCAATAATAAATAAAATAATGTGCCTATTCCAGCTATTCGTTGCAAGTTCTCGATTAGCAATCTTTTTTTCTAATGAACCTGCAGGAGCTTCCTCCGGTCGCTCTGCCGCCTCAAGAAAAAAATAGATTACTAATTCTCGAAGCTTTTCACTGCTATCTGGGGCAAAAATTGTTGATTTGTTGATCTGGTTATTCGTTTATACGATTCCCACGATATAACAATTAACAAATAACTGATTAAACGACATAAATGAACTCAAAAGACGTACGTAAACAATTTCTAGATTTTTTTCAAAGCAAAGGACACTTAATTGTTCCTTCGGCTCCCATAGTTCTTAAAGACGATCCTACTTTGATGTTCAACAACTCAGGGATGGCGCAGTTTAAAGAATATTTCCTTGGGAATGCCACACCAAAAAGTACTAGAATTGCCGATACCCAAAAATGTCTTCGTGTTTCAGGAAAACATAATGATTTAGAAGATGTAGGTTTTGATACCTATCATCATACTATGTTTGAGATGCTAGGGAACTGGTCTTTTGGTGATTATTTCAAAGAAGAAGCCTTGCCTTGGGCTTGGGAATTTTTGACTGAAGTTTTAAAATTAGACAAAGACCGTTTGTATGTTTCTGTTTTTGAAGGAAACGAAGCTGAAAATGTACCTTTTGATCAACAAGCTTTTGATATTTGGAAACAATTTGTACCTGAAGATCGAATTATCCTTGGAAACAAAAAAGACAATTTTTGGGAAATGGGAGATCAAGGACCATGCGGACCTTGTTCTGAAATTCACATCGATTTACGTACTGATGAAGAAAGAGCTGCAGTTTCAGGTAGAAGCTTGGTAAACGAAGATCATCCACAAGTGGTTGAAATATGGAACAACGTATTTATGGAGTTCAACCGTAAAGCTGATGGTTCATTAGAAAAATTACCTGCACAACACGTAGATACCGGAATGGGATTTGAGCGTTTGTGTATGGCAATGCAAAATGTGACTTCAAACTACGATACTGATGTATTTACACCGCTTATTGAAAAAGTGGAACAAATTACAGGATTAAAATATACTTCAAACGAAGTAAAAGATATAAGCGAAGAGCAAAACAAAACAAATATTGCTATTCGTGTGATTGTAGATCACGTTCGTGCTGTAGCCTTCGCTATTGCTGATGGACAATTACCTTCAAATACTGGAGCAGGATATGTAATTCGTAGAATTTTACGTCGTGCTATTCGTTACGGCTTTACATTTTTAAATACTAAAGAAGCTTTTACCTATCAATTAGTTGATGTTTTAGCGGACCAAATGGGAGAGTTTTTTCCAGAAATCAAATCACAACAAAACTTAGTGACTAATGTAATTCGTGAGGAAGAAGCTTCTTTCTTGAGAACCTTAGACCAAGGATTACAGTTGTTAGAAAATGTAATTGGAGAAACTAAAGGGAATATAGTTGCAGGTGCTAAGGCATTTGAATTGTATGATACTTTTGGTTTTCCAAAGGATTTAACAGCTTTGATTTTAAGAGAAAGAGGTTTAGAGTTAGACGAAGCAGGTTTTGATGTTGCAATGCAAGAACAAAAAGCACGTTCTCGCGCTGCATCTGAAGTTTCGACTGAGGACTGGAGCGTTTTGATTCCAGGAAATGTAGAAACATTTGTAGGTTACGATCAAACGGAATCAGAAGCGAAAATTACTCGTATCCGTAAAGTGGATTCTAAAAAAGACGGTGTTTTATACCAGATCGTTTTAGACAATAGTCCGTTTTATCCAGAAGGAGGAGGTCAAGTAGGAGATAAGGGAACTTTGGTTTCGGCAAATGAGACAATCCAAATTATAGATACTAAAAAAGAAAATAATCTTATTTTACATTTCACAAAGCAATTGCCAGAGAATGTAAATGCGGTTTTTGTTGCAAAAGTAGATACGAATCTAAGAGCAGCGACTGCTAAAAATCACTCGGCTACGCATTTAATGCACTTGGCTTTGCGTACAGTTTTAGGAACACATGTAGAACAAAAAGGATCATTGGTAAATCCAAAAAACTTGCGTTTTGATTTCTCTCACTTTGCAAAAGTGACTGATGAAGAATTACAGCAAGTAGAAGATTTTGTAAATGCAAGAATCCAACAGCATATTGCTTTGATAGAAAGAAGAGATATTCCTTTTGCGCAAGCGGTAGAAGAAGGAGCAATGGCTTTGTTTGGTGAAAAATACGGAGATCATGTTCGTGCAATTAAATTTGGCGACAGTATGGAACTTTGTGGAGGAATTCACGTAAAAAACACTGCTGATATTTGGTACTTCAAGATTGTTTCAGAAGGAGCAGTTGCAGCAGGAATTCGCCGTATTGAAGCAATTACAGGAGATGCTGTAAAAGGCTTTTTTGCATCTCATGAAGAGTTATTGAGTGAAATAAAAACTGCATTGAAAAATCCACAAGATTCACTAAAAGCAGTTGTCTCACTTCAAGAAGAGAATGCCAAATTGAAAAAACAATTGGATGCTTTGTTGAAAGATAAGGCTAAAAACATGAAAGGAGAATTGGCAAAAGAATTGCAAGAAGTTAACGGAATTCAATTCCTGGCAAAACAAGTTGATTTGAATCCGGAAGGAGCTAAAGACTTGGCTTATGAGTTAGGTAATTTAGGAAATAACTTGTTTCTTGTTTTGGCAACAGCCGAAGAAGGAAAACCAATGTTGAGCTGTTATATCTCAAAAGAATTAGTTGCTGACAGAAAACTTAATGCCGGATTAGTAGTTCGTGAATTAGGTAAGTTTATTCAAGGTGGGGGTGGAGGACAACCGTTCTTTGCAACTGCCGGAGGTAAAAAAGTAGAAGGAATTACAGAAGCTTTGGAAAAAGCGATTGAATTCATTAAATAATAAAAAAACTAAAAAAGGATAATTATAAAGCACATCTAAGAGCGAGTAAATCGCACTTATGTGTGCTTTTTCGTTCAATTATTTTAAAGATACAAATCATTGATTTAGATTTTGTATATTTGTTTTTTTAAATTTTATCTATGTTGTTAGATTTCAATGTGATACGGTTATAAGCGATTTTAAATGAAAAAAAGATTAAACATAGTTTTGATTTTGTGCTCAGTATTGGCAGTATTTTGCTCATGCTCTAAGGACAAGGATGAGAATATGAAATTCCTTAAGCAGCTGGTTGAAACTTCTGCTGATGGAACTTCTACTACAACTGATTTTACTTATAATGGTGAAGAAATAAAAAGTATTGATGGCGTAAAGCAGCATACTGATTTCAGCTATATGGATGGGCTCATTACTAAAATTGTAGTTTTAGATAAAACCAACAAAACCGTTAATACAATTGAATATAATTATCTGAGAGGAAAATTAGTAAGTGCGAAGTCTTCAGATAACTACATAATAAAGTATACTGCTAATTCAGACAACTCGATTGCTTATGAAAGATTTGACATAAATGCCGAGGATAAAGAAGTCAAAATTTATCATGGTACTTTATATTTCGAAAAGAACAATTTCATCAAAGACCAGAGAACGTTTGATAACGCTCCTTCAGGAGTTAGCATAACTTATACTGCTAGTTTTGAATACGATGCTAAGAGTAATCCGTTTCATTCTATAATGGGTTACGAAAAGCTACTGGATCACAATGATATTATTTCTGCAAACAATAGTTTGATAAGTGTGATAACAAATAGTTCTTCGCAAAATGACCAAGTAATCTCCTCAGCTAATTTTTATAAGAGCACTTTTAAATACGATGAAGATGGTTATCCTACCGAAAAAATTTCAGAAGCTGTCATGCCTGTTAATGGAAATTCTGAATATAAGAAATCAGAGTACTTCTATTAATAAAAGATAGGTCAATAAAGATAAAAAATATAGTAAAAAACTCAAGTGTCTGGTTTAATAGATAGTTGAGTTTTTTTTGTACAATTATTATTGTTAAATGTTTATTTTAAAGTTATATTTATTAAAAAATAAACATGAATAAATTAGCTTTGGGATTAGTCTGTTTAATGATGGTACTGTTTTCATGTTCTAGTGATTCTTCCGAGAGTGACTCTCCTCCTATAGTTGCGTCTTCTGGATTGGTAAACAAAATCACTCAATCAGATCCAGATGGTAAACTTTTAGTAACAACTACATTTTTATATAATGGGAATAAAATAGTAAGTGAGTCTTGGAAGCAAAATAGTTTTAGTATGGGGACTGATGTGGGCTATAGTTATAGAGTGGATTATACCTATACAGGGAATTTAATAACTAACATGAAGGTTAGTAATATATTTAGAGCGCCCGAAAGATTAGTAATGAGTACTAACTTTGCCTATGATAGCAATGAAAATTTAATTTCTTCGGTACGGGAACAATATTTTGATTCATTTAAAATGACTTTAAAAATTTCATATGCTAAAATTGACAATAACACTCAAGAATTTAAAATATTTACGATAGATTCCAGAGATAATATTGAGATTTCCTCTGCAAGCGGCAAGATTGTTTTTGATATAAATAAAAATATTTTGAAAATGGGTTCTATCGATATGGCAGGCTCTTTTTCGAGTTTTGAGTATGATTCGAAATCAAATCCCAAGAAAAATATAATAGGATTTAATAAAATTATATACTTTGATTTACCTCCAAATTTTAGTGTCATTTATTCAAAGCCACATTTAGATCGATCAAATAATATTTTAAAAACTAATATTCCAGGTTATTATCCAACTAGTAATCAATATACTTATAATGCAGATGGGTATCCAATCGAAAATAAAGAATATGCTAACTATAATGGGGCCAAACTCAATGCTACTTATCAATATTTCTACCAGTAAATAGAGTATTTTTTAAAGAATATAAAACCCTTTCAAACTGTAAGACGTGGAAAGGGTTTTTTTAATGCTATTTCTTTAAGAGAAATGAAAAAAGATTTAAACTGTATTTAATTCGTTAAAATTATTCAAATTTGTAGTAAATTAGAAACAATGCAATTCAGAACTCAAATACCCATTCCTAAAAGCGATCATCTCATTGATTACAATTCTACCATTGTGTCTTTGGGCTCTTGTTTTGCCGTAAATATGTCTGAGAAACTAGATTATTTTAAGCTACAAAACAATTGTAATCCGTTTGGGATTTTGTTTCATCCTTTGGCGATTGAGAAACTAATCACTTTTGCTGTTTCTGGAAAGCACTTCACAGAAAACGACACATTTTTTCATAACGAACGCTGGCATTGTTATGATGTACATTCGGATTTTAGTAATTCAAGTAAAGAGGATTTAGTAGCGAGCTTGAATACAATAACGCAATCAACAAAAGTGCAGCTAGAGCAATCTTCTCATATCATTATCACTTATGGAACGGCCTGGGTGTATCGAAATATAGAAAGTGACGCGATAGTTGCTAACTGTCATAAAGTGCCACAAAAGCAATTCAATAAGGAATTACTTTCAGTTGATGAAATTCAAGAATCTATTGATAAGACACTGAAGTTCATTCATTCCGTAAATCCCAATTGCAATATTGTTTTCACGGTTTCGCCGGTGCGTCATATCAAGGATGGTTTTGTAGAAAACCAATGGAGTAAATCGAATTTAATAGCTGCATTGCATCAAATTATCAATTGCCAATTATCAAATGTCACTTATTTTCCTAGTTACGAAATCATGATGGACGAGCTCCGAGATTATCGTTTCTATGCGGAAGACATGTTGCATCCCAACCAAGTCGCTATCGATTATATCTGGAAGCGTTTCAAGGAAACGTCAATTGCAGAAACAGCCTTTTCTACCATGGATGCAGTAGAGACGGTTCAAAAAAGTTTATCGCACAGAGCTTTCACCCCAAATTCAGAAAGTCATCAAAAATTTGAAGCGAAACTCAAGCTTAAAATCACTAAATTGCTAGAGGAATATCCATTCATGAAATTTTAATTATGTTCAAGAGATTTATTGTGTTTATAGCATTGATTGCTACAGTTGCGCTATTGTTTAAATATTGTGATTTTAAAAAAGAAGATGATTCTACGGCTATAGATAGCTCAGGTTTGATCCAGCAACAAATCCTAAATGTGGGGAAATTGGTGGTAACCGAAGGACATTTTTCGGAGGTGATTACGTATAAGAATAAGGAGAAATACCTGATGGGAATCGTTTCTTTTGATAAAAAGGCGTTGGTTGTCGTTAATGCTGATGTGACTGTTGCGTATGATTTGCATAAAATGAAATACGATATCGATGAGAAAAACAAAACAATTACCATAGTCAGTATTCCGAAAGAAGAAATAAAAATCAGTCCAGATATTAAGTTTTTTGATGTAGAGCAAAGCAAATTGAATCCTTTTACAGGAGATGACTACAATAAAATCAACAAATCGGTTAAAGCGAATCTGGCTAAAAAAATAGAGAAATCTACATTGAAATCCAATGCTCAAAATAGGCTGATTAGTGAATTGTCGAAGTTGTTAATTACCACCAGTACTTTAGGCTGGACCTTAAAATACGAAGGGAAAGTAATTGAAAGCGAAAAAGATTTTGATCAGCAGATAAAGCTGTAACATAACAAACACAAAAAGTAACAAACACGAATTTCAGGAATTAATTCATGGTAAAGTTGCCGTACTATGCGTTGTAAAAATAAAACACCGCAAATTCGCAAATTAATTGTAGCGAATCTGGGGGTAATTTTTTTATACTTTCAATCTAACAAAATCAGTGAATCTGCGTTTACTTTTTTTAAGCATTGTCTTTCTCAAAAAATAAAAGACTGCAAATTCGCAAATTAATTGTTGCGAATCTGCGGTTGATTTTTTCACTTTCAATCAAACAAAATCAGTGAATCTGCGGTTAATTTTTTTTAGCATTGTCTTTAGTAAAAATAAAATACCGCAAGCTCTCTAATAAACATTTGCGAATTTGCGGTCAATTTTTTTGTATTCTCAATCTAACAAAATCAGTGAATCTGCGGTTACTTTTTTTAAGCATTGTCTTTAGTAAAAATAAAATACCGCAAGCTCTCTAATAAACATTTGCGAATTTGCGGTCAATTTTTTTGTATTCTCAATCTAACAAAATCAGTGAATCTGCGGTTACTTTTTTTAAGCATTGTCTTTAGTAAAAATAAAATACCGCAAGCTCTCTAATAAACATTTGCGAATTTGCGGTCAATTTTTTTGTATTCTCAATCTAACAAAATCAGTGAATCTGCGGTTACTTTTTTTAAGCATTGTCTTTAGTAAAAATAAAAGACTGCAAATTCGCTAATTAAATAGTTACGAATTTTTGGTCAATTTTTTAATACTTTCAATCTAACAAAATCAGTGAATCGGGGGTTACTTTTTTTAAGCATTGTCTTTCTCAAAAAATAAAACACCGCAAATTCGCTAATTAAATATTTGCGAATTTGCGGTTAATTTTTTTATACTTTCAATCTAACAAAATCAGTGAATCTGCGGTTAATTTTTTTTAGCATTGTCTTTCTCAAAAATAAAAGACCGCAAATTCGCAAATTAATTGTTGCGAATCTGCGGTTGATTTTTTCACTTTCAATCTAACAAAATCAGTGAATCTGCGGTTACTTTTTTTTAAGAATTGTCTTTAGTAAAAATAAAATACCGCAAGCTCTCTAATAAACATTTGCGAATTTGCGGTCAATTTTTTTGTATTCTCAATCTAACAAAATCAGTGCATCTGCGGTTACTTTTTTTAAGAATTGTCTTTAGCAAAAATAAAACACCGCAAATTCGCAAATTAATTGTAGCGAATCTGGGGTTAATTTTTTCACTTTCAATCAAACAAAATCAGTGAATCTGCGGTTACTTTTTTTAGCATTGTCTTTCTCAAAAATAAGAGACCCCAAGCTCGCCAATTAAGTATTTGCGAATTTGTGATCAATTTTCTTATACCTTCAATCCAAATAAATCAGTGAATCTGCGGTTGATTTTTTTTTAGCATTGTCTTTAGCAAAAATAAAAGACCGCAAATTCGCTAATTAAGTATTTGCGAATTTGCGGTTACATTTTTTTAGAATAATCACTTTTAATCTGTGGCTACAAAGTTTAAGCGTTTTCTTTCTCAAAAATCAAGTCCAATCCACCAGAGATTAAATGCGCCACTTCAGGTCTTCTTTGTTTTAAATTTTCAAGATAAACCAGCAAGTCTTCCAGTAATTGCGGTTCATTTCTGTCTTTCAAGAGTTCCACAATTTCTACGGACAATAACCAGTCATTAGGATGCTCTGCTTTTAGTTTATTAAAAACAGGGACTAATGAAGTTTCTAAGTCTTTCGTTTCTCTTATCGAGCGTACCGTTTGATATAATGTTTCTAGATCATCACGTTCAGCAGAATGCTTAGCTTTAATAGTTGTACTAGAAGGCATATGCGTAATCAAATCAAAACTATTCACATCAGCAGGGCCAGAAAAAGCCGAAACTAATTTTTTACCCACCGCCATATCGTAAACTCCCCATTCTGGTTGAAACAAAATCGTTTCACCGTGGGTTACCGTACAATTATTCATGCGGATAAGAATGATTTCTCCTTGCAGGTTTCTAGAACCTGTAACGATTTCTCCTTCCACAGTAATATTTCCTTCAAACTCCAGTTTTACCGTATTTCCTTCCGTAATGTTATACGCATTTAAGTCTTTCGGACTCATGTCCTCAATGGCAAGATTGATTCCTTTTAGTTTCCCTATCGGACTACCAAAACCTTCTGCGTGAGCTAGTGTGCCATGGCCAACTAATTCTTTCTCACGAGAAGCCAAAGCTGTTTTTCCAGTCGTTTGTATATAAATAGGTTTGCCTTCGTGTGCAATCACTTTGGTGAAAACACCTGAAATTTGCAAGCCAGTACTCAATTCAATAGTTCCTAAAGCGGTAGAGTCAATCAGTTTTTCTATTCCAGATAAACCGCCAGTTCTTAGTGCCATTTTATTAGCAAACTCTTCCAAAACTAAATTTAGATAGGCAAAAGTTGGCGTCACATAAAGCTGAGGTTGCAGCTTAGTAATATCAAAACTCTGGTTTGCGGCTGATATGTCATAAGGGATTTTCGTCACCTTGTCCGTCATACAATAAGCACTTTCACCTATCGAGGATAACAATCCGGCACCGTATATTTTTGGGTTTTCAACAGTTCCTATCAAGCCATATTCAACAGTCCACCAGTGTAAATTTCTAATTTGTGCCATTTCAGATAATTCGCCCATGTTGTTCTGCAAATCTTCGACCGCTTTTTCCGCAGCGTCAATAGTTGCTTGTGGCGTGTCTTCTGCTTCTTTGACTATAGATAACAGTCTAATTGCTTCATACATTTGGTAATCCTTATCCGAAGAAATCGCTTTGCAGCCTATTTCTCCAAAACGACGCAAATATTCTGCATATTCTGGGTTGGCAATAATAGGAGCATGGCCAGCACCTTCATGAATAATGTCGGGAGCGGGTGTGTATTCAATGTGTTCCAGCTGACGAATATCTGATGCGATAACCAGTACGTTATACGCCTGAAACTCCATAAAAGCGTTAGGCGGAATAAATCCGTCTACTGCCACTGCAGCCCAACCAATATCAGTAAGAATACGGTTCATACCGTACATACTTGGGATGTTGTCCACTTCAATTCCCGTTTTCTTCAAGCCATCTAAATAGGACTTGTGCGCCACTTTTGATAGGTAATCCACATTTTTGCGCATCACATATCGCCACACGGCTTGATTGATAGGCGTGTAATCGCTATAATCTTGAGGCTTAATAAATTGCTTCAAGTGTTTTGGCAAGCGGTCTAATAACGGATTAGTTTCAATAGTTGCATTCATGTCGAAAACGTTGTAGTTAAGATGTAAAAGTACGAATTCTGGGAGCCATTTCCCGCTTTTCATTGCAAGTTTTTGCAGCGCCGTTTGTTTTTCTAAAGTTCCCGCAGGAGCTTCCTGCGGTCGCTCTTCGGTAACAAGAAAAACCAAAACGGCTTTTACAAAAAGCTTTCCATTGCAATCGGGGCTAGAGGAGTTGTGGGGTAATTTCAGATTTGGTGATTGAAGATGATTTTGATTTAGCAGGTCATTGCGAGGAGCGAAGCACTCACACTAACCGGAGAAAATCGATTATGAAAACCGCGTTGTAAACACTACTACGATTGTAATATGAATTAAAATTGACACTACAAATACTAATTAAAGTTCAATTTCGATTTTTACTTTACCACCAAGACCTTTTTCTACAATGTCGTATAAAGTTTTAAGCGTTAAGTTACTTCCGTTGTTTTCTATTCTTGAAATATATTCCCTTTTTTTGTCAACAAGTTCCCCTAGTTCGGTTTGGGTTAAATGTTTTTCTTCTCTGGCTTTTTTCAGTTGTAAACCAATTTTGAAACCTTCAAAATCACGCTCTAATTCATCGCGTCTTTCAGTTCCTTTATTTCCGTAAACAGTATCTTTAATTTCTTTCCAGCTTTTAGTTTCCATTTTCTAACAATTTATCGTTAAAGTACATTTCCATTAATCGTAATGCTTTTTCAATTTCCTTTTTTGGTGTCTTTTGTGTTTTCTTCTGAAAACCGTTTAGTAAAATGACTAGCTTTCCATTATCAAAAAAGCAAAAAACTCTCCAAATATTGGAAGCAAGTTGTATTCTTGCTTCATAAAGTCCGTTTGTATTTTCTAAGTGTTTTAAATAATTAGCAGGAACTCTTTCTAGAGTTTCTATGGCTTCAATAATTTTAAAGATTTTATCTTGAACTTTTTGAGGTTGTTCTTTCAGGAAATCTTCAAAATAATTTTTATAGGCAATTACTTCCCGTACTTTCATAAACAAAGGTAACTTAAAAGTTACTATTCAGCAAATAAAAAAACTCTCGTTTGTTATGAGAGTTTAAGGTGCTTTTTTTCTATCAATCTGGTATTGAGTTGTTTTTACAAGCGGTATGGCTAACTTGATTCACTTGAATAGTCTTGCGGTTAAAAAGGAGTTTATGCTTTATGAGACACGTACCACACGAAAGGATTCGTGCAGCAGCGGGGATGCTATAAATTAAAATAGGCACTCGTTACAAACGAGCGCCAGTTGGACTCGTGTGGTAGCGGGGGGACTTGACCCTTATTATTTTATACATTGTTACCCAATATTTTTATTTCCAATCATATTTTGTCTTGCCACAACCACCACACCGTATTTCGTTAGCAACCATATCTAGATTTCTAAACGAAACTACTGTTTTTCTACAACCTTCTTTTTGACAATAGAATATGCGTTCCATTTCCTGAATATCTGCCCAAAAAGCTCTAAGATCGCCAATCTTAGGATTAAACGGATTGTGATGGGAAAGTAAATTTCCTAGTATTGATGAGTTAGCAACTCTTTCAATCGTTGGAAAATGCATTTTTAAAGCCTTACTTTTAGAGTTAATTCTTGACTTTAATTCATTAATTAATTCATCTGGCATTCTCTTCTCATTTATTTCATTTGAACGAAAACTAACTTTAACATCAAGATTCATGCAAATCTCTTTTAACGACAGTTCTAAATACTGCCTAATAGGATTTCCTAATCCATCGACTTCAGATTCTGATAGTTTTTTCTCAATTCTATACTTAATATCTCCTTGGGATTCTACAAAATGTGTTCCTTTAGCTTCTGTCCATTTAATTTCATTTACTAACCAGCCTTTTTTCATAGCAAGTGGTTTAACAAAGTTTCTAAACCATTCTTCTTCGTGTGTCAGTAAAATTATTTGTCTTTTAGAGAATTTTTCAAATAATAACTCAGCAAATCTTTTTCTATGATTAGAGTCAAAACTTGATATTACATCATCTAAAACTATAAATTCATTTATATCATTAAAAGCATCTACTGACGCAAGAAAAAATGATATCCCAAAACAATTAAGATGTGACTCACTAAAATACTTTTGAGGAGGTGAAACCCAATTACCGTTGTATTTATATTCAATAGTTATTCCATTAAGTTCGTCTTCTTCTCCCATTGTGACAATCTTAATTTCCTGAAAAGGCTCATCAGGATTCATATATTGATAATATTCATTTATTTTGGAAGAGAAAGTGTCTATAAAATTTTCTAAACCTTCTTTTTGAACTTTTATAAACTCATTATAAATGATGGATAATGAAGAACTTTGTTTCTCAAGTACCTTTTTATCTTTTTCTAAAGTTTTAATTTTAAGAAACGCATCTTTAGATGCTGATATGTTTGCATAAATTTCGGTTATATTATCCTTTTTTATAGTCTGTTTTAATTTCTTAATCCTTAAAACTAAATCATCTAGAAAAAGGAAGTCAGAAACATTAAAAGCAGTATTTTTAGAATCTTGAATTCTGTCACCAGAAGAAGGTTTTACTAAACTTGATGTCTCAATAAGTTTTACTTTTACTTTTATAGATTCTAGTTCTTTTTTTAATTGTTCATTTTCTTTAAAATTAAAAAGCGGCTCAGATAAAAGCAATTCAATTCTTTTTATTCTTTCTACACTTATACTTTTAATTAGTTCCTGAGCTTTTTGAAAAGCTTTCAACTTCTTTTCAGCTTCTTCAATTTTTCTTAAACGCTCTGCAATTTCGGTTCTTAAAGCATCTTTACTTTTAGGTTGTAGACATAATGGGCAACTCTCTTCTTTATGAAATTTTTGAATTACTTTATCTCCTGTTTTTAATAGGTCACCAATATAAATTTTAATTATCCCTTCTACATCAGCAGCAATTTTTTGGAATTCATCATAATAAATATCGTAATGAGTATTTATTGTAATCACTTCACTTTGAAGTCCTATTAAACCAGTTTGGACTTTTTCTAAAAAGGTATTTTCTTTTAATAGCTTTTCATTAGTTGCAGATTTCAAGTGTTTCAAAAGCTCATCGATATCTTCGATGCTTTCAATTTCTATCTTTGTTTTTAGTGGAGCTATTTTCGTTTTTATAATTTCAAATAAGTCTTTATCCTGACTTACTGCTGCTCCAATCTTATCTATAAGTATTGCTTTCTGTCCATTAATTTGTCCCTCGAAATTTTGATTTCTTATTTCTGTTTTTATAGACGTAAAAGCCTTTCTAAGTACCTCTTTCTTTTTAGTCACCTCAGAAAAACCAATTATATCTGATAAATACTTTAGTTTGTCGCCTTTCGCAATATCCACAAAGTCATTTAAACTTTTGTAGCGTAGTAATAAATTCTCCTCCTTAGACTTCACTAAATAGTCACGTATCTCATCTGATTTTACAGTAAAATCTTGTTCTAATTTTCCTCTTTTTGTAAAAAGTATTTTCTCTGTATCAAAGTCAATTTTTTTAAGAAATTTCAATCCTACTTCAGACACAAAGTCTTCTTCTAAAGAAGCATTTCTTAAAGCATCTTTTAAATCAATTTCAGTCCCTGAAAGGTGTGCTACCTTATTTGTGTAAAACCACTCAATAGAATCAGAGATGCTGCTTTTGCCCATTCCATTATCTCCATAAAGGACAACCGAATTACCATTCAATTCTAATGAAAGAGATTCCTTTATCCCACGCAGTCCTTTTATATCAATTTGCTTTAGCTTCATCTTTTTCTTGAATTCTTAGTTGTTGCAATTCGTTTTTTATTCTAGCCTCAGTAAGCGTACCTTCCTTATATAATTCTGATATCATTTTTGATATTTTGAAATCTACACCTTCAATAGACTCAATTACCTCAAAGAAGTTATCTAATATTTCCTGTCCTGATTTTACTTCGCTGCTCATTGAATTTTATTTAAAATACTCCCAATTAATTCGGAAGCTCGTTATTAATTCATTTTTTAAAATCTCGGCACTAGTCTTATTGTTACAAATGGGATAAACACCATATTTATCTACAAAATCAAGCAGAAAATAACTTTCTAAATCTTCAATTTTGTATCCCCAAACACTCCTTAACATTTCGAAATTAATATAGGTAAAAAATAAAGGTTCTGTTTTTCTATAATTCGATAATCCAGCATTTTTAGATTTGCCATCATAATGTCCTATGAGTCGACTTCCTATACTATTAGTTTTTTTTTCACTCATACCTATGTATAAGAGTTTAGAAACGTCAAAGGGATAGTTAATGTCTATAGATTTACTAAAAATAAAATATAAGCCAGCTATTCCATTAAGAGGTCTTATATTCTCGGGTGTAAAATCTTTTGGAGAGTCAAAATATATAGTTATTTCATTTATCATTTATTTCAGGTAGTCAATTTTTTAATGTTGGGTAACTTGTATATAGACGAAATAAAACGTCACTAATCAATTCCTATGTGGATGTATACACGAATTTTTCTTTCGTTTTTTATTTTCTTAAAAGTATAGTTTATTTCCTTAAAAAATTAATGATTTAAATTTTGTTTTTCAGCTGTTTCAAATGTAACTCCTTTTTATTCAGTGATTTTACGGGAAACCGTAAACGTAGTTTTATAACTAAGTCTTTTTAAAAATTAAACCAAAAAAAATATCCGCAACACAAACTGTTACGGATTTTGATATTTATAAAAAACACTGTTTTAGTCCACTTCAAAAAGTAGCACTTGTGTTTTTTGTTTGTCAGAAAAATTATTGTCAGAAACGAAAAGCAAGGATTGTTTTCCATTCGCTAGTTTTGGACCAAAAGTTACTCCTTCGATATTATCAATAAAAATCCCCAAATCATCCATGTTCAGAATCAATTTTTTTGAAGCTGGTATAAATTCTTGCCCTTGCAATGAAGCAATGTCTTTTATATTTGTCGCATTCGTAAAATCACATAAATAGACTTTTATCGTACAGGCTTTTTTTCCAACAGAGTAGGAGCGTTCCACTACTAGCAATTGGTCTTTGCTGTAATATTGAATAGCAGAAACGCCATTGACAGCAAATCCAGCTGCAGGGTTGGGTTCGTGTGCAATAGGATCCAAAAGATAGGCGTATTGTGCGATGTTTTTTCTGGATTTCACATCAAACTCAAATAAGCGAATCATACCGCCTTTGGTAGTGGTTGCTTCGGCACCATCTTCATACAGAGGCTCTTCGACGTTTGTGTATAGTGTGCTGTAGTTTTTGTTAAATGCAATCCCTTCAAGAACACCATTACTACGCGGTCCTTTTTCCTCTTTTTGCATGTTGAGATTAGCCGGTAGCTTGTATTCATTTAAGTAGTTTCCGTTTAAATCAGCTGTTTGCACCGTTGGGTTTTGCAGCACCAAAAAGTCTTTTGCAATAACACGAGCACCTTCGCTGCTCCATACCACTGATTTTGTTTTCGGGCTGTAACGCAGTTCTTCTGGATCAATGGAGCTATTTGGGTATTTTTCCCAATTGCTGTATTTTGAACCAGCCGGGTTTTTAAAAGTTACTACGTCACTAAAAGTAATGTGGTTTATAGTATCAGCGTTTAAATTAATTTTGGCAGTATAAAATCGAGCATCATTGTAAATAGCTCTATCGTCGCTTATGAAATAATACAAATCGTTTTTGGCATCATAATCAATACTGGAAAGTCCACCTACCACCGTATTTTTAAATTCTTGATTAAAAGGAACTTCAATAGAATTGATGAATTTTAGAGAAGGATTTGCATTTGCTGTTTCAGTAGGCTTTAGACTAGAACAGGATATAAAAGCAAGCGGTAAAAAAGCGAGGATTATTAATTTGCGCATTAAATTTTATTTTGAATTTAAAAGATCTCCTTTTTGGTCGGCATCTCTAAAGTAGTTGATCTTGTAGTTGAACATCTCAGCCATGTTTTTGGCGCGTAGCTTCGCTTCATCAGCGATTGCACCAGTAAATAAGACATCTACCGTTGTAGTAAAAATCTGCATCCAGCGGTCAAAATGTATTTTGTCAATAGGTAAATGTTTGTGCGGAGGAAACGGGCTTCCAGAATAGGTATGCTGTTCGAGTAAGATTGTTTGCCAAAAACGGTACATTTTCTCCAAATGGTCTGGCCAGCGATTCGCTATTTTCTCGTTAAATATAGGTCCGATAAAATCGTCTTTTTGCACTTTACCATAGAAAGTGTCAACCAATAATTTAATATCTTCTAGTGTAGTAATATCTTTATTTTGTGTCATAATAGGGTATAAAAAAGGCCTACGCAAAGGTAGGCCATTTATATAGAATAAGAAATTATTGGTATTTCTATTTTGGTGGGAATTGTGCCAGTATTTTTGCCACAAACTCATTAATTTGGCTTTCTTTTCGCTCACGATTTTCTGTTAAGTAACCAACACCTTCGCCTTCCCAAATTAGTTCTTTTTTTCTGGCATCAATTAAATCAATATATAGCGTTCCTTCAACATAAGTAGAAACGTAAGTACGTCCTCCCCAAAGATATGGGTTCCATCCGTAGCCCCATCCGTAACCCCATCCAGCATTGTACTGGTCTACATCGATTCGTTCTCTTTCTTTAGTAAATATATTAATCAGTAAATCTGGGTTTTCACTTTTGGTCATCCCTTTTTTACTTAGTTCCATTTCAATTGCGTTAAGAATTCTTTTCTTGTCCAATCCTGATATTTCGACCCTGTCAATGCCTCTTTTATGGAATGCATAGGTTTTGTATTTACTGAAATCTACCGATTTGTCGTAATCAGAATTGACTTTAATAGAGCTGCAAGAACCCAATATAAATAGAAAGAGAACCGCAAGGATTTTAATTGCTTTCATGTTTTAAATGTTTGGTTGTTAAATGTTTACTAAAGATACGTCCAATTTATTAAAAATCCAACAAATTATCAGCAACAATATTAGGGAGTGTCACTTTTAACAACGGTTGGCTTTCCATCGCTCTCTTTATCGCAAAAAGAGCTCCTTCATTTCGTGCCCAGCTTCTTCTCGAAATTCCGTTGTTGACATCCCAAAAAAGCATTGATTCGATGCGTTTTGATGCTTCTTTCGATCCATCAAGCACCATCCCAAATCCGCCATTAATTACTTCGCCCCAACCTACGCCGCCACCGTTATGGATAGAAACCCAGGTAGCACCACGGAAACTGTCTCCAATCACGTTTTGAATAGCCATATCAGCCGTGAAACGAGAGCCGTCATAAATATTAGAAGTCTCCCTGTAAGGAGAATCTGTACCGGAAACGTCGTGATGATCCCGACCTAAAACGACAGTTCCTATTTCGCCTTTGGCAATAGCCTGATTAAAAGCTTCGGCAATTTTCATGCGGCCTTCGGCATCGGCATATAAAATTCTAGCTTGCGAGCCCACGACCAATTTATTTTCTTGTGCTCCTTTGATCCATTGAATATTATCCTGCATTTGTTGCTGAATTTCAATTGGAGCCGTTTTTGCCATTTCTTCCAAAACAGCGCAGGCAATATCATCCGTTTTTTGTAAATCTTCCGGTTTTCCTGAAGCACAAACCCAACGGAATGGTCCGAAACCAAAATCAAAACACATAGGACCCATGATATCTTGAACATAACTTGGATACCTAAAATCAATATGATTGTCGGCCATAATATCAGCACCAGCGCGGGAAGCTTCCAGTAAGAATGCATTTCCATAATCAAAGAAATAAGTTCCTTTGGCAGTGTGTTTGTTGATGGCTGCAGTATGTCTGCGTAATGTTTCTTGTACTTTTTCCTTGAATAAATCAGGGTTGTTAGCCATCATTTCGTTGGCATCTTCAAAAGAAATGTCAACAGGATAATAGCCACCAGCCCAAGGATTGTGTAATGAAGTTTGGTCACTTCCTAAATCAATATGGATGTGCTCTTCGTCAAATTTTTCCCAAACGTCAACTATATTCCCAAGGTAACCAATAGAAACTGTTTCCTTGTTGGCTTTCGCCAAAGCGACTCTTTTTACTAATTCGTTTATATCTTCAACAACTTCATTTATCCAGCCTTGACTGTGACGAATATGGGTGATTTTTGGATTTACCTCGGCACAAACGGTAATGCATCCCGCAATGTTTCCTGCTTTAGGTTGGGCACCACTCATCCCTCCCAAACCTGAGGTTACAAATAAACCGCCTTTAGGAGTTTTTTTTATTTTTCTAAAACCATTCAAAACCGTAATTGTTGTTCCGTGTACAATTCCTTGCGGACCAATGTACATATAACTTCCTGCAGTCATTTGGCCATATTGCGATACGCCTAGCGCATTCATTTTCTCCCAATCATCCGGTTTAGAATAATTAGGAATCACCATTCCATTGGTTACAACCACTCTTGGTGCTTCCTTGTGTGAAGGGAATAATCCCATAGGATGCCCAGAATACATGGTCAATGTTTGATCCTCTGTCATTTCAGACAGGTATTGCATCGTCAATAGGTATTGTGCCCAGTTCTGGAAAACGGCACCATTACCACCATAGGTTATTAGCTCATGGGGATGTTGTGCTACGGCATAATCCAGATTGTTTTGAATCATCAACATAATGGCTTTTGCCTGCTCGCATTTTCCTGGATATTCATTAATGGGACGCGCACGCATTTCGTAATCTGGACGAAAGCGATACATATAGATGCGACCATAAGTTTCTAATTCTTCCTTGAATTCTTGAATTAATTCGGCATGATGTTCTGCCTCAAAATAGCGCAAAGCATTACGAAGTGCTAGTTTTTTCTCCTCTGCTGATAGAATTTCTTTTCGTTTTGGAGCATGATTGATGTCTGCCTCATACGGTTTAGGCTGAGGCAGTATAGTGGGAATTCCTTGTTGGATTTGTTCTTGGAAAGTCATCTTAAATGTTGATTCGTTAATTTAGAAAAGTATTGCTTCGTTAGAAAACGCCTTGGGAATATTTCGCCTGTGGGATTTCTAGGATAACGAAACCACTATGGATAACGAATATCCGATCGATGGTAGGATTTATGAATTCTAATCCTAAATTTCTGTGAGCAAATATCCATTTATATTGTTTTGATTTTTATTGTTTGAAACATAAGAACATCATCAAAGATATATTCAACAATTACTGTTTTTTTATATTCCCTGTCTTCTTATCGTAACCATAAGGACAGTGACGACAACCGCTTTTACAACAATACCCTCTTTTTAAGTGGTGTTTCTCGGTAAAGCATTTATAACCTTCTGGCGTGTAATAGAAATCTTCGCCCTCTATTAATTTATTTTCGTTATTCTCGTCAATCATGTTTTGGGTATTCTATTGTGAAAATTATTTAGAATATTTTAAATTATACGATTTGCTCAAACGATTGAGTTTTTCATTAAATTAAACTATTTTAGTACTACAAATTTATAAATTTTATAGCGAATGTGTCTTGTTGTTGCTGAAAATTTAATTTAGGGGTATGTTGGTTATTTAGAAATACCAGAGTTAAATTACCGTTTTACTTTGTGTTTTAAAAACCATGATCAATCCAGAACAATTTCAAAGAGTATTTTTTTACTACTTTCGTTATTTAATAAAACTCAATAACAATGTTTCTAATCGTCACTAAATATTTAATACCAAAAGGATATCGCGGATTGACGGCATTTCCCTTTGTATTTGTAAAATACAGCAGCGATAAAGAAAACACGGTTTTTGTTAATCATGAAAAAATTCATTTGCGACAACAGTTGGAACTCTTAGTACTTCCTTTTTTTATACTCTATATATTAGAATACTTCGTTCGTTTACTCCAATATAAAAACAGAGATTTAGCTTATCGAAACATCAGTTTTGAGAGGGAAGCTTATGATAATGAATCGGATACATCCTATCTTAAAAAAAGAAGGTTTTTTAGTTTTATAAAATACATAAACAAAAGTACATTGTAATGTTTTGCTTTCTTATGAAATCATCTGGTTCAATAGGAGTTATCTATTAAAACTGGTAATTTTATAAGGGTATAGAAGATTAAATTGGGAAGAAAATTTGACTGAAAAACGAATATTGCCTTAAAAATATGTTATAAAGAGACAATCTATGGCTATTCAATTTTTTTGTTGCCTATAAATTTTACCTTTGTCGAAAATCACTTCATTTGAACCAAAAACTTACAATCGAATTCCCCAATTCAATCTCCGTTTCAATAAAACGGGAAGACTTGATTCATCCATTCGTATCAGGAAATAAGTTCAGAAAGCTAAAGTATAATTTGCTGCAAGCGAAAGAAGAAAATCAAAAAACGCTGCTCACTTTTGGAGGGGCTTTTTCAAATCATATTGCCGCTGTGGCCTTTGCAGGAAAAGAAAACGGTTTCAAAACCATTGGAATTATTCGGGGAGATGAATTGCGTGATAAAATTGCGGATAATCTAACCTTAGTATTTGCCCAAAACTGCGGCATGCAATTAGAGTTCATCTCGAGAGAAGAATACCGTTTAAAAAATGATTCCTCTTTTTTGGAAAATTTGAAAAAGCAATATGGTGATTTTTATCTTATTCCAGAAGGCGGAACGAATGAGTTGGCCATAAAAGGTTGTCAAGAAATCCTTACTGAAGAAGACTCCGATTTTGATTTTGTATGCTGCTCGGTAGGAACTGGTGGTACTATTTCAGGAATTATAAATAGTGCTTTACCGCATCAAAAAGTTTTAGGATTTCCTGCTTTGAAAGGTGATTTTTTAAAAGATGAAATTCGTATTTTTGTCCAGTCTGAAAATTGGGACTTAATAACGGACTATCATTTTGGTGGATATGGGAAAGTAAATCAGGATTTAATTACTTTTATCAACCAGTTTTATGATGAAAATAAAATTCCTTTAGACCCTATTTATACTGGAAAGATGATTTTTGGCGTTATAGATAGAATACATAAGGGTTATTTTCCAGCCCAATCAAAAATTTTATTGATTCATACAGGTGGAATTCAAGGAATCAAAGGAATGAATGTGAAATTGAAAAATAAACAATTACCAATAATAGATATACATGTTTAAAAAAATCCTACTCATTCTTACGGCAGTACTGCTGGTAAGTTGTAATGTTACAAAACCGGTAATCGTGACTACAAAATCAGCTCCTGCAGTCACAAAAAAAGCAACAACACGATCAGTCAAAAAGACCAGCGTTGCAAAACCAGTGGTAAAAAAGACAGCAATAGTAGCTCAAGATCGAGATAAAGTGGAAGAGGAAGTAATAGAATCAACCTCTAGAACTATTGTTTCAAATGACATAGTAGCTAATTATATTGCCCAATATAAAGATATTGCCATGAGTAATATGAAAGTTTATGGTATTCCCGCAAGTATTATATTAGCCCAAGGAATATTAGAATCTGGCGCAGGAAAAGGTGATTTGGCAAATAGAGCCAACAATCATTTTGGAATTAAATGCCATGATTGGACAGGCGAAAGTGTTAGACATGATGATGACGCCAGACAAGAATGTTTTAGAAAATACAATGAACCAGCAGAATCTTTCAAGGATCACGCTTTATTCCTAACCGGCAGAGGTAGATATTCTCGTTTGTTTTCCTTACCAAAAGATGATTATGAGGCTTGGGCAAAAGGACTTAGAAGTGCTGGTTATGCCACAGACCCACGATACCCTCAGAAATTGATTTCCTATATTACACGATATGATTTAGGCCGATTTGATTCCCAGGTTTTAGGAACTAATTATACGCCTATGGAAAATCAGGTACAGTCAGTAAGAATAGTAAGCGTAGAGAGTTATAATGGCGATGTCTATGTAGTTCAAAAAGGAGATACTTTGTACTCCATTTCAAGAAAATTTAATTTAGTTGTTGATCAATTAAAGCAAAAGAATAAGCTTTCGGCAAATACTCTTTCTATTGGGCAAAGACTGATTGTGAATTAAAATTTTAGAGAAGCAATACACCATTCATAAATAAAATTTCAAAAATTATACATGTTATATAAAAGAAGTAGTCAGCTTTTTGCTGAAGCAGAAAAGGTAATTCCAGGCGGAGTAAATTCACCAGTTAGAGCATTCAAAGCAGTAGGGGGAGCTCCAATTTTTGTACATAGTGCCAAAGGTGCTTATTTATATGATGAGGATGGAAACCGATTAATAGATTACATCAACTCTTGGGGACCTATGATTTTAGGGCATGCCTTTGAACCAGTTGTTCAAGCAGTAATAGAGAAAGCAAAATTGGGAACTTCTTTTGGAATGCCAACAGAGTTAGAGACTCAAATTGCAGCTTTGGCAGTTTCTATGGTGCCAAATATTGATAAAATAAGATTTGTCAATTCAGGTACTGAAGCTTGTATGAGTGCCGTAAGATTAGCGCGTGGCTTTACCAAAAAAGACAAAATAATAAAATTTGCTGGTTGTTACCACGGTCATTCTGATTCCTTTTTGATTCAAGCGGGAAGTGGAGCGATTACTTTTGGTTCGCCAAATAGTCCAGGAGTAACTGCAGGAACGGCAAAAGATACTTTATTAGCAACTTACAATGATTTAGACAATGTAAGTGCTTTAATCGAAGCAAACAAAGACGAAATTGCCGCTATAATTGTTGAACCTGTTGCAGGAAATATGGGTTGTATTCCTCCTAACAAAGGTTTCTTAGAAGGTTTAAGACAGCTATGTACGGATAATGGCATACTACTTATTTTTGATGAGGTTATGACAGGATTCCGCTTGGCAAGAGGTGGAGTACAAGAGTTATTTGGTGTAGATGCTGATATCGTTTGTTTCGGAAAAGTAATTGGTGGAGGTTTACCAGTAGGTGCTTTTGCTGCACGTGAAGAAATCATGAATTTATTGGCGCCACTTGGGCCAGTTTATCAAGCGGGAACTTTATCAGGAAATCCTTTGGCTATGGCTGCAGGATTGGCAATGTTACAAACATTAGATAATGATCGCGCTATTTTTCAAAGATTGGCAGACAAAACAGCTTACTTACACGAAGGAATCGAAAAAGTCTTGAAAGCAAATAATGTTGTTTTTACAATCAATAGAATAGGCTCCATGATTTCAGTACATTTTGATGCAGCTCCAGTAGTTGACCTTAAGTCGGCTGGAAAAGGAGACAATGACACCTTCAAAAAATTCTTCCACGGATTATTACAAGAAGGGATTTATATTGCGCCATCAGCTTATGAGACTTGGTTTATCACAGATGCACTTTCTTATGAAGATCTAGATTTTACCATTCAAGCTATAGATAAAGTTTCTAAAACTTTTTAGAACAAAAAAAACTCTCGGCATCAAACCGAGAGTTTTTTTTAAATTATTTTTTCATTTCTTCTTTTTTGTTCTTGTCTTGCATTCCTTTTCTGTTGTGCATTCCTCTTTTTTTGTGATGTTTTGCTTTCATAGCATCCCATTTTTCAAATTGCTCAGCTGACAATATGTTTTTCATTTTAGCTTTCATGGCAATTTGTTCATCCATCATTTTGCTTTTCATGGCAAAACGTTCGTCTCTTGATGGTTTCTCCCTGTTGTCTTTACGAGCCTTCATCATTGCCTCCCGTTTGGCACTTTTCTCAGCAATGATACTTTTCATTTGAGCTTGCTGTTTTGCTGACAAATCTAAGTGTAATGTCATTTTTTTCAACATCAACTCATTTCGCTGTTCAGGAGTGAATTTTTCCATTTCAGCTCTACCTTGTCTTTTGTCAGTTTTATTTCCTTGTTGTGCAAAGCTTGTCATTCCAACAAGCAATAATGCGGCGATAATTAATTTTTTCATTTTTTTTTATTTTAATGTTATAGTAATAAGACAGTGATATGTCTCAATGGTTTAAGCCTTAACAAAAGTTTAATAAAAGCTGATAATTATCAGATGAATTTAAAAATGGAGTTATATCTTTGCAACGTGAAAAGATTTGCAGTCATAATAATTATTGTTTTGTTTCTAAAACCCATCTTCCCGGTTTTAGATTATGCAATCAATTATGACTATATCTCAAAAGTACTTTGTATCAATAAAGCAAAACCAGAACTGAAATGTAATGGAAAATGTCATTTGATGAAAGAGTTGGCAAAAGCTTCAGAAGATGATAAAACCAATTCAACTGAAAAAAAACAAAGTACAAATAAATTAATAGATCTTTTTGTTGAAGAACAGGACACGTATACTTATGCGTTTTCAGTTATTGAAATCAAACCGTTATTCAATTCAAAATGCAGGAATCTTTATTCGCATTTAGATTCGAACTCTATTTTTCATCCACCCATTTTCATTTCTTAAATAGTAAATAAACTTTTAGTATCTCTATTTCCTTTGGCGAAAGCCCAATGGTAATGTTGATGATACGCCTTATTTTAAAATTTATAAAAAAGAAATTACACTTAAAAGATGAAAAATTTAATATACAAAGCCATAGCTGTTTTAGCTTTGAGCGCCACATTTACTGCATGTTCTAATGATGATGAAACAATTTCAGGAACAGGAAACTTAGCAATAGAATTTGATAACTCTTTTAAGGGAGATGATTTAATTCTAGATACACAAGTGAATACTACAGCGAGTAACGAAGTCCTTAAAATCAGTAGTATAAAGTACATTATCAGTAACATTGTTCTTACAAAAGAAGATGGGACAACTTTTACATATCCCAAAAATGAAAGCTATTTCATAGTAAACGAAGCTGATATAGCTACTCATATATTGAATCTTAAAGACGTTCCTGCAGCTAACTATACTAAAGTTACTTTTGGTGTTGGAGTTGATAAAGAACAATGGGATGCTGGAGCAACAGGTCAAGGTGATTTCTTAGCAACAGCACAAGCAGCAGGAATGATGTGGAGTTGGTCAGCGGGTTACAAATTTGTAGCTTTTGAAGGAACTTTTACTTCAGCAACAGTTACTACTCCAGTTCCGTTTAAAGTACATACAGGACAAACAGGGACGGATTATAACTATACTACTGTTGCACTGGACTTACAAACAAAAGCGTTAGTGAGAACCACAATTACACCGCAAATTCACATTATTACTGACTTGGCTAAGATTTTAAATAGCACAAATGTGATCAAACTTTCTGACAACAATCCTAACGGAACGGGTGCAAATATCATGGGAGGTGCTAACTTACCATTAATAACTGCAAACGTTGCAACTATGTTTTCAGTAGACCACGTTCACAACGATTAATTTCATTTTTAGGAGCACAAGAGTTTTGTATAAAGAAATTAGGTCCCGTTTTTCGCTGTATCTTTTTTTTGAAATAAAAAAAAAGGATGCCGCTGCAACCGGGGCTATTTCAAAACTTTTGTGCTTTTATCTAAATTTAAAACCATGAAAATAAATCATTTTCTTTGGCTACTCATTCCGTTATTATTTAGTTGCTCAGATCAAGATGACGAGTATGTGAATCTACCATTAGATTTCTCAGTACCCTCTAATTTTCCTGACCTGAAATATGATATCAGCTTAAATCCTCCTACAGAAAAAGGATTTGAACTAGGTAAAAAATTATTTTATGACGGCCGTTTAGCTTCAGATGGACTAGTGTCTTGTGGGTTTTGTCACCTGCAAGAAAATGCCTTTACCCATCACGGACACACTGTAAGTCATGGTGTTGATGATGCTCTGGGAACTAGAAACGCGCCTTCTATTCAAAACTTAGCTTATCAATCTGTATTTATGTATGATGGAGCGGCAAGCCATTTAGACTTACAACCTATAATACCATTGACAAGTGCGATAGAAATGAATGGGGATTTAAATGCGATTCTTGCTATGATGAAAGCCGATAAAACCTATAAATTACTGTATAAAGAATCATTTGCTGACGGTGCTGTATCAGTTGAGAATATGCTAAAAGCGCTCTCGCAATTTATGGTAATGTTGACCTCATCTAATTCTAAATTTGATCATTATAGACGCAATGAAACAGGAGGAACTTTTAGTAATGATGAAACTGCTGGCTACACCATTTTTAAAGCGAAATGTGCTTCTTGCCATGCAACGGATTTAATGACTGATGATTCTTTTAGAAATAACGGTCTTGCCATAAACCCATTAATTAATGATGTGGGAAGGTATAGAGTAACAGAATTGGTACAAGATTATTATAAGTTCAAAGTGCCTAGTCTTCGCAATGTTGAGATGACCGCGCCTTATATGCATGATGGTCGTTTTGGTTCGCTGGAATCAGTATTGAATCATTATAGTTCTGGAGTTGTCGCATCAGCTACTTTGGACCCTATTTTACAACAAAATGGCCAACTTGGGATTTCGCTTTCGGCTACAGAAAAAGAGCAATTAATTGCTTTCTTAAAAACATTAACCGACAATCAATATCTTACTGATAAACGATTTTCAGAATATTAATACAATGAAAAATACAATCATAATATCTCTTTTTACTTTATTAGCTGTTCAGTTTGCAACAGCAAAAACGGTGAAAGACAGCATTTCAGGTTTTACATTTCAGAAAATGCAATTGGATGCCGCAATGGATTTTGACTGCGATGCCTGCGGTTGTTCAGCAAGTGGTGGTAGTATGGGATTTAGCTCGATGCTAAATGCTAATTTTGTTGGAGTTCGTTACTTTAATCAAAGTTATAGCAGTAGGGATGGGATCTTTGCTAACTCTCCCTGGATTGATGAAAACTTTAATACAACTCAAGTATGGGCAAAAATACCTGTTACTGAGAAAATCCAAATTGCAGCTTTGATTCCGTATCACTTTCACGATCGAGAACTTACATCTGGTACTGAGAAAATCAGTGGGCTAGGGGATGTGACTATTATGGCAACTTATTCCGTTTATCAAACTCAAAAAGATAGTGCCGTATTTGCTCATAATTTACAAATAGGTGGAGGTGTAAAAATACCTACAGGAAAGTTTAAAGAATCTAACAATCTAGGTACTGTAAATCAAAGTTTTCAATTAGGAACAGGAAGTTGGGATTACCTTTTGCTAACGGAATACGTTATAAAAAGGAAAGATTTGGGATTAAATACGATGCTTAATTATACTTTAAAGACAGAGAATGACAAGAAATACCAGTTTGGGAACCAACTTAACTATGGTAGTACTTTGTTTTATTTGTTAGATTTAAATTCGGTTCAGCTAGTACCTCAATTGGGTTTAGCTGGAGAAATCTATGAAACTAATAAGCAATATGGTGAAGCAGTACCTGATACTTCTGGAGATGTTCTTTTTAGTAAATTTGGTATCGAAGTAGGGAAAGATAAATTCTCAGTAGGAATTAATGCTATGCTACCTTTAAGTCAAAATTTATCGAGCGGAAGAATAGAATCTAATTATAGATGGAGCGTAAATCTGAATTACACGTTATAGAATAAAAGAACCTTTTTTTATGTATTAAACCCGATGCTTTTATAAAAGGCCTCGGGTTTATTTTTTTAAGAATAAGTGTGATATGATATATATCAGCTTTTTACTGCCTTAAAATACTAATATTTGTGGATTAATATTTAAAAAATATTTCCATGACAACAACTAAACCGTTACATACATTTCACATTCCGGTAATGGGATTGGCATATACTATTGACAGTCCTATTCGAGTAGCGAAGTATGGTATTTCATCTGTGATTTCAATCATTGATGATGATCTTATTGAAAAAATGAGTGCTTTTTATAGTGCTAAATTCGACGTTCCTTATCAGGAAATTACTCAAAAAATTCACGATTACCGCGCAGAGCGTATCACTTCTTATTTGAATTTAGTCGACAAAATCGTAAAAGATAAATTCGATAATTTCAAAAACGAGCTGACTGAAAGCAAACAGGCATTGGAGAATTATATTGCCATGTTGCCCAATAAATCCGAAATCAAAATTGGACTACAAAATTTGATGGAAGATGGCAAGGAAGCCATTATGAATTATCTTGACACTAATTTGGCAGCTGGAGAAATCGATGTGAATATCATGACAAAGGTTGACAAAGATAATTTTATCAAAGACGAGCAATTAGCCACTGAGTTTAATGATGCTCATGCTTCACTTCGTGGTTTTGCTAATAGTACACTGTCTTCTTCGGTGGTACTTTCGGCAGGAATGAATCCAAGATTATACAGTTATTTTGAAAATTTTGATGTCTTTTTTCCAGATGTAAACAATCATTTGAATAAGAAAGTCATCCTTAAAGTTAGTGATTTCAGATCAGCGATGATTCAAGGGAATTTCTTGGCGAAAAAAGGCCTTTGGGTTTCTGAATATAGAATTGAATCTGGACTGAATTGTGGTGGTCATGCTTTTGCTACTGAAGGGTATTTATTGGGCCCAATTTTAGAAGAGTTCAAAGAGAAAAAAGAACAACTGATTCAGTCTGCACATGAATTGATGGTGAAAGCTTTAACCATTAAAGGAAAGCATGTTCCTGAGCAAGCATTAGAATTAAAAATTACTGTTCAGGGTGGTGTAGGAACTGCTGAAGAGCATGATTTTCTATTGAGCCATTATAAGGTAGATTCTGTGGGCTGGGGTTCACCATTTTTATTGGTTCCGGAAGCAACTTCTGTTGATGAAGACACCCGTACATTATTGGCGAAAGCCAAAGAAGAAGATTTATATTTGAGTCATATTTCGCCATTGGGAATTCCTTTTAATACTTTGAGAGGAACAACAAATGAAATGCTCAAGCAAAAACGGATTCATGAAAGCAATGCAGGAAGTTCTTGTCCCAAAAAGTTTTTGGCACTAAGTAAAGAATTTGGCGCTAAAGGGATTTGCACGGCTTCTAAAAAATACCAAGATGTAAAACTGGAGGAATTAGAAGCTAAAAAGGATGTTTTTTCTGCTGAAACTTTCGAGAACGCGAAAAATAAAATCACTGAAAAGTCTTGCCTTTGTGTTGGATTGGCGAATGCATCCTATTTAGAAAATGATATTAAAATTAAAGGACAGGCGCAAGGCGTGGTTATTTGTCCAGGACCAAATATGGCTTATTTCGATCAGGAAGTGTCACTTTCAAAAATGGTACAACATATTTATGGAAATGATTCCGTTTTGACTGAAACGAATCGCCCAAATATGTTTGTCAAAGAATTGAAAATGTATCTGGATTATTTAAATAATGAAATCGCAACCGTTTCTGCGGAGATAACAGCTGGTCAAATTAAAAAATGGAATTCATTCAAAAAGAATTTAGGAGAAGGAATTGGCTATTATCAAAGCTTATTTTTATCAAGTATTTCTTCCGAAAATGAGAAAATTCAGTACCTGCTAAGTTTCTATAAAGAGGAGCTATCAAACATTAAAATTCCAGAATTGAAAGTAGCATAAATTAAGAAAGCGGCTTGAAATTTCAAGCCGCTTTTTTATGTGTTGTCACGAAAAAATAATATACAAAAGAAGTTTGTACTCTGACAAAAATGAGCTTTAGTTAGGCTTTTAATTCATTCATGTCGGCAAGAATTCCATCTAGTTTTTTTAATATTCTACCATAACCAAGCTTCAGGTCGAAATCTCCTATTTGTGCTCCAAAGTAGGCTAATAAACTGATAATAGTAACCCCCCCTAGGATTAAAATTAATGGAAAACCAAAAACTAAATAGGTGTCTGGGAATTGTAGTAAAATGAAGTTTACAAATTTATTTCCAGGAATATCCCCGCCAATACTACCAAACCAAAATCCTGCAACCATGATTATGAAAACGTATGGATATAAAAACCGAGACAGCGAAGTATTTGTTGCCGTCATTTCTTTAACCCAATTGTCAAACGAAAGCAAGTATTGGTAGCTGTTTTGGGTTTTGTCCAATGTATCTAAACGCTTACTGAATTTTTGTGCAATAGTGACTATAACAAAAAATAAAACGAACATTCCAATTCCCATATAAGGTATTTTAACAAGAAATGAAATTGGTAAAATAATAAATGCAAACGCAACGATTGCAATTCGATTTATTTTATACATTCTTCTAAATTTATCTACTATATCTATCGATTTTTGACTGTAGAGATTGTTCAGTTTTGGTGCTAATAGAGCATCGTTTTTTAAAAAACCTTCTTTCCATATTGTTTCAATTGACTTTTCCATCTAATAATTTTTTTAATCGTTCTTTAATTCTTTTAATACGGACCCCAATGTTGTTTGGGTTTGTTCCAATAATTTCTGCGATTTCCTGATATGACTTTTCTTCCAGATAAAGCATAATAACCGCCCTGTCTACTTCAGATAATTGTCTGATTGCCTGATAGAGTTGGTTAAGAGATTCATCTACAAAAGAACGGCTGTCCTCGATTGCCTCGTCAGGCAAAGAATTAGAAACAAAATGATGTTTCTTTTTTTTCTTTAGTAAAGTCAAGCACACATTTAATGATATCCTATACACCCAGGTCGACCACTCCGACTTTTCTTGAAAACTTTCGTGGCTTCGCCAGATCTGTAAACAGACCTCTTGATAATAATCCTCAAAATCCTCTTGGGTATTGGTATACGCCCTGCAAATCTTGATGATGATTCCTGAATAGGGTAAAATGAATGTGGTGTAAAAATCGCTACTCACTATTGTTTTTTCTTAATTAGTGGCTAAAGTTCTGAATTATTACAGCTTAAAGAATATTTTTTTTGAAAATTTTAAAATTGACTGAGTTTTTTGTTTTAGGAAATGTTTAGTTTATGGGGAGCATTAGGAAGTGAGACCTCTGTTGTTTTGGCTTGTTATACTGCATTTTACGATTTTTTTTGTGGTACAGACAAAAGGCAAATGAAAGAGAGGATTAGACTAAATTAGTGAATTGCAATAGGAATAAATATTCATTTTAATTAGCGATTATGCACAAATAATTTGCGAATCAAAACTCATGCTTCATTTGTTTGACATTTTTTTAAATTGTAGTTTTGCCACCCTTTAAATCTATCGAAAACAATGAAAATTAAAATCCTAGCACTAGGCTTACTAGCAATGGCTCTTGTTCAATCGTGCCAATCAAACGATGATCTTTCTGGTAAAGATGAAAAAGTAATATTAAATTCAGATGCAAATGCGCTAAGCGCAAGAATGGATCACTCTAGCTCTGGAGTAATTAATTTAGTAGGATCTAATTTGACTTCTAAAAATGCTGCAACTTCTGAAACAGATACCTTTCCTATGTCTTTAGTAGCTGAAGTTAATCCTCCTATTTATGAAGGAAAAACACTTACCGCAACTCATGTTGATGTAAAGGATAAATATGTTTACGTTTCCTACAATACTGCAGGAGAAACCTATTTAGGCGGACTTGATGTTATCGATATATCTGAGCCTAATAATCCTAAACTTGTAGTTCAAGCGATTTTACCTAATACTGATATTAGTACTGTAATTTACGATAATGGTAATTTGTATTTTTCTGGTGCAACAAGTGTTGATGCTAATGCAAATTTAACTACTCCCGCTTTTGTTGCAAAAATGCCATTGCAAAACGGACTTTTAACTACCGATTATTCTAACATTCCTTTGTTAAGCTATGTAGGAACTGGAGTAGCGGTAGGTACTAACGATTATTTTTCTGTATCGGGTAATAATGGAGTTTTAGCGAAAATTGATAAAGTAACCAATTCGATTAAAGTGACTATTCCTATAGCTGATTTAAGAGCTTTAGGGTATATCAACAATAAAGTAGTTGTGCTTAGTGGAACCGAAGGGGTAAAAGTGTACAATGCTGACTCTATGAGTTTAGTTTCTTCTTTCGCAACAAGCACTGATGTGGTTGATGCTAAAAGAACTATTGATTTTCAAGGCGACAATATATTAGTAGCACAAGGATACAGGGGTTTATTGGTTTATAGCGCTACAGGAAGTCTTTTACAGACTTTATCATTGCCAACAAATATTGCAGATGCTAATCCACTTGATGTTGTGACAAATGGTGTTTCTGTTAATGGTGATTATGCCTATGCTGCTAATGGTGCTGCTGGAATTGCTGTTTATCAAAAACAAGCTTTAAACTTAGTGTCTTTAGGTAGTATCTCCTTGGGAGGTTCTGCAAATTATGTGAAAAGTGTAGGTGATTATATTTTTGTAGCAACTGGTTCTGGTGGTTTAAAAATTGTTAAAAAAGTAACGGTACCTACAATAGATTGTTCTACTTATCCAACATATAATGGAGGACAATGGCTTAATGTTAATTCTGGAGAAACATTGAACTATCAAGGTTCTGCTTCAATACAAGGAATTAATGTCAATCAAAACTTAACGTTTTGTGGATCACTATCAATAAAACAAGGTGTTAATATTAATAGCGGCGGTGTTTTTACTATGAAAGGTTCTATGGCGCAAGGAAATTACAATAGTAATAGTAGTAACTTTAATTTTAATGTAAACGGTACTTTTAAAGTAGAAGGAAGCGTTGTACTCTATGGTAATTTAATACTTAATAGTGGTGCTACAATAGAGTTTGTAGGCTCTGGATCTAGTATTACTATTTACGGTAAAGTAACTAAAAATAGTGGTGTAACCATCAAAGGAGATTATACTGACACTTTCAATAAATTGAAATAAGATTCATAATCAATATTAACATGAAAAAAGGAACTTCAATTGGAGTTCCTTTTTTTATAAATTTCAGTTAATATTCTAAGGGGATAAACTTTTATAAAAACAAGCTGCTGAAGACTATCTTTACGGCCGTTAATCATATCAATTTTTTTATAAATATGGAAAAACCTAGTGCAACTTATAAGATTTCTTTTTTTTCAACGCAACCCTACGACAAGATTTTTTTTGAAAAGTACAATGCAGATTTTGGTTTTCAATTGGAGTTTTTTGATACGCAACTTAATCTAAAGACCGTTCAATTGATAAGTAATTCTTCGATTGTTTGCGTCTTTGTAAATGATTGCGTTGATGATGCAGTAATTGCAGAATTGGCAGCTAAAAAGGTCGAAATTATTGCTTTACGATGTGCGGGTTTTAATAATGTGGACTTGGAAGCCGCCAAAAAACATAATATTCGCGTTTGCCGAGTTCCGGCCTATTCTCCTCAGGCAGTTGCAGAACATGCTATGGCTATGATTTTGACTCTAAATAGAAAAACCCATAAGGCTTATAATAGAGTTCGCGAGCAAAATTTTTCGTTAAACGGGCTCCTAGGTTTTGACTTGTTTGGAAAAACTATAGGTGTCGTTGGTACAGGGAATATTGGGAAAGCTTTTGTAAAAATTGCAATCGGTTTTGGGTGTAGAGTGCTTGCTTTTGATGTAGCAGTAGATGCTCAACTAGAACAGTTAGGGGTTGTGTATAGCGATTTGGATACCCTCTTTAAAGAATCGGATATTATCTCTTTACATTGTCCATTAAACGAAAATACTAAACATATTATAGATGCTCAGTCGCTTTCAGTAATGAAAAAAAATGTAATGATTATTAACACTAGCCGAGGTGGATTAATTGAAACTTCGAGTGTTATAGATGCATTGAAAGAAGAAAAAGTAGGGTATTTGGGAATTGATGTATATGAACAGGAAGAGAAACTATTTTTTAAAGATTTATCTGCCGATATAATTAAAGATGATGTAATTCAGCGATTGATGAGTTTTCCTAATGTTTTGGTTACGGCTCACCAGGCATTTTTTACAGAGGAAGCTTTAACTCAAATAGCTTTGGTTACATTAAATAATATTCAAGAATTAATACAAAAAAATAGTATTGAAAACCAGTCAGCACTACTTGTTTGATTGTAATGGTTATTTATAAAAAAAGGAACTTCATTTGAAGTTCCTTTTTTTATAAATATAATTTTTGAGTTTTACTCTTTCAAGCGACAAGATTTCACATCACCTTCAACAACCACTTCAGTCATTCCTAAAGCAGAAAGATTTTTCATGGCTTTGTCCCATTTTTTACCGCTCAATTCTGATTTTATTTTTAGTAAACCAAATTCCATTTGGTTGTCATTTGCTTGTAAAATAGCAACGATTGTTTTTTCGTCAGCTTCAAGTTCAACGGTAACTTGTTTTTTCTCCGGACGCATTTGCGGGAAGAACAATACTTCTTGAATAGAAGCATTATTTGTTAAGAACATCATCAAACGGTCCATTCCTATTCCTAATCCAGATGTAGGTGGCATTCCGTACTCAAGTGCTCTTAAGAAATCTTCATCAATAATTCCAGTTGCTTCATCGTCCCCTTTTTCAGCTAGACGCATTTGGTCTTCAAAACGAGCTCTTTGATCAATTGGGTCATTTAATTCAGAGTAGGCATTCGCTACTTCTTTACCACAAACCATTAATTCAAAACGCTCTGTCAATTCAGGATTGTCGCGGTGTTCTTTACAAAGAGGTGACATTTCCTTAGGGTAATCTGTAATAAATGTTGGTTGAATATAGTTTCCTTCGCATTTTGCTCCAAAAATTTCATCAATCAATTTTCCTTTACCCATGGTAGCATCAACTTCTATTCCCATTCCTTTAGCCGCTTCAAAAAGCTCTGTCTCTGTTTTACCAGAAATATCAAAACCAGTAAAATGTTTGATAGAATCAGTCATAGTAACGCGAGCATAAGGTGCTTTGAAATTGATTTTATGTTCACCAAAAGTAGCTTCACCTGTACCATTTACACTTACAGCGCAATGTTCAAGCAAGTTTTCAGTAAACTCCATCATCCAGTTGTAGTCTTTGTAGGCTACATATATTTCCATAGCTGTAAATTCTGGGTTATGAGTTCTGTCCATTCCTTCGTTACGGAAGTTTTTAGAAAACTCATAGACTCCATCAAATCCACCTACTATTAATCTTTTTAAGTACAACTCATTTGCAATACGCATATACAATGGCATATCAAGTGAGTTATGGTGTGTGATAAACGGACGCGCTGCTGCACCACCAGGTATTGATTGTAAAACTGGAGTTTCAACCTCAAGGTATCCTGCATCGTTAAAGAAACCACGCATAGCATTGAACAATTTTGTTCTTTTGATAAACGTTTCTTTTACATTTTGATTCACAGTTAAATCTACATAACGCATTCTGTAACGCAGTTCAGCGTCATTGAAAGCATCGTGTACTTTTCCGTCTTCATCAACCTTTGGTAAAGGCAACGGACGTAAAGTCTTACTCAAGAAAGTAAAGCCATCAACACGAATACATTGTGCGCCTACTTTAGTAGTAAACAATTCTCCTTCGATTCCAATGAAATCACCTAAGTCGGTTAATTTCTTAAATACCTGATTGTATAATGTTTTATCATCGCCTTCACACAAGACATCGCGGTTCACATATAATTGTATGCGTCCTTCGCTATCTTGCAATTCAGCAAAACAAGCTTTTCCTTGATCTCTTACACTCATCAAACGCCCAGCAACAATCACCTTCTTACCTTCTTCAAAGCTTTCCTTTATTTGCTTTGAAGTATGATTTACTGGGAAAAGGTTCGCTGGATAAGGGTTTATTCCCAAATTGCGTAAGCTTTGTAGTTTTTCTCTACGGATAATTTCTTGTTCTGATAATGCCATTTTATTCTGATTTTAAGAGCGCAAAGATAGTCTTTATGTGTTAAAGTAGCAAAGTGAAAAAGTTGGAATGTAGGATTAATTTACTGTGTAATTTTAGGAGCAGAAACAGTAGTGTTATAAAGACGATCTGTCCCGTTATTCGCTATATCCTCACCCAAAAGGGTTCGGGATACCGCTGCTACCGGGGCTATTTTACAGCGAATAGAAATTGTAAGAATATTTTGTTAAATACTTGTTTTTCAAAATAAAACTAAAGTATATTTAGCGTGATAAAAATTGAAATAAAAATGAAATACGCTTTTTTGTTGCTGCTACTAGTGCTTTTAACAAGTTGTGAAGTTACTGAAACGCTACACATCAACCCTGATAATAGTGGGACTATTGAATTTGATAGTCATCGGAACGAAAATAGCTATATGCAAATTGCAGGTGAAGAATATGCTAAAGAAACCGTTTATAAAGACACCACTTATGTTTTTCAGGAATACATCGATAAGTTCAATGCTAATTTTATTAAATATACTGTAAAGGAACAAGAGCTGTTTAATACCTTTAAAAATGTAAAAGTACACATCAAGAAAAGTGCTTTTGACAAAGAGTTTAGAACTACAATTACACAAGCATTTCAAAAGGTAGAAGACATAGCAGATCTTTCTAAAACAGAAAACTACGCTGATGATATTAAATATAATTATGCCTTAACTGCTGAGGAACATTATTACAACATACGATACAGCTTTAATGGAAATCATTTTAATACGATTGTTACTATTACAGATGAGGATATCTTCCAAAAAGAAAAGGATAAAATGGAAGAATATAAAAAGCGACTTCTGAAGTTTAATTTGGTACAAACCTATACTCTGAAATACCATTTTCCTAGGAATATAAAATCGGTTTCAAATAGTAATGCTGCAATAAGTGAAGATAAAAAATCATTAGAACTCCAATTTTCAATATTTGATTTTTTACAAAATCCAACAACCAGCAATCTTGAGGTGGTTTTAGAATAGCAGTTTTTAGTATGATTCGAACCTTTGCTACTTCCATCTAAAACTTTGTACCTTTGCAATTCAAAACCTTTGCACCTTTAAAAAGAAATGAACAAAACAATCCAACTTCAAGATTTAGGAAATAAAGACTACAAAGAAACTTGGGAATACCAAGAAGAACTTTTTAAAGGAATTGTTGACTTAAAAATCAGGAATAGGAGAGAAGAACTTAATCTTGAAACTCCAAATTACTTTCTTTTTGTAGAACATCCGCATGTGTACACTTTAGGTAAAAGTGGTGATTTAACTAATTTGCTTTTATCAGAAAAGCAGCTAGAAGACAAAGGAGCGACTTTCTACAAAATTAATCGTGGCGGTGATATTACGTATCATGGACCGGGTCAAATTGTGGGTTATCCAATTTTAGACTTAGAAAATTTCTTTACAGATATACATAAATATTTACGTTTTCTTGAAGAATCCATTATACTTACATTACAAGAGTACGGCTTGGAATGCGGGCGTAGCGAGGGTGAAACTGGCGTTTGGCTAGGTGTAGGTACTCCATTTGCACGTAAAATTTGTGCTATGGGTGTTCGTGCTTCTCGCTGGGTAACGATGCATGGATTTGCTCTAAATGTAAATGCTGATTTAGGTTATTTTGACAATATTATTCCTTGTGGTATTCGCGGGAAAGCGGTAACTACATTAAATGTTGAACTAGGAGTTGAAAAAGTGAACGAGGAAGAAGTGAAAGAAAAAATCCTGAAACATTTTTCCAATCTTTTTGAAGCTAATTTCGAAAAATCTAACTAGAATTTTTGCATCTAGGGTATTAAATCAAGAATCATAAATCCAACTTCATTTGTTCGGGTAATAGTCGAAAACTCATTCGGTGGTATTTTGTAACCCCATATTTTCTTATGGCTTCCCGGTGTTCTTTGGTAGGATAGCCTTTATTTTTTTTCCAATTGTACATTGGGTATTCCTCATGAATGCGATTCATGTATTCATCACGATAGGTTTTCGCTAAAACAGAGGCCGCTGCTATACTCATGAATTTTGCATCTCCTTTTACAATACTTGTACTAGGGATAGAGGTAAGAATTTCAATTTCGGCAGCGGTATAAATTTTCCCGCCTTTATTTTTGAGTCCGTTTTTGTGAATAAATGGAGCATTTCCGTCGACAATAATATACTCAGGCTGGGGTTCAAGTTGTAAGACGCATTCCTGCATCGCTTTTATAGAGGCATTAAGAATGTTGATTTCGTCTATTACCAAGGGCTCTAGATGTGTTACTGCAAAGCTGATGGCGATTTCTTCAATAATAGGTTTGAGTTTTTCTCTGTTCTTTTCAGTGAGTTGCTTAGAATCGTTGATCAATTCATAAAAGCTGTAGACTAATTCGTTTTTATTTTTGCCTTTTGGAGAACGAAAAACTGGAAGTGTTACGGCAGCTGCAGTTACTGGTCCTGCCAGACATCCGCGACCCGCTTCATCGGTTCCGGTTTCCAGTATAATTCCTGAAAAATTATGTTGAAGCATATCAAAAGGTTTTATAGACGGCAAATATTATATTTTTTTTTCACAATAAGGCACGATAGCAGTATTTGCTAAGACAAAGCAATAGGTTAAGGTGTTTTTTTATATGTTTTTATCATTTACCTTTGCTCGTATTACTACTGTGAAAATAATAGCCTAATTATACCTCCGTTCAAATGAGAATACTCTTTTTTTTATATTTTTTAATATTACCAACAATACTGTTTTCCCAAACAAAACTAGGTGACGATTCAATTAAGCCTAAACCCATGAGAGAATCGGATACATTAAAAAATCCTAAGGATCAAAAAGTTGCCACGATGGACATGTATCGTTTTATTTCGATAGAACGCGACACTACCTATCTCGACACCTCACTTACCATTCAGAGAGAATATAGTTTTAATTACCTGCGTAAAGACATCTTCGGATTGTTGCCTTTTTCTAATGAAGGCCAAACCTATAATACCTTACAATATAGTTTGACTGAGTTTTCTCCTTATCCTGAAATGGGTTTCAAGGCAAAACATTTTAATTTTTTGGAAGCAAATGATATAAGATATAGTTCTGTAGCAACTCCTGTAAGTGAGTTATACTTCAAATCAGTAATGCAAAAAGGACAAACTCTCGATGCTTTTTTTACTTTAAATATTAATCCAAGACTCAACTTTTCGATTGCATATAAGGGATTACGTTCTGAAGGGAAGTATATAAATCAACTCAGCAGTACTGGGAATTTTAGATTTACAACAAGCTATAACACAAAAAATGAACGCTATTTTGCCAATACACACTTTACGTATCAGGATATTTTAAATGAAGAAAATGGTGGGATAACCACGATTTCTGATTTTGAAAGTGAAAATCCGGATTATGACAATAGACAAAGACTCGAGGTGTATTTTAACGATGCCGAGTCGTTTCTAAAAGGTAAGCGATTGTTTGTAGACCATTTTTTCAGGGTCAACTCTGAAAAAGGGGAGAACAATTTGTATGTTGCCCATCAATTCAATTATGAAAATAAATTTTTCGAATACAATCAGGAAACCGTTCCTTCAACAGTAGGTTCAAGCACGGTCTATAGATTTGGCGATTCTTACGTTAGTTCAGGAATCAATGACCAGACACACTACAATAAGATGTATAATAAAGTAGGTTTGGTTTATGAAAATACTACCCTGGGAAAAATTCAATTTTTTGCTGATGATTTTAGAAGTAATTATTACTACGGTAAAATATTAATTTTTGACGATAAAACGGTTCCGACTTCATTAACCCGAAATATAAATAGTGTAGGTGGACAATATGATTATCATAAAAACAAACTCAATGGTACATTCTTGTATTCAAGATCTGTAACAAACCAGTCGTTATCAAACTTAGATGCCAAATTGAATTATGATTTGAATGAGGACTATCAGTTTTCATTTGGGTATCAAAACATGAATAAGTTACCTAATGATAATTACAATCTATATCAAAGTAGTTATGTAGATTATAACTGGAGTAATGATTTCAAAAACGAAAAAATTAATTCAATTACTGCAGAGGCTTCAACTCCATGGGTAGGAGCATCGGTTCAGTTTATGACGCTTAACGACCATTTGTATTTTGAAAACACGGCAATTGACGAAAGTCAGCAAATTGTAACACCAAATCAGTATGCTAATACTATAAATTACGTATCGGTGAAGTTGAATAAGGAAATAACTTTTGGAAGGTTTGCTTTAGACAATACTATTCTATATCAAAAAACAGATCAAAGCGATGCGATTTTAAATGTTCCTGAAATTGTTACCAGAAACACAATTTATTATACTAACTATTTGTTCAAAAAGGCTTTGTTTCTGCAAACAGGGGTTAGTTTGAATTATTTTAGTAGTTATTTAGCTAATGACTACAATCCCGTAATTGGTGAGTTTTTTGTTCAAAATGAAAAAGAGATTGGTAATTACCCAACATTTGATTTCTTCATTAACGCTAAAATTCAAAGAACCCGAATTTATCTTAAAGCAGAGCATTTCAACTCCTCTTTCACCGGAAATAATTTTTATTCGGCACCTAACAATCCATACCGCGATTTCACGATCCGTTTCGGTTTGATTTGGAATTTCTTTAATTAGAGGAACAGTATTGTTGCATTTTCCTTGGGCGTTTTATCGCGCTATCCGCTATATCTTTCCTTGCTTAAAGGAAGCAAGGAAAGGATGCCGCTTTTATCACGAACGCAAAAGGGGGCAAAGGGGACTATTTTTATAACAAAATACTATCTTTGCAGAAATATTTATCACAAATCAGAATTTTAAAAGTATAATTAAATGCAATACGCAGAAAATATATTAGGTACAATAGGCAACACGCCCTTAGTGAAGTTAAACAAAGTAACCGAAGGAATAGATGCATTAGTGCTGGCTAAAGTAGAGTCTTTTAACCCTGGAAACTCTGCAAAAGACAGGATGGCGACAAAAATGATCGCTGATGCTGAAGCTGATGGCAGATTAATGCCAGGAGGGACAATAATAGAAGGAACTTCTGGGAATACAGGAATGGGATTGGCATTAGTTGCGATAATAAGAGGCTATAAGCTGATTTGTGTTATTTCAGACAAGCAGTCCAAAGAAAAAATGGATATCTTACGTGCAGTAGGGGCAAAAGTGGTAGTATGTCCTACGGATGTAGAACCTACAGACCCTCGTTCTTATTATTCTGTTTCTAAAAGACTAGCTGAGGAGACACCTAATTCTTGGTATGTGAATCAATATGATAATCCATCAAATGCATTGGCGCATTACGAACAAACGGGTCCTGAAATTTGGGAACAAACAGAAGGTAAAATAACTCATTTCGTTGTTGGAGTAGGTACTGGAGGAACTATTTCAGGAATTGCAAAATATTTGAAAGAGAAGAATCCTAATATTAAGATTTGGGGTATCGATACTTATGGTTCTGTATTTAAAAAATACCATGAAACTGGGGTTTTTGACGAAAATGAAATCTATTCTTATATTACAGAAGGAATCGGTGAAGACATATTACCGAAAAACGTCGACTTTTCTTTGATTGACGGATTTACAAAAGTAACTGATAAAGATGCGGCGGTTTATACTCGTAAAATTGCTCTTGAAGAAGGGATTTTCGCAGGAAATTCAGCCGGAGCGGTAGTAAAGGGTTTATTGCAGCTAAAAGAACACTTTAAACCAGAAGATGTTGTCGTTGCCTTATTTCATGATTCAGGGAGTCGTTATGTAGGGAAAATGTACAACGATGACTGGATGCGCGAAAGAGGTTTTCTGGAAGAAGAAATCACAAAAGCTGAAGATGTTATTAAAGATCATATTGATAAACCATTAATCGTAGCTCGTACTGAGGAATTGGTGTCACATGCTATTGAAAGAATGCGTAAATACAAAATTTCACAAATTCCTGTAATGGATATTACTGGATTTGTTGGTTCTCTTGATGAATCTGATTTGTTTCAAAGCTATGTTAACGATACAAACACCGCTGACAGACCAATTCGTGAAATCATGGGAAAACCTTATCCTGTAGTGCAATTAGGAACTACTATTGAAGCAGTTTCTAAATTATTCAACAGGGAAAATGCTGCGGTTTTGATTGACTTAGGAAATGGCAAACACCATATTATCACAAAATATGATATTATTGGTTCGATAAAATAACAATATTTTTTTTTTTTTTTGCCACGAATTGCAAATATAAGCACAGATTCATTTTGTGTAAATACTTGAAATTCGTGGCTTTTTAAATGGCAAAAATAAAGACAACAATACTTAAACTAAAATATACATGACATTTACTGCAATAGATTTTGAAACCGCAACAGCATTTCATCCTTGCTCCGTGGGTATCGTTACTGTCGAAAACGGAATAATTGTGGATGAGTTTGTTACTTTAATCAAGCCGCCCAATAATATTTATTCTCCCTTTACGATTCAGGTGCATGGTATATATCCACGCGATACGGTTAATGCAAAGTCATTTGCTCAAGTGTTTCCTGAAATACAAAGACGACTTCAAAATAGAGTTGTAGTGGCGCATAATGAAAGTTTTGACAGGAATGTCCTGGCTAAATCCATGGCATTATATAATTTAAACTATGATGATTTGAATATTGGTGCCCGCTGGGAATGCACCGTGAAAATTTACAAAGCCAAAGGCTTAAAGCCTACTAAATTAAGTGACTGCTGCAGAGAGATGAAAATTGCCTTAAATCACCATGAAGCCTTGTCTGATGCTAGGGCTTGTGCCCAATTGTATATGTTGAGGTAGTTGCTGTCAGAATAGGTAGAAATCCAAGTTACTGATTTTTTACAAATGAATTAAGCTGTGCTTTTTTTTATTACTTTAGTTATTCAATAACAAGGTTTTACGATGAAAGAAGATTTTCTACATTACCTCTGGAGATATAAGAAGTTTGACACTCTTAATTTAAAAACTTCCAAAAATGAGGATGTCACAATTAGTAACGTTGGTCAATACCTTGAACTAGCTGGACCTGATTTTTTTAATGCCCAGATAACTATTGGAGACCAGAAATGGGCTGGTAATGTTGAAATACATCTTAAATCATCGGATTGGTATGTACATCATCACGAGCAGGATGTGGCTTACGAAAACGTAATTCTTCATGTGGTTTGGGAACATGACACTGAGATTTATAGAAAAAACAATGTCGAAATTCCAGTTTTAGAACTTAAAAATTATGTCCACAAAACTGCATTGGATAATTATACGCTTTTGGTCACACCAAAATCTTGGATTTTCTGCGAAAAACAACTTAGTACAATAGATGATTTTGTAGTTAAGAATTGGCAAGAACGCTTGTTTTTTGAGCGGCTGGAGCGAAAATCAAAACCCATTGAGGAATTGTTAGTCCAAACCAATAATGATTGGGAAGCCGTTTTGTTTACTCTTTTGGCAAAAAACTTTGGACTCAATACAAATGGGGATATTTTCTTTAAAATTGCCAAGTCTATTCCTTTCTCAATCATTAGAAAGGAAAGCTTTGAGTTAGAAAATTTGGAGGCATTATTGCTTGGAAGTGCTGGTTTGTTGAATGAAGAGAAAGAGGATAATTACTATGAGAATTTAAAATTCAGGTTTGATTATTTAATACATAAATATCAATTAGAAAAAAGTGTATTCGAGCCAGTTCAGTTTTTTAAACATCGTCCAGATAATTTTCCCACAATTAGGCTTTCACAGTTGGCAAGTTTATATTATGTAGAGCAAAATCTATTTTCAAAAGTAAATACAATTAATTCTATCGCTTCCGTTTATTCGCTTTTTAAAGTGGGAGCATCGGAATATTGGCAAGAGCATTATCAGTTTGATAAATTAAGCCCGATGAAGAAAAAAGTACTTTCAAAACCTTTTGTCGATTTGATCGTGATAAATACCATAATTCCAATTTTGTTTGCATTTGCAAAAAGTCAAGGAAAAGAAATTGCTGAAAATTTAATCGAATTGATAAACGAAATCGCCCCAGAGAAGAATGCTATTATTGAGAAGTTTAGTGCTTTTGGAATAAAATCAACAAATGCTTTTGAAACGCAATCATTGTTGCAGCTCAAAAATGAATATTGCAATAAAAGCAAGTGTCTTGACTGCGCCATTGGAATAGAATTACTCAAAAATAATTAATAAAAGGAGCTAATATAATATTTAGTATTTTTGCATATGCAAAAGATACAATCAAATAAAAAGTTGCCAGCGATTATTAAGCTTAAATATTTCTTTGAAAAACATGGTTTCCACGTTTCTTCGCGATTGGCAGATAAATTAGGTATGCGCGTAACAAGCGTTCGATTGTTTTTTATTTACATCTCATTTGTAACTGTTGGATTATGGTTTGGCGTTTATCTTACGCTGGCCTTCTGGATTCGCTTGAAGGATTTGATTAGGGCAAAAAGAACGTCGGTATTCGATTTATAGGGCAATTAAAAAAAAGCTATAAAAAAAAGGGACCATAAAGTAAATTTTTACTTTATGGTCCCTTTTTAAATTCTGTGGGTAAATTATTTTTGAGGATTGTTTAATTTACTGTTTTTCTTGCCATATGCAAAATAAAGAGCAACTCCAATAATCATCCAAATTGCAAGTCTTTCCCAACTTTCAACAGGTAAGCCAGCCATCAAAATTAGGCAGATGACAACTCCTACAATAGGAAATACGGGTACAAATGGTACTCTAAAACCTCTTTCTGCATCAGGATTAGTTTTTCTCATTACAACAACTCCAATACATACAAGAGCAAATGCAAATAATGTTCCTATACTTACCATATGACCTAGGTCTGACACAGGAACAAATCCTGCAAATACACTAACAAAAACCATGAAAAGTAGGTTTGTTTTGTATGGTGTTCTATTTTTTGAATGTAATGTACTGAAAAACTTAGGTAATAATCCATCAATACTCATACTGTAGAAAACCCTACTTTGCCCCATCAACATCACTAACATTACTGAGGTGTATCCTGCAATAATCGCAATTGTTAATGCTGAGTTTAAGAATGTATAACCTGTCTTAGCAAACGCCGTAGTTACGGGGCTTGCGTCACCTTTAAAGTTAAGGTAGTTTTCTAAACCAGTCAAAACAAAAGCAAATAGAACATATAAAACGGTACAAATTATTAACGATCCTAATATACCAATTGGCATACCTTTTTGTGGGTCTTTTGCTTCTTGTGCAGCTGTAGAAACAGCGTCAAATCCAATGAACGCAAAAAACACAACTCCAGCACCTCGTAGAATACCACTCCATCCGTAATGACCAAAGTAATCACTACTAAAGAAATTTAAAAATGACATCTTTCCTGAACTCAAAAGGGCTTCACCTTCATTTACAGGAATAAATGGAGTATGATTTGCTCCATCAATAAAACCCCATCCTAAACCAATGAATACAATAACAACAGTTACTTTTAGAATAACCAAAATGTTATTAATTAAAGCAGATTCTTTTGTACCTCTAATCAATAGTAGAGAAAGGGCGAAAATAATTAATATGGCGGGTAAATTAATGAATCCTGGTTTCTCATCCCATGGTCCATGGAGTATCGCTTGGGGAATATGGAGTCCATAATTGCCGAGGAATTTATCTACGTATTGAGACCAGCTCACTGCTACTGTTGCGGCTCCAAGAGCATATTCAAGAACTAAATCCCATCCAATAATCCAAGCAACAAACTCTCCCATTGTTGCGTATGAGTAAGTATAAGCACTACCCGCAACTGGAATCATAGATGCAAATTCAGCGTAGCACAATCCAGCAAAGGCACAACCTACCGCTGCTAAGATGAAGGATAGAGTTACTGCAGGTCCTGCATTATCTGCGGCTGCGATTCCTGTTAATGAAAATAATCCAGCACCAATTATCGCTCCAACTCCAAGAGCAACAAGGGATCGAGCAGATAATGTTCTTTTTAGCCCTTTCTCGTCTTCTGACGCTTCATTTAGTAAAATCGAAAGTGGTTTTGTTTTCCAAATTGACATATATTTATTGGTTTTTTGTTATTAGTGCTCAAATGTATTATTTTTTACAAAATATAAAAATAATATTGCAACTAAATAAGAAAATAAAAGTGTAGCTAGTTTAGGAATGAATTCCGAATTTCGAAATATTATGGGAGCTAAATAGTGATTTGTTTAGTTATTATTGAATTTCACAGTAATAATTATCAAATTTATTTTTTCGTCGCGTATTTTTTTGTCATATTATTTTATAATTTTAGTGTTGAATTCTAAAATGGTTATTGCAAAAGATTATTTGAAATACACATGCTTTTTCACACTCAATTTTGGTCGATATGGATTTTAAAAAAATAGCTGTTTATTTTAAATTTACCAAAAGCCAGCGGACTGGAATTTTGTTTCTATTTGCGATCATTGCAATGCTACAATTAGGATATTTTTTTGTTAATGTAGATTCATTTGACAAAGATTCTCCCGAAAAACAAAAGTGGCTTGCCATGCAAACTATAATTGATTCCTTAAATCAATCAAATTCAAAAATAGTATCAAAAACGTATCCTTATAATCCGAACTTCATTACAGACTATAAAGGATATAGACTCGGCATGTCTGTAGAGGAAATAGATAGGCTGCTTGCATTTAGAAAAGAGAACAAATATGTAAACTCTGCACGGGAATTTCAGGATGTTACTAAAGTTTCTGACTCACTATTAAATGTTATTGCACCGAATTTTAAATTTCCTGATTGGGTCAAAAATAAAATAGCATACAAAAAGAATGCAAGTTATGAGCAAAATACTTTTGTGTCAAAAGGAAAAATAGTGTTGACTGACATTAATAAAGCAAGTCAGGAGGACTTAATTAAGATTTATGGTATTGGCGAGGTTATTTCGCTTAGGATTTTAAAGCTCAAGGAAAGCCTAGGTGAATTTGTTTCCATGGAACAGATGAAAGATGTTTGGGGGTTATCACCTGAGGTAATAGATAATCTTAATACACATTTTAAGGTTCTAGCATCCCCAAACATAAAGAAAATTGATATTAATAACGCTTCGGTAAAGGAAATTGCCCAATTTCCATATTTTAGGTACGCATTGGCAAAAGAAATTGTGACTTATCGAAGTATGAACGGAGATATTAGAAATATTGAGGATTTAGCAAAAATTAACGGTTTTCCTGTTGAAAAAATAAAAATAATTGAGTTATATTTGACTTTTAATTAAAAGTGCGTAATTAAGGGGTGAAATTATTTCTTAATTTAAAAAAAAATCGGCTTTTTGTTGCATATTTTATTTTTTAATTAGTAGTAATTCTATTAGTTCAAAAAACTTAAATTTGGAACAATAAAAGCTATTTTTGACTTTTATTACAAAAAGATAAATCGCTATAATTATTTAAAATAAATAAAAATATTATTTACATGGATTCACTATATTTTACAGAAGAACATCAATTATTTAGAGAGAGTTTAAAAGATTTTTTACAGAAAGAAGTTGTACCTCATATTGAAAAATGGGAGAAAACTGGTTCTATTGAGCGTTTTATATGGAAGAAATTTGGAGAGATGGGTTTTTTCGGAATACGTTATCCTGAGGTTTATGGTGGATTGAATTTAGATTTATTTTACACTGTTATCTTTTTAGAAGAACTTCAAAAAATAAAATCTGCTGGTTTTGCTGCTGCTATGTGGGCGCATTCTTATTTAGCGATGACACATTTAAATGCAGAAGGTGATGAGCGAATTAAACAAGACTATTTAGCTCCAAGTATTTCTGGTGATAAAATAGGTGCTTTGTGTATTACGGAGCCTTTTGGTGGTAGTGACGTTGCGGCTATGCGTACCACAGCTATAAAAAAAGGAGATAAATATATTATCAATGGTTCTAAGACATTTATTACGAACGGTGTTTATGGTGATTATTATGTAGTTGCTGCCAAAACAAGTCCAGAGCTTGGGAACAAAGGAATAAGTATGTTTTTAGTAGATAGTAATCTTAAAGGTGTTTCTGCTGTAAAACTGGATAAACTTGGTTGGAGAGCTTCTGATACTGGAGAAATTGCATTTGATGATGTAGAAATTCCTGTTGAAAATTTAATGGGCGAAGAGGGGAAAGGTTTTCCTTATATTATGCAGCATTTTGCTTTAGAGCGTTTGATTATGGCGATAAATGCCCATGCAAGAGCAGAGTATGCAATTGATTATACAATAGAATATATGTCGCAACGTGAAGCATTTGGTAGAACAATAGATAAGTTTCAGGTGCTAAGACATAAATTAGTAGATCATGCGACAGATGTGGAACATTGCAAAGTATTTAATTATGCTGCTGTAGCTAGATTAGATAAAGGGGAGTATGTAGTTAAGGAGGCGACTATGGCTAAATTAAAATCTACAACTGTAGCTGATGAAACAATTTATAGTTGTTTGCAAATGTTAGGTGGCTATGGTTATATGGAAGAATATCCTTTAGCGCGTTTGTTTAGAGATAGTCGTTTAGGACCCATAGGTGGTGGAACTTCAGAAATCCTTAAGGAGATTTTATCAAAAATGATAATTGACAAGCAAAATTATAAGCCAGCTGTGAAATAATAGCTGATTTGTTATAGTAATAAAAGTCCTGAAATTTATTGAAAAATTTAAGACGACTAAGTATAAAAAAGAAAAGCGACAATCAATTACGATTGTCGCTTTTTTCGTTTATGCCTTCTGAAATAATCTCTTCTACATCCTCGTGTTCTCCTTCTTCTAAGTTTTCTGTTAAGTGCGCTTGTTTTGAGCTTTTCTTATTGATGAAAAACTTTGAATATATGGGAAAATGATCAGAGCCAAATGGTTCTAGAGTTTTTAGATCTTCAATAAATACATCTGCTGTGTGAAACATTAAATCGATAGGAAATCTTAAGAACCAATATTTGGTATGAAAACTTGAAATAAATCCTCTGCCCATTCTACCATCTAAGGTTTCGCTTGTTTTTCTAAATAAAATGGATGATTTTGCCCAAGCCACATTATTAAAATCCCCTACGACGACACAAGTATCTGAGTTTTGTTTTATTCTTTTTGCAATACTTAGTAGTTCGCCGTCCCGCTCCTTAGAGTTGGATTCCTCTGTAGGACTTGGCGGAGGCGGATGTACGGCGAAGAAAGTGAATTTAAAGCCGTCAGATGTGCTTATTTTGGCTTCAATACTAGGTAGGTCATCAGCGACAAAATAATGGATGTTATGATTTGCTATTTCTAATTTGGAATAAAAGTGCATTCCATAAGTGTTGTCTAATCCTATTTTAATACTGTACGGGTATTTTTCTTCTAAAACAGCCAAGGCTTTTTCCCAGTTGTTGTCAGATTCCATTGTTAGAAAAATGTCTGGTTCGTATTTGTGGATTAAGGATGTAAATGCATCGTAGTTTGTATTCTCTTGGAATACATTTGCTGATAGCACTGTAATGGTTTTTGAAGATATATCGGATTTGTCCTTTTGAATTGTTTTATAAAAGGAGGTGTATTTGTATAGTGTTGCTATATGAAATAGGATGCTAGTAAAAGTTAGCAGTTGAAGTGTCCTTATTGATATCTGTGACTCTTCTATGAAAACAAGACTTAATGTTAATGTTATTGTTTGTAAAACTAATATTTGAATTTTACCAAACTCAAAAAATCTAAAAAACCAATGTGTTAGTGGTAGGTAGGGTATGACGCTCGCGATTAGTAATATGATGGAAGTTATAATGAACCACATGAGTTTTGTTTTTTTTGGTAAAAATAAATAAAATCACCTAAATACTTGTTAGTTCGTGTTATTATCTTACTTTTGCACACTTAACGAAAGGGGGTGTCAAAATTATGTTAATTATACCAATTAAAGACGGAGAAAATATCGATAGAGCATTAAAGCGCTATAAAAGAAAATTTGATAAAACAGGAACTGTTCGTCAGTTACGTGCACGTACTGCTTTTATTAAGCCTTCTGTGAAAAATAGAATTAAAGTTCAAAAAGCAGCTTATATTCAAAACATGAAAGACAACTTAGAGAACTAAGTTATTTCTTTTTAAATTAAATGCCGTTAGTCATTAAAGTTTCTTAACTTTGATGCTAACGGTTTTTTATATGGTTACCACTACACAAGCATTTGTTGATTATCTACAGAAAGAGAAAAAGTATTCTCCTCATACGATAAATGCATATTTGAATGACATAATTAGCTTCCAGTCGTTCAATAAAATTAATTTCGAACAAGATAATATAGAGCAGGTAGATTACAGTCAAATTAGAACTTGGATTGTTTCTCTTGTGGATGCTGATATTTCAAATGTATCTGTAAACAGGAAGATAGCGTCTTTGAAAGCTTTCTATAAATTTCTGTTGAAAATCAAGCAAATCGAAGTTAATCCTTTGTTGAAGCATAAGGCTTTGAAAATTTCAAAGAAACTTCAGATACCTTTTTCGGAAAAAGAGGTTGCTGAGGTGTTTGTTAGGATGTGGAATCCATTAGGTTTTGAGGAAGTGAGAAATAAATTGATAATAGATTTGTTTTATACCACCGGGATGCGAAGAACGGAGCTGATTCATGTTAAAGCTGCTGATGTTGATTTATCAAACAATACGATTAAAGTGTTAGGTAAAAGAAATAAGGAGCGAATACTGCCTATTTTGCCAATTATAAAAGAACAATTCTCTTTGTATATTAGTGAAAGGTCTTCTTTGGAAAGTGTTAAGGATATTGAGTTCTTGTTTCTAACAAAAAAAGGCTTAAAATTAAATGATTCTTTTGTGTATCGATTAATAAATTCTTACTTTAGTACGGTCTCTGAAAAAGTAAAAAAGAGTCCGCATATTTTACGGCATTCGTTTGCTACTCATTTATTAAATAACGGGGCCGATTTAAATTCAGTGAAAGAATTGTTAGGGCATTCTAGTTTGGCATCGACGCAAATCTACACACATAGTAGTTTGTCTGAGTTAAAAAAGGTTTATGAAGATGCTCATCCAAGGAATAAGTAACGATTCAGAAAAAAAAACTTTAACCATTAAAATAAATTAATTATGAAGGTAAATGTTCATGCGGTTAACTTTGCTGTTGACGGAAAACTGGTAGATTATGTTCAAGAGCGAATGGATAAATTAGAAAAGTATTACGATAAGGTGGTTTTTTCAGATGTCTATTTGAAAGTCGAAAATACAAGTGATAAAGAAAATAAGATCGTTGAGGTGAAAGTTAATGTCCCGGGTGATGATTTTGTCGTTAAAAAACAATGTAAAACTTTTGAGGAAGCAATGGAGCTATCTGCGGAATCATTGGAGAGATTGCTCGTTAAAAGGAAGGAAAAGATAAGTCCGCATATATAATATTAAAATTTTTTTAAAAAATGTTTTGTTTGAGAGATAAAATCTCTACATTTGCAGTCCGTTAGAAATAGCGGACTTTTTTTATTGAAAACGCCAGCGTAGCTCAGTTGGCTAGAGCAGCTGATTTGTAATCAGCAGGTCGTGGGTTCGAGTCCCTCCGCCGGCTCTGGAAAAGCAATAATATTGCATTTGGCTAAAGGCGATATTAGAAATAAAAAAAGAGGGGAGATACTCAAGCGGCCAACGAGGGCAGACTGTAAATCTGCTGACTACGTCTTCGCAGGTTCGAATCCTGCTCTCCCCACGAGAATTAATTTAAGATTGTAGGTTTTAGGTTGTAGGTTGAGAAAATCTAAAATTGAAAGTCTAAACTCTTTAAGAAAGGATTCTGCCGACTTAGCTCAGAGGTAGAGTGCTTCCTTGGTAAGGAAGAGGTCACGGGTTCAATTCCCGTAGTTGGCTCAAGTAAGTAGGAAATTGAAATAAATATATAACTAGATTAAAAATTAAGTAAAATGGCAAAAGAAACCTTTAACCGTTCGAAACCACACTTAAATATTGGTACGATCGGACACGTAGATCACGGTAAAACTACTTTAACAGCAGCAATCACAAAAGTGTTATCTGATGCTGGTTACTGTCAAGCAAAATCATTTGATCAAATTGATAATGCTCCTGAAGAAAAAGAAAGAGGTATTACAATTAATACATCTCACGTTGAGTATGAAACTGCTAATCGTCATTACGCTCACGTTGACTGTCCAGGTCACGCGGATTACGTAAAGAACATGGTTACTGGAGCTGCTCAAATGGATGGTGCTATTCTTGTTGTTGCTGCAACTGACGGACCAATGCCACAAACACGTGAGCATATCCTTTTAGGTCGTCAAGTAGGTATTCCTAGAATGGTTGTATTCATGAATAAAGTGGATATGGTTGATGATGAGGAATTACTTGAATTAGTAGAAATGGAAATTAGAGACTTATTGTCTTTCTATGAGTACGATGGTGACAACTGTCCAGTTATTCAAGGTTCTGCTTTGGGTGGATTGAACAATGATCCAGTATGGGTTCCTAAAATTCTTGAATTGATGGAAGCTGTTGATGCTTGGATTGAAGAGCCTGTTAGAGATACTGACAAGCCTTTCTTAATGCCTGTTGAAGATGTATTCTCAATCACTGGTCGTGGAACTGTAGCTACAGGTCGTATCGAAACAGGAGTTGCTAATACAGGAGATCCTGTTGAAATTATCGGTATGGGAGCTGAAAAATTAACTTCTACTATTACAGGAGTTGAGATGTTCCGTAAAATCCTTGATAGAGGAGAAGCTGGTGATAACGTAGGTATCCTTTTAAGAGGTGTTCAAAAAGAAGATATTAAAAGAGGAATGGTTATCATTAAGCCAGGATCTGTAAAACCACACGCTACATTTAAAGCTGAGGTTTATATCTTGAAAAAAGAAGAAGGTGGACGTCATACTCCATTCCATAATAACTACCGTCCACAGTTCTACGTACGTACAACTGATGTAACAGGAGTTATTACTTTACCAGAAGGTGTAGAGATGGTTATGCCTGGAGATAACTTAACTATCAATGTTGGTTTGTTAAGCCCAATTGCAATGAATGTTGGATTACGTTTTGCTATCCGTGAAGGAGGTAGAACTGTAGGTGCAGGTCAGGTAACTGAGATTGTAGCATAATTCTATAAAATAAATAGAAAACCAGTAACTCTTAATGTTGTTACTGGTTTTTAATAAACGGGCGTAGTTCAAGGGTAGAATAGCGGTCTCCAAAACCGTTGATGGGGGTTCGAATCCCTCCGCCCGTGCAAAAAAAATAAATCATAATGGCAAAAATAGTTAATTACATATCAGAATCATTTGAGGAATTAAAGTCAAACATGACTTGGCCAGTTTGGGCTGAGGTACAAAAGCTTACGATTGTTGTTGCTATTTTCTCGGTACTATTCGCTTTGGGAACATGGGGAGTAGATGAGTTTTTTGCAAAAGCATTAGCCGGATTTTTTAACTGGATAAAAGCTTAATTTTTGTGATGACAGATAATAATCTAAAAAAATGGTATGTCGTTCGAGCAGTAAGCGGACAAGAGAACAAAGTGAAAGCTTACATAGAAACCGAAATTTCTAGATTAGGGATGGGTGACCATGTTTCTCAAGTGCTTGTACCTACTGAAAAAGTAGTGACTGTAAAGGATGGAAAAAAACTAATCAAGGAAAAAGTTTATTTCCCTGGTTATGTTATGATTGAAGCAAATCTGATTGGTGAAATACCTCATATTATTAAGTCTGTGACTAGTGTTATTGGCTTTTTAGGTGAGACTAAAGGTGGGGAGCCAGTTCCTCTAAGACTATCAGAAGTAAATAGAATGTTAGGTAAAGTTGATGAGTTAGCTGTAAATACGGATACTCATGCGATACCATTTAATATCGGTGAAACGATTAAGGTTATTGATGGTCCTTTTAACGGTTTTAACGGAACTGTTGAGAAAATCAATGAAGAAAAGCGTAAACTAGAAGTGATGGTGAAAATTTTCGGAAGAAAAACGCCGTTAGAATTGAGTTTTATGCAAGTTGAAAAAGTATAATATTTTGTTACATATAATATCCATTACAATCGCTTCCTAATGATTGTGATGTTAAATTTTTTAAAAAATGGCTAAAGAAATTAGTAAAGTAGTTAAACTACAAGTTAAGGGAGGTGCTGCGAATCCATCGCCACCGGTTGGACCTGCTTTAGGAGCTGCTGGTGTGAATATCATGGAGTTCTGTAAGCAATTTAATGCTAGAACTCAGGATAAAGCCGGCAAAATATGCCCAGTACAAATTACTGTGTATAAAGACAAATCATTTGAATTTGTTGTTAAAACTCCGCCTGCAGCTGTTCAATTATTGGAAGCTGCAAAGCTAAAATCTGGTTCTGGTGAGCCTAATCGTAAAAAAGTAGCTAGTGTTACTTGGGAACAAATTAGAGCTATTGCTGAAGACAAGATGCCAGACTTAAACGCTTTCACTATGGAAGCTGCAATGAGTATGGTTGCTGGAACGGCTAGGTCTATGGGTATAACTGTATCAGGAGACTCTCCTTTTTAATTAAAAGAAAGACATGGCAAAATTGACAAAAAAGCAAAAAGAGGCTGCTTCAAAAATTGACAAGAATAAAGTATACTCTTTGAAAGATGCTGCGGCATTGATAAAAGAAGTTGCTTCTGCAAAATTTGATGAGTCTGTTGATATCGCAGTTCGATTGGGTGTAGATCCAAGAAAAGCGAATCAAATGGTTAGAGGAGTGGTAACATTACCTCATGGAACTGGTAAAGACGTTAAAGTATTAGCATTAGTTACTCCAGACAAAGAAGCGGAAGCTTTGGCAGCAGGAGCGGACTTTGTAGGTCTTGACGATTATTTAGCAAAGATAAAAGCGGGTTGGACTGATGTTGATGTAATCATCACTATGCCAAGCGTTATGGGTAAATTAGGTCCATTAGGTCGTATATTAGGACCTAGAGGTTTAATGCCTAACCCTAAAACAGGTACTGTAACTATGGATGTTGCAAAAGCTGTTCAAGAGGTAAAAGCTGGTAAAATCGATTTTAAAGTTGATAAAACTGGTATTGTACATGCAGGAATTGGTAAAGTTTCTTTTGGAGCTGAGCAAATTGTTGACAATGCACACGAAATTATTCAAACATTAATCAAACTTAAACCAACTGCGGCTAAAGGAGTTTACATCAAAAGTATCTACCTTACAAGCACAATGAGTCCTGCTATTGCATTAGACCCAAAAGCAGTATAATTGGTAGTTAATAATTTTTAGTATGACTAGAGAAGAAAAATCAATCGCGATTGAAGAATTAACTGCACAGTTAGCTGGTACAAATATTGTTTATATAGCAGATATTTCTGGCCTAAATGCAGATACAACTTCAAAGTTGAGAAGAGCTTGTTTTAAAGCAAATATTAAATTAGAGGTAGTAAAAAACACTTTGCTTGTAAAAGCAATGGAAGTTTCTGAAAACGAATATGGTGATTTACCAACAGTTTTGACTGGTAATAGCGCTATTTTTATCTCAGAAATTGCAAATGCTCCTGGAAAAATAATCAAAGATTTCCGTAAAAAATCGACTAAGCCAGTTTTAAAAGGGGCTTATATCAATTCGGAAGTTTATATTGGAGATGATCAATTAGATGCATTAGCAACTATCAAATCTAAAGAAGAACTTATTGGTGAAATCATTGGATTACTTCAATCACCAGCACAAAGAGTTATTTCTGCTCTTCAAAATCAATTTGCCAAAGAAGAGGCTGTTGAAACAGAAGCATAATAAAATTAGAGTTTATCTCAACTTTTATTATTTACAATGCGCACAATAAACAAAATATAATTTTACAAATCATTTTAAAACGATAGAAAAAATGGCAGATTTGAAACAATTCGCAGAACAATTAGTTAATTTAACTGTAAAAGAAGTTAACGAATTAGCAACAATATTGAAAGATGAGTACGGAATCGAACCAGCTGCTGCAGCTGTAGTAGTTTCAGGTGGTGGTGACGCTGCAGCTGAAGACGTTCAAACAGAATTTACAGTTGTATTGAAAGAAGCTGGTGCTTCTAAATTAGCAGTTGTGAAAATGGTAAAAGAACTTACAGGTTTAGGTTTGAAAGAAGCTAAAGATGTAGTTGATTCTGCACCATCAAATGTTAAAGAAGGTGTGTCTAAAGAAGAGGCTGAAGGGCTTAAAAAATCTTTAGAAGAAGCTGGAGCTGTAGTTGAATTAAAATAATTCTCACATAGTTTTAGAATACGGTTTAGGTCTTGGGTTTAATCGCCCAAAGACCTAAACCATTTTTTGGTATAATAAAAGTCTGTGTTGTTTAGCTACAAAATAGCTTTTTGAAATCAAAATCATTTTACCCATTACGAGGAAAAAAAATTAACAGATAATAAGAAAGTAGTTATCTTAAAATTGGTTTTTAAAGATGTAATGGCCGTAAAATACAAGTATAAATAAAATATTATTTATACACAAAAATTACTTTTATAATCAAAATTTTGTCCATTGATGATAACAAATCAGACTGAAAGATTGAATTTTGCCTCTACAAAAAATATCCCGAACTATCCAGATTTTCTAGATGTTCAGGTAAAATCTTTTCAAGATTTTTTTCAATTAGAAACTAAATCTGATGAAAGAGGCAATGAAGGACTTTATAATACCTTCATGGAAAATTTTCCAATTACAGATACAAGAAATAACTTTGTATTGGAATTCCTTGACTACTTTGTAGATCCACCACGTTATACAATTCAAGAATGTATTGAAAGAGGATTGACACATAGTGTACCTTTAAAAGCAAGGTTGAAACTATATTGTACAGACCCAGAGCACGAAGATTTTGAAACTATTGTTCAAGATGTATATCTTGGTACAATTCCTTACATGACACCAAGCGGTACTTTTGTTATCAATGGTGCTGAACGTGTTGTTGTTTCTCAACTACACCGTTCTCCAGGTGTTTTCTTCGGACAGTCATTCCATGCAAATGGAACAAAATTATATTCTGCGAGAGTAATTCCTTTTAAAGGATCTTGGATAGAATTTTCTACAGATATTAATAGTGTAATGTACGCTTATATCGACAGAAAGAAAAAGTTACCTGTAACTACTTTATTCCGTGCAATTGGTTTCGAAAGAGACAAGGATATCCTTGAAATTTTTGACCTTGCTGAGGAAATTAAAGTTTCTAAAACAGGACTTAAAAAATATATCGGTAGAAAATTAGCTGCTCGTGTATTAAATACATGGCATGAAGATTTCGTAGATGAAGATACTGGTGAAGTAGTTTCTATCGAACGTAACGAAATAATCCTTGATAGAGATACAATTATCGATAAAGATAATGTGGAAGAAATCATCGATTCTAACGTTAAATCTATTTTGTTACATAAAGAAGATAATAATCAAGTTGATTATTCTATCATTCACAACACGTTACAAAAAGATCCAACCAATTCTGAAAAAGAAGCCGTTGAGCATATCTACAGACAATTGCGTAACGCAGAACCGCCTGATGAAGAAACTGCTCGTGGTATTATAGATAAATTGTTTTTCTCTGACCAACGTTACAACTTAGGTGAAGTAGGTCGTTACAGAATTAACAAAAAACTTGGTTTAGATACTCCAATGGAAAAGCAAGTGCTTACCAAAGAAGATATCATTACCATTGTAAAATACTTGATCGAGTTAATCAATGCGAAAGCAGATATTGATGATATTGATCACTTATCAAACCGTCGTGTTAGAACAGTTGGAGAACAATTGTCTCAACAATTCGGTGTTGGTTTAGCGCGTATGGCTAGAACAATTAGAGAGCGTATGAACGTTAGAGATAACGAGGTGTTTACACCAATAGATTTGATTAATGCTAAAACATTATCATCTGTTATCAACTCTTTCTTTGGTACTAACCAATTATCTCAGTTTATGGATCAAACGAATCCACTTGCCGAGATTACGCACAAAAGAAGATTATCTGCGCTAGGACCAGGTGGACTTTCGAGAGAGAGAGCTGGATTTGAGGTTCGTGATGTTCACTATACGCACTACGGACGTTTATGTCCTATTGAAACACCAGAGGGACCAAACATTGGTTTGATATCTTCTCTTGGAGTTTATGCTAAAGTAAACGGAATGGGTTTCATCGAAACACCTTACCGTAAAGTAACTAACGGAGTTGTAGATTTAACTTCTACTCCAATTTACTTAAGTGCTGAAGAAGAAGAAGGAATGTTGATTTCTCAGGCAAATATTAAGATGGATGATTCCGGAAAAATAACTGCTGAGAATGTAATTGCGAGAATGGAAGGTGATTTCCCAGTAATTGACCCTATAAAAGTTGATTATGCGGATGTTGCTCCAAATCAAATTGCGTCGATTTCTGCTTCGTTGATTCCTTTCTTAGAACATGATGATGCGAATAGAGCCTTGATGGGATCTAACATGATGCGTCAGGCCGTACCATTAATTCGTCCTGAAGCTCCAATTGTTGGAACTGGTTTAGAGCGTCAAGTAGCTTCTGATTCTAGAGTTTTAATTAACGCTGAAGGAGATGGAGTTATTGAATATGTAGATGCAAATATCATCACTATCAAATACGATCGTTCTGAAGAAGAAAGAATGGTTAGTTTTGAGTCTGATGAGAAAACATACAATCTAATTAAATTTAGAAAAACCAATCAAGGTACAAGTATCAACCTTAAACCTATCGTAAGAAAAGGGGATAGAGTGGTTCTTGGACAAGTATTATCAGAAGGGTATGCTACTCAAAATGGTGAACTTGCTTTAGGTCGTAACCTGAAAGTAGCGTTTATGCCATGGAAAGGATACAACTTTGAGGATGCGATTGTAATTTCTGAAAAAGTAGTTCGTGACGATATTTTTACCTCTATTCACGTTGATGATTATTCATTAGAAGTTAGAGATACTAAATTAGGTAACGAAGAGTTGACTAATGATATTCCAAATGTTTCTGAAGAGGCTACTAAAGACTTAGATGAAAATGGTATGATTAGAATTGGAGCCGAGGTTAAACCTGGTGACATTCTTATCGGAAAAATTACTCCAAAAGGAGAATCAGATCCTACTCCAGAAGAGAAATTGCTTCGTGCAATCTTCGGGGATAAAGCAGGTGATGTAAAAGATGCTTCATTGAAAGCGTCTCCTTCTTTACATGGTGTTGTTTTAGATAAAAAATTGTTCGCAAGAGCAGTAAAAGATAAACGCAAACGTACGCAAGATAAAGATGCTTTAGGCGCTTTAGAAATGGAATTTGAAGTTAAATTTGTTGAATTAAAAGACAAATTAATTGAGAAGCTTTTCTTAATCGTTAACGGTAAAACATCTCAAGGTGTTATGAATGATTTGGGTGAAGAAGTTTTACCAAAAGGTAAAAAATACACTCAAAAAATGCTTAATGCTGTTGAAGATTTTGCTCACTTAAGTAAAGGTCAATGGGTTGCTGATGATGCAACTAATAAAATGGTTAATGATTTAATTCATAGCTATAAAATTAAATTGAACGATTTACAAGGTGCTTTGCGAAGAGAGAAATTCACAATTACTGTAGGTGATGAATTACCTGCCGGAATTTTGAAATTAGCTAAAGTATATATTGCCAAAAAACGTAAGTTGAAAGTTGGGGATAAAATGGCGGGACGTCACGGTAACAAGGGTATTGTTGCAAGAATCGTTCGTCATGAAGATATGCCTTTCCTTGAAGACGGAACGCCAGTTGATATCGTGTTGAATCCATTAGGGGTACCTTCACGTATGAACATTGGTCAAATTTATGAAACGGTATTAGGTTGGGCTGGACAAAACTTGGGTAGAAAATTTGCTACTCCAATTTTTGATGGTGCTTCTCTTGATCAAATCAATGAATTGACTGACGAAGCTGGAATACCACGTTTTGGACATACACATTTATATGATGGTGGAACTGGAGAGCGTTTCCATCAAGCGGCTACTGTTGGAGTTATCTATATGTTGAAATTAGGACATATGGTTGATGACAAGATGCACGCACGTTCAATCGGACCGTACTCATTGATTACGCAACAACCACTTGGTGGTAAGGCGCAATTTGGTGGACAACGTTTTGGAGAGATGGAGGTTTGGGCACTTGAGGCTTATGGAGCATCAAGTACACTTAGAGAAATCTTGACAGTTAAGTCTGATGATGTTATCGGTAGAGCTAAAACTTACGAAGCAATCGTAAAAGGAGAATCTATGCCAGAACCAGGATTACCTGAATCATTCAATGTATTGATGCATGAATTGAAAGGTCTTGGATTAGACATTAGATTAGAAGAATAAATAAATAGTTTGTAGTTGTCAGTCCCGATTTTTATCGGGGCTGATTACTCATTTTTAAGAGTTTTTTGGATTTATACCCGTAAACCGTTCCGATTTTTTATGTAAACCAAAGCGGTTTTGTAAATAGCACTTTAATACATTATTAAAGTTTAGAGAAGTAACCCGAGGAAAGTGGCTTAATGATTACACAATTTTTTAAGCAATGCGCTTAATAGGCATAAGTAAATCATAAGTCTAAAATCAATTTTCAATTGCAAATAAATCAATAGTAAAAACTATGATGAATAATAGAAATAATAAAGATAAAAACCCTGTAAAAAGGTTTAATAAAATTTCGATAGGACTAGCTTCTCCTGAATCTATCTTGAAAGAATCAAGAGGTGAAGTTTTGAAGCCAGAAACTATCAACTACAGAACTCACAAACCAGAACGTGATGGTCTTTTCTGCGAAAGAATTTTCGGTCCAGTAAAAGATTTTGAATGTGCTTGTGGTAAATACAAAAGAATCCGTTACAAAGGAATCATTTGTGACCGTTGTGGTGTTGAAGTAACTGAGAAAAAAGTACGTAGAGATAGAGTAGGTCACATCAACCTTGTTGTGCCAATTGCTCATATCTGGTATTTCCGTTCTCTTCCAAATAAAATTGGATACATCCTAGGTCTTCCATCTAAGAAATTAGATATGATCATCTACTACGAAAGATACGTAGTAATCCAAGCTGGTATCGCCAAAAATGGTGAAGGTGAATCAGTACAAAGATTAGATTTCTTAACTGAAGAAGAATATTTGAATATCTTAGATACTCTTCCTGCAGACAATCAATATCTTGATGATTTCGATCCTAATAAATTTGTTGCCAAAATGGGAGCAGAATGTATTATGGATTTATTGGCAAGAATTGATCTTGACGTATTGTCTTATGAATTAAGACATAAAGCAAACAATGAAACGTCTAAACAACGTAAAACTGAAGCATTAAAAAGATTACAGGTTGTTGAGTCTTTCCGTGAGTCTAACTTGAACCGTGAGAATCGTCCTGAATGGATGATTATGAAAGTGGTACCAGTTATACCGCCGGAATTACGTCCTCTTGTGCCTCTTGATGGTGGTCGTTTTGCAACTTCAGATTTAAATGACTTATACCGTCGTGTAATCATCCGTAATAACCGTTTGAAAAGATTAATGGAGATTAAAGCTCCAGAAGTTATCTTGAGAAACGAAAAACGTATGTTGCAAGAATCTGTAGATTCATTATTTGATAATACAAGAAAAGCATCTGCTGTTAAAACAGAATCAAACAGACCATTAAAATCATTATCTGATTCCCTAAAAGGTAAGCAAGGACGTTTCCGTCAAAACTTACTTGGAAAACGTGTGGATTATTCTGCTCGTTCGGTAATTGTTGTTGGACCTGAATTGAAATTGTTCGAATGTGGTATCCCTAAAGATATGGCAGCTGAACTTTACAAGCCTTTCGTTATCCGTAAATTGATAGAAAGAGGAATTGTGAAAACGGTTAAATCAGCCAAAAAAATAATAGACAAAAAAGAGCCTGTAGTTTGGGATATTCTTGAGAACGTAATTAAGGGTCACCCTATATTACTGAATCGTGCGCCTACTTTGCACAGACTTGGTATACAAGCATTCCAACCAAAATTAATTGAAGGAAAAGCAATCCAATTGCACCCTTTAGTTTGTACTGCATTTAATGCGGATTTTGATGGGGATCAAATGGCAGTTCACTTACCATTAGGACCAGAAGCTATTCTTGAAGCACAATTATTAATGTTGGCTTCTCATAATATTCTGAATCCTGCAAATGGTGCGCCAATTACAGTACCTTCTCAGGATATGGTCTTGGGTCTATATTATATGACCAAAGAAAGATTGTCTACTCCAGAAAAGAAAATTTTAGGTCAAGATTTGACTTTCTACTCTGCTGAAGAAGTAAATATTGCATTAAACGAAGGAAGATTAGAATTGAATGCTAGAGTGAGAATTAGAGCAAAAGATTTTAATGACGCCGGAGAATTAGTATTCAAAATTATTCAAACTACTGCTGGGCGTGTTATTTTTAACGAAGTAGTTCCAGAAGCAGCAGGTTATATCAATGATGTATTAACTAAGAAAAATCTTAGAGATATTATTGGACATGTATTAAATTCAACTAGTGTACCTGAAACGGCTGCCTTCTTGGATAACATGAAAGATATGGGGTACAAATTTGCCTTTAGAGGAGGATTATCATTCTCATTGGGTGATATTAGAATTCCAGAGCAAAAACCAAAATTAATTGCAGATGCTAGAGAGCAAGTTGAAGGTATCTCTGCTAATTATAACATGGGTCTTATTACTAATAACGAACGTTACAACCAAGTTATTGATGTATGGACTTCTGCAAATGCTCAATTGACAGAATTAGCAATGAAAAACATTAGAGAAGACCAACAAGGTTTCAACTCGGTGTATATGATGCTTGATTCTGGAGCAAGGGGTTCCAAAGAACAAATTCGTCAGTTAACTGGTATGCGTGGTTTGATGGCTAAGCCTAAAAAATCTACTGCTGGTGGTGGTGAAATTATTGAAAACCCGATTCTTTCTAACTTTAAGGAAGGTCTTTCGATTCTTGAGTACTTTATCTCTACTCACGGTGCGCGTAAAGGTCTTGCGGATACTGCCTTGAAAACGGCGGATGCAGGATATTTAACAAGAAGACTGCATGATGTTTCTCAAGATGTTATTGTTAACATCGAAGATTGTGGAACATTAAGAGGTGTTGAAGTATCAGCATTGAAGAAAAATGAAGAAATTGTTGAGTCATTAGGTGAAAGAATTTTAGGACGTGTTGCATTGCAAGACGTAATTAATCCTTTAACTAATGAAGTGTTAATCAAATCTGGACTTCAAATCACTGAGGCAATTATGAAACAAATTGAAGCTTCTCCTATTGAGAGAGTGGAAGTTCGTTCACCATTGACTTGTGAAGCGTTGAAAGGTATTTGTGCTAAATGTTACGGTCGTAACTTAGCCACTGGTAAAATGACACAAAGAGGTGAAGCAGTTGGTGTAATTGCAGCACAATCTATTGGAGAACCAGGTACACAGTTAACATTGCGTACTTTCCACGTTGGAGGGGTAGCGGGTGGTATTTCTGAGGAATCTAGCATCATCACTAAATTTGATGGTAAGCTTGAAATCGAAGATTTAAAAACTGTTAAAGGAGAAGATAACGATGGAAACGCTGTTGATATTGTTGTTTCTCGTTCAACTGAATTGAAATTAATAGATGCTAAAACTGGTATCCTATTAAATACACATAATATTCCTTACGGTTCAAGTATTTTTGTAAAAGACGGTCAGTCAGTTGCAAAAGGAGATGTAATCTGTAAATGGGATCCATATAATGGAGTTATTGTTTCTGAGTTTACTGGAAAAATTGCTTACGAAGAATTAGAGCAAGGTCAATCGTACATGGTTGAAATTGATGAGCAAACTGGTTTCCAAGAAAAAGTAATTTCTGAGTCTAGAGCTAAAAAATTAATTCCAACTTTATTGGTTTACGGTAAAGACAATGAATTGATTCGTTCTTACAACTTACCAGTTGGAGCCCACTTAATGGTTGAAAACGGTGAGAAAATTAAGGCAGGTAAAGTATTGGTGAAAATTCCACGTCGTTCTTCTAAATCAGGAGATATTACAGGAGGTTTACCAAGAATTACTGAACTTTTAGAAGCTCGTAATCCTTCAAACCCAGCTGTAGTTTCAGAAATCGATGGTGTTGTTTCTTTTGGAAAAATCAAAAGAGGTAACCGTGAGATTATTATTGAATCTAAATTTGGTGAGGTTAAGAAATACTTAGTTAAACTTTCAAGTCAAATTCTTGTACAAGAGAATGACTTCGTAAGAGCTGGTGTTCCTTTGTCTGATGGAGCAATTACTCCAGAAGATATCTTAAGAATTAAAGGACCTGCTGCTGTTCAACAGTACTTGGTTAATGAAATTCAAGAAGTATACCGTTTGCAAGGGGTAAAAATTAATGACAAGCACTTTGAAGTAGTAATACGTCAAATGATGCGTAAAGTAAGAGTACAAGATCCAGGGGATACATTATTCCTAGAAGATCAATTGATTCATACCAAAGATTTTATCTTCCAAAATGATAAACTTTATGGAATGAAAGTAATTGAAGACGCTGGTGATTCTGCTAACTTAAAAGAAGGTCAAATTATCTCGCCTCGTGAGTTGCGTGATGAAAACTCTCTTTTGAAACGTACGGATAAAAATATCGTTGTGGCTCGTGATGTTATCACTGCAACTGGAACTCCTGTATTACAAGGAATTACAAGAGCATCGCTACAAACGAAATCATTTATTTCGGCTGCCTCTTTCCAAGAGACTACTAAAGTATTGAACGAAGCTGCTGTTGCAGGTAAAATCGATTACTTAGAAGGATTGAAAGAAAATGTAATTGTTGGACATAGAATTCCTGCCGGTACAGGTATGAGAGAATATGATCACACGATTGTAGGTTCAAAAGAAGATTATAATGATATGATGGCTAATAAAGAAGAATATATCTATTAAAGTATGAGTAACTCAAATCAACAAGATCAAATTAATATAGAATTGGATGAAAAAACAGCTGAAGGAATTTATTCTAATTTGGCTATAATCAATCATTCCTCTTCAGAGTTTGTTCTAGATTTTGTAAGTATCATGCCTGGTATTCCCAAGGCCAAAGTAAAATCAAGAATTGTCTTGACACCGCAACACGCCAAAAGATTGTTAAAAGCAATAGGAGAAAATATTCACCGTTTTGAACTCGCTCATGGCGAAATTAAGGACACTGAACAACCTCCAATTCCACTTAACTTTGGTCCTGCAGGACAAGCATAATTTTATAGAAAAGGCTCCATATTTATATGGAGCTTTTTTGTTTTCATTAAGTTGGTAATAATTTTACAAATAGCGTTTTTTGCCGTGTGTTTGATAATCATTTAATTAACCAAGGGTAATTGTTTGGAAACCTCTATGTTTATTGGTGTATTTTGTAGCTAAACGAGTTTTATGGTTGTTCATCGGAAATATTTTTAGACAACGTATTGATGCAGTACTTTTGTCAAAGTATTAGAGATTTAAATTTATCTCTTTCCAAAAACCAAAAACCTTATGAATAATTTTTCTAAACAAAACGACTTTAAAAAATCAGTATCCATTTTTACAATGTTTATTTTTATTTTATTATCTAATGTTTCAGCTTTTAGTCAAACTTCAGAAAATAACGCAATTACTGTAAATGCAACTGATATTACTACTGTAGTAAAGGGAGAAAATAAGTCAACTACAAATATGGACTTTGTTCTTTGGTTCATGGGTTCAAAACAAGATCCTAATAGTACAATTTCAACTGAAGGAATTAATACAAAGAAAAAAGTAATGACTTCAGGATTAGCTCCAAATCGTTTGCTTATCAAAGCGTTTTTGAAGAAAGCTGTTAATTTTGAAAGTGCTTTAGCTTAAATAAAACTAATCTGTAATGGATAAAAAAAAAACGCTGATTTAATAATCAGCGTTTTTTTTATGCATTGTTTTTTTTGACTATTTAATCAAACTCTGATGTGAAAAATAATTTCACACTTGGGTATTTATTTTGTGTCATTTGAATAGTAAAATCCGAATCGGCAAGGAATACTAATTGACCATATTTATCGTGGGCTAAGAACTTTTGTTTGATTCTTTTAAATTCTTTAAACTCATTGTTTTTAGCATCATCTGGTTTTACCCAGCACGCTTTATGTACAGGGAAGTTTTCATAAGTACATTTAGCTCCGTATTCGTGCTCTAAACGATATTGGATTACTTCGTACTGAAGTGCACCAACTGTTCCAATGATTTTTCTATTATTCATTTCCAAGGTAAATAATTGGGCAACACCCTCGTCCATCAATTGGTCAATACCTTTGTCAAGCTGTTTTGCTTTCATTGGGTCAGCATTATTGATGTATCTAAAGTGCTCTGGAGAGAAACTTGGAATACCTTTAAAGCTCATGATTTCTCCTTCAGTTAATGTGTCTCCAATTTTAAAGTTCCCTGTGTCATGAAGACCTACAATATCTCCAGGGTAAGAAATATCCACTATTTCTTTTTTCTCAGCAAAAAATGCATTTGGACTTGAGAATTTTAAATTCTTTTTTTGACGGACATGATAGTACGGTTTGTTTCTTTCAAAAGTTCCTGAAACAATTTTTATAAATGCCAATCTATCTCTGTGTTTAGGATCCATATTAGCGTGGATTTTAAACACAAAACCTGTCATTTTTTCTTCAGTAGGATCAACAAGTCTAGTTTCTGATTCTTTTGGTCTTGGCGATGGTGCAATAGCAACAAAGCAGTCCAATAGTTCGCGTACTCCAAAATTGTTTAATGCCGAACCAAAAAATACAGGTTGTAATTTTCCATCTAAATAATCTTGACGATCAAATTTAGGGTAAACTTCATCAATCAATTCTAGCTCTTCCCTTAGTGTGTCGGCGGGTTTTTGCCCAATTATTTTTTCTAGTTCAGGATTTTGTACATCCGAAAAAGCAATAGTTTCTTCAATGTTCTTACGGTTGTCACCACTAAATAGATTAATGTTTTTCTCCCATAAATTATAAATACCCTGAAAGTCGTAACCCATTCCTATCGGGAAACTAAGAGGAGTAACAGTTAAGCCTAGCTTTTGCTCCACTTCATCCATTAAGTCAAATGCATCTTTTCCTTCACGGTCCATTTTGTTTATAAAAATGATGATAGGGATTTTACGCATTCTACAAACAGCAACTAATTTCTCTGTCTGTTCCTCGACTCCTTTGGCAACATCAATAACTACAATGACACTGTCAACAGCTGTTAAAGTTCTAAAGGTATCTTCTGCAAAATCCTTGTGACCGGGAGTATCAAGGATATTTATTTTTTTTTCTTTGTAATTAAAAGCTAAAACGGAGGTAGAAACAGAGATTCCTCTCTGACGTTCGATTTCCATGAAATCACTCGTGGCTCCTTTTTTGATTTTATTGTTTTTTACAGCACCTGCTTCTTGAATTGCACCACCAAAAAGGAGGAGTTTTTCTGTAAGTGTTGTTTTACCTGCATCGGGATGCGAGATAATTCCGAATGTTCTTCTTCGTTGTATTTCTGTTAGAAAGCTCATGTGTCGTATAAATAGTTTGCAAAAGTACTATTTATAAATGCGAATAAAAAAAAATGAGGCGGTCTTTTAGGACTGCCTCATTTATAATAAAATTTTAATCTCTCTACATATTAATTGACCATACTGAATAGCTGTTTGGTGGACTTTGGATTTTTACCCAGGTGTCTCCTTGAGTTGTAGGTATCCAAGTAGAATTGCCAGTGAAATCCTTTATTTGTGCATTGGTCCAGTTTGTAGGAACCCATCTTTCTTGCCAAGTAGAAGAATTGTTTATATAAACGACTAAACCAGGGTTTCCATTATAGCCATTTCTTCGAGCAATATACTCGTCATTGTCAGCGTATAATATCGATGTAGTTCCTGTCGCTTTATTATTATGTATCCAAATAAGGTTGTCCATTTTAGCTTTGTTTAACCATTCTTCGTAATCTCTATAGAAGATTGTTGGGTATCCTTCATGTGTTAAGATATAGGCGTACGCCAATTGTTTATTATATATTTCATCTGTGTCATGATTGGTTACGAAAGTAACAGCTTTGTATGGATTTCTTTTCCACATCATATCCTCATTCAGAAGATTAAGGTTGTTTCCGTCAAAGGCATCATTCATTTTGTAATAGCAAGCGAAATCAAATACAGAACTATTGGCATTATTGGCCCACCATTCTAATGTGTTTACATTTGAATCCCAATATTCTCCAACTGAGAATCCACCTACGCTCGCATTCCAGTCTTTTACTACCCACGGTCCAAAGCCTTTTACATAGTCAAATCTCCAACCGTCAAATTTCATTGTGTTTTTATAATATTTTCCCACACCATCAGTGCGTAACCAAAGCCAGTTTTGCACGTTAGGAGCTACATGGGCTAAGTCAGGAAAACCTCCAAAAGCTCCTTCGTCATTACTTCCATATGCATTTTTATAAAAGTCAGCGCTTGTTCTTGGGAATTTACCTGAAGCAACGCCAGTAAAATTAGTGTAGGTTTGAGTTCCTGTAAACGGGTTGCTTTCTAATTGTCCACCACTATTGTGATTTAGTACCATGTCAGCATAGACTTGTATATTTTCAGTATGCGCTTTAGTAATTAAGTTAACCAATTCGGTTTTGGAACCAAAGCGAGTTTCTACTGTTCCATTTTGGTTGTAATTTCCAAAATCAAAATAATCAGTAGGGTCATATCCCATAGAGTAAGGACCGTTTTGTGCTTTTGATACCGGCGGTAACCATATTGATCCGATTCCTGCATTAGACCATGCTGTTACTTTTGTACTCAAAGTATTCCACCAGTTTCCGCCAGCGGGGACGTCCCAATAGAACGCCTGCATCATAACTCCTCCTCCGGGATTTGCAACATATTTCCCTGTAGTTGAAGTTGTTTTTCCTGTACTGAAAGGATGTCCATCGTGATGGGTGACATCTATGACTTTAAATTGTGAAGCAGCATCAGCAGAATTTGTTATTGGCTCGTCGTTTGAGTTACACGAATAGAAGCCAACTAATAAGGCAGATAATAGGTAGATTTTTAAATTTAATTTTTTCATGAAATGGTTGATTTGGGTTAGTTAATATTTTTGGAAATAAGTGGTATTTTATTTTAAATAGTATTGTTTTTAATTGTTGACTATATCGTTATGTTTACTCTTGTTTTATTGCGAAATACGTTTTAAAACAATAGTTTTTCTGTGAATAATGCTTTTCAGGCGTTGCTAATGTATGTAAATTTTCGAGTCTAATACTTCGTGTGTTTTTTATTATACGGCGAAAACGTTGTAGTGTTGACAACTTGTTGGTTATTTTGTTAAAAATGAATGGTTTGCTTCGTTTGTAACTTTGTGCTGGGAGTTTAAAAAAGAATTTATAAAAATTAACTTTGATACCTGAAGTCGATTTTCAAAATATAATGCCGCTTTTTTATTTGGAAAGCTTACAATCAGAAGTTGTTAGCTAACGGAAATGTTAGCATGAATCGTGGAAAAGGGAGAATTAACAAAAGCGCTGATAATTTTTTGTTAATACTACTATGGAAACTTGTATTATGTAATTGAATTGTTATTTTTGTTCGCTTGAACCATGAGAAAAGTTTGTAGGAACATTTTTATTTCAGGACGCTTATGGTGTATATTTGGCTGATGCATCAGGTCTATGTAAATGAAGTCATTGCGGGTTAGAGAAAATGTTACTTACAATAAAATATAAATATCAAATAATGCCTTTAAAAAAAATACAAATGAAGTCCATAAATAGTAGAATTGCACTAATATTTTTTATTTTACTGTTTTCAAGTACCATTACTAGAGCACAAGAAATTATTAAGGACACTGTGATTGCTCCGATTAAAAAAGTTCAATCCAACGAAAGACAAAAGATTGATGGTATCATTGCTACTGTAGGTGATTATATCATTTTAGATTCTGATATTGATAAGTCTTACTTGGAAATTTCAAGCCAAGGTGGTTCGATAAAGGATATTACTAGATGTCAAATGCTAGGGAAACTATTAGAGGACAAACTATATGCACACCAAGCTATTCAGGACAGTGTTAAGGTTACGGATGCTGAAGTGAAAGGGATGATGGAAGATAGGTTAAACTATATGGTGGGCCAAATCGGTTCTATTGATAAAGTGATAAACTATTATAATAAAAGTTCAGAAGAAGAATTCAGAAGTTATTTCTTTGATATTTTGAAGGAGCAGAAATTAACTTCAGAAATGCAAAAAAAGATTATTGGAGAAGTTGAAATTACACCTGAAGAAGTTCGTAATTTTTTCAAAACAATACCAAAGGAAGAATTACCTGTTTTTGGGGCGGAAATGGAAGTGGCGCAAATTGTGGCGACACCTAAAGTTTCAGCTGCAGAAAAGCAAAAAGTAATTGATAGATTGAATGGATTCAAAAAAGAAATTCAAGAGGGTTCAAGTTTTGCGACCAAAGCTGTTTTGTATTCTCAGGATCCAGGTTCAAGATCGAATGGAGGTTTTTATAAAATGAATAGAAAAACGGCCTTTGTTAAAGAATTTAAAGATGTAGCTTTCAGTTTGCAAGAAGGTGAGATTTCTGCACCTTTTGAAACGGATTTTGGGTTCCATATCATTTATGTTGAAAAAATCAAGGGTCAAGAGTTGGAATTACGTCATATATTATTGACGCCAACAGTAACGGAAGAATCTTTAAACGAAGCAAAGGAAAGAATAGCATTAATCAAAAAAAGAATTGAGGATAAGGAATTAACTTTTGAGGAAGCGGCAAGGAAATTTTCTGATGAAAAAGAAACTAGAACTAATGGAGGGGCTTTAATTAACCCAAAAACACAAGATACTCGTTTCGAATTGACAAAAATGGATCCTTCGCTTTATAGCCAAGTTTCTAATTTAAAAGATAATAATATTTCTCAGCCGGTTATTGATATGGATGAGCAGGGGAGAAAAAGCTATAAGTTAATTACAGTTACCAATAGAATAAATGAGCATACTGCTGATTATGCTACTGATTATATTAAAATTAAGGAATTGGCATTAAAAGAAAAACAAATCAGAGCTATAGGAGAATGGTTTGATGAAAAAATAAAAGAAACCTACATTAAGATCCTTGGTGACTATAGAGATTGTGATTTTACTAACAATTGGGTGAAAAAATAATTTCTTTTAGAAAAATAAATAAAAAGAGTTAGCTTTATGATTTCATAGAGTTAACTCTTTTTTAATTTAAAATATACTTAAAAATGTCTGATGTAGCTGCAATACATAATTTGGTTCAAAAGCGAAATGAATTAAAAAGCGAAATCGCAAAAATTATTGTTGGACAAGATGCAGTGGTAGATCAGATTTTGCTCTGCATTTTTTCTGGAGGTCATGCACTATTGGTTGGGGTTCCGGGATTAGCCAAAACTTTAATGGTGAATACCCTTGCTCAAGCTTTAGGGCTTGATTTTAAAAGAATCCAATTTACTCCAGATTTAATGCCTTCTGATATATTAGGAAGTGAGATATTAGATGAAAATCGTCAATTCAAATTCTCAAAAGGACCTATTTTTTCGAATATAGTACTTGCAGATGAAATTAATAGAACGCCGCCCAAAACGCAGGCTGCATTGTTAGAAGCTATGCAGGAACGTTCCGTTACTATTGCAGGGGAAAACTATAAGTTGGACTTGCCGTATTTTGTTTTAGCTACTCAAAATCCAATTGAGCAGGAGGGCACTTATCCATTGCCGGAAGCACAATTAGACCGTTTTATGTTTGCTATCAAACTTGAATACCCTTCTTTTGATGAAGAGGTTGAAGTGGTAAAGCGAACTACTTCAAATAATATCAATACGATTAACCCATTATTTACGGCTCAAGAAATTATCGATTTTCAGGCTTTAATTCGCAGAATTCCAGTGACAGACAATGTTATTGAATATGCAGTGACCTTGGTGAGTAAAACACGTCCTGATAACGGATTGGCTACTGATTATGTCAAAAGTTACCTAGATTGGGGAGCTGGACCAAGAGCGTCGCAGAATCTAATTTTGGCAGCTAAAGCACATGCTGCTTTCAATGGTAAATTTTCTCCTGATATTGAAGATGTAAAAGCGGTCGCAACTGGGATCTTACGTCACCGAATTATAAAAAACTACAAAGCGGATGCCGAGGGGATAACCGAAGAAATGATTATTGCAAAGCTGCTATAAATTTGTTTTTATAAGTTGTTTTTGGCTTGGATTTAGAATAAACTACAACGTTTTCTTATTGGATGAAATTTCTGCATTTTAGAATAAATACTAATGCAAATGATTAATTATGGATTAATCATAAATATGTTAATATTTTTCTATTTTTCCAATTATTTGCATTAAAAATTAATATTAGATAATAATAATTTTTCAAAAGGGCGTCTCTATTAAATTTTTTTAGTTCTCATCTTTAATATGTAAATTTGCACTTGAAAAACAAAAAAGGACCTATATACAATGGCTTTTTGGCATTGAAATTTTCAATCAAATCTGCTATTAAAATTGAAAAAGACTTCTATTATGAATACTTATAAGGATTACATTCAAGAAATTGAAGAAAGAAAAAGCCAAGGGCTTAACCCGAAGCCAATTGATGGAGCGGAATTACTAAGCGAAATCATTTCGCAAATTAAAGATATGAATAATGAGGATAGAGCTGATTCTCTTAACTTCTTTATTTATAATGTTGTACCTGGTACTACTCCTGCCGCTGGTGTGAAAGCTAAATTTTTAAAGGAAATCATTCTGGGTGAATCACTAGTGGCTGAAATTACACCTGCATTTGCTTTAGAGTTGTTATCACACATGAAAGGTGGGACTTCAGTTGAAGTGTTGTTAGACTTAGCTTTGGGTGCTGATGCTGCTATTGCAAAAGATGCTGCGACGGTTTTAAAAACACAAGTTTTTCTTTATGAAGCAGATACAGATCGTTTAGAAGCGGCTTTTAAAAGTGGTAATGATGTAGCAAAAGAAATCTTAGAGAGCTATGCTCAAGCAGAATTCTTTACTAAATTACCAGAAATTGCAGAAGAAATTAAGGTGATTACCTATATCGCTGGTGAAGGAGATATCTCAACTGATTTACTTTCTCCAGGAAACCAAGCACACTCAAGATCAGATCGTGAACTTCATGGTAAATGTTTGATTTCTCCTGAAGCACAAGATGAAATAAAAGCGTTAGCAGAAGCTAATCCTGATAAGAGCGTTATGTTAATCGCTGAGAGAGGTACTATGGGTGTAGGATCATCAAGAATGTCAGGTGTAAACAACGTGGCGTTATGGACAGGTAAACAAGCAAGTCCTTATGTTCCATTTATCAATATTGCTCCAATTATTGCTGGTACAAACGGTATTTCACCGATTTTCCTAACAACTGTAGGAGTTACAGGTGGAATTGGAATTGATCTTAAAAACTGGGCAAAAAAGGTAGATTCGCAAGGAAATGTTGTTCTTGATAAGGCTGGAGAAGCTATTCTTGAAGAAGTATACTCTGTTGCGACAGGTACTGTTCTTACAATCAATACAAAATCTAAAAAATTATATAACGGAGACAAAGAATTGATTGATATCTCTTCTTCATTAACTCCTCAGAAAGTGGAGTTTATCAAAGCAGGTGGTTCTTATGCTATCGTTTTTGGTAAAAAGCTACAAACATTTGCTGCCAAAACTTTAAATATAGATATACCTCAGGTATATGCTGCTTCAAAAGAAATTTCTATTGATGGACAAGGGCTTACGGCAGTAGAAAAAATATTCAACAAAAATGCTGTAGGAACAACTCCAGGTAAAGTATTACACGCAGGTTCAGATGTTCGTGTAGAAGTAAATATTGTTGGATCTCAAGATACAACTGGTTTAATGACATCACAAGAACTGGAGTCTATGGCTGCTACTGTGATTTCTCCAATTGTTGATGGAGCTTATCAATCAGGTTGTCATACAGCTTCAGTTTGGGATAATAAGTCAAAAGCAAATATCCCTAGATTAATGAAGTTTATGAACGACTTCGGTTTGATTACTGCACGTGACCCTAAAGGAGAATATCTTGCAATGACTGATGTTATTCATAAGGTGCTTAATGATCTTACGGTTGATGATTGGGCAATTACTATTGGTGGTGACTCTCATACAAGAATGTCTAAAGGTGTTGCTTTTGGTGCTGACTCAGGAACTGTTGCGCTTGCATTGGCTACAGGTGAGGCTTCTATGCCAATCCCGCAATCAGTGAAGGTAACATTCAAAGGACAGATGAAGGAATATATGGATTTCCGTGATGTTGTTCATGCTACTCAATCTCAGATGCTTCATCAATTTAAAGGAGATAACGTTTTCCAAGGTAGAGTTATTGAGGTACATATTGGTACTCTTACAGCTGACCAATCATTTACATTTACGGATTGGACCGCAGAGATGAAAGCGAAAGCTTCTATCTGTATTTCTGAAGATGCTACTTTGATTGAATCATTAGAGATCGCAAAAGGTAGAATCCAGATCATGATTGATAAAGGAATGGATAATAAAACACAAGTTCTGAAAGGATTGATTGCAATTGCTGATAAGCGAATAGCAGAGATCAAATCAGGTGAGAAACCAGCATTGGCTCCAGATGCAGATGCTAAGTATTTTGCTGAAGTTGTTGTTGATCTTGATGTGATTGCAGAGCCAATGATTGCAGATCCAGATGTAAATAACATTGATGTTTCTAAGAGATATACGCACGATACAATTAGACCACTTTCTTTCTATGGTGGTGATAAAAAGGTAGATCTTGGTTTCATTGGGTCATGTATGGTTCATAAAGGTGATATGAAAATTCTTGCTCAAATGCTTAAGAATATAGATGCGCAAGAAGGTAAGGTGGAGTTTAAAGCGCCACTAGTTGTAGCTCCTCCTACATACAATATTGTTGATGAATTGAAGAAAGAAGGAGACTGGGAAATTTTACAGAAATATTCTGGTTTTGAATTTGATGATAACGTACCTAAAGCAGTCGCACGTACTTCATACGAGAAAATGTTGTATTTAGAGCGTCCAGGATGTAACTTATGTATGGGTAATCAGGAAAAAGCTGCCAAAGGAGATACTGTAATGGCAACTTCTACACGTCTTTTTCAAGGAAGAGTTGTTGAAGATACTGAAGGGAAAAAAGGAGAATCTTTACTTTCATCTACACCTGTTGTTGTTTTATCTACAATCTTAGGTAGAACTCCAACTATAGAAGAATATAAAGCTGCTGTAAAAGGGATTAACTTGACTAAGTTTGCACCTCCTCATAAACAATTAGTTAGATAATTACAGATTGTCTATTAAATATATTAAGAAGCCTGAGTTATAAACTCAGGCTTTTTTTGTATCTTGTGATTTCTAAAATAGAACAACAAATAACACCTATATATTATGGCTTTTGATATTGATATGATTAAAAAAGTGTACGACAACATGACTACTCGTGTTGATGCAGCACGTGAAATAGTGGGTCGTCCGCTTACTTTAACAGAGAAAATTTTATACAACCACCTTTGGGATGGTACACCATCTAAAGCTTTTGAAAGAGGAACTGATTATGTAGATTTTGCTCCGGATAGAGTAGCATGTCAAGATGCAACTGCACAAATGGCTTTATTGCAGTTTATGCATGCTGGTAAATCGCAAGTTGCGGTTCCTACAACGGTACATTGTGATCACTTGATTCAAGCTAAGGTTGATGCTGTAACCGATTTGGCCAGAGCAAAAACACAAAGCAATGAGGTTTTTGATTTTCTTTCATCCGTGTCTAATAAATATGGTATCGGTTTTTGGAAACCAGGAGCTGGAATTATTCACCAAGTAGTTCTTGAGAACTATGCATTTCCAGGTGGAATGATGATTGGTACCGATTCGCATACTGTAAACGCAGGTGGTTTAGGGATGGTTGCTATTGGAGTTGGTGGTGCTGATGCGGTAGATGTAATGTCAGGAATGGCATGGGAATTAAAATTTCCAAAATTAATCGGAATTAAATTAACGGGTAAACTTTCAGGATGGACAGCTCCAAAAGATGTTATTCTTAAAGTTGCTGGTATTCTTACTGTAAAAGGGGGGACTGGTGCTATAGTTGAATATTTCGGTGAAGGTGCAACTTCTATGTCTTGTACTGGAAAAGGAACAATCTGTAATATGGGTGCTGAAATTGGTGCAACCACTTCTACATTTGGATATGATGCATCTATGGGGCGTTACTTGCGTTCTACAAATAGAGCTGATGTGGCAGATGCCGCTGATAAAGTAGCGGATTACTTAACGGGTGATCCAGAAGTTTATGCTAATCCAGAGAAGTATTTTGATCAGGTTATCGAAATTAACTTATCAGAATTAGAACCACATTTAAACGGTCCTTTTACTCCAGATTTGGCTACGCCAATTTCTAAAATGAAAGAAGCAGCGATCAAAAATAACTGGCCATTGAAAATCCAAGTAGGTTTGATTGGTTCTTGTACCAACTCTTCTTATGAAGATATTGCTCGTGCGGCTTCAATTGCCAAACAGGTTACAGATAAAAAATTAAAATTAAAATCAAAGTTTACGATTACTCCAGGTTCTGAAGTGGTTCGTTATACGATCGAGCGTGACGGGTTTATTGACACTTTCGATAAAATTGGTGCTACCGTGTTTGCAAATGCTTGTGGACCATGTATCGGGATGTGGGATAGAGAAGGTGCTGAGAAGGAAGAGCGTAACACTATCGTTCACTCTTTTAATCGTAACTTTTCTAAACGTGCTGATGGAAACCCAAATACGATGGCTTTCGTAGGTTCGCCTGAGTTGGTGACCGCCATGGCTATTGCAGGTGATTTAGGTTTCAATCCATTGACAGATACTTTGATCAACGAAGATGGTGAAGAAGTAATGCTAGAAGCCCCAACAGGTGACGAATTGCCGGAAAAAGGATTTGATGCTGAAGACCCAGGTTTTCAAGCACCAGCTGCTGATGGTTCGGGTATTCAAGTAACTGTAAGTGAGGATTCAGAACGTTTGCAATTATTAGCTCCGTTTGCTCCATGGGATGGAAAAAATATTACTGGTGCTAAATTACTTATCAAAGCTTTTGGAAAATGTACTACAGATCACATTTCTATGGCAGGACCATGGTTGCGTTTCCGTGGACATTTAGATAACATCTCTAATAATATGCTGATTGGTGCGATCAATGCATACACTCAAAAAACCAATTCGGTAAAAAATCAATTGACTGGAACTTATGATGCAGTTCCTGCAGTAGCACGTGCTTACAAAGCGGCTGGTGTTCCATCTATTGTTGTGGGTGACCATAACTATGGTGAAGGATCTTCTCGTGAGCATGCTGCAATGGAACCTCGTTTCTTAGGTGTAAAAGCGGTATTAGTGAAATCATTTGCTCGTATTCATGAAACAAACCTTAAAAAACAAGGTTTACTAGGATTGACATTTGCTAATGAAGCAGATTATGACAAGATTCAAGAAGACGATACAATCAACTTCACAGATTTAGTTGATTTCGCTCCAGGAAAACCATTAACGGTAGAATTCGTTCATGCTGATGGAAGCAAAGATATAATCATGGCTAATCATACCTATAACGAAGGACAAATTGGTTGGTTCGTTGCCGGTTCAGCATTAAACCTAATCGCTGCTGGAAAAGCATAAATTTAAGTTCCTATACCAATGTTTTGAATAGGATAATTCATACTAAAAACGCCTCGTGAAAACGGGGCGTTTTTTTTATCGGGTGATTTGTTAAAATATTTATAAAGAGTTCTTAAAAAAGTGCGTTATTTGTATTTATAGGTTAAATTCGCCTTTGTGAAATATGTTTTTTGCGAGTTTTGATATTTTGGCATGACAATTTACAAGTTTTTAGTTATGTAATTCGTTTATGTGTTTAAAAATCAATGCGATAGATGTTTTAGGAATAAAATTTAAATTGGATTTATGAGGTACAACAGTTGGATTTTAGCAATAGTTTTTTTATGCGGTTTTAGTGCTTTTTCGCAAGAAAAGTATACGAAGCACATCGTTTCAAAAGGAGAAACAATATCTAAAATTGCAGAGCAATACCATATAAAGACGAGTGCTATTTATGAACTCAATCCTGATGCTAAAAAAGGGATAAATTATAAGTCGGTTTTATTGATTCCAAATACCGGTTCAAAAGAACAAAAAAACAGTGCTGATGTTGTAACCAACTATCCTTCAAAAAAACACTCCGTCCTTCCCAAAGAAACGCTTTATGGTATAGCCAAACAATATGGTGTAACAGTTGAAGAAATACAAAAAATCAATCCTACACTTGGAAAATCGGGACTTAGAAATGGACAAAAAATAAATATTCCCGGAACCGAGTCAGATAAAAAGACAGTAGCTTCAGTCAGCGAACCAATAAAAAACAATCAAAAAACATCAGTTTCTGCACAAGCCAATGTGATAAAAGAAATTTCAGAAGAGAGCATTGTTCGCGAAATCTTACCAAATGAAACTAAATATGCGATTGCAAGGGAATACGGAATTACGGTAGCTGATTTAGATAAAGCCAATCCGATATTAGAAACGGAAGCTTTACAAATTGGACAAAAAATCACCATTCCTGTTAAAGAGGAAAATACTACTAAAACTGTAGTCGCCAAAGTTGAAGCCAAAAAAGAGAAAGCGATTGTAGTTGAAAATAAAATTGCTGCGAAAACCGAAACTGCAGTTAATGAATCAGAGGTAATCGAAAATAAAATCGTTGAAACAACCGTTATTCGCAAGGTTCTACCCAAAGAGACCAAATATGGAATTGCAAAAGAATATGGTATTTCGGTTAAAGAATTAGAAAGACAAAATCCAAAAATAGCCAAATCTCTTCCTGTAGGCTATAAATTGAGTATCCGTAGTCCAAAATTAGTTTTGACAGAAGAAGCAAAACAGGCGTATGCGAGAAATAATGAACCAGAATTTGTAGGCCCATCTTACAACCTTAAATCCTTCCACGGCACTGATTTCTTGGATCAGTTGGTTTCTACCGCTTCTGAGAACATAGGTACGCGATACCGTACAGGCGGGACCACAAAAGAGGGCTTTGATTGTTCTGGATTGATGTGTACCACTTTCGGGACTTTTGACATCCAATTACCTAGAACATCTATTGAGCAGTCACGTTATGGCGTAAAAGTAAGTAATGAAGAGGCGCAAAAAGGAGATTTAATTTTCTTTAAAACTAACGGAAGACGTCAAATTAATCATGTAGGTATGGTAGTCGATGTAATTGATGGAGACATCAAATTTATACATGCCTCTGTAGGTGGCGGAGTTATTATTTCGTCGATAAAGGAAAGGTATTATAGTAAAAAAGTATCTCAAATTAATAGGGTGTTGTAGTACATTCGATAAAAAAATATATAATCGAACTCTCAAGATAACTTGGGAGTTTTTTTATGGGAGCAATTTCCTGCTGTCGTTACAATCTTACTTGAGTCCTTGATTTTTTCTAAAGACTCATAAGGAGCTTCTTGCAGTCGCTCTTATAAGTCAAGAAAAAAAGACAAGGCCACTTCATAAGTATTTCCACTCCCATCAGGGCTAAGTATTCCAGTAGCGAATTGTTCTTAGTGCCTAAGTTGATTTGTCGCATTAGACGACTATACATTAAAGCATAAAAAAAAAACTGCTATTGATAATTAGCAGTTTGATTTTTAAAAAGGTTAGAGATGTTATCTAAAGTTCCTTATTTTTAACCTAATACATGATGTGCCAGTATTTTTTGCACTTCATAAACATTCACAGATTTATTGAATTGTTTTATGATACTGGGATTTAGTTCACTGGAAACCCAAATCTTTAATTCGGCGTCCAAGTCAAAAGTACCAGCAGTTTCAATACTGAATCTGGAAATGCTTTTATAGGAAATGGATTTGTATTCGGTTTTACTTCCAGTTATACCTTGTTTGTCAACTAGGATAAGTCTTTTTGTAGTGAAAATAAAAGTGTCTCGAATCAGTTTAAATCCCAATTCGATTTGTTCTCCTTCTATCAAAAGAACCTCATACTGTTTTGCTAATTGCTGTTGACTTACGGTGCCCGCATTGCCAAGAAGTGCTGAGAAAATCCCCATATTATAATTCGTGTATTAGTTAAGTTTTATTGTTTCGTACAATTTGCTAAATAGAATAATTTAGTTTTTTTATTTCCTCAAACTTTTTATGATTGCCATGACATCTTCATCGCCTAAACCTTCATATTGTGCGGCAGAATAGCTATCAAATAGAGGTTCGATTAATGGCGTATTTAATCCTGCTTCTTTGGCTAATCCCAAGTCTTTTACTAAATGTTTTAGCGCAAAAGCGGCGGGGTAGGAATCTTCTAAAATCGAAGTTGACTTTATTTTGGTGATTCCGTTGCCACAAGCTCCTTCATTAATAATGCTAAGCATATCCTCTTTACTTACGCCGTTGTTTTCGGCAAAAATTATGGTTTCCGCTAATCCCTGAAGGTTGAGTCCCAATAAATAATTAATGGCCAACTTGGCAGAACTTGCAACGCCAGCCGCCCCTACATGGATGGATATTTTTCCTAACACATCAAAAACGGGTTTGACTTTTTGGTAGCTTTCGGCAGTTGATCCAACAAGAATTACCAGTGTCCCATCTTGTGCGGGTTTTACGCTTCCAGAAACAGGTGCATCTACAAAAGCCACTTCCTTCTTGCTGCAATTAGTTGATAAATATCGAGAAGTAGCGGGAGATACTGTACTCATATTTATGATGATTTTATCTGGATATTCTCTATTCAATAGTCCTGAAGGACCTTCAAAAATTTCTTTTACCGCTTCATCATTTGATAACATGGTCAAAACAACATCACAACTTTCCATCAGTTCTTGCGGACTGTTGGCAGATTTTGCCCCTGCTTCAATAAGAGGAGTTTCCTTGTCTTTGGTTCGGTTGAAAACTGTAACTTCAAAATTCGCTTTTAACAAGTTTAGAACCATTGGATTCCCCATGTTTCCAAGGCCAATCCAACCTAATTTTAAGCTATTCATTTTATATTATTTTTAAATATATTTTATCTATTTAGATATTCGAATCGATTGGTATGACGCCAAATCCGACACTAAATTACGTTTATTATGGTTTTGAAATAGAAAAGCGGCAAAATAGATTGTGATAAAAACGAAAAATATTAAAATGAGCAGTGTTTGATTTTTTTTTAAATAGGAGCTCTTTTAGTGAACTAGCTTTCTTTCAACTCTGTTAAAGGAACAATTAAATTTAAATTCACTAAAACTAAAGTTTAATTAGACTAATTATAAATAAAATAAAATGTAGATTTGACATATATTAAAAAAGAGTAGGCTAAAAATGTTTATTTGATTAAAAAAATCAAATAAAAAAAGATAATGAAATACCTAATACAAGTGAATAAAGTATGTAAGAATTACTTTATTTAGTTGGCAGTTGTTTTATTGGTCTGTTAGTAAGTGTAATACGTATCGGTTGTTCGGTAGCTATTAGTCTTCAATAACTGATTAATGACTTTCAAAATCTAGCGATTAATTTGATAATTCAGTTATTTTTTTAATTTTGCTTTTTTACAAATCACACTATTATTTAATTAATGGAAGAAATAAATCATAATGAGTTAGTCCAATTTAAATCTTTTAAAGATGGGGATGACTTGGCTTTTAATTTCTTTTTCAATAAATATTACAATCGGGTCTTAGGTTTTAGTATTCAATTTATATATGACCAAGATGAAGCTAAAAACGTTACTCAAGAGGCTTTTTTGAAATTATGGATTAATAAACATAAAATTGAGACGGTAAACGGTATTCAATCCTTCTTGTTTACTTATGCAAAATCAATATGCTTAAATCTTTTGAGGCATAATAAAGTTAAAGACAAATTTAGAAATGAATTATTGAATCAAAAAGAAAGACAATTAGACTTTGAAATTTTGAATTCAATCCCTTTCGATGTACTAGAATTATCAGAACTAGAAATTTTGATTAACAAAGTTATTGGTGAGCTTCCTGAGAAAACAAAACTAGTCTACTTAAAAAAACGTTTTGAGCATAAAAAAAACGAAGAAATTGCTTGTGAGTTAGGTGTTACGCAAAAAGCTGTTGAAGCCCATATGACAAAGGCTTTAAAAATTTTAAAAGAGCAATTATCTGACTATTTACCTTCATTACTTATAATCACTTTGTTAAATAGTTAAAAAAATATTAAATTTTAACATAGGGTATTTAAATTGTTAAGTGTACTTACTTAAGGGATGCTCATATACCTATTTCCTAAATCTATTTATTTCCACTTCCTGTTGCATTTATTAGCTAGGGAATAAGAAACAAATTTGGCAGCTCCTCATTATAAATAACTGTTTTTTAAGTAAAAATAAAAATATGATTCCTGAACTGATTTTTAAATATTTAGATAATCAAGCTACTGAAGATGAAATGCTCACTGTTTTTAGATGGATTGAAGAATCCGAAGAGAATAAGAAGCAATTTATCGCATTAAAAAAAGCATGGGCGCTAACGATAAGTGGAAATGTAGATTGTCGAATTGCTTTGCAGGATTTTTACAATAAAAAGCGAAAATCTTCAAGAAGTAAGTTATATCATTTCTTACGCTATGCAGCTATTGTTGTGGTTTTTATTTGCTTAGGTAAAACAACAACAGACTCTGATTTATTCACTGGTATGGAGCAAAAACAAATAGTGCTAGAATTAGGTAATGGTGCAGTGCAGTACTTAACTCCAAAACAGTCAAAAAAATGGTCTGATAAAAAAGGGGGGCCTTTGGCACAGCAGAGTGAAGATGAACTTATTTATCAGGGACATGTACCCAATAATGAGGTGGTGTATAATTCGCTTACCGTTCCTTTCGGAAAGACTTTTAATGTAACTCTTTCTGACGGAACTCATGTACAACTGAATGCAGGAACAACTTTTAAGTATCCAGAGCAATTTGGGATTGATTCAAATAGAAAAGTGTATTTGACTGGAGAGGCCTTTTTTGATGTTGCCAAAGATAAGCTACATCCTTTTATAGTAGAATCGAATCATGTTACTGTGGAAGTGTTAGGAACCAGATTCAATTTAAATGCTTATCAAGATGAAGGGGAAGTACAAACTGTTTTAGTTGAAGGTAGTGTAAGATTGTCTGAGCTTGCAAACAATACTAATCAGAGCATTTTAACTCCAAATCATATAGGAATATGGGACGAGACCTCACATAAGTTTGCTGTTAAATTAGTCGATGTTCAGCTTTATACTTCTTGGATGAATGGGGAACTTATATTCAGAGATGCATCATTTGGTACAATTTGTAAAAAAATGGAAAGGGCTTTTGATGTCACCATTTTGAACACTAATGCCAATCTATTTAAACAAAAATTTACAGGTACAATAAAAATGAAGGAATCTAAAATAGAAGATATTTTAGATTTATTAAAACTTGACACACAATTTAAATACAGTAAAAAAGGAAGAACTATTGAGATAGAATAGACAATTATCAATTAACCAAAAACTAACCAAAATTAAACCGAATGAAGTTAACATTAGCCCGCTGTTTGCAGAAAACCATACTGACTTTAGGGATGATCTTAGTATGTATGAATACTTTTTCCCAAAAGACTTCTCAAACTCTTACTTTAAAAATTAAGGACGAACCTTTAAATGTAGTTATCAAATCAATAGAGGAGCAAACAAATTACCGTGTCATTTACAATGTAAAAAAAATTGATGGAAATCAGAAAATAACGATTTCAGTACAAAATGCAAAGCTTGAAGAGGTTTTACAGAGTATCTTTAAATACAAGAAAATATCTTTTTTTATACAAAAACAACAAATTTTATTACTTCCCAAAAATGATAATGAATCTTTAAACCTAAAAGAGCGCTTTATTAAGGGGACTGTTGTAGATGTAAAAGATCATACACCCATTCCAGGAGCAACCATTTTATTGCAAGGAACTTCGATGGGAGCTATTACTGATAGTAATGGGAAATTTGCATATTCTTTGAAAGGAGATGATATAGAAAATATGGTTTTAGAAATTTCGTCAATGGGTATGATATCCATCGTTCAACGGATAGGGAAAACTCATGATTTTCTCTTTGAAATGGAGCAATTTAGAGATGAGTTAGATCAAGTTGTCATAACCTCTTCTTATGGAACTAAGAAAAGGAAGGAAGAGATTGTGGGGAGTATTTCTACACTAAATGCTGAAGATATTGCAGTTGAACAAGCTTCAGAAAGTATTGATAAAATTGTGGGCGGACAGATTGCTGGGGTGTTGATTGAAAATACTTCAGGGATAGGAGGACCAGTTAAAATTAATATTCGAGGACAGGGAAGTTTGAGTTCTTTGACTAATTCTAATTTAGGAACGTCAACTCAACCACTAATAATTGTTGACGGAGTGATTATGAGTGAGGAAGTGGGAATTGACAGTCAATTCTTCGATGCAAGCGGTACATTTTCTGAAAACTTATCCAATCCCTTAGCTCAAATTTCGCCAGAGAATATCGAAAGTTTCACGGTTTTAAAAGATGCTGCAGCTGTTAGTATCTACGGTGCTGACGGTGCAAACGGTGTGATTTTGATCACTACTAAAAAAGGAAAAAAGGGAAAAGCGAAGTTTGGATTCTCAAATCAACTAGGTGTTTCATCTGCAATTAATCCCATTAAGTATTTGAGCGGATCCCAATATACTGACTTACGTAATGAATATTTAAAAAACAGTCAGATTAGTTATACTGCGGTGCCTTTTAACGGGATTGATACAGATTGGTTTGATTTGCTTAATGTCGCCGGGGTGTATAATAAATACAATTTCTCTGTGTCTGGGGGCAATAATAAAATATCATACCGAACAAGCTTAAGTTACCTTGACATTGACGAACCTCAAAAAGGTAATAAAACAAAACAGCTAAATGCGGGTATAAATTTAGGATACAATTTAGATAAACTTAATTTTAGCTTGTCTTTAAACCCAAGTTACATTCAAAAGAATGCACCTAATATTTACTACAGTTATGCTTTTGCTCCTAATATATCTCCATACAATTCGGATGGATCTTATGCAAATGTTGGTGTGTCAGGTCTAGGAAATCCACTCGCAGCTATTGAACAAAATAAGAACATAACAGATAGCTACGGACTTATAGGAAGTTTGAATGTGTCCTATGAATGGAACAAGAATTTGAGTTTTTCTTCCCTTTTTGGTATAGATTATAAAGATAAAACGCAAGACAGGTATTTTTCTGGTGAAAATGAAAGCGGCCAATACAATGGGACATTTACATTGGAGGGAATTCAATACGCAAACTGGGGCAGGCGATTATTAAACCAAAGAAATTCTACTAAATGGAATTGGCAAGGTCAGGCATTGTTCAACAAGAATCTAAATGTTAATCATACCATTGATGGAATTGTTGGCTTTGAACTTTCTGATGACCGTACTAATTTTAGCTATTCGTCAGGTAGAGGTTATGTGAATCCAAATATTATTAACAGTGTTACAGATGCGATTCGCGATGACGACCCATCTACCACAATTGATGAAACTACGGGAAATCAAAACTATAGTGAAGATATTAGTTATAATTCTAGAGTGTCTTTCTTTTCTCAATTCAATTACAATTATAAAAAAAGATATTATTTCTTAGGGAACTTTAGGCGCGATGAAAGCTCGGTTTTTGGGGATGATACTAACGTTGCGTTTAATGGAGGAGCAGGAGTTAGTTGGATCATAAGTAACGAGAGTTTTATGGAATCAACGACAGCAATTGATTTGTTGAAATTAAAGTTTAGCTATGGAACAACTGGAAACTCAAGAATAGGTTCTTATCGTTCGAAAGGACTTTACAGTATAAGTGAAATAGGTTATAATGGATATGAAGGAGCATACACAAGTGCAGCTCCAAACGGAAGACTGAGTTGGGAAAAAAACACAAAACTTAATATAGGTCTCGATTTTAATGTGCTAAAAAGGCTAGAGTTAACTGTTGAATATTATTATAACGACTTGAAAGATTTAATAACAAGTCGAGATATCCCAACAGAAACGGGCTATTCTTCTATACAATTAAATGCAGCAAGCATGTATAATAAAGGAGTCGAATTTACAACGAGAGTAAAATGGGCACAAAGCGATAAGTTCAAATGGTCAACTTCCTTTAACATCTCTACAGTTGAAAATAAAGTGACGGACCTAATTGGTTTAGGGAGTAACTATTCGGTATCTGAAAAAGCACTAGCGCAAAAAATAGGATATAGTACCTCGACTATTTGGGGAATAAAATGGGTTGGTGTAGATCCAGCCACTGGAAGGGATTTATTAGAAAAAGACGGTCAAGTGTATGATGCTGCTACCTATAGGAGCTTATTTGATTCTTCAGATTGGGTGCCTATTGGGAATAGTCAACCTAAAGCCTTTGGAGGTTTTAATAATAGTATTACGATTAATAAAAATATTGTTTTCTCAGTCAGAGGAGCATTTCAATTAGGAGGTGATTTTTTAGCAGATAATAGTTTAATCTCAAAATATAATATTACGTCAAATAGAAACTTATCTGTAAACGCCTATGATTATTGGCAAAATCAAGGAGATTTAGTCTCGCAACCTCTGATAACTAGTACTACGACAATTGTTCCTAACATGAGTAAGTATCTGTACGATGCAACCTATTTAAAGATTAGTAATATTAATTTAAGCTATAACGTTCCTGTAAAAAAGACCTTTCTAGATGCGTTGTCCATTTTTGTTGATGTTTCAAATGTGGTGTATTGGTATAAAGAGAAAAGCCCATCAGGGATGAATGGAATACGTGAATTTAATTTTTCCTACCCACAAGCAAGAACCATTTCTTGTGGAATTAACACTAAATTTTAATATGATGAACAATTTTAAAATAGCATATTACACTAGATTTATAAGTGCGCTTACTTTATTTTTCCTATTGCAAAGTTGTACTGATTTTCTCGAACAAGAACCGGGATCTCAAACTTCTATAACAGAACAACTAGCTACTAAAAAAGGTGTGTTGAGTGCATTAAATGGCGTTTATGAAGCGCTTGAGGAGGATGTAAGAGGAGGTTATACTGTCTACGCCGATGTACAAGGCGGGAATCTTAAATTTTCACCTACAATTTCAGGTAGTAGTAAAGGATTAATTACTGTGCCAATTGGTATAGAAAATATTTACTCGTTTCAAGATCAGGCTGATGACAGTAATTTTGGCAGTTTCTATGATGATAGTTATGACATTATAAATCAAACAAATTTAATTTTAGAATATGTCGACGCCTTATCTGATGCGTCAGAAACTGAAAAGAAGCAAATAAAAGCAGAGGCTTATGCAATTAGAGCATATACTCATTATTTACTAACCTTAGTCTATAGTCAGGCCATAGATAAAGACGCTTCTGGCTCCCAGCTTGGAATCGTATATAATAAAATTACTTTGAAGAGCGGTCTTGTATACCCTAAGAGAGAAACTTTGACTGATTCGTATTCTTTCATTATTGAGGACATTAAAGCTGCATTGGACAATTTTTCCAGTGGCTCTGTTTTGACAGGTCCCTCATATTCGTATTTTAATAGTACAAATTCAAAAGCATTATTAGCACGAGTTTATTTGTCTAAAAATGATTGGCAAAATGCATTTGATGCAGCCAATGATGTGATCTTAAATTCAGGTGTTGAATTAATGAGCAGTGCTAATTATATTGCGCAATGGGAAAAAACGGATCTTCCAATTTCGGAAACTTTATTAGAATTTTCGGTTCCTAGAGATAGCGGTGGATCAGTAGGAGGCTCATTATCTAGTTATTTTGGTTATTTTTCAAGTACGAATTATAATAAATATGTTGCTTCTCAAGATCTATTGCAACTTTTCGAAACTGCCGATATTAGAAAGCAGCTGTTTTTAGAGAAGGCGCTTCCTACATTAAAAGATGGAGAATTTGTGAATGTTAATTACTATTTTACTAAAAAGTTTCAAGATAATGCGGGATACTCTGCATTTCGAATATCCGAGCTTTATCTGATTCGTGCCGAAGCAAGTATGGAACTTGGAAAAACGGAAGCGGCTATTGCAGATATTAATAGTATTAGGACAAGAGCTAATGCTAGTTTGCTGAAATCTACAGATGATTTAGAAGGAGCCTTGTTAAATGAGAGAAGAAAAGAACTGTGTTTCGAAGGACATTTATTTTTTGATTTAGCTCGAAGACATAAAAATGTTTCTAGAAATGACGGATGCATTTCATTAAACTGTAGTTTGACTGCTCCTTCACCAAAATTTGTTTTACCGATTCCAGAAAAGAATATTAATCTTAATTCAAACTTAAAGCAAAATGAATCCTATTAAAATTATATCAGTAGTCGTTGTAGTCCTAAGTATATTCACTTCATGCTCAAAGGATGATTATAAATTAAGTGCACAGGATATTGATCCTTATGTACGATTCAATTTATTAGTAAACAGTAGTAATGCAGTCCTTGAATATCCGACTGTAAATAGTACTGCACTGCCAGTAAGCAGTTACACTAACAAATCAATAAAACCTTTAAAAATACCCGTTACTTTAACAACAGCCACTTTAGAGAAGCCTGTTTATGTAGAATATAGTATCGTATCAACAGGAGATAATGGTAGTTTTAGCGCGACACCCAAGAACCAAGTTTCATTTGTAGGCAACCAGCTCAGTGACACAATCTACTTGTCATTTGATAAAAGATGGGAGGCCAAAGAAAAGATTACGCTAAAACTGGAAAGTGTTTCGGACCCTTCTGTTCATATTGGAAATTTAAATACCGCCACTATAAATAATGTGATTGAAATAAATTTAGATGAGGTAAAAACGAACTTTACCTTTCAAGTTAATAGATTAGAACTAAAAGGAGAAGTTGGTGAACAAGTTGATTTTAAAGTTAATTTTCCTAATGGTTTTATCCCTTCAGAAATTGAAAATACTAACTTTTTTAAATTTACAAATGGTTTTGACTATGTATTAACTCATGAGGATTTTGGTGATAATCGCAGTTTTGTTACCTATCATCTAAGACTATTAGAAAATTTACAAAAAGATGATGTGTATTATCAGACGGGTATTGCATTAGTACCCAATGCTAATTACACCACAACTGGGAATACTGTTTTACAAGTTTTCAAACCAATTAAAACAGAAAGAGATGTGCAAGCTAATCCTGCCGCTCATTTTTATGACCTGTCCAATCAATATTATTTAACGTATGGAGCGCATTGGTCTGATAAAAATGGTGTTTGCACTTGGCAATCTTTCAATGCCTTCACCTTTCCAGTTGTAGTTTCGAAAGAGAATGTAAATGCGATTCAGTATAGCGGTCAAGTAACTTCTACTACATCTGATGATGTATATCATGATGCTTTTAAAATTGGATTTAATGTTGTTTCTGGAAATGGAACAACAAATTCATTTGATTTAAAGAGATGGTTCTCCAATGAGTCTACTGATGCAGCAAATTCTCCCGGTTTTAACATTACTTCAGCAATTGAATTCTTTCCAGAAAATGGAAATAGTAAAACTAAAGGAAGTGTTCTTGTCATTCCTCAGGATATTACCATTGGGGGAAAAAATGGTAATAGTTATAGTATTGCCATTGCAGGAGCGGGTTCCTATAAAGAAATCAGTAGTGGGTTGTTTGAAATTTCATTTGATTTAAAAGTGACTAATGATGCATTATTCGGTGGTACCGTTACTTCGCAGTATAAAATTTATAATAGCAGAACCTTTCCTACTGTAAGCCCCATAAACGAAGCTTGTATAACCGAAATAGAATTATAAAAAGATGAATCTAAAAAAAACAATGTTATTGATTTTATTTGTAGTTAGTTTGACTGCATATAAAAGTATTCCTGCGTCTGAAAATTATATTGATGTAGAAGATTTAAGACAAATGTATTCTAGTGGAAATTCAGCTAATTGGCCAAAACCGATTTTGGATAGTACAGTGGATAAAACTTCTTTTGAGGATATTGGATCGCTTCCAGAGGTTAGCTTTCCAGATTACAATCCTTATTCAAAAGAAAAAGCAGTATTGGGTAAAACACTTTTCTTTGATTCCCGATTATCTCTTAGTGGACAAATTGCTTGTGCTTCATGCCATAATCCTGAGTTGGGTTGGACAGATAATTTAACGCGGTCTTTTGGTCACAACCGTCAAAACGGAAAGCGTAATGCTATGACTATTTTGAATTCGGGTTATGCTCAAACGCTTTTCTGGGATGGTAGAGCATCAAGTTTGGAAGATCAAGCGCAGTTTCCTATTGCAGATCCTTTAGAAATGAATGAGAAGTTGACTATTGCAGTTGATAAAATTGTGGCAGTAGAAGGCTATAAAAAATTATTTGCCGCCGCATTTGGAGACGAAAAAATTTCTTTGGGAAGAATACAATATGCTATTGCTACTTTTGAAAGAACTATAAATAGCCCCAAAAGTAAATTTGATCAATTTGTTAGCGGGAAATCAGACGCATATACAGATGAGCAAGTGACTGGTTTGCATTTGTTTAGAACAAAAGCAGGTTGCATTAATTGTCATAACACTCCATATTTCAGTGACAATCAATTTCATAATGATGGCCAAACTTTATTTGGCACAAAAAACGAAGATTTTGGACGTTATAACATAACTGGCGATAAAAAAGATTTAGGAAAATTTAGAACTCCAACTATACGAGAGGTTGTTAATACTAGACCATGGATGCATCACGGGCATTTTCCTAGCTTACTAGATGTAGTTGAGTTTTATAATTTAGGGAATCCTTCACCAGTTCAAAAAAAATATTTAGGAACGGCCCGCGATTCTCTTTTACCTACGACTTCTCCTATTCTTAAAAAGTTGGATTTGAATAGAACTGAAATAAATGCGCTTTTATCATTCATAGAAACTTTAAGTACATCGAACCAGCGAATTATAATTCCAGAAATGCCAAAGTAAGTTCTATTGATAGTTGTAAAAAAGATTCTAAACCATCCAATTGGAAGAGGTTTAGAATCTTTTTATTTATGCATAGTTTTAAAGTAGATTCTTTTACAAAGGGATAGATTTAAAAGACATGATATATTTTTCATTTAAAAACCAAATTTAATTTTACTTTAAGAGCTAATTCAGATTTTATTCATCAGTAAATTTTCAGCAAGTAAAAGGTCTGTAGACGAATCGTCTGTGATCTTTAAGAAGTAGCTAGTTTGCCAATTTTGAGTTTTTACAGCCTGCTTACTTACTACGATGTCCCATGGCGAATAAACCCTGATGCCACGTTTTCCGGTTTTGGCATTCGTACTTACAATTCCCTTTGCAGCAAGTACAGTTTTAGGAAAGAAGAATTGTCCAAAATTGTCTTTACTTTTTACCGTGATAACAATAAAGTCAAAATCGTCTTGAATGTGGAATGGTTCGGTTATTCCATCCTGATTTCGTTGCCAAATTGTTACAAACTGTCCCGATTTTGTAGGTGTAATTTTAGAAACCCGATGTATAATTTTCTTTCCGTTAAGATGAAATAAACAGGCTCCATATTCAACACTTTCAATATTAACGGATGGATTTGTTATGTCAAAACCGCATTTGTCATAGAGCCTTTCTTTGGCGATTTTCAAGTCGTTATGAAATGAATCGATTATTTCTATGGTGTTTTCGCGATCTGTCATATTAATTTATGTTTTTTGTGGTGTTAACTACTATTGGTATTGTAGTTTTTCGTTTAAATAGGTTTAATAGCAAAAGGGATTTATACTATTTGTATATAAAAAGTATGTTCAGATTATGAGTCAAAAGAGTAAATCCTGTTCATGGAGTTAAAGCATAGATTACATAGACTTTCTCTATTATAATTCAGATAGGTTTTTAAAATAGGTCCAATTATCATTAATAGAAACTGCGATGAGATTATTATGTTTTGGAATTAATACCAGTGTTTTTTTTATAGATCCACTCTAACAGAAAACAGCTGAAAATTATTGATAAAGCTACAATAACGCCAGTTTGATTAGATAAATATTGTTGCTGTATGAGTATCACTAAGGCAATAGTACAAAGTAAGAAACCCATTAGTGGGACAATCTTGTTTCCATTAATTTTATCATGTAATTTAAAGCCTACAAAATTTACAATCGCAAAAATTGATAGGAAACCAACACTTCCAGCCGTAGAAAGACTTTCTAGTTTTAATAAATTGGACACGGTTAATGTGGCTATTGCAGTTATTAGTAATCCAATGGGTTGGTTCCAAAGGGTACTTGTCAGGTGATGAGGTAATTCATCATCTTCGGCAATTTCATAACTGACTCTGCTACCTCCATACAAAGAAGCATTAATGGCAGAAAATGTCGAAATTAGAGCAGCAATGGTAATAATCGTAAAACCTATTTTTCCGAGCGTGGGTTCAGCAGCAGCAGCCAATACATAATCCTCTGCGGTTGCAATAGCGCTAAAGGGTAGAGAACCTACAGTTACAATCGCAATAATTACATACAATAAAATGACAAAAATGGTGGAATAATAGTATGCTTTTGGGATGTTTTTTTCAGGGTTTTCAATGTCTGGAGCCGCATTAGCAATGAGTTCAAAGCCTTCGTAAGCCACAAATATTACCATTCCTCCTGTTAAAAGCTTTATTGGAGTTTCCCAGTTTGAAACCGCAAGTTGGGATAAGTTAGGGTTGTCAAACAATCCGTAAATACCAATTAAGATAAATAAGAGTAAGATAGTGAGTTTGATAATGACAGCGTAGGATTCAATTTCGCCCACAACTTTTATACTATAATAATTTATGGAAGTTGCAAGGATAATTATACCACTAGCATATATATGAAAATCAACTGTTTTACTACTTATTGCGAATAAATTAGGCGCATAAGAACCAAATGCCGAAGCATAAAGGGATAACATAATAATATAACTGACCCACAGTAGGTTATTCATGCCGCCACTAAAAATAGATTTACCAAACCCTTGGTTTATAAATTTCACTGTTCCACCTCTGTCCGGATAGGCCAATGAGAGTTTAACGTAACTATAGGAAGTGATCAAAGCTATAATTCCCGCAAATAAGAATGCTATTGGTGTTCCGCCTTTCGCCAATGAAACAGCTAATCCAAGAACGGCAAATATCCCTCCGCCCACCATTCCTCCAATACCAATTGACATTGCTTCTAAAAGCCCAATTTTTTTATTCATTCTTTTAAGTTCGTTGTAATTATACTCGAAGGAAGTTCATCTAAGAAAGTGAAGAGAACTTGTAAACGATCGGTTATTTGGTAAATATAATTGATTTCACCTACTAAAAGAAAGTGATTTGTAAAATGTATCTGTCAATTGGCACTGTTTGCAAGGGAATCGCATACAAAGAATCTATTTGTCCCCAAAAATAGGAGGGTAAAATAGAATTAATGTAAATTAAGGATTTGAATCAAAAAAATAGTACACCAATTTTAATTGTCAGATTTTATTTTGCAATCTTTGGGGGCAAAAAAAAATAGCATTATGAGCAAGACAAAACTAATAATTAATCGCAACGGATCTATAAAAATAGAAGGTGATTTTGAAATTATGGACAGTGAAGGTACCGTTTATGGATTAGAGGGAAGAACTGCATTGGGTCTTTGCCGTTGCGGATTATCATCTAATAAGCCTTTTTGTGATGGTTCACACCGCAACAATTTTGAGCATGAAGCAGCAGCATTTGATTTGCCGCCAATGAAAACAAAATAAAGAATTTCATTTACTACTTACACTTTATTAAAAGCTACATTTTCATTAATGTGGCTTTTTTTATTTTTTTTGTTTCGTTATTTGGTAGGACATTACTCAGCTGGAAAAGCCAAAAGATTGGGGTTATAAGCTGGAAAAGCAAATTGCTGGTATGGTATATCGCCAGACAGCCAGTCTTTTTCGTCTTTGCTTTTGAGCATTACAGGCATTCTCTTTTTGTTATTATGGATGTATTCCATTGTTTTGTTGGCCTTTGTTGTCAAGATCGAAAACGAATTTAATATTTGATTGTTTTTAGGGTTTTTCCAAGAGGAGTAGATTCCTGCCAACGAAAAAATGGCGTCTTCTGCAGAATAGATTGCAAATTTTTCTTTGCTTTTTCCTTTTTCGTCATTCCATCGCCATTCAAAATAAGCGATCACTATTACAAGGCATCGATTGTGAGTGACATCCTTGAATGAGGGTTTTTCGTCAAGAGTCTCGATTCTTGCGTTCAAAGTATTTTTTTTGATTGAATCATCAGCACTCCAAAAAGGAACTAATCCCCAATGGTAATCTTGTGCGATTATGTCAGGATTTTTGTCAATAATCAATGGATGGGTTTTATGAGCGAAACCATTTACTTCTCCTTGATAAAACTCCTCAGTGGTATCGTCAGCAATCGCATTATAACGCTTTGCGATTTCTTTAATGTTTGCTTTTATTTCGACTCTATAACACATTTCGCGATTTGTTGATTTATAGGTTTCCTAAGGCTGCCACTAAATTAAGCTTTATTTTTTGGAATATCGTTACTGAATAAAAGAGCTGTATTTTAAAAAATAAGGGAGCTAGTTCAAGAAACTAGTATTTTAATATGTTGTATATTTTGTAGCGTCAATTAATTCATACATTGGCTCATTTTCTAAGAAAACATCTAAATAAGCGGTGTGAGTTCCTCCAGCGATTATTAATATTCTATCATTTTTGTCTTTTGGTATGTCTGATAAGTTGGAGTACATTCTGAGGTTTCTCTTGTAAAACTCTGATACGATATCAGCACCTTCAAAATTGTTTTTGGTATGCATTGTCGCGAGATAATTGTAAAAATTAAAATGTTCCGACTTCCATTTTTTGGTATTCATTAATTGGAATTTACCTAATACACTAAGATTGTTAAACGCTTCGATATCTTTTTTGTATTTATTCAAAAAATCTTCAGTTGCCGGAGATTTAGATTCTTCAGCTAATTTCATTAGTTGTGGATAGTCAAATCCTACTCTCGAATCAATGCCGTAAATATTTGCCACATTGGTTAAACGACCAACTTCAAAAGCAATAGAATTTATTTCCTCTGCCCAATTTGTAGTTGATGATTGATCTAATTTGTATTCCTGATAGATTATATTGGTTCCAGCTGTTTCTTGAGCAGGTATTTCTACACAAATTATCGTAGGTTTAAATTTGGCTAATTCCTGTACGACTTTGTTTATTTGCTTTTTTACTTCTGGATTGTTGATGTCAACGGGAGATGTATTAGCATCAGTAGATTTTGAAAGATGAAATGTAGCAAAGTTCAGTACTTTTATTTTTACGTTTTCAGAGGTTTTGTTTTGCGCTATTGATGGCAATATACTTGCTATGAGGATTAAAATTAGAAAGATTCTTTTCATTGTTGTTTGTTTTAGAAAGCCTTTGCTATTAAGTTCAAATGTACATATCGTTATATAAATTCGATGTTTGTTAAAATGATAGATAACCAGTATCTAAATCAAATATATACAAATTTCACTTTCTAGTATATTTACAGAGTATCTTTCTTCTTGATACATCGAAAGCATTTTTTGATTCTGTGTTTTAAAGGGTCGCAAGTTAATTAGATAGGCAAGCGGCGCGTGAAGGATAGCAGCGGAAATCCTCCCGTTTTTTCGGGAGATTGAAGCGAATAGCCTGACCTTGTTGCTGGCAAGGAGTTTTTGGATGTATGGAGTCTTTCTGCAACAAGGACACGCCCAAAAGAATATTGGTGTAACTCAAGCGATTTCGTAAAAAAGTATATCTTTAGCCATTCCAAAAAACCAAAAAATCAAATTTTAGTTATGCAAGAAAACGACCAAGACGATTTTAAAAGAGAACTGGGCTTATTTGACGGAACAATGCTCGTTGTGGGTTCCATGATAGGGTCAGGAATATTTATTGTGAGTTCAGATATGGTACGCCAAGTGGGTTCTGCCGGATGGCTGATTGCCATGTGGGTTCTTACAGGGGTTATTACCGTGATTGCAGCGGTGAGTTATGGTGAACTGAGTGCCATGTTTCCTAAAGCTGGTGGCCAATATGTATACATTAAAGAGGCTTACGGGAAGTTAATTGGGTTTTTATACGGCTGGAGTTTCTTTGCCGTGATACAAACTGGTACAATTGCTGCCGTGGGTGTAGCCTTTGCTAAGTTTACTGCTTATTTATTTCCAGTAGTCAGCGATTCGAATATTCTATATGAGCTGGGTGATTTTAAACTGAATGCAGCACAACTAGTTTCTATTTTTACTATTATTTTACTGAGTTATATAAACAGTCGTGGGGTGAAAAACTCCAAGATTCTACAAACGATTTTAACGGTAATCAAGATTTTGTCTTTAGCTGGACTAATTATTTTTGGCTTTATGGCTGCCAAAGCTGAGGTTTGGGATGCCAACTGGGTTAACGCCTGGGGATCACAATCGCTTGATTTAGCTACAGGGACCTGGATGCCTATCAGCGGAACAGTTTTGATATCGGCAATTTCTGCCGCCTTGGTGGGGTCAATATTCTCTAGTGTAGCTTGGGAAGGTGTCACTTTTATTGCTGGGGAAATTAAAAACCCAAAGCGCAATGTGGGATTGAGTTTGTTTCTAGGAACCTTAATTGTATGCTGTATTTATGTATTGGCAAATCTGATGTATCTGGCAGTTGTGCCTTTGCAGGATATTGCTACCGCTCCATCTGACCGAGTGGGTGTTGTGGCTTCACAAAATATTTTTGGCTCCATTGGGACATTGATTATTGCTTTGATGATTATGATTTCGACTTTTGCCTGTAATAATGGATTAATTATGGCAGGAGCTAGAGTTTATTATACGATGGCTAAGGATGGAGTTTTCTTCAAGAAAGCTGCTGAGTTAAATAAAGCAAGTGTTCCGGCTTGGGCCTTATGGGCACAGTGTTTTTGGGCTTCGGCTTTGTGCTTGACTGGAAAATATGGTGATTTACTTGATTTTGTAGTGATTATCGTTTTGATATTTTACATACTAACGATTTTAGGAATATTCATCCTTCGTAGAAAAATGCCAGATGCCGAAAGACCGTACAAGGCTTTTGGGTACCCATTTTTACCAGGACTCTATATCGTTGTGGCAAGTGCTATTTGTATCGCTTTGTTTATTACTAAAACAAGTACTAGTGGATGGGGTGTGTTAATCATGTTACTAGGAGTGCCAGTTTATTATCTGACTAAAGCTAAAGAGTAGTTTTTAGCGAGAACAAAGAAGAAAGAAAATAGAACAAAGAATAGCGAGAACAAAGAACAAAGAATATAGAGCAAAGAGCAAAGAGAGGTTGATAGTGATTAGCGAATCTTACTTCTATTTTCTTTATTCTAACCTCTTTTCTCTCTTTCTCCTAAAATTAACCATAAAAAAATCCGTCTCGTTGTAATAACGGGACGGATTTTTTATTTGATACAGGCTGGATTGCTGTAAACTTTAAATCTAAAACTTGAACTAAAAACTAAAAACTAAAAATCTGCAAAAGCAATATCCAACCTGTAATTTGTCTGCTAGTAGTAAGTGAAACGTCTTACTTTAGCAATATATTTTGCCAATCGGATTACCTGGTGGCTATAACCGTATTCATTATCATACCAGATGTATAAGACGATGTTTTTTCCGTCATTAGAAACGATGGTGGCATTACTGTCATAAATCGATGGTGCTGATGTACCCACGATATCAGAAGAAACCAATTCGTTATTCATTGAATATTTAATTTGCTCTACTAATTCACCTTCAAGAGCATACTTTTTCATGATGGCATTGATCTCATCAATTGATGTTTCTTTCTCTACTTCAAGATTCAAAACAACCAAGGAACCATTAGGAACGGGAACTCGAATCGCATTTGACGTTAGTTTACCTTCCAATGATGGTAATGCTTTTGCAACTGCTGTTCCTGCACCAGTTTCGGTAATAACCATATTTAAAGCTGCCGCTCTACCACGACGGTATTTTTTGTGCATGTTGTCTACTAAGTTCTGATCATTAGTATACGAGTGTATCGTTTCCAAATGTCCTTTTACAACTCCTAAGGTATCTTCAACTGCTTTTAGGATTGGAGTAATCGCATTTGTTGTACAAGAAGCTGCTGAGAAAATATCTGTTTCGTCAGGATTGTATTCGTTTTGGTTTACCCCATGAACGATATTTGGCACTCCTTTTCCTGGAGCAGTCAATAGTACTTTGTGGGCTCCTTTTGAAGCTAAATGTCTGCTTAAGGCTTCTTTAGTTGTAAAAGCTCCTGTATTATCTATAATTAAAGCATTGTCAATATCGTAAGCGGTATAGTCAATATCCTCTGGCGCATTTGCCGTGATGATATGAACGGTGGTTCCGTTTATGATTAGTGCGTTGTTTGCTGGATCAGCGGTAACTGAACCTTGAAAATCACCATGAATGGAATCGTAACGCAATAATGAAGCTCTTTTTTCAAGTGTTGAAGCATCATTTTTATCTCTGGTTACAATGGCTCTCAAACGCAATTGGTTTCCTTTTCCAGTTTTAGACATTAGCTCTCTGGCTAATAAACGTCCAATTCTACCAAATCCGTATAAAACCACATCTTTAGGCTGAATCTCTTCAGAAGATTTAGCATCTTTCAATTTGTCTAATACAAAATGTCTTGCATCTTCGTATTTGTCTTCTTCCAAAAGGTATTCGTAAGTCAATTTACCAATATCCAACTTTGAAGGCGGTAAGTCCAATGTTAAAATAACTTTGGCAATTTCTACCGAAGAAAATACATTAATTGGTTTGCCCACAAATTCACCTGCGTACTGATGCAAGTTGATAATGTCGTTTACGTTTTTATCTAGCAGTTGATTTTTAAACAAAACCATTTCTATGGATTTGTCATACCATAAATCACTGATGATTTTGATTAATTCGACTCCTGAACGTCGTCTGTCGACTTGAAATGAAACTTCTTTTTGGTACAAAGTTGTATTATTCATAGGTGAAAATTTGTAAAAATTTAGTAGTTATTTTTTTAAATTTGCCGCAAAAATACCCATTTCAATCGATTTCGTAAAGGTTTTTGTGATTTTTTTTCAAATAAAAAAAGCCGACTTGTTTTTGCAAGTCGGCTTTCGTTTTTTAAGCGTAGGATTATCAGATGATAATTCTGAATACTTCCCCGTTTTTATTGATCATTTCAAGACGGATGCTTTGACGCTCGTCTTTTTTATTTAAAAGTTTAGAAACTGATTCGATATCTTTTGCTTTTACATTATCAATACTTAATATGATATTCCCTTTTAGCTCGTCGCGGTACTGCGCCAGATTTTCATTTGTGATTGATTTTATTTTTACGCCATAATCAAGGTTAAACTTCTTTTTGTCTGAGGCATCAATATTTTCCAATTCGATTCCTTTAAATTCAGTACTAAAAAATTCGTTTTTGCTCAAGACTACAGGCACGGTTCTATTATTGCCGTCTCTTACAAAAGTGACTTGCACTTTATCGTTTGGTCTTTTAGTATTGATATATCCTGAAAGGTCAGCAAAAGTGGCAATACTTTGATTGTCTAGTTTGACGATTATGTCTCCTTTTCTAAGTCCTGATCTTTCGGCACCAGAATTTTTGGAAACAGAACTGATGTAAAAACCTTCTGTTTGTTTTATTCCTAGTTCTCTAGAGGCAGTTGCATTGAGTTCGCCACCTTCGACACCTAGAATTCCTCTTTGAACGTTACCGTATTCCATTATGTCTTCGATAATTTTTCGTGCAATGTTTGATGGTACTGCAAAGGAATAGCCCACATACGAACCTGTCATTGAGGAAATCATAGTATTGATACCTACTAAATCACCACGGGTGTTGACTAATGCGCCACCACTATTACCTGGATTTACCGCCGCATCAGTTTGTATAAATGATTGTATGCCGCTGGCATCTAGATTTCTGGCTTTCGCCGAAATTATTCCAGCCGTAACAGTTGAAGTAAGGTTGTAAGGATTCCCAACGGCCAAAACCCATTCTCCCACTTTAACAGAGTCTGAATTTCCAAATGTGGTATAGGGAAGCTTTTCGTCAGCATCAATTTTTAACAATGCGATATCCATTTTGGAATCGGTTCCAATAAGTTTTGCCTTATACGATTTTTTGTTGTTTAAAGTGATTTCAATTTCCGAAGCCCCTTTCACAACATGATTGTTAGTCACGATATAACCATCTTCAGAAATAATTACCCCAGATCCTGTTCCTACTTGTTCTTGGGTTTGTCCCCCTTTGTAGCCGTAATAATACTCAAGCATAGGGTTAGTGACCGTTTTATAAGACACGTTTTTTACGTGAACCACTGAATGGACTGTCTTCTCGGCTGCCTCGGTAAAATCGACCACTTCCGGAGATAAGCCTACTTTTTTATTGTAAGACTCAGTGGCAAGTGTTGTTATTGGACTTTTAGTAGAGGAAAAAAGCCCATTGGTGTCAAACAATAATTTGTAAGCCCCCAATGTTGTGGCTCCGCTTAATAAAGCCACTAAAAAAAGCTGTGAAAATCGTTTCATATTATAGTTTGTTTTACGTTATTTGATGAGTAAAAATAATGGTAAAAAAGCTTGTTAAAAAACGGTTTAACGCTCTTTAACAATGATTAACATTTCATTAATAGTTCGTACTTTTGTGGAACACAATAAAAAGACATGCAAATAGAATTTTATAAATACCAAGGAACCGGAAACGATTTTGTAATGATTGATAATCGTACGAATACTTTTCCAAAAGAAAACATAGAATTGATTGCCCATTTATGTGACAGACGTTTCGGGATAGGCGGTGATGGTCTGATTTTATTAGAAAATGACGCTGATACTGATTTTAAAATGGTGTATTACAATTCAGATGGAAACCAAAGTACTATGTGTGGTAATGGTGGGAGATGTTTAGTGGCTTTCGCTAAAAAACGGAACGTCATTGAAAACGACTGTACCTTTAATGCAATAGATGGATTGCACCATGCAACGATTTCCGAAGACGGAATTGTATCGCTGCAAATGATTGATGTTACAAGCATAAAAACGGAATTGAATTATACTTTTCTAAACACAGGTTCTCCACATCACGTTGAATTGGTAGATGATTTAGAACATTTTAATGTAAAAGAAAATGGGGCTGCTATCCGTTATGGAGGCTTATATGGAAAAGAGGGTAGTAACATTAACTTCGTAAAGCAAATAGACGATACTACTTTTTCTCTTCGCACCTATGAAAGAGGAGTTGAAGACGAAACTTTGGCTTGCGGAACTGGAGCGACAGCAGTAGCCATAGCTATGAACGCAACTGGACTGACCAATGCAACAGCAATTGATGTGAATGTCGAAGGTGGAAAATTAGCCGTTTCATTTGATAAAACAGACAAAGAATATACTAATGTTTTCCTGATAGGTCCCGCCAAATTTGTTTTTAAAGGAGCTATTGATATTTAATTAAAAACCAAAAGTTAGTACCCAAATCCCTTATGATTACTCTAAAAGGAGAAAATATATACATCAGAGCACTTGAACCCAATGATTTGGAGTTTATTTATGCCATAGAAAATGAAGAAGCTATTTGGGAAGTAAGTAATACCCAAACTCCATATAGTCGTTTTTTAGTGAAACAGTACCTAGAGAATGCACATCAGGACATTTACGAAGCCAAGCAATTGCGATTGGCCATATGCCAGGACCGGGACTTTCCCGCTGTGGGCTTAGTAGATCTCTTTGATTTTGATCCAAAGAATAATAGGGCAGGAGTTGGCATTGTAATTCAAGGCAACGATAATCGAAAGCAAAATATAGGTTCGGAAGCTTTAGGGTTGTTAATTCAATATGCTTTCTATCATTTGAACCTGCATCAGCTGTATGCAAATATTGGGACCGAAAATGAGGCGAGTAAAGCTCTTTTTACTAAATTTGGCTTTCAATGTATCGGCATAAAAAAAGATTGGAATCTTGTTAATGGAGTGTACAAGGATGAGGCGATTTTCCAATTAATTAATCAACAATTTTAATATTTTAGTTTTGAATTTAAAAAAAATTATTTCAATCGTATCTATCGTTTTGATATCTGCCTTGGTTGTTTACGGCTTTATTTTGATAGGGCAAATTTTTGCGGATAACACCAAATTTTCCGAAAAAGAAATTTATGTACATATTCCAACGGATTCAAATTATGAAGATGTCAAAAAGATTATAGCTTCTTACGTAGACAATATTGATCGTTTTGAAATGGTAGCCAATAAAATGAGCTACCCTGAAAATCTAAGTGCAGGACGTTTTTTATTCACAAAAGGAATGAATAGTTATGAATTGATAAAAACCTTGAGAAAGAATGTACCAGTTAGCTTAGCTTTTAATAATCAAGAAAGAATAGAAAATTTGGCGGGACGAGTAGGATCGCAAATTGAAGCGGATAGTGTGTCATTATTAGCTTCATTCAAAGATTCCATTTTTTTGAAAGAGAATGGTTTTAATGAAGATAATGTCTTGGCAGTATGTATTCCTAATACATACGAGATCTATTGGAATACTACTGCCGATAAATTCCGAGATAAAATGATCAAGGAATATCGTAAATTTTGGAGCAAAGAGCGCGTAGCCAAAGCTGCGGAACAAAATTTAACTCCGGTCGAAGCAACTATTTTGGCTTCTATTGTCCATAAAGAATCAGTTAAAAAAGACGAAAGACCACGTATTGCAGGCGTTTACCTTAACAGATTGAGGTTGGGAATGCCACTTCAAGCTGATCCAACAGTAATTTTCGCCATTAAAAAGAGAGATAATGATTTTGATCAAGTAATTAAAAGAGTGTTTTATAATGATCTGACAATGGCTTCACCTTACAATACTTATATGAATACGGGACTTCCTCCTGGACCAATAGCCATGCCTGATATTACTGCTCTGGAAGCAGTATTGGCACCAGAAAAAAATGACTTTATTTATTTCTGTGCTAGTGTTGATCGTTTCGGTTACCATGAATTTGCCGCTACATTGGCAGAACATAATAAAAACGCCAAAAAATACTCGGATTGGATCAGCAGCCAAGGAGTAAAAAGATAGTTTTGCTATATATAAAAAGCAACTTTCTTTTACTTTTTTTAGTGCTCGGACTTCAGACTTCTTTCGGGCAGTCTGCGGTAGAGACTTTTCTGACACCAGCTGACACTTTAAATGTCAAAAGAAAAAATAAAGTGATATTCACTGAAGGGATACTCGCTTCTGGAACGTTAGTAGGTTTAAACCAACTCTGGTATGCTGATTATCCAAAATCTAAATTCCATTTTATAAATGATAATGCGGAGTGGTTGCAAATGGACAAAGTGGGCCATTTTTATTCCTCTTATCAATTGGGAAGACTTAGTGCTGAAATGCTGCAATGGAGTGGCGCCAGTAAAAAGGATCAATTAATCTATGGCTCAGGACTGGGTTTTGTTTTTTTAAGCGCTGTTGAGGTCTTGGATGGCTTTTCTTCTGAATGGGGAGCTTCTACAGGCGATATAATCGCAAATGCATCAGGAACGGCCTTATATGTATCTCAAGAGTTGTTGTGGGACGAGCAACGTATTATCCCGAAATTTTCCTTTCATACTAGCCAGTATGCGAAATACAGACCCAATATTTTGGGACATTCCTTCACAGAACAGTTACTAAAAGATTATAACGGCCAAACCTATTGGCTTTCCGTTAATTTACATTCCTTCCTCAAAGATTCAAAAATTCCCAAATGGCTCAATTTGGCTGTTGGTTATGGTGCCGATGGGATGATAAGCGGAAACGGTGAAAACAATGACTTATTTCTAGGGTCAAATATGGCCAGAACGAGGCAGCTTTATTTTAGTTTTGATGTAGATTTAACTAAAATTGAAACCAATTCACATTTATTAAAGACTGTGTTTTCAGTGCTGAATACCCTTAAAATTCCAGCACCAACAATGGAGATTAAACAGTTCAACCAATTTAAATTTCACTATATCTACTTTTAATTAATTTACGCCGATTATATTTTAATTGTCTTCACATTAATAATATGGAATATCGCGTAAAAAGTCACACTAAAACTTTACAATATTGAACTTAATAATTGAATCAGAAAACGGATTATTTAGGTTGTTTTGATTCGGGTTCTCACGCTCAACTGACGAAAACACACACAAAATCCTGTTTTTTGAAGACTTTATTTGCATTTTTTAATACTTTAAAATTCCCAGCGCCAACGTTTGAATACTCAGTTAACGAGGTATTTAGAGTCTATATTTTGTGTTTTTAGATAAGATTAACAGCTTGGTATTCAGCTTTATAAAATTTAGTGTATCTTTGCACGCAGAAATTTCTTAACGGGACAGCGTTTTGAAGAAAAACAATTTATGGTAAAGAAATGGTATTTTTATACAAGTTTAGCTATTATTATAGCCTTTTTAAGTGCAGGTTTTAAACCTCTTAAAATAGATGCGAATCAATGGTTTCTAATAAAAAACCCGGATGGAAATCGATACTTATATCCATCCCAAGAACAAGAAGATTACACCAATTTGAATATCCCTTTTACAGGAAATTTATTTATTGGTTTTAAGGAAGCACTTGGCTTCAAAGAATCTGAAGGTAAATACAAAAAAATTAATTCTCTAGGTTATATGGGAAAATACCAGTTTGGTACTGAAACCCTAAGATCAGTTGGAATACATGATAGTTCATTATTCTTGAGAAGCCCTAAGATGCAAGAAAGAGCTTTTGTAGCGCTTTTGTCAAAGAATAAATCAATTTTACAGGATGTTATCAAGAAATACGACGGAACGGTTGTTAACGGTATTTTAGTGACTGAATCTGGAATTTTGGCCGCAGCACATTTGGGTGGTGCAGGATCTGTAAAAAGGTATTTTAAGCACAACGGTAAGGTATTCATCAAAGATGCTTATGGTGCTTCTATAAGAAGTTATATGAAAGCATTTGGAGGTTATGACACTTCACTTATTGTCGCAAATGTAAATGCAGTTGCAAACGTGAATTAGAGGTTAATAGCTAAAAAAATAAAGGCAGTCTAAACATATTTGTTTGACTGCCTTTTTTATTATCTTACTTTTAATATATCGCCATTGGGACGAACTGTCAATCTAAGGGTTTGTTTATCTTTTTTAATTTTAAGATTGTACTGTTTTTTTAAGATATCACCTTCCTCTTGAGTATACAGATATTTGTCGTTTACAATGGTCCAGTCAGGATATGTCCTATAGATGGAATAAATTACCTCATTGGGTAATCTGACATTTTTATAGTTTTCCACAACTCGAATCAGTTTTCCGTTTTCATTGTATGTAGCGGACAAAGAACCATCTTTTGTTTGCATTAGCAATAAGTAGTTCTCAGAACCTTCATAATCTTTTCCAATGTCATACGCGATGAATTTCTCTTCCAATCTTCTGACGTCTTGATCTGGATTGTTGTCTGGAAGATAAATTGAAAAATCAGTTCCAACTCTTTTAATTACAACGGCTGGTAATTCTTCCATTTTAATGATTCCCTCTTCCACATCCTTCTTCGTTTTATCTTGAGAATAAGATGTTGTGGTTAACCCTAATAACAATAAAGCAATAATAAATGATTTCATAATATTTGGTTTTTAATTAATATTCAGTTTTCAATTGACAGAATTCGAATAATTTAATTTGGGGACTTTAAATATATGTATAATAAATTGTAAATCAGAGTGTTGTGTGTTTGTTTAACGAAAATTAATTATCGTAATTTGATTGTTAAATTTCCCTTCTATTGTAAAGTTAGTTTTTTAAATACATTATATCTGTTAATTTTATCTATATATTATGTTAATAAAAGAGGAGTTTCAGTCCGTTTTTTTTATTAAGAAAAGTGCTCATTATTTAATTAATTAAAAACTTTTTATAAATGAAATGATAGATTTAACAGTATGATTTTTGACAAAAATAAAAGCAATAAAAAAGCTGCCCATTGTAATGGACAGCTCAAGATAAAGTACTCATTTCGCATCGTTTTTTTATAATCCAGCTATAATTTCGCCATCTGGATGAACGGTTAATTTTTTGGTCTCTTTTCCTTTTTTAATTTTAAGGTTATATTGTTTTTTTAAAACATCTCCCTCTTTTTGAGTGTACAAGTACTTGTCATTTACGATCTCCCATCCAGGAAATTTTTTATAGATGGAGAAAACGACATCGCCAGGTAGCTTTACATTTTTGTAGTTTTCCACAACAGAAAGCAATTTTCCGTTTTCATTGTATGTAGCTGAAAGAGACCCCCCTTTTATTTCCATAAATACTAAATAGGTTTCAAAACCCTCATAGTTTTTACCAAGGTCATACGCTATGAAACTATCTTCTAGTTTTCTTACCTTTGGATCTGCATTTCTGTCAGGCAAATAGACTGAGAAGTCTGTTCCAGCACTTTTGATGACAACAGCAGGTAAATTTTCCATACTAATATTTCCGTTTTTCGAATCAGTATCCTTTATGTCTTGCGAATAGGATATATTTGTCAGCCCTAGAGCCAGCAAAAAAATTACATAATATTTCATAATAGTGAATTTAAATTAATAGTTAATTAAAATAATTCTAACATATAATAAATTATAAGGCATATTATTTACTTCCCCTTTTCATCATTCAAACCTATTTCATATCAAAATTATTTAACGTAATGTTCATTTGTATATATTTTTTGGGGTCTAACACATTAATTAGTAGTCAAGTAAATTTACAAAATATTATTCCCTTTAACAGTTAACTGTGTTGGAAGGTTTTGTTAATTAACAAAGCAATAGTAGGAATTTTGCATAGCCAGATTAAGAGATGTTGCTGGTGATTCTTTATGCTTCTAATGGAAAATAGGATTGTCATAATTGTTTTTCCGCTTTGGCGCTGTTTGTAAAATAAATAAGATTAAATAAAAAAACATCAACTTTTCAGTTGATGTTTTTCTAGCTTAAAACGATGTGAATTATATATTATTGACCAATTAAAATCTCTAATATTTTTATGGCAGCATCACTGATTTTCGTTCCTGGACCAAAAACAGCAACGGCGCCGGCGTCAAATAAATATTGATAATCTTGTGAGGGAATCACACCGCCCACAACGACCATAATGTCTTCTCGGCCATACTTTTTTAATTCTTCAATTACTTGGGGAACCAATGTTTTGTGACCTGCAGCCAATGAGGAAACTCCTAGAATATGAACGTCATTCTCGATTGCTTGTTTGGCGGCTTCAGCTGGAGTTTGAAAAAGAGGACCTATGTCTACATCAAAACCTACATCAGCATAACCAGTAGCCACTACTTTGGCTCCGCGATCATGTCCGTCTTGCCCCATTTTGGCAATCATAATTCTAGGTCTACGGCCTTCTTGTTTGGCAAAGGCATCCGCTAGTTGTTTCGCTTTCTCAAAACTTTTGTCGTCTTTTATTTCTTTACTATACACACCGCTAAAGGATTTAATTTGTGCTTTATACCTTCCAAAAACTGTTTCCAGAGCGTCGCTGATTTCACCTAACGTAGTTCGGTTTCTTGCTGCGTCTACGGCCAGTTCTAATAAATTTCCTTCTCCAGTTTGGGCACAAAGGATTAGTTTTTTGAGTGATTCTTGTACTTTTTCTGAGTCTCTAGTTGCCTTGATGCGGTCTAGTTGTTCTAGTTGCTGCTTGCGCACCATCTGATTGTCTACATCCAGAATTTGCAAAGGGTCTTCCTTTTCTAATCTATATTTGTTGACTCCTACAATTATATCTTGTGAGCTGTCAATACGTGCTTGTTTTCTGGCAGCTGCTTCTTCAATTCTTAGTTTTGGGATTCCGGCTTCAATGGCTTTCGTCATTCCGCCAAGTTCTTCTACTTCTTCGATCAGCTTCCATGCACTTTCTGCAATTTCATGTGTCAAACTTTCTACATAATAGCTTCCGGCCCAAGGATCAACTGTTTTTGTGATTTTAGTTTCTTCCTGCAGATATATTTGTGTATTTCTTGCAATTCTTGCAGAGAAGTCAGTTGGTAAGGCGATGGCTTCGTCAAGGGCATTAGTATGAAGAGATTGTGTTCCTCCAAATGCTGCTGCTGCCGCTTCAATACAAGTTCGAGCTACATTATTAAACGGGTCTTGCTCTGTTAAACTCCATCCGCTGGTTTGGCAATGGGTTCTTAAAGCCAATGATTTATCGTCTTTCGGGTTAAACTGTTTTACTAATTTGGCCCAAATCATTCTGCCGGCTCTCATTTTGGCAATCTCCATAAAATGGTTCATTCCTATAGCCCAGAAAAAGGAAAGACGTGGCGCAAAATCATCTATTTTCATACCGGTTGATAAACCAGTTTTAATGTATTCTAATCCATCGGCAAGGGTATAGGCCAATTCGATGTCAGCCGTTGCACCTGCTTCTTGCATGTGGTAACCTGATATTGAAATGGAATTGAATTTCGGCATTTTTTTGCTCGTATATTCAAATATATCGGCAATAATCTTCATTGAGGGAGTAGGCGGGTAGATGTAAGTGTTACGCACCATGAATTCCTTAAGGATGTCATTTTGTATGGTTCCTGAAAGCTTTTCTGGTTTAACTCCTTGCTCTTCAGCTGCCACGATATAAAATGCCATTATAGGCAAAACTGCACCGTTCATGGTCATAGATACCGACATTTCGTCTAAGGGAATCTGGTCAAACAATACTTTCATATCCTCTACAGAATCGATTGCTACACCCGCTTTTCCCACATCTCCTACTACACGTTCGTGGTCTGAGTCGTAGCCACGGTGAGTGGGCAAATCAAATGCTATCGAGAGGCCTTTTTGTCCTGCGGCAAGATTGCGTCTGTAAAAGGCATTGCTTTCTTCTGCGGTTGAAAATCCAGCATATTGGCGAATGGTCCAAGGACGGCGAACATACATTGTTGTGTATGGACCACGTAAATTGGGCGCAAAACCAGCGGCAAAATCAAGATGTTTGAGATTCTCAACATCTTTTTCTGAATAGGTTTCTTTGAGTTCAATTCCTTCAGCGGTCAAGTAGTTATCGGCCGATGAATTTGGAGTATCAGTATTGGGCTTTTGAGCTTCTAATTGAATATGTTTAAGGTCGTTTCTTATCATTTCTGACTCTAATTTACAAGATTTGTAATTGATTACTGCGGTTGAAACTTATTCTAAATCGAGACGTTCCTGCTCTATTTTCTCGGCCAGACGTTTTTCGATAATAGGGGTAATCAGGGTTTTTCTTGGTTTTATTTTTACAAAAGGGAACAGTTCTAAATCGTGTTTCATCTTGTCGTCTTTGTTTGGATATTTATTGGTTCCTAACAAAACTTCTTTCCCTGAATCAAAAAGCTCCTGCTCTTTGTCAGCACTTTCCTGTAATTTTCTTTTGATGATTCCTTCGTTCAATTGCTTTAGGAAACCACCAGTCGCCTCAATATCTTTAAACAAGACCAATGCCTTTTCAGCAAGCTGGCTCGTTAGTGTTTCTATATAATAACTTCCGTCAGCCGGGTTATTTACTTTGTCAAAATAACTTTCGTTTTTAAGAACTAACAATTGGTTTCGGGCAATTCTGTCCCCAAACTCATTGTCTTTATGGTATAAGGAATCATAAGGTAAATTAGCAATGGCATCCGCTCCACCTAAAATTGCCGACATGCATTCAGTGGTAGTACGCAACATATTTACGTTGTAATCGTATAATGTTTTGTTACGTTTTGTAGGCGAAACCAACAGATGACATTCTAGATTATGATTGTACTCTTTGGCTATTAAATTAAAAAGTAATCGGAACGCACGCAATTTGGCAATCTCAAAAAAGTAATTGGTTCCTACTGATACTTCAAAGACGATTGGTTTATTGATAATGGGAATTCGATTGAAATATTCATTGGCGTGAGCCATAGCATAGGCAATTTGCTGTACCATATTTGCTCCAGCATTTTGGTATAATCCAGCATCTATACTAATTATAGAATTATCCGGAATTGCAGTAGCTAGGAGGTTAAGCGTATCAAAATTAGTCTTGTCTTCGGTCTTAAACCAATTGCCTTCTTTGGCTAATTGTCCTATGGGATCGAGGTTGTAAAAAGCAATTGCCTTTTTTTGTAAGACTATAACATCAATTTTTTTAACGAAATCGATTGAGATAAAATTAAAGTTAAAATAAACGGCAACGTTTTCCAGAGGTAATTTCTCCAATAGTTTTACCACGTCAACCGTGTCATCCTCAATGGTGAAGCGAAGACTTTCGGCACCACGGGATAATGTATCTAAAGCTCTTTCTACCGATTTCTCGATATCGAAAACAAAAATATTTTGACAAATCTTACATTCCGATGCTTTTGTGGTAACAGGAAAAGATTTAGTGAACTCGTCCTTATGATAAAAAGGCTTTACCTTAATGTCTTCAGGGGAATTCCAAATCAGGGTTTCATTGTAATCCGCGCCCTTGAGTTCAAATTGTATTTTTTGTTTCCATTGCTTGGAGCTAACCGGATCGAAATCTTCGAATAAATTAGTAGCCATTTTAATTGTTGTTTTTAATAATTCAAGATTTAGTGCTGTTTTCAATGCTGTCACCTTCTAATTCTATGATATAAATATCCTCGTTTTCCTTTTTCATATAGTACTTTTCACGAGCGTATTTTTCTATTTGTTCTGGATTTTTTAGTTGTTTTATTTGCTCCTCGTCCTTTTTTATTTCTTCCTTGTAATATTCTTTGTTGTCTTCGAGCTCACTGACTTGGTCGTCTAAAAACCGATGGTCAAAATAAGAATAGTTGTCCAGAAATAGCATCCAAGCCGAAAAAAACAACAATACCCATACATATTTATTGCTCAGAAATTTAAACCAAGGTTTCTCTTTATGTGGATTTGTCATTTGTTTTTTTTAGCCCCGATAGAGCCGATATCCCACGTTTTTTAACGTGGATAAAGGTGAAAGCGGGAAATAGCTCCTTATTCTTACTGTTTTTAGAAAGAGGTCAAGGAGTTTTATTAGGTTAAAATTACAATAAAATTATAGAATTCTTTGATTTATTACGGCTCTAACTACATCTATGGCTACAGTATTGTATTTGTCGTTGGGTATAATAATGTCAGCAAATGCTTTTGTAGGTTCAATAAACTGCTGATGCATTGGTTTTAGTGTGTTTTGATAGCGATTTAACACTTCGTCCATGTCGCGTCCTCGATCTGCAATATCTCGTTTTAATCGACGTATCAATCGTTCATCAGAGTCTGCATGTACGTATATTTTTACATCAAACAAATCCCTTAGTTCTGGATTAGCGAGAATTAAAATTCCTTCTACAATCATTACTTTTCTAGGATGAGTCGTAATTGTATCTTCTGTTCTGTTGTGAGTTACAAAAGAATAAACTGGTTGATGGATTGTTTTTTCGGCTTTAAGTTCCTTGAGGTGAGCGACCAATAATTCAAAATCGATAGCACGAGGGTGATCAAAATTGATAAGGGCCCGTTCGTCAAAACTTAAGTTGTTATTTTCCTTGTAATAGGAATCTTGAGAAATTATTCCTACTTCCTTTTCAGGTAATTCATTCATAATTTGATGAACTACGGTTGTTTTACCGCTTCCTGTTCCGCCTGCAATCCCTATAATGAGCATAAATCGTGGTGTTATTTATTGATAGTGCAAAAATAGCGATTTTATTGGGAGTGAATTTTGTTTTTCGAAATCTTTTAATGAATTAGGGAGTTTTAATTGGGAGCTGATCCAACTGTCCGTTTCAAGTTCTTGCTTGAATTACTTTTTTCTAAAGTCCTGCAAGGAGCTTCCGCTGGTCGCTCTTTCAGGCCTAGAAAAAAATGCAATTCAATCTACGAAGCTTTCCACTTCCATTTGGGCTAATTTTCGCCGTTTCGCATTCGATTTTAGACAAAAAAAGAGTGAACTGAAAAACAGTCCACTCTTTTTAAAAAGAATTCAGATCTTAATTATTTATTCTTTTTTGCTTTTATCATCATTTCTAGTTGGTCCCAAAGCTCTTCAGGAATTGCCTCTAGAATATTAAATTGTCCAGCGCCTTTCAGCCATTCACCACCGTCGATTACCACTACTTCACCATTTATATAGGCTGAGAAATCAGAAACCATATAGGCCGCTAGATTAGCTAGTTCTTGATGATCTCCCACTCGTTTCAAAGGTACTTTTTTAGACATGTCAAATTTTTCGGCAAGGTCTCCAGGTAACAATCTGTCCCAAGCACCTTTTGTAGGGAATGGTCCGGGAGCAATCGCATTAGAGCGGATACCGTATTTAGCCCATTCTACAGCTAGACTTCTTGTCATAGCTAGAACTCCAGCTTTGGCGGTAGCACTTGGCACTACATAGGCTGAACCTGTCCAGGCATAAGTAGTTACAATATTCAAAATTGTGGAAGAAGCTTGCTTAGAATCGATCCAGTGCTTTCCAAAAGCCAGTGTACAGTTTTTTGTTCCTTTTAAAACAATATCAATTACAGTGTCAAATGCATTGGCTGATAACCTTTCTGTTGGCGAGATGAAATTTCCTGCGGCATTGTTTAGCAATACATCTACTTTTCCAAAAGCTTTCAATACTTGTTCTAGCATGTTTTCGACTTGTTCATAATGACGAACGTCACATTGTAAAGGCAAACAAGTACCGCCAGTTTCTGACTCCATTTCTGATGCAGTATTCTTTAGTTTGTCTAAATCTCTCGACGTTATTGCTACTTTAGCTCCAAGTTCTAAGAAATACTTCGTCATCGCTTTTCCTAATCCGCTGCCTCCGCCAGTTACTACTATTACTTTGCCTTTTAAAGCATCGTCACGTAACATTTTATCTGTATAATTCATATCGTATTAATTTTATTGAATTGTAAATATAATAAATAAATAGTATGCATGCATAATAAAATAAATATTGCTGTAATTATATGCTACACAATTTTTTAGCGGCTTGCTCTAAAGTCGAATTGTCTTTTGCAAAACAAAAACGAATCAAGCGCAGGTCTTTTCCATCTGCATAAAAAGTGGAGATTGGGATAGCAGCTACGCCATGTTTAGTAATTAATTTTTTGCAAAAATCGACATCATTTTCATTGGAGATAGCAGAATAGGAGGCTACCTGAAAATAAGTTCCCTCGCAAGGCATAAGCTTGAATCTGCTATTCTTAAGTAAATGACTGAAATAGTCTCTTTTTTCCTGATACATACCGCTGATTTCCTGAACAGAAACAATGTCTAAATATTCGCTTATGGCTACCTGAGATAGACTATTGACGCTAAAAACTAAAAACTGATGTACTTTTTTAATTTCCTTCATTAAATGTTCTGGAGCAACGAGATAGCCCACTTTCCAACCTGTTATATGGAATGTTTTACCAAAAGAAGAAACTACTATACAACGATTTAAAAGCTGGCTGCGTGTGTGGGCCGAAATGTGTTTTTCTTCAAATGTGATGTATTCATACACTTCATCCGAAAGCAAAATTATTTCGGGGAATTTAAGTAATATCTTTTGAAGAGCCTCAAAATCCATTTCGGTTAAAATTTTCCCCGTTGGATTATGTGGATTATTGATGATAATCATTTTAGTTTTTGAAGTACAGACTTTTTCTATCGTTTCCCAATTAGGAGTATAGTCATCATTAAGGGCAATATGAATTGGCTTTGCATTAGATAATAGAACTGGAGCCTCGTAACAATCATAGCTAGGGTCTAGAATAATCACTTCGTCATCAGTATCAACCAAAGCTTGAATTGTTGCAAAGATGGCTTGGGTGGCTCCAGCTGTTACAAGTATTTCTGACTCTGGCTTAAGAATTCTACCATAAGAATCTTGGACTAAAACAGCGATTTTTGATAGCAGAGGAGCGTAACCCGCCATAGGAAGGTATTGATGTACCTCCTTTTTTGCAAGTGTAGCAACAATATCTGTTAGTCTTTCGTCAACTGGGAAGTTAGGGAATCCTTGAGATAGATTTATTGCATTGTATTCGGCTGCCATCTTTGACATGATTGTAAAGATACTAGTACCTATATTTGGAAGCTTTGACATACTTTTCTTTTTAGTGATTTAAAAGTAGGCAAATGGTTTGAGTTGGTAAAGTGTTATTTTTAGATTTATTTGCTCTATGAATTTAAAAACTAAAATTATCATTCTGTTTCGGCAATATTTTTTTTTCAAAAAAGAAAGCACTCCAATTGAAGTGCTTTACTGATAGATTTTTTCTTAAATTTTATTTTTCAGTTTTTGGCATATCGGAGTTTGCCATGTCTCTAATACAGATGTATTTTCCATCTCTTTTTTCAAAAAGACTCATGAAATTTCCACTCATCATTTTTGTGTTTGTAGAATCTACGACAGTATAACCGCCTATCTCCACAACCTGATTTCTGTCATTTGCAACATGGACTTCTTTGGTTTCAAAACTAATTGTTGCGGACTTTGGAAAAGTCATCAAATCTTCTCTCATCGATTCATGAATCGCCGCCTTCCCTTGTAACGGCTTTTTTTCGTTAGAGAAACTAATGGCATCATCCGCATAATAATTTATACCGTCTGCATTTCTTGCGTTGTAGGCAACCGCATAGGCATCCTCCATTGCTTGAATTTCGGTTTTAATGGCGTCTTTATCGACTGTTACTATAGGAACTTCTTTTTTTTCATTGCAGCCTAGGAACATTGACATCATAAGAAGCACTAATCCTTCCTTTAAAATCTTGTTTTTCATAATTAAATTTTTTAAAATTTATAATTGTGATTTTTTTAGATCAGGGGGATGTTAAATTTAGTCATAAAATACTGATTATCAAGCTTAATTGATGTTTATTTTTTAGAGGAAGATTTCTAAAATCATTAAAAGAGTAGTGCAAAAAAAATTGACTATTAAAAAACGAGTTCATTTTTTAATAGTCAATTTTATATTCAGGTTAAGCGAAATTATTTTTTCTCAGTATTGTAATCAGAATTACGACCGTTATGATAAGCTTGCATAAAGGCAGTTTTTGATTCTTTCCAGTTGTAAACACTTTCTATGATGAATATCGCAACCATCGTTAATAGTACTCCTGTGAAGAAATTTTTTATTGTTTTCATTATTTAATCTATAAATGCTTTTTAAAATATTTTTTAGTTGGTTTTAGTTGCAGCTGGATAGTCGTTACCATCATTCCAGCCTCTTAAAAATTCACTTTTGGTTTCTTTCCAACTATAAATGGATTCAATCGCAAAAAAGGCTATCATACCTAATATAAATATCCTAACGTCTCTTTTGGTTATTTTTATTTTGATTAGTTTAAAGGTTTTGTTTAAACTAAGATATGAAAATATTTCTTTTGTAATCAAAAAATTACATTTTATGAATTATAAAGATAGTGGGGCGTTTATGTAAATCGATAGTTTCTTTTTTCCAAGCTGCAATTTTCTTGGTCTTGATATACTCTGTTGGAAGCGTAATATCAGTGGCTATACACAGATGCGTTTCCGGATTTAGAGTCTGTAGCAAATCTTCCAGTAGTTTATTGTTGCGATATGGAGTTTCAATGAAAATTTGAGATTGATTTTGTTCGAATGAAATCCTTTCTAGACTTTTAAAACTGGCTTTCTTTTCGTCTTTTTCAATGGGTAAATAACCATGGAACGTAAAACTTTGGCCGTTCATTCCAGATGCCATCATTGCCAAAAGAATTGACGAAGGACCAACTAATGGAATCACTTGAATTCCCTTTTCATGTGCCAGCTTTACTATAACTGCGCCAGGATCAGCTACACCAGGGCAGCCTGCTTCACTCATTAACCCCATATTTTTACCTTCCAATAAAGGTTTGATGAAATCGAGATGCTCTTTTACTTCAGTTCGTTTGTTTAAAGTAAAGAGAACCAATTCAGATTGTTTTTTATCTGGATTAACCTCTTTTATAGATTTACGAGCTGTTTTGTCGTTTTCAACAATGTAATGGTCAATGAAATCAATGGTTCTTTTTACAGTTTGAGGCAAAACATCCATAGGGTCACAATCGCCCATAGTGGTTGGGATTAGATAGAGTTTTCCTAACAAGGTATTTGGTTTCATTGAAATCGATTTATGTTTGTAATCTAATTTAGAAATGCAAAGAACGGCATTAATAAAGAAATAGATAAGAATTTAGAGTTGAAAAAAACTACCGAAGAAATTTATAGGTGAGTTTTTTTTAATTTGTCGGCTATGATGTCACAAACCTCGTTTAGCATATTGTAAACAATGTCAAATCCATTTGGCATACCAAAATAAGGGTCAGGAACATCCACATTTTCATTTGGATATAGTTCATTCAAAATAATTTGAACTTTGTTTTTTTGCTCCTGCGTTTGGGCTAATTCGATTACATCATCATAATTGGACTTATCCATTACATAGATGTAATCATAAGTGTCAAAATCACTAGTGCTAAATTGTCTGCCTTTTTGTTTAGAAATATCTAGTTTGTTTTTTTTAGCGGTAGCAATAGAACGTGCGTCAGGTGCATGACCAATATGCCATGAACCAGTTCCCGCTGAATCAACGCTGAATTTATCTTTAGGAAGTTTGGTCGCCATAATACCTTCTGCCAAAGGTGATCGACAAATATTACCCAAACAAACCATTAAAATTTTTACGGACATGATGCTATTATAGCGTTAATTTTTTATGGATATCTTCAACAAATTTCTTGAACTGTTTGTCAGTGGCTACTAGGTTATCAACTGTTTTACAAGCGTGCAATACAGTCGCGTGATCACGGTCACCAATTTGTGAACCGATGTTAGCCAAGGATGCTTTCGTGAATTTTTTCGCGAAGAACATAGCCAATTGTCTTGCTTGAACTACGTGTCTTTTTCTTGTTTTTGATTGCAATGTTTCAAGATCCAACTGGAAATAATCAGAAACTGTTTTTTGAATGTAATCGATAGAAATTTCACGTTTTACATTTTTTACAAATTTCTCGACAACACTTTTTGCCAATTCAATTGTAACTTCTTTTTTGTTGAATGAAGATTGTGCAATCAATGAAATAATAGCGCCTTCTAATTCACGGACATTTGATTTGATGTTGCGTGCAACGTATTCAATAATTTCTTCTGGAATTTCAACACCATCACGATACAGAATGTTTTTCAAGATAGAAATTCTAGTTTCATAATCCGGTTGGTGCAATTCAGCTGACAATCCCCATTTGAAACGAGATAACAAGCGTTGCTCAATATCTTGCATATCAACTGGCGCTTTATCTGAAGTCAGAATAACTTGCTTACCATTTTGGTGCAAATAATTGAATATATGGAAAAACACGTCTTGAGTTCCTGATTTACCCGAAAGGAATTGAACATCGTCAATGATGAGGACGTCAATTAATTGGTAAAAATGGATGAAATCATTTCTGTTATTTTTCTTAACCGAATCAATATATTGTTGAGTAAATATTTCGGCAGATATATATAAAACTGTTTTTTCAGGATATTTGTCTTTGATCTCAACTCCAATAGCGTGAGCAAGATGCGTTTTACCTAATCCTACACCTCCAAAAATTAATAAAGGGTTGAAGGACGTTCCACCTGGTTTATTGGCTACAGCCATACCTGCTGAACGTGCTAATCTATTTGAATCTCCTTCTAGGAAATTGTCAAAACTATAGTTGGCATTCAGTTGTGATTCAATTTTTAAATTTCTGATTCCAGGAATTACAAAAGGATTTTTTAATTCCGGATCTAAATTTTTAAAAGGAGCATCAACATTTTGAGGTTTCATAGGGGCGCGGTTCGCACTTGGCAATTGTTCCGTAAACGGTTGTTTATTGCCATAAGTGTTTTCCATTTTGATTTTATAAAGTAACTTTGCGTTTTTACCAAGTTCTTTAGTCAAGGCCACTTTTAAAAGTTTTACATAGTGTTCTTCTAACCATTCGTAGAAGAATTTGCTAGGAACTTGAATGTACAATGCGTTATCGGTAAGCTCAACTGATTTGATCGGTTCAAACCAAGTTTTGAATGCTTGGTCCTGAATATTGTCTTTAATAAAAGACAGGCAGTTTTCCCATACTGATTGAGCAGTTTTGTTCATAAATTCTATGTAAATTATTTTATTTAGTAATCATTGTCTTATTAAAAAATACCAAAAGTACTGGTGTTTTTCGGGGTAACAAATATGTGAACAAATTTCTGTAAAAAAAAATTTATACGGGTTGAATATGTAGAAATATTGTTGTAAGTACTATTTGGAGAGTAAAAAAAAATAAAAAATAACATAAATAAAAGTATGAAAGAACACGAATTTAATGTACGGGTAAGATATTCAGAAACAGACCAAATGGGAGTCGTTTATCATGGTAATTATGCGCAGTATTTTGAGATGGGACGCGTGGAATGGCTTAGAAACCTTGGGATTTCTTATAAATGGATGGAAGAGAATGGAGTTATGCTTCCTGTGGTATCATTGAACATAAATTATAAAAAACCAGCTAGATATGATGATCTATTAACGGTTAAAACTATTTTTAAAAGCCAAACTTCGGTTAAGATTGAATTTGACTACGAGATCTACAATGAGAAAATGGAGTTATTAACAATTGCCAGCTCAACCTTGGTTTTTGTGGACATGAAAACGTCTCGACCAACTGCTCCTCCAGAATACGTCAAAGAGAAATTAGCAAAAATTTAAAATAAGTGGCTTTGAATAAAATTATTCTTTAATTTTAATGTCAATTTCAAATATTGAATTAAAAATGTCGAAGATCATTTCGGCATTTTTTTTTCTAGTTTTCACCTCAATTAAACCAATTGGTAATGCTGTATCTTCATTAATTTCCATTTCTTGAGATACAATATCTAGCTTTTTTTCTTTAATTACTCTCATGACTTTGTTCATGTTTTTGTAATCAAATGATATTTGATAATGAACGTCTATTGTTTTTTCTACTATTTCGCAATTTTCTAGGCTAAGCTGTGCGGCTGTTTTGTAAGCTGATATTAATCCACCGACACCTAGTTTAGTTCCTCCAAAAATACGAACGACAACCACAAGGATATTTGTGACTCCAAAAGATTGGATTTGTCCATAAATTGGCATTCCTGCACTGTTACTAGGCTCTCCATCATCATTAGCTCTATAGGCTATTATATCTGTCCCTATTTGATAGGCATAACAGAAATGGCCTGCATGGGGATGTTTTTTTCTTAAATCGTCAATAATGGGTTTTAGTTCCTCTTCGGATTGTATTGGAAAAGCATAACTAAAAAATTTGCTGCTTTTTTCTTTAAATAAGATCCCTTCCGGAGCGGTTTCAATGGTGTTGTAAGTGTCTTTAATTTTCAATAGTATTCTTCTAAATTATATTTTTGTTAAATAGGTCTACGACGTCTTCTTTTCCTACTTGAAGATTCCATACATGAAGACCAAGTTCAGCTGCGGCATCTGTATTTTCTTTTTTGTCGTCAATGAACAAAGTTCGTTTTGCCTGCAATTCATGCTTGTTTAAAACATAATTATATATTACGGGATTAGGTTTGCGCATTTCTATTTCAAACGAAAAGTAAACTTGTTCGAAACATTGGTAAAAATCACTATAAAAAGTAGTTCCAGATTTTTGTTCAAATCTCTCGATGTGAATTGCATCAGTATTGCTCAATAAGAACAAGCGGTATTTTTTGGAAAGCATTTGAAGAAACTCCAAACGATAAAGAGGGAAGTCTAGTAAAATAGAATTCCAGGCCTCTGAGATTTCTAAGGTGCTTGCCTTGGGAATGTGTTTTTGAATGCCCTGAAGAAAATCATCTCTTGTAATTTTACCAGTTTCAAACTGAATGTTTAGATTGTTGAGGTCTTCATCCCATTCTGTCAATCCTAAATTTTTTAGTCCATCAACAGTGGCTTGTTTGTCTAAATTGATAAAGACATCGCCAAAATCAAAAATAATTGCATTAATCATGGTTCCTTGATATTATAAGTTCATCTTGGCCAATCAATTGCTTTTTACAATTGCTTTTGGGCAGTGCTGGTGCCCTGGTGCCTTTGGCGAAAAGCGTGTTTCCTGAAAAAACGCGCGCTTCATCCCAAAGATTTGCGTCAATAAAAGTTTGTAGTGTTTGTCGGCCGCCTTCAATAATTACGGATTGTATCTGGTGTTTAAACATTAATTCTGTCAGCTGCTGTGCCTTATTTTTATCGAAAGTCACAATTTCAAAGATAAGGTTTTCTTGGTCAACATCCCTTGTGGTTTTTGAAAGAACAATAGTTTTATATTGGTTATCAAATACATGGCTATTGTTTGGGATACGATTATTTAGATCTAATACTACTCTGGTGGGGTTGTTTCCTGTCCAATCGCGAACATCTAATTTGGGGTTGTCGTCTATGACGGTTTGTGTGCCTACTAGGATAGCTTGTTCTTCACTTCGCCATTTATGGACTAATTGTCTTGAATAAGTATTGGTGATCCAAACTGGTTTTTGCTCAGTTTTGCTTTGAGGAGCTATAAATCCATCTTGACTTTCTGCCCATTTCAAAATAATATAGGGTCTCTTCTTTTGATGAAAAGTAAAAAAACGTTTGTTCAGTTCGTTACATTCATCTTCAAGAACACCTACGGTTATCTTTGCGCCGGCTTCAATGAGTTTTTTTATTCCGTTTCCGGCAACTTTTACGTTTGGGTCAACGGTTCCAATTACAACATTCGGAATCTTGTTTTTTATGATTAAGTCACAGCAAGGAGGTGTTTTTCCAAAATGACTGCAAGGTTCTAAGCTGACATAAATAGTTGCTTTTTGTAATAGTGATTTGTCTTTTACTGAATTTATGGCATTCACTTCCGCATGAGGTTCTCCTGCTTTTTTGTGCCAACCTTCGCCAATTATTTTGTTGTCATAAACAATGACACTACCTACCAAAGGATTTGGGTAAGTTGTCCCTAGTCCGTTTTTGGCTAATTGTATGCAACGCTCTATGTATTTCTCATGTATTTTCACAATGCAAAAGTAGGTATTTTTGAGTTTAGGCCCGAAACATTGGGATTAGTTTTGAAACTTTCGAAAATAACAACAAACAATTTCTATTTTTGTGTCATAATAAATAAGCAACTATAATAATGGAAAATTGGGTTATTAGAGAGATTGAAAAAAAAGACAATCCAGCTGTCGCAGAATTGATACGTGCAGTTTTTGATGAAATGAATATTCCAAAGGTGGGAACGGCTTATGAAGACCCTTATTTAGATTTAATGTTTGAGGAATACAGCAAACCCAGATCCGTTTATTACGTTGTTGAAAGCAACGGAAAAATAATGGGAGTGGCCGGTGTGGCGCAGCTTGAAAATGAAGCGGAATCTATTTGTGAATTACAAAAGATGTATTTTCGACCAGAAACCCGTGGTTTGGGTATAGGAGCTCAAATGATGGCCAAATGTTTGCAGAGTGCTAAGGAACTTGGTTTTGAAAAGTGTTATTTGGAAACGATGCCTTTTATGCATGGTGCCCAAAAACTATATAAAAGATCAGGTTTTGTAAATATTGACTCGCCTATGGGATCTACAGGTCATACATCTTGTCCCGTTTGGATGTTGAAGGAACTATAAATTAGGAGTTTCTAAATTGAAACGGAAAATGAATACAATGAAAATTAAACAATACCGAGACTTATTTATTGAAATGCTATCTCCAATTCATGGCGAAGGCGAAGCCGAAAGTTTCTTCTACTTAATATTAGAAGCAAAACATCAGTTGAAGAGAATTGATTTGGCTTTGCGTCCTGATCTGGACTTCTCTGATGCAGAGATTTTGGTTTGGAATACTCTCGTGGATCAGTTGAAATTAGAAATTCCAGTTCAATACCTATTGGGAACAACTAGTTTTTATGGTTTAGATTTCAAAGTAAATTCATCTGTTTTAATTCCAAGGCCAGAAACGGAGGAATTAGTAGAATGGATTATAGAAAGTCAAAAATCAATAGCTGAAAGTCAAAAACTAAGAATTCTGGATATTGGGACTGGAAGTGGTTGTATCGCAATTTCATTGGCAAAAAACATTCCTGACGCAAGTGTTCACGCAATTGATGTTTCTGAAAAAGCTTTGGCTACAGCCAAAAAAAATGCAGAAACAAACAAAGTGGATGTGAATTTTATAATTCAAAACATCCTTCAAACCGAAGATTTGGGCCAGCAATTTGACGTTATCGTTTCAAATCCTCCTTATGTTCGAAATTTAGAAAAACAAGAAATCAAGAAAAACGTTTTGGATAACGAACCACATTTGGCTCTTTTTGTGGAAGACAATGACGCTTTGATTTTTTACAGAAAAATAGCCGAATTGGCTCATAAAAACCTGGTGCCAAACGGACAGTTGTTTTTTGAAATCAATCAGTATTTAGGAAAAGAGACAGTTGCTCTGCTAGCTGAAATGAATTTCAAAAACATCGAATTGCGCAAAGATATTTATGGGAATGACCGAATGATTAAAGCAACGGTTTAGTAGCTAATATTGAGTTTGTATTAGTTTAAGCTAACGCTGCTTGTCGAAAATTATTCATAACGCAAGGCTTCGATTGGATCTAGAAATGCGGCTTTTATCGCTGGATATAAACCAGAAACTATTGCCACAATAAAACTAGTCAGAAAAGCGGCAAAAATAGCAACCCACGGGATAACGAAGTCGAAACTAAAGGCTGTGGCGATTCCAAATCCTATCAATATCCCTAAAATAATACCCACAATACCTCCCAGTTGACCAATTAGTAAGGTTTCTATAAAAAACTGGATGGCAACGGTGGAACGTTTTGCGCCCAAGGCTTTTCTAACTCCTATTTCTCTGGTGCGTTCTGTGACTGAAACGATCATAATATTCATCAAAGCAATGGAAGAGCCCAGGACGGTGATGATTCCTATTAACCAGGATGCGAGACCAAGGTATTTTGTGATTCCAAGGATTCTGTTAATAAGGTCGTCACTTCGCACAACGCCAAAATTATTGTCTTTTACTGGGCTCAATTTACGTACATTACGCATGGTAATGGTAGCATTATCAATGGCTTGGTCTAACAATTCTTTTTTGGTAACCATTACGCTCATGGTATAATTAATATTGGGTGCTGTAAATAAAGATCGAGCCAATTGAATTGGAATTAGAACCCTTAAATCTTGTTTATTGCCAAAAGTAGAGCCTTTTTCTTTCAGTACGCCAATCACTTTAAATCGTGCCCCGCGTATAGAAATGGTTTTACCAATAGGATTAATATCTTTTAGGAGTCCTTTTTCAAAATCAGAACCCACAACGCAAACATAGTTATTGTTGTCTATGTCAAAGCCTGTAAAGTTTCTCCCTAGGCTCGTTTCTAAACCAGAATTAGACATAAACTGTTCATCGACACCCAGAACAGCTATTTCTGGATCGGTTTTGTTAGCTTCATATTTCACTTCTGCAGTAGAAGTTGCTGTAAACGACAGCGAAGTTTCAGAAAAGGGAAAGTTGTATTTGTTTTTGAAAGCCACTGCTTCAGAGTAGGAAATAATAGGGTTTATGATTTCGCGTTCCTCACCGCGTTGTCTTCCTATGATGTTTTCGTATTGTTTGATATTGAATGTGTTAGATCCCATCGATGCGAAATCAGAGGAGATAGTATTTTCTAAGGCAGAAACCACGGTTAGTATTCCAACTAAGGCGGTAATCCCTATGGCGATAATTAAAACGGTAAGAGTGGTTCGTAATAATTGTGTTCTGATCGAACCAACGGCAATCCGTACGTTTTCTTTGAATAAATTTAGCATCATAGTAGTTTGACACGAAAATACAATTTTTGTTACAAGTTTGTTTTGGAAGGAGCATTATTTATTTTAAAAATAAGATATTTGCAGCATGAAATTTAAGATTTAATTCCAGATAGCTATCGGGATGGGTTTTAGATTTTATTAATGAAATATGATTTTAGACATAATAAATCTAAAATCTACAATCTATAATCTACAATTAATAATGGCATCAAAACCGAGTATACCTAAAGGAACAAGAGATTTTTCACCTGCTGAGGTGGCAAAACGACAATATATCATGCAAATTATCAAGAGTAATTTTGAGAAATTTGGTTTCCAACCTATAGAAACACCTTCATTTGAAAACTCTGAAACTCTTATGGGGAAATATGGAGAGGAAGGCGACCGTTTAATTTTCAAGATATTAAATTCAGGTGATTATTTGGCGAAAGCCAATGCAGCCCATTTGGAATCTAAGGATAGTACTAAATTAACTTCTAGTATTTCTGAGAAAGCTTTGCGTTACGATCTGACTGTACCATTTGCAAGATATGTGGTGCAACACCAGAACGATATTGAATTTCCTTTTAAAAGATACCAAATTCAACCAGTTTGGCGTGCTGACAGACCGCAAAAAGGCCGTTTTAGAGAGTTTTTTCAATGTGATGCCGATGTTGTAGGTTCAAAGTCCTTGTGGCAAGAAGTAGAATTGGTTCAGCTTTACGACATGGTTTTTACAGATTTGGGACTGAAAGGGGCTACTATTAAAATCAATAACAGAAAAATTTTATCTGGAATTGCTGAGGTAATTGGCGCATCAGATAAATTGATTGATTTTACTGTAGCTCTTGATAAACTAGACAAAATAGGAGAGGATGGCGTAAAAAAGGAAATGATCGAAAAAGGAATTTCAGAGGAAGCTATAACTAAAGTACAGCCTCTATTTAATTTCACGGGATCTATTTCAGAGAAAATCGAAAAACTATCGCAACTATTAGCTTCTTCAGAGGAAGGAATGAAAGGCGTTGAAGAGTTGCGTTTTATTTGTGATAACACAATGAATTTAGGATTGTCAACAGCAGTTCTGGACCTTGATGTTACTTTGGCTCGAGGCTTGAATTATTATACCGGAGCAATCTTTGAAGTGGCACCGCCAAAAGAAGTAGCTATGGGATCCATAGGTGGTGGTGGACGATATGATGATTTGACAGGTATTTTTGGCTTAAAAAATATGAGTGGTGTCGGGATTTCTTTCGGACTAGACCGTATTTATCTAGTGGTCGAAGAATTGAATCTATTTCCAAAAACAGTTACCGCAACTACAAAAGCATTGTTTATTAATTACGGAGATAACGAAGCTTTTTATGCAATGAAAGCAATCCAGCAATTAAGGACTTCAGGTATAAAAGTAGAATTGTATCCAGACAATGCAAAAGTAGCAAAGCAATTTCAGCATGCTGATAGACGTAATATTCCTTATGCGGTGATTATAGGAGAAAATGAAATGGCATCTGGCAGTTTTGCTCTGAAAAACTTGGAGACTGGAGACCAACTTTCACTTGATTTTGAAGGATTAAAAAAGGCACTTTTGTAAATAAATTTCAGGCATAAAAAAAAGCTTTGTTTAAATAAACGAAGCTTTTTTTAATATGGGGTAATCACGAATTAATAATTATACAGTAACTAACCATATTTTAGATCAGAACCGGTAACAAACTTATAGAAACTAAACCGTAATACTCTTAAAATAATCTTAAAATTTAGGTTCTGTTTAGGGATGGATGTTTAAAGATTAAAATTCAGTAGATAAAGGATAATCAAAAAAGAATGACAATTTGACATTTAGGTAGAATTGGCAGTACTTTTGCAATCCATAGAAAAGTGCAAAAATGATGTTTAAAAATATTTTTAAAAATAAAGGTAATATGACTACTGAAAATACAGAAATCGATAAAGAGATGGATGATGTAACATTAGAAAACAACACGAACGAAGAGGTTGTTGCTGATGAGTTAAGTGTAGAAGAGCAATTGACGCAAGACTTAGCGAAAGAGAAAGATAAATATTTACGATTATTTGCTGAATTTGAAAATTATAAAAGAAGAACTTCAAAAGAGCGTATAGAGTTGTTTAAAACTGCTAACCAAGAAGTTTTGTTGGTTATGCTACCTGTTTTGGACGATTTTGACAGAGCAATGGTCGAAATAAGTAAGTCTGATGATAAATTACTTTTAAAAGGAGTGGAGTTAATCCATGAAAAATTAAAAGGTACTTTAGTTTCAAAAGGGCTAGAGCAAGTTGAGATTAAGAATGGTGACACATTTGATGCTGATTTTGCTGAGGCAATCACGCAAATTCCAGCTCCATCTCCAAAGATGAAAGGGAAAATTGTTGATGTGATTGAAAAAGGATACAAATTAGGCGATAAAATTATTCGTTTTCCAAAAGTTGTTATTGGGCAATAGTGGAGTTGCGATTCGTCGCATCCAATTAATATAAAAGGCGCAATAAGTAACGTCTGTACCAGTAATGCGATTGGTCGCAGTTGTGCCATTCAAAAATATAAAAATGAAAAAAGATTTTTACGAGATATTAGGTATTTCAAAAAGTGCAGATGCTGCAGCAATAAAGAAAGCCTACAGAAAAAAAGCATTAGAGCATCATCCTGACAAGAACCCTGACGACAAATCGGCAGAAGAAAAGTTTAAATTAGCTGCTGAGGCTTATGAGGTTTTAAGTGACCCAAACAAAAAAGCGAAATACGATCAATATGGTCATCAAGCTTTTGACGGTTCCGGCGGTTTTGGCGGAGGCGGTCACGGCGGAATGAATATGGATGACATTTTCAGCCAGTTTGGAGATATTTTCGGTAGTGCCTTTGGTGGTGGTGGCGGATTTGGTGGCGGTGGCGGAGGTCAACGTAGAACCAAAGGAAGCAATCTTCGCATCAAAGTGAAATTGACGCTTGAGGAAATTGCAAATGGAGTTGAGAAGAAAGTAAAAGTAAAACGTAAAGTGCAAGCACCAGGCGTTTCTTATAGAACTTGTTCTACCTGTAATGGGCAAGGTCAAGTAATGAGAGTAACTAATACGATATTGGGAAGAATGCAATCAGCTTCTACTTGTCCTACTTGTGCAGGTTCAGGCCAGATTTTGGACAAAAAACCAGCTGAAGCAGACTCACAAGGGATGATTACTGAGGACGATACCGTTTCTATAAAAATTCCTGCAGGTGTAGTTGACGGAATGCAATTGAAAGTTTCTAATAAAGGGAACGATGCTCCAGGGAACAGTGTTCCAGGAGATTTAATTGTAGCTATTGAAGAGTTGGAGCACCAATTCTTGAAACGCGAAGGTGAGAATTTACATTATGATTTATATATCAGTTTTTCTGAAGCGGTTCTTGGTATATCAAAAGATATCGAAGCTATAAACGGAAAAGTGAGAATTAAACTGGAAGAAGGAATTCAATCAGGTAAAATTCTGAGATTAAAAGGAAAAGGAATTCCTAGTATCAACGGTTACGGAAATGGTGATTTGTTAGTACATGTGAATGTATGGACGCCAAAAACCTTAAACAAGGACCAAAAACAATTTTTCGAGAAGAATTTGACAGATGAAAATTTCATCCCAAATCCTGAAAAATCAGATAAATCATTTTTTGAGAAAGTAAAAGATATGTTTTCGTAATTTTTAGAAAGCTTAAAAATTCAAAATAAGTTTCCCCACCCTTGTGAAAATAAGGGTGGGTTTTTTTATGTAACAATTAGACCTATTTCGATACTAATTATTTACTTTTACACAAATTCAAAATTCAGCATGAGTACCTTACTTGAAGTTAATAAAGTAGTGAAGCAATACGGTGATTACGTGGCGCTTAACGAAGTTTCGTTATCCGTTCCTAAGGGCAGTATTTATGGACTGTTAGGTCCAAATGGTGCCGGAAAAACATCACTGATCCGAATAATAAATCAAATTACTTTACCAGATAGCGGCGAAATCATCCTTGACGGTGAAAAGTTGCAGCCCAAGCATGTTCAATATATTGGATATCTTCCTGAAGAAAGAGGATTGTACAATAGTATGAAAGTGGGAGAGCAATGTTTGTATTTGGCTCAAATGAAAGGCTTGTCTAAAGCCGAAGCTAAAAAACAATTGAACTATTGGTTTGAAAGATTAGAAATTCAAGGCTGGTGGAACAAGAAAGTACAAGAGCTATCTAAAGGAATGGCCCAAAAAATCCAGTTTGTCGTTTGTGTGCTGCACAAGCCTAAATTGTTGATTTTTGATGAGCCTTTTTCTGGTTTTGATCCCGTGAATGCCAACATTATAAAAGATGAAATACTTGCTTTGAGAGAAGAGGGAGCTACTATAATTTTCTCTACACACCGTATGGAAAGTGTGGAAGAGTTATGTGACCATATCGCTTTAATTCATAAATCGAATAAGCTCATAGAGGGGAAGTTAGATGACGTTAAAAGAAACTTTAAGACAAATAGTTTCGAAGTTGGAATTTTATCTGACAATGTAGAAGGTCTAATGTATGATATTACGCAAAAATTTACTGTTGGTCCCGCAAATTTCAAATCGCTTAGCAATGAGTTGAAACTCGAAATTCAACTAGGAAATGCCATGCCAAATGAATTACTGAATGTCTTGACACAACGCGGACAGGTAACCCATTTTGTGGAGAAAATACCTAGCGTAAATGATATTTTTATCCAAACTGTAAGCGAAAAGTAAATTATAATTTAGAACTCCTATGAGTATTATTTCATTAATCATAAAAAGAGAATTTGTTGCCAAAGTGCGTAATAAATCTTTTATTGTTATGACCTTTTTAAGTCCGTTACTTTTTGTTGGAATTGCCGCATTTGTGGGCTATTTAAGTTCTATGAAAGCGGAAACTAAACGGATCGCGATTCATGACGAATCAGGTTTATTTGTCAATGAGTTTGTTTCTAAAAACAGTGATAAAAGCGGATATAAATATGTTGATTTATCGCTGATTGATGCAAAGTTTCTCAAGGATAGCATTACAAATGAAAGCTACGAGGGATTACTTTTGATTCCTAAAACGACTAATGTAGCTGATCTAGAAAGCAAGATCCAATTCATATCAAATGATAGTCCCAGCATTTCATTTATTGAAAATGTACAAAGTATCGTTGCTAATAAAATAACCAATATTAACCTTTTAGAGGCAAAATTGGATACAGAAGCAATTAAAAATGCACAGTCAAAAGTAAATATTAGTCTTGCCAAAGCCTCAGGAGAACAAAGTGTAAAAGGACTCAACGAAATTAAAATTGCCATTGGTGGCGGATTTGGTTATTTGATTATGATGTTCATCATTATCTACGGAAACATGGTGATGCGTTCAGTGATTGAAGAAAAAACCAATCGAATTATAGAGATAATTATTTCTTCGGTAAAACCATTCCAATTAATGATTGGTAAAATCATAGGGACATCGTTAGCCGGAATCCTACAGTTCTTTATTTGGGCTGTAATAGGACTTTCCTTGATGTTTGCCGCTTCAGTGTTTTTTGGTGTAAACGTTGGGCCAACTGCTAAAGTTTCACCAGAAATGATGCAGCAAGCGCAGAATGAATTTGCTGGTCCTGCCCAAATGTATATCAAAGAGTTGTGGAACTTGCCTATCGCAAGCATTCTCATCGGTTTTGTCGTTTATTTCATAGGTGGTTATTTCTTATACAGTTCGTTTTACGCAGCAATTGGTGCAGCTGTAGATAATCAAACAGACTCTCAGCAATTTTTGTTGCCTATCATTATGCCATTAATGTTGAGTGTTTATGTTGGTTTTTTCAGCGTAATGAGTGATCCGCATGGAACTTTAGCAGTCGTTTTTTCAATGATTCCGCTTACATCACCCATTGTGATGTTGATGCGAATCCCGTTTGGTGTACCTTTGTGGCAAATTGCAATATCGGTAACGCTATTATTTGCTACTTTCTTTTCAGTGGTTTGGTTTGCTGCTAAAATATACCGCGTTGGAATATTGATGTACGGTAAAAAGCCCACATGGAAAGAGTTGTATAAATGGTTAAAATATTAAAATAATTTGGAGCTATTTCCCGCTTTTCGCTGCAATCTTTTTACTTCGCCAAAAAGGCGAATCTAAAAAGGATTTTCACTACAATCGGGGCTACAAAATCAGGTTAAAAATAATCAAGTGAACTTCAGTGATCACGATAGCTATCGGGATTGCGAACTTTGCGGTAAAACCACAAAATAATTATGCCAAAAATATTAATTATAGAAGACGAAGCTGCTATTAGAAGAGTACTTTCCAAAATACTTTCTGAAGAAAGTGATACCTATCAGGTGGAAGATGCAGAAGATGGTGTTGCAGGTTATGAAAAAATAAAAAACAACGACTACGATTTAGTTTTGTGCGATATAAAAATGCCAAAAATGGATGGTGTTGAATTGCTTGAAGCAGTCAAAAAAATAAAACCTGAAATTCCTATCGTTATGATTTCTGGTCATGGGGATATGGAAACGGCTATAAATACGATGCGTATGGGCGCTTTCGATTATATTTCGAAACCACCAGATTTAAACCGTTTATTGAATACGGTCAGAAACGCATTGGACAAAAAACAATTGGTTTTAGAAAATAAGATTTTAAAGAAAAAAGTCAGTAAAAACTACGAGATGATCGGGGAAAGCGACGCGATTAATCACATTAAAGTGATGATCGACAAAGTAGCCCAAACTGAAGCTCGAGTTCTGATCACAGGACCTAATGGAACCGGAAAAGAATTGGTCGCGCATCAATTGCATGAAAGAAGTGAACGCGCTAGTTTCCCTTTAATCGAAGTGAACTGTGCTGCAATTCCAAGCGAATTGATAGAAAGCGAATTATTTGGTCACGTTAAAGGAGCATTTACCTCTGCGGTGAAAGACCGAGCAGGTAAATTTGAAGCTGCAGATAAAGGAACTATTTTTCTGGACGAAATTGGCGATATGAGTCTTTCGGCTCAAGCCAAAGTGTTGCGTGCGCTACAAGAGAGTATGATCACCAGAGTAGGAGCAGATAAAGATATAAAAGTGGATGTTCGTGTAGTTGCGGCTACCAATAAAGATTTGAAAACGGAGATTGCCGAAGGGCGTTTCCGTGAGGATTTGTACCATCGTTTGGCTGTTATATTGATTAAAGTTCCTTCATTAAATGAAAGACGAGACGATATACCATTATTGATTTCTCATTTCACAAATAAAATTGCTTCAGAGCAAGGAAATGCAGTGAAGAAATTTTCTAAAGATGCTGTCAAATTATTACAAGAATACGATTGGACAGGAAATATTCGTGAATTACGAAATGTAGTGGAGCGTTTGATTATCCTTGGCGGAAGCGAAATTTCCGAGAATGATGTGAAGTTATTTGCATCAAAATGATTAAATAATTTAAAGATTAAATAATTTAAAAATTGAGAGTGTAATCTTTTAATTTTTTAATGTTTAAATCTTTCAATCTAAAGTAAATGAAATTAAAAAAATTAAACGAAAAGCTACAAGAAGCATTAATTGAAAACGGCTTAACGGAAGCTAATCAAATGCAAAAAGAAACTTTTTCGACTTTAAAAAGCGGTGCAGATTGTATTATTGTAGCGCCAAAAGGAAGTGGAAAAACAACTACTATCGTAATCAACGTGATTCAGCAACTAGTTTGTGAAGGAGAGCAATCTCCACGTGCTTTGATTATTGTGGAAGACAAAGCCAAGGTATTGGAGATGGAAGCGCTTTTTGAAAAGTATGGTAGATACACTAATATGACTGTTTATGGAGTACATGACAGAGGGGATATGGAATACGATAAAAATTTCATTTCAGGTGGAATTGATGTTTTGATTGGAACTCCTAATAAGTTAAACGAGATGTTTACTATGGCCGGTTTTAACGTGAACCGACTTAAAATGTTTATTCTTGATGATGCTGATCCAATATTGAGATTGCGCCATGAAACTAAAATCATGCGTATTTCGAACAGTATTACTAGAACGCAACGCATCATTTTCTCGGAGCAAATGACAGACCGAATTGATATACTTGCTGAAAAAATGTTGGTAGAGCCTTTCTTGTTTGAAATTGACGAAGACGAAGACGAAGAAGAGGATAGTGAAGAAGATGAAAAATAACATAAAATAAAATAAAGATGGGATTAATGAAAGTATTTTCGGGAAGCGAAATTTTAGCATTGGCTTTAAAAGAAAAAATTGAAGCAATTGGCGTAGATGTAGTGAAGAAAGACAATATCCAGTCGGCAAGATTGGCAGGTTTTGGAAGTTCAGGATCAGCTGTTGAACTTTTTGTTCAGGAAACGGAGTATGGCAAGGTTAGCCCTGTGATTGAAGAATTTAGACTTAGTATTTAATATGCTGCCGTCACTTTAGATATAGAACCCTTGATGCTTTTCTTTGCATCAGGGTTTTCTTTTTAAAACCGGATTTGAATAATAATTTAAATAGAAGACATGAAATACAAAATGTTGGTTTTAGACATGGATGATACCTTGTTGAATGATGACCATGAAGTTTCGATTGAGAATAAGGAAATGCTTGCAAGAGCTCAGGAAATGGGTGTTCATGTAGTTTTGGCGTCTGGTAGGCCAACGCCGGCAATGACAGAATATGCCAAAGAGTTAAACTTGCATAATTCCTATATGATATCTTATAACGGAGCTGTGATTTCTGATTTAAAAGAGGATAAAATCATTTTTGAGCAGACTTTAACTCAAGAACAAATTCATGAATTATATGACTATAGCCTAAAAAGTAAAACGCATATTATTACCTATTTAGACGGAAAAGTGGTCAGTGAAACGAGTTCTGAATATATAGATATTGAGCTAAATATTACAGGCTTGATTCATAATAAAGTATTGGATTTTAAAGCTGCCGTTCAGTCGCCTGCTGTGAAATGTATTTTGCTGGAAGAACCAAGTTATTTGAAAGAAGTGGAAAAAGACCTGAAAAAAGCGATGCCTCATCTGAGTGTAAGTATGTCAAAACCTTTCTTTTTAGAAGTAGCTCAAAACGGGATTGATAAAGGAGCTAGTATTAAAATTTTGGCAGAAAAATTAGGCATTCTTCAATCAGAAATCATTTCTGTTGGTAACGCAGGGAATGATTTAACGATGATTGAATATGCAGGTTTAGGTGTTTGGGTTGATAATGTAACACCGGAACTTCGCGATAAAGGAGATGTAATTGTTGCATCTAATAATAACCATGGCGTTGCTGAGGTAGTGAAAAGGTTTATCTTGAATTAGATTTTTGAAAATTATATTGAACCATTAAGAAATTAAGGTAATTTAAGATCAGTTCTTAATAAACTTAATTTTTCAATGGTTTTTTAGTTTTTGATTAATATAATGAGGAGCCATTTTCCAAGATTTTACGGTGTCTAAAAAGTCGGATGCTTCTAATAGAAGGCTTTTTATCATTTCAAATAATTAGCTTAGAGTTGCTGAAGTGCTACCAATTAATATTGGACCTTACCGTAAGTAACTTTTCGGAAAAAAGTGACTATCTTAATTTTTTACTTGGATCTCTGCTGGTATGAAAAACAGATAAAATAATAATAGTATTTTTATTTTCGATTGAATAAATTACTAAGTAGGGGTATTTTTTAATAGGTACTTGTCGAAAATGTGTCTTAAATACTTGAAAAATAGTTGGGTTTTTATTTATAGAGTTGAAACAATTATATAATTGAATTAAAAAATTGTCAGCTACTTTATCAGAGATTAAATTATAGTTTAAAAAAACTTCTTCAATTTGATTTTCAGCTTTTCTAGAAATAATTAATTTAAATTCTTTCATCTCTTTTTTTAAGCAAGCTGCTTTTTACCTCATCCCAGGTTTTTCCTTTATCCTCTCCTGATAAGTATTTTGAACGACTTTCTTGAATAATATTAATTTGTTCTTCTGAAAGTTGGTATTCATTTTTATCTTCCAATAAAATAGCATTCAAATATTTAATTAGATTTTCATCTTCTATATGAATTATTTTTTCAATCAAGTTTAGTTTTTCTATTTGTAATTGAGTTGATTGCATGATATTAGTATAAATTATAGGTACTACAAATATAAATAATTATCAGCTTTAAATTACAGAATACTGATTGTGAATTTACGCAACCAATTTAATCGACAGCGATTCCTTTTAAATTAATTCTTTTTCACCTTTTTTAAACTCAATAAGTTCAAGGGGTTCATGCCTAAACCGCTTACGCTTTTTCTGGTAAAACGGGCTACTTTGTCATAAAATAAAGCAATTACAGGCGCTTCGTTTATGATGATTTTATCCATCTTTTGATACAAAACATAGCGTTTTTGATCATCAGTTTCCTTAAAAGCCTGTTCGTATAATTTATCGAATTCGACACTTTTAAAATGGGTGTAGTTTGGACCGTTTGGTGAAAAATTACCACTATAAAACAGTGATAAATAGTTCTCGGCATCAGGATAGTCAGCAATCCAACTCGCTCTAAAAAAGGACACTTTACCGGTAGATATTGATTGTCGCAAAGTAGAAGGCGGACTAATATCAACTTGCACATCTAAACCTATTTTTTGCCATTCCCTTTGCAAAAACTCCCCAATATCAACATAAGATGCATTCGTGCTCAATTGAATAACTGGGTTTTTATCTCCTGTTGTTTTTTTGTAGTCGTTAACTAATTCTTTTGCTTTTTCAATATCGTAATCATAGCCTTTTGCATTGTTGAAACTTGGTAAACCCATTGGGATCATTCCGTTTACGGCTGGTGTACCCATGTTGTTTCGCAAATAGGTAACTAGTTTTTGTCGGTCAAAGCCATAATTCATTGCTTTTCGGATGCGTGAGTCCAAAACAGTTTTGTTATCACCGTCCATTCGAAACCCCAAATATTCAGTATTAAGGTACGGACCTGTTATCAGGTTTACGTCATTTACGTAATTAGGTTGTAGTTCTCCCTTTTGGGTAAGAATTTCGTCTTTATAGGAAGGATCCAATCCAGAAGTAAAATCTAATTTTCCTTGTATGAATTGCAGAAAACCACTTTGCTTGTCGGGCAAAAAAGTAATTGCAACAGCTTCAAGATAAGGAAGAGCGTTTCCTTTTTCGTCTTTTTCATGATACAGCGGGTTTTTTCGCAAAACCAGTTTTACATTTTCTTCCCATAATTTGAATTGGAAGGGTCCTGTGCCTATTGGATGTGAACGAAAATCACTTCCGTAATGTTCTACAACTTCTTTGGGTACAACAGAGGCATATTTCATGGTCATTAGGCCAAGGAAAGCAGGGAATGGTTTGATCAATTTAATCTCAAAAACACTGTCATTTTTGGCTTTGAAACTTTCTACATTTTGCAATACCCATCCACCAGGTGATGCTACTTTTTCATCCAATAAACGACCTAAACTGTATTCGAAATCTTGGGCTTTTACCGTTCGGGTACTATCCTTACCAAAAAGGATATGTTTCTGGAAAAGGACATCATTGCGTAAGGTAAATGTGTAGGTTTTTGCATCTGGCGCAATAGTCCAGGATTTCGCAATATCAGGCTTTATATGCAGGCTGTCATCCAATTGTAGCAAACCATTGAAAATGTGGTTACAAGCCCAAATATTTGACTGTACTTTTGAAAAGGCCGGATCCAAAGAGGTGATATTAGAACTTTCATTGTATCTAAAAACAAGCTGGTCTTTGTTTTCTTTGCTCTCTTTTCCGCAAGAAACAAATGTTAATACAATACAAATTACTGATATATAAGGGATTATTGATTTCATTTTAAAGAATATTGTACGTAAATTTGCAAACTCTTTTTACAAAGATGTAAATATAATAAGTTACTACTTAAAACGTAGTTTATCCCTATGGAAAACAGAAAAAAAGTTGCCTTTTATACGCTTGGATGCAAACTGAATTTTTCAGAAACATCAACAATTGCTCGAAATTTTCAAGATGAAGGTTTTGATCGTGTTGATTTTGAAGAAGTCGCTGATATGTATGTTATTAATACCTGTTCAGTGACGGAGAACGCAGATAAGCAGTTCAAGCAGGTCGTAAAGAAAGCGATGAAACTCAATGACAAAGCTTTTGTTGCAGCGGTGGGTTGTTATGCTCAATTGAAACCAGAAGAACTAGCAGCTGTTGATGGTGTAGATTTGGTACTTGGTGCTACGGAAAAATTCAAAATCTTGGATTACATCAATGATTTGAGTAAAAATGATATGGGAGAAGTGCACTCTTGTGAGATATCAGAAGCTGATTTCTATGTAGGAAGTTATTCTATTGGTGACAGAACCCGTGCTTTCTTGAAAGTGCAGGATGGTTGTGATTACAAATGTACTTATTGTACTATTCCACTAGCAAGAGGGATTTCTAGAAGTGATGAATTGGAAAATGTGTTGAAAAACGCAAAAGACATTTCAGCTCAAGACATCAAGGAAATTGTATTGACTGGAGTAAATATTGGAGATTACGGAAAGGGAGAATTTGGAAATAAAAAACACGAACATACATTCTTGGAATTGGTTCAAGAACTTGATAAAGTAGAAGGAATCGAAAGATTGCGAATCTCATCTATTGAGCCGAATTTATTGAAAAACGAGACAATAGAATTTGTATCGAAAAGTAGGACTTTTGTACCGCACTTTCATATTCCTTTACAATCAGGAAGTAATGATATATTGAAATTAATGAAGCGTCGTTACCAACGGGAAGTATATACGGAACGTGTAAACAAAATTCGTGAAGTAATGCCACACGCTTGTATTGGTGTGGATGTGATTGTAGGTTTTCCAGGAGAAACAGATGAGCACTTTTTAGAAACCTATCATTTCTTGAATGATATGGATATCTCGTATTTACATGTTTTTACTTATTCAGAACGTGATAATACGGAAGCTGCTGATATGCCTGGAGTTGTTGCTGCTAATGTTCGTTCGAAACGTAGTAAAATGATGCGTGGATTGTCAGTTAAAAAACGTCGTGCGTTTTACGAAAGCCAGTTGGGAACCAATAGAACGGTACTGTTTGAAAGTGAAAATAAAGAAGGATATATTCATGGGTTTACGGAGAACTACGTAAAAGTAAAAACACCTTGGAATCCTGAGTTAGTAAACACTTTACATGAAATCAACCTGACTAAAATTGATGATGACGGAAGCGTAAGAATGGAATTTGTTTCTGCTCTCGTTTAGTTTTTTTTACCATATAAGTCATGTAAGTTTTTTTAATTATTGGTAAACTAAGTTATAAGACTTCTTATACATATAAGTTTTTTAAGCCATTAAGGGATTAAGTTCATTAAGTTTTACGCTTAATTTCCTTAATCCCTTAATGGTTTTTATTAGTTAAGAGTGGCCGTTCGACTTTAAGACTTTCGACCTTTGACTAATTTTTATTTTTACTTACATGTTTTAAATAACTACGGGTTAGTAGACCAGATACTACTGTTCTTAATGAAAACGCGTCGGTTTAGTTTTAACTGTGCGATTATCAATTCAGCCATATCTTCTGCTTGCATCACTTTATCAGGATTTCCGTCAGTCAGATTTAAGTCTTTAGCCATTTCTGTGGCAACAGTACTTGGAGTCAACGCAGTCACACGGATGTTGTGCTTACGAACTTCTTGCATTAAAGAATCAGTCAATCCCAAAACGGCAAATTTAGAAGCACTATATGCACTTGTTAAAGCGTTTCCAGCTAATCCTGCAGTTGAAGAAATATTGATAATATCGCCAGTTTGTCTTTCGATCATATTAGGCAAAATGGCGCGGGTCATATAATAAGTTCCCATTAAGTTTACTTGGATGATGCGTTCCCACGCTGCAGGTTCCAATTCTAAGAATTTACCAAAAGCGGCAATTCCGGCATTATTGATTAATATATCGATGGTTCCAAATTCAGCTAATGCTTTTTCAGCAGCTGCGTTTACCGAGTTGATATCAGCAACATCAGCAGTGATTGCAAGTGCTTTTACTCTCAAAGAGCGAGCTTTTGCCGCTACGTTGTCAATTTCTTCTTGTGTTCTGGCAACCAAAATCACATTCACTCCTTCTTTGGCTAATGCCAAAGCAATCGCTTTTCCTATTCCTTTTCCGGCACCAGTGATAAGTGCATTTTTATTTTTTAAGTCAGTCATTTCATTCAATTTTAGATGTTGTTAGCAAAGTTAAACCATTCCCTTTTTTTAAATGGAAGTACAATGTGAAAAAATCCTTAAAGTTATACCATGTTGGAAGTCTTGTTAAGTAGTACGATTAAATCCCATAAGAAATGGCAGATTATGATAATCGTAATGGATCTGTATTTTTGATAGTGTAAGGCCAAAACAAGTCCTATAATAAACGGAGCTATTATTTGTATTAAAGTTCCATAACTATAATGGATAAGCCCAAAAATAATACTTGATATAAGGATTGCCCAATGTGTGTTTTTAAGCAATATTTCTAGTCTGGGAATTAGATAACCTCTAAAGAAAAACTCTTCAGTAACTCCTGCGGTTATTGATGTAAATAGTATTAAAGGCAGGTTGTTGTTGAAGTATTTCAGGACTTCTTCCATCTTTTTGCTTTCGATATTGGAGCCGGTTAATTTAAATAAAAGTCCAACTACAAACATTGCTAATAGTAGCGTTCCCATTACTTTAAAAATAGATTTGATATAAAACGAAATAGAATATTTTTTCTCCTTCCAAAGCAGGAAGTTTTGTTTTTCTATATAAACGGAATACATATAAACTAATAACAGGCAGAACCAAATAATTAATCGGGAGATATAGAATGTAGTTTCGTATTTAAAATTAAGTTGTTTTAAAGACGGAAATGCTAATGCAGTAGCAATCAAAAGCAATAATAAAAATGTAATTCCGCCAATGAGGGTTGACTTCTTTGTTGTTTTTAAATAGTTGGTCATTTTTATTTTAAGTCTAAGGTCAGTTTGTAAATTTGGGTTTCCAGAACGTCGGTGTCCTTATCTTCGCAAAGCAAGAATTCGATTTTATTAGTTGAATTTTTGAAAACCGTTATCCCTTCAAATTTATGACTGTCACTAATTTTTTTAGTAAACTCAATTTTCATGGTCTCGAGATTGATACAGCCAATGTGACTTCCTAGAATCTCGCCATCTGTGTAGGTTGATTTTGTGTTTTCGGCTGTGGCCAAAAAATAAATTTTCCCATCGACCAAAACAGCATCTGTAAAAGTAGAGCGGACTCCTTTTATTTTAGGGAGTTTGTAGTCGTTTGACATTAGACTGAATTCGTCGCTTAGTTTTTTTGCATGAAGGCTAAAGAGGACATTTCTTTGTGAAATTCCGTTGCCACGGTTAAATAGATACCAGTTCTCACCATCATAAATAGCGCCTTCGAGATTGAAATCTTCGGGTTTGAGGTTTCCAAAACTTTGCATAACGGTGTATAAATCGACCATATTGTTAGTGGCGATTTTCTTTTTTTGGTTTAAATCAAATTCGACCAGAGAGTTTCTTTTGGCGGTAGAACCTGAGCCAAATACATATACGGTGTCTTGGTATTGAGTTAAGGATTCAAAGTCGGGTTTATTGCTTTTTGCGATGTTTTCGGTTGGGTTTTCAATAAGCGGATAGCTTTTTAAATTGCTGCTGTCTATATTGTATTCATAAAGGAAGCCGCTGTTGTCGCCAATCAAAAGCAAGGTATTGTCATTGTATAAGAGTCCTGAGGCGGAACCTATTCCGATAATTTTAAATAGTAATTCGAGTGTAAATTTTTTCATTAATGTTATGGTGAAAATGGGTTCCCTAGCCCGGATAGCAGCGAAAATCCTTTCTAGCCCTGAACTTGTTTCAGGATCCTGAAACAAGTTCAGGACTAGAAAGATTGTAGCGAATAGCCGGAAATAGCTCCTGAAATTGATCAGGAATCACCCAATTATTTGTTATATTTGAGATTATAAAGATAAAATATTTCTTATGAAGTCTATTAATCCCGATGATTTTAAAGTGACAGGCAAAATTGATTTGTCTCAAATTCCTACCAACTTGTTTAATAAAGCCAGTGATGATGATAAGGAGGAGAAATTAGATAAGGTTCAAGAGAAGTTGAGTGCATTGCAGGATGTGATGTATGCGCATAATCGCTATGGCGTTTTGATTTGTTTGCAAGGAATGGATACTTCAGGAAAGGATAGTTTGATTCGGGAAGTTTTTAAGGAATTCAATCCGCGTGGGGTTGAGGTTTATAGTTTTAAAACACCAAATTCGACAGAGCTGGAACACGATTATTTGTGGAGACATTATCTGGCTTTACCTGAAAAAGGGAAATTTGCCGTTTTTAACAGAACGCATTATGAGAATGTTTTGGTTACTCGTGTGCATCCTGAATATATATTGAGTGAAAATTTGCCAGGTATTGAGAAGGTAGAAGATATTACGCCTCAGTTTTGGGAAAACAGAATGGAGCAAATCAATAATTTTGAAAAGCATATTACTCAAAACGGAACAATTGTGATGAAATTTTATTTTCATATGAGTAAAGAAGAGCAGCGCCAACGCTTGTTGCGAAGACTAGAAGAAGAGGAGCACCACTGGAAATTTTCGCCAGGGGATTTGAAAGAGCGTGAACACTGGGATGAATATATGCAATATTATCAGGAGGCAATTAATAAAACGGCTACTGAAAATGCGCCTTGGTATATAATTCCTTCTGACGATAAGGATATGGCTCGCTATATAGTTGCCAAAATTATCTGGGAAGAAATGCAGAAACATACCGATATAAAAGAACCGGAATTAGATGATAAGGTAAAAGCTAATTTCCAGATTTATAAAGATATGCTGAAAAAAGAAAAGTGATTTGGTAGTTTGTTTTATCGTTGGATTATACATCAAAATCTAAAACAAAAAAAATGCGCTGAAATTCAGCGCATTTTTTTTACTAATCGAAATAATGGTTTTATAGTTCAAACCCGTAAGCTAAACGTACACCAATTTGTCCAACACCTTTTCCTGTAGTTCCATTGTTATTCACTTTTCTAAAGTCAGAATAGTGCTCGTAACGTAATGAAACGTCAATGTATTTAGATGCATAACCAATACTTGGCGCTAAGATTAAAGATGTTTGGTCAAAACCGTTAGTAACTGCAAATGCAGCACCAGCTTCTCCCATTACATAAAATTCGTCATTCCAAACGAATGCTTTGAAACCTGCTTTAGCTGGAATGAATCCTAAATCTTTTCCAGTAGCTTCACCTGGAAATGCATCAGCTTCACTTACAAAAAGATTTGTAAATCCAGTAGTTAAAGTTAAAGAGTATCTTTTTGTTAAATCATATTGTAATCTTGCATCAGCACCCAAAGCTAATTTATATGGGTCTTGAGTAGCATATCCGCCACTAACACCAAATCCTAATTTGAAACCTTGATCGTAATTTTTTACTGCTGTGTCTTGTGCTTGTGCATTATTTGCAAACATCATTGATACTGCAAATACAAATAACATTTTAATTTTTCCTGTAACTTTCATAATCGTATTAATTGGGTTATATAATTTGTCTTTTTTGAGATGCTTAATTACACTCCTTTCGACAGGTACAAATGTATATATGCACATAGGCTGAAATGTTATAGAATTATTTGATTTTGTTACATAATAATATAAAATGCAAAAAAACACCATAAATTGTAGTGTATATTAATTGAATATTGCAGGAACATTAAAATGGTTCTAATTATATTTGCCATCAAAAAAAGAGAAATTGAATTTAGCTACCTACACAAAAGAGTTTTCGTATAATTTAAGATTAGCCTATCCTATAATTTTAGGTATGTTAGGACATACCGTTGTTGGTATTGTAGATAATATTATGGTGGGTAAGTTAGGCCCGACAGAGTTAGCCGCGGTTTCTCTTGGAAATAGCTTTGTTTTTATTGCAATGTCACTGGGAATTGGGTTCTCAACAGCAATTACGCCATTGGCTGCACAAGCTGACGGACGAAAAAACATTGAAGAAGGGCGAAGTGCCTTTCATCATGGATTGTATTTATGCACCATTTTAGGAGCGATCCTTTTTGGTTTGATTTTTTTCTCAAAACCAATAATAGGTTTTATGGGGCAGCCAGATAATGTGGTTGAACTAGCTAAACCTTATTTAGACATTGTAGCTTTTTCATTGATTCCGTTAATCATTTTTCAAGGTTATAAACAATTTGCCGATGGAATGAGTGAGACCAAGTATTCTATGTGGGCAACCATTTTAGGAAACGTAGTAAATGTCGTTTTAAATTATTTGTTTATTTATGGTATTTGGATTTTTCCAGAGTTAGGAATTATAGGTGCAGGAATAGGAACTATTGTATCCCGTTTTGTAATGCTAGGTTATATGCATTATATGATGCAAAAAAAGGAAAAATTTCATCCTTTTTTCGAGAAGTTTTCTCTGAAAAACATCAAAAAAGAGATGAATATGAAAATTATTCATATAGGTGCACCTTCTGCCATGCAAATGTTTTTTGAAGTGGGTTTATTCACTGGAGCAATTTGGCTTTCGGGTCTTTTAGGAATAGTGAACCAGGCAGCAAATCAAATTGCATTAAGTTTGGCTAGTTTTACGTTTATGTTCGCCATGGGTTTAAGTGTTGCAGCTTCCATTAGAGTGGGGAATCAAAAAGGCTTAGGTGATTACAAGCAGCTGCGTATCGTTGCCTTTTCTATATTTTTATTGGTTATCGTAGTAGAAACTTTTTTTGCACTAATATTTGTACTGTTCCATACACAGTTACCCGCTTTGTTTGTTGATATGAATAATGCACACGATTTAGCTGTAAATACGGAGGTAGTTACTATCGCGGCACAATTGTTATTAGTTGCAGCGGTTTTTCAAATTTCAGATGGGATTCAGGTAGTTTTCTTAGGTGCGTTAAGAGGATTACAAGACGTAAAAGTGCCAATGTACATCACTTTTGTAGCCTATTGGGTAGTTGGTTTTCCAATATCAATTTATTTAGGTCTTTATACTGAGCTAAAAGGGGCAGGGATTTGGATAGGTCTCCTTGCAGGATTATCTATTGCCGCTTTATTTTTGTATATTCGCTTTGTGAGATTGACAAATAGGTTGCTTGTAGAAAAAACCTCAAAATAAGTTTGTCCTCACGTATTCTTCTAATTTGTTTTTCTGTTCACTTGACAGATATAACATTCTAAAATAAAATACATGATATTACTTATTATTCTAGGCATAATCTTATTGGTTATGAGCTTTACTTTGAAACAAGATCAAAATCCATTCTCAAAATTCTCCAGTTTAGCTCGGATTATTGGGATATTATTAATCATAGTTGGTATTTTTTCTGCAGCGTTTAAACAGATAGATGCCGGAAAAGTGGGAGTCAAATCGTTATACGGAAATGTTGAATCAGGGGTTTTAGACCCGGGATTGCATGTTATCAACCCTCTTTTAGATGTAACTATTTTTGATATTCAAACTCAAAATTATACGATGTCGTCTGCTCCAACTGAAGGGGATCAACAAGGAGATGATGCTATTAGGGTATTGTCAAATGACGGACTTGAGGTAGTGATTGACTTGACGGTATTATATCGTGTGTCTTCTACGGATGCTCCAACAATTTTTAAAGAAATTGGAGTGAACTATATTGATAAAATTGTTCGTCCAGTTACAAGAACACGTATCCGTGATAATGCTGTTTTTTATGACGCTGTTGCTTTGTATTCAACCAAAAGGAATGAATTCCAAGATGGTATTTTTAAGAGCATTGAAGCCGATTTTAAATCAAGAGGACTAGTACTCGAGTCATTGCTGATTAGAAACATCAATCTTCCAACGTCTGTGAAAAAGACAATTGAGAGTAAAATTAATGCCGAGCAAGATGCTCAAAAGATGGTTTTTGTTCTACAAAAAGAGAAACAAGAAGCAGAACGTAAAAGAGTGGAAGCACAAGGTATTGCTGATTATCAAAAAATCATCTCTACTGGTCTGACGGACAAACAACTGCAGTACGAAACAATTAAAGCACAAAAAGAATTAGCTGCATCACCAAACACCAAGATCATTTTCATGGGAAAAGCTGGAGCTCCAATAATTCTTTCCGATAAATAGATTTTTTAAAACTTTATTCGGTTATTTGTCTAGTCGTTGGGTCAATAAGCCAGTGATACTATAAAAACATTAAATATAAATTACAAATGGAATTACCAAAGTTTTTACTGGGTGACAATACTGATTTTCCTGAAGATATTTTCATCATACATTTAGATTATCCAAGATTTATAATCAATCTTAAAGATGATGAGGTTGAGTTTATGGAAGAAGCAGAAGACCTTGATGAAGGAGAGTTAAATGCTGAAATGGAAGGCTTAGTCGAGCAAGCAAATGCTTTTTACGACAAAGAAATGGAACGTTACGAGAAAGAGTAAATAGTTACTTAAAATACTCTTTCAACAATAATTGAGCGGCTGCAAATGGTGAAATTTCATCATTATGCACCGCTTTTTTTGTGGAATCTAATATGCTTTGAATTGTAGGATGGTTATAAAAACGCAGTTTTATTTGTTCATTGATGGTTTCCATTAACCAATATTCATTTTGCTCTGATCGTTTTTGATAAAAATAGTCGTTGCCTTTAGTAAGTTCTATAAACTTTTTGATAGTTTCCCATACTTCTGGGATTCCATCTTGATTAATGGCACTACAGGTTGCAGTAGTAGGTATCCAGCCCGATTTTTTAGCTGGAAAAAGATGTAGAGCTCTGTTGAATTCGCTTTTTGCCAGTTTTGCTTTTCTGATATTATCTCCATCTGCTTTGTTAATGACAATAGCATCCGCCATTTCCATAATTCCGCGTTTGATTCCTTGCAGTTCATCTCCTGCTCCCGCAATTTTCAATAGCAGAAAGAAATCGACCATACTATGCACAGCAGTTTCGCTTTGGCCTACGCCAACGGTTTCTATAATAATGGTGTCGAAACCACAGGCTTCACATAAACTGATTGATTCTCTGGTTTTTCTAGCCACACCACCTAATGTTTCTCCTGAAGCTGATGGACGGATGTAAGCATTCTTGTCCTTCACTAATTCTTCCATACGGGTTTTGTCTCCTAAGATACTTCCATGTGAAATGGTGCTACTGGGATCAACTGCCAATACGGCCACTTTTTTGCCTAAGCCAGTTAAGTGTTTTCCAAAAGCTTCTATAAAAGTACTTTTTCCTACTCCGGGAACACCGGTGATTCCTATTCTTACTGATTTATTGGCATGAGGTAAACAAGCTTTTATTACCTCGTTGGCTTTCGCCAAATGATCAGGATTGGTGCTTTCGACCAAAGTAATAGCACGGCTTAAAGCGGTTATGCTACCAGATAAAATTCCATTAACTAACTCTTCGGGAGAGGGTTGTATTCTCCTGAATTTCTGAATAGTTTTTACTACCGAAGGGCTGAATATTTCTGGTGCAGGAATACCCGCTTTCTCTTGAAGGGCAGAAGAATGTTTTATTTTATCGTTTTCCAAAATTGAAATCATTTTTAGTAAAATTAGCACTTAAACATGAATTATTGTGATTAAATGACATTTTTATGATAAAATAGGCGGCAAAAGCATCTTAGATATGACAGCTTTAAAATTATAGGAACTTCTTTAATATTTTTGTTCTTTTATCCTATGTGCTATTAATTTAGTGGATATATTTGTTGTGCTATGATCAATATTATTCTAATTTTTCTTTATCTTTTTGTCGGACTGGCTTTCCAGAAAATTAAATGGTTTCCTACAGATAGCTATAAGTTATTAAACAAGATTGTAATTTACATTTGCCTTCCCGCTTTGGCATTGTATTTTATTCCAAAAGTGCATTGGAACAACCAATTGCTATTTCCTATTGGAGTAACCTGGATTGGTTTTATACTCGCTTATTTTTTCTTTGGATTTTTAGGAAGAAAGTTCAATTGGTCTAAAAAGCTCACGGGTTGTTTAATTTTAACAGCTGGTCTTGGTAACACTTCCTTTTTAGGATTCCCAATAATTCAAGCTTTATATGGCGCTGATGGTATGAAAACGGCTATTTTAGTCGATCAGCCGGGTACTTTTGTGGTATTGTCCACATTGGGAATTCTTGTAGCAACATTATATTCTAGTGGAGAGCAAAACGGAGTTCAAATTGTGAAGAAAATCATGTTTTTCCCGCCGTTTGTCACTTTTGTTTTGGCTTGTGTCATGAATGTACTTGGTTTCGATTTTCACGAGTGGATTCAATTTGTATTACAAAAAATAGGAAGTGGAGTTACTCCCTTAGCATTGGTTTCAGTAGGATTGCAATTGCGCTTTGAAAGTAGAAGTCAGCATTGGAAATTCTTAGGACTGGGTCTTTTGTATAAATTGATATTGACTCCAGCCGTAATTTATTTCTTGTACGTTATCGTTTTGAATCAACATTCAAAAATGATTGAAGTTTCTATAATGGAAGCAGCAATGGCCCCCATGATTACAGCAAGTATTTTGGCAAGCACACATGGATTAAAACCTAGACTGAGCAGCATGATGATAGGATATGGAATTCCTCTTTCTTTTATCACATTAACTGTTTGGTATTTTATCCTTCGATTTATTTAATTTCTTTGACACCTCTTTTCAACCTTAGATTATGCAGACTCTTTCCAATACAGAAAAAACAATATCCAATCCAGTATTAGCCCAAAAAACGGTTTATTCCATTTTATTCTCCATTGCATTTGCTCATTTGTTGAACGATTTAATGCAGTCCGTTATTCCGGCGACTTATCCCATATTAAAAGATAATTTTCAGCTTAATTTCACCCAAATTGGACTGATTACTTTTGTGTACCAACTGACAGCTTCTTTATTGCAACCATTTATAGGTTTTTATACGGACAAAAAACCAAAGCCGTATTCATTAGTTATAGGAATGCTTTTTACAATATCTGGCTTGGCATTATTATCGTTTGCTACTGAGTTTTGGATGATTTTGGCAGCAGTGTCATTAGTAGGGGTTGGTTCATCTATATTTCACCCGGAAGCTTCCAGAGTCGCCTTTTTAGGTTCTGGCGGAAAAAGAGGATTGGCGCAATCTATTTTCCAGTTAGGAGGAAATACAGGGAGTGCAATAGGTCCGCTTATGGTAGCTGTTATTGTTGCGCCTTATGGACAATTTTATATCATTTGGTTTATTCTTGCCGGTTTCATCGGAATCTGGGTATTATCTAGAATTGCTGTTTGGTATCAAAATCATTTGTCGTTACGCGCTTCTAAAAAGGTAGTAATTGAAGAGGATTTTGTTCCATTGTCAAAAAAGAAAATCAAAATTTCTATTGCGATTTTATTGTTGCTGATATTTTCTAAGTTCTTCTACATGACAAGTATGTCAAGCTATTTTACCTTTTATTTGATGCATAAATTCGGACTTTCTATTCAAGACTCCCAGTTTCATTTGTTTGTGTTTCTAGCTTCAGTAGCTGCAGGAACTTTAATTGGAGGGCCTTTAGGAGATCGTTTTGGAAGAAAATATATTATTTGGATATCCATTTTAGGGGCAGCGCCTTTTACTTTGCTATTGCCTTATGCTAATTTGTTTTGGACAGGTGTTTTATCAGTAATTATTGGGGTTGTAATTGCTTCAGCTTTTTCAGCAATTTTAGTTTTTGCCCAGGAATTGATGCCTGGAAAAGTAGGAATGATTTCGGGATTATTCTTTGGTTTTGCTTTTGGAATGGGTGGTTTAGGCTCAGCGTTCTTGGGTTATCTTGCAGATCAAACTAGTATTGAATATGTTTATCAAATAAGTTCCTATCTTCCTCTTATTGGTATATTTACTTACTTTTTGCCCAATATTAAAAAGAAAGTTGTTGCTAGTTAAATTTGGTTTTATTTATGAGTATTAGTGATTCATTTCGTGATTTTTTGATTAATTTTAGATGAATTTAAAAACAAAAAGTCATGGCAACATTGCGATTAGGAGATACAGCTCCAGATTTTGAAGCGGAAACTACATTAGGGAAAATAAAATTTCATGAATGGTTAGGAGATTCTTGGGGCGTTTTGTTTTCACATCCTGCTGATTTTACACCTGTTTGTACTACAGAGTTAGGAACCGTTGCTAATTATTACCCTGAATTTGTTAAACGCAATACAAAAGTCATTGCACTAAGTGTTGATGGGCTTGAGTCGCACTTGAAGTGGATAAAAGACATTGAAGAAGTTCAAAATGTGACTTTACAATACCCTATTATAGCTGATGAAAGTAAAGAAGTAGCTAATTTGTATGATATGATTCATCCTAATGCAAATGAAACCTTCACTGTTCGTTCCGTTTTTATAATCGGGCCTGATAAAAAGATAAAATTGACACTTACTTATCCTGCTTCTACAGGAAGAAATTTTGATGAAATCCTTCGTGTTATTGACAGTCTGCAATTAACGGCAGATTATAAAGTGGCAACTCCGGCAAACTGGAAAGATGGTGATGATGTGGTTATTTCGCCATCTATAAAAGACGAAGACATTCCAGCTAAATTCCCAAAAGGCTTTAAAAAAATAAAATATTATTTAAGGATGACACCGCAACCTAATAAATAGGAATAAATAAGATTTATAAAGAAGGGAATTCAACGCTAGTTGAGTTTCCTTTTTTTTATGCTTTGTGTTTTTAGGAGCAGTAGGATTTGTTTTCAAAATAACTTTCAGTCCTGCTGTACATTACAATCCTCGCTCTTTAGCAAGAGCTCGGGATTTTCATTTCCATCAGGGCTATTGAGAACGTTTTTGTTTCTATAATATCGTTATAAGTTTTGTGAAGAATTAGTTCTATATTTGAGAGTGTATACTATGAGTTCTAGTAGCGACAATCTATCCAGTTTTTGGTGTATAGGCGCTATTTTGTAGCGGGTGTACTTTTTGGTGGCAATAGAAACATAAAACCTTTAAAAATGACAGAAATACTAACTGATGAATGGTTAAATGAGTTCTTTGCAGTTGCTGATGTAGACAATATCATTAAAAGAAGAGAATCATATTGTATTGAATTTAAAAGCAATTTTGATTGGCAAACTGAGTCATCCCGAGCTACTTATTGTAAATCTTTAGCAGCTTTTGCAAATAATAACGGTGGTGCATTATTTTTCGGAATTGAAAACAAACCTCATAAAATCATCGGAATAAGTAATTTTGAAGATATTGACGATGCAGACATTACAAATTATATTAATGAAGTTTTCACACCTCACATTCAATTCGAAAGAAGAACGTTCGAATATAAAAGTTTAACTATTGGGATACTTTATTCTGTAAAAAGTAAAGCGAGACCTATTATTTGTACTAAAGACACTTCGAAAACAAACTCTTCAGATATCTATTTCCGTTACAGTGCGAAATCTACTAAAATAAAAGCTGGAGATTTAATAAAACTAATTCAAGACGTAAAAGATGATGAGTCAAATAAGTGGTTAAAATTACTTGGCAATATTGGGAAAATTGGTATAGAAAATACGCATTTATTAAATTCACAAAATGGCGAAATTATAAGTGATAATAATACTTTTCTATTAGATGAAGAGTTATTAAAATAAATTAAAATTATCGATAGATACTCTATTCAAGAAGATGGACAACCAGCTGTAAAAATAATTGGTCATATTCCAGAATTAGCTAGAGTTATAAAAAAGTCAACTGTTCTATACGAAGAAGATTTATATAAAGAATTTTTACTAAACAAACAGGATTTTAGAGCTGAAGAACTATTGAGATTTGCTTGTCAAAGAAATACTTCTTCATATCCGTTTTATTTCTTATTCAAACGAATGAATTTTAATTATGAACAAAGCAAGCATTTTTTAGAAAACACAAAAATTGCTGGAGCAGTAAGAAAGTCATATATTGAGAGAATCGTTAATGACGTGAAACAAATTAAAAATAAAAATAAATTTTCATTAGGTAGTTTAAGCAAAAATGGACCATCAAGAGCTCAATCTTTAAATTTTTTACAAAACAAAATACCTTTCGAAATTGGCGATGAAGAAAATGCTAAAAGAATATTAGAATCTGTGTTTTCACTTGAAAAAGGACAATATGATAAAGATTATGTTAAACAAAAACAGTTCGAAATTTTTGAAAAGTATTATCCATTTGGAAAAGGAAATGGTAATTACTTATTTAGAGATTCTATTGCATATATAGATTATATTGAACGATAAACGCGATGACTATGACTTTTTATTTGTCTGATTCATAGTAGTCTGGAAAGCATTAGAACGTTTTATGCCACTTTTAGGAAAGGAAAACCAGTCAACAAATCAAGAAATAAAACTAATATTTATTTGAGAGAATGAAAAAATTTACTCTAGGCATATTGATAATTTTTGTTCTAACCATTGGGATTTATTTTATATGGTGGAAATTACCTTTGACAATCAATAGAAGTTCAGACATAAAACTTGGTGAAAAAATAATCAAGAATATTGAAAATTATAAGACAACGAACGAGCTTCCTGATAATGACGATTGGAAAACATTAAGAGGATTTGGCTTTAGAGACAAAATCGACTTTCTTCAACCAGAATACAGAAGAGTTGACAAAGAAACATTTGAGTTGATTTACATTGAAGGTTTTGATGGGCCATATTTAATGTGGAATTCAATTGAAAGAAAATGGAAAGAAGGCTATCCAACATTTCCTAAAACAACAGAAAAACAACAGAAAAGCGACATATAACAGATAAGGATTTGTTGGCCTCGAAAAGCCATCAACGAAACCTATGTTGAACTAACCGCTCTACATCTTCTCGTGCTTGATGACAACGAGTACTTACTTAAATAAGAAGAATAAGCGTAGTGTTTATAATAAGACTACTAGAAATAAATTAGTTTCTCTAAACCTAAAAATCAGTCCTTTTTATTAGTCAACAACAAACCCGTAATAATAATTCCCATGCTTATAATTTGAGTTAAAACAATGTCTTGGTTTAAAAAAAAGTAGGCTAATATTCCGCTGAAAATCGGAATTAATAATAGATCAATGCCGTTTTATTAGTTCCTATTAGACTAATTGCTTCATTCCATAAATAGTATGAAATTAGTGATGCACATATTCCAACATATGTTGTGGCATAAATTGTTGTGGAGTCAAAAATGACTTGTTTGTAATACAAGTGCTCTAAAATATAAAAAGGCATCAGCAGAATCGTTCCTATAATAAAGAGGGCAAACAAAAATACATTTGATGGAATTTCTTTAGGCTTAAGCCGTACCAAAATGGTATAGCCCGCAAAGAAAAGACAAGCAATCAGCATTAATAGGTCGCCAATTGCAAACTGTATTTGAAGCAAAGACTGTAAAGAGCCTTTGGTAATTAGTATTAGAACGCCTAGTATGATTGTTAGGATGCCAACAATTTTGAAGTTACTTATTTTTTCCTTAAAAGCAATTCGGGATAGCGCCACAATAAATAAAGGAATGGAAATAGCAATTAAAGACAAGTTCACTGCAGAGGTTGTTTTGCCAGCAAAATAAATCAACGTGTTAAATATGGTGATTCCAAGCACTGCTGTGATGGCAAGAAAACGAATATTTTTCTTTACGTCACCCCAACTTTTAATAGTGCTTTTTATTGCAAAAGGAGCTAAGACTACACAAGCGATTGTCCACCTCCAAAATGCTAACCCTACTGGCGGAATATGGCCTTTTATACCGCTTGCAATCACGAAATTCACTGACCAAAGTAAGGTAGCAAACAATGCGAATAAAACACCTTTTGTCTGGTTATTCATATTCTAAATTCTCAAGAGGTAGTTTTTTAAACGAGCTGATTAATTTTAGCATGCTGCAATAAGAGGATTGTCTTCGCATCTTTAATTTTCCCAGACGCAATCATCGCATAAGCTTCGTCATAAGACATTTCCATCACATCAATGTTTTCCTCTTCATGTGCTACTCCGCCGCCTTCATTTACCTTCATAGATTCGTCATATTCACCTACGAATAAGTATAAAATTTCAGTTACAGCACCAGGAGACATATAAGTTTCCATAACCTTGTGAACTGTTGTAAGGCGATATCCAGTTTCTTCTTCAGTTTCTCTTATGATGCATTGTTCTGGATTGTCTTGGTCTAACATACCCGCGCAAACCTCAATCATCATCCCTGTTTTGTTTCCGTTGAGATAAGTTGGTAAACGAAACTGACGAGTTAAAATGACTGTTTTTTGTTTTGTGTTGTAAAGCAGTATAGCAGATCCATTTCCTCTGTCATAGACTTCTCTTTTTTGGGTAATCCAAGAATTGTCATTTTTTTGATAATCGAAAGTTACTTTGTTTAAAACGTACCAGTTATCAGAAAGTAGTTCGGTTTGCTTAATCTTTATTTCAGGGTTTTGCATTCGTTTTATTTTGATTTGTTAGCGTAAAATTAAGGGTTTCTAGGACTTAAACTAAGGTTTTTAAATGTAGTTCCCCAATTATTATTGTTATTGTCATTTGGAAGACCTGAAGTGGTTAGTAATGCATCTTGATCAGTCGCGTCTTTTTTCCATACCCAAGCACAAACTGAAAGTCCACGGGTAGAAAGAATATCCAAAAACGGTTTTGGATTCATTAGAAGCCCCGCATTCATTGGGGCGGTTTCTCCAAAAATAATTGGTATTTTTTTATTTTGTAATTGGCTTAATCGGGAGTCAATTGATGATGGCTTATCCAAAAGCCATTTTTCATACCCATGAATATCAAATAAAATATTTGATTTGTTAGCTAAGAATTCATTTGCTTTATTTAATAGAACACTCTCGTCTTGGCCTTGTTCTGCACAAGGAATTAGGATGATGTTTTTATTGCCTGTGCCTCGTATAATTGTAGATAGTTCAGTCATATCGTTGATCCATTGCGCATCGGTATATCCATCAGCTCTATCGTATCGATAAGGTTCATTCCAGACTTCAATCCAAACATCTGGTTGGTTTTTGAATTGGACGGCCCATTGTGCTAGGATTACTTTATAAGCATTCCACCAAGAAGTTTGTGTTGGACTTTTACCAGTAAATTCGGTTTCGCTGTTACCATCCCAGCCAAAGGCGCATAGAATAGTTATTCTGTTGTTTCTTCGATTGTCATCAACGATGCTTTGCAAGGAATAGAGATAGGAACCACTTGAAGATTGGATTGGACCATCTGTGAGTGGCGTTTCTTTACTATTTCCAATGAATTCTCTTGCAATATCAAGGTTCCAACCATTCATGTCGCTACTACCAACGCTAAATACATGAAAAGCATTTGCTCCGATCAGTTGAATGGGTTTATCCTTGTACATAATAGCCGAACCTGAAATCATATATTCTAAATCATTCTCATTGGCAATTGGTAAATCTTCTTTTTTACAAGATGAAAAAAGTACCAAATATAAAAAGAGGAATAGGAAAAGGCTATATTTTTTAGGCAGATTCATTGAGGTTATACTTTTTACAAATTGAATTTGTGAATTGTAAAAATACTATTTTTATAAAAAAAAACGTCCCGATTCATCGGGACGTTAGTTAACCTTATTTAAGGATAGTTTGTTTTCTATCTGGTCCTACAGAAACAATTTTTATAGGAACTTCAATTTCTTGCTCGATATATTCGATATACTCTTTTAGTTCGATAGGTAATTCCTCGTATGTTGTCATACCAGTTAAATCAGCTTTCCAACCTTTGAATTCTTTGTAAACTGGAGTTACATTTTCTGGCTCAATGTTGTAAGGGAAATGAGCGATTTTTTCACCTTTATAGTTGTAATCGGTACACACTTTCAAAGTTTCGAATCCAGAAAGTACATCACCTTTCATCATCATCAATTGTGTCACACCATTTACTTGTACAGCATATTTTAATGCTACTAAGTCTAACCATCCACAACGTCTTTGTCTTCCTGTAACAGATCCAAATTCATTTCCTACGCGCGCCATTGTAGTTCCATCTTCGTCAAAAAGTTCAGTAGGGAATGGTCCGCTACCTACACGAGTTACGTATGCTTTGAAAATCCCGTATACTTCTTTGATTTTGTTAGGAGCAATTCCTAATCCTGTACAGGCACCTGCAGCAGTAGTGTTAGATGAAGTTACAAATGGATATGTTCCAAAATCAACATCAAGTAATGAACCTTGAGCTCCTTCACATAAAATTGATTTACCTGCTTTTTGAGCTTGGTGTAAATATTCTTCACTATCAATAAAATCTAATTTTTTCAAATCTTCAATAGATTCAAAAAATTCTTTTTCAAGTTCGTCTAGATTGTATTGAATGTTTACGTCATAAAACGCAATCATTGCTTCATGCTTGTCAGCAAGAGCTCTATATCTTTCTTTGAAATCTTCTAATTCGATATCTCCAACACGAATTCCGTTTCTACCCGTTTTGTCCATGTAAGTTGGCCCAATACCTTTAAGAGTAGAACCAATTTTTGCTTTCCCTTTTGATGCTTCCGAAGCAGCATCTAATAAACGGTGAGTTGGTAAAATTAAATGTGCTTTTCTTGAAATGATTAATTTACTTTTAATGTCTAAATTAAATTTCTCAAGACCTTCGATTTCTTTTTGAAAAACTACAGGATCGATAACTACCCCGTTACCAATTACATTTACAGCTGTTTTATGAAAAATTCCAGAAGGAATGGTTCTAAGTACATGTTTTATTCCGTCAAATTCTAAAGTATGTCCAGCATTTGGCCCACCTTGAAAACGAGCAATAATATCATAATTTGAGGTAAGTACATCAACGATTTTTCCTTTTCCTTCATCTCCCCATTGTAATCCTAGTAATAAATCTACGGCCATTCTGTTTATTGTTTGTAGTTAAGTTTTTATTCGATGAACACTTTGCAAGTTGTTCGTGTATTTATTATTTCCTAAATATCAGTTTCTGATTTCGGAACTTTTTTAACTCCATAAAAATATAAGGAGTGATTAGTTATTTCAATATCGAATATTTCTTCGATTGTACTTTTGATTGATTGTATCCTTGGATCACAAAATTCGATTACCTCTCCAGTATCGGTCATGATAATATGATCGTGCTGTTTGTCGAAATACGATTTTTCGTAATGCGCTTGATTTTGGCCAAACTGATGTTTACGAACTAAAGCACAGTCCAATAATAATTCGATTGTATTGTATAATGTAGCTCTACTGACACGATAGTTTTTGTTTTTCATTTTGATATAAAGATTTTCTATATCAAAATGTTCTTCACTTTCATAAATTTCCTGAAGGATAGAGTAACGTTCAGGAGTTTTTCGATGCCCTTTTTTTTCAAGATACATTGTAAAAACATTTTTTACAATTTCTTGGTTTTTGTTGTTATCTGTGGAAATGAGTGTCATATCTGGCAAAGATAATAAAAAATTTTAGCCACTTGACTCCCAAAGTGGGAATAAAAGGTGGATTAAATATTTTTTTGATTAATTAATTTGTTTTGCATGTAGTATTGCTCGCTGTGGGTCATGCTGCTAATTTTTATAGATCCGTGTCACTTTATCAACTCCATCAATTTTCTTGATGTTATCTATCAGTTTTTTCAAAATAGTGATGTTTTGGACAACAACAACCACTTGTCCCTTAAAGAGACCTGCTTCACCATTAAGTGCAATGCTTTGGATGTTGACGTGCATGTTATTCGAAATCACTTTGGTCAACTCATTCGTAAGTCCTAAAGTATCCATTCCCGTAATATTAAGAATAGCTTTAAACTCTTGTTGTGAAGAGTCGATCCATTTTGCCTGCATTATGCGATAGGCATAATTAGACTGCATGGAAATGGCATTCGGGCAATCTCTTTTATGTACCTTGATTCCTTCGTTGATAGTTACAAATCCAAAAACGGGATCTCCAGGAATGGGATTGCAACAGGCAGATAATTTATAATCTAATTTATCCTGTGCTTTACCAAATACTAGCATATCGTAATTGCTGTTCAACACCTGTTTGTGGATGTCGACATCTGCAGTTTGCTCCGTACGTTTGATCTTGCTTTTAAAGAAATTCATTAAAGTATTGCTTCTCTGAGCAGCAAAATCTTTAAGTTGTTGATTTTCAATCGAGCCTACACCAACTCTGTAAAATAAATCCAAACTGGTTTTTAACTTGAAGAAATTAACCAAGTCATTAACAACTGACTCGTTTAGCGTGACTTTAAGATGTTTAAGTTTACGTGTAAGTACTTCTTTTCCATCTTCGGCAATCTTTTTGGTATTTTCGTTCAGTACGTTTCTAATCTTATTTTTGGCACGCGAGGTGGTAACATAATCAAGCCAGTTCATTGTTGGCTTTTGATTTGCAGAGGTAATTATTTCAACCTGGTCACCATTTTTTAATTCATAATTAAGCGGCACCAGTTTTCCGTTAACTCTTGTTCCGCGAGTTTTAATTCCTATTTCGGAGTGTATGCTAAAAGCAAAATCAAGTGATGTTGCGCCCTTTGGTAACGATTTTATATCTCCTTTTGGAGTAAAAACATAGATTTCCTTAGAGTAAAGATTCATTTTGAAATCCTCGACAAAATCTACCGCACTAGTTTCTGAGTTTTCAAGTGCTTCTTTTAATAGGTTTAACCAATTATCTAAACCACCTTCTTCAGACACTCCATTTTTGTATTTGTAGTGTGCTGCATAGCCTTTCTCAGCAATTTCATCCATTCGTTCACTTCGAACTTGTACTTCAACCCATCTTCCTTTTGGCCCCATAACGGTTATGTGCAAGGCTTCATATCCGGTGGATTTTGGTGATGAAATCCAATCGCGCAAACGACTCGGACTTGGTCTGTAATGATCAGTTACTATAGAATAGATTTTCCACGCTAGAAATTTTTCCTCAGGTGGAGCTGATCTGTAAACAATACGAAGGGCAAATTTGTCATAAACTTCATCAAAGCTTACGTTTTGAGCCTTCATTTTTCGTCGAATTGAATAGATGGATTTTGGGCGTCCTTTTATTACATATTCTATTCCTTCAGCATCTAATGATGTTTTAATGATATCTGAAATATCCTTAATATAAGCATCTTGTTGCTCTTTCGTTTCTTTTATTTTACTTACAATTTCATTGTAAACGGTGGGTTCTGTATATTTTAAACCTAAGTCTTCTAGTTTGTTTTTGATATTATATAAACCCAAACGATGTGCTAAGGGAGCATAAATATATAATGTTTCTGATGCAATTTTAACTTGCTTATGGTCATCCATTGACTCCATAGTTTGCATATTATGCAATCTATCGGCGATCTTGATAAGGATTACACGTACATCATCATTAAGTGTCAAAAGCATTTTACGGAAATTTTCCGCTTGCATAGACACATTCATGTCTTTTTGAACTAATGATATTTTAGTCAAACCTTCAACAAGTTGTGCCACTTTTGGATTAAAAATACGCTCTATGTCTTTTACGGTAGTGGGTGTATCTTCAACAACATCGTGAAGTAATGCAGCAGCAATGGATGTAGCTCCCAAACCTATTTCAGAAGCGACAATTTTTGCCACAGCAATAGGATGGAAGATATAGGCTTCACCTGATTTTCTTCTCTGTTCTTTATGGGCTTCTACCGCAACATCAAAAGCTTTACGGATCAATTTCTTGTCTTCGGGAGTCAAGGTTTGGTAACTGATACGTAGTAATTCTTTGTATTCTTGAGCGATTGCTTTATTTTCTTTTTCTATATCAATTTCTGTCATAACGGCATGGTTCATTTTCTAAAAATAACTATAAGTTTACATATATGCAAGAGATAAATCAATGCTGAAAAATAAAACACTAAATTCTATTTTAAAGTTGGTTTTCGTCTAATTAGTAACTGCCTTTGTGAAGTCCAAATCCTGAAAATCATAACTAAAATCAGTTAAATCAGAAATGGGTTTCATTTTTAAAGCGGTTGCTTTTCCGGCTTTGTCATATTGAAAAAATAAATGAGCGTCAGCATGTAAATAGGCATTGTCCCATTTTACAACATAATTACCTTCTTTATAGAAAAACACTTCCCCTTTTAGTTGAGAAGAACGTTTAGATTCAAAGTATAATTTTCCTTTTTTCTCAGTGATTATGACATCTCCAAACCAACTGTCAGTGTAAGTTCCTGTAATAGTTTTGTAGTCAGTTTTGATTTTGGCAGCCTTGTTCTTTGCTACAGTAGCCCAAACTTCATCCGTAACTTTATCGGCAGAATCTTCGTTAGCTTTGATGCGACTGCTGTAAAGTGCAACATAGTCCTCCGATTTTATATCAAGATAGCTGTCTTTTATAGTATTTGTGATTGCACGAAATGCAGCACCTGATTGTTGGTTCGTCAGTACAATAATTCCCAATTGCAATTCAGGGAAATAAGTAGTTTGCGTTACAATTCCTTCTAGTCCACCAGTATGTGTTACCTCTTTGTATCCTTTTACATCACTCAAAAACCAACCTAATCCGTAGGCTTTAAAATGAGAGTTATATGGCGCTACAGTGCTAATTGGTATTATAGTTTGTGGTGTCCACATTTCAGCATGTTCTTTTTCAGAGAATAACTGTTTGTTGTCAGCTCCGTATTTTCCATTATTCATTTGCATAATGGCCCATTTGCTCAAATCATTGACGCTAGAATATATTCCGGCTGCAGCATCAAAAAGTTGATTTTTATACCTTGTTATCACCTTCAGTTTTCCATCGATAGGCACATGAGGAGCAATTATATTAGTGCTGTCTTTCAATCGTACAAAAGAAGCTGCGCTATTATTCATTTCTAATGGCTTCATGATACGATCTTCGACAAAATCGGCCCAGCTTTTTCCACTTACCACATGAACAACCTCTCCAGCTACTATATATAATAAATTGTCATAATCATATTTTGTTCTGAAAGCAGAAACAGGCTTTAAATATTGCAAGTTTTGAATGATGTCTTGGGCAGTAAAATTACTTCCGTCAGGCCAAATCATTAAATCTCCTGCACCTAGACCAAGTCCGCTTCTATGACTTAATAAATCACGGATTGTAAATTCCTGGGTCACGTAGTCATTATACATTCTAAAATTCGGAAGGTATTTGATAACTTTATCGTCCCATTTTATTTTTCCTTCATCAACAAGTATTGCTAGAGCAGCACTTGTAAACGCTTTACTATTAGATGCAATTCCAAAAAGAGTGTTTGCATCTACCCTTTCTTTTGTGTCAATTGATTTTACACCATAACCTTCAGCCAAAACTACTTTTCCATCTTTAACGATTGCCACTGCAATTCCCGGAACATTAAAAGTTTTGATAGTACGATTGACTAATTCGTCCACTTGAGTTGGACTGATTTGAGCCAAAGAAAGCGTAGTTGAAATTAACGTTATTGCTACAAATAAGTTGTTTTTCATATTTTTAATGTAAGATATGTTATTTTTTTAGCTAGAGATTTTCTTTTATCGAAATGATAGAATCACAGCAACTTTTTATTTTTAAATCTAAAATCTAAAATCTAAAATCTAAAATCTAAAATCTGCAATCTAAAACTTAAAAACCTCTTTGTCTTTTAGCTTCAAAGATTAAAATTGCAGCTGCTACCGAAACGTTCATGCTATCAATTTCGCCTTGCATCGGGATAATGATATTTTTAGTAGCGGCATCACGCCATTCCTGTGTTAAACCAGTTGCTTCTGTACCTACTACCAAAGCTGATGGAGTGGTGTAATCTTGAGTATGGTAGGATGTCGAGTTTTGTAAAGTGGCACAATAGAAATTGATTTTTCGTTCTTTCAAAAAAGCAATGATTTCATCCGTTGTCCCAGTGGCAATTTGGTTGGTAAAAAGACAGCCAACGCTTGAGCGCACTATATTTGGATTGTATAAATCACTTTTTGGATTGGCAATTATCACGGCGTCCAGATTAGCGGCATCAGCAGTTCGCAATAAAGCACCAATGTTTCCTGGTTTTTCGGGCGCTTCTGCAACTAAAATTAACGGGTTGTCTGATAATTTTAAGTCGGCTAACTGCATGGATTTTGTTTTGGCAATAGCCAAAATACCTTCAGTAGTTTCTCGATATGCCAGTTTTTGAAAAACATCCTTGTTGATTTCTATCAGCTCAGCAGTTTTATCTATTTTTTTTGCTTCAATTTCAGTACAAATTTCAGGATAAAACAATATTGTTTCCACTTCATAACCACCTTTGATAGCTATTTCAATTTCTCTTTTGCCCTCAATTATAAAAGTACCCGTTTGCTTGCGGTTTTTTGCTTTTTCCTGCAATAATACCAATGATTTTATGAATGGATTTTGAACTGAAGTGATTTGTTTCAAGATATTCTAAAATTTAATTATTATTTTTTAACAAAGATACATAGAGAACATGCAGTTTTATAAATTTAGAATGGAATATTTATGAATCTGAAATGAGATTGAATAGATAAGTTTGTCAGAACACTTTTACGCAACTATTTTTCTTTAATTTTGCCACAATTGTCGTTTTATTACAATAAAAATTAAGGTCTCAATCTTAACTCACCAAAATTCATGTTTCATTTATTAGATATCATAGGAACAATTGCTTTTGCAATGTCAGGCGCATTGACTGCCATGAGCAAAAAAATGGATGCCTTTGGGGTATTTATAATTGCTTTTGTGACTGCTGTGGGAGGAGGAACTTTGCGAGATGTTATGATTGGGCGAACACCAGTGGGATGGATGCTTGACTTAGAGTATGTATATGTAATATGTATCGCTTGTGTTTTTGCCGTGTTGTTCAGAAAGAAATTTGATCGATTGCGAACTTCACTGTTTCTATTTGATACTATCGGATTAGGGGTTTTTACTTTAATTGGTCTTGAAAAAGGAATTAATATTGGTTTGCATCCTATTGTATGTATCGCATTGGGTACTATGACAGCCTGTTTTGGAGGTGTGATCCGTGATATTTTATGTGCCGAAATCCCAGTGATTTTCAGAAAGGAAATATATGCCACGATCTGTATACTTGGAGGTGTCGTGTTTTTTATCTTAAAAAGTTTTGATTTTGATGATGACCTATTATACTTAACAACCTCTTTAGTGATTATTTCTGTTCGTTTAATGGCAGTCAAATTCAAATGGTATTTGCCAACTTTCGAAAATAAATAAAAAAAAGGTTACTTTCACGAGGTCTAAAATTAAACAGTGAAAAATTATTCCGTCCAAAAATATCAGGAAAGTGATTATGCTAATTGGAATGCCTTTATTGGTCAAGCCAAAAATTCTACGTTTCTATTCCATCGTGATTTTATGGAATACCATAAGGACCGATTTGAGGATTTTTCTTTAATGGTTTTTGAGGGAAAAGAATTAGTTGCTGTTTTACCAGCGAACAAAGTGGGGAATGAACTTTATTCTCATCAAGGATTGAGTTATGGTACGATTGTTATCCAGAATAATATTAGAATAAAAAATTATTTGAACATTGTTAGGGAATTGATGTTCTATTTATCTCAATTAAATATCGAATTCCTTTATTTGAAATTGCCACCTAAGATTTACAATAGAGTTTTATCGGATGAATTAGATTATGTTTCTTTCTTGATGCAGGCTGTAGTGTATCGCTCAGATATATATATGGTTGTTGATAATAGTGAGAGTTATATTCCCAATAGAAATAGGAAAAGGGCTTTAAAAATGGCCAGTCAAATCGAGATTGAAGTCCGAGAAGACCATAATTATGTGGGTTTTTGGGAAGAGGTTTTGGTTCCTAATTTAAAAACAAGATTTGGAGTATTGCCGGTTCATTCTTTAGAAGAAATAAAGCAGTTAGCGAAATGTTTTCCTGACCAAATTAAATTGTTTAGTGCGTACATTAATGGTGTTTTGAATGCAGGGGCTGTTCTTTTTGTTATGGATAATCTGGTTCATTTTCAGTACAGTTCTGGTATTGAAGATAGAAATAGCACAGCGGCTTTGGACGTGCTTTTTGATTTCGTGATGCGAAAATATTTAGATAAAAAGTACATAAGTTTAGGAAGTTCATCTGATAAAAATGGACTTGTTATAAATGAAGGTTTGGCCTATTGGAAAGAAAGTTTTGGAGCCAAAGCGTCTGTTCAGAATTATATCAAATTAAAAACGGAGAATTATAGCAATTTAGAAAACGTTGTACTATGATACCATTTCTAAATTTAAAAAAAATAAATGAACCTTACGAAACTGCTTTTCAAGAAAAATTGAAAGTAGTTTTAGATTCTGGTTGGTATATTTTGGGTAATGAAGTTAAGGAGTTTGAAACTCGTTTTGCCAGTTATTGTGGGACAAAATATTGCATAGGAACGGGAAACGGTTTTGACGCGATGGTTTTAATTTTTAAGGGCTACATTCAGTTAGGGAAATTGCAAAAAGGCGATGAAGTTATCGTTCCCGCCAATACCTATATTGCCAGTATTCTGGCTATTTTACAAGCTGATTTAGTTCCTGTTTTGGCTGAGCCAAAGTTGGAAACCTACAATATAGATGCTGATTTAATAACAGAAAAAATCACCTCAAAAACCAAAGCAATTCTCGCAGTTCATTTGTATGGTCAATTAGCCGAAATGGATGCAATAAATGAAATTGCTGTTGAAAATAATTTATTGGTAATTGAAGATGCAGCCCAATCTCATGGCGCAGAGATTGATTTTAGATTGCAGAATTCAGGAAGAATTAAAGCAGGGAATTTATCAGATGCTGCGGCCTACAGTTTTTATCCAGGTAAGAATCTTGGTGCTTTAGGTGATGGAGGAGCTGTTGTTACAAATGATGAAGAACTTTCAAAAGTAGTTTCAGCTCTTAGAAATTATGGTTCAGAAACCAAATACCATAATAATCACAAAGGAATGAATTCAAGGCTGGATGAACTCCAAGCGGCTTTTTTGAATGTAAAACTGGGTCATTTGGACTCAGATAATGAACTCAGAAGGGTAATTGCGCAACGATATTTGGCTGAAATAAATAATGATAAAATAGTGTTGCCGCACTGGGATTTATCTAATAATCATGTTTTTCATTTGTTTGTTATTCGAACAAAAAACCGAACAGAACTGCAAGAATATTTGCATCAAAACGGAATACAAACGGTAATCCATTATCCGATTCCGCCACATAAGCAAAAAGCCTTATTTGAATGGAATGATTTGTCTTTTCCAATTACAGAAAAAATTCATGACGAGGTTTTGAGTCTACCTATAAGTCCAGTTTTAACTGCGGAAGAAGTTGATTACATTATTTCTGTTTTAAATAAATACTGATTTGGAAGTTTTGAAAAAAATATACAAATCACAACTGTTTAAAATTAGTTCTTTAAACAGTTTGAGTATAATCCTGAAAATAGGGATAGGACTAGTGACCTCTAAATTATTGGCCGTTTTTGTTGGGCCAAGCGGAATGGCATTGGTAGGAAACCTTAGAAACTTCATGTCTTCATTAGAAACGGTATCAACATTGGGATTTCAAAACGGAATCGTCAAGTATGTGGCCGAAATCGAGAAGGACAAGCTACAGCTGCAGAAATTTATTTCAACTGTTTTTATGAGTTTGCTACTTGTCGCTTTACTCTTAAGTGGATTTCTATATTTCTTTGCTGCTTTTTGGAACTACAGGATTTTCGGAAGTCATTTTGAATATGATTTTGTTTTCAAGGCTTTGTCTCTGGCATTACCTTGGTATGCAGTTTCCATTTTATTGGTTTCCGTACTGAATGGTTTGGGGAATTTCAAAAAGGTAATTTGGATTAATAGTATAGGGAATGCTATAGGGTTGTTAGTTTCAGTTGTTTTGATTTTGGAGTATAGAACTTTTGGGGCTTTATTGTCCATCGTTATTTCACCGGCTTTATTGTTCTTTGTCGCATTCTATTTTGTCAACAAGGAAATTGCGGTTTTTAAAATAATCAGCAGTGCGGCTTTTGATTTTAGTTTTATCAAGAAATTGTCGTCTTATTCGTTGATGGCATTGGTTTCCTCTGTTTTGGGGCCTCTGGTTTTTTTAATGGTACGTAATAATATCATTCAAACGCTTGACATCGATCAAGCAGGTTATTGGGAAACGATGACAAGAATATCTACTTATTATATGTTGTTTGTAAGTACTATTTTGACTGTTTATTTTTTGCCTAAACTCTCTGCTTCAAAGGATAGTCAGGAAACAAAAAGTATATTTTGGAGCTTCTACAAAGGAATTTTACCAGTCTTTATTTTTGGAGTAACAATAATTTATTTTGCCCGTTTTTTTATCATCAAGTTGCTGTTTACTAATGAGTTTTTGCAAGTTGAATCTTTGTTTTTCTGGCAATTGTTTGGTGATGTTTTAAAAGCAGCTTCTCTGATTTTAGGGTATCAATTTTTTGCCAAAAGACTTACTATCGCATTTATTGTATCAGAATTAGTATCGCTTGGTTTGTTCTACTTTTTAAGTGATTATTTGATGGGATTATTCGGGATTCAAGGGGTAGTGATGGCTCAAGCGCTAGATAACTTTGTTTATTTGCTTATTTTGCTACTCTATTTCAGAAAGAGTTTGTTTTAGTATCTGTTCCAAATTTCTAAATATTTACTCGCTATTTTTATATAATCGTGTTCTCTTTCTATAAAGTCTCCCGCACGTTTTCCAATGGTTATTATTTCAGCAGGATTTTCAATCAGGTGAGATAATTCTGTCACCAAATAATCGACATCTGCAATTGCATTTATTGCCACTCGTTCCGGTAGATTATACAGTTCCGAAAACTCTTTTTCAGCACCTGTAAACACCACTTTTCCTTTTGCCATGGCTTCAAGTGCATTATAACCTTGGTCATTGGCGTAAGCTTGATCGAGTAAAATATGCGCTTTGTTATACGAGTTAATATAGATCGAGTAAGGAACATTTCGAGTTGTAATTATTTCAACTTTGTCTCCGTATTTTTGTGCGATACAATCCAATGCTTTTTCAAAATAGTCGTTTCCTTTTTTATAATAATTAGCCTCATTTATTCCGTGAAATATCACAATCTTGTCTGAAATAGTCGTTGGTTGAAAGTCAATTTTAGCGCTATTAATTGGATTTGGAATAAGTCCTAAATATTTAGGGTTATTATGTAGCGGAATATGGTAGTCGAGATCAGTAGCAATAATTCCCTTTATGTTTGAATAAATAAATTGATGCAGTTTTTCAAACGATTTGGTTTTGAATTTCAATACGTTCTCGAAGTTTTTGGTGCTTATTCTTCCTGATAAATAAGGCTGAATCGCCGATTTGAAATCCGGATTGTCAAAACCGTATTTTACATTCAAAAAATCGTAACCGGAAGATAATAAGAATACTTTAGTGTTATTTTTAAACAGAAACTCAAGGATTTTTCTTTCGTAATAGTATTGACAGTAAAAACTGTTTTCATTGATGAGTTGCACTACATCAAAATTGGTAAAATGAATCTTGTTTTTCTTGAATTGGCGATAAGTTAAATAAGAGCTAATGTCAAAGCGGAAGAGCGAGTGAATACCTACTTTTAGTTTTTTTAAAATACCATTATCCCATTTTTTTACAATGGGAAAGTCAATAGGGTAGTTTTTAAATCCATCCTGATGGCCTACAATATAAACGTCATGCCCCAATTCCTGTAAGCCTTCTTTGAGCGAGTTATGTAAACGGCTGAATTCGCCAACAAGTAAAACTTTCATTTATGTGTATATTTGGTAAATATATTTACTTTTAGACAAGAATGATAAAAAACAGAAACAAAGTAGCGATAATTTCGACATCCTTAGGACGCGGTGGAGCCGAAAAATTTGCTTCGATGTTGAGTTATATACTGGATAATTGCGATGTTGAAATTCATAACATCATTGTGAACGACGATATTAATTATAAATATGCTGGCGAGTTGCTTAATTTGGGAAGCCATAGTCTAGGCTATAATTCAGTATTCAAAAAAATTAAAAAGGGTTTTTTATTACATCAGTATTTAAAGGAAAAGGAAATAGATTTAATCATTGATAACCGACCTAGAAATAATTTGACACGGGAATTATTGACGCATTGGATTTATGGAAAAAGAAGATTATGGTTTGTAGTTCATAGTTCTAAGCTGGATAATTACTTTCCAAAATCTATTTTTTGGTCTAAATTTCTTTATCAGAAAACGGAAAAAATTATTTGTGTTTCGAAGGCTATCGAGCTGGAATTAAAACAAAAATTTGATTTCGAAAATACGACAACCATCTACAATCCGTATGATTTATCGAAAACTGAAATAAAAAATGATGAAGTCTTTGACGGTAAATACATCTTGTATTTTGGTAGGTTTGATGAAAAAGTAAAGAACTTTAGTTTAATGCTTGAAGCCTTTTCAATTTCTAAAATTTTTATGAAAGGGTATAAGCTTTACCTTATGGGTGAAGGACCTGATTTAACCTTTATTCAGGATAAAATCAAAGAATTAAAATTGGATTCTTTTGTTGAAACTCTACCTTTTAATAATAATCCATTTCCTTATGTGCAACAAGCTAAATTCACCATTTTAACGAGCCGACATGAAGGGTTTCCTCTATCAATAGTCGAATCATTAGCTTTGGGAATTCCTGTAATTTCAGTAGACTGCAAGTCAGGACCTAATGAAATAATAAAAAACGAATACAATGGTTTGTTGGTCGAGAATAACAATCCAAATAGTTTGGCATCGGCCATGAATCGATTTATTGACGATTCAGATTTATATGATTTTTGTAAAAAAAATGCTTCAAGCAGTGTACAACATTTATCTTTAAAATCTATTTCAAAACAATGGGAATCCATTTTATTCTAAGAACATGATAAGCAGTAACGAAGTGCGGTTAATTGAAATTCCTAAAGTTCAGGATAGGCGAGGCAATCTTTCTGTAATAGAAGGCGAGACCATTCCGTTTGTGTCTAAAAGAGTGTACTATTTATATGATGTTCCTGGAGGAAGTAAAAGGGGAGGACATGCACATAAAGAACAAAAAGAGTTTTTAATTGCCTTGAGCGGTAGTTTTGATGTTGTCGTTAAAGACGGAAATTCTGAAAAAACAATCACGCTGAATAAACCTAATTATGGCTTATTGATTGAAAAAGAAATTTGGAGAGAACTAGAGAATTTTTCTTCAGGATCCGTTTGTTTGGTGTTGGCTTCGGATGAGTTTGATGAAGAAGATTACATTCGAAACTTTAAAGATTTTACGTTATTTAAAAACCGATGAACCAAAGCCAGAATCGGCTAAAACAGTTTTAAATCGGATTAATTCATGTAGTAAAGTAGCGGGCAGCAAAAGTAGCGTCCGTTTTTTTATACCCAAATTATTTAACTCGATAGCTGCATAATAGTTATCAAAAGCGACTTTGTTTCCTGATAATTTGAATTTTATAGCCATTGAAAATCGGTTCAAGTCCAAGAATTTTTTCAACTGAGGATTGGTTTTCTCTAATTCTTTAAATTTACTAAAATCCACTTTTGAGTTGAGATGGCTTATGTTTTTTGAAAGACTATTTTCATCATAAACATACCTAGTCAAAATTTCCCACGAAAATACAACGGGATGTACTAATCCTATTCGGATCCAAAGATCAGTGTCTTGTCCGCTTTTTATTTGAGTATCGAAATTGCCTATTTCTTCAAAAATACTTTTATTAAAAACAGCACAGGAAGTGCATATAACAGTCTCTTTTGAACTGGCTGAAAAATAATTCACTATCTCACAATCACTCGTTTTGGTAATAGAATATTGTGCAGGGAAAACACTTTTTGAAGTTTCTATTTCAATTGCTGCCGAAAACACTTTTTGTTCGGGGTATTTTTTAATGTTTTGAAACATTTCTTCTAAAAAACCAGGATACCAGTAATCATCAGCATCTATGAAAGCAATGAATTCGCCTTGTACTTTATCTATTCCAAAATTTCTGGCCGCAGATACTCCCTCGTTTTCTTTTGAAAAATAACGGATTCTGGGGTCATTGAATTTTTTGATTATTTCAGCACTTGAGTCCGTCGATCCATCATTGATAATCAGAATTTCAAAGTCAGTAAAAGACTGCTCAAGGACGCTTCGTAGCGTGGCTTCAATAAATTTTTCTTTGTTATACAGTGGAATTATTACTGAAAAATAGATCATGTCATTATGGTTTTTATTTACAGATGTAGCCCACTCTGAAAATATTAAAGATAAATAGACTTGGGTTTTTTCCTTTAAGATTTTTTAATATTAGTTTTTCAAAAAGGGGAAATAATTTCGAAATGGGAATACTTAATTTCGTTTTGCTTAAAAAATGATAAAGTTGAACCATTCGTATAAATTTAATGTCAATTTGGTTCAATCGGTACAAATTCATAAGGTTCTCTAGAGCATCTTTTGTTTTTTGTAAAAAGACCTCGTTCGTGTCTATATCCGTATGTTCGACAGGGTTTTCGATATGATTTACTTTTAAATTAAATTTACTTAATTTATAGGATAGAAAAGAATCTTCATGACCATAGGTAGTAATTTCTTCTTTAAATTTCACTTTGTCAAAACAGTTCTTTTTAATCAAAGTGTTATTAAAAAGTAACGATTTATAAGGGCTTTGTTTTCTGTTTAATGCTATTTGATCTTCAACAATTCGTCCGTATTTCCATCGTAGCTGTTGACTGTTTGAGGGACATTCTTTTGGATGCAATCGTCCTCCATAAAGAATGTCAAATCCTTCCAGATTAAGGATGTATTTGCTAATATAATTTTGGGTGAGGATTATGGAATCGCAATCTAGAAACAAAAGCCAGTCATAATTAGACCTTGAAGCCAGTAAATTTCTGATTTTGCTTCTGCCAATGTTTTTAGGTAATTCGGTTAGCGAACAATTACTTAGCAACAAAATCGAATTATTCTGTGACTTAAACTGGGTAGAGGCATCATCCATACAGATGATTTCAAAATCAATTTTAGATTCCAAGCATTGTTTGTGCAATTCCTGAACTAATGGATATGCATTGTAATTGTATATTGGAAGGAGGACAGAAAGCATTACACTGTTCTCTGAACCACCTCGAAGATTTTAGAGTCTTCACATTTCAATGTTTTTGAAGGGAATTTCATCAATAAAGCATAATCGTGCGTTGCCATTATTATCGTTTTTCCATTGGCGTTGATGGTTCTTAAAACTTCAAGAACTTCAGCACTTGTCTGTGGGTCTAGATTTCCAGTTGGCTCATCGGCAAGGATAAGTTCAGGATCATTTAGCAAAGCTCTAGCAATAGCAACACGCTGCTGTTCACCACCAGAGATTTGATGTGGCATTTTGTGTGCATATTCTTTCATGCCCACTTTGTCCAAAACTTCATCAATCTTACGATCCATTTCATTTTTGTCTACCCAGCCTGTCGCTTTTAGCACAAATAACATATTGTCTTTTATCGTACGGTCTGGCAATAGTTTGAAATCTTGGAATACAATACCAATTTTTCTTCTCAAAAACGGAATGTCATCTTCTTTCAAACCTACTAAGTCAAAATCAACAATGTGTCCTTCGCCTTCTGTTAAAGGCAAATCAGCATAAAGCGTCTTCATTAAGCTACTTTTTCCTGATCCTGTTTTTCCAATGATGTATAAGAATTCACCATGGTTTACTTCCAAATTTATGTTTGATAAAATAACATTCTTTTCTTGATAAATGGATGCGTTTTTTAAAGACAGTACTGCTTGAGACATAATTGGCGTTTGTTTATTGGGTAAAAGTAATTATCAATTATCAATTTTCAATTATCAATTATGATTTTTTTTATTTTTTGTTAAAACATTTGTTCATAATAAAACCGAATTACAATTCGTTATAGTGGTTAGTTATAATACATTTGAATATTAAAAAAAAAATCAAAATGCGTATATTTTCCTGGCTCTTCTTTTTATTGACTTTTGCTGCACCTTTTACGGTTTCAGCGCAAAAATCAACAATCTACACCCATGATTTAGCAGATTTCAATAAAGCGCTTTCGTTGTTCAACGATATGCAATATGCCTCTGCACAAATTATTTTCGAAAAAGTAAAATTAGAAACGACTGACGAAGAATTAAAATCAGATTGTGCTTACTATGATGCCAATTGTGCTATTCGTTTGAATCGTGCCAATGCTGATGTTTTGATGGAAAATTTCGTTGCAGACTATCCTACCAGTGCTAAGAGCAATCAGGCATTTATAGAAGTAGCACATTTTTACTTTGAGCAAGGTAATTATCCACAAGCACTTCAATGGTTTGAAAGAGTTGACGAAAGCCAATTGAATAATAGAGACAGAGATAAATTTAATTTCCAAAAAGGCTATGCTTTTTTTAGTTCCAAGAATAAAAAGGAAGCTACAAGCTATTTTAACAAAGTGGTGAACTCAGAGGAATACGGTTCGCAAGCTAAGTATTATTTAGGGTTTATTGCCTATGAAGGGGATGACTACAAGGAGGCTACGAAATATTTTGATGAAGTTTCAGGGGAAGAGAAATACAAAGAAAAATTGTCATACTATCAAGCTGACATGAATTTTAAGCTTGGTAATTTTCAAAAAGCAATTGAGCTAGGCGAAAAAGCAATGGCTAAGTCAAACGCTATTGAAAAATCAGAATTGAGTAAAATAATTGGTGAAAGCTATTTTAATTTAAAACAATATGACAAAGCAGTTCCTTATTTAGCTGCTTATAAAGGGAAAAAAGGAAGATGGAATAATACTGACTTTTACCAATTGGGATATGCCTATTACAAACAAAACGATTTTGAAAATGCTATTTCGCAATTCAATAAAATCATAAACGGAAAAGATTTTGTAGCTCAAAATGCCTATTACCATTTGGGCGAAAGTTATTTAAAATTAGATAAAAAACAAGAGGCTTTGAATGCATTCAAGAATGCTTCTGAAATGGCATTTGACACATCTATACAAGAAGATGCTAGTTTGAATTATGCTAAATTAAGTTATGAAATTGGGAATTCGTACCAAAGTGTGCCTGCAGTTTTATTGGATTTCATGAAAAAATATCCAAATAACGCCAACCGTTCCGTAATTGAAAAATTATTGATTGATTCTTATATCTCTTCTAAGAATTATAAAGAAGCATTGGTTTTATTGGAAAAAAACAAAAGCCCAGGAAACAAGTTAGCATATCAAAAAGTTACTTTTTATAGAGGTATGGAGTTATATGCTGATAGAAACTACTCTGAGGCTGCAACTATGTTCAAGAAATCTATTGATGGACAAATAGATGCTGATTTTACGGCCAGAGCTACTTTTTGGAAAGGAGAAACAGAATATGTTTTAGATGATTATAAAAATGCTTTGTTGAGTTATAAGCAATTCGCAAGTTCAGCGCGTGCTCATAGTACTGTGGAGTATAAAAATATCAATTACAATATAGCATATGCTTATTTCAAATTGAAGGAATATGATCAAGCTGGAGAATATTTTCAAAATCAGATTGAAGCAGTAAAAGACGACAAAGTAAGATTAAATGATAGCTATTTAAGATTAGGTGATTGCCGATTTGTAACTTCGAAATATTGGCCAGCAATGGAAGCTTACAATAAAGTAATCGAATCTAGAGGTGTCGATGCTGATTACGCTTATTATCAAAAAGCATTGTGTTACGGTTTTATTGCTAAAAACGATAAGAAAATTGAGGAGCTGAATTTATTCTTGCAATTGTACCCCAAATCAAGTTACCGTGACGATGCGATGTATGAATTGGCTAATACTTATGTAGCCAGTAAGCAGCAAGATCTTGCCTTGAAAACTTTTGATCGATTAATAGGGGAGTATAAAAGCGGTTCTTACACGGCAAAATCTATTTTAAGACAAGGATTAATTTATTACAATTCAGATAGAAATAATGAGGCTTTAAGCAAATTTAAAAAAGTAGCAGCTGATTTTCCTAAAACCCCAGAAGCCCTAGAAGCAGTATCGACAGCAAGGTTGATTTATGTTGACGGAGGTAGGGTAAATGAATATGCGACTTGGGTACGAACGTTAGATTTCGTTACTGTTACAGATGTAGAATTAGATAATGATTCTTATGAATCTGCAGCAAAGCAATTCGAACAAAATAATAATAAGCAAGCGATTTCAGGATTCAATGCTTACATATCGAGTTTTCCAAGAGGAATGCATTCACTGCAGGCTAATTTTTATTTGGCGCAAGCCTATTATTCTGAAGGACAAAAAGACAAGTCAATTTCGAATTACCAATATGTTATTGACCAACCGAGAAGTGAATTCACGGAGCAATCTCTAGCTAGATTGTCACAAGTACTTTTAGATAATAACGAAAAAGAGAAAGCAATTCCCGTATTAATTCGTTTAGAAAGCGAAGCTGATTTTCCTCAAAATAAGGTGTTCGCACAGTCTAATTTGATGAAATGTTATTATGATAAAAAAGACTATTCTAATTCAATTGTCTATGCTGATAAGGTGCTAAATAATGCCAAAACGGATGATAATGTAAGAAGTGATGCTCAGATTATCATTGCTCGTTCAGCAATGCAAACTGGGGATGAAGCAAAAGCCAGATCAGGATATGCTAAATTGCTAACCATTGCAAAGGGAGAATTAGCAGCCGAGGCTTTGTATTATGACGCTTATTTCAAAAATAAAGACGGGAAATTTGAATCTTCAAATGTAGCGGTTCAAAAGCTTGCGAAAAATTATTCCAGTTACCGCTATTTTGGTGCAAAGGGATTGATTCTTATGGCTAAAAATTTCTATGGACTAAAAGATGGTTTTCAAGCGACTTATATTCTAGATAATGTCATTCAAAATTTTACTGATTTTCCAGATGTTATTTCTGAAGCGCAAAAAGAATTAAATATGATCAAAGCCGAGGAGTCAAAAACAAATTCATCGATAACGAATTAGGAATATTTAAAACAACTGGAATAATCCGGTTGTTGTGAATTTAAAATTAATTAAAAATGACTATTCCTTTTTATATAATAGATGTATTTACAGAAAAAAAATATGCTGGAAATCAGCTGGCTGTTTTTTTAAATGCGGCTGACTTAACGACGGATCAGATGCAGCAAATAGCACGAGAAATTAATTTTGCCGAAAGTACTTTTGTTACCGATAGCGCTGCTGAAGATAACAAGGCAACGATTAGAATTTTTACTCCTGCACACGAAATGCAATTTGCAGGACATCCTATAATAGGGACATCCTGGGTTCTGATGAATAAAGTATTCAAACATCAGCCTAATGAAATTGAATTAAAAGTTCCAATAGGAGAAATTCAGGTTCGTCAATCCAAGGATTTAGTTTGGTTAAAAGCGGCGCAACCAGATTTTCTGGATGTTTTTATGAAGGAAGACTTTGCTTCTTTTAGTAATTTGAGTGTGACTGATTTTGATAATCGTTTTGAAGTTCAGGAAGTAACTACAGGAAGTGCTTTTGTCATTGTACCACTAAAAAATAGAGAGACCTTAAATGCGGTCAAACTGGATAAAGATAAAACAGCAGAATGGCTAAAAGCAAAATGTAAAACAGAACACAAAGCTTTATATTTTTTTAGTTTAGAAAATGAAATTCTTAACACTAGAATGTTGTGCATTGAAAATAATCAGCTTATAGAAGATGCAGCAACAGGAAGTGCTAGTACATGTTTACAAGCTTTTTTATTGAAATATCACTCAACTGAAATAAAAATGGTGAATAATCAGGGAGAATACATTAATAGAAAGTCTCAAATATTTTTTGAAGGGAAAAGAGAAGAGAACCTGTTTGATATAAATATAGGTGGCGAATCTCAGTTTGTGGCCCAAGGAGAATGGGAAGTAGGTTAAAATAATAGACTAAAATAAAAAAATAAGAAATGTATAAAATGCAGGAAGCAAGAAAACAGTCTTGTAAATGCCTTTTTTATAATAAAACAAAAAAATATGAAATTCAATTTCCAAAATAAAGTTACCATTGGCTTATTCCTAGTTGCCTTCCAGTTTTCGTTTGCTCAGAAGAAGGAAGAAAATATTGGGTCTGAAGTCGTTAATGTGGTTAAGCCTTATACGCCGACACTATCTGACGCATTTAAAGTGCAGGAAACGCCTGTGCTTGATGATGAAGGAAATGCCAAAAAAGAAAAGATTAATTATTCTATTTTTTCTTTTCCTGTTGCTTCTACTTTTACACCTTCTAAAGGAAAGGCGGAAGGAGTTGACAAAACGAAACAAGCGCATTTGTATGATAACTATGCGACCTTAGGATTTGGGAATTACAGAACATTAAATGCTGAATTGTTTGTGAACCAAGATTTGGGGAATAACGATTATGTGGGCGGAATGTTTCGTCATCTTTCTTCACAAGGAGGAATAAAAGATGTTGAACTTGATGATCGTTTTTATAATTCATCGATAGATTTAACTTATGGAGCAAATACTAATGCTTTGTCTTGGAACTTGGACTTGGGTTATAGAAACCAGATATACAATTGGTACGGTTTACCTTCAGAGTTTGGTAGCAACTTATCTTCAAATGACCGCGTTTTTATAGTAGACGGAATTAATGCTCAACATGTGTATAATACTTATTCTATTGGAGGGAAAATTGATTTTAATGATGGGATTTTGAATGATGCCAACATGAAGTTTAGTCATTTTACCGATACTTATGGATCGGCTGAAAATAGATTTTATGTCAAGCCGTCTTTGCAATTTGACATAATGGATGAGTCTATTAAAACTAATATAATTGTAGATTATGTAGCTGGAAGTTTCGAGAATAATTATTTAAAAACAAATTCAGAACCTTTAAAATATGGTTATACTAATTTTGGAATCACACCTACTTTTGTAATGCAAGAGGATGATTGGACCATAAATATTGGTGCTGCCGTTTTTTATAGTATGGACAACGAAAACAGCAATAACAAGTTTTTTGTTTATCCGCAAGTGAATGCAAGCTACAAAGTGGTTGGGGATTTAATGATTTTTTATGCTGGAGCAGAAGGAAGTTTAGAACAAAATTCTTATTTGGATTTTGTTAATGAAAATCCGTTTTTATCGCCAACCTTAAACATTACTCCAACGGACAAACAATATGATGTTTTTGCTGGTTTGAAAGGGAAATTGAGTAATAGTGTGAGTTATAACATTAAAGGTTCGTATGTAAACGAAAGAAATAAAGCTTTGTTTAGAAGCAATGACTACAATGAAAATACTTCCAATGAAAATTATGCTTTTGGAAATTCAATGCAGGTTGTTTACGACGACATGAAAACATTGAGTTTTTCAGGAGATTTAAAAGCTAATTTTTCAGATTTTGTGACTTTTGGAATCAGCGGAACTTTTAATAATTACTCTAATTATATTGAGCAAGAAGCATGGAATTTGCCAGAATTAAAATTGAATTCGAATATTGATTTTAATATTACCCAAAAATGGTTTGCAGGAGCTGCTGTTTACTTTGTTGGCGAACGTAAGGATATGAAATTGAACACCAATTTCACCGTTGATGCTACGCCAATGACTTTAGATAGTTATTTTGATGTAAATGCACATCTAGGATATAAATACAACGATCGTTTGACTGGTTTTATAAGAGCTAACAATATTACGAACCAAGCCTATGAGAAATGGTTGGACTACCAAGTTCAAGGTTTTCAGGTTATTGTAGGTGCAAATTATAAATTTGATTTCTAATTTGGCGCAAGCAATTGAATGTTTGTCAAAACAAGATGAAAAAAAAGGCTTCCACAATGTGGAAGCCTTTTTTTTTATGTTTGTAAAAATATTATTCAGTAAAAGGAACAGCAATTCTCATTTTGTCCCAACCCATATTCAGCATAATGCCATTGTCAGCCTTGGTGAAAACCATTGAAAAGTTTTCAAGTGATTCGGTTCCTTCAGTTACAGGAACGCTTAGTCTTGCTACATCATTTTCTTGTTTATAAAAATATGATCCCCAAACGTTCAGGTCTTTGTTTATAATTACTGTGTAAGAAGCTTTTTCAGGAATGGTATATATAGTGTATGTGCCAGCCTTAACGTTGTTTTGACCTAGCTTCATATCCTTGTAGAAAGTGATTTCAGCTGCTTCATTAGCACCAGTTCTCCAAACTTTTCCAGATGGCGCCAATTCATCAATACTACGGCCTTTCAGCTGAGGTCTGCTATAAGTTACCTTTGCAATCTTAGCTGCATCTTTATAATCGTTAGGATATGCTGCTACATCCATTGGGCTTTTGTCAAGATCAGGAAATTTTTGAGCATTTGCATTCGAAGATAAAAGCATTGTAAAAGCAAAAGCTACTGTGGCTACTACTGTTGATTTTTTCATAGTGTATATTAAATGATTAGAATGTTAAAATTATCAATTGTGTTTTTATAAAGATAATAATTCATGTTAAAATTTTGAAAACAAATTGAAATAGGTTTAAAAAAAGACATGGCATTTTTAGAATATTACTCTAACTTTGGTGGCGTAGAGCAAGCTTTAATAGTTTATTGATTTTTGCCTGTTGTCTTCCAAAATGAAAAAAAATATGACTTTTAAACAAAAAATATATCAATACTATTTGCAGCTCGTTCAGGACAGAATTGATGTTTTTAGAGATATGATAGCGGCACTGACCGAAGATTCAAAAAATGATGCCAAAGGATCAGCTGGTGATAAACACGAAACGGCTTTGTCTATGATGCATCTAGAACAAGAAAAACTCAATACTAAATTGAGAGAGGTGGTAACCCAAAAAGCGATTTTGGATAAAATTGACGCCAGTAAAATAGCCCAAACAATAATTGTGGGGAGCTTAGTAAAAGCCAATGGAATCTTTCTGTACATGAGTTTGGCGCTGCCAAAAATAAATATTGAAGGAACTAATATTATCGCATTGTCACCGCAGTCGCCTTTGGGAAACAAATTAATGGGGAACGTAGTGGGCTTTACTTTTGAGATTAATGGAACGACTTACATAATAGAAGAGATTTTATAGTCTGTGATTTTAAAAAAGCTGTTTTGTTGGGATCTACACTATAGATCTGTAAGGAATAATATTACTATTCTTAAGTATAAAACTGTTTTTTTTAATTTTTCAATTACTTATTTTGTGTAAAAAAGCAATTTGTGTTATAAATTATAACCATATGTGTTGTATGTGTTTTTCAATTGTAACTACAATCGCATCTTTGCCTTATCAAATTAAATAAACAAATAAAAATATATAGTTATGTGTGGAATAGTATGTGCCTTTGACCTAAAACAAAAAGCAGAAGTTTTAAGACCACAAGTGTTGGAAATGTCAAAAATCATCCGTCACCGTGGACCAGACTGGAGCGGAATTTACAGTGATGAAAAAGTGATTATGTCTCATGAGCGTTTGGCAATTGTTGATCCAGCTTCGGGTAAACAACCATTGTTAAGTGAAGACGGAAAATTGATTTTGGCTGCTAATGGTGAAATCTACAACCACAGAGAATTACGTAAACAATTTGAAGGGAAATATAACTTTCAAACTGAAAGTGACTGTGAAGTTATTCTAGCACTTTACAAAGAGAAAGGACCTCATTTTGTTGATGAAATGAACGGAATTTTTGGATTTGCGATTTATGATGTTGATAAAGATGAATATTTTGTCGCTCGTGATCACATGGGAATTATTCCATTGTACATAGGTTGGGACCAACATGGAACTTTTTATGTAGCTTCTGAATTGAAAGCTTTAGAAGGATATTGTACAAAAATTCAATTGTTTCCTCCAGGACATTATATGACAAGTAAAGACGGTGAATTTGTACAATGGTACAAAAGAGACTGGACTGAATTTGATGCGGTAAAAGACAACGAAACAAACATTCAAGATATTAAAGTAGCTTTAGAAGCTGCGGTTCACAGACAATTGATGAGTGATGTGCCTTACGGAGTATTACTTTCAGGAGGATTAGATTCTTCTATTACTTCGGCTGTCGCCAAAAAGTATGCACAAAAACGTATTGAGTCAGGAGATACTGCTGATGCTTGGTACCCACAATTGCACTCGTTCTCTGTAGGACTAGAAGGTTCTCCAGATTTAGCTGCAGCTCAAATTGTAGCAGATCATATCGGAACGATTCACCACGAAATTAAATTTACAATTCAAGAAGGATTAGATGCCGTTAAAGATGTGATCTATAACTTAGAAACGTATGACGTGACCACCATTAGAGCGTCGACTCCAATGTGGTTAATGGCGAGAGTTATTAAGTCAATGGGAATCAAAATGGTACTATCTGGTGAAGGTGCTGATGAGTTATTTGGAGGATACTTATATTTCCACAAAGCGCCAAATGCACAAGAATTTCATGAAGAAAACGTACGTAAATTAGGAAAACTACACATGTACGATTGTTTAAGAGCTAACAAAAGTTTAGCTGCATGGGGAATTGAAGGTCGTGTGCCATTCTTAGATAAAGAGTTTATGGATGTGGCTATGAGAATCAACCCACAAGATAAAATGATCAACAAAGAACACCCAATGGAGAAATGGGTAGTTCGTAAAGCTTTTGAAGACATGTTGCCACCAAGTGTTGCTTGGAGACAAAAAGAACAATTTAGCGATGGAGTTGGATATGGTTGGATTGATAAGTTAAAAGAAGTTGTAGCTGTTGAAGTATCTGATGAGCAATTAGCAAATGCTAAATACAAGTTCCCTTTGCAAACACCAACATCTAAAGAGGAATATTATTACCGTTCTATATTTACAGAACATTTCCCAAGTGATGCAGCCGCTTTATGTGTGCCACAAGAAGCAAGTGTTGCTTGTAGTACTAAAATTGCTCTAGAATGGGATGAGGCTTTCAAAAACATGAACGATCCATCAGGAAGAGCAGTGGCTAATGTCCATTCAGATTCTTATGTGAAAGGATAAAATAATTGCTTTGCATTTTAAAAATAATAAGGCGCTTTCCATCTCGGAGGCGCCTTTTTTGTGTTAACCAAAATATAGATTTGTAATAATATTCAGCTATTTTATTAAATAATTAGGTCTAGCTTCTTTTATATTAGGCTTCTTTTTTATATTAGCGTATCTAAACACCACATTATGAAACGCTGTATTTTAATTTTCAGTTTACTGGCACTTACTTCTTGCTTAAAAAAGAACAAGACTGCCGTAGATACCATTGTTACGAATGCCACTATTTACACTGTAGATAAAGATTTCGGAACGGCAACTGCGATGGCTGTCAGTGACGGTAAAATTGTAGCTGTGGGCAGCGATGATGAAATTAGAAACAACTTTGAATCAAGTAATGTAATAGAAGGAAAAGGGAAGTTTATTTACCCAGGACTAATAGATGCACATTGTCATTTTTATGGTTTTGGACTTAGTCTTCAGGAAGTCGATTTGCGAGGGACTAAAAGTATGGCGGAAGTAGTAAAGCGGATTCAAGCTTTTCAAAAAGAAAAAAAATCAAATTTTATTGTTGGAAACGGATGGGATCAAAACGATTGGAATGTAAAAGAATTTCCTTCCAAAGCTATTTTGGATAAATATTTTCCAAATATACCCGTGGTGCTGAATAGAGTAGATGGTCACGCCATTGTTGTCAATAGTAAAGCATTGGCGTTAGCGGGAATTACTAAAGATACAAAGGCAGATGGTGGTCAGATCGAAATTAAAAATGGAGAGCCAACGGGGATTTTAATAGATAATCCTATGGGATTGGTTTTTAATATAATTCCAAAACCAAGCCGAAAAACGCAAATAGCCGCGTTATTAGATGCTGAAAAAGTAATGTTTGATTACGGTTTGACAACGGTAAATGATGCGGGACTAGATCCAGATGTTATTGACTTGATAGATAGTTTGCAAAAAGCGAAAGCGATGAAGTTAAATGTTTACGCGATGGTCTCAGCCAGCCCAAAGAACATCGATATGTACCTTAAAAAAGGAATTTATAAAACGGATAATTTAAATGTGCGTTCTTTTAAAATGTATGGTGACGGAGCCTTAGGTTCTCGTGGGGCCTGCATGCATAAGCCATATTCAGATAGTCCTGAACATCATGGTGCATTAATTACTCCTGTTATTGATATGAAAGTGACTGCAAATAGAATTGCGGCTTCTTCTTTTCAGCTAAATACACATGCAATTGGAGATTCTGCAAATACAGTAATATTGAAAGTGTATAAAGAAGCCTTGACTGGAAAGAAAGACAGAAGGTGGAAAATTGAGCATGCACAAGTTTTACGTGAGCAAGATTTTGATTATTTTAAGTTTGGAATAATTCCTTCCGTACAGCCTACACATGCTACCTCAGATATGTATTGGGCCGGAGATCGATTAGGAAAAGACCGTTTGAAAAATGCTTATGCTTATAAAAAATTACTTCAGAAAGCAGGTGTCATTGCTTTAGGAACTGATTTTCCAGTAGAGGAAGTGAATCCAATGTTGACTTTTCATGCTGCAGTAGCCAGAAAAGATAGCAAAGGTTATCCAAGAGGTGGTTTCCAAATTGAAAATGCATTGTCTAGAGAGGAAACTTTAAAAGGAATGACTATCTGGGCTGCCTATTCTAATTTTGAAGAAGAAGAAAAAGGAAGTCTTGAAGTTGGAAAATGGGCAGATTTTGTAATCTACGATAAAGATATCATGAAAATAATGGAAAGTGAAATTCTTGAAATGAAGCCCGCTAATGTCTATTTAAAAGGGGCTAAGGTTAAATAAGTAGAGTTGTTCACAAAGAAAAATTTACAATTTATTACATAACACTTTCGTCTTTTGATGTGTGAGTTACACTTTTTACGTAAATAGCATTTTTTGGTTGTTAATTTAAACTAAAATATTTATTTGTGTTTTGTGTTTGTAACTGTTGACGCATCTTTGTGCTGTTAAATTAGAAAAAATACAATTATTAATTATGTGTGGAATATTAGCCATTATTGGGAAGGGGAAAGACAGAGAACTTGTAAAAGAGCTTTCAAAAAGAATGTCACATCGTGGTCCAGACGAAAGCGATTTGCATGTAACTGAAAATGGACATATTTTGAGTCATGAACGCTTGTCAATTATTGATTTGCATTCAGGGAAGCAACCGATACAAGGTACAAAATCGGCTTATATGATTCATAATGGAGAAATATACAATCACCAGGAATTAAGAGATGGAATTTTAAAAAATCATACTTTTAGAACTAAATCTGACTCGGAAGTTATCGTTCATTTGTATGAAGAGTTTGGTTTTGACTTTTGCAATATGCTTGATGGAGATTGGGCTTTTGTAATTGTTGATGGTGATAATTATATGGCTGGTAGAGATCCAATGGGTGTAAAGCCATTATATTACGGTTTAGACGAAAGAGGAAGAATTTATTTTTCATCTGAAATGAAATCTATTGCAGATCAATGTAGAACATTTGCGACATTTCCTCCCGGACATTATTATACTGCAAAAACGGGGTTTGTGAAATACTACCAACCAGAATATGAGGACTATTTAAAAGCCGACCAAGACCTAGATTTAGATGCAATACGGGAAACTTTGACAGAGGCAACTCGTAAGCGATTGATGAGCGATGTGCCTATTGGTGTGTTGCTTTCTGGTGGACTGGATTCATCATTAACTTCGGCAATAGCTGCAAGACTGTTGGCAGAAAAAGGTGAAAAGTTACATTCATTTTCGATAGGATTGGATATTGATGCTCCAGATGCAATTGCAGCAAGAAAAGTGGCAGCATTCATCGGGACGAACCATCACGAAGTGTATTTCACTGTTGAAGAAGGAATAGAAATAATAGAAAAGTTAATCTGGAATCTAGAAACCTATGACTTGACTTCAATTAGAGCGAGTGTTCCAATGTATTTCTTGTCGAAAGCAATAACTGATTTAGGTGTAAAGGTGGTTCTTTCGGGAGAAGGAGCTGATGAGGTTTTTGGTGGGTATTTGTATTTTAGAAATGCTCCGTCAAGCGAAGATTTTCAAAAAGAGACAATTGAAAGAGTTCAGAAATTATTTACAGCTGATTTACTAAGAGCTGATAAATCAACAATGGCGCATGGATTAGAGACTAGGGTTCCTTTTTTGGATAAAGCATTTTTAGATGTTGCTATTCGAATTAAAGCCAAAGAAAAAATGCCGAAATCATATGATGAAAAAGAAAAATATGTTTTAAGAAAAGCATTTGATACTCCCGATGATCCATATCTTCCAGACGAAGTTTTATGGAGGCAAAAAGAGCAGTTCTCTGATGGTGTGGGTTATAGTTGGATTGATGGCCTAATCAAATATTGTTCTTCTCAAGTTACTGATGAACAGTTGGCAGGAGCGATTGCTGAATTTCCTTTTAATTCTCCAACCACGAAAGAAGCTTATTTTTACAGATCAATATTTCATAAGTATTATCCTCAAGTAAGTGCCGCTCAAACGGTTAGAAAGTGGATTCCAAAATGGCAAGAAAATGAGGACCCAAGTGGAAGGGCAAATGCAGCTCACGTTAAGGCGGATACAGAAATGGCTAAAACAAGAATAGTTGTATAGCATGGCTTAGGATAATGAAACGTTCTCGATTTTGAGAGCGTTTTTTTATGCTTTAAATCGATAAAATGTTAATAACTTAACACCTTAAAAAGGTATTTTAACGGTTAAATAGGTTACGTTTTTATATATTTGCGTGTTAGACGAAATTACATTTTTAGAATAAATCATATGAGCGAAGAAATCAAGAAGGACAATTATTCAGCAGATAGTATTCAGGCATTAGAAGGAATGGAGCATGTAAGAATGCGTCCGTCAATGTATATTGGAGATGTGGGGGTTCGAGGACTTCATCATTTAGTTTATGAAGTAGTAGATAACTCTATCGATGAGGCAATGGGAGGCCATTGTGATACGATAATAGTTGATATAAATGAAGACGGATCTATTTCTGTTGAGGACAATGGACGTGGTATTCCTGTTGGTATCCATAAAAAAGAAGGTGTTTCAGCGCTAGAGGTTGTAATGACTAAAATTGGTGCTGGAGGTAAATTCGATAAAGATTCTTATAAAGTTTCTGGGGGACTTCACGGTGTTGGGGTTTCTGTTGTAAATGCATTGTCAAATCATCTTAGAGCTACGGTTCATAGTAGTGATGGAAAAGTGTATGAGCAGGAATATGAAAAAGGGAAAGCATTATATCCAGTAAAACAAATTGGGGAAACAACAAAAAGAGGTACTATCGTAACTTTTTATCCTGACCCTAGTATTTTTACTCAAACTATCGAGTTTTCATATGATACTTTGTCGGCACGTATGCGTGAATTGTCTTACCTGAATAAGGGAATTACAATCACTTTTACTGATAAAAGAGAATTAGATAAAGATGGAAAATTTGTATCTGAAGTTTTTCATTCTGATGAAGGTTTAAAAGAGTATATCCGTTACTTAGATGGAAATCGCGAACCAATCATTGCCCACGTTATTTCGATGGATAATGATAAAGGGGAAATTCCAGTTGAAGTTGCCTTGATTTATAATACAAGTTACACAGAGAATATTTTTTCTTACGTAAATAATATCAATACACACGAAGGAGGAACGCACTTGCAAGGTTTCAGAACTGGTCTAACAAGATCACTAAAGAAATATGCAGATGCATCTGGGATGTTAGACAAATTGAAGTTTGATATTTCAGGGGATGATTTCCGTGAAGGTTTAACTGCAATTATTTCTGTAAAAGTTGCTGAACCACAATTTGAGGGACAAACTAAAACTAAACTTGGAAACAGGGAAGTAGTTTCACCAGTAAGTCAGGCAGTGAGTGAAATGATTGAGAACTATTTGGAAGAAAATCCAAATGATGCTCGTATCATTGTTCAAAAGGTAATTTTGGCAGCACAGGCACGTCATGCTGCTAAGAAAGCGCGTGAAATGGTACAACGCAAAACCGTAATGGGTGGTGGTGGATTACCAGGGAAATTGTCTGATTGTTCAGAACAGGATCCTGCAAAATGTGAAGTATATCTTGTCGAGGGAGATTCGGCAGGGGGAACGGCAAAACAAGGTCGTGACCGTGCTTTTCAAGCGATTTTACCATTACGTGGTAAGATTTTGAACGTAGAGAAAGCAATGCATCATAAAGTTTTTGAAAACGAAGAGATTAGAAATATTTTTACAGCACTTGGAGTTACTGTTGGTACTGAAGAGGATAGTAAAGCATTGAATATTTCTAAGTTGCGTTACCATAAAGTAATTATTATGTGTGATGCCGATGTCGATGGTAGTCATATTTCTACTTTGATCTTGACATTTTTCTTTAGATTTATGAAAGAACTAATTGAAGAAGGGCACGTATATATTGCTGCTCCGCCTTTATATTTAGTTAAAAAAGGGAATAAAAAAGAATATGCTTGGAATGATTTACAGAGAGATCAGGCTAATGAAAGAATGGGTGGAAGCGCAGGAATTCAAAGGTATAAAGGTCTTGGGGAGATGAATGCGGAACAATTATGGGAAACCACAATGGATCCGAGTTTTAGAACCTTGCGTCAGGTAAATATTGACAGTCTTGCAGAAGCGGATAGAGTTTTCTCGATGTTAATGGGTGACGAAGTTCCTCCAAGAAGAGAATTTATCGAAAAAAATGCAGTTTATGCTAATATAGATGCCTAATAGGGTGTCTAAACACTGATTAACTAACCAAAAAATACACACATATAATATGAAAGTTACTATTGTAGGAGCAGGAAATGTAGGAGCAACATGCGCAGACGTAATTTCTTATAGAGGAATTGCAAGTGAAGTTGTGTTGTTAGATATTAAAGAAGGATTTGCTGAGGGTAAAGCGTTGGATATAATGCAATGTGCTACCAATACAGGATTTAATACGAAGGTGTCAGGTGTTACTAATGATTATTCAAAAACTGCAAATAGTAGTGTTGTGGTAATTACATCTGGAATTCCAAGAAAACCAGGAATGACTCGTGAAGAATTAATTGGAATCAATGCGGGAATTGTAAAAACTGTTGTTGAAAGCGTTTTGGTACATTCGCCAGAAGCAATTATCGTAGTAGTTTCAAATCCAATGGATACAATGACTTATTTAGCATTGAAATCTACAGGATTGCCAAAAAACAGAATAATAGGAATGGGTGGAGCTCTTGATAGTTCTCGTTTTAGAACGTACTTGTCAATGGCTTTAGATAAACCAGCAAATGATATCTCTGCGATGGTTATTGGAGGACATGGTGATACGACAATGATTCCTTTGACGCGTTTAGCATCATACAATGGTATTCCAGTATCGCAATTTCTATCTGAAGAAGCTTTACAGAAAGTGGCTGCCGATACTATGGTAGGAGGAGCAACACTAACAGGGCTTTTAGGAACTTCAGCTTGGTATGCGCCAGGAGCATCAGTTGCTTATTTGGTAGATAGTATTTTGAATGACCAAAAGAAAATGATTGCTTGTTCTGTTTTTGTTGAAGGCGAATATGAGCAAAATGACATCTGTATAGGTGTACCTTGTATAATAGGTAAAAATGGAGTGGAAGAAATTATAGAAATTGAGTTAAACGATAGTGAAAAAGCTAAGTTTGCTAAAAGTGCTGAAGCAGTTAGGCAAATGAATGATGCCTTGAAATCAATTTTAGCTTAATCCAATTGTTATATATTAATGAAGACTGCAGTTATGCAGTCTTTTTTTTGAGATTAATCAATAAATAAATTGGTTAATGTTAACGTTAATTATATATTTGCTCGGTTAAAAAAAAATAATATAATGCCTACTTTTGGTTTTTTAGATTTAAATCATTGTCAGGTTGAATGTTACGGGTTGGAAAAATAAATAAATATTAAATAATTAATTTTTAGTAATAATGCAGAATAAAGGACTTATTAAATTTTTCGCAATTCTATTTGCATTGGTAAGTATTTACCAGCTTTCTTTCACATTTGTGTCAAGCAAAATAAAAGATGACGCTAAATCTTTCTCCGGAGGAAATCCAGAAAAAGAAGCGAGATATTTAGATTCTATTGGTAAAGAAAAAGTGTATAACTTAGGATTTACAGATTTTACTTTTGATGAAGTAACAGACAAGCAAATTAATAAAGGTCTTGACTTGGAAGGTGGTATCAATGTGATATTACAAATTTCAGTAAAGGACATATTAAAAGGATTATCTAATAATTCTAAAAACCCTGTTTTTAATAAGTCTTTAGCGGATGCAACTGCAAATCAAAAAGGAAATCAAACTTATATAGATGCTTTCTTTGAAGCTTTTGAAGCTAATTCTAAAGGAACCGTTAAATTGGCATCTCCTGATATTTTTGCTAACAGAAGTTTGCAAGGCGAAGGTGGAGTTGATTTTCAAATGACTGACTCGCAAGTTCAAAAAGTTATCAAAAGAAAAGTTGATGAATCTGTGGAAAGTGCATTTGGCGTTTTGAGAAAACGTATTGACAAATTTGGTGTAGCTCAACCTAATATTCAAAAACTAGGGGAATCTGGACAAATCCTTGTTGAACTTCCTGGTGCTAAAGATGTAGATAGAATAAAAAAATTATTACAAAGTACTGCTCAGTTAGAGTTTTGGGAAACGTATAAGATTGATGAAATGGGTAGCTTTTTAGTAGCCGCAAATGAATCATTGAAAAAAACTGTAGTAAATACAGTAGAATCTAAGCCAGTAGTGAAAGACTCATTGAGTGCTTTATTAACTGACGGAAAGGATTCTTCTGCAACTAAAAAAGGTAATAATCCTTTATTTGACAAAATTCTTGCTCAAGGTGGTGGACCAGTTCTAGGACTTTTCTCTCCAAAAGATACAGCTACAATAAATGGATACCTAAAAAGATCTGATATTAGAGTTTTATTGCCTGCAGAGCAGCGTTATGCTAAATTTGTTTGGGGTAAACTAACCACAATACAAGATGATAAAGCAAAAGATATTGAAGCTGTTGAATTATATGCTTTAAAAGGGAATAGAGATAATGTACCTGCAATGGGTGGTGGTGTAGTTAGTGATGCTAAAGATACTTTTGACCAATTAGGTAAGCCAGCCGTTTCTATGCAAATGGATGGACAAGGTGCAAAAGCTTGGGAAGAATTGACTGGAAAAGCATATACTCAAAAAAGTAACATTGCTATCGTTCTTGATAATATTGTTTACTCTGCTCCAGGAGTTTCAACTGGGCCCATTTCAGGAGGAAGATCTGAAATTTCAGGATCGTTTGACGTAACAGAAACTAAAGATTTAGCTAACGTTTTAAGAGCTGGTAAACTTCCTGCTTCTGCTGATATTATTCAGTCTGAAGTTGTAGGACCATCCTTAGGTCAAGAAGCGATTGACAATGGTACAACTTCTGCAATTGTTGGAATGCTATTAGTATCTCTTTGGATGATGGTTTACTACGGTAAAGCGGGTTGGTATGCTAACGTAGCTTTAGCGGTTAACTTATTATTCTTATTTGGTATTTTAGCAAGTTTAGGTGCTGTTCTTACTTTGCCTGGTATTGCCGGTATTGTGTTAACAATGGGTACTGCGGTCGATGCGAATATTATTATCTATGAAAGAGCAAAGGAAGAATTGCGTGAAGGTAAAACGCTAGAAGAAGCTGTTAAAGCATCTTATAGTTGGACTGGAGCTATGCGTTCAATCGTAGATGCTAACGTTACACACATATTGACTGGAGCTGTATTGTTCATTTTTGGTTCTGGACCAATTAAAGGATTTGCTACTACTTTATTAATTGGTATCATAACCTCTTTATTTACTTCTATTTTTATCGCAAGAATATTTATTGATTGGAGTATAAGAAAAAATAGTAATATGTCATTTGTGACAGGATTTTCTAAAAACTTCTTTACAAACTTTAATTTTGATTTCTTACGTTTTAAAAAATGGGCATATTTATTCTCTGCAATTGTAGTTGTAATAAGTATTGTGTCATTGGCAACTAATAAACTAGATCAAGGTGTTGATTTTGTTGGAGGAAGAACTTTTCAAGTTCGTTTTGAAAAACCAGTTGAAGCAGAAGTAGTGAAAGAAGAATTGACAAAAGTCTTTGGAAGCGCAGAAGCTAAAATATTTGGTGATGATAATCAACTTAAGATTACTACTAAATATAAAGTAGAAGAACACGGAATTGAAGCTGATCAAGAAGTGAATAAGTTGATGTTCGAAAGTTTAAAAAATCATTTTTCTGCTGGATTGACATATGAAAAATTTGTAAATCCTTATGAAGGTAAGAAATTCGGAATTGTGCAAGCCTCAAAAGTAGGACCTACAGTTGCTGAAGATATCAAAACTAACGCTTACTGGGCTGTACTTGGAGCTATGGCGATTGTATTTTTATACCTAATGATTAGTTTTAGAAAATGGCAATATAGTTTAGGTGCGATTGCTGCGGTAGCGCATGACGTAATATTTGTTTTGGGAATTTATTCTTTATGTTACAAGTTTATGCCATTCGGAATGGAAATCGATCAACATTTTATTGCTGCAATTCTTACTGTAATAGGTTATTCTATGAATGATACAGTAATTGTATTTGATAGAGTTCGTGAATTCTTAGATGGTAAAACAAAAGGTACATTTTCTGAAATTGTAAATAAATCGATTAATTCAACTATGTCAAGAACAATTAATACTTCAGCGACAATGATCGTTGTGTTATTGATCATGTTCATTTTTGGAGGGGAGTCAATTAGAGGATTTATATTTGCGATGCTTATAGGTATTATTGTTGGAACTTACTCTTCATTATTTATTGCTACACCAGTATTGGTTGACACAATTTCTAGAGAAGATAAAAAGTTAATCGAGAAGCAACATCAAGAAAGCTAAGATATACTTAACATATTTTAAAAGGCCCGACGTAAGTTGGGCCTTTTTTTTGTTTTGGCTTTTTGTTTCTATCAATTTTAAATTGACTAATTTTAATAGAAGTATTTGGTTACCTACTTTTTCTAAAATAAGTCTAATCATGAGTACAAATACACGCTTTACTTTATTCTTATTGCTTATCATTTCTGCTGTTCATGCGCAGGATGTAGAGCATAGTAATTCGGTTGGTGTGTATTATGGCTTTGGGAATGATATCAAAAACAAAGATTACAGCTATAATAGTCATTATTTTAAATTACAATTTTGTACAGTACTAAAAGAATCTAAAAAAATGAAATATGAATTGCTGGTCCAGCCGCAAGTTGACTTTGTGGAGCATCAGCTTTTAAATTTGTATTATATTAAGGAAGATGTTGCAAATTACCAGGAAAAAAGGTTAGAATATGGCAGGTTGAAAAACATTAAAAATTATAGTTTAAATTTCGGATTGGTTGCTTCTAGGTCTTTGAGTGAAAGATTTAGTGTTTTTATGTTGGCGAGCATAGGACCTATGGTGACTGATACGGAGACGGAAAGACTTTCTAAAGGATTTGCCTTTTCGACTGTGTTGTCTTTAGGATTTTCGTTTAAAATTCACACTTCAATTTTCGAATTTAGACCTAATTTTGGGCATTTATCGAATGCTGGACTGCAACAGTTGAATAATGGGTTTAATTCGGTAAACTTAGAACTTGGTTTGAATGTGCCGTTGTAGTTATTTCTTTTAGGTAATTTTGGTCGTTAGTTTTTGGCATTAATGTAACGAGAAGTTTATTGTAAGGAGCGCAGTTTTAGGAAGTGTATGGCTTTTTTTTTGGGATATATAATTCTTGAATAGTTCAACAATATCTAATTTTTTAGTTTATAAAGTTGTGTAATTTTATATATTTACTGGAATTGATTTAATGAGCTTTTTATGTTTGCTCAAATTTAAAATTAACGAATAATGAAAAAAAGAATCAGGTCATTAGCTTATTTGTTTTTAATTGCGTTTTTATCCCATATTTCTATCTTCGCGCATACGACAATCGGTAGATTAAGGCTTGAATCAAATATTAAAGATAAGGATTGTTTGATGTTGCTTTCTACAGATAAATCTGCTACTGAGAATAAAGATTTTGCTCCGCTAGCACCTACTGTCATTTCTCCAATCTATTTATGTCAAAATAGTGTCGCAACTGCATTAACTGCTACGGCGTCAACTGGTGCCACTTTAATTTGGTATGGAATTGCTGCAACTGTGGGTACTGGAAGCCCAATAGCGCCTATTCCGTCAACAACTAATATTGGTCAAACGAAATACTATGTAAGTCAGTCTGACGGCACTGGCGAGAGTGCTAGAGCTGAAATCGTGGTTAATGTGGTTGCTGATAATGGAAGTGCTATTCTTAATTTGAGATGTGATCCCACTCAAATTGCTGCTGCAGATAAAAATAGTAGTGTTTTTTTTGATTGGTCAAATACTCCTGGTTTGCCTAATCAATATACCTATAGTTATTCTGTTGAAGGTGGACCCGCAGTAACCGGTACAACTGGCCCTACTAATTTACAGGTTTTTAGTTTATTACCAGGTCAATCAGTTACCTTGACGGTTTGGCATACGACATATCCTTGTGATCGTTCTGAATTTACTTGTGTTGTTCCTTGTGGGACTGCTACTGTAACGCCTAATTTTGCTGCTATAGCTGCAATTTGTGCTGGTTCAATTCCTCCAGTATTAGGTCCAATGTCTCCCAATAATATTTCTGGAACTTGGTCACCTGCAATAGTAAGTAATACAGCGACTGGAAATTATATTTTTACGCCAAATTCTGTTTTGTTTCCTTGTGCTACGACACAAACATTAACAGTTACTGTGATGCCGTTAGCAACTCCTGTTTTTGCGACTGTTCCATCAACTATATGTCAGAATGCAACAGCACCCATTTTACCAATAAGTTCTACGAATGCTACTCCTATAAGTGGTACTTGGAGTCCAGCCACGGTTAATACTAGTACTTCAGGACCTGCAAATTATGTTTTTACTGCTAATCCTGGCCAATGTGTGGCAAGTCCAACTACAACATTTACTATAACTGTTAATCAAAATGTAATACCAACTTTTACCGCTGTGCCTGCTATTTGTTCTGGAGCTACTTTGTCACCTTTGCCAACAACATCTACCAATGGTATTACGGGTAACTGGAGTCCTTCATTAAACAATACCGCCACTACAACTTATACTTTTAGCCCTACTGTAGGACAATGTGCAACGACGACAACGATGACTATTACGGTTAGACCAAATGGTACGCCAACATTTACAGCGGTTGCTGCAATTTGTACAGGTGCTCCTTTGTTGCCTTTACCTACGACTTCTAATAATGGATATACAGGTACTTGGTCACCAGCGTTAGATAATACGAACACAACAACTTATACTTTTACACCTGATTCAGGTCAATGTGCAGCAACATCTGTATTAACAATTACAGTTAATCAATTAAGGACACCGATTTTTTCGAGTATTCCCACAACCGTTTGTGAGAATTCAGTAGCTCCAACCTTACCTTTAAGTTCCTCAAATACGTCGGCGATTACTGGAACTTGGAGTCCCGCAATTGTAAACACTGCTGTTGTAGGTACAGCTGATTATATTTTTACTCCGGACAACGGACAATGTAGTGATGAATTAACAGTGTCCATTAGGGTTGATCCATCCAATACTTTAGTTGATTTTTCTTGGACGGTTACCGAAGCTTTTTCCGAAAATCAAGTGATTACTGTTGCGGCAACGGGAGCTGGAGATTATTTATATCAACTAGATGATGGCCCTTTTCAGCAGAGTCCTATTTTTGAGTATTTGTCTCCGGGCTATCATTCAGTTACTGTGCAAGATATAACAGGCTGTAGTGCTTCGATAACCAAAAATGATGTTCTAGTAATAGGTTACCCTAAATTTTTTACCCCAAATAATGATGGATATAATGATTATTGGAATGTCTCTACTTTAGTTGATAAATTAGGTTCCAAGATTCAAATATTTGATCGTTACGGTAAGCTTTTAAAAGAGATTGACCCAAACAGTAATGGTTGGAACGGAACTTATAATGGACGACCTCTACCCGCAACTGATTATTGGTTTGTGGTTGACTATCCTGAAGATGGTATAATTAAAAAGTTTAGATCGCACTTTTCATTAAAAAGATAACACAAAAAAAGCTCCCGTCATTACGGGAGCTTTTTTGTGTGTAATAAAATCTAAAATACTTATATTTTAACTGGTTTTTCGGCTGTAAAAACAAAATAAAGACCAATTAATATGAAAGGGATACTAAGCCATTGTCCTGTGGAAAGTAGACCGAGTGCGCTTTCAAAACCACCTTGGCTTTCTTTGACAAATTCTACAACGATACGCACAGAGAATAACATTACTAGAAAAAGTCCAAATAAGAATCCTGATTTTTGTCTTGCTTCTGTTTTCCAATACAAGAAAAATAATATGGTAAACACAAAAACATAACAAAATGCCTCATACAATTGAGCGGGATGTTTTGCAGGGACCTGTGCTAATAAGTTAGCAAACTGTGGATTGGTAGCAATGGCATTGTAGGCCTCTTGTGGGTTAGGTATTTGGGTAGCGTTTACAGCGTCATTAGGACTAAAATGATCGCGAATGAATTTTATTCCGAAAGCTGAACTAGTCTCTTTTCCTACTATTTCGGAATTAAAAAAGTTACCTAATCTTACAAAGATAGCACCACTTGCTACAGCGATTACTACGCGATCCAAAATCCATAACAACGGTCTTTTTAATACTTTTTTACTGTAGTAGTACATGGCTATTATGATCGAAATTGCAGCGCCATGACTTGCTAATCCTTGAAATCCAGTAAACTCCCAACCTGAAATAAATCCAAATAAAGTACCGTTAATATTTTCTCTGATTGGTAAGAATATTTCTAATAAGTGATTGCGAAAGTATTCCCAGTCATAAAAAAGAACATGTCCCAAGCGGGCTCCAAGCAATGTAGCAAGGACGGTCCAGATAAATAGTGAATCTAACTTTTCGATAGATTCATTTTCGCGTTCATATATGTTTTTCATTATATACCAACCCAATCCAAAAGAAACTACAAACATAAGGCTGTAGAATCTAATTATAAAAAAACCTAAATCAAATCCTTCTGAAGGGTTCCAAACTATATTTAAAGCGTGTGTCATTATTTTTTATTTGATGTAAAAATACATTTTTTGTTAAGAATTTCGGTATGAAATTTCTGTTAAAGAATAGTAACAGCATCTAACACTATTGTGAATGTCACTAATTATGGCTGCATTTCTTTTTAGGAACAGGATCGTAGCCTGTTTTTCCCCAAGGATTACAACTCACTATTCTTTTTAAACCTAAAAATCCGCCATAAAATAAACCGTGAACTTTTAGTGCTTCGACCATATAGGAAGAGCAAGTAGGTTCAAATCGGCAAGAGGCGGGTGTCAATGGCGATATAATAAGCTGATAGATACGAACCAGTACTAAAAAAGGAAATATCAGTATTTTATTCAGCATTTAATCTTTTTTTTAATTTGTCCTAAAGAGTAGTTATACACTAAAAGTGGTTCCCTCTTTACCGTCTTTCAATTGTATTCCAAAAGAGATTAATTGGTCTCTGATTTGGTCAGAAAGAGCAAAATTCTTGTCGGCTCTCGCTTGATTTCGCATACTAATAAGCATATTTACCACACCTTCTAACTTATCATTCGAGCTATCTGAAGTCTTTTCGTCTTCCAGTCCTAATACATCAAACGCAAAAGCATTCATTGCTTGAGAGAAAATTTCCAAATCCTCAGAAGTCAAGTTTTCCTTTCCGTCATTTATTAAGTTGATATAACGAACACCTTCAAATAGTTGTGCTATTAAAATGGGTGTGTTGAAATCGTCGTTCATAGCATCATAGCAAGATTGTTTCCAAGCTGCGATATCAAGCGTGCTCTTTGAAGCTGTAGGTAGTTGTTTAAGAACTTCCAGTGCTTCCATCAATCGTTTGTATCCTTTTTCTGCTGCAACAATTGCATCATCTGAGAAGTCAAGAATACTTCTGTAATGTGCCTGAAGCATGAAAAATCGAGCTACAGAAGCTGAAAATGCTTTGCTTAATATTGAATTTTCACCTGTTAAGATTTCTCTAGGTAAAATGTTGTTCCCAGTAGATTTAGCCATTTTCTTGCCATTCAATGTCAGCATGTTGGCATGCATCCAGTAATTAACTGGTGTTTGCCCGGTACAAGCTTCATTTTGTGCAATTTCACATTCGTGATGAGGAAATTTTAAATCCATTCCGCCACCATGAATATCAAAATGGTTGCCCAAATATTTTGTGCTCATTGCCGTACATTCTAAATGCCAACCAGGGAAACCGTCGCTCCAAGGCGAAGGCCAACGCATAATATGCTGTGGCTCTGCCTTTTTCCACAGGGCAAAATCTTGCGGGTTTCTTTTGTCAGATTGACCGTCAAGATCTCGAGTATTGGCAAGCATGTCTTCGATGTTTCGACCGCTTAATCTTCCGTAATGGTTTGTTTCATTAAATTTAACCACATCAAAATAGATAGAGCCGTTGGCTTCGTACCCAATTCCGCTTGCAATTATTTTTTTTATAATCTCAATTTGCTCAATAATGTGTCCTGTGGCTGTAGGTTCAATACTTGGAGGCAAAAAATTAAAAGCTTTCAAAATTTCGTGAAAATCAACGGTGTACCTTTGTACAACTTCCATTGGTTCCAATTGTTCTAAACGTGCTTTTTTGGCAATTTTATCCTCACCATCCTCAGCATCATCCACAATATGTCCCACATCAGTAATATTCCTTACATAACGTACTTTATATTCTAAGTGCAGGAGATATCTGAAAATAATATCAAAAGACATGAAAGTCCTAACATTTCCAAGGTGTACATTGCTGTAAACTGTAGGTCCACAAACATACATACCAATATTCCCTTCATGAATAGGTTTAAATGTTTCTTTTTCTCCTGAAAGAGAGTTGTATATTTTTAGAGTCTGAGTATTATATAGAGGCATTTAATTTTTTTTTTAGGAGCTAGTTCCTGCTTTTCGCTGCAATCTTTTTGTTTAAAAAAAACAAAAAGGATTTTTACTTCAATCAGGGCTATGGAGTTGTTTATTAGTAAAACAACCTTTCTAGAATTTTGTTTCTAATTTGATGTAATCCAAAAATTCTCTACGAGCTTGAGGGTCTTTAAATTTTCCGCCAAATTCAGAGGTTACCGTACTGCTTTCTATATCGCTAATTCCTCTTGAATTTACGCAAAGGTGTTTTGCATCAATTACACAAGCCACATCTTCTGTACCTAATGCTTCTTGTAATTCTTGAACTATTTGCATTGTCAGTCTCTCTTGAACCTGAGGTCTTTTAGAATAGTATTCTACGATACGATTCATTTTTGAAAGACCAATTACTCTACCATTAGAGATATAAGCTACATGAGCTCTTCCTATAATAGGTAAAAGGTGGTGCTCGCAAGTAGAGTAAACGATGATGTTTTTTTCAACTAACATTTCGCCATACTTATAGTTATTGTCGAACGTTGAAGCTTTTGGCTTTCTAGCTGGGTTTAACCCTCCAAAAATTTCTTTTACAAACATTTTGGCGACACGATTTGGTGTGCCTTTCATGCTGTCATCTGTCAAGTCCATTCCTAATGTCAATAGGATGTTCTCAACATCTTTTTTTATTTTTTCAATTTTTTCGTCATCACTAATTGCAAAAGCATCGTCTCTTACAGGGTTTGTTGCACATGAACCAATATGATTTTCTCCTATTTCGTCATGAATTTCTTCATTGTGTTTCATTAAAAGCTACTATTATATAAGTGTATATTTTTAGGCTGTAAAGATAATTAATAAAAACTAAAGATTTTCTATACCTTTTAATAATTAATCAAGGTCATTTTTGGCGTGACCATCAATATAAAACGTGTACGACCAAATAAAAAAAAGGCAATAACAAATAGTGTTATTACCTTTTCTATTATTGTCATTTAACCTTATAACTGTAAGTCGACTTGTGTTAATACGAGTGCCACTGACTGTTTGTTATATTTTGACTGGTTAAATTATTTAGCGTTATAAGTTGTAATCGCTGCTTTAAGAATGTATACTGCCTGAACTAAATCTTCTTTCTTTAAGACATACGCTATTCTAACTTGATTCATTCCTACTCCTGGAGTAGAATAAAATCCAGCTGCAGGAGCTACCATTACTGTTTCTCCATCAAGATCATAGCTTTCTAATAACCAACGTGCAAAATCATCTGCATTTTCAATAGGTAGTTCTGCGATGCAGTAAAATGCCCCTTTTGGAGTAGCAACTTTTACACCTTCGATCTTATTTAATTCAGTTATCAAGGTGTCTCTACGCTCTCTGTATTCAGAGATTACGTCATCAAAATAACTTTGAGGCGTGTCAAGCGCTGCTTCACTTGCTACTTGTGCAAATGTAGGAGGACTTAATCGGGCTTGAGCAAATTTCATTGCTGTAGCCATTAGCTCTTTGTTTTTTGAAACAATACATCCAATTCTAGCACCACACATACTGTATCTTTTAGATACAGAGTCAATCATGATTGCATTTTCTTCTAATCCAGGGATATTCATTACTGAATAATGAACGTCTCCATCATAGGTGAACTCTCTGTAAACCTCATCAGCAATTAAGAACAAATCATGTTTCTTTACTAATTCAGCAAGTTGCATGATTTCCTCTTTTGAATACAAATAACCTGTTGGGTTTCCTGGATTACAAATAAGTATTGCTTTCGTTTTTGGAGTAATTAATTTCTCGAAATCTGCTATTGGAGGCAATGCAAATCCAGTATCTATAGAGGAGATAACAGGAACAACTGTAACTCCAGATGCAGTAGAGAAGCCATTGTAATTAGCATAAAATGGTTCAGGAATGATAATTTCATCTTCATGATCCATTGTACTTCCCATGGCAAAAAGCAATGCTTCAGATCCACCGGTGCTAATGATTATGTCTTCAACCTCAATAGGTAATCCTTGATTTTTATAAAATTGGGATAATTTTGTTCTGTAACTCTCGAAACCGGCTGAATGGCTGTATTCCAATACTTCAATATCGAAATTTTTTACTGCATTCATTGCGACTTCAGGTGTTTTTATATCCGGTTGACCAATGTTTAGATGGTACACTTTATTGCCTTTTTTCTTGGCTATTTCAGAGTAGGGAACTAATTTACGTATTGGAGATTCAGGCATCTTTTGACCTTTGTTCGATATTTTTGGCATGATAGTTTTATTGTTGAATTGCAAATTTGCGATTTTTTTTTCGAATTTAATACCGCTTAGGTCCCTATTTATTGTTAAATGTGCAATGTTCTTTGATATTTTTAGTAAATTTATGCAAATGATTTCCTATGAGTAAAGTCGCTTTTTTCCTTTTTCTACTCATTTATAGCTTTCCCACTTTTGCACAGGACGGGTTTCAATTTAAAAATGGGGCTAACAAAGTGAGTATTCCATTTCAGCTTATTAATAATTTGGTGTTCATCCCCTTAAATGTTAATGGAGTTGAGCTGACATTTCTATTGGATTCCGGTGTCGAAGAGACTGTGTTGTTCAGTCTGGAAGATAAAAAGGAAGTCAGTCTTAAAAATATTGAAAAAGTACGTTTAATGGGTTTGGGAAGTGAGGAAGCTATTGAAGGACTCAAATCTGAAGGTAACATACTAGATGTAAAAGGAATGAGGTCAATTAAGCATCTGTTATATATTATTTTAGACCAAGATTTTAATATGTCATCTCATGTAGGGATTCCTGTAAACGGAATTATTGGCTATCCTTTTTTTAAAGATAATTTGGTTGAAATTAATTACGATAAAAAAAAGGTGTTTTTTTATAAAGACACTAAGAAAAACAGAAAAAGGATAGAAAGAAAATATAATAAAGTTGCCATTTCTATCGAAAGAGCAAAACCTTATTTAACGAGCATGGTTGTTATAGACTCTGTAAAAGTTGCTGCTAAGTTATTAGTTGACGTAGGAAATAGTGATGCGATATGGCTTTTTGAGAATACCTCTAAGCATATATATGTACCCGAAAAGAATTTTGAGGATTATCTAGGTAAAGGATTTAGTGGTGATGTGATGGGAAACAGGGCACGAATTAATGAATTTGGAATTTCTGAGTTTAAGTTTTCTAATCCTATTGCTGCCTTTCCGGATTCCAGTTCATTGAGGCATGTCAAAATGGTTTCGGATAGAGTAGGATCTGTAGGGGGTGATATTTTAAAGCGATTTTCTGTTGTTTTCGACTATAGAAATGAGAATATGTTTTTAAGGAAAAATAAAAATTTTGATGATCCTTTTCATTATAATAGAAGTGGAATCGAAATTAGTCATATAGGGGAGGAGTGGGTACAGGAAACAGTACATCTTCAAGCTATTCCTGTTGTAGTTGATCATATGATGACAAGAAAGGATAAAACAGTTTCCAACCTTAAGTATAAATTTCAGTTAAAACCCATCTATGAAATAGCGCATCTTAGGAAAAATTCACCAGCAAAAAATAGTGGTTTGCAAAAAGGAGATATAATTAAAACAGTTAATGGTATGCAAGCCTATAAATATACATTGCAAAAATTAAATTCTCTTTTACGCTCAGAGTATGAAAAATGGATTACTATCGAGGTGGAAAGAAAAAGCCAAATTCTTAAATTTAAATTTCAACTGAAAGACATATTATGATAAAAAAAAACGCTCCTTGAAATAATTATCAAGGAGCGTCTTATATTTTACATTTTTTTAATCTAATTAGCAATTACCTCACCTTTAATTTTCAAAGGGACTCTACCATAATCATAATTAACTGCATTTGATTCTACAGTAATTGTTTTTCTAATAGGACCTGGAACTAAATTATACTTAACTTCAATCTTAGCTGTTTTACCAGGTAGAACGGAATCTTTAGGTTTAGAGATAATTGTGACGTTGCTAGTAGACTGAATCGAGAATATAACTAAGGGAGCGTCACCAGTATTTGTGAATTCAAATACACGAATGCCATTATCTTTTCCTTTTGTTATGGTCCCGAAATCAATGGTGTTGTTTTCAGCCTTGAAATCTATTTTTGCTCCGTTTTGGGCAAATCCAATACTGCTAAACAATACGACCACTATTAATGTTACGATTTTTTTCATCAGAATTTTTTTATGTTTATAAAAGTAAAGTTACTTTCTTTTAATTAAGGCACAAATTTTTATTTCGCTTTTTATAGTGTACTTAATTATTTACTTTTGTTCCCAGTATGAATTACAAAAATCAGACCAAAGTTTAAAATGGTTATTTGTGGTTTGACTATTCATATAACTGACACAACAAACAATCGAATTTAAAGATTAATTGAATCCACTATAACATGACAATTCCAGCACAATTTGACGCTAAGACTATTGAGAATAAATGGTATGAATACTGGATGGAAAATAATTACTTCCATTCTGAACCAGACCATAGAACACCATATACTATTGTAATACCTCCGCCTAATGTCACAGGAGTATTGCATATGGGGCATATGCTGAACAATACGATTCAAGATGTCTTGATTAGAAGAGCACGTCTAAAAGGATTTAATGCTTGCTGGGTTCCTGGTACAGATCACGCGTCTATTGCTACGGAAGCCAAAGTCGTAGCTAAATTAAAGGCCGAAGGAATCAATAAAAACGACTTGTCTCGAGAGGAGTTTCTTTCTCATGCTTGGGACTGGACGGATAAGTATGGAGGTGTTATCCTTGAACAGCTTAAAAAACTAGGTGCTTCTTGCGACTGGGAACGAACTAAATTTACTATGGATCCAGATATGTCTGCTTCTGTAATTCGTTCTTTTGTTGATTTATACAACAAAGGATTGATTTACCGTGGATATCGAATGGTAAACTGGGATCCAGAAGCTAAAACTACTTTGTCAGATGAAGAAGTGATTTTTGAAGAGAGACAAGGGAAATTATATTTCATTCAATATAAAATAGAAGGAAGTGAAGACTTCCTGACAATTGCAACGACACGTCCAGAAACTATTTTTGGTGATTCGGCTATTTGTATTAATCCAAATGATGAACGTTTTGCTCATTTGAAAGGTAAAAAAGCGATTGTACCTATTTGCGGAAGAGTAATTCCTATTATTGAAGACGAATATGTAGATATCGAATTTGGTACAGGATGTTTGAAAGTGACTCCTGCGCATGATATGAATGATAAAACTCTTGGAGAGAAACACAATCTTGAAATTATTGACATCTTCAATGAAGATGCAACAATGAATAGTTTTGGTTTACATTACCAAGGGAAAGACCGTTTTGTAGTTCGTGAAGAAATTGCAAAAGAACTAGAGACTATTGGCGCTTTATCTAAAACAGAAACACACTTGAATAAAGTAGGAACTTCTGAAAGAACTAAGGCAGTTATCGAACCAAGGTTATCAGATCAATGGTTCTTGAAAATGGAAGATTTGGTTAAACCAGCAATCCAATCGGTATTGGTTGATGGTGATATTAAATTACATCCAAAACGTTTTGAAAACACATACGCGCATTGGTTAAACAATATTCGTGACTGGAATATCTCTCGTCAATTGTGGTGGGGACAACAAATTCCTGCTTATTTCTACGGAGATGGTAAGGAAGATTTCGTTGTAGCTGAATCTATCGAAGAAGCATTAGTTTTAGCTAAAGTAAGAACTAATAACCAAAACCTAACAACCCAAAACCTAACTCAAGATGTTGATGCCTTAGATACTTGGTTTTCTTCTTGGCTATGGCCAATGTCCGTTTTTGGAGGTATTATGGATCCAGAAAGCGAAGATTTTAAATACTATTATCCAACTAATGATTTAGTAACGGGTCCAGATATTTTGTTTTTCTGGGTGGCGAGAATGATTATTGCAGGATATGAATACACAGGAAAAAAACCATTTACAAATGTATATTTGACTGGTTTAGTTCGTGACAAACAAAGACGTAAAATGTCTAAATCACTGGGGAATTCACCAGATCCTTTGGATTTGATAGAAAAATTCGGTGCTGATGGTGTTCGTGTAGGCTTACTTTTGAGTGCTTCTGCAGGAAATGATATTATGTTTGACGAAGAATTATGTAACCAAGGAAAAGGCTTTACTAACAAAATTTGGAATGCCTTCAAATTGATTAAAGGATGGGAAGTTTCAGATACAATTCCACAACCAGAATCTTCTAAAGTGGCGATTGAGTGGTACGAAGCGAAGTTGCAACAAACACTTTTGGAAATCGAAGATAACTTTGAAAAATATAGAATTTCAGAAGCTTTAATGGGAACTTACAAACTAGTTTGGGATGATTTCTGTTCTTGGTTCCTTGAAATGATAAAACCGGCATACCAACAGCCAATTGACAGTGTAACTTTTGCGAAAGCGATAGAAATGCTAGAAAATAATCTAAAAGTATTGCACCCGTTTATGCCGTTCTTAACAGAAGAGATTTGGCAAATATTGGCTCCAAGAACGAAAGAAGAAGCTTTAATCGTTGCAACATGGCCAGAGATGAAACCATTTAGTGCTAGTTTAATTTCTGATTTCGAAAGCACAATGGAAGTGATTTCTGGAATTCGTACCATCCGTAAGGACAAGAATATTCCTTTTAAAGATGCAATCGAATTAAAAGCCATTAATAACGACAATACTTCAACTTATTTTGACTCAGTGCTGACTAAATTAGGTAACCTGACATCACTAGAATATGTTACTGAAAAGGTGGATGGCGCATTGTCTTACCGTGTGAACTCGAATGAATATTTTATTCCAATTTCAGGAAATATAAATGTTGAAGAAGAAATTGCAAAACTGACAACGGAATTGAATTATACCAAAGGTTTCTTGAAATCAGTACAAGGGAAGCTGTCTAATGAGAAGTTTGTTAACGGAGCGCCAGAGAAAGTTTTGGCAAATGAAAGACAAAAAGAAGCAGATGCTTTAGCAAAAATTGAAACAATCGAGCAAAGTTTAGCTGGATTGAAATAAAATTAAAATTGCTTTTCAATAAAAAAATCCCATTCGCCGCGGCGAATGGGATTTTTTATGTTTATAAATTACTATGCAAATAAAAACAAGAAGATCAACGGAAATATAACTCCAGCGACTGCCAGTTTCCAACCTCGTTCTTTAAAACTGAATTTACCCGCCTTAACCATTATAGTTCCTGTTAATGCAATAACGATTAAGCTAATTGCAAAAATATCAGAATAGTAAATCCAAAAGTTAGAAGTGTTTTTGTGCAATGACATAGATTGACTAATAATGGGTGTTTTAAAGAAAGAAACAATTTCTCCTTTACCAGTTTTCATATCAATTTCGACATCATGTTTCTCAAATGAAATGGTAAATTGATTTTTCTTTATTCTTTGACGTCTAAATTTATCTTCAATTCCCAGTTTTTTACCTAAATCTTTGGCGAAATCTTCATTGATTTCACTTTCTTCAGGAAGTTGTACTTCAATGGCTTTTGTTTCGGAGGTGTACTTTTCCGGATGCCAGGCTTCTCTATGATTCATCATAAGGCCAGAAAAGGCGAAGGATACAATTAGTCCGATATAGAAATAGCCTAAGTCTCTATGTAAGTTGCGTAACGTTTTCTTCTTCATTGAATGTGTCGGTTTTGTGTTTGCAAAAATAATGTGTAATAGTATAAAAAAGAAAAAACTTTTTTCAGTTATTTATTAAGTCAGAAAAAACTTTTTGAATTTATTTTGACAGAGGACTTTAGAATTTATATTTCAATGAAGTCATCACTTGACGAGGTCCAATAGGATTCACACTATAGTTTTCATGTACTGTATAGGCCAGAACATTTGCAACATTCGATAATTTACATAAGATAGAAAACTTTTCCCATTCGTAACCTGCTGATACATCTAAAGTAGTGTAATCACCTAGTGGAATTTGTCGGTCTCTAAGAGTTTGTTCTTGGGTATCGGCATCAATAAGAATTTGGTTATTCCATCCACCAACGCGTTTACCAATATAATTTCCTATCGCTCCTATTGAAACGCCTTTTAATAATCCTGATTGTAAGGTATAGAAGAAGCTCATATTAGCGGTGTTAGCTGGTGTTCTTGCTAAACGATCTCCTTCAATAAAACTTCCGTTAAGTCCAGATGTTTTAGTATAACGCATGTCATTATAGCTGTAACCTGCATTGATATTAAGTCCGTCGGCTGGTCTTGCAGTAATATCTATTTCGATTCCTTTACTGGTTGTTTCACCGCTTAATACTTTTATAGTGGAATCTATATTTAATGAACCATCCGCTTTGAATTCAGCCGTTTGTGCTAAATTGCTATTGGTAATTTGATATACAGTTACATTAGTACTCAATAAACCTTTCCAAAAATCTTTTTTAATTCCCGCTTCATATTGATCAATCAAAGAGGGTTTTATTACTTTTCCATCAACGGTAGTTCCTGAATTAGGTGTGAATGAATTCGAATAGCTCGCAAATAAAGACATGTCTTTCGTTGGTTGAAATACTAAACCTAATTTTGGAGTAAAGGCTTGGTCAACACGTATTTGGTCCTCTGAAATAGTTATAGGTGTAGTAGTATAATCATGAGTGGTTGCTTGTGACTCTTGCCATGACCAACGCAGTCCTGCTAATACTTTGAATTTATCAGTAAGTGAAATTAAATCTTGTGCATAAACTCCAAAACTATTTGTGTTTGTTTTTACGATTCGTGTAATATCGGCATTAGGGATAGCACCACCTTGATCAAAATTTTCAAAATCAAAAATATTTCCAGATCCATAAGTAGATGGTGAGAAGCTAAAGCGATATGCTTGTGCAAATGAGTTTTCAAAATCAACTCCAGTAAATAGTTGATGTTTTACACTTCCCGTATTAAAATCACCTTGCAGATTGATTTGTTGACCAATATTTTGTTCTAGGTTTTTATTTTGTCCAAGAGGCCTGCTCCAATCTCCATTATCACTAGGTTGAATACGTTCTGTTCCTTTTGAAGTCCTATTATAATCTTGGAAAGAAGTATTGAAATTTAATTTCCAATCTTTGTTGAATTCATGTTTTACCAGTCCAGACACACTAGATTGTCTTGTTTGACCATTTGACCATGTTGCACCTAAATAAGTATTTCGTGCTACATCAGCAACTTCTTTTCCAATTATACCTGTACCAAAATCGGGCGTCCAATTGTCATGTAGATAATCTCCTTGTAATACTATTTCGGTTTTGTCGCTTACTTTAAAAAGGAAGGACGGGTTAATATAGTACCTTTCTTTTTTTACCACATCTCTAAAACTTTCTGAGTTTTCGTAAGAGCCTGTAAATCGGTAAGCAATATAGCTGTTTAAGGGACCGTAAATATCAATAGAAGGTTTATAGAATGCAAAACTACCTGCTTGCATGCTTAATTCTTCTCCTTTTTCAAATGATGGTTTTTTTGTAACCATATTTAAAACACCACCTGGAGCTACATTTCCAAATAATAATGCAGCACTTCCTTTTAAAACCTCTACTTTTTCTAGTGAAGATACTTCAGGAACGGATCCACCACTAAAACGGAACCCATTTTTAAACATATTGTTTGCCGTCATATCATATCCTCTGGACCAGATTGATTCTTGAGCACCACCTCGAGCCGAACCTACATAAGCTCCATTTACATTTTTTATTACCTCACTTAATCGGATGGCTTGTTGTTGAGTAATAATTTCTTTCCCTATTATCTGTATGCTTTGTGGGATATCTAACGGTTTTAATGATAAACCTGAAAGTACATTTTCTTTTTTCTTATTGGTACTCCCTTTAAAGACAATGACAATTTCTTGTAAAGATTCTATATTTTCATGTAATTTGAATTCTACATAGGATACTTTGTCTGCTGATACTTTTATTTCTTTGGATTGTTTTTTTAGTCCAATTCCCTCAATTATTAAGGTATGCATACCTACTGGGAAATTATCAAATCTAAATGTACCATCATTATTGGTCTCACTGGTATAAGTTCCTTTTGCTAGTTTTATTACAATTTCTTTCAATGGATATCCGTCAGCAGAAACTATTTTTCCTTGTATGCTTCCTTTTTCTTGTGCATTTACAAAAAGGCTTACAAATAATAATAACGCTACGATGCTAATCTGGGTTTTCATCTTATTTAGATTTAATTAAAATAACAGTGCAAATATATAATCTGATTTTGAACTAACAAAGCTTATTTAGATTAAATACTAATAATTATTTTAAGAGTTTGTTTATCAATTTTTTAGGTATTTTTTCGGGGTCTAAAACGGCTGTATTTTGTCAAATCCGAAGCTTTTTTTTCTTTTTTCTTCCCCACCAAATCATGAATCCACTGACTGGAAGGCTCGCTATAAGCAGACTAATTAGGAAAGCAAATATTTTTCCGGCTAAACCAAAGATGCCCCCTGTATGAATATCATAATTCATTTTCATAAGTTTATCGGCAATTTTAGCATCCTTATTTCTTCCCCACAAATGGTTGACTTTTATTTCTTCTAATGAATATTGGTCAAAATAGCGGTAGTCTATCTTACTATAGGTTTCTTTATCAACATTGGCATTTGCGGCTATAGTACAACTATCAGTTTCGGGAGGATGTACTTCAATAGATTCTGCTTCTGGATATTCCTTGACCATCTGTAGCCAGATTGCGTCCAAGGGCTCTATTTGGGTAGTTTGTAGGTCTATAGTAGACTTTGAATTTGGCTCTACATATACTAAGGATTTTTCTCCTCCCAATACTTTGTAGTAGGAAAAGGCAAACCATTGAAATCCCCATACTAATCCTGTGACAGCAAATATGAAGGCAATTAGTAGCACATAAAAACCAGTGATATTATGTAAGTCGTAGTTTTTTCTTTTCCATTTCATTCCCTTTTTCCATTTGAAAATGAAACGTTGTTTGGCGGCATTTTTATTTTTAGGATACCAAAGGATGAATCCTGAAATAATCAGAATCAGGAAAATTAAGGTTGCTAAGGCTACTACAATTTGGCCAATTTCATCAGGTAGCCATAAATAGAAATGCCCATCTAAAATGAAATGGAAAAAACCAGTTTCATTATCTACCGTTTTTAATACTTTGCCTGAATAAGGATTTAAGTAAGTAGTGTAATGATAAGTAGGTTTATAATGAAAGAAGATGGCCTCTGCTGCATCCGTTTTTTTATTGTATTGTAAAGCGTGAATCGATTTTCTAGGAAGTTGTTCTTGTGCAATTTTGAGCAATTGCGATGGAGGTAAAAAAGGGGCTTGTTGCTCTGGTACAAAACGGTAGTCTTCGGTCCAATTTTGGATTTCTGCCTGAAAAGCATACAAACAGCCCGTAATGGCAATGATAAAAACAATTATTCCTGAGGACAATCCTAACCATAAATGAAGTACTCCGATTGTTTTTTTAAAACTCATTTTCATGTGGTAAAAGAATTAAAATAACTCCGCTTATTTCAAGCGGAGTTATAGGTTATTGATACTACTACGTATTAGAACTTATAGGCAACAGTTACTCTTGCATTAGTACCTGCTTCTGCTTGCCAGTAATACATATCACTATAGGTATAATATCCTCCTGAATACAAATACTTGTTTAGGATATTGTTGACGACTAGATTTACTGAAACTTTGTTTTTTTGGTACGAAATCCCACCGTCTAATCTGAAATAGTCAGGAAGCATAGTTGTATTATCAGTAGATATAAACCATGGAGCTCTGTTTACCTGATATTGGTATCCTAATGAAAAACCTACACCGTTCAATGTTCCTCTGTCTATTTTGTAATTTAACCACGCATTTTGGATGTGTTTTGTTGTTCCGGCAACTTGCTTTCCTATTATTGACTCATCAGTATCTTTTGTTGTTTTTCCCTCTGTAAAGGCATAGTTTAATATAAGATCTAAGTTTTTGAAAATTTCACCTCTAATGTCAACTTCAAACCCTTTTGTTCTTTGTTGTCCACTTTCTCTGCTGTATTGCATTACTGATGTAGAATGTTCTGGATCTGCGGTAAGCACATTGTTTTTGGTAATTTGATATAGAGAAAAGACCGAATTCCATTTTCCGTTCAGCCAGTCTCTTTTTAGACCTAGTTCTATATTTCCTCCTGTTTCAGGTTTGAATGAGTTTCCTTGCCAGTCAGCTCCGTAGTTTTCATTGAACGATTGGTCGTTTACAAAATAGGCTGCCGTATTTTTATCAATTGAATAACTTAAACCAACTCTAGGTGTAAATCTTGAATTTTTAGTATCTCCTGAATAGTAGTTCCCTGACTTTAACACGGTATATCTTCCTGCTAGTGTTAGTCGCAGTTTGTAATCTAAAAATCCTAGCTCGTCTTGTACATACAATGCTTTGTAATTATTTTGGTATTTTACACCTCTGTCTTCCAGACTTTGACTTCTGTCAAAAGTAGGTGAGGCAGCAAGTGTCCCGTGTACTGGATTGTAGATGTCTAAATCAGGCATTGTAAAGTATTGCATCCAATCATGATAAAAAGTTTTATCGCTTAGGTCAATTCCTGATAAAATTTTATGAGATACAGCCCCAGTTTGAGCTTCACCATTTACATAAGCTTGACCTACATATATTTTTCCTAAAATATCCCAAATACCTCCAGCACGTTTAAGAATGGCGTCATTAGTAGTATCAAATCCAGAAGGCCATAAGGACATTCCTTCTTGCTGGTAGTTTAAGTAAGAAGACTGTGCTGTGAATTTCCAGTTATCATTAATTTTGTGTTCCACAATGGCAAGAATATTTCGTTCTGTCATTTTTGTAGGATCTAGATTCGCTTCAGATGTAGTAGCAGTTCGTGGTAAATCAGCGTAACCTCTGTGCGAAAATAAATAATTAGCACCTACAGCATTTACTTTAGAAAACTGTTGGGTGTATTCAAGTGTGACGGCTGTTTTATCACTAATAAGGTATTTTAAGACAGGTGCAAAGCTGTATCGATCATTGAAATCAAAGTCACGGTAACTGCCTTTCTTTTCTCCCATTACATTAATACGATATAGTAGTTTTCCATTATTAGTTAATTTACCATCAAAATCTAATGTACCTCGGTACATATCAAAACTTCCGAAAGTAAAAGTAGCTTCTCCTTTACTACGTCCACTAGGCTTTTTAGTAACAACATTATAAAAACCACTTGGATTCCCGTTAGCTAACATGAAGCCGGCAGGACCTTTAACAAATTCAATACGTTCTACCATACTCATATCTTCCGTAAGTGGACCCCAAGTAGAACTGATATTCATACCGTTTCTAAAAGCGGCAACTTGACTTCCCCTCATCGTGATATTAGCATAGTTATCCCAGTGTTCTACTCTAGTAGCGCCACTTACATTACGGGTAACTCCTTCCAACATGTTAAAAATTTGTTGATCGTTGATTAGTTTTCCTGTAATGACCTGTATGTTTTGCGGGATCTCAATAATAGGAGATTGCAAACGCAGAGAGGAGGAAACTCGGTTGGTTTTAAAAGCACTTTTATTACTTAGAATAACAACTTGGTTCAGTTCATTGTTTGATAAAGTAAGTGTAATGTCTACTATAGTAGTTTCATTATTTTTTATTGTCACTTCTTTTTGAACATCGTTATTACCAATAAGGCTTACTATTAAAGTAAAATTTCCGTCCATTATATTATTTAGTTCAAAGGCACCGTCATTATCCGTGATAGTGGTTTTGTTTTTTCCTTTTAAAGTAATGGTTACACCTTCCGCCGCTTTATTGCCACTGGTATAAACGGTTCCTTTTATTGCTGCCGTTTTTTGCTGACCAAAAGCAGGATTTACTGAAATTAATGCCAAACAGAGTATCAATAGGTATGCTGGCAATTTTTTATTAAAATGGTACATGGTAAAAATTATTAAGGTTATTAAATTATTCTTATTTAGAATTAATAAGAATAGTACAAATCTATATTTTAATTTTTATTTAACAATAACTATTTAGATTAAATAAAAATAAAATTTTTACAGAATTGGTTTACAGTACTCTAAGGAAGTGAAAGCAGTTATTTTTTTAGAAGTTATGTTAGAACGGCTATTCTATTTTCTGCAAAAGGTATTTTGGGAGATTATTTTTTTCGAAATAAATACTGGAAGTTTCAGCTTTTGATCTGACTTTTTAAATTTTAGCATAAAAGCAAAACAGGATATAAATTTGGTTTTGAAAACACCTAAATTTGCATCATCCAATTATTGCAGATCAATTTTTAGAAATTGTAATGATATTTGAAACCAATTATAATAAATGATTTTATCCTATTTAAAAAAAGTACAGAATTCACCTAAAGGATTTAGAATTGCAAATACCGTTTTCTTTTTTATTTCAGGATTTGGATATTCCTCTTGGGCATCTCGTATTCCCGCCATTAAAGCACAATTGCATTTAAATGAAGCTCAGTTTGGAGCTGTTTTATTTGCATTACCTATAGGTTTGATGGTAACGATGCCATTTACCGGAAGATTATTAAATAAGTACAGCAGTCGCTATTGTATGCTATTAGGTGCTGTTTTGTTTAATATTGTTTTGGCATTACCTGGTTTTTCTGCTTTTGTTTGGCAGCTAGTTATTATCCTTTTGCTATTTGGCTCCTCTCGGAACATTCTTAATTTGTCTATAAATACACAAGCATTAGAAGTTCAAAAATTGTATCCAAAATCGATAATGACAACTTTCCATGCCGTGTGGAGTTTGGCAGGATTTATTGGTGCAGGATTAGGGTACGTGATGGTTACTCAACACATAGCACCTTCTTATCATCTGCTTGGGATAAGTGTTGCTCTTATGGCAATTACAGTATGGTTCTATCCGCTAACCATTCTTACAGAGCCTCTAAAGGAAAAGAAGAAATTCTTTTCGATGCCCGATAAAACGCTGACAAAGTTTGCTGTAATTTGTTTTGTGTCGATGGCATGCGAAAACACCATGTACGACTGGAGTGGCATCTATTTCCAAAATATATTGCATGCATCCGCAAAATGGACTACTGCCGCTTTTGTTTTTTTTATGACTGCAGTTACCTTGGGACGATTCTTTGGGGACTATGCAGTAAGTAAATATGGGATAAAACAAATCTTATTTTATAGCGGTATTTTTATCAGTGTAGGTTTTTTGACTTGTTTTCTATTTCCTTTTATTTCAACCACCTTATTGGGTTATGTCTTGATAGGGATAGGGGTTTCTTGCGTAGTTCCGCTAGTGTTTAGCATCGCTGGAAAATCAAAAAATTTAAGTAATGGCAGTGCATTAACTTCTATTTCAACCATTGGATATCTTGGTTTCCTTGTTGTGCCACCAATGGTTGGCCTCATTTCTGAGCTGTTAAGCATGAAATGGGCCTTTTTAATAATGGCTTTACTAGGAGTCGTTATGATTTTTATGGTCAATAAAATTACAGCCGAAGATTGATTTTTTTAATCCAATAGTCGAAAATAATTCTATTTGACTTTTTTCATTAGGTATTTTTCCGAGCTTGGTTTTCCTGATTGAAGACCTGAAATTTCAGCTACTAAACTATCTTTAGAAACGTTTTTATAACTTATTTTTTGAGGGTAATCGTGCTTTGGATTTTCAAAAATTAATTCTTTGTCATTAACATTTGTCAATTGAAAAGCAACTGGTTTATCATCGTTTTGTCCTCTCACTGTTGGAGAATACGTTAGTTCTTCTCCTTTTTGTTGAAGTTGAATCTTTTCAAAGTGAATGGTGTCTTTTCCTTTAATGAAATATGATTGTCCTTCATAAGTACTGTCATTTACCTTATTCCAAATTTCCTTTAGATTTCCTTCTGCCGATTTGTTTTCCCAAGTTCCTATAAGCCAGCGTGCGGTTTTTATTTTCGCTTTTTCAGTATCTTCAGGTGAATTTGAATCTGATTTCTTGCAAGAAATGAAAGTAATAATTAGTAGTATAAAAAGTATTTTTTGGAACATATTGTTTGAGATTATTGTTTGTTTAACAGGTACAAAATTATGAAAAATATAAACAACTAACCGAGATAAAAGTGATATCGCCCGATTTTGAAAAGGAAGGCTTTTCGGCCATAGTTTTTCGGTATCTAAAATAGTATAGTTAGTTGCACATGGAACAATAGAACTCAGCTAGCGGATTAATCCTAAAAATGGTATGAACAGTATTAAATGTCTTCTTTTAAAATAGAATAAACCAGTTCTTTGGTAGGTTTCTGCTCTTTTAGTTTCGCTCGAACAACATCAAAAGACACTTTAAAATCACAGCCTGATTTGTAGTCGCTGCAACCGTAAGCAGTATTCCCTTTCATAACGGTTCCTTTTTGACATTTTGGGCAGGCTAATGCATCCGAAGCTGCTTTCTTTTCTACTGATGGGGTAGGAGTCGCTGTTTTTTTAGCTTCTAATTTTAGCTTGAAATTTTCATCAAAACGCAGCAAACCTTCCACGGTTCCAGCTTCGGTTTTAAAGTCTTTTAGGTTTACTGTAGACCCTTTTTGAAGCAATCGGAGGTATTGGTTCTCTGATATTTTTTTATCTGCAAAAGTAAAGGGTAAAACAAAGTCACAACCTGCTTTGTAATCAGCGCAACCATAGGCTGATTTCCCTTTTAGTAGCGTTGCTTTTTTACATTTCGGACAAGTTTCTGCTGAGATTCCTGCGGCTTTCTTTTTTACAACAGTAGCGACTTGTTTTTGTACAGTACCTTCATGCGAAATGTTCGCGCGTTTGGTTTCACTTCGCACTTCGTACACTAAAGCATCTACCATACGTTTCATGTTATTGATGAAAGCGGCGGCAGTAAAAGTTCCTTTTTCAATATCTTTCAACTGCTTTTCCCAGGAACCAGTCAATTCAGCCGACTTTACCATTTCATTTTGAATAGTGTCAATTAATTGAATTCCTGTAGGTGTTGGTAATACTTGCTTTTTGTTTCTTACGATGTATTGGCGCTTAAACAGCGTTTCTATAATATTGGCTCGTGTTGATGGACGTCCAATACCGTTTTCTTTCATTAATTCACGTAAATCTTCGTCATCGACCTGTTTACCAGCAGTTTCCATAGCACGCAATAAGGTTGCCTCAGTAAACTGATTGGGTGGTTTGGTTTCCTTTTCTAAAAAGGAGGGTTGATGAGGTCCTTTTTCGCCTTTAACAAAACTTGGTAATATATCGGCTTCTTTTTCCTTGGCGTTTGGGTTCTCAAAAACGATGCGCCATCCTTTTTTCAGGATTTCTTTTCCCGTAGTTTTAAAGGCGACATCAGCTGCTTTTCCTATTACTGTAGTATTGGCAACCAAACAATCATCATAAAATACTGCAATAAATCGCTTTGTAATGATGTCATAGACTTGCTGCTGATTGTGTTGTAAGTTACTTTGTATTCCTGTTGGGATAATAGCGTGGTGATCGGTTACTTTTTTATCATTAAAAACCTTAGTCGATTTTTTAATCTTTTTGCCTAAAAGCGGTTCAGTCAGCGTAGCATAATTGGTAAGATTTTGAAGAATCCCAGGTACTTTTGGATAAATGTCATTTGGTAAAAAAGTGGTATCTACTCTAGGGTAGGTCACTACTTTTTGTTCATATAAGGTTTGGACAATTTTAAGTGTTTCATCTGCTGAAAACCCAAACTTGGTATTGCAATATACTTGCAAGCCTGTTAAGTCAAACAACTTTGGAGCAAACTCATTGCCGTTTTTTCTTTCAATAGAAACAATTTCGAAATCACTTTCTTGGACTTTATTGGCCAAAAGTTCTCCGTCTTCTTTTTTCAAAAAGCGGCCTTCTTCATAGCTAAAAAGTGTTTCTCTATATAAAGTTTGCAGCTCCCAATAAGGCTGCGGTTTAAAATTTTCAATTTCTTTAAAACGATCGACCACCATCGCTAAAGTAGGTGTTTGCACGCGCCCGATAGACAATACTTGTTTGTAACCACCATGTTTTACGGTGTACAAACGGGTGGCATTCATACCCAATAACCAGTCACCAATGGCTCTGGAAAATCCGGCGTAGTATAAATTATCGTAGTTAGCAGATGGTTTTAAGTTATCAAAACCTTCTCTGATGGCTTCGGTGGTTAAGGAAGAAATCCATAATCGTTGTACCTCACCTTTATAGTTGGCTTCATTCATGACCCAGCGCTGAATGAGTTCTCCTTCTTGTCCAGCATCCCCGCAGTTGATGACCAAAGTGGCTTGGTCAAATAAACCTTTTATAATTTTGAACTGCTTTTGAATACCCGAATTCTCCACGACTTTAGTTTCAAATTTTTCGGGAAGCATAGGTAGATTGTTCAAATCCCAGCTTTTCCAGTAGGGTTTGTAATCGTTAGGTTCTTTTAAGGTACATAAATGCCCGAAGGTGTAGGTTACAGCATAGCCGTTGCCTTCATAATACCCATCCCGTTTGGTATTGGCTCCTAAAACGGATGCGATTTCACGTGCTACACTTGGTTTCTCGGCAATACAGACCTTCATTTTATGCTTTTGATTTGAAGCCGCAAATTAGGAATTTAGAAGTTGGTATTAAAAATAAATCTTCAGGAGTTATGAACGACCACCAGAAAGTGGAATAAGTCGTTGCAAGGAACTGGCTGGTCGAAGGGACGAAAGCAATTACATCGAGTTTGTTTATTTGTCATTTCGACGAAGGAGAAATCACATTAGTTACTTTCTTTACGTGATTTCTTCCCATGGTCGAAATGACAAAGTCAGTATTATTTAGCGCAAACATAATTACGTTGTACTCGCAACGGCTTGCAGTTATGCTTTAAAGTTCATAACTCCACTTATTTGTTTTTGTATCATAGTTGACCCATATACTCTTTAAGTAAGCAACATTTACTTTTGTCTGGTTATGTTTTTTAATTTCCCATTTTTTCACCTGACTTATTAGTTCAATTGCATCTTTTTCAAAGTCAGTGATAGGTATGTAATTTGTATATGTAAGCTCTTTTCTTAAACCATAAATGGAATCATATAATGACATTAATTCTTTAGTAATATTTACAGATTTTAGGTTTCCATCAGAGCCAATGTGAAGAATCAAACTTGTGAATGGTTTTATATAAACTTTTATTTTTCCTTTCTCTAAAACAGCGTTAATGTCTGTGATATTTTTACAATAATTGAAATCATTTTCAAATTGATAAATGTAATCTTCAATTTTAAATGAATTCCCATTGTCTAACATTTTCTGTTCTTGAAATTGAATTGGTAAATTAGTAATAGCTCTAGAATTAGAACACATACCACTAAAAGTTAGTTGCCCATTATTTTCATATGCATATACAATCCATCTTTCATTTTTTTTAGCTGTCCAATCGCAAGAAGACCAACGTTTACTAAATTCTGCTTCGGATTTTAAATCAAATGACAGTGTTTTAGGTGTATCTCCATTTTTATAATGTTTCGAAATGTCAAATGTTACTTTATACGTTAGGCTGTCTGCAGCATAAACTTTGGAAACTATTTTTCCTTCAAAAACATATTTCGAAGAATAAAATTCAAGGGCATTGTTAACCGTACTACAATCACAAGAAAAGCCTTTAAAACTAGTAAGCAACAATAATATTAATGTTATTCTTTTCAAGTGTTTTATCATTTGGAGAAAAATATATTTTGAGACTAAGTTAATGATTTTTTTAATTAGGGATTATTTAATATCGATTATGTATTTCCGCGAAAAACAAGATGCATTCCTTTTACCGAATTTATGTTTTTACACGTAACCAATGTCCTTTAAACTAAAAAACTACAACTTTTTTGGGGTTGTAGTTTCTTGATATTTATTTGGTCTGTCAACCATTTTCAATTTAAATCAATGGGCTATTCTATAATCTCTTTTCTCTTTTTCATTACAATAAAAAACAGGATTGTCAGCGCAATTGAAATTGCAATTCCAATCAAATTTGAAGTCATCACCTCTAAACCAAAACCAATGGTTGGATCATAAAAAAGGTAAGAACCCACTACAGATGTAATAAAGAAAGCCGGAGCCAATGCAATGATATAATGTGTTTTCTTTTGGAACAAATAAACCGCTCCAATCCATAGTGCGATTGCCGCAGTGATTTGATTTGCCCAAGAAAAATACCTCCATAACAATTGGAAATCCATATTGGTAAGAATATAAGAGATCACAAATAGTGGAATAGCAACCATAAAACGGTTTTTCAAAGCCTTTTGATCAATATTTAGATAATCAGCAATTATCATTCTAGCCGCTCTAAACGAAGTGTCACCAGAAGTAATAGGCAATACAATAACACCCAATACAGCGATAGTTCCACCAACAGTTCCTAAGAATACAATAGCAATTTTATTAACTACAGCAGCAGGGCCTCCGTTTTCCAAAAGCACACTAAGGTCGTCACCATTCATCAAACTCATGGCAGCAGCGGCCCAAATCATTGCAATAACTGCTTCTAGGATCATCATTCCGTAGAATATTTTTCGGCCATCTTTTTCATTATTGATGGTGCGGGAAATAATGGGTGATTGAGTGGCATGAAATCCAGATAGGGCTCCACAGGAAATGGTTAAGAATATTACTGGATAATAAGGAATTCCTTTTGGATGTAAATTTTCTAAAGTCAATTCAGGTATAGGGTTTCCATACATAAACATACCAATGCAAATTCCTACGGCACTCACTAAAAGTAAAAAACCTAGTACAGGGTATATTTTTCCAATTACTTTGTCAATAGGTAAAACGGTGGCGATGATATAATAGAGAAATATGCAAAATACAATTATGGTAAGCACACTTGTGTCATTGCCAATTAGTTCGTTAATCATTTTTGCTGGGGCGGAAACAAATACGGTTCCCACTAAAAGAAGTAGCAAAAGAGTGAAAAAGTTAACGACATGACTGAATGATTTTCCTAAAAACCGAGAAGCCAAAGCCGGTAAATGAGCACCGCCATATCGCAACGAAATCATACCAGTAAGATAATCATGAACTCCGCCGGCAAATATGGATCCGAAAACAATCCATAGAAAAGCAGAAGGACCGTAAAGTGCTCCCAAGATTGGACCAAAAATAGGGCCAACACCTGCTATGTTTAAAATTTGGATAAACGCATTTTTGTTACTGTTCATAGGAACGAAATCAACACCGTCGGTAAGGGTATTTGCGGGTGTTGGTTTATTAGGATCAGATTTGAAGGTTTTGTCAACAAATTTCCCGTAAGTTAGATATCCTAAAAGCAATAAAATCATTGCTACAATAAATGTAATCATATTTCCTTTATTTAAATAATGCTGTTAATTTTTACGAATAAGACTTTAACAACAAGTATATAATGGCTGTATTGCATTATTCATATTTTTTGGGAAGGTAGCAAAAATGTAGATGTGAATTATGTTTAAGTTGGCAGTCAGTAAGATAAATTTTTTAAAACAATAAGGTTTAAGGGTTTAATTTAATTATTATATAAAATTCGATATAATAATTGGTGCTAAGTAATCCTATCCAGTTGGTCAATATTTTTATTTGATTATCGTTTTGGGCAGGTTCACAGTTTACAAAATTGCACTAATAATTGTGCATTTCTGAACGATCTGGTAAATAAAACAATTGCTGTGATTTACTTCGTCCCGTTCGCTAACGCTCGGGTCTCCTTTGTCGAAATGACAATGTCATTTTGTATTAGCCTAATGATATTTAACGAGTGGATGGGTGTTTTTTAGTTTTTCAAAATCTATTTTTCATTCTCGTTTTATAGTAAAGGAAAATATGATTTAGGTGCAAAGTTAGTTAAGGACAATATTGTGTTGGGAGAAATGAAGTTGTAGGCATTAATCCATAAAAAAAAACCGTTGCAATTATGCAACGGTTCTTAAAATTAAGATGAATTAAAACCTTATTTAGGCATAACCACAGAGTCAATTGCATGAATAACTCCGTTAGAAGCCGCCACATCAGCAAGAACAACTGTTGAAGTCCCTCCGTTTGCGTCTGTCAAAATTACTTTCCCGTCTTTCAAGCTTAGCACGATAGTACCGCCTTGAACAGTTGTAACGCTGTACTTTCCGTTATTTTTGTTTATTGCATCGATCACTGTTGCAGCGTCAAATTTCCCTGATACCACATGATACGTCAAAATCGCTTTCAATTTGTCTAAATTTTCCGGTTTCAGTAAATCATCTAAAGCTCCTGCTGGAAGTTTTGCAAATGCTGCGTTATTTGGTGCGAAAACCGTAAAAGGTCCTTCGCTACTCAACGTTTCAACTAATCCCGCTGCTGTTACAGCAGTAACTAATGTTGAGAAATCTGCATTTCCTGCGGCTACACCTACAATGTTTGGTGTTTCCACTACAGCGATAGTATCCATTGCTACTGCAGTAGAGTCAATCATTTCTGTAGATTCAGCTTCTTTTTTTTGTCCACAAGAAATAGTTATCATTCCTAATAATACAAATGCGCTAATTTTTTTTACTAATTTCATAGTCAATGTTTTATGTTAAAATTGTTAAACCTAATCAAATATACATATTAAAAACAATTGTTTATCCTTTTTAACAAATAATTAAACAAAAAATAAAATCACTGTGGAATTACGGACAGTTGTCCATTGTTTTGGTTGCCCATCTTTGTGGGTAAAGTTTACAAAACTGCGCTAATAATTGTGTGTTTCTGAACGATCTGGTAAATAAAACAATTGCTGTGATTTTCTTCGTCTGTTCGCTAACGCTCGGGTTGTAATTGCTAATTACTATTTGGGAAAACTGTAGTAGTAGATTTTGAACGACTGTTTTCTCAATTAAGCAAAATAGCAATAAATAAAATAGCGGTTTCGATAAGAACCGAAACCGCTATTGCTTGTATTATTTTGCTGAAGTACTGTAACTTATTTTAAATCGAATCTATCAGCATTCATTACTTTTGCCCAAGCTTTTACAAAGTCGATTACAAACTTTTCTTTGTTGTCGTCTTGTGCGTAAACTTCGGAGTACGAGCGTAAAATAGAATTAGAACCAAATACTAAATCCATACGAGTTGCAGTCCATTTTACTACTCCCGTTTTTCGGTCACAAATATCGTAAAGTCCTTTTTCTGTAGGTTTCCAAGTATTCCCCATATCAGTTAGGTTGACAAAGAAATCGTTAGTCAAAGCACCTATTGTATTGGTGAATACACCATGTTTTGTATTACCATAATTTGTACCCAGCATTCTCATACCACCCACAAGAACCGTCATTTCTGGAGCTGTTAATCCCATTAATTGAGTGCGGTCAAGCATTAATTCTTCTGAACTTACAACATATTCTTTTTTGCTATAGTTACGGTAACCATCAGCTAAAGGCTCTAATGGTTCAAATGATTCTGCATCTGTCATTTCATCAGTTGCATCTCCACGACCTGCTGAAAACGGAACAGTAACACCAAATCCTGCAGCTTTAGCAGCCTGTTCTATACCAAGATTACCTGCTAAAACAATGGTATCAGCGATACTAATACCAAACTCAGCAGCAATAGGCTCAAGAACAGATAAAACATATGCCAAACGTTGTGGTTCATTTCCTTCCCAATCTTTTTGGGGAGCTAAACGAATACGAGCACCATTTGCTCCACCACGCATATCCGATCCACGGAAAGTACGTGCACTATCCCAAGCGGTATTTACCATTTCAGCAATAGATAATCCTGATGCAGCAATTTTGCTTTTTACTGCAGCTACGTCGTATCCTGTAGTTCCAGCTGGAATTGGATCTTGCCAAATTAAGTCTTCTTGAGGTACATCTGGACCAAAGTAATTTGCTTTTGGACCCATATCTCTATGCGTTAACTTAAACCAAGCGCGAGCAAATGTATCTGAAAAATATTCGTGGTCGTTCATGAATTTCAATGAAATTTCCTTGTAAATAGGATCTACTTTCATAGCCATATCAGCATCCGTCATCATTGGGTTTTGATGAATACTTGGATCCTCAACATCTACCGGTCTGTCTTCTTCTTTAATGCTTACGGGTTCCCATTGAAATGCACCTGCAGGACTTTTGACAGACTGCCATTCATGATTAAATAACATCTGAAAATATCCATTGTCCCATTTAGTAGGGTTTGTTGTCCATGCACCTTCAAGTCCACTTGTTACCGTATAGCGACCTTTACCTGATTTATTAGGGTTGTGCCATCCAAATCCTTGTTCTTCTACACCAGCTGATTCAGGTTCGGGTCCTAAAATACTGGCATCACCATTTCCGTGAGTTTTACCTACTGTATGTCCACCTGCAGTTAAAGCAACTGTTTCTTCATCATTCATAGCCATACGTTCAAAAGTTTCACGTACTTGAGCAGCTGTTTTTAAAGGATCTGGTTTTCCGTTAACTCCTTCTGGATTCACATAAATTAGCCCCATTTGTACGGCAGCTAAAGGGTTTTCCATAGTTTTAGGATCTTCTACATTAGCATAACGTTCGTCACTTGGTGCTAACCATTCTTTTTCAGCTCCCCAATACGTATCTATTTCTGGGTGCCAAATATCTTCACGTCCAAAAGCAAATCCAAAGGTTTTTAATCCCATGTCAGCATAAGCAATTGTTCCTGCTAGAACAATTAAATCAGCCCAACTCACTTTATTACCGTATTTTTTCTTGATAGGCCACAGCAATCTTCTTGCTTTGTCTAAACTAACATTGTCTGGCCAAGAATTTAAAGGTGCAAAACGCTGATTACCAGAACCACCACCACCACGACCATCAGAAAGACGGTACGATCCAGCAGAGTGCCATGACAATCGTATCATTAAACCTCCGTAATGACCCCAATCTGCGGGCCACCATTCTTGGCTATCCGTCATTAAAGCATGCATGTCTTTTTTTAATGCTTCAATGTCTAATTTCTTAAGTTCTTCGTGATAATTAAACGCTTCCCCTAAAGGATTTGTTTTAGTATCATGTTGACTCAATATATCTAAGTTAAGTGCATTAGGCCACCACTTCATAACATTTTCTTTGGTCGATGTATTTGCGCCATGCATCACTGGACATTTACCAGCTGATGGATCTTGGTTTGCTTCAACAATAGGAGCAGCTCCATTTAATGGAAGCTGATCGTGATTTACTGGGCATTTACCTTGACCGTTTGACGGATCTGCATTGTTATTATTTTCCATATTTAAATTTTTATAGATTACAGGTTTTGTTTTCATAGTAAAGTTAGCTAAATTCTATTCTACAAATTACAAAAATTAATCTTTATGGTTTATTTTGTTATAAGCGTAATCTATTGAGGCGAATATTTGTATAGTTTGTAGATATATAAAAAAGACTGTTTTTAAAATAAAAATCAATTGATTACTACTGCCTACAGTATCATATAAAGTAATAGCCGCTCTAAATTGAGTTAGCTTTTTTCACCTCTGTTTGTTGATTATGGGAATGGTTGGAAAGTCGGGAGATTTCGTAGAAAGATTGCGATTATATTTTGATGTCGCGACTTGTTTATAATATGTAGGGGGAGTTTGTACTGTTTTTTAGGAGCAGAACGAATTTTGTTTTCAAGGCCGTCCTGTCCTGCTGTCCGCTGTATTCCCGATAATAAAAACTACGGCTAAAAAAGCCTTGTTTTTCTAAATCGGGAGATGCCGCTTCCATCAGGGCTAGTAAATCCGTTTTGTTTTCATAAGAACCACAGCAAGAACACTGTAAATCACGCCGCTCTTGCGAAGTACTCCTAATTATTGCAATTTATTCAAAGTGCTGAATTGTAAATGTTACGATTGTGGTATTAATTAAAATTGGTAGTCGTGCAATAAGAGTGCTAATTTTTTTAAAATTTCCCAAAAAAGGAAGAGATATCAAAGTAAAACGATATTTCTTCTCCGTTAGCTTTTTTTAATTTTAACTTATCGTATGCTTTTCCTTCGTGTTGCAAAAGAGACTGACCTAACATTTGGCAATTTTCACAATTGTTTCGGACGTATATATATTCTTCTTTTACATCTTTTACTTTTATCGCTGTTTCAAAAGACAAACCATCTTTTTTTGAACTCTTAGGGATTTCTTTTGAAATTTTTGTATCAATAAAAGTGTAGTTTCCTTCTTCAAAATTGACTTCTGAGCTTAGCATTTTGAATTTGACTTGCTCTTTTTTTAAAGCCGTATATTTATAAGTGTCTGTATTATCTGAGTCTGTGTGGTATTCATAAAAGGTACTTCCTTTTACCCACCAGTTTCCTGCTTCTTCAAATTCGTCTGTAATTCCCTCTGAGATGGTTTTGAATTTCAAGTTGAAGGTTCCATCAGAATTGCGTTCCATTTCCCATTCCTTGTTAACATCAGCAAGTTGTTGACCGGTTTCTGAGCCTTTCCAAACTCCTACTAAGCGATTGTCAATTTGTTTCCCGTTTGTCAAAGTGGTCAGCTTTGCAGTAGAACATGAACTAAAAGTTATTGCGATGAATGATAAGAGGACAAGGAATTTGAATTGTTTTCTCATGTTTATTAGGTTTTAATTTCTGTTAGTATTGCCGCTTTGTAAAACGTTACAATTGTGATATAAATTAAAATGGGTAGTTGTTGTAAAGGAGTACCAGATTTAGAAATATTATTTTAAATATGCGAACCACATGAAAGGGTTTGTACGGCAGCGGGGACCGCTAACGTTTTGCTACTTTGAGATGGCTGGAAGTTCGTAACCGCTCAATTTTCGGCTTAACGAAAACTTGATGCGAAACGACAATTCCACTAAATTCCAGCTATATCAAAGCATCTATGTAAAAGCATAACTTTGAGAGTACTAAAAACGAAGATTATGCAATTACAAGACGCCTTTTCTATTCCAAAGATATTCATTGGTTTAGATATTCACAAAAAAAGCTGGACAGTTTCTATCCAAACAGATTTATTTTTTCACAAGACCTATTCGATGCCTTCTAATGCTGAGGATTTGTACCAATATGTGGAGCGAACATTTCCAAATCATGCTGTAGATTTAGTTTATGAAGCGGGTTGTTGTGGATTCTCCGCAGCACGATATTTTTTAAACTTGGGTTGGAATGTTTTAGTTGTTAATCCCTCAGATGTGAAGACAGGAGATAAAGAGCGATATCAAAAAACAGATGCCTTAGATTCCAAAAACTTGTCCAATCAATTAAAATCAGGTGTTCTTAAAGGAATTTTTATTCCAACTGAAGAACACGAACAATTTATGACTTTGGCTCGCCATAGAACCCAAGTCACAAAGAAACTGCGACAAACCAAATCACATATCAAAAGTATGTTGCTGTTTCATGGTATTAAAATTCCCGAAGAGTTTGATAATTCAAATTGGACTATAGCTTTTATTGCGTGGTTAGAAGAAATAAAATTTAGCACTTCTTGTGGCGATTTAGCCTTGCAAGGAAAAATACGAATGTTCAAGTTTATCAAATCAGAATACTTAGAAATTGCTAATCAAATGCGTGCTTATTGTAGAAAAAACAATAAGAAAGATTACAATCTTTTGAAAAGTATTCCTGGAATAGGAGGGTATTTAGCGAGTGTAATCTTGGCCGAATGTGGAGATTTACGCCGATTTAATAATGAAGGCCAATTTAGTTCCTTCATCGGATTAGTACCTGGAATCTATAATAGCGGAGGATCAGAAAAGTGTTTAGGAATCACACCGAGGAGTCGCTCACAATTACGCAGTTATTTAGTCGAAGCGGCATGGATAGCCATTAGAAAAGATACCGAAATGCAAAATTATTACCGAAAACATCAAGGTAAAAACGTCAAGAGTGTCATTATAAAAGTGGCCCATAAAATGGCCAGAAGAATTCTTTCGGTCATCAAAACAGAAACACCCTATCAAATCAACAGAAACTTAGTACCAATAATACAATAAAAATAACCTTCTTAATAAACTCAACCATACAAGAAAAATAGACTACAAAACAGCTGTGGTGGTTCTGTAAAATGAATCCACATCTCAAAGCAGGTAGCTATTTTATTTATTCTTACAATCATACCGATGCTGGTGGCTGCCATAAGCAGACCACATATAGGAGCGTGAGCTTTAAGATTATAAAAAGAAATATTATGAAATAAAAGAGAAATGAGTTCTTGGCATCATTGAAAAAGTTAGAATAACTTTTTCAGTCCAAAGCTTTCAGCGGACAAAAAGTTGTTTCCAACTTTTCCAACAAGCCGCTGGAACGGAATTCGTAATCGAAAAATGCCCTACATATAACCCTCTTAAAAGTTGTTAATAACTTAATGATGCTTTACATAGGAACAGCTGTTACCGGCTGGGCTTATTTTAGATTAGAGTGTCTCTAACGGCTTGATATAATTGTTTTAAATGCTCGTTTGACATATCAAGTATTGGCTCATACATAAACGAATTTAAATGAATGTTTTCGGGCGTCATTAGATTTACTTGTTCTAATATTTCAATGTTTGCAGTTTCGCCAGTAAAGTCATTTTTGAATCGTTGAATTAAAGCATACGTTTGATTAGTTGTAATACCATTCCAAAACACATTATCATTAATTTTAGCTACCATAAACTCTTCTGCTTTAAGTCTGATTGCAATTGCTAAAACAATTTTGTTTTCTAAATCAATATTTTGATTTACTGTACCTAAAATTATGTTAGCAGAATTATAAATAACATCAATTACAAGATTTCCTGGAGAAGCTAAACTTAATGTTGCTTTATCTATTAAAATAGTTTTGAGATTTGTTTCTAATGCAGCAATAGTTATTGTACTTGTATTACTTTTAAAATGTAATAAAGAAGTTAGATTAGAAAATATATTATCTTGACCAGAATATTCAGCAATGTTGCGAACAAAAGGAATTGATGCAATAAGCATTTCACTGTTTGTATGTAAATTATCTTTCCAATAACTAAATGGATTATTCTGATATTTTTCTGTAACCAAATTAATTCCCGTTGTTGTTCTTATTGTATTAAGCTTATTATTTCTTCCCATATTTAATCGACTAGTAATTGTACGATGAAAATCAAAATTATGAGTCAAAATTATTTGGTAAAAAAGTGGTTCTTCTGAAATTTCTTTTAGGTATTCAATTATTGCATATTTATTCTTGTAATCAAATGAATCAGCAATATCGTCAACAATAAAAATTGTTTCTTGATTAGCATTTTTTCTAGCTCTAACTTCAAAAATTATGTGCAAAATATAAAGAGCTCTTCTTTCTCCTTGGCTCAATACTTTCATTAATTCAGGTTCTTCTATATTTTTTTCTTGATGCAATGCATCATCATCAGAAAAAATAAAATTCAAGTTGGGTGTTTCACTTTTTAAAATTACATCATCTTGATTTCTCATTTCTAACTTAAAAGGAACAGAAAAGCGTTTGTTAAAAATATTTATAACATCTTTCCAATCTGTAGCTTCTGCTTTTGCTTGTATTATTATAGCTTCAATTTCTTCTCTACCTTTTTTGTATTCTTCAATTAACCTATTATATAAATCCTTTTGGTCAATAAAATATGAAGTCCAAATATCCTTTTTAAATTTTTCTAAATTGCTTAACTCAGGAAGAATATCTTTATTGTCAAAAAGATATTCTCTAAACTCTCTTAATTGAGCATTTGAAAGTTTACTATCAATATCATTAAACTTTTTTTGTATATCAGCATCACTTAAAACTGTTTCCATTTCTTTTGAAATAATTTCTTGTAAATCTACTTCGCTTGTAATTATGTCATTAGAAGTTCCGTTAAATAAGTTTACAGAATGCTGGGCTTCAAAAAAGCCATTTGATTTTAAGTTCTTTTGAATTTCTGAAACATTAGAATGGTTAAAACCTTTTTTTAGGTATTTCGAAGATTCAATAAGAGTATTATATCTTTCAATGTATTCTTGGATTTGCTTTTTAAAGTCTTTTGTGTTTAAAAACGCAACTACTTTTTCTTCAAATATTTTATTGTAAGTTATAGCTGAAAATTTATGTTCAGTATTTTCAGCAACAAAATTTTCAAGGTCAAGCAAAATGTCAAAAAAAGATTTATTACCAAATACTTTCGACAATTCATTTTCAATTGGATTTCCACGACTTGTTAAACCAGATAATTGTTTAAGTTTGGAAATTAAATTATTTTTTTCCTTATCGATAGCTTCTAAAATTTCTTCGTATCTATCTTTAAGTGCTCTATTTACAAGTAAAGTAGAAAGTTTATCTGATTTGTATTTTTCTAAATAGGGTTCAATAACGAATATTTGTTGTGCTGAAATATCAATATCTAGTTCATTTTTTATTTCACGTATAGTTACTCTTTCGGGAAAAATAATGTCGCTTGTAGTTTTATTTGCGCTATAGTCTTTGCAAGTTTTTGCAAATGATGTTTTCATTGTACCATTTGGCGCATAAATTGAAAAGACTTTTTTTACAGAGAAGTCAAATGCGTGGGAAAGACTTTTAATTCCATAACAATTGTCAAATTTAATTTTTAGTGTTGTAATCATTATATTTCTTTGGTTGTTATCTACGATTTTTTTCGCCTTGCCGGTAACTTGCGAATAGGCCTGACGTTATCAGACCTATCATCCCTAAATGGGGTTGCTTTGTCTGATAAACTTCTGGTTTTGTTTATTACCAAATATATAACTTTCTACCGAAAATACTGATTAAATAAATTCAGCTTCCCAAATGTAATTTGTTTTTACACAAGAACTTTACGGGAAACCTCAAAGGGAGTTTTTATGTACTGATTTTTTAGCCCTGATTGCAGCGGCATCTCCCGTTCTAGAAAAACAAGGCTTTTTTTTAGCCGTAGTTTTTATTATCGGGAATAAAGCGGATAGCAGGAAATAGCTCCTAAAAAAATTAAAGATTTATAGACATTTTTTGTGCTCTTACGGATGATGCTTTGTCTTATATAGGTAAAAGTTTTTCTTAGCAAGGAATTAGCAAAAAGGGAATATTGGAAAGTGAATACTTTTTCGTAATTTTGCACTCCAAATAAAGGACTAAGATTATGTTAGATAGACTTCAAATAGTAAAACAGCGTTTCGATGAGATATCGGATTTGATCATCCAGCCGGATGTAATCTCTGATCAGAAGCGTTATGTGCAATTGAATCAAGAGTATAAAACTTTGAAAGCATTAGCAGAAAAGCGCGATGAATACGTGCTTATCATGGCTAATATTGAAGAAGCAAACGAAATTATAGCCGACAATAGTGATGCTGATATGACCGAAATGGCCAAAATGCAACTAGAAGAGGCAAAGGAAAGATTACCGGAACTAGAGGAAGAAATCAAATTTATGTTGATCCCGAAAGATCCTGAAGATGCTAAAAATGTAATGGTGGAGATTCGTGCCGGTACCGGTGGGGATGAAGCGAGTATTTTTGCAGGGGATTTGTTCCGTATGTACACTAAATATTGTGAAAATAGAGGTTGGAGAACATCGGTTGTTGATATGAATGAAGGAACTTCTGGTGGTTTTAAAGAGGTGATTTTTGAAGTTAGCGGTGAAGATGTTTACGGAACTTTGAAATTTGAAGCGGGTGTACACCGTGTGCAACGTGTTCCTCAAACGGAAACGCAAGGACGTGTTCACACCTCGGCAGCGACTGTTATGGTGCTTCCGGAAGCAGAGGAATTTGATGTTCAAATTGATATGAACGATGTTCGTGTGGATTTTTTCTGTTCTTCTGGACCAGGTGGACAATCTGTAAATACTACGAAATCAGCAGTGCGTTTAACGCATATTCCAACTGGTTTAGTAGCGCAATGTCAGGATCAAAAATCACAACATAAGAATAAGGACAAAGCCTTTGGTGTATTGCGTTCTCGTTTATACGAGCAGGAATTAGCCAAGAAACAAGCTGAAGATGCTACTAAACGTACGTCTCAAGTAAGTTCTGGTGACCGTTCTAATAAAATACGTACTTACAACTACGCGCAAGGTCGTGTGACTGATCACAGAGTTGGTTTGACACTTTACGATCTAGGAAACATCATGAATGGTGATATCCAGAAAATTGTTGATGAACTTGCATTAGTGAATAACATGGAGAAACTGAAAGAAGCAAGTGAGGTTTTTTAAATTGGTTTTGGGTTTTAGGTTATAGGTTTTTGTAAAACTAAAATATATGAGAAACTTTAGGGATTTAGAAGTTTGGCAAAGTTCTGTTTTATTTGTTAAAAAAATATACATAATTACCAGTACGTTTCCTAAAGAAGAAAAATATGGATTGGTGTCGCAAATTAATAGATGCGCAGTTTCAATTCCTTCAAATATAGCAGAAGGTTGTTCTAGAACGTCTCAAAAAGTCTTTTCTAGATTTTTACAAATAAGTTTAGGTTCGGCCTTTGAACTAGAGACACAAATTGAAATTGCTAAAGAGATAGGCTTCGTGGATGTAACTTTACACTTGGAAATTATCACCGAGCTTAATGTTATTCAAAAAAGAATTCAATCTTTGAAAAAATATGTTGATTCTAAGGTCTAAAACCCAACACTCAGCTAACACCCAACACCTAACACCCAACAAAATTGACTACACAACAACTAATCGAGCAAATCAAAATCAAGAAATCATTTTTGGCTGTAGGCCTAGATGTTGATTTAGATAAAATCCCTTCCCATTTATTAGAACTTGAAGATCCCATTTTCGAATTTAATAAAGCAATCATCGACGCCACACACGATTTATGTGTTGCCTACAAACCCAATATCGCTTTTTTTGAAGCGTATGGGATTAAAGGATGGATGTCGTTACAAAAAACTATCAATTACATCAACGATAATTATCCTGATATCTTTACTATTGCCGATGCAAAACGTGGCGATATAGGCAATACGTCATCAATGTATGCCAAAGCTTTTTTTGAAGATTTAAACTTTGACAGTGTGACCGTTGCTCCTTATATGGGAAAAGACTCGGTTGAACCTTTCTTAGCGTTCGAAAATAAACATACTATCATGTTGGCTTTAACGTCAAACGAAGGTGCTTTTGATTTTCAAACTTTATTATTGGACGGAAAAGAACTGTACAAACAAGTGCTAGAAACCTCTAAGACTTGGAAAAACAGTGAAAATCTGATGTATGTGGTAGGTGCTACAAAAGCAGAATACTTCACAGAAATCCGTAAAATTATTCCAGACAGTTTCATATTAGTTCCTGGAGTAGGAGCGCAGGGAGGAAGTCTTTCTGAAGTGTGTAAATACGGAATGAATGATAATATCGGATTACTGATTAATTCTTCAAGAGGAATCATCTATGCATCAAAAGGAACTGATTATGCCGAAAAGGCAAGAGCGGAAGCTTTGAAAATGCAACAGGAGATGGAGGGAATAGTTAATTCGAAGTTTAAATAGTTCGTTTCAAGTGTAAAAGCTGTTTAAGGTTTAAAGTTTTTTGTATTGTGTGTAAAAATTAAAACACGAATTGCACTGATTAAAAGTAATAACCTTGTGTATTCTTGAACCATTAAGAGATTAAGTTTCATTAAGCTTTGCGAAAAAAAATCAGCGCCCTTTGCGGTTAAACTTTAAACTTTTTTAAACTTTTAACCTGAAACAAAAGCTTAGTCACCTTTCTGAATAAAGACAATAAGCCTTAATTTTTCTTAATTCCTAAATGGTGTAAGCATTTAAATTTGATGTTTAATTTGAACCATTAAGAGATTAAGTTTCATTAAGCTTTGCGAAAAAAAATCAGCGCCCTTTGCGGTTAAACTTTAAACTTTTTTAAACTTTTAACCTGAAACAAAAGCTTAGTGACCTTTCTGAATAAAGACAATAAGGCTTAATTTTTCTTAATTCCTAAATGGTTTAAGCATTTAAATTTGATGTTTAATTTGAACCATTAAGAGATTAAGTTTTATTAAGCTTTGCGAAAGAAAATCAGCGCCCTTTGCAGTTAAACTTTAAACTTTTTCAAACTTTAAACCTGAAGCAAAAACTTAGCGACCTTTCTGAATAAAGGCAATAAACCTTAATTTTACTTAATTCCTAAATGGTTTAAGCATTTAAATTTGATGTTTACTTTGAATCATTAAGAGATTAAGTTTCATTAAGCTTTGCGAAAAAAAACTTAGTGCCCTTTGCGGATAAACTTTAAACTTTTTTAAACTTTTAACCTGAAACAAAAGCTTAGTGACCTTTCTGAATAAAGACAATAAGCCTTAATTTTTCTTAATTCCTAAATGGTTTAAGCATTTAAATTTGATGTTTATTTTGAACCATTAAGAGATTAAGTTTCATTAAGCTTTGCGAAAAAAAACTTAGTGCCCTTTGCGGATAAACTTTAAACTTTTTCAAACTTTAAACCTTTTCAAACCTTAAACAATTTAAATTTTTCACTTTTGAAACAAAAAACCTTAACAGATCAACTCGGGACATCCCACACTTTTGAAACTTCGCCAAAACGAATTATTTCATTGGTTCCCTCGCAAACTGAATTGTTATACGATTTGGGTCAGGAAGCTAAAATCGTTGGGATAACTAAATTCTGTGTGCATCCTTATCATTTTAAATCGACTAAGAATAGTGTTGGTGGAACTAAGAAGGTGAATTATCGAAAGATAAAAGAATTACAACCCGATATTATCATTTGTAATAAGGAGGAGAATACCCAGGAAATGGTAGAAAGACTTCGTGAGATTTGCCCAGTTTGGGTGACTAATATCATCACCATCGAAGACAATTTCCAGATGATAGCTGACTTTGGCCAACTTCTAGACTGCAGAACCGAAGCACAAAAATGGAATGGCAAATTGGCTTTTGCCTTGAGCGATTTTAAAAATTTCGTGGCAGCCATTCCCGTTAGAAAAGTAGCTTATTTTATTTGGAAAAAACCATATATGGTCGCGGGATCAGACAACTTCATAAATGAGTTACTGAAGCTGAACCACTTCAAAAATATATACGATACTAAAGGTCGTTACCCGGAAGTTGCCATTGAGGAAATCGTAGAAGAGGGCGACCCTGATTTTGTATTTCTATCTTCAGAGCCATATCCGTTCAAAAAAGAAGACGGCTATGAAATCAGTAATTATACAGAGAAAGCACAAACGGTCTTAGTTGATGGCGAAATGTTTTCTTGGTACGGCAGTCGCTTGCTAAAGGCGTTTGAATATTTTAAAATGCTGCATAAAAAACTATGATTCGCATTCTTCTAGAACTAATTCTTCCTCTAGGACTTTTGTTTTGGATTTAGTGTCAACATTAAAGTGTGTTTCTGCTAATTTTTTATATTCCTGTTGCAATTTTTCAATTTCATTTTTCTCTTTCAACAAACCAATCATAACTTGTAATTTTTCTGCAAATTTACAATTTACAATCATAAAGTAGATAATATAATTTGTTAAGATTGTAATTTAAAATTTAAGTTATATTTTTACCGAAAAAAGTGATTAATTATACCGTTTACGAAAATCCGAATACAACCCAATGGGTAACTTTTGTTCATGGAGCTGGAGGTAGTTCTTCTATATGGTTCAAACAAATACGGGATTTTCAAAAACAATATAATGTGTTGTTGTTAGACTTACGAGGTCATGGTGAATCTAAAACCACTATAAAAACAGCATTTAAACAAAAATATACCTTTTCGGCTTTGGCCAATGATATTCTCGAAGTGTTGGATTTTCTTAAAATTGAGAAATCGCATTTTGTGGGTATTTCAATGGGAACAATATTGATTAGGCAATTGGCTGAGATGTATCCTGATAGGGTGCAGAGTATGATTCTTGGTGGCGCTATTCTGAAAATGAATTTCCGCTCTCAAATATTGATGCGTTTGGGTAATATATTCAAATACGTATTGCCTTATTTGATTTTATACAAGCTCTTTGCTTTTGTTATCATGCCTAGAAAAAGTCACAAACAATCTCGATTACTTTTTATTAATGAGGCCAAAAAACTATACCAGAAAGAATTCATTAAATGGTTTAAACTCACTGCCGAAATTAATCCTGTTCTAAAATGGTTTCGTCAGGTAGAATTGAATATTCCTACACTATATGTAATGGGGGAAGAAGATTATATGTTTTTACCCTCAGTGAGAACTGTGGTGGCGAAGCACTATAGATCCTCCAAATTATTTGTAATTCAAAACTGTGGTCATGTGGTAAATGTAGAGCAACCCAATGCTTTTAATACTAAGGTTCTGTCTTTTATAAATACAGCCAAATAAAGAATTTAGCGCAATAAAAAATGCCGGCATCCTAAAATGCCGGCAGTTCTTTAACTAACCAAAACCAAATAATAAATAACCAGTTTATTACTCTGCAAATATCAGATATATATCCCTCTGAAGCTGTTAAGGTTTTGTTATTAGTTTGTTGTATATAAGTTAAGTTTTTTAACTTTAATACAGCAAGTTTTTATATGCTTGATTGTCTGTGTTTTAAATAGTTAAAATAGCTCGGTTTTCCCCAAATTTTCATTTTCATTCCTACGTTTTTTTTATAAGGCTTGGCGGAGCTATTGTTGTTTTTTAAGCAAAGAAGAAACATTTTTATTAAAAATAATCAGTGTATAATTATTTGACATAAACCTTTAAACCAGTAAATTATGAAATCACATAAAAAATTGACCACAGCGTCAGGAAGACCTTATGTAGAAAATGAAAACTCACAGTCTGTAGGTGTTCGAGGACCTCTATTGTTACAGGACTATATTCTTCATGAGAAAATGGCTCATTTTAATAGGGAACGTATTCCGGAAAGAGTCGTGCATGCAAAAGGCTCTGGCGCCTTTGGAACATTTACCGTAACACATGATGTTACTAAATATACCAAAGCCAAGATGTTTTCTGAAATTGGTAAAGAAACTAAAATGTTGCTTCGATTTTCAACTGTAGGTGGGGAAAAAGGATCTGCAGATACTGAGCGGGACCCCAGAGGTTTTGCAATTAAATTTTATACTGAAGATGGGAATTGGGATCTTGTGGGAAACAATACCCCCGTTTTTTTTGTGAAAGACGCCAAAAAATTTGGAGACTTTATTCACACTCAAAAAAGAGATCCTCATACCAATATGAAATCACCAACGATGATGTGGGACTTTTGGTCACTAAATCCAGAAAGTCTACATCAGGTCCTTATATTAATGTCTGATAGGGGAACTCCTTATGGATACCGTCATATGAATGGCTACGGAAGTCATACGTACTCGATGTTAGACGAGGCGAATCAGCGTACTTACGTGAAGTTTCATTTTAAAACTGCCCAAGGGATAAAGAATTTTACTAATGAGGAAGCGGCTCAAATGAAAGCTAAAGACATGGATTTTTCTCAGCGTGACCTGATGGAAAATATTGATGCTGGAAATTTTCCGCAATGGAACTTGAAAATTCAGGTTATGACCGAAGAATATGCCAATAGCCAAGATTATTACCTGAACCCGTTTGACGTGACAAAGGTTTGGCCTCATGCAGATTATCCGTTGATAGATGTGGGTGTTTTAGAATTGAACCAAAATCCTCATAATTACTTTCAAGATATCGAGCAGGCAGCATTCGCACCTGCACATATAGTGGATGGTATTGGCTATTCGCCAGATAAGATGTTACAAGGGCGTTTGTTGTCGTATCCGGATGCGCATAGGTATCGTTTAGGGACTAATTACGAACAAATTCCAGTGAATAGATGTCCTTTTTCTACTAATAATTACGAACGAGACGGGCAGATGCGTATGGACGGCAACGGCGGGGGGAACCCAAACTATTTCCCAAATAGTTTTGACGATATGCAAATTGACCAAGCGTATAAAGAACCGCCTTTGGAGGTGAACAGTCATTTTGCCGACTGGTATGATAGAAACTGCGAAGGAGAAAACGATCATTTTTCCCAACCGGGTAATTTGTTTAAGATTATGACTCCAGAGCAACAACAAAATACTATACATAATATAGTTACTCATATGTCAGGTATTGAAGGTCCTAAAAAGAACCAAATAATCAACAGACAATTAAGTCATTTTTATAGGGTAGATGGACGCTTGGGAGCTAGTATTGCAGATGGATTAGGAGTTGATGTCGATATGGAGAAATTAGAGTAGTTTTTGTAGAAACAAATAGAAAGTGAAGAAAGTTGAAGTTATATATTGAAAAAAAAATGCTCACTATTAGTGAGCATTTTTTATATGTAATTTGTCCCGTCCTGAAATAGCGATACACAAAAAGTATCTTAATGGAAAAACATGAAGAAATACGCTATGTTAAGCGAACTCAAAAAGATTACTCAATGTCTTTTAAATTACAAATTGTTCAAGAAATTGAACGAGGAGAACTTACAGTTACGGAAT